>JBBSVO010000001.1:0-66638 GCA_038046805.1 Microcaldota archaeon
GAATCCTTTCTCCTGAACAAGACAATACGCGACAGATAATCCTCGTTTATCGTATCGTAATTTGGAATTTGTGCCGCAAATCGTTCGCACCATTCCCGCACGTATTCGTGCATAGGCATATTCTCGAATTTGAGACGATTGCGGGAGGCACCAAGAAACATGTAGCCTTTTACTTCTATGAAATCCGCGCGGCTCTTTTCAAATAGTTTCGCATAGAGCGGAAATAAATCTTCCGAATCGTTTATTCCTTTAATAAGCGTAAATCTGATTACACGACGGCATTTCAATCTCGAGAGAAGTATGAGCGTCTTATTGAGCCGCTTCCATCCGTCCTTGTAAAGCGATTTGTTTATTTTTTTGAACCGCTCTTCGTCAGGTGCATCCACTGAAACATAAAGCTTGGTGGGAAGAGCATTTTTCCTCTCAAGCTGGCGAAGCATTGCCGGCTCCTGGCCATTGGTTACGAGGAAGATGCTACGGACTTCACGATTTTTTTTCAGTGCCGCAATCATTTCCGGAAGATATGGATAAATCGTAGGCTCACCTGAAAGGGAAATTGCCCAATGAGAAGGAAATTTGGAAAAAGATATGTCAAATAAAGCGCGGTTTGCATCATGTGCCCCGCCAATCCCGCTCATGATTTTCTTGCGCGCAGCAACACAACCTGAGATTATTTCCTCTGGCGAATCCGCCTCTTTCTTTTTCATTTTTGCAAACCGCATCCATTCCATTGGTCGCCAGCAGAACGTGCAATTTTCCTGGCACCATGCAAGAGCAGGACTCATCTGGCAGCAGCGATGGCAATCGATTCCATAGAATTTTTGTTTGTAGCAGACACCTTTTCCGCGCAATGCCTTTCTTGTCCATGTGCAGATTTGGACTCCTGAATGATTTCCGGCAAAGCCATACGTTGCCGAGGCAAATTTTTTCCGTGCGGTGTCACTGAGAACTAGTTTTTTATTTGAACTTTGAGTTGAAGAAGCGGAATTCAAGATATATCACCTGTTTTATCTTACTGGCAGTGTCGCAGTCTGTTCATGCTGACGATACGCTTCGCGAAGCGCGGCTGTAAAATTTATCGCCCTGCCGGAGTTTATTTCAGAGCGTATTTCATAATGCAGATGCGTCGGAGATTTGCTTCTGCGCTCTAAACCGGTGCGCGCTACATCTCCAATGCGTGTGCCTGCAGATACGAACTGCCCTGTGCGAACAGACATGTTACCCATGTGCATATAATGGTGGTATAACCCCGCATGGTCATGAATAACTACATAGTTTCCGCCCTTTCCGCCAGGATCTCTATCTACTTTTACAATTTCTCCGGAAGTTGAAGAATAAACTGGGGTTCCGCCACGACAGGAGATATCTATGCCACGATGACTATGGGCAGGAACAACTTCTCCGCCTGTAGTAGTGTATTCCTCACGCGTTGCCCCAAAATTATACGCTGGTTTATGGCCTAAAATAGGTGGATGTTCAAGAACAAATGGCGAGGAGATCGATTTTCTAGTAACAGTTGCCTTGCCAGGCTCAATAATAGCAGGCATTATAACTGGAATTAGTTTTGGAAGCGGCTTGAGAAGACCAGAAGTATTGGCACTTGCAAATGCACGAATAGTTTCAAGTGACAAAATGCCATTTGGATTTAGGATTATCGCTTTGCCATGTTCGTCTTTCATGCCAAGGTCATTTATTTTCTCTTGCATAAGTTGAACCGCAAGACGCATGTGTGAACCAGATTTCTCTTCAGATATTGGACGACAGATGATAACCCCAGTGTCAATCATTCTATTGAGAAATCCGCGAAGCTGGCTAAACTGTTCTGGAGTAAGCTCAGGCTCTGCGTCATGTTTTGGTTTTCCCATAGTATGATCCACCCATCGTTTAATTTAAACTTTACATTTACATTAATGTTTACTTATGATAACTTTATAATCCCTTCCTCAGATAAATGATTATATGAAAGTTGCGCAGCTTTTTATACCAAAACCTAGGCCCGAGAATGCCACACAAATTGCAACCAGGATATTCCGCTCGGAAAAGGCAATATGCACAAGTTGTGCGCAGTGTTGCAAGGGAACAAAAAGCATTGGAATCCACAGCAAAGAACCAGAATATGAGGGATTACTCGCCTTGGCAAGAGAACATGGAGCAACTGCAACAACTGCACTAGATGGAACTGCATTGGTTTTCCCGGACGATACGTGCGTTTTCCTGCATGAAATACCGGGCGCCGGCATAACCACGCTTCAAATATGCGAGATTCATAAGAAACCGATAAAACCCTGGGTGTGCACAATATTTCCATTTATTATGAAAGATTTGGCGACTGCCGACGGAACCGTGCGAACGGTTGTAGCACTGACCGCATCATGCCCTCCGGTTGCAGAACTTGTTGCTGCTGGAATAAACTGGCTGGAGCCAAGGGAATGCGTTACCTATGAAGAGCGCGAATTCAAAAAAGGAGTAACTTATTTCGTTCCAGTATCGCACATCCCGCTTCTTGGCGATGCATTATGGCCACTTATAAAATTTGGCAATGACGGGCATTCAATACTCGTACTGATGAGCGGAAAATCTGAGATAAATGGCTATTTTCTGAAAGACCGTGATGGAAGGAGTATTATACCTATTATTGAAAATTCGCCACTGAGAAAGCCGATTGATTTCTGACAAGAGGATTTCTGACTAGAATAGAGGATAACAACAGTTTTGTTCCGCTTTCCGACCACTTTTGGCGATTTATGGACTGTTTTCTGAACAAAAGTTTATTTTTCCTCTGAACAGGGAGGGTTACGAAGCAGTGGTTTTCCAGTTAACGGGTCAAAAACAATACCCATATTCCTCAGATTTGGTCCTGTTGAATCTTCTATTAGACTTATCTGGAAACCCTCACCGATACGACGACCTAAGTTGTCCCATGTTCTTATGTTTACACCTGCTGGCGAGAATGAAGATACGTACCTTCCGGATGTTTCGTGTGTTATACTGGCCGCAGTTAGCGCATCATCTCTAAACTTTTTCTCATCAGCCGTAATTGGTTTACTCGTAGGAGGACTATCTACTGTACAGTCCCAACCTCGACCCGACTCATCAGTCTTTTGATCTTGTGGTTTTACGTTTTCTGGATTTCCCATTGCGCCTTCAGTCGTAAGAGATTTAGACGACAAACTCGCCTTCACAGCAAACGCAAGAGCAACAGCCCTTACCTTCATTCCATGAAGTACTTCCCTGCATTTTCCTGGTTTTTGAGCTTCAATCATACGTAACCGTTGGATATAATAGTGCTCAAAAGGATATTTAAACCTATCCTTTCCATCTACGACAACTTAATAAACCCCTCAACCATTTCCTTTATCCCATCCTTTAGTGGTCGAGGATTGAATCCAAGCGATTTCTTTGCTTTATCAGAATTAAAGACCCGGTCACTGGCAAGAATCAAAATATGTTCGGTGGTAACCTTTGGCTTTGTTTTTGAAAGCATTGCCTTTGATTGCTCAAACTGCGCGAACATCAGTGCGAAATCAAGCGGAACAAAATCAGATGGCGCTGAAACCCCGAGAAATTCCGCGGCAATGGAAAGAAGTTCCTGTTGTTTTAACGATTCTCCGCAAACAACGTAGATTCCAGGACTGACTTTACGCACATCCAACGCGCCGGCCACTGCCTTTGCTACGTCCGAGACATGAACAAATGGGACGCGGTTCTGCCCATGACCAATGATTTTCATTGAACCATTTTTGATTTGGGAAAGAATCATGTTGTAATCGCTAAAACCAGGACCATAAATTGTTCCTATTCGCAAGACAACAGAGTTCGGATTGGAATCAGAAATGATTTTTTCAGCTTCAAGCTTTGTTGCTGCATAGGGAGAATCTGGATTTATCGGAGTATTCTCATCTGCAGGAACAACGCGGATTAACTTACCGTACACGGAAATGGAACTCGCAAAAACAATGCGCGCGGATTTCGGAGTTGCAGAAACAAGACGGCGAGTGAGCTCGACATTTGCAACCTTAAGCTCGACTGGATCAAGAAAATTCATTGAACCTGCGAGATGTATGATCGCACTGGCATCGCCAAGTATTTTTACCAAACTTTCTGAACTAAAATCAGTTATTATTTCGTTTTTTAATCCGCATTTTACCCTAACTAATGGAATCGCTGCTGGAAGAAGCCTCAGGACTTCTTTTCCCAGTCTCCCGGTTGCCCCGGTCAAATAGATTTTGCCTGTTTCCGGTTTGTTGGTTCTTCCTTTCGCCATAATTATAGGATATGGATTGCAGTTTTTTAAATTGCGGCTTTTCAGAACTTCCTTTGCCAAAACCACCCCTGTTGCGGAACAGATAGATTAGAATTACACCTATAACAAAAGTTGCGGAAAGCGCGAGAACAATCATGCCTTGGGATTTGTCAGTTCCTGTTTCAGATTCTGCAAGGGAAACGAGCGCACTTTCAGTTTTAAGGGCCTTAACATAGTCTCCTTTTTCGATATAGTTCGATGCCTTTGCCATTCCCTGGTTGAATTTCTTCAGAGTTTGTTCACTCCATGAACCAAATTTGGAGGATTTCAATGCATTCAGCTGGGAGTATTCGCTATTCGCACGGCTTGAAAGGAACAAAATGGTTTCGTTCATTTTTGAGAATGATTCATCAAGCGAACCTAGTGCTGAATGCAAATCCGAAGCTGTCGCTGCTTTCTTAGCAAGCTCTTTCTGCAATGCAGATGGATCAACCTTAAATGCCCAGGAGAATGTAGATGTTTTTCCTTCTGCGTATTCTTTTGAATAGTGCTCTAGAATTTCGGAAATAGATGATTTGACTGTATCTAGTTGTGATAAAAGTGATGCCTTTACGCCCTCCATTTCATTTTCCTTTTTCATAACTACGTCGCGTACAGAAGACAATGTCCCAAGCAGGTTGATAGCATCTGAAAGAGAGCCACTCCCCTCAAATATAGCAGAAGATTTTTCAAAATCAGGGAATTCTTTTGGAAGCCCAGATACAGACGATGCATTTGAAAGCAGGATGTATTTGTCTTTTAGCTTGCGGAATTCTGATTCGGCATCATTGAACTGTGCGGACATCTGTTTGCCAAGCCACTTCTTATCTAGTTTGGAAAGAGCATCTTCGGCCTGTTCGTTGGTCATGTTCGAAACTGAAAAGAGCGCGCTTTCAAGAACTGATTTTCTTGCCTGAAGTTTTGAAAGGAACTGACTATCCGTAGTTTCATTCAGGCTCATGAATTCCGAACCGGATACAACACCATTTATTTCATCCTTTTCCAAAGCCAGTTCACGCACGAGCTTTGATACGGACGAGGAAAGTGCTGACGATGAGACCTCGCTCAGAAGAGATGAGACACGCTTTTGCTCTAGAAGGGAAATTGCAGATAAGGTATCGTTTCCTGCGAGTTTTGAGGAAACCATCGCCGCATCGGTTGAGTTTAATTTTGAAAGAACCGAAAGCTGCTCGGCCACATACTCCTTGGAATTATCAACAGCATACTTAACGCGGATTTTGGTTGCCTTGTTTTTCTTAAGGAAAAGGACGTCAAAGCCAAACAGGCCATTGCCAAGCTCGCGCTTGTTTTCAATTGCCTCTCCAGTGTAGGCAAATAGAACAAACGACTTTACGTGGTCGCTCCAGTTACCATTTACGATTAGGGTTGCGCGGTCAATATCCAATTTAGGAATTATTGAAAGATCATAGCTTACTTCCGAAGATGTGCCCTCGGCCTTTACGCTGAAATTACCAGATTCTGTGGAAAAGGCATTCGTGGCTGATGAAACTGACCTGAGTATGTGCGGACCTTTTTCGAGTAGTTTTGAGCCGCCTCGCAATTCAAGGCCATCGATGTAAACTTCGCTGGTAGATTCCGATGCAGATTCGTATGCAAAACGACCATTGACCAGCAGATTGAAGGTTGTTGTTTCCTCAATCTGCGCAGTGGCATCTGATTGTGCAACTATGCTGGCGGACTTTTTCGAGGTGTATGCTAGAACTGCTTTTTTTCCGATTCCAAACTGGATTGTTTCATAAGCAGATATATTTTTCAGGACAATTTCCATTCCGTTTGTCTGTAAAAGAGTTATTTTGCTTTCGCCAGATGAAGAAGAAAACAGGGAAGCATCCGCAAAATCAATAGAGGATGAAAGTGGAATGCGCACATTTTCCGCTGAGAAGCCGGTCGGATTGTGGACCGTAGCACTAATAGTCGCATTTACAAGTTCGTCGAGAATAATCGGGCTGAAATATTCACTGGAGGAAACAACCAGGTTTGATTCTACGATTTTGTGTGAAGAGGAGAATATTTTCTCGCTGATGTATGAATACTTTGATTCGATTTGCGCGAGTTTTCCTATGCTATCAGGATAGACGAGCGTTCCGTCCTTGTAAAACGCCCCGGATTCCACTGAAGACATGTCAAATATCAGATCCCCAAGAAACTCTGAACCAAGAGAAACCTGGTAAAGAAGCTCCGCACGCTCTTGTTCCAGAGCACCATATTGCAAGCGGGCTTTTTCAATAATTGACTCGCGAAGCTCGGAAACAAGCGCCACTGCCCAATCCGCACCTGAAAGCACGTCACTCTTAATTACAGAGAGCATTTTCTTTTCGTATTCTACATCAATTGAATCCTTCTGCGCATTTTTCAGAAGCAGAGAAAGGGATTCCGCTTCTGCACCCGCATCTGCCTCCTTTTCTGCGGAAACTGTTGTGAGTTTATTCCTTGCCGAACGTGCAAGCGAAGCGGATTTATCATAAAAAACGAATTTTTTTCCGAGAGTAGTTGCAGCATCACCACTTGAGAGTGCAAGAGTGGCATTTACATAAAGTGAGCGGGCGATTGAATTTGCAGGATGACCTGATGCAGCAGACTCAAATGACGAAATTTCCATTTCTGCTTCCTCCCGTGCCATGGAAACTACTTTTTCCGAATCCACAGACAGGATTTCAGAATCATTTGAAATCGCACCGAAAAGTTCTGCCGAATCCCTGAGAAAATGAATCGAATTTTTCAAATATCCAATCTTTTTGGATGATAAAAAGAAATCTGCCTGCGCAGCCATGGCTTCTGCTTTTTTCTGCGCATCCTTCAGCATGGAAAGCCGGTATGAAACAGTATATGCCTGCGCCTCGCTGAATACACTTGATTTTACAGGGGCGGAAATCAAATGCACGTCCTGGCCGTCTAGTTTCGCCAATGAAGAGGATATTAAGGATCGCACCTGAAGCAGTGACGATTTAAGGGCAGTATGTTCCGCAAAACTGTTTTGAGTGGCGTTGAGCATCAGAGAACGCAGGAAGATTGAGTCTGCAAGAGAACCATCTGGTTTCCAGACAAGATTCACCATTTCATCAGAAGCGGACAGATTCGGAACAGCCATATAGACGGCTTTTTTCAATTTGGAAACAAGGGCGGCGGCTTTATCGTGTTCGGAAAGATCTCCGGTTGAAACCCCGGAAAATGCAGGAACTATTGTATCGCAGGAACTGGAAGAAGAACCGTAAAAATCAACATCACAGATTCCGAGATAATCCAATTCAGCAAAATCCTTTTTTGCCAAAAGCCAGGCAGAATCTGAAAGCTCTGCACTCCTGCCAAGCAAAAGAACTGCGTTAGTCATTGTGTTCTTCCAATAATAGCCATAGCTTGCACATTCCGAAAAGGAATGGGAAAACAATTCTTTTGCAAAGAACTGGGCTATTTGGGAGTTAAACACCGGGAAGCCACCGGCAGATGGGTTTCCTGAAACAGTGGAAAGAACAGAATTGCACTGCACAATGGAATTATCGCTCTTATTTTTCCATTCGAGTGCGGAAATTAGATAATCCCTTGATTTATCGTCATAAATATCTCCTGCACCTTCAAATGAAAGCGTGATTGATGAAATTGATGCGTGCATTGCATTGAAATCCCAGATAGAAACCCCGAAAACATTGAAAATATGCGGATTGTTGCTTCCCCAGACTGCAGTTTCCCAAGGGGTATCTATGGACGCGGAAAACGCAGAAACAGACAGTGCTGACAGAATGAAGAAAACCAGAATTCGCATCAGGAACGATTGTGAGGGGGAACGTTTTAAAGAGTATCTCGGGATAGTAAGATTAGTAACTACTTGTAGGTGGGTGTTTTGATGAGAATAGCCATTAGCGGATTTGGACGAATAGGAAAGATGTTTCTAAGGGCAGTAGTAGCACAGGGAGTGCTTGGAAAAGAAATAGAAATCGTTGCAATAAATACCAGAAGTGCTGTGGAAATGCATGCACATTTGTTCAAGTATGATTCCGCGTTTGGAAAATTTGATGGTACTGTGGAAGTGAAAAATGAAAACCTAATCATAAACGGATATGAAATAAAGTGGATACGTGAAACAGACCCGCTCAAACTCCCATGGAAAGACATGAACGTGGACCTTGTGCTGGAGAGCAGTGGGGAATTCACAAAAAGGGCCGACGCCGAAAAGCACCTGAACGCAGGTGCAAAATTTGTTCTTATTTCTGCGCCGGGAAAGGGAGTTGATGCGACAATAGTTCTGGGAGTAAACGAGGAAAAATTTGACCAGGCTACTATGAAAGTTGTTTCACTCGCATCCTGTACTACAAACTGCCTTGCGCCAGTTCTGAAGGTTCTTGATAAAAAATTCGGAATAGAATGCGGATTCCTTAGTACGGTTCATGCATATACCAATGACCAGAGACTTCTCGATGGAAGCCATGAAAAGGACTGGAGACGGGCAAGGGCAGGAGCAGTGAATATCATTCCGACAAGCACTGGCGCTGCAAAGGCAGTTGGAGAGGTATTGCCGCAATTGAATGGGAAGATGGATGGAATTGCATTCAGAGTTCCTGTACCAGATGGTTCAATGAATGATATGTCGCTTATGCTAAAGAACGCAGCAAGTGCGGAACAAATCAATGAGGAATTAAAGCGCGCGAGCCATGACGAGCTGCGCGGAATACTGGAATACACCGAAGAACCTATCGTTTCGAGCGATATTATTGGAAATCCACACTCGGCAATAGTAGATGGCCTGCTTACAAAGGCGATTGGAAATCTCGTCAAGGTCTCGGCATGGTATGATAACGAATATGGATATTCAAACAGGCTTGTTGATTTCGTGAAGCTGGTTGGAAGGAAGAAATAGAGAACAGGAAATGACGGCATACCAGTTCCCCATCCCACCGCAATCGTTTAAATATCTTCCAGAAATAGAGAATTAGAGTGTTAACATGGCATGGAGGAAACAGTGGTTTCCGACAGTATAAAAATTCAATGGGAATTTTTATGGCATATATCGAGAGTCTTTTAACAGGAATATCAACGACATTGAAAAGTGTTGGCGGGATTCTTTCGCTTATTCTTATCGTGCTCGCCGGCATAGTATATGGACTGTCTAATACCCAGCCTGCGGAAGTAAGGGGAAAATGGCAGACCGTAGCAGTTGGGCTTTTTGTTGGCGGAATGATAATGGCTGCAGTTGTAATGAGCGCAGGGGCAATTCAGGAGGAATCAAGCAAGCTGCTTACGTAGATATACAAAACCGACTAAGTAATATCGATTTTCATTTTGCGATTTTATCTAGTTGGTTTTGTATAGATTGATCCAACTAAAAAAGTTGGATCTGGATATTACTTATTTGGATATTCCGAAACGCAGGCGGAACAAAAACAGAATATAACCGATTACTGTCATAACTCGTGAGCGGGTGCTCGCAGACCAGTTTGAAACCCCGTGCTTTCTTTCGAGGAAATTTACCGGAACTGTTACAATTGAAAATCCACTTCTTAATGCGACATATTGCACGTAAAAATCAAAATTAAAATCATTTGGCGGTGCAGGATTGTGCATAAATGCCATGAGAGAACGATGGAAAACTTTTGGCTGGCCGTTTATATCATTAAATCGCCCGAGATTGAAGAATAAAAGATTGGATAATGTAAGGAACATGACCGAAAGAAACGGACTTCTTCCAATCCGGTCTCCCTTAACAAGGGTTTTTTGCATATTCGGATTCGCGGAACTTTTTAATTTTTTGTATGCCGCTATGACATCTCCTGCATCGCATTGTTGATCGGCATGGGAATACGCAAGAGATTCTCCGCGAGCGTTCCTGAGACCGGATAAGACCCCAAAACCATACCCGATGTTCTTATCCACTTTTACGGTTCTGGCAAAAAAATAATCCGAATTTTTCAATTCATTGGAGATTACCTGCGCGGAATTATCTGTAGATCCATTATCAACAAGCACCAATTCTGCATTTATTCCGCTTCCTGACAAGACGGCTGCATATCTGCGAAGAACGTCGGAAATGTTCTTCTCCTCATTGTAACATGGAAGGATGATTGATAATTCTGGTCCGCGGTTACTGCCGCAATTATCGTCGTTAGCGCTCATGCTCATACCCCTCCAATTCCTCTGGCGTCCCCCAGCAGACGAACTTATCCACGTCAAATATGTGTGCTTTTCTTCCAGATTCAACTACTTCATTCATGCACTGATCCACGTAGAATTCATTATTGACCCTATGGTTGAGGCGAATCATCCTATCCGCTGCATCCAGAAAAACGCGTGCGGATTTGAAATAAAAGGAACCAACAATCGCGTGATCATTGAAAGGATTTGGACTAATCGGAACTTTCACCGATACTTTTTTTATTGAGCCGCCCTGGACTCTGGACCCGGAACCCGAAACGCAATCTGTTTCCACCCAGCCCCAGGATTTTGGATTTTCTGTAAGCCGCTCGTCATGCGTGAACGTGAATGCGATTGCATCGGAATTTTTCTTTTTGTCAGCAACCAACTCCAAAAACTTCTTCCTATTCCACACCGGCGCATTGTCACATGCCCCGATGAATAATGGTTTGCAGTCATCCTGTTCAAGCAGATCTCTTGCAAGAAGACAGGTTGATGCCTGGCCTTCGGTGAGCTTGTCAACCGTGATGATTTCAGCATTGGGAATCGTGCCTTTCAAAACCTTATCAAGCCCGTATTTTGAAACATGCTCGGAACGGCAAATGAAAATCCACCTATCAGCCTTAGGCATGGATTCAATTGCACGAAGGATCATTGGAGTTCCATCAACAGGAATAAGTGGCTTGGGTAAAGAATAACCTGCATTTGCAAAACGCGCGCCTGCACCGGCCATCGGAACAAGATTTGTGAGACCTTTCATCAAAACCACTTTTCTGGAGTTTTGGTAAGGACTGCATCGATCCTGGCTCCGAGCTCTCTCAGCTTTTTCTGGTAAGGTATGATATCCTGAGGCCTTCCAAGAAGTTCCGGGGAAACAAGGCAGATTTTGAAGTTCTTGGAAAGGCGATTATAAACGCTCTTGGTAAGAGGAAGTTTTGTAAAAACATCTACGAAAACCCATTCACACTTCCCGTTCATTGCAAGCGGGGTTTCGATTGATTCATATTCGGAAAAACGAACTGCGTTTTTTGTGAATCCGCCATTGGCGAGCTTTACGATAAACGGGAATGAGACATCAAGAAGAAAATAGTTTGTTATGTTGTTTTGCTCGAGAAGTTCGATTACGCGGCGCTCTATTCCTTCGCTCTTTATATTCGCTATAAGAAAGGCATGGTGATAATGTTTCAGGAATTCTGAAAAGCCGTCACACCGCGCCCCTGCTACAAAAGGATCATGATGAAGAATCAGTCTCTCTCCGTCATAGCGGATATCAATTTCTATTCCGAGATTTTGCGGAAGAGCCCGTAGTTCTGAAATTGTATTTACCCTGTGTTTGATGATTAACATTCAAATCCTGCCCCTGAAAAAATAATCATGCCAAAATTCATAATGGCGTACGTCCGCAGGAGTCCCAAAGCAGATGAACCTTTTGACCTCGTAAACAAAAACCCGCAATCCATCTTTTATCATTGGATTGAATGGAAGGCTTGCATAGAATTCGCTTCCGGGGCCAGCACGCAGGTTGAGTTGGACCGCCGCGCGGAAATACTTTTTCATTAGCGACCCGGTACGGAAATAATATGTCCCGGTTGAAGCAAATTCGTTGAGTTTGTTATCAGTGAACGATTCCTTTTCACGGATTTCAAGAACACGAAGTTCGGATGTAGAATTAGAATCAACATGAGAATCATCAAGGCGAAGATAAGCATATTTCGTCCCTGTGAATTGCGCTGGCTGAAAACCGCGGAATGCAGGAATGCCTCCATCGGCCTTCTTGGAATGCATCTCTTTTATGAAGCGTTCATAATCCCATTCCATTGCAAAATCGCAATAATTCACGATAACTTCTTCGTTATCTGGAATGCTTTTTTCTGCGAGAAGAACTGATGTAACTGGCCCATTATTATCTGGATTTATTGGAATGATTTGTGAATTTGGCCGCACGGATTTCAAGACATCCGCAAGGTTAGTTGTATCAAGATGTTCCTTGTTGCAAATGAAAATGAATTCTATATCCGCATCGTTGGGAAATGAATCACAGGCATGCGCAACCATCGCCTTTCCTCCGATTTTTATAAGTGATTTTAATTCAGTGTAGCCTTCATCAGCGAAACGCTTTCCTGAACCGGCCATTGGCATGATGATTTTCATAGAGTTCACATCAATCAATTCACTTTTTCACAGCTACTTCAATTTGAATTCCGAAAGTTTCTTCCATTTTAACTTTACTTCGTCATTCTTTACTAGATATAATGATTGAACGGAAAAGGTTAAAGATAAATTTCTCAATCCGGATTTCTTGATCATTGACTGTTTTGTATCTTTGTCGACATCTCCATAAAAAAGGCTCATGTGCGGAATGTAATCGGTTTCTTCAAAATCAAAAATATCGCATGCGATTCTTCTTGCCTTAAGAAATTCTGGAGTTTGTTCGACATTAAGGAAAAACGAGCGGAAAAACTCATCATGGAAACTAGCACCTTTTATGGAAACAGTAAATTGACTTAATCTGGAGGCCAATTGCTCTGTCTTTTCAAGAAGTACTTTCTCCTCTTTGACAAATCCTCCAATAAGCGTTACGTGCGGTTCAAAATTCGGTCCGCCATACTCTAGACGTAGTTTCTCAATTAGTGTAGTCAGTTTATTCTTAGTGTTTCCTTCAGGCATTAACCAGATTGAATAGGATAATGGAATTCGCATGTTTCATCTACTCCTTCACCCATTTTCTCCAGTAATCAACAGAAGCCTTAAGGTCGTTCAGCACGTTGCTTTCGTACGGTTCCCTTTCCCGAAAACTCAATTCAAGCATTAATGCTACGTCCTTTGCACCGCTTTTTGCAAGCGAATCAAGGACCGCGTCACCACGGACTTTTCCGATTTTATTATATTCTGGAGTAAACGGCCTGAAACCATGCTTATCCTGAAGGCTTTGTTTTAAATGAACGCATGGAGAAATTGCGCCAAAACGTTCCAACCAGGTATAAGGATTCGTATCATCTGGATTTGTTGAAGAAACATCCCCGTGATCAACATCAAGGCACAGTTTCATAGGAATTGCTAAATCTGCATCGTCTAGCAGTTTCTGAAGAGACGCAGCTGCCTCTATGGTTTCCCCATACTCTCGGGGGATGGACATGGGTTCCCACATAAGATATTCAAGACCTGCATCCTTGGCATATACGGCAATCTCCTTCCAACATTCGATATTCTGTTTGAGCCGCTCGTTTCGCGCGTGTTTATCTGAAAGGTCTCTCATGCTTAGGATTCCGAAATGGCTTCCCATTCCCTTTGCTCCAAGGGAAACTGAAATGACTGCATATTTTTTGAACCAGTTTACCCAGTATTTTCTGACTGCGGCATCCGGATGAGATAGGTGATTTACTCTGGTATATGCTCCGGTGAATGTAGAATGGATCGAAACCCCATGGCGTTCGAGATTTTCGTTTATTTCTTTTGTATGCCGCTTTATTACGTCTTCTGGGAGATAGGGATTGAGCATTTCTGCGGTGAATTGAACCGAACGAAGACCAAGAACCTCGCCAACGATTCGAATCCATTCTTCATGTTCTGGAAACATATTGATGGCGAAGCCCGTGTTTATTCCAAGTGTTGTTTTGACAGTCATGGAAAAACCACCACACGAAGCGCTTTTGGATCGCGACGCAATTCAAATGCCTTTTGGATTTCCGAAAGCCTGAAACGATGGGTGATGAGACCTGAAAACGCATCGAACAGCCTGCCAGAGGAAATAAGCTCCGTTGCAAGGCGATTCTGGCGTGGAACAGATCCATGCGACCCAGTAAGTGTGCATTCACTATAATGAAGAAGGTTTGAAGAAACAGAGATATTGCGTGCACCTGGCCCGGATGTGGGAAGCCCTCCGAAAAAGTTTATTGCCCCTCGTTTTGCAAGAACGGAAAGTGCCTGCTCCTGCGCATCTGCTGAACTGCATGCAGTGAAGATAAAATCAGCGCCTTTATCATCAGTAAGCCCAAGAATAGAATCCTTGAAATCAGGTTTGGAATTGTTTATATATTGGTCCGCGCTTCCGGATTTTTTCGCAACTGATAATTTTTCGTCCGAGACGTCCGCAAGGATTACTTTTTTTGAACCGCTTGCCTTGGCAAGCATTGCCAGCATACAGCCGATTTGTCCTGCTCCAATTACAAGTACTGTTTTTCCAGGAACAAAACCAATTCGCTCAAATCCGTTTATGCAACATGCGAGCGGCTCCATAAAAGTAGCAAGCTCGGACGAAACATGCTGTGGAACTTTCTCAACTGCACCGTGCG
This sequence comes from Microcaldota archaeon, assembly GCA_038046805.1. GTDB lineage: Archaea > Micrarchaeota > Micrarchaeia > Anstonellales > Bilamarchaeaceae > UBA10214. The sequence continues at coordinate 14,716 of JBBSVO010000001.1, forward strand.
AGACGACGAGCGGTTCAAGAAGACAATATTCCGCATATCCGCCTGAAAACTGATAACCCATTGCGTAATTTACATCACAACAGTTTCCATTTCCGCTTGTACACCAGACACACTCTCCACATGGAACATCTGCCCCAACTGCCAGCCGGTCACCATTACTAAAGCCTGAAACTCCTTCGCCGATAGCAACAACTTCACCAACAATCTCATGTCCGATTATAGCGGGATATTTTACACGATTATTCCCGCTCGAAAGAATACGAAGATCTGAACCGCAGACTCCGCAGGCCAAAATCTTTAGTAGGATACTTCCTGGTTTGATCGTGGGGGTAGCTACCTCCTTAAGCACAATTTTATCAACACCATCCAATAATGCGGCTTTCATAGAACAACAACTCAGACACAACAACCCAGACGTATCAATCCGAAGTGAATACCACTTTGATAAACTCCATCTTTTTTTCAGTAATGTCAGAAAAAACCTTTGAAATATCCTTAAGCTGGAAATGATGTGTGACTAAGGATTTGCAATCAATCGCTCCTTGCGCGAGAATGTCAATGCACATTTGCCAGTCATCATTTACGACCGAATTCCAACTTCCGAGAATGGAAACCTCCTTGCGCACAAGGTTCTTCTGGAGAATGTCATCTGGAATTTCAAGTTTGGATTTTGGATTTCCAACAAAAACAACAGAACCGCCCTTGCGAACCGTAAGCAATGATTGGAACTCAAACTCTGATGCCCCGGAGCATTCTACTACAAAATCAGTTCCGCGCCCTCCGGTGATTTCTGAAACAGAGGAGAGCACATTCGCACTTTGGCTATTTACAGTATGAGTTGCACCAACTTTTCTTGCGACTGAAAGTTTGAAATCGTTCCTGTCAACTACAATAATTTTTCCTGCGCCGAAAATGCGCGCCCATTGAACTGCAAAAAGACCTACTGTGCCCATCCCATAAACAAGAACAGAAGAACCCGCCTGAAGCTTCAGTTTACGCACACCGTGAAGTGCAACTGCCATCGGCTCAATTAGCGCGGCATCCTCCAAACCAACTTCCTTTGGAACCTTTACAAGGCACGACACAGGACATTTTACATATTCCGCAAAGCCACCGCTTGTCCTTGAACCAAGATAATTATATTTTTCACAGAGTTGATGTTTTCCTTCTTTGCAGAATTCACATGAATTGCATGGAATAAGAGGGTAAATCGCGACCTTTTCCCCAATTGAAAAGCTATTCACTCCTTCGCCAATCTTTGCTACTTCCCCGGAAAATTCGTGACCCATTATTAGCGGGAATTTGTAGACCATTTTCCCACTTGAATAGCGGCCGATATCGGAACTGCAGATTCCTGCACATCGAACCTTAACCAGGACATCACCGGAAGAAACAGCAGGACGAGACACCTGCTCATATCTTAGGTCTCGTTCTGCGTACAAAACACCAGCATTCATTAATGAGTCAGAATCAGATATGTAATCACCATTTGATCGTCATTTGAATTACCATTTATAGTTTTTCTCCGCAAGATCACGCATTGATTTTATTTTGTCTTTATAATTTGAAGAAGTCGCATCTTTTGTAAAAAGACCGGTAGTACCACCGATAAATATATTTGCGCCTTCAGCAGCAAGAAGCGGGATTGTCTCTCCACCAACATGCCCATCAACTGAAATATCTGGATGAAAACCCTGCTCTTTGAGAGTCTTAACGAATTTGGACATTTTCGGAAGAACATCAGGACGGAATTTCTGGCCCATGTCCCCTGGTCTTGTTGCCATGAAAAGGATTTCATCCACCAAATCCAGGCAATCAAAAAGAATGGTCATTGGAGTTTCAACATTGAGCGCAACACCGGCATTGATTCCATGATCTTTTATTTCACGGAGGGCATAATCCGGGTTTTTGCAGCCCTCGGCATGGAAAACAATGGTGTTCACACCGGATTCTGAAAGCCTGTGAAGATAACGCGCAGGCTCATATGCCATAAGATGTACGTGAAGGGGTAGCTTAGTGGCCTTTCGTATGGAATCGATCTGCCAAAAATTAAGGGCAAAATTCTGGACAAATGAGCCATCCATAATGTCCACATGGAATGAATCAGCACCGGCTGCTTCAAGTGATTTTATCTCATTCCCAAGGTTAAGCCAATCAGCGCACATTAGGGAAGCAGATACTTTGACACTATGATCATTGGAAATTGAAGCCATATGGTATAATATGATGGCGTTTTAATTTAAAAAGTAAAGGTTCGGGGCCGAAACCAAGGAAGAACTAGGATTGCACTTTGAATGTCAGGACGCTGTAGATAGACGTACCGCCTTCTGAAAACACATTTTTTAGATTGTATTCCTCAATAAACCATTCTGCTGGAAGCTCCCCATTCTCAAAAACAAGGTATTCCGGGGCATAACGCGGAATATAATTGAATGCGATTTCTTTTTTTGCAGTTGTATCCAGATTGATTATTGTTGACGGGTCAAATGAATTCATCGAAGAAATAAACTCGCGCTCGCGCACGAAAAAATTATCTTCTTTAAATAGTGAAAAATAATCTGCGTATGCAAATGTTTTGTTGCTGGTTTCTGCTGCAGTTGAAAACGAATTCATAAAACGCGACCAGGTCTTGTTTGAGATTGTCTGCGGATCAACAACCGCAAGGTAAAAATTGAGCGTGTCGGTTGAACGTGTTATATAATCCGATTGCATCAGGATTCCCTTTGGTTTGTGTTGTTCAACAACAGCTTGCCTTCCAGATATCGCAGTGCGGATAATACCTGATGGATACCAGGACGAAGGGGCAGCCCTACCAACCGAATCTGCAAATTCGTATTGCCTTCCAAAAAGGATTACAGAGTCTTTTTGAGTTGCCGTATTCAGATAGTTAAGCGCATTGATGAGCGATTTGTCATAGAATGCCCAGCTGAAAAGAACTGTATTTGGACAGCACCCCTGCCCCTTGAATGAAGCAGCAAACGAGACAGTATAGAGATTAACCAGAGTTACTGGATTTAACATGCCAGAAGTCCCGGAAGCACCGGACCAGGTAAAATCTGCTGACGGGACATAGATAAGAAATGCACTCGCAGCACTACTTATGAAAAGAACTGCGGTAAGAACAATGGTAGGAATTTTCTGAAGAATGCCTGTAGATGAAAGCCACCTAAACAGAAAAACAATTCCAATAAGAAAACCAGGCACTGCAAACTGATAATTGTTGTTTTCCGTAACTTCCACTAAGAAAACGCTTAGAATCAGGCTAAAAAAGATACACGCATCCAAAAGGATCGAATCTTGTGAAAATAAGGGTGAAATTGAAATTTCAGAAGAACTTTTTCTAAATCCAAGGACCATTGCAAGCGAAGCAAAGGATTTTGTCAGGAAAGATACTGCACCTGAAAGAACAAATGGAAGTGCAAAACCAAATAAAAGAACCAGAGTAGCAACCAGTGAAATTAATGGAAATAGAATCAGCAGGATCCCACTTATTTGAGATGCTGAAGCAGTGAGCTTGAAAAATCCTGGGAAAAAAATCCAGAGATTATGCGGGTGCGCACCACCCATAAAAACCAGAATATAGACTATGAGCGGAACAAAAACAATAAGCGGCTGGACGAAAGGTTGAAACGAGCGCTCGCGCATGGAATAAAACACGGAAACCCCAAGTACGGCAAGAATAACCGGAATTGCGATAGCAGTTTTTGTAAGTGCAAGTGCCAGAATGAAGAGATATTGAACTGGAGTTAAGGAAAACGAGCTTTCTTTAACGGTTTTGTCATCTTTAGGAGTTTTGGCTCTATGACCAGTAAGTAAAAACCCGAGCACGAGCGAGAAACCAAGTCCAAAAGAAGACATAAATGTCAGGCGCGAAAGCAATGCGTGTTGGGGGAAACCAAGAATCACCTCCAAAGGAAGAAACAGAAGTGATGCGAATAATGCTGTGAACGTAGCCGCAAGCGCAGCCCTCGAGGAATTTGTAACTCTAAGGGCAAAGGAATAGAACAGAACTAAAAAAACCAGAATAAAGATAATTGGAAGAACGACATAAACCGATGTAAGAGAAGGAATATTGAATGTGTTTTCCAGAAGATAGATCAAAACAGGCGCACCAAAATTATACCTGAGGTCCTTCCCGTTATAGGAAAGATCCTTTGTATCCGGAAGCCATGAAAGAGATTTGGAATTACTGATTTCATAGGTTCCGTGAAGCGCGTCCTTGAGATAAAGACCGTCGGTGGAATATATAATATTCCCGGAAATCAGAAATACTGCGGCAATATAAAATATGGAAAGCGCAGTAAACTGCGTAGAACCAAGGAAGGAAATGTCTGGTTTACAGATGGCTAAATTCTTGCGCACGAACAAAAGATAAAGTGCAGTGATTGAAACGGTAGCGAAAAACAGATAAACAACTGTTAAAAGATCAGATATGACAAATCGTGCGAGAATAAAGAAGATTATGAATAGAGATGTGCCGAGAAGAAATGAAATGGCTGCTCCAAAAAACGGACAGGAAGAGACTTTGTCCTCGCTCCGCAAAAAAGACCAAAAAATTGCACCTGAGATGATAAAAAGGATAAAAAAAGCAAGAGAATTGAAGAAAACTTCTATGGAATCAATAATTAAATATGAAAGCGAGAGAGCAGATAATAACAGAAATATATTAAGGCAGATAATAAACAGATTTGAATTTTGTTTTGCGAACATAACATCACGTCCAGTAACTAGAAGCTAGCCCCTATTCCTGACTTGCCTTCCATGCATCGCTGGTATCTTTTCCTACAACGTCGCTTATATAGTTTTTGAATTTGGAATCAGATATGGCCTTAGTGGTTTTTTCAAATTCCTTGTCAATAAGCAGGAAAATTGAGCCATAATCATTGAAATCAAATCCATAATATTTACAGAGGAGGAATGGCGCCTTTGCAAAACTGAAAATAGACTGATCACAGGCAGTAGATACGGGTTTAAAGTCGCCATCCGTCGTTCCATTACCACCCCAGTTTCCGCTTATGTGGAATGAAATTGCCTTTGCAAACTGCTCCTGGATATTGTAAGAAACCGTTGTGCGCTTGTAAAACATAACATGCACGGCCTCATGAACAAATAAAAGCTGGTCCTGGATGCGGAGTGCATTTTCCTCGTTGAAAGGAAGAATCCGGTTTTTCTTTTCGTAATCAAATGTGCAAATATGCGCTGTGCCATAGTCGGAACCACTGGAAATCAGATAAAAACCGGTGGACTCGTTGGTAGCCTGACCACAAGTGGTATCGCCATTAAGATGAACGCGAATTGGCTTAACCCCATCGGTAAAGTCTACAGACAAAAGTTTCTTGAGTTTATTTACTGCGGCCGTCATTCCCTTGTGCTTTGCAATCAAGGTTGAACGTGGGATTGGACAGGGTCTTTCACACACTGTGCGGATGTCACCGTCATCATCAGAAATCATAAAGGAGTAAGTATCATCCGTGATTATCTTCAGCCCTTCGTTGCCAAAAACTTTTTTCTCGGATACGTTGAATGTATTGTTCGAAATAGCGGAGTCAGACAAATTATTTTTTTCTAATTGATTCTGGAGAGGAAGTGGATTTGGAGAAATTAGATTGGAAACCGGATTTTGTAAAGAAGAATCCGATTTTTCTTTTTCCTGTGGTGACAGACAACCGAAAAGCGCGAGAGAGAGCACGACAAAAACAATCAATATTATGATGGGGATTTTCATATGTATCACGAGGCCATATTTTCAGTTTCATAAACCTAATTAATCAATGCTGCAGTAATAGTGATGACTAAATTGAATAAATCAATGAAAGATAAAAGGGTTACCCCAATTATATAAAGACAAAGAAGCAGGTAAGCTGCGACGCGAATAAAGGAGACGGATTTTGATTTGTAAATAGAATAAAAAAACTCGGAAAGGAGTATTGAAAAGAAGAAAAATATAAAGTAGGAACATTGGTATAAGAACAACTTCGGTTACGGTTCGGATTAAAGAGCCAATAACAAAAAACACTGTAAAAAGAAGAAGTGTTAAAGCAGCAAAGTTAGATGCAACGAGCTTGAATTCTTGGTCTATTGTATTAAATCTAGTTAGTTTTAGGATAATAAAAGAAACCAATACAAATGGAATAATAAACTGACCAAAGGAACCAAAAAGGCGAAAAAGAGAGTCTTGAGATACAACAGGATATGACACAAGAAGTTGACTCAATAAAATAAAAATTGCAAAGAAAAATGGTTTTTTGAAAAAGCCTTTATACGCATTTTCTATAAGCAATGTGATCAAAGGAGCCAGATATGGTGCTAATATCCCACCACTATCTGGTCGCATATTTTTGCTAGCCATATATTATAGAACACACACAGATTTAATAAAATATTCGTGAAACGCGGTTGTTGAAAGTTCGGGATGAAATGTTGTCGCAAGATAGAAATTCCGGCCCACTCGCTCGGAAACTGCAACTATTTCGCCATTAGCCCGCTTTGCAAGGACTTCACAAGTGACCCCTGCTTTTTTTATTTTGGGAGCGCGAATGAAAATTGCGTCCAGAATTCGAGGCGTTGTTTTGTCTGCCCCGAGTCGCACGTGTATCTTTTCTTCAAACGACTCTGTCTGCGAACCGTACGCATTTCTGTCCACCTCGATATTCATAATGCCAAGTGAATCCTGACCCCCATCTTCCTGCCCGAAAACTTTTTTTGCAAGAAGAATTGCGCCGGCGCAGGTCCCAAAAATATTTGGAATTGAACGGATCTCGTCCCAGCAATTTTCCCTAGTTATAAGACGTGAAAGAACTGTGCTTTCTCCACCAGGAATGATAAGCGCATCCAGCTCCACGAGTTCTTTTTTTCGTTTCACTGCAACAACTTCGCATTCACCACGCCCGATGGCTCGCACTGCATTTATCGTCGCAGAAATGTGTTCGGAAACACCACCCTGAAATGAAAGCGCGCCAATTTTAATCTTTTTCATAAAAAAATCTCCGAGGTTAAATACCTAAACGAGTGAAAAACCTCCGAAAAATGCGTTAAAAAATCAAATTCCTGAAAAAAATCACGACGAAGAATTTTTCTTCTTGATAACCTTTAAAAGCATTATTTTTATTAATGAATGCAAATAAGAGGAAAAGATCAAAATGAATGGATTGATACATCTGCATTTAACGGTCAACGCGCGAATAAGCCCGAAATTTTCCGAGCTTCCGAAAGATGCGGCACAGCAATTTGTAAATGAATTGCTCCGCACCGTTGGGATGAAGCCTTTGGGCCAGCTGCAATGGGCAGACGCCGTGGACCTGGATTTCCCGGGGCAAAGCATGGTTCAGATGATAACGACTAGCCACTGCTCACTACATTTCTTCGCCCACACTGATGGAACAAATGAAATATACTTTGATTTGTATTCCTGCAAGCCATTTGACACAAACAAGGTTATTGATGTCCTTGACAAAAAATTCGGGCTTGAGGAATGGCACGGAGTATTATATCATAGGGCGACTGGCAGCGCACCCAAGGTCAAAACACTTACCGGAGAGAAAAATTCTCTGGTAATGAGGGCGTAAAACATTTTTTCTTATTTTGATTTTTTCTTTTCATCTATCAAAATATGTGGTTGCACCAATGGTCACGTCACACACCAACACACCATTGGTTTTTATACATGAACGCCTGTCCTTTGCATATAGTGACATCAACCGATCTTTCAGTTCATTAAAAACAGAAGAATTTTGAGACACCCGAACGTCCCATGAAAAGATTATCGCATCAGCATTGAGAGTATCCAATTGCTCGGAAATATTTTTATCACAGCTTAGCTCGACGTATAAAGAACCATCGGAAATATCCGTGTTTACAGGACGACACATGATTGGATATTTATTGAGAAGAGTAAATGATGTGCTGGCCTTTTTTGAGAGATATATCTTTGGCCAGCTGTCAAACGTTGATAAAAAAACGTGCCCTCCCTGTGCTTCAAGCGAAAGAACTATGCGATCATCGGAATGAACATCGAAAAATTTGCACCGGACGATATCCTGTGGCCAACAGGTCGTAAGCGACGATTGCGTGAAATAAACACTGGTGAGTAAAATATACGATAGCACTATAATTGAAAGGATTGGAACGATTAAAGATCTGATAGTGAAGCCGGCATTTGACATGAGAAAAAATAACAATATAGGTTTAATTATATTCGCTACAAAGAAAAAATATGGAAAAGAAAGAGGAATGTGGGGTAGCAGCAATATTCTCGAAAAAAGGGAAACAGATCACCCACCATATTTACCATATGTTAATTGCGCTTCAGCACCGCGGACAGGATGCGGCCGGGATTGCAATCTGGAATGGAAAAAATCTTGTTATTAAAAAGGGCCTTGGCCTTGTGACAGAAGTTTTCACGGAAAACGACCTGAATTCATGGGCATTGGCAAACGGAACCATGGGTATAGGCCACACAAGATATCCGACAACAGGCAGGTGTCTTCCAGTAGACGTGCAACCGATAATCCACCAGAATATAGCAGTAGCGCACAATGGCCATATAGCAAACTATCACGAAGTCAGAAAAGAACTGGAAAGAAGCGGTTATGAATTCAAAAGTACAGTTGATTCCGAACCGATCGCATTCCTGCTGCATGAAAAAGAAGGGGAGGGAGAACGCAAGGCAGTCAAAAATGCAATGGATGTGTTAGATGGATCGTATTCTGTTGTTTCTATATTCAAAGGTAAGCTCTTAGTTTTCCGGGATCCGCATGCATTAAGGCCACTAGTATGGGGAGAAAACGAGGATTTCGTATGTTTTGCATCTGAAAGCGCAGCGTTGGACATAATTGGGGTGCCACACTGCGGAACAGTTGACGGTGGAACCATGCGAGTCGTAGATGTTGATGGGACCAAGGAAGCCACAATAAAAAAGAGTGAAACAAAGAATTGTATGTTTGAATATGTCTATTTTGCAAGGCCAGACTCGATAATAAATGAAAAATACGTGTATGAGATAAGAAAAAGGCTTGGGCAGATTTTGGCAAAGGAACATCCGGTCAAGGCGGATGTGGTTGTTCCGGTTCCGGATACTTCAAGAACAGCTGCCGAAGAGTTTTCAAAAGAAACAGGAATCCCGATTGAAGAGGGACTCATAAAAAACAGATATATTGGAAGAACATTCATAATGCCCACACAGGATAAACGGGCGTATGCTGTAAGAGTAAAATTAAACACAATAAAAAAGATACTTGAAAACAAAAGAGTCGTGCTCGTGGATGATAGCATCGTGCGCGGGACAACACTACGCGAGATTGTACGGATGGTTCGGGAAGCAGGTGCAAAGGAAGTGCATCTGCGGATAACCTGCCCTCCTCTAAAGGCACCGTGCTTTTACGGGGTGGATATGTCAACGTACGAAGAGTTGATAGCAGGACACAAGACGGTTGATGAAGTGAAAACGTTTATGGGTGCAGATAGTTTGGGTTATGTTTCAATCGACGGATTAACGAAAGCAATAGGGCTTCCGATATGCACGGGCTGCCTTAATGAGGATTATCCTACAGAAACTGCAAAAAGACTGGCAAAGGAGAGAAAAGGAAGTAAAACTAAAAGTGGTGAAAGAGATGGCTGTGGTTGAATTTGATATTAATGATCTGAAAAAAATGTGCATGGGAATTAGTGAAGAAAAGCTTGTTGAGACCCTTACAAATATCGGAGCACCATGCGAAATCGCAGACGGGGATGGAACAGACAGCGGCAGAGCTGGCGAAAAAAAGAAATTGGTTGTTGAAATAACACCGAACAGGCCGGACTTTTTCTTTATAGAGGGTTTGGCAAGAGCAGTCAATACATTCCAAAAGAGAAAACCGAGAGAGTATGTGGCAAAAAAAAGCGAATACGTCGTAATTGTTGATGCGTCAGTAAATAAAATCAGACCATGCTCATTATGCGCAGTTGTGAAGGACCTGAGCCTGGATGCGAGAAGAATTGACTATCTTATTCAAGCGCAGGAAAAACTCATGACGACAATAGGTAGAAAGACAAGAAAGTTCGGAATGGGATTCTTTGATTTGAAAAAAATCACGTTCCCGATAAAATATACCACACGAAAGCCAGAGGAAATAGTATACAGGCCGCTTAATTACCCAAAAACCGCAAATGCAAGGGAGATTCTGGCCAAACACCCGAAAGGGATTGAAAACGGATATATAATAGAAAAATTTGACAGATACCCGCTTTATGAGGACGCGAATGGAAGGATTCTTGTATTTATTCCGATTGTAAACTCTGATGAATGTGGGAAGATAGACGAGCAAACCACCGATGTTTTCATAGAAGTAACGGGCACTGATATGCGTGTAATGGAACAAGTACTGAATATCGTAATCTGCAGCTTAATCGACATGGGAGGCACAGCACATTCAGTTGAAATGAGATATCCAGATAGGAAATTCCAGTCACTGGGGGGGCTGGTGAAATGGGAGATGGAACTCGATATTGAATCTGCTAACAGAACGCTTGGTTTGGAGTTGGATAAAAAAGAGATTGGAAGGCTTCTGGCAAAAATGGGCTATAAAACTACAGGTAAAAAAGTGATGGTACCCCCGTATAGAATGGATATTATGCACTTCGTAGATATTGTTGAGGATATCGCAATTGCATACGGATATGAAAAATTCGAGCCTGTACTTCCGGACTTTTTTACAAGTGGAAAAACCATTGGAAAAACTGAAAAAAAGATTGATGACGCATTAAAGGGAATGGGCTTCATGGAAATAGTATCCCCGATTCTCACAAGCCCGGATTCAATAAAAAGCATTGGAATGAAGCAAAGTGAAAGTGCTGAAGTAAAAAATTCAAAAAGTGAGGAGTTCAGCATAATCCGGCCTTCGCTTGCATTGAGCATTATTGAATGTTTTGCGCGAAACAAAACAAAAGGATTGCCACAAAAGTTTTATGAGATAGGAGATATATTCGATGATGGGGAACTGGAACGCACCATGATATTTGCAGTGGCAGATAAAAATACGAGTTTTGCAGACATACGTGGATATGCACAAACGCTTTTCGATGAGGTCGGACTGGGATTGAAAATAGAAAACAGAACTTCAGAACAAAGCAGCGGATTAATGGATGAAGAAAAAAGCGGGGTAATAGTAATTGGGGAAGAAGTACGCGGAAGGATTGGATTGGTAAATGAAGAAATCCTGAAGCGATTTAATTTACAGAGTAAAGTCGCAATATGCGAGATCATGTTGGATTAGGGGGCAACGGACAAATGCTCAAAAATATTACGAATAATGGATTCACAAGACTTGTTTTGATTTTCGTATTCTGGATGGCGATAGCAAAGCTCATGGCAGAGATGTTTGATTACAAGTACCTTGTGGATGGCGGATTTGACATCGGACTTTTGATGCTGCTTACGATTGTAGAATTCGCAGCACCTGCACTGCTTGCAGCAATAATAAAACAAAATGAATCCAAAAAATTCGTGATTATTGGAGCAGCAATCAGAATAATCGCATTCCTCGCACTCATTTATTGGAAGGGACTGCCGGGGGCAATGATTTACTTCATTCTCACGAGCCTCACGAATGTTTTGTTTTGGGTTCCATTCAATATTGCATATTTCAGGAAACAACACGAAAGAAGCGCGTTTGTAAGTGCAGTATATTATAATGTCGGGCCAATGCTTGGAATTGTTCTTCCGGTATTGGGAGGGGCATTGATAGAAGGAGTTAGTTTTGAAAGTTTATTTCTTCTTATGGTGGCTGGGTATATCCTCTGGCTTATAAGTGTGATAAAATTCTGGCCAGATGAAAGACAAGACATAGACATACGTGCGGAACTAAAAAAATTAAAAGGAATGAAAACGCTTCTTTTTGCAGAAAGCGGATATGCATCAGCAGCAATGCTCGGAATCCCGTTAGTGACAATTCTTTACTTTCAGAAACCAAGCGAACTCGGGCTCGTTGCGTCCGCAATGTCAATAGTAGCGGTTGCATTTTCGTTCATGTTCGCGAAAATCTCGGATAAAACCAAAGAACGGATGAAATATCTTGTCCCATTCGCAATATTCTTAGGTTTGGCAATGATTGCAAGCGTGCTGGCATACGATGCAGTCACCTGGTTTGTTATACTCGTGATTATGACTATAGGAAGGGTATTGTTCTTCCCGTTCACAACGACAATCCTGATGGATAACCAACAAAAGCCCGAAGAGGTAATGTACGGACGAGAACTCGTTCTAAATGTCGGAAGGGTGTTTTGGATGGCAGTAATATATATTATATATGCGACAACCAACAGTCTTCAGATAGGAATCGCAGTGTGTGGATTGGGAATGATCATATATCCATTTGCGGCACGATTAAAGGAGAAAGAAGGACATATTGAATTGTCTTAAGACGCGCCCACAGCTCAAGGCCCACGGCCCGGGGCAGGCCAAGGATTTTAATCCACACCTTATTATACTGCACCATGTCAGACATGCTCGCAGATTTCGAACTTCTTAAAAAATATGGGATTCCGCTTTTGCCATACCATATCGCGAAAAGCGAGAGCGAAGCATTAGAGTCCGCGAAAAAAATTGGCTACCCGATTGTGCTGAAAATCGTTTCTCCAGAGATAGAGCATAAAACGGATGTTGGGGGGGTAAAGATCGGGATAAAAACCGAAGCGATGTTGCGAATTGCATATAAAGAACTTGTTGAGAATGCAAACGGGCGACGGCTCACCGGCATCCTTGTTCAAAAAATGGCAAGGAAGGGAGTGGAGCTTATTATAGGCGGAAAAAAAGATGAACAGTTTGGACATATGGTGGTGTTGGGTTTAGGAGGGGTGTTTGTCGAGGTTTTCAGAGACATAACTGCAAGAGTTTGCCCAATAAAGGAAGCAGATGTGCGCGAGATGATAACAGAACTAAAAGCACACCCGATAATTACCGGCACGCGTGGCAGAAAACCAATTCATATCAAATCATTGTGCGATATTGCGATAAAGACGTGTAAGATGATGCACGAGAATAATATTTCTGAGATAGACATAAACCCGGCGGTATTTGATGAAAACGGGTGTGATATAATCGATGTAAGGATAATTAGATAAACGAACTTAGATGTGGTGGATGAAAAATATGCGCGACCTTGTAAAAAACCTGAAATATGTTTTCGAACCGTCATCCGTTGCGATTATAGGGGCAAGCAACACGCCAAACAAACTGGGAAATGTATTGATGAAGAATTTTACTGAAGGCGGGTTTGAAGGAAAGGTTATCCCAGTAAATCCAAAATACGAAACAGTCTCTGGAAAAAAATGTTACCAGACAATTACGAGCGTATCTGGAAGGATAGATTGCGCAATAATCGCAACACCAGCCGAAACAGTTCCGCAGGTTCTTGAAGAATGTGGAAAAAAAGGGATACGAGGCGCCATTGTTTTAAGCAGTGGATTTGGCGAAAGCGGTAAAACAGATTTGGAGAATAAACTGCGCGAAGCTGCGGAACGGAACGATATCGCGTGTATTGGACCGAACTGCCTTGGCGTGCTTAACCCATACAACCACGTAGATAGCATATTCCTTCCGATGTACAAGATGGAAAGACCAAAACCAGGTTCGATTTCTTTCATAACGCAAAGTGGGGGAGTCGGCACGTGTATTGTTGATGTTGCAGCACATTATAGCGTCGGATTCTCGAAATTTGTATCGTATGGAAATGGCGCAGTGATTAATGAGATAGATTTGTTGGAATATTTTATAGAAGATAAAAAAACAGAGGAGATCGTGCTTTATTTAGAGGGAACTAAAGATGGCAGAAGGCTTTTGGAAGTTATGAAATGGGCGAACAAAGAGAAACCGATAATTGCACTAAAGGCCGGGAAATACGGCGGGGCGTTGAAAGCTGCGAAATCCCACACTGGAAATCTTGCTGGGAATTACACTGCGTATAAAGCAGCATTCCGACAGGCAAAGATAACCGAAGCTGAAAGCCTTGATGAATTATTTAATTTTGTGAAGATATTTCGTCAACCACTCCCAAAAGGACGAAGAATAATGGTAATAACAAATGGAGGGGGGTTGGGAGTTCTTGCCGCAGATGCGATGGAAGAGAATGGATTGATGCTTGCAGAACCAACTGAGGAAACGTTGAAAAAATGCAGCGCAGCAGTTCCTTCATATGCGACGGTATCGAATCCGCTGGATATGACTGCAGATGCGACAGTTGAGGGGTATGCGACAGTAATCGATGCTGTGATGGATGATGAAAATATCGATGGTATTATACTTATGGCATTGCTGCAGACGCCAAATCTAGATGAGAGGATGTTAGACGTGCTTATCAAGGCATCAGATGATAGAAGAAAACCAATTGTTGCAGTAGCAGTTGGCGGGACATATACCGATGCTAAACGAAAAATCCTTGATGGTCGTGGTGTACCGACGTATGGCGCGCCATTCGCAGCAGTACGCGCAATGAAAAAATTCTGTGAATATTCTTTGACGAGTAATTGTAAGAAGTGTGTTGTGAAAAGATAGCACTGAAACCCGAGGAGACCCGAAACCACTAAACTAGTGGGGGGTCATAATTCCACTAATTATGTTTAAAATAAAAAACAAAAAAAGGAAAAGAAAAATATATAAATGTAACCATGGTTACATTAAAAATGAAAAGAAATGAAAAACTATTAAATAAAAAAATACCAAACAAAAAATCAGGAACAACAAAAAATCCAAGATCTAAACAAAAAAATACAACAAAAAGAAAAAGGAGAACAACAAGGGAAACCAAAAAAACACAACACACAACCCAAATTCTTTACCTTTACGACGTAAAATGCAAAGTTAAGGACTATAATCGCCTGAAACGTGTTTTCTATTATCGCTTCAACAAGCTCGGGCTCGGCAAGCTTGCATGGAAATCAAAATCTGCACTTCTTGTTCCTTTGTATATGGAAAATCTAGCTGATAATTTCTTTCATGGTTTCAAAGGCTGTGTTGAAGTGTATAAAGTGGAACTCATTTCCATTACCCGACTCCACTAAGTAAATTTAATCCCATTTTTGTCACTAAGTAAATTTAATCTTAATTTCTCAACCCTTCTGGTATTTTAATCCTGAAAGAATACTCGAACAATGACCCCTCCCCACTATCATACAACACTCTATTTCTTTACCACATTTCTTCCCAGGATTAAAGGAACCTTTATAAATCTATTTTTAATAAGCCTAACATGAACGAACGCTTTGTGTTATTTTTGGCACTGTCTTTGGTTTTATCCGGCTTGATTTTTGCCGACCTGTCTGTTTCTGCCCCGTATGTTGGCAAGATGAACGAATCCTTTAACTTCACAGGTACATTTACTAATTCATCTGGCTCAGCGCAAGCTAATGTTAACGTATCAATTAACGTCAGTGGGCACGTTTATTCCGGCGTGACTGGTTCTGACGGTACATTTTCTATTGCAACAAATGCTTCCAACACTACTGGCAACAGCACGATATATACATCAAGCAATGGTTCTTCAACTGCCTATACTTTCATTGAATATGTTACAAATGTGACAAATGTTACCTTCACATTCAACAGCACCACAACTACTTTTAGTGCAGGCACATCCTTTATCGTCAACCTCACCTTACTCAATGGAAGTGCTGCAGTTGCAAGCTATTTCCCAATGGTTTATGTTTACAAGGCAAACGGCGAAAGGCAATCATGGATGCTGAGAAATCTATCTGCGGTAACCGATTCCAATGGTGTTATTCAATATAATATTACAATTCCATCAGATGCAGTTGGCATCTTCTTCATTTCTGTTGAACACGGTAGAGGTATACAGCAGATCTCCACCAAATATGATGCAATAGACTTTTTCATCGGTTCAAACAACAACGGCAGTGTTTCAACCTCAACATTCGGTCAGGGTGCAACCGTGGAGCTTTTCTCAAAGCTTCTTGATAATAATGATTCTGCAGTAAGCAACGCTTCAATCCGCGTTTTTGTAAAAAAGCCAGATGGAAACTACACAAACTACACTCTTACAGAGCAGGATGAGAACAATTTTTCAGGTTACTATAATTCTTCCTATAACAATACATCCACAATCGGAACTTACGAAGTAGAAACATACACATCATCAAACGGAGTGACAATCAGAAGAGCATTCACATTCTCAGTAAGCCCGATTTCAATCTCCCTTGTTTCAGATACAGAAAGTGATAAGATGTTTGAATTCGGTGGCTTCAGAGGCGCAAGGCCAGGAAGTGAGGCATCGTTTTTCCTTGTGGTTGAAAATACCTCCAATGGAAACATGCTCAATGCAACTGCCAACGGAGTCAATGGCCAGGTAAACTGTTCTAAAATAGCACTGGTTGATTTTGTGAGAACTGCCAATTCAACCTCTTACAAAGGCACCATAACCTCTTCGTTCAGTGCAACAAATGTTGATACTTTCTTTAGTGGCGCCCAAACCTGTCTTGTCAATTTCACAAGCCCGTCCGATACGGGGGTTTACAGGCTTGCAATAAGATTGGAATACTCTGGTACAAATTACACTGCAAATGGTTATGTTCCTCTTCAGAAATATGTCCTTAGTATAATGCCACAACAGACTACTGCTGGTGGGGGCACTGGTGGTTTCGGCGGCGGTATGGGCATGGGCGGCGGCGAAATGGGCCCATCTGGCTTTATGTACAAACCTGGTTCAAATATTACCTTCAAAGTTCTTGCATATGATGTTAACGGAACCCAGATTTCAACAATATCCGGCATTTCAGTTGTCAGACTCAGAAATCTTCCGACAGCAACTATTTTCCAACCGTCCAACAGCTCTACTCCGGGTACTGGTTACTTCAGGGCAATCTCAAGTGATGACACAGATACAGTTTCAATCCAGATTCCGGAAAACTATTCAGACATGTTCTCTCTTGAAGTCCAGGCAACCAATGTCAGCAATGATCTTGCACTGGGAAGTGGATATGTAATGGCAAAATGGATCATGGGCTTCCTTAATCCAAAAGTTAGTTGGGGTGGTGGTTATGGTATGGGCCCAATGGGTGGTGGTGACGTCAGATGCACAAATGGCGTTAACTTTACCGGTGACGTCCGCCTTGCAGAAACTGGGGAAACTGCGAGCGGGGTCGTACTTCGTTCGGTGCCGACAATGCTTATTCAGGAAGATACTGGTCAAAGCGTAAGGAATTGCTTTACCTTTAATACTACTCAGAGCACGAATTCATCCTGGAACAATATCAATACCACGGCAACTTTCAATACTTCCTGCCATTCATGGGGTGGGGAATATTTCGGCCTGGCAAATGTGACTTATACCGACCCTGACGGAACATCGCATTCTGACGGCATACCATTCTTCATGAAATGCTCCAATATCCGCGGCAATGTTGATATGCGGGGAACAAGCGGCAACTGGAAGGTTGGTGGTTTAGAAGGAATCAACATTTCAATTACTAATGCAGAATACACTAATGGAACATCACTTACAAGCGGTTCACTTTCTGTTCAGAGCATGGTCTCATTTGGCCAATACTTTGGTCCGCCAGAATTCATTTCTCCGTCCGCAACACTTAATTCATCGATAGTTGGTGGAAGTGCTAATCTTGTGATATACTCATCAAACTTCTCAAAAGCAACCTGGGCAGATGATGATACATTTGTTGATTTCAGGCTGAGATTCTGCGATACTTCTGGTATATGCGACACAATGCGACGAGGACTCATGGTCGGCGGTAATAAGCCCGACATGTGGTGGGACTTCTGGGGTGTTCAGGGTTTTAGCTGGCCAACTACAGTCTCTCCAGGAACAAGATTGTCGCTTATATTCCGCATAAAAAGCAATCTTACTGAGACGAACAATACCGGGACCCAGGGAACCAACATCACAGTGACCTTTGAATCAATGGGTATGGGTAACTCAATAAAGGCGACCCATGAAAACAATTCCACGAGAATATCCGACGATTGGAACAGCTCCATAGATGGCACAGGCGAGTTATGGATGGTTAATGTAACCGTTCCAAACGGTCTTGCAAAAGGAGGAGTAAAGATAAAACTTCAGGTCAAAGACTACCTTGGAACAAAGATAACGACTGACATGTGGACGTCTGTTGCCGGAGTGCGTGTTTCAGTTGCTCGCAATAATATATTCGCGGATAGTGAGTCAACTAGAATTACAGAGGCTGGGAATAATGCGACATTACTGACAAAAGGCTGGAATATGTCATTCCTGACGCGTTCCACTGCGTTTAGCAACCTCTTTACCGGATATACTCCAACCACGCCTGTTTGCGCAAGAAATGACCTCGGTTTCAATGAAATGATGGGCGGAGGAGGAGGCGGAGGAGGTTATGGTGGTTATTCTGGTGGGTTTACCAACATTTCAATAAAACTACTAGTCTATGATTCGAATGCTGACGCGGTATATGATCGCGTGGTAATACGAAAAATGAGTGCCGCTGGTGCAAATACGAACAACACTAGTGTCGGAGCAAATGCAATGTATGTCTTTGCTAATACAACCCCCGCGAATCGTTCGCTTAGAGTTCACGGGCTTGTGCTTGATGCAATTAAAGACTGCAACTTCGTTTCAGTAGTCAATACAACCTATACTCCATCTTATGGTATGGATTCATCCTCTGGTGGTGGTATGGGTGGAACCTGGGCAGGACAGGAAGTAACCAGTACATCATTCCAACTGCCATTCCTTGTAAGAAAGGGAATCACTCCTGTGGCCGGCGTTACTGTCAATATTTCAGGAGTATTTGAAGAAAGTTATATGGGGTATGGTTTTGGTACTCCGCTCGCAGCAACTAACTGGTCAGTCACACCTGGGGATACAGACGCAGATGGTCTTGCCTTTGTAACTCTTCAGGTAAACCGATCTGGTATGTATAAATTCTTCTGGAAAATAAACGGAAGCACGAATGATTCTGCTTCGTTCAGCGACCCGGTAAGAATGGATATCCGTGCGTTCCAGATGTTTGGAATGAGATTGACTACACTTGGAAACAGCACAGTCACTCTTTCAAATGTCTCTACAGTTTCCCCGGAGATTTTCCAGGGAAATGTAACGGGTTTCATGGGCGTAACTGCGTTGACCACGATAACCTATAATGAAACTGCTGGCATGCTTAATGTCAGTACAGGTAGTTTGAATTGGTCGTGTAGTGGTAGTAACGAGGCTTTGTGCGCGCCATCAGCCGCTCGTAATTATGGTGGTCTCCAATACGCAATTGGTTTGAATGACTCGCCGACCGCAGCAACAAAAAGACTTGCTTTCTTCCTAGAACCAACGTCTGGCTTTGCTTATAATTCACAACCTCTAAACCAGACAGAAAATCTTTACGCGGCAATCTGCCTGAATGACTTTGCAAAGCCGTCTCCGAACAAGCTCACTACAAATGCCACGATCTCTGGTCTGGTCCTCAAACAATACGGAATGAACGGTCAGCAGACCACGGTGGTGCAATCAACACACATTCTCAATGGTTCGGCAATAAGTTCAGTTCCTGTTGGTCCATATGGGTGTGCATTGCTTAACATCTCCTCGTCCAATTGGCCGACAGTTAACTCGTCCAGTGGTGGGGGGATGCTAAACCTTCAGGGAACGGGTTCTGCAAGTATGAGTGGCACACAACAGTCGATGACTGTAGATATGTTGCCCCCGTTTATGGTCGGTTCCTATAACTACTGGTGATTCTGATGATAAACACACAACGGTTTTCTTTATTTGGATTTTTGTTTTTTTTCGCCTTGTTTGCCTCAGTGGCTTTTGCGCAGTCCTGTTCAGCAACGCTGACAACCTCCGCATCAAGTAGCGCTACGATTGGTTCTGACGTGACCGTTACGGTTTCGTATTCCAATGCAAGCAGCTGTACTTCTGCAAACATTGTTGATGACACGGGTGGGCTTATAATAACCCCGAGTTCGCAGAGCATTTCCGGCTCAAGTGGTTCAACATCATTTACCATCTCCGCAGCCTCAACAGGAACTTACAGCTATCATGCTGCGAGCGGTTCCTCAACAAGCTCAACTGCAAACGTGGAATTCTCTTCATGGAGCAATCTGTTCGGTATTTCTCCATTACCCTCAGCTTCGAATGGTCAAAGTTCATTCACACTCGTATTTACAGTAACCAATGTTGCGAGCGGTTCTGCAACATCAGCGTATACCGTTACTGCTGACAGCGGCCTTGGAGTTTCCGGTTCTACGAGCGGAACAATCACTCTTGCTCAAGGCGCGCAGACTCAGGTAAGTGTAACAGTCACCGCAACTCCCTGTTTCAGCGGAACAAAACAAGTTAGTTTCAACTTGGGAAGCACAACCGGTGCGTCCACAGTTAGCGTGACAAACCAATGTTCAACTACTACCTCATCTACTACGGCATCTCAAGGTTCAAGCGTCCAGGCAGTAGACGCAGCAATCACTACAACTGCCACAACTGCAGCAGCAACTACACCCTCAACCACTACAACTCCATCCTCAACTCCTCCAGCTTTACCAGAAACCAAACCATCTGAAGAACCCTCTGAATCTCCAGCAGCTCCGGCACCAACTCCAAACAAGGACAATTCCTATTCTCTCATAAGTTCAGTGCAAAAGGAGATTTCTTCACTCAAAGCCTCTGGCGTAGACACAGTTGAAGTTCAAAAACTTCTTTCAGCTGCATTAAATGCGTTTAATGCCGGAGATTACGCAAAGGCAATCGAACTTGCCCAGCAGGCAAAAGCCGCGGCAGCAAAGGCAAAATCAGCTGCATTAACAACCGGCGCCGCAGCACTTCCATCTGCTCCTGGCGCGCAACCCTCCGGATTCCCAGGCTGGCTGCTTCCACTTATTCTGGTGGTCGTAGTAGTCGTGATCCTCGCAGCCTATTTCCTGATGAAGGGCGGAAAAGGCAGCTCTGGTAGTTCTGGCGGGAATTACAAATATAAGAAGTAGATTATGTTAGCAGTGGGACATTTACAACTTCCGCAGAAGTTGGAAAGACGGGAAAATCTCGCAGGATTTTCACGGATGAGCCGTGGGCATTAAGCTCGCGGCCGCGTTCTTTTTTTATTTTATTGTTCTTCTTACTTTTTAGCTTCTGCACTCTCAGCCCGTGTTGCATGAGCTGTTCCGATTTGGACTTCTCCCTCAGTTATGAAACTCACCTTGCAGCTTGTTCCTCCGAGCGGTGCGCCAAATCCATCTGAACAGAAATGTGCGAACCCAGCATTGTTTGCGTCGTCTAATGATCTCCCAAGGAATTTCATTGGTGTGAGGTCACTGCCTCGCGGAGCGTATTCCTGGCAGTAACGGATAATTCCCTCGTTGTCTCGCATCTCACCGACATTACAGGAAAAGGAAAAACTCTGTACAAAATGTTTTTCTCCGCTTTCTTTTCCATCAGAGTATATAAATTCCATGACCACGTCGTTAACTTCCAGCATCCTTTCATAGAATTCCGGTGCTTCCATATGCACAATTTCACTATCTACCCGTTCTTTCATAGCTTGTGGTTCTGCCATGATAACTGCATCCATTGCCTCGCGTATGCTGCCTCTTTCGGCCATTTCAAACATAAAGTTTATCCTCCCCATTGCATGTGATTCATCATCGCCACTTTTCAAGACCATGAATGAAACCCAGCTTTCGAGTATTTCCTCCGGAATCCTGCGGCAAACATCTGGCTTCAATAAAAGCGGCATTCCATCATTATCCAAATATATCTCCCCTTCAATTGTATCTGCACCCCCACTAGTGCCTATTCTGTTCCTACACGATACCAAATCCAAATAAAATCCAATTGCTTCGGACGTGAATTCATTAGAACTTTTATTGAATTCTACATTGTCCTTTGCATGCCCCATCTCGTGAAATACAACACTAAGAGTGGTTTCAAGGTCTTCCATAGTGGGCATATATATTGTATTATTATCGTCGATGTAGAATGCTTCGGCTACTTCCAATCCACTTCTGAAGTTTCCCAGTATTTGTTTTAGCCTATCAAATTCATACGCTCCCATGATTGCAAGAAGCGTTGATGGCGGCGCGTCATACCCAAATGCATTTCTATGAATTGCGCGGACGTATGGAAGTAAAAGTTTAGTTCCTGCATCCATATCGCCCTGTTCTAGAAGTTTGAATCCGGTTTCGGCCATTGTAAATGCCTTTATCAAGTCGCTCTCTACTCCAATTCCTATTCTAACTGCCGGTACAAAATTAAGAAGTGCGGTTTCACCAAAATTAATCTCAAACTGTCTCATACTATCCTCGTCACAGATTGTGCTATTGCATTTCATGGAAATCTGCTGATCGCCCCCTTGTTTCGCAGCCTCTTTATCCTGCAGTATCTTTCCGATTGTTGGGCAAGCAATCGTTTCAAATAATACTGCCGCAGCTAAAGCAATGGTTCCAATCGCTCGTTTAGCCCTGTTGCTCGTCATCTGCATTTTCATATACATATATCTCCACAATTAGTAATTTAAAACCTATCCTTTCGAGTCGGTGCGCGCAGGTAGGCTTATTTCACGCTTGCAATAAGTTTTTTGAGCAGTTCCAGCACATATACTTCGTGCCACCCAACGATTCCTGATAAAATACAAAATAAAACGTATCCGGCATACTATCCTGGCATTTCATACAACTAACCATATTTTCACCTCAGTTTTGTTAGCGGTTCGTTCCACTTTTTATAATCTTGTTTTATCTTTTCCCAAGCAAGAACAGCATTATTGCCTTTTGCGCATGCAAACGATTCTCTGCCTGGTCAAAAACAATGCTTTGCGGGCCGTCAATCACATCTACGGTCTGCTCATATCCCCGCATTGCCGGAAGACAGTTCATGAATATCGCATCCGGTTTTGCGCATTTCATAAGTTCAGCGTTTACCTGATACGGGGTCAGAACGGCTATTCGTTCGGATTCCTTTTCTTTAGGAAGATGATAACTCATCCAACTGTCTGTGTAAACAATATCTGCGCCTTTAACTGCTTCTCCTGCGTCATGCGTAACAACGAGTTTGCATTTGTTCCGCACTGCGTTCTTTTTTCCAATCCCGAGAACTGCATCGTGCGGCTCAACTTCCTTTCCTCTCGGACACGCAACACTAATATCTATTCCAACTTTCGTGCACCCTTCTATAAGAGAATGTGTGATATTGTTGTTTCCGTCTCCGCAATACGCGAGCTTCAATCCCCCAAGCTTTTTTTTCTTTTCCCGTATTGTCTGCAAATCCGCGATTATCTGACATGGGTGCGCGAAGTTTGTAAGAGCATTGATTACCGGAACATTGGAATATTTTGCGTATTCTTCTATATCCTCATGTCCGAAAAGCCGCGCCATTACAATATCGACATATCTCGCCGCAGTCCGTGCGGTGTCCGCGATGCTCTCTTTTTTTCCCATTGGCGAGGTTGAAAGGTCGTAATATATACCATGCCCGCCCATCTGCGTCATTCCCACCTCAAAACTAAGGCGCGTGCGAAGGGACGGCTTTGCAAAAATCATGAGCAGCGTCTTATCCTTGAGCACAGTCGCATACTGCCCGGGATTCTTTTTTATCCTGTCCGCAAAGTCAAGAATGTCCAAAAGTTCTTTATCCGTCAAATCATTTAGGGTAAGAAGATGCCGAATTGCCATAATACCACGGCATTATAATGGCGGGTAGGTTAAAAAACTTAGTTTATCGGCCATTTATCGGCCAAATTACCCCCTCCCCCCTGCTTAGATTTAAATACTACATCATTTCTTCCTTAGTATTACCTAAGGGGCGCATTACGCCCCTGATATTGTCTCGTGTCTCGGGTTCTGCGTCTTGCGCGCATAACATAGAACCCGAAGCTCCTGACATAGTTTGGAGGTTTTATTATGCGCACGATTGATGAAAAAGTTGATGATGACCGCGATGGTTTTGTGGAGGTTCCAATTTCCCCGCAAAGTGGGAAGAAGGGAAGCCCTGGTAGTTCAGGGAGTTCTGGTGAGCAACCTGTAGACCAAAAAGGCAACCCGCCAGATTTTCGCATTGTCCAGCCAGAGGTTGACAAGGATGGAAAAACAATGTATCACAGTGTTGGTGGGATGTGGAAGCGCGTTTCAAAGAATGGAAATGAATTCTATTCCCTTATGATCGGAAACCTGAAGCTTTTGGTTTTCCCGAATGACAAGAAGTAATTAATCCGCGCATAGCGCACCGTGTACTTCGCATATTTATCTGGTGATGAAAATGGCAGAAAAAAACGAAAAAACAGAAAAAGATGACAAAAAGAAGAAGTATTATAGAGAGCTTGAAGATCTTCCTGGAATTGGGGATGCAAGCGCTGAAAAACTTAGAAAGGCAGGTTATTCTGATTTCAAAACCATTGCTGCTGCAAGTCCGCATGAGCTTGCAGAGGCAGCCGAAATCGGAGTTGAAAATGCAAAAAAGGCAATTGCCGGTGCAAAAGAAACAGTTGAAATCGGTTTTGAAACCGCAGATACTATTTTTGAGCGCAGGAAATCTATAGGACGGATAAAGACTGGTTCCGAAGCTCTTGATGAATTACTTGGCGGTGGTGTGGAAACACAATCGATAACGGAATGCTATGGAAAATTTAGCAGTGGAAAGAGCCAGGTCGGCTTCCAACTCAGCGTTAATGCCCAAAAATCTCCAGAGCAAGGTGGTCTTGGTGGGAAAGTTCTCTTTATCGATAGTGAAGCCACGTTTCGACCAGATCGCATTGCTCATCTTGCCGAAGCAGCGGGAATGAATAAAGAAGAGGTTTTGAAAAGCATATTTGTTGCAAGGGCTGAAGATAGTGCCCATCAGATGATTCTTATCGAAAAGGCTGAGGAGACGATACAGCAAAACAACATCAAGTTGATTATTGTTGACTCCCTCACCTCCCACTTTAGGGCAGACTTTTTAGGTCGCGGTTCTCTTGGAGAGCGGCAACAGAAACTAAACAAACACGTCCATGATTTACAAAAGCTTTCGGAAAAGTACAATCTTGCGATTTATATTACGAATCAGGTTATGGATAATCCCGGTATAATGTTTGGTGATCCGACCACTCCAATTGGTGGCCACGTGCTTGGGCATATGTCAACATATAGAGTGTATCTGCGTAAGAGCAAGGAAGAGAAACGAATCGCCCGTCTTGTTGATTCTCCGAATTTACCCGAAGGCGAATGTGTTTTCAAGGTAACAAAAGATGGGATTGCGGATTAAGTTTCTATTCTGGAGATTTAGGGATAAGGCGATTAATTAAAGGGATAATTGAAGGAATTTAACCGAAGTGGGTTGTGAGTTAAAATGTCTATAAAATCTATTCAAAAACCTGCTCTCACAAATTTCTCCGGGACCATAATCGATCTGGAAACAATCGGTTCGTTTGATAGACAATATTCTGACAGCCGTGCATATGCAAACCATAAAATAGTTATCTTCGGAGCAATTTCAGGGGGCGCGTTAATCCAACATTACATTGATTCTTCGGAACACATCTCCCTGCTCGCAAGCGTAATTGAACAATTTCTTAATTCATTCCCGCGTCCATTCCATTCGTTCAACACACATTTTGAAGTCGGAGTCCTTTCCCATGCACTCGGACGACGCATTACGTTCGAAAAGGAATTGAACCGCACGAAATATGAGAAAAAACAGCACGTGGTTATTGGTTTGGAAATTCCAGAGTATGAAGACCCGTTTTTTGGAGATGGATTCAAATGCATGGAGGCATGGAAAACTGGTGTTGAGGGGGTACAAAAGGCGCTTGCGCATAATCGGGCGTGCCTTCTAAAGGAGCGGGATATCCTACTGAAGCGGGGTTCGAGGGAACCGGAACCTATAGAGATACGATTTTGATAGATTATTTGTTCTTAAACCAATCTGGTAGCGCTTCCAACAATCTCAATTCCATCACCAGTTTGCGTCGGGTCGCCTGGTTTAACGAACTCACATGTACGTCTGTAAACATATGGAAACAGATCCTGAAGCACTTTCACCATTGTCTCTCCTGTTTGCGAAGTGCTTGTGCAACAACCACTTGTTGGCTCTTTTAGATAAAATGTGCCATTTATCTGCATGGCACCATATAATCCGCGCAATATCATTTCAATTTCTTGCACATTAAACATATGAACAAATATTTCCGAATTCAGAAGGCCGAATGATCCTGATCCCAGATTGAACTCACGTACATCCCGTTCACAAACAACTACATCCTTCCGTTCCTTTAATCTTATATACGTCCTAAGGATCTCAGCAGTTAATGGATGGTTATCAACCAGTATATTTCCTCGTCTTCCAGATGCTTCAACCTGAATCAATCCGTTGAGGCCGCATCCTATGGAAAGCACTGGGCCATTTGGTTGATATGACGAGATTCGTGCATATTGCTCTAATCTTTCATTTAATCTTCGAGATAATAATCTAAATACTGCATTCTGCAAATCTTCAACAAATAGTTTAGCAACGAGCATCACAGTCTTGTCAAAAACTTCTGCGCAAATTCTGTGGTTATCCTTAAGAAAATTCAATAATGTTGCGAATTCGGTTACTAAGACTTTATGGATTTTTGATAAAATTAAGTTTTCATCTGGCTTAATGACCTGGTTATGAGGTGGCGTCATTTCATAGAACATTAAGAATTCGAAAAATTCTTCCCCGGAAACTCGGCCGTATTCATACTTATCTACACCAGCCCTTGTGAAGAAATATGCGATTTCAGGAAAACTCGAACCTGCAAAAGGATGGCATTTGATATCAAATGTTTTCATCAAGGCAAATGCAAGCGTATATGGTGCTAATGCTGAAAAACCAGTTGGATTTGGAACATACGGACGAAGTATAGAACGCACCTGTTCTGCCTCAGCCTCTGCTGGCTGTTGGACAAGCAAACGCGAACTGGAATGAGTGGTCTGTCTGAACAAGTCAATCGCCTGTCTAAATATCAGTGGTGCAGTACTAGTTTTGAGAAGCATAATAACCCATGTGTCCGCAAATGGTTATAAATATGTGTATTCGAACTGAGTAATCTGGTTGGAATAGAATAAAAACCTGATTTCCGAATGGGAATGCATGGTTGCTGATTTTGAAGTCACCCCCTGGGAAGTTTCAGGAAAGATTGATTACGACAAGCTCATCCGCGAATTTGGATTGCAGCAGCTGCATTCCATACCAAAGGAATTCGAGAAATCTGTATTGTTTAGAAGGGGGATTATATTTGCGCACAGGGATTTGAAACAGATAATTGATGCAATTGCTCAGAAAAAACCATTTGTCATGATGACTGGCCTTATGCCGTCTGGTAAATTTCATTTTGGCCATAAAATGGTGGCCGAACAGATTATTTTTTATCAGTCACTGGGTGCAAAGATATATCTTGCAGTAGCGGATGTCGAGGCATACAATTCACGAAATCCGAATATGAAGGAATTGCGAGAAACCGCTATCCATGAGTATTTGCTTAATTATATTGCGCTTGGATTAAAACCTGAGAAATGCGATTTTTATTTCCAATCACAAAGAGCCAAAGATGGAAGAAAAGCAAATGCATATTACAGTCTTGCCTCAATGCTCGCACGGCACGCAACATTCAATGAATTCAAGGCAATCTATGGGGATATTTCTCCTGGAAAAATGGTATCTGCATTATTACAAGCATCTGATATGCTTCATCCACAACTTCCGGAATTTGAAGGCGGACCTATACCGGTTATTGTACCGGTTGGCGCTGACCAGGATCCGCATCTGCGATTGGCACGCGATGTTTCCCAGCGGATTAAAGAGCATAAATTCATGCAAATAAGTTCTACTTATCATAAGTTCCTTCCGGGTTTGAAAGGCGGTAAGATGTCTTCATCTGACCCACTTTCATATATCTCTCTTACTGATAGCCCTGGTGAAGCAGAGTCAAAAATCAAGAAATACGCATTTTCAGGAGGCCAGCCAACAATTGAAGAGCACAGAAAGCTTGGAGGAAATCCAGATATTGATATCCCGTTCCAGATGCTGAAATACGGGCTGGAACCAGATGATGCAAAACTTAAGGCAATTGAGGATGATTACAGGTCAGGAAAATTACTTACTGGCGAATTAAAACAAATCGTTGCTGAAAATTTAATTAAATTCCTACAAGAGCACCAGAAAAAGAGAAAGCAGGCTGAAAAATCTGTTGGGAAGTTTATGTTTGGTTGAGCCCCTTTTTCTCTCTACACAACCTCAAATGTAATCTTCAGCCAGTACATTATCACAATTCCAAGAATCATCATTACAAACTGGGCAATCGTCCTATTCAGGCTCGTTTCCTTGTGTAATGTCGGAATCAGGTCTGCACTTGCAATGTAAATAAATCCACCCGCAGCAATCGGAATGAGCATTGTTCCGAAAGCGGAAATACTGTTTATGAAATAATATGCGAGAATCGCCCCAAGAACTGCGAACAATGCGCTCCCTAAATTATAAAGAAGTGCCTTTTTCTTGTCCATTCCACTGTGAATTAGCACCCCGTAGTCTCCTATTTCCTGCGGAATTTCATGGATTACTATTGCGATTGTGCTTGCGATTCCAGTTCCTATTCCGGCACTAAATCCGGTTGCAATTACAATTCCGTCCATGAAATTGTGCACTGCATCCCCAACAATATTCAGGTATGCTGTTGGGTGGATTTTGCATCCGTCTTTTTCCGCGTCCCCACTTTCATGGCAATGTCTCCAATGGACAAATTTTTCTATTATAAAAAAGATAATTATGCCAAGAAGAACATAGAGAAATATTGGTAATATCCCGCCAGCAGCTGCTCCGCCCTCAGCCTCTTCAACGGCTTCAGGCAAAAGATGCAAAAATGCACTTCCGAGCATTGCCCCGGTTGCAAAACTTACCAATAGAGAAATGATCTTTCCCATCAGCTTCTCCTTTAATCCAAGCACTGCTATTCCAATAAGAGAAATCAAGCTGACTGCGATTACTGAAATAAGAATGTACCAAAAAACCATAAAATCACTATAAGGCATTGTGCCGCACGAATAATTTCAAATTCCTTCCCTTTGTTTTATGCAACTGCCGCACATCCATCCAGACCCATCACTGTTGCTATTGGTCAAGCTGAACTGACTATTCGGATTGACATAGAAAACAATTCCGTTGCTATATCCACAAGAGCCGCAACTCGGCATAGAATCACCAGAATACAAAGCCATCGCGGTTCTTTAATCTTTTCTATTTCGTCGTAATTTTATTCCCGTTTTCCGTTACGATTACAGTATGTTCAGCCTGTGAAACCAGTCCATTACCGCCATCTCTAAGAACAGGGTATCCCCGTATTATTTGGGCCTCAAGCATTTCCTTCAATGCCGCGCTTACAAGGAGCTTTGATTTGAATTCCGGGTTTTTTCTTACCCATCTCTCTGCAAAGGGCATAACTCCAAAATTTTCTAAGATATATTGAAGTATTTTTCTGCTTTGCCTCATTCGTACCTGATGTGGAATATATAATCCGAATATTTCTACCTGCTCTAAATCAGTTACAAATCCGCTTCCGGTTGTTGCAAACGGTTCAACTGCGAAAATATCTCCGACCTGAAACTCGTAATTATCATTTGTTTTGATATTCGGAATTTCAACACCCGCGTGAAGTTCGTTTGTTTTTATCATGTGCCCGGTCAGGTTGCTGATGGGCTTAAAACCCCGTGCCCGGATTTTTTCCTCGATTATCCCGCCGATATCCCCAACATTTGCCCCGGGTTTTATTGCCCCAAGCGCAGCTGCCAGGGCCTCTTCGCTTGCCTTAACAAGGGAATCGTGCCTTCCATCATCAGAAAGGTCAATAGTATAAGCCGTATCTGCTATCGCACCGTTTAGATAAGTGCCAAGGTCTATTTTTACAATACTGTTCTCCTCCAGTGTTCTTGTGCAATCAAATTCCGGAGTATAATGCGCTGCGATTTCGTTTATTGAAATATTGACTGGAAATGCCATTTCCGCGCCTTCATCATTTATCATCTGTTCAACGGTCTCAGCAATATCTAACAATGGTTCACCAATCATAATCAGTTTTTTGCTGTCTTCCCGCACGCGTGAGGCTATCTTGCCGGCTTCCTCAAATTCGCTGAGGCTGGCTTCGTGGGAGCAATCCTCCGAGTGAATGTGCTTGTCAGAATGTTCGTCTTCTTCCATAATGTAATTTTTGTCGGATTGGATTAAAAAACGATTGCACCTGCAGAACAAATCGGAGATGCGCAAAGGTCGGAGCCAACCCCTCTTGGTAAGACATATAACTTTAGTCCTATAGTCACCCAATAGCGCTCAGCCATAAATCCAGCGCATTTTCTACATTGTTTGCAATAAATGTGGTTATTGGGTACAGGTCCCCAGCATCTGCTTTCTCCAATGCTGTGTAATACGAACGCCTTTGAGTTTTTAGCAGCACGATCGGAGGGAAACCGCCCCTCATTAACTTAAGGTTGAGCAAAAGTCTTGAAACCCTTCCGTTACCATCCGTAAATGGGTGAATCCAGGTTAAACGATGGTGGATTCGAGCAGCAGTTTTTACTATTTCTATATCTCTTTCGTTTTTATTCATCATTTTATTTACTTCTTTCATTAATTCTGCCACTTTTTCGGCTGGCGGTGGCACGTGTACTGCCCCCTCAATATAAACCTGATGTTGACGGTATTTACCAGCAATACTTTCATCAATTTTTTCCATTACCAGCTTATGGAGTTCGAGCAGGTCTTCCCTCGAAATCTTATGTTTTGCATCAACTAACGTGTCCAAATGTTGTATTGCTTCCAGATGATTCTTTGCTTCCAGATGCTCCTGCAAGCTCTTACCTCCGATTGTTACACCCCTCCTGAGCACAAGCCACGTCTCCCTCAAGGTCAGTCGATTACCTTCAATGGCATTTGAGTTATACGTCATATCGACTTCAAATTTTTCTTTTAGTTTTTTTACTGCGGTTTCCGGAAGCGGTCTTAGTGAATTAAGCCGTTTTAGTTTTTCTTCGATTTTCTTCTCAAGAGAATGCGGAATGACGTTTTCCGTTTCTATCTTTCGGATTCCCTTTTTTTCACAATAAAGATTTGCCGCTTCCAATGTTGGGAAATATTCGAGTACTTTCTGAACACTCTTGCCATTTTCCCATGCGCTTTCAACAAGTTCATAGTAAAACGTGCTCCCTCTTTTCTTTCTTCTTATAAATGCCATGCATAAACCTAGTGGGGAAGTATTTTTAATATTTCCTATTTTTTGTAGGCAGCAGGAAAAAGCAATTGCGGCACAACAAATATTAATCTCCTTCAGCATATTCCTTTCATATGACAACCGTAGTGGAACTCATCCGCGAGCGTTTCGGTTCCCTTACCGAAATACAAAAGCTCACGATGCCGAAAATACTTGCAGGCGAGAATGTGCTTGTACTGGCACCCACTGGCAGCGGCAAGACCGAGGCAGTTATTTTGCCAATTTTGGAGAAAATTGACCGCGCCGCACCTGGAATCCAGGCACTCTACATAACTCCTCTTCGCAGCCTTAATCGCGACCTTCTCAAGCGTTTTTCATGGTGGTGCGAACGGCTCGGTATTTCCCATGCAGTGCGTCATGGTGATACAACCCAGTCCGAGCGGGATGCTCATAGGAAAAATCCACCACAGATTCTGCTGACTACGTGCGAATCGCTTCAGGCACTTCTTGTAGCTCCAATCATGCGTCGCCATATCACCAGAGTTCGTTTCGTAATCTGCGATGAAATCCATGACATTCTTGACAACAAGCGCGGGGCACAGCTTTCTCTTGGGCTAGAGCGACTTTCCGAAATTGCCAAATTCCAAAGAATCGGGATAACCGCGACCGTTGCAAATGAGCGCGAGGCAGCAGCCCTTTTATTCGGTTCCGGAAATTCAGAGAATCAGGAATATGAAATCGCCGAGACGGGTAAAGGAAGAAAATTCGAGCTGGAAATATGCGATGTAACGGACCGCCCTGCGCGCATAGTGCGAATAAAAAAAGAATCCGAAACCCACCGCTCGCTTATTTTCGTAAATACCAGAAGCACTGCCGAGGAATTAGGCGCGGACTTACGCGCTGCCGGAGCCCCGATTGAAGTCCATCACGGTTCTCTTTCAAAAGAGGTCCGTATTTCCGCTGAGGATAAATTTAAATCTGGAGAAATCCGTTCCCTTCTGGCAACATCTTCCCTCGAACTCGGAATAGATATCGGGGATATAGATCTGATGATTCAATTCAATTCTCCTCGTCAGGCATTCCGTCTTCTTCAGCGTATAGGAAGAAGCGGGCATGCGCTTGACAAAACCCCCAAAGGAATAATCATCCCGGAAAATCTTGACGAGTTTATCGAGGCAACCGCGATACAAATTCGTGCTGAAAACGGATGGATGGAAAACAAATTGGTTGAACGCGGAGCACTAGATGTTATTGCACACCAAGTTGTTGGTTTGCT
Source organism: Microcaldota archaeon (assembly GCA_038046805.1). Taxonomy (GTDB): domain Archaea; phylum Micrarchaeota; class Micrarchaeia; order Anstonellales; family Bilamarchaeaceae; genus UBA10214. The sequence goes on from JBBSVO010000001.1 coordinate 47,135, forward strand.
GCTTGAATACGGACGAACCGAACTCTCGGCAATTCACAAAATTCTTTCCCGCTCGTGTGCATACTCAATCGGAATCCAGAAACTTAAGAAAATAGCGCTCCAGCTTCACGATGAAGGTCTTATCTACTGCGATGACGTATCAGAGAATGACGCAAATCTCAAGGCAACCTCCCGTGCACGTGAATATTATTTTTCAAACCTTTCAACGATTCCAAAAGAGCGCCGCTTCCTTCTCAGGGACCTTTCCTCTAATCGTCCAATCGCCTCGCTTGGGGAAGAATTCGTTTCAAATCTTGATGAAGGAACAAGCTTTCTTTCAAAAGGCCAGCCCTGGCGCGTAATTGATATAACCGAAACTGAAATAATCGCTGAACCGAGTTTTGCAACCGATATCGCGATTCCAGAATGGGCAGGGGAGGATATCCCGGTTGATTTTGAGATTGCACAGGACGTCGGAAGATTAAGAAGAGGATATTCAGGCGAGGATGCAAAATCTGACTTAAGCCATCCGAACATTGTCATTGAAATCATCGAAGACCTTGTAATAATCCATTCTTGTTCTGGCACACGGGTAAACCAATCCCTTGCCCGCATTCTTTCATTTAAGATTTCAGAACTGGTCGGGGAATCGGTGCGTGCGGTCGCGGACCCGTACAGGGTAATAATGAAGTTTCCTTACCCTCTGGATGAAAAACATATTCGAAGTGCTTTGCTTTCTGTTGGTTCTGTTCAATCCGTGCTTGAAGAAAGCATTCACAATTCCTCTTTATTGCGGAACAAATTCATAAATTCCGCCCGTTTATTCGGTCTTCTCGGTGAAAACTCATCCATGAACAGTCGTTTGATAAATTTCATGCGCAACTCAGTAGTCTATGAAGAGGCGATGCGTTCAATCTTCTTCAGGTATTTTGATGCCGGGCGCACGCAACAACTTCTGGATTCAATCAGGAGCGGTTCAACAAAACTCATAATTGACAAAAGGAAAAATCCAAGCAAATTTGCAGAGCTTGGAATCTCCCGAGCCAGCGGAAAGGGTGGCGGCGAGGCAGTGGGTGGATTTGAGCCGCGCGCACAGATGATTGCGGCATTAAGGGACCGCACCTTGACAAAAACACTCCAGCTCCAGTGCTTTTCCTGCGGCTCAACCCAGTTCCTTCATCTCGCAGGCGCCCCGGATTTCCCGAAATGCCACAGGTGCAAAGCTGGTTCGCTGTTCATTATGTCTGAGAAGTTTCAAAAGCCCCAGACGGAAAAAGAATACGAATCCGGTTTAATCCGCAATTTCGGAAAGCGCGGCCTTTTTGCCCTGTCCTGCTACGGCATCGGCGCACGCACAGCAGATACAATCCTTGGCCGCCTTCCAAAGGATGATGAAACCTTCTGGTGGTCGATTCTTGAAGCCCAGAGGAATTTCGCGAAGAATAAGAAATATTGGAAGATATAGCCTGCCATTGAATGGCAGTAAACCTGTTATCCGAGATACAAACCGATAAGATTAAAAATAGTTCAATCTTATAATACTGTATGGATATATTTACAAGATGGAACTGGATAAAGCGAAATTGGCAATACGTGCTAGGAGAAGCGCAGCATCTTGGGTTGGTTTTCGTAGGAGGGACTGCCATTAATCTGGTTATTTTTGACGAATATCGTGCATCCGAGGATATAGATCTGTATAACCCGGATTCAAAAGGGCCTGATAATCCCAATGGAAAAAGCGAAGAAGAGCTTGCGAAAATCCTGAGTGAACTGCTTGCCAAAAAAGGATTTGAAATCAAGGACGCAAAAGGCAGGATGTTTTATATCGGGCCAAACATACGAGTCGAGATCTTCCATGATGCTACTCCGTTCAGGAAAATTAATGCGATTGAAATGGACGGAACAAAATTCAATGTCTTTGATGCAAACACTTATGCAGAAATGAAGATGGCCGCTCTTTTGTGCAGAACAATCTATGACCCGCGGGACCTTGTGGACGTGTTTGTTATCCATGAGCGCGGAAAAATTACTCTTCCAATGCCTGACAGGGAATGCGAAATGCTTGAGCATTCATTCAGCAAAAGATTGGCCGAGATAAAGAAAACCGGGCTTAAGGACCTTCTTCTGTTTCAAAGCAAGGAACAGATAGATTCCCTGCCTTATGAAAAATTCAAGGAATTCAAGAGGTGGTTAGTTGAGTGGCTATCAAAATTTTTATAGGCTGTTTAAGCCAAAAACGTTTGTTGCTTCCAAAGAGATAGCATCAAAATTCAAATTGCAAAATGCGCTCGCTTCCAACTTCGTAATCCCATCCTTTTTCAAAGGAGTGTATTATGTTCCATCTCAGAGGGAAAGAAAAGGCAGGTTTATAGAAAAACCCTCAGAATTTTTCATCGACCTTTTCAATTTCATCTACGGGCAGAGCGGATGGTATTGGTCTTTGTCAACCGCGGCAAGGTTTTATGGCCTTGAATGGAGCTCTGGCAGGATTCTGGAAGTGGTTGTCGCCATCAAATCAAAAAAAATAGACATCGTTGCAAGGGTGGCTTCGCTGGAGAATAAAAAATCATATCGCTCCAAGGTTCTTTCAGGAATTTTATCCACGCTTGGCATAAATTTTGTAATAATACATAAGGGCAAAAAAGATTCTCTAAAGGAAGTAACGTTTGATTCGGAAATCGGATCTGTTGCGACAAAAAGCCGAATGATAAAAGACATAGAATTATTCCTGTCAAAAACAAGATCGAGGCCACAGAGAAGGCTGTATCGCGCGATTATTTCCAGAATTTGAATATCTGCCCAGGGTACAGAAGAATTTTATGAAGAATAAGAAGTATTGGAAGATATATTTAACTACTGAATTTTCTATAATCTATTCCTTTTCTCGTTTCCATTTTCTCTTTGGGCGGGTATTTTCGCCAGAGGAAAAATCCTCAATAGAATCAGTCATTGCACACTCCATTGCTTTGTTTTTAATTGCAACCTCTATCGCGGCAGCCGTCAGGCTTAAGAATGCGGCAGGATTATTTTGTGGTCTGGAGCATTCGCTTAAAACAATAATCGCAGTATCTTGGGCAAGATCAAAGTACTCGCCATGTGCAGTATGCCCATTGTTTTCTATTGTATGGTAAGCACATCTCCTTGCATTGTCCAAAATAGTTTGCACATCATTTTCAACAACAGCTCTTCTCAAATCCACGTAAAGCGGTTTATCACTTGAATAATGCTTAAATCTGCCACTCAATTTTTTTAATAATAAATAGTGCAGTTCAGGAGAAGCACCAATATCTTCAAGTAATTCCATTTGATCGTGAATGTATTTTGGAGAATTTACAATTAATCTCCACAGCCCTTTTTCTTCATCTCTCCAGTCAATCTGGTAACTGTCAAGTGTTTCAATACTTGTATCTGTTTTCCCAGTAGTACAAGCCAAAAATGGCCAATAACGCCTGACTGTATATTCATGTGCTTCAAGCATATGTAAAACCCTATCCTTCATATATGCAACAGAAGTAATTCCAAACTTTATATCATGAGGGAAATATTCTATTCTCGCATCTATCAAAAATTGTTCTCTGGCCCTACGTTCTTCGGGGGTCACGAACCGTGTATTTGGTTTTTTTATGCCTGCGGCCTCGATAACTGCTTGAGCGTCCCTAGGACCAACTCCCGCCTCTTGACCAATTCTTTTAAATGTCCATTCAGGATGTTCTGCAACTGCTGCAAGTACAATCCTTCTATGTCTGTTGGCTTCAGTATCTCTTGTTTTTCTGTTAGGACACCAGCTTTTCCTTATTTGGCGTATTTGTTCATGTACTATTCCAACAAAACCCGCCTCTCTCATTCTTTCTGAGATTTCACATTCATTCAAACCAGTTTCAAAAAGTTGCTTTAAAATCCCTCTTCCATTTGCAATGCGCCAGAATTTTTCATAGGTTTGTAAATCCTTTTTTCTAACCAAAGGGCTTTTTGACTTTCCACGTGAATTTAGAGGAGATTTCAGATGATCTAACCAAGCCTGAACCGAACCTGTTTTTGCACAATTTTTATCTAAGGCCACCTGGGTTGTTGCATGCCTTTCTTCAAATGTTGAAGTCCAAGTAAGAAAAGGGTTTCTCCTGTATTTTTTTGGTTCGATTTCCCGTTGCTGTGTCTTCGGAATCTGTACTTGGGTACTCATAAGAATTCCTCAATTAGAAACCTGTCCGCATTAGAAAAACAAAAGCCAGCATGATACTGGCAATGTTTCTATGTTTGCCATTTGTTGCGCGTATTGCAACCCGCAATACAATATCGGGATTTTTCAAATCCTTTAGCATTGATGCAAATTTTTCCAGTATTATACTTCTAACCAAATATTGAACAAAGATTTTTTATAGCATTAGTTACGGCATCTGCCCGCGTACGCAGCAAGGGCCTCAAAACGGCACAAAAACACTCAAAAATATGCTCAGACGTTGGCTGTTTTACTGCAGTTATTACATTTCATAACTGGGTTAAAACAAACAATTTTAAATCCTCGCGCGGAAATCAATCCATGGAGAAAAAACTGCGGTCAAGATACCAGCACATACTTGAATCATTGGAAGACATAGCTGATTGCACAAATGGCGAGCTGGTTTTAATCGGCGGGACTGCGCTTGCAGTATTTTACTTAAAACACAGAGTAAGTGTGGATTTGGATTTTGTACCTATTGAAAATAAAGATGACGTAGAACTTAAGGAAAAATTCAAGGGAGCATTATCGCGAAAAGGGTACAATACCGGACGTACTACGTTTACAAATCAGTTTGTGATCCAGTTTGGGGATTCGAGCGTAAGGGTGGAAGTGTTTCAACCAAAAAGGAAAATAAAACAAATTGATGAGTTATATGTCGGCGAGCACAAGATAAAGGTTGCGAGCCTCGCAGATTTATTGGAAATGAAGATAGATGCCTATAGCGAACGAAAGGAAGCACGTGATATATACGACATAGTTTCCATATTCAAAAAAACCGGGGAAGAGACGGGCCGCGCTGTTGCCTTGGTTAAAGAATACGGGAAACCAAAAAATTTAGAGGAATTAAAAGTAATGGTAAATGACGCAGAATGTTATAGTGCTCTGGAAGAGGTGCTGAAACATGCTGATTAAGCAAGTAGTGAGCCACAAAAGTTTATTAGAAAGTGGCACTCCCAGAGCCAAAATACGGGTGATGAGTACAAACCTTGTATTATTTCCGACTCCTTTCAAAAAGATATATTATTTGCCATCCCCGGAAGAGAGAAAGGCAACGACAATTGACAAACCTACCCTGGTATTAACCAGGGCGATTGCAGCTTACCTCGGCACAGATCAATTCTATTATAGCTGTCGAACTGCAGAGGAATTCTTTGCGATAAAATGGCAACCAATCGGAGAGGTCCATGTAATCAATACAAAACTTAGCAGAAAAATAAACTTGGAAGTCAGAACCAATAGAAATCTCAAGAAAAATAATTACAGAGCAAAGAGAATTGCGGATATATTGTCCATCTACGGAAGAATAATCATCTTCCACAAGGTCAAAAGCATTGCAGGCGCGAAGTTCAAGCGCACTCCATATGGAGCTTATGCGCTACGCTCGCAGATAAGGAAAGATAAAAAAAGGTTCAGGGAAAGAATGGATTAACAGGATTGATCTTATGGTGAACCCCCGAATAGTTCTAGTGTTCCTCTTGGCATTTTTCATCTTTGGTTGCATCCAGCAGGCAGACCAACAAGAAACCAAAACACTCTCTGATTTACTTAACATAACCAATGAAACTGCAGTTCCGCAGCTTCCGTTTGAAATAAACGACAGCGGCTTCAACGAATCCGATTCCGAACTTGAAAACCTGTCTGCAGAGCTTGGTTCGCTCCCAACAATCTATTACTATCATTCAACCATGTGTGCGATCTCAAAGGCAGTTCGTCCAACAGTTGATTCCATTCATGAAAAATTCAACAAAACCGTGGACTGGAAGGAGTTTAATGTGGTGAATATTCAGGGGCTAACTGCGTTCAACAAACATGCAGACCTGTTTAATATTTCAAATGAAACGCGTCTTGTTCCAATGTTGGTTGTTGGTGGCAAACATTTTGTTGGCATCGAAAGCATTAATGGTTCAGTTCCGATCAATGAAACCATAGTTTCCGCGGAAATCTCCAGGTGGCTTAACAATGAAACTGATTCGTCTTGACAATAAAACCGGAGAGGCAAAGATTGCGATAGATACAGTAGATGATTTGTGGCATCTCGAGAAGATACTTTCAACCGGAGATAGAGTTACGGCCCACTCCATGCGAAGCGTTCGCATCGGAACAAAAGAGGAAAAAAAACACGTCAAGCTCACAGTTGCGGTTGAAACTGTCGAATTTTCAAAATCAGTGAACCGTCTTCGTGTTCATGGAAAAATCGTATGGGGCGAGCCTGAGGATTTCATCCAGCTTGGCCGTTATCACACTATAGATATTGAGCCGGGGGACAAGTTTGAAGTGACTAAGGAATGGCATTCCTATCAACTAGGTCGTCTCAAGGATGCAGAAAAGGAATCCAAAAGGCCGCAGGTGCGTATAATCGTCATGGATGATGAAAAAGCCCTCACCGCAGTTCTTCATGGTTATGGCATAGACTACGGAAAGGAGTTTCATAATTCCGCACGAAAGCGAGATGAAAAATACGATGAAAGGACTGCGCAGTACTTCGGGGATATTACTGCGGAAATTAGTGGGCATACTGAAAAATATATTGTGGCAGGCCCAGGGTTCACAAAAGACAATCTCAAAAAATTCATAGGAAAAAAAGATTCGGCACTTCTTAGTCGCATTATTTTCGAATCATGTAGTTATGCAGAACGGAACGGAGTAAGCGAGCTTCTAAAACGAGGGGCTATAGAAAAAATTGTCGGAGAGGCTCGTCTTGAACAGGAGGAGCGAATAATGGAAGAATTTCTCGTAGAATTGAACAAGGGAAGCAATCTGGTGGCATACGGGCTTAAAGAGAGTGTCAATGCCTCTGAAATGTCTGCAGTAAGCAGGCTTCTGGTTCTTGATTCTCTTCTTCGCACTTCAAAAGATGCAGAGAAAATTGCTGACAGTGTAAGTCGTTCAAAAGGAAAAATCTTTATAATGTCTGAAGAGGGCGATGCTGGTTTACGTCTGAAAGGTTTTGGAGGAATAGTAGCATTTTTAAAGTTCAGTGTCAAAACAGACACTTAATGATTTGAAAAACGAAAAGCGTTTTTCAAAGTTTTGAACGAAATGCCGTTCAAATGATTTGAAAAATTATTTTAAAGGTGAAATTTTTTATGATAGCTAAAAAACAAACTTCGGCAGAGAGCGGTTCAGTCAAATTTAAGCCAAATAATAATGTTGGTGTGCAAGCACAGCAGGCAAAACCAATTTCGTCGCAGCCTGCTTCTACTGCTGGTTCATCTTCTTCAATTGCACTTGGAAAAAACGAAATGGTTCTTCTTGCACTTGCAGTTATTTTACTAGGAATTGTAGCTTACTTTGCCTTTGTCGCACCACAAGCTGTACAGCCGTCTGCTTTGACAGGAAATGAATCTACTTCGTCGCCAGTGAACGTGATAAAAACCCCGTTAACACCTGTTTCCATAACTGTGATTAAGGATTCAATTTGCAATGATTGTCAGGGTGCAGACTATCTTGTCACAGCACTTGCGAACAATGCAAATCTTCTTGAAATAGAAATCGCAAAGGTGGACAGTGTTTATTCAACAGATGAAAAAGGAATCGAACTTATCAAAAAATACTCAATAACCAAAGTTCCTGCCCTTATTATAACCGGAAAACTTGCGGAAGATTCCAAACTCGTCAGTTCGTGGGTGAATTTTGGAACCCGTGAAAGCGATGGAACTCTGGTATTCCGCTCTCCGTATCCACCCTATTTTGACCTTGATTCAAAGAAGATAATCGGAGGAGTTTCAGTAACTGAGCTCGTGGATGCCACATGCACCGACTGTTATAATGTTTCCATGCATCAGGGTCTTCTTAAAACCAAATTCGCAATGCGCCTTACCGAAATATCAACGTTTGATGTCTCTTCCGAAGATGGCAAAGCGCTTATATCAAAATACAAAATAACCAAAGTGCCGACCATTGTTATTTCAAATGATGCACTTGCTTATCCGAATTTTGACCAGATTTGGGAGCAAGTGGGTTCAATAGAATCTGATGGTTCACTGGTATTTCGCGCGGTTGAGCAGATAACAAGCGGGTCGTATACGGATCTGAGCGTTAGTTCGGAAGCTTCGGCGTCTGCATCCGCCTCTTCATCCGCATCAACAACTGCAGATAACACCACTATGGCCACTGCGGGCGGTTCAACATACGGGGTTATCTCGTCGTCTTCCTCTTCAACAGAGACAAAGGCACCGATAACCGGAACGCAGACAAAGCCGCCAATGCCGCCACAGTAATTGAGTCTTGCTGGTCATCTGCCCGTCTCGCGTTCAGAGTCTCGCGCAGTTAGTCAGCACGTTCTTTATTTTTCCATTTTTGATAACTTTTTAATTCTTCCTGTTCAAAACCAGTAATATGGGGCTTATAATCAAACATCAAGATCCAATCATGCGCAGAAACCTATCCGATAGGATGTGGAAAGGCCTGGACCCGTTTAATGCAATTCCTAATTCAGCTCTTCTTGTAGATGATGGATTTAATCTCGGGGTCAATCGCCTTTCAAACAGAATTCGTAGGGTGACTGGCTGCTCAAGAAATACTTTGATTTACGGGACTCTGGCAACAGGAGCCGTTGCTGATTTTTCTCTTCTTAATATTGCCGAGAGGGTGGATACTCTCACGAATATGGTTCTTGTTGCATTCTTTGGCGCGACCTCTTATATCTTTGGAAGACTTTTGGTAAAGCTATCCAATAAAGAGCATAGCCTGAGCGGGGAACCGGTATTAATTCCCGAAGAAAGTCTACAACAGCCAGTATCAAGTGTTACTGCGCTTCGCATAGTTATTCTTGGAATTTCCATGTTTGACATTTTTCGAGGAGTATTGTCCGATAGTTCCGGCAAGTTAATTGCAGCTTCCGCCCTATTCTTTTTTGCCATTTCCACGCATATAGCATCCATAACCAACGGAACAATCGACCGATTAAAGGATTTTTTGAAAGAAGCAAGAGGAGAACCCGTCACAACTGCGCCAACTGACACAGGCTGATTACCAACGTCCATCTTTTTATTTTCTTTCTGCAGTCTTATTCTTCATGATTGACAAGCTTCGCGCAGTTGCCGCACATATTTCTGAGTTTAATTCCAAAACTGCGGATGAGGCAAGGTTCGTTCGCGCGAATTATGGAATACATGGTTCTGCACAGTCAGTTTCGCTGGACGGCGCACTCGAATCCAATCTCGCAATTCCAGTATCAGGAACAAAAATCGAAGGAAAAGTCTGCGCAGTTGATAGCGGCCTTCTTTCATCCGAACTTCATGGAATAGACATTGTGGTTTGCCGTCCCGCGTGTTCCTGCTTTTCCTATTCTGATTCCCATGTTGTGTCTGCATCGTATCATCCATCCCGTGTTCCAGAGCCAGCCATAGATGTGCGCATTGGTCTTGATCATTCGGAAGCGCAGATATTTAGGCAACTCTTTCGTCTTGAACAGGAAATTTCATGCGCGATTTCTGTTGCGGAAAACAAAACCCTGCGCCCGAACATTCTTTTCCTTGATGGTTCAATCGTTCCGCTTCCAAGTGATAAGCCGAGTTCCGAAAGCGTATTATCCCCCCAATACTCCAAACTAATCGAAAATTACGTGAGGCTCTATTCAATTTGCGAAAAAGAAAACATAATCCTCATGGGGCTTTCAAAAGATTCCCGCGGAAGACGATTCGTTGATTCAGTAAAGCCGCAACTATCGACCCGTGCTTCGGATTCAGTATTTCTCAATCATCTTCTAGCCGCGCGCGAGCGCACGTTTTCAATGAGTTACACACCATTTCCAAAAAAGCATCCAATCCTTCGCGATATTGGAATATCCGATTTTGCGGATAAATTAAACCTGTTTTATATAAAATGTGTTGAAGGTGATTATCCTTTGAGAGTAGAATTTCTTTTTTCGTCATCAGTTAGTGCGGATACCGTTGCCTCGATAGTTCTTTCGCTATCCGCTATAAACAAGAATTACGCTTATCCAGCAGTATTGATTGATGCGGACCTGCGTGCGGCTCTCGATCCTTTAGAATTAGAACGTGTTCAAAAAGCCTTAATCACACTGTCTCCGAATTCAATAAGGCAAATGAGACGAAATGCAAGACCGTTTCGATAATAGAAATCCCGCTAAGCAGCTCTTAGTGCGGGTTTTCCTGCACGTGCTGCTGGAACCAGAGCACCAGCGTCAGGAGGGCGAATGAAATACTCACCAAAAGTTTTTTCCTTTGGTCTAACATACTCAAGAGCACTCCTTGCTTCGGTTCGTATCCATTTATCCTGGTGTTTTGTAAGTGCCGTGATTTTTGGGCGAATCTGTCTTTCTTCTCTCCAAAGCATTTTCTTTACACAAGAAATAGCGGTATAAACCAGATTCGGGTCATCGTGATCCAATGCGCGCGAAACAATTGCAATCATCTGCTGCCGTTCTATGTTCGGGAATTCCCTTTCTCCATTAAAATACTCTAGCACATCCCCAAGGCATCTTCCTTCTCCAAAGCATGCAACGCGCAATTCCCCCATAGTCCTGTTGTCAGTTATCATAAATACATCCAAGACTATATAATATAACATATTAGGTTATAATTCTATGTCCCAGACCCGGAATTCGGCGAAAAGCAGAAAAGTTCAAAGCAGTTTCAACTTCCCGAACAATTCATCCAGTTTCTTCTCATTCCACGGGCCTATCCCGATACACGTAATCGTTCCTGGCTCAACCTGGGTATGGCCAGCATCCCTAATCAGTTCGCATGGAATTCCTGCAGATTTCGCAAGTTTGAACTGTTCCAGCAATTCCGCTTCTCCGTCAACCTTCAGCACGATTTTCTTCTGCCCTTCCTGTTCCCACTCGTTTGCAATCTCCGGGAATTTTTTCCGCACGATGTTATATGAGCTGACCGATGCATGCGAACATTGCCCTCCTATTTTTCCCTTTCCTAGCTTCAGATCAGAGCGGATGATTATTGTTTGTTTGTACATATCTTCATCTTTCGTCAGCCTGTTTTTTTACCCTTTCCTTCTGTCATTCCGAACCTTTACAAATTCAGTAACATTTATTAATTCGCACGTTTACAATAGATTATCATGGTCAGCATAAGAAAGCTCTCGTTTGATAAAGCAGGCAAAAAGGCGAGCGGAGCTGCTGCAGTTCTAAGCGGAATCGAAGCTGAAATAATGGACGTCGTATGGGACAATAGCCCAGTTCATTGCTGCGACGTGCGAAGTGTGTTAAAAAGAAAAGTTGCTCCAACTACTGTTGCTGTAATGCTTGATCGTCTTTATGACCGCGGTCTTGTTATGCGAAAGGCGGAAACCGCGAGAGGTGGTGTCCGCTATCTTTATTCCCCGAAAGTAACCCGTGACGGATTTTGCAGAACCGTTGTTGAGCAGACAGTTGATAATCTCATCACCGCATTCGGTCCTTCAGCAGTTAATTTCTTCAATGAGAAATTCAGAAGCACTTCAATTGTGCAGCCAAAGAGGGAAAAATAATGGAATTGATGCTTGACCATCTGGCGTTCAATATTCAGAATTTCATTACCGATCCGGCCAAAATGGTACTCGTCCTGTTGTCAATCCTTGTGCTGTTCTATTCTCACCGCGCTCTTTCATCCGCAAGAACTGTCCGTTCACGCGTTGCGTTTTCATTTTTACATGTTCTTTCAATAGTTTTCCCGCTTTTGCTATTCGGAATCTCGCTGACCTGCACGCAGTTGAAAATGGATTGTTCAGTTGCTATTACGCAGGCACTGGCTTTTTCCATCCCAACCGCAATAATTCTCACAATGTTGTTCGGTATTTTTATCGTGCCGCTTTTATTCGCGAGAAAAAGCAGGATTCTCGCAGGAAAATGGGTAGCATATACTCGTGCCACCGCGTCAAATCTAGGGTTAGCCAAACCTCCTGTGTTATATGCATTTGATTCAGGAACCCCCCAGGCGTTTTCTCATTCATTCGGTACTCCGGCCATATTTCTTTCAGTAGGTTTGCTTGAAAGTATGGGCAATAGTGAAATTGAAGCCGTGATCCTCCACGAGATTGGTCATATATCTTCAAAATCCTCAATTTCCAAACTTGTTTTCGGAATCCTTTCAAGGTTCTCCCCGTTGGGAGTTCAGCCAATGTTTCATGCGCTTATTTCAGATGAGGAATCAATCGCAGACAGGTTTGCAGTACGGGTTCAGGGAACCAGGAAGCACCTGAACGCTGCAAAAAGAAAACTTGATTCATTTTGAGTTAGTTGTCTTTTTTTTGCCCAGAGCCTTTGGCATTGAGCCTTATTTTTATTTCTTTCCGCTTCTTTTATTGTCATGCTCACAGAACTTTCAGATGCAATCCAGCGCTCCATAGAAGAGAGCATGGAGGATCGGGTAGCGGTTTCATTTTCAGGAGGACTCGACAGCTCGCTTATAGCTCATGTTGCAAAGAAAACTGCGGAAGTCCATCTTTTTTCTGCTGGGACTGAAGACTGCGAGGATTTGCAATTCGCGGAAAAGGTCGCGGGAAAATTATTTTTGCCGCTTGAACGTGCAGTCTTATCCGAAAAAGATATTCTCGCCATTTACGCGAAATGCTATGAAATCGTTCCGTCAAATCTTTTGAAGGTTGAGCTTCTTGTTCCGGTTTATGCTGTCGCCAGGCTTGCGAAATCTGCTGGTCTTGATGCAATTATGTTTGGCTCAGGCGCAGAGGAGCTTTTCGTTGGCTATGAGAGGTATTACTCTTACAATGAAGAGGGGTTGGACCTTGACAAAATCCTGCGCGAAGAATTCAAAACCCTAAAGGACCGTGACATTGCGGCAACAAAAAAACTATGCAACAGAATCGGAATAGAAGCAAGATTTCCTTTATACAATAATCGAATAGCAGAATTGGCATTCTCGGTCCCACTCGAGGAAAGAATGGCCGAAAGAGAGCTGAAGAAAGGGATTCTAAGGGACGCAGGAAAACTTCTCGGAGTTCCAGAAATCGCTCTCAAAAGAAAAAAACGTGCAATGCAATATGGAAGCGGGATTCACAAGATACTGTTGAAGCATGCAGAAGAGATCAACACGAAGTTTCCTGCGAAATCATGAACTTTTCATTTCTTTTGTTCGTGTCTCCTTATCATCACCTTTTTAAACATTTCCAGTAACAATACTACCATGGCAAGTCAAGGCGCCGTAGTTTCTATTCAGGAAAGGATTTCAGGTAGCAGGAGAGCTGCAGCCGTCGATCGTGCGTGGAAGGTTGCAAAGTCTTTGGAAGGCGAGCATCAATTAGCGGCTTTGAAATGGATTGAACCAGTTAGTGAAGGTAAAGGAGGGTTATCCAGACGAATCGATTTTGAAAAAGATTTTCCGCAAGGAGTTTCCACGCTTTTGCCCCTGCCGATTAATTTTAACGTGTTCGCACCTTCAAGTTTAGTTGTTCCAAATGAAGAAGGCATGAGTTTTGCCTGGACAATGCCTTTATTGGTTAGGACAAGACCAGAAGAACCAATTCCATCAGAAGTGAGTGGTAGATTCGGTTGGTCATTCTATGCCTCACGCCAAAAACGCCCTATAATTGAGGTTGTCACATTTTTGCCGTTTCCAAGGGCGGGTGCCCCTCAAGAAGAGCAGTTTACTCCTCAATTTGTTGTATCAATGGATATTGACCGCAGGCAACTCGGTTCAGAAGATAATTATTTTGGTTCAATGGTACGCTTTGGAGGCAAAGTCGTTTCCCAATTTGTTACTTCCCAGCGTACTTCTTCGCTTGTTTTTGCAGACCCGTATCATTCAACTCCTTTCCGTGCAGAGTTGCTGGCAACCTTAAGCCAGGACGAACTTGCAAGCACTCCTGAGAATGCAGGAACCTTGGACATATTCATTTATCGTTTGTCAAAAGTATTAGATATAAAATCAATCATCAGCACTTCAGAAAGTGCGTCGCAAGGTTTATCTTCAACTTCTTGGGGCCAGTTTCGTGGCTTGCGAGGAGACTACACATTATCTGCGCCATCCAGAGGTCTTACGAGCATATCTGGCGGTGGGCAAAAACCAAGTTTGCCAAGCCCTTCAAAAGTTCAGAAAGAAGTAGGGGATACGCGCGTTGGTGAAGGTACCCAAGGAGAAGCAGTAAAATTTGATCATCTGGAAGGTTATGGCTTTGATTCGAATTTTCCAATGCAGCAGATTTCCATTCGAGTTTTAGGGGTAAGAGAAGGTGCAAGGGAAGCACTGGTCAGAACATTGGAAAGTATATGTTAAATGCAATGGATAACTTATTTCTCCTTACTCTCCTTTGCCGCAGCTCCGCCCGCCTTCTTCGCCGCAATCTCATCCTTTACAATGGTCTTGAACATCGGCTCCCATTTTGTCCATGCTTCCTTGAAATCAATTTGTCCCTCTTCTTTTTCTAATGAGGTCAGCAGCTTTCCAGCTGCTGTATTGCAATTCAGCACGAAATCAAGTTCCAATAGTGTCTGGTCACCGGTTTCCTCTGCCGCACGTTTTATGCCCTCGTACATCTTTCCCTTGAAGAATGCCTGCATGATATATTGTTCCGGATTTATTCCGCTTTCCTCGCTTCTGCGTGCAAGTGCCGGAGGGATAAATGCAATGTCCAGTTCCTTTTCCAGTTTTCCGAGATCTACTTTCTCAAGACTTGCAGCAGATGCCTCTGGATTCCTAAGGAATTTCGCTTCTAGTATGCATTTGTCTATTCCGTCACCACGCTTAAAGCGGAATACTTCCACGAACTTTTTCTCCTCCTGGTCGCTTTCATATTCATAACCAAGAACGCGGTATACTCTTCCTCGTCTTCCGAATCGCACCTTCTTTAAGAACGTATATCTGTCAGTTGCGTACATGCTCGCAGAAGGAATACCGAACACCAGTTCTAATCTGTCCTGAATGTCCCGCAGCGATTCCGCATGCAGATTGTAGAGCAGGAACACACCTGGCTGGGTGTTTAGCAGGTTAATTATTCCCTGCACTGCGATCCTTGACCTGACTTCGTTGATTATCAGTGCAGCATCACCCATTCTCAACAGTGCGTTTGCCATTGAAACAAGATCAAGCTCTTTTGTATTAGTCTCCTCAACATCAGAACTCTGCACCCTCGCGGCCCCTATATGAAACCCGCGCTTTCTGAATGCCCTGGTTGGAATTTCCTCGATATCCTGAACCGGAATTATTCTTCTGCGTGTTCCAATTGCCGCAATCTTTGCTGCAGTGAATGCGGTTTTACCTACTCCTTTTAGTCCAAGAACTGCCTCGCTGCACCCAATAGATACCAGCACATCATCATACCCAGCAAAGAACGGGCTCATGGAATGATATGCAAGATATTGTGCATATGTGAATGGCTGCTCCTTCATTATCCTCAATGCTCCCTGCAATTCGTCAAACGTTGCTGGAGGCCTTTGGAGGTGACATCTCATGCTAAGACGCTTAAGAACAACATCTACAATCGGGCTGGTCTCATCAAACTTTCTTGTTCCTTTTAGTGTGTAGACAATATCCTTGAATGCATGCTCAAGCAGATCCCTGTTATATCTGAATAATGTGTGACATATTCCATATTCGCTATGTTCTATATACAATGGCGAGTTTTCTGCGTCAATGTAAATATCTGTAACATGATTCCGGTCAATTGCTAAATTCTCTATCGGAGCCCCAAGACCAACGATCCATGCCGCGGCTTCTCTTCCCATCGCCATTGCCTGCTGCGGCGTAATCTGAATACTGTTCAATATGGCCTGATCCAGAAAGTACTGCCTGTACTCTCTGGTTTTCAAATCCATCAAAATATTGTAATCTGCATTTTCAAATTGTTCCTTCAACTGTTCAGTGATAAGTCTTTTGAGCATCTTCCTCAGATCATCGCCAAGCTCTTCTATCTCCTTATTCCTTTGCACATAAAGATATGCATCAGCTCCAGGAACCTCGTATATCTGAACCTCTATTCCATAAGACAACGAGTAAGCTGCATTTGCTGATTTTATTGGCTTTGCTTCTGCAGGAATATCAAGAATGATCGATGATACGAAATACATGCTTTTGAGCCCTACAACCGAAAGGAATGCAAGTCTCATATCTCCGGTTTTTTTGGTTAGGGCATACATTTTTGTTTCTGTGAATCTTTTCAGTATTCCATTAACCCATGCCTTGAATGTTTGGTATCCCTTCATGAACACCTGCTTTTCCGGTGCCTCCTCCTTGTATTCATCAAGTTCTCTTCCAGCCATTACAGGGTTCATGAATGCGTATTCATAGAATTTGCGAAGTTTTTTTCTCCTATTGTCAAATTGCGGGTCTTGCTTGTTTCCGTATATTTCTTCTTTCATAAGAAGCGATTCTATCTGCCTGATAATTCCAGAGTATTCTGTTAGTATCGTAGTCTGTTGCTCAGTGAGTTCTATGACTATTTCTTCTTCGTACCGTATCGTCTTGATGGGTTTTTCTATGGTAGATAAATCCTTCAGATGAAGATTCAAAAACTCTGGCGATGCGAATTCGTACGGGCATTTGGCCATATCCAATATTGCTCTTGTTCCTTCAAGGACCAGGTTGCACATGAAAGCGGTTTCGCAGATATGGTTTTTAAAGTTGTGAGTGCACTTTTCCAGGGTATTCTCCTTATTTTAAAAATGTTAACCTGTATAAGAAAGTGTTATGCGTCTAGTCCATAATGAATTAACAAAACCACAACGAATGTTGCGGGCATATACGAATCGCGATGTGCCACCTTATGGCTTTAAGGGCAACCCGATGCTTTTTGATGATGGCAGGAGAATAGAGCATGACCTTACGCATTTTCACCTGAGCCGCTATACCTATCTGTTGACCGTTCTTGTTTCTTCTGCATGCGAATTGTTTGACCACGAGATTTTAAAAGGGCCGGATAGCGATGAATGGCAGTATAAGCCCAAGGCGAGAGTAACCCACGACGAGATTATGGCAGCCGGCAGGTCAACTGCATACCTACATGAAAGGGTTAAAGAGTATGGGCGCGAACGCTGCCAAAAATTTTTGGCAGTGATGGATAGATTGGATGACGAAGTGCTTGCTATTGTCAATGACATTTATGAACGGGCTGTTCGAAACCTTGAATCTTGTATATCCTACATCGTACTGCTCCATCTGCCAGAAAGAGAAAAAGACCTTCTGGATTCAATGCGTGCGTATGGAAACGATTCCGTGCTGTATAATCTTCTTGCAGACATTGTCCTGCATGGGTTGAAAAACCGTGACTGCGCTTTGCTGAGCGAAAAGGAAAACATTGCTTATTCTATAGTCGTAGGCTATTTTACCATGCTTTCGTTTGAAGCCGGCTCAAGTAAAATAAAAGAAAGGGAAGCCAAAGAAACCGGACTGCTCGGCAGGGCATTATTCAGCAGGCGGGATAATCAGGCATGGCGCTTTTTGCACAAACATTTATTTGATGGTTCGTTAACACAGCAGTTTGTGCTTGATGCAGTAAGAATTAGCAGGGCTCAGCGGCCAATAGATCAAACGCATCTTGATACTCTGCTCAGGCTGCACACGAAATACGGCTTTACAGGCAGTTTGTATGTAAACGACTTGCAGATACGTTGTCCATATTTTAGGATGGAGGCTAGCCCGTTTACTGAAAAATACGTCGGACAGCCTATTGGAAATTTTGAAATCGCAGTATATCCCACAGACGCGCTTTATTTTATGCTTCAGAGTATCCGGGATCCTTCATTTGAGCATGCAGATGGTGCGGTTGCGCTTGCTGCGCTCACTATCCATGACAGATATTTGATTCTCGAGGAAATACAAAGCGATATGCCTGCTCTTCTTATGCGTGTTCCTGAATCCAATCCCTATCCGCACGAGTTATCGCTCTTAAAATCCCTTGTTGATCAGTGGTCATTTATTTCCCTTGCAGCAGTCCGAGAGTTCGCAAGGAGGCACGGTTTCACAGAATTCTTCGCATCCACTCCCTCCCGCATCTTAAGGCGCTATTGCGGCACCATGCATCCTGACAAGACGCGTATCTATTTCAATACTATGGAAAAACTCGGCGGGCTGCTGGTGGATGACGAAAGCAGTGAACTGGATAGGCGCCCGCAATTCTACTGGAGGTTTGATGTGTGATGGCGCACGTATCAAAGCGGAACCCTCGAATCATTGATATTCAACCCACTCAATCGAGACATGAGACCATACCCTTTCATGACCCTCTGGATATTTTTGGAAAGAAATTTTCTACAGGTCTTGACCGGAACCGTGCGGAAATGGCCTTTCTTGGCGCACGATTGCGCGAATCAACGAAACCGGCTCTGCGCATCCTTCAGGTCGGCATCGGAGAGAATTTTGTAGGGGAAACAGTGAATATTCTCGATGCACTCGAACGGACTGGCAAACAATACGAACTGATTTGCATGGATTCAAATCTTTGGATAACTCTAAAACATGCAGCGCAGGACGAATTTATTGCAAAGGGAGATTACTATCGTCTTTTGGACGTGCCGCCAGCAGAATTAAGGAAACTGGTTTTTGATCTCGCGTGCATTGAAAATATCCGCGAGATACGCACTCCAGACAAACTCGGAATATTTGCGGCAGCATTTGATGGCGCCCAACTTATGGATTTCAGGTTTGATATCCCTCAACGCATACTTGATTGCATTACTTATATCATCGGAGATACTGCAAAGGATGGAATCCCTGCTGATTTATTGGGTGAAGGTTTTGATGCAGTGGTTTGTTTCCACACACTCTATCATATTGATGACCGGGAAGATGTTCGACATGCGGTGCAAAATCTAATCCGCTATCTCTCAGCGCACGGTTTGTTAGCAATAGATACTGGAAAGGGAATGCTCCGCTCGCTTTTTGGCCAAAACCTTGAACGCCTTCCGAATATGCGCTGTGTTTTTGGCCCGAATAGGGAGCTGGGTGGACAGACAGATTCGTATTATGTTTTTGAAAAATCCGCCAGTGCGAACGACTGATTTTTTTGTTTTTTCGCACGATGCAAATTTATTTGTCGCCCATCATCAACTTAATCGTTTTTCATTTTTCGAGAGCAAAATAAATCTATTTAAACCGGCTCTTTCATAGAACCTGCTGGTGTATATATGAAAAGCCCATCAACGTCTTCTGTGGAATCTGTGGGAGTGGTATCTGACGTATCTAATTCTGCGACAACTGTTTCTGTTGCGAAAATGTCAGATGAGCAGAAGATTAAGAGTGGGCTTTGTCCTGCGTGTGATGCTGGTTTGACATTCCAGGAAGGATGCAAGGTTTGCTATTCCTGTGGATGGGGCGGATGCGACGGATAGATTGTTTTGAGTCTAGTGTCCAGCGTCTTGAATTCCGCGTTTTCAGTTCTGGGTTTTGCGTTTAG
>JBBSVO010000002.1:0-80683 GCA_038046805.1 Microcaldota archaeon
GAATTTTTATGGATGGAGGAAAAACGTTTCCGACAGTATAAAAATTTAAAGGGAATTTTTATGGTAGAGAAAGCAGATCCCACTCCTGTTATTGCAGTTTTTTCCGATTTCTTTAATTCTATTTATAAAAAACAGATTAATGAAGTGGCACGTGCCTATCCGAACAAACGCTCTCTTGTTATCGATTATCTGGAATTCGAGAAATTTGACCACGAACATGCAGACCGCCTGGTGAAAGAACCTGACCTTTATATTGAGGCGGCAGAAGAAGCGATAAAGCAATTAAGAACAGCAGTTAGCGCTGGTGGGGAATTCGTTCCACATGTCAGGTTTTTCAATTTTCCATTTGCAGATAATGCCCTTATCGAACAACTCGGTTCAAAGAGCATTAATGAAGTAGTTTCCTTTAAGGGTGTAGTCACAAAACGTGCGGATATAATGCATCGCGTTAAGATCGCGGTTTACAAATGCCAGCTCTGTGATTCGGAATTGCGGGTTATAGTAACAAAGAATTTTGTTCCGCCCAAGCGATGCGACGATTGCAAAAAATTCGCGCTCAAACAGGTAGAAGATGAAAGTAAGTTCGTTGACATCCAACGCGCCGAAGTGCAGGAACTCCTCGAGCGGGTTCGCGGTGGAACTCCTGCTGCAAAAATAGAACTGTGGATGGAAGACGATCTGGTTAATCTGGTTATCCCTGGAGAGAATATAGAGATCTCTGGCATACTACGTTTAAAGCCTCCATTAAAAACGCGCAACAAACAGGAAATGATATTCAGCAGATATATCGAGGTAATCCATGTAAAAAGCATGAAACGGGATTTTGAGGAGATAGAAATCACAGAAGAGGATGAACGAAGAATTCTTGAAATTTCAAAAGATCAGAATATAGACAAGATAATCATTTCCTCGGTTGCTCCTGCGATTTATGGGCATGACGAAGTCAAAAAGGCGCTCACGCTTCAGCTATTTGGAGGAACAAAGGGAAAGTTGCTGAAAGGTGGAGCTCCGATAAGAGATGATATCCATCTTCTTTTGATTGGTGATCCGGGTATTGCAAAAAGCCGCCTTGTCCAGGGTGTTGTCGACATTGCGCCGAAAAGCATTTATGTAAGCGGAAAAAGCGTAAGCGGAGCGGGGCTTACGGTGTCTGCCGAAAAAGACGAGCTTGGTGAAGGCGGATGGACATTGAAGGCAGGTGCACTTGTTCTTGCCTCTGGCGGACTCGCCGGCGTAGATGAATTTGACAAAATAGAAGAAGAAGACCGTTCTTCTATGCACGAAGTAATGGAATCCCAGAAAATATCTGTTGCCAAGGCAGGAATCGTTGCAACATTCCGTGCAAAATGCGCAATATGTGCGGCAGCAAATCCAAAATATGGCAGGTTTGACCAGAACAGGAATCTTGCAGATCAGTTTGATGTTCCACCGACCCTGCTTTCGCGTTTTGACTTAATATTTCCGATTATAGACGTTCTTGATCCTGAAAAAGATGCAAAACTTGCAACTCATATCCTTTCTGCCCATATGGGAAAAGATTTGCAGGAAAACGAACCGTCTGTTCCAGTTGATTTTCTTAGAAAATATATTGCATATGCCCGCAGGAACGTTCATCCTCTGCTCACCCAACCAGCTATGGAAAAAATAAAGGAATTCTACGTGGATTTGAGAAACATGGGACGAGATGTGGGTTCGGTTGCCATTACTCCAAGATACTTAGAAGGTCTGGTTCGCTTATCCGAGGCCAATGCCAAAATAAGGCTCAGTCAGCTAGTTGAAGAAAAAGATGCAAGTGCTGCAATTGACTTAATGCGATATGTTATGCGTCAGATTATGACGGATAAGGTTACTGGGGCATTTGACGTGGATGTTGTTGCGACAGGAAAGCCAAAATCCGAAAGAGACAAGCTCCAGAAATCCGAGACTATTCTCAATATTATACGAGAACACCTTAAGAACGAGGATAGTGCTGATGTGGAGAAAGTAATATCTGATGCAGCTTCCTATGATATTGATGCACAGTCTGCAAGGCGTATAATTGTCGAGCTTCTAAGAAAAGGAGATCTCTACGAAAAAGAACATGGGCATGTGAAAATGGTTAGTGATAGGAAGGAATACTAAAGTCTAGCTATTAGCTTCTAGCTCCTAGCTTCTAGCCACGAATAATTTCGTTCGCGTATCTTATAGACCATCTTTTTAAATTTCTCATTCTATTTCTTGTTTAGTGAAGAATATGAAAGACCTTATCCTTCGTCTCCTAGCAATGTTCGTTCTTGCCCAGATAATCGGAACGTATACTGGGGTGATTCTGCTTTCCGATATGAAAGAAAATCCATTCGTGCAGGCATTTGTGATAACCGAAAAGCCGCAGGACCTGCTTAATGCAGTCTATTTCGTTGCATATGCGCTTGCTGGTGCGGCGTTTTTGATGTTTGTAATCCGCTTTGTGAGGAGCGAGCTGTTTTTCAGGTTAATGGAATTTGCGCTTATTTCTACGGCATCGTCTCTCGTGTTTTATTCGCTCCTTAGGATATGGCTTCCTTATGGGGAAAGCATGACGCTGGGTATCCTGCTGGCACTTGCGCTCGCAACGCTCAAATTTTTCGTTCAATCAATAAAAAATATTGCAGCAATACTCGCTACCGCTGGTGCTGGAGCAATATTTGGTTCATCATTTAGTCTTCCAGTTGCTGTCCTTTTCCTCATTCTTCTTTCAGTGTATGACTACATCGCGGTTCTGAAAACAAAGCACATGGTTGAAATGGCCAAATTTATGATTCAGAAAGAGCTGGCGTTCACGGTTACTTCTAGGAAATATGTTCCAGAAGTTAAAAAAGAGGCAAGGATTGATTTGGGTACGGGTGACCTCATTGCGCCAATAATCGTGGAAGTGGCGGCATTTTCCATAAATCCGTTAATTTCAGTTGTTGTTGGGTTCGGAGCGCTCGTTTCGCTTGGTTTGTTTCTTTTCTTAGTCTGGAGAAAAGGCCTGGTTCTTCCTGCGCTTCCGCCAATCACCGCAGGGGTTATAGTTTCACTTCTGGTTTCAATGTTGTTGGGGCTTTGGTAAATAATTGGCTACTGGCTCCTAGCTTCTGGCTGCTAGCGACGTAAAACATGATTACTGTAGCATGCTCTCAAGTTCTTTACCCATGCAAAATCTGATTGCATCTGTTGCTCCGTGTTGTGTTGCCGTTTTTGCTGTCTTAGCGGCTACGTTATCAAGTTTCTCCGCGAATATTTGCGGGTTCACGCTCAACTGCGCAATCAATTGGAATGCCGTTCCAATTGCAACGAACGGGTCCATGGAATAGACTTCGGTTCCCCCGCGTCTTTGTTTGGCTTCTTGCACCTCTCTTGCCGTTTTCCTTAACCTTATGCTGTCAACCAATGCGGCACCCATTTTGTTTATGAATTCTTCAACTTCAGGAAACCCCCTATCAATCATCTGGATTTTATGTCCGCTCATATCTTTAAGGATGGAATCCACGATTCCGGATAATTCTCTTTCCACTTCCCGTATATATGCGCCGTCTTCCCCAAGGTTGGCATCTTTCCGAATAATTTCCTCTGGGTCCGCGTACTGGCAATAAATTGATGCGAGCGCCCTTGCAATCTCCGTGGCAACTTCTTCCTTTCTTTTTTCTATTGGAATTCCTTTTGGAGTTTTAGCTCTGCCCGCGGGCGGTTCTACAACAACAGCTGGAAGCGACATCGCGCATCTGGATTGGTTTGGAGTGTTTGCGGTGTGGGCAGGTCCACCGGTATTTGGTCCGGTTCCGTCTCTTGGCGTTCTTGTTCCAACTTTTGTGTCATGTATTGGCATAGACTCATCCCCTCAGTTTTTTTATTTGCTCCCTGTTTTTTTCTTTTTATCTGTTTTGTTCGTGCCTTTGATTACCCTGAAATCCGTAACCGTTTGCACCACGTGCGGGGCGTATGGTCTTACTATTTTCTGGTTCAGAATCTCAACCTTTGCTTTTGCCACCATGGTAGCTTGTTGCACTTTTTCCTGGGCATCCTCAAATGCCTTTCCTTCCTCTGCAAAGCTGTAGAAATGGACAATCGCGCCGTTCTTTGCTCCTGCAAATGCCACGTCAAGGAAATCATGCGCGCTTTTCGGTAGAGGCATCAGTATGCGATCAGCCCAGTTGGGAAATCTTTCCATCACTACAGTCCGCGCGTCTCCTTCGATCGGCTCTATTATTTCATTCATTTTGTTGAGCCGCACGTTTTCCTTCATGTATTTTGCCGCGTCAGGATTCAGCTCAATTGCAGCAATCTTTAGTTTTTTGCCCTTGTTCTTTCGCGCAATTACGAGCGGGAATGGTCCTACTCCGGCGAACAGTGCGAGGATATTTTCACCATCTTTCACTTGTGCGGCAATCCTTTCTCGCTCGTGGCTTAAGCGGACTGAAAAATATGTTTTTGCAACATCAAATCTCATTCTGCATCCGTTTTCATGGTATTCGGTTTCAGTGCGGTTCTCCCCTGCAATAATCTTAAGCGGGCGTACTCTGTATTCTCCGGTCATTCCTCCAAGTTTCTTTGCAACCACTTTTACATTGCGGTGCACCTGCATTATTGCTTCCGCGATTTCCTTTTCCCGTGACACGAGCTCGTCAGGAATTTCAATTATCGCAATATCACCGATTATATCAAATGCCTTGGTGAGGTGGCGCAGTTCCTCTTCCGAGAATTTGGAGGAAAGGGCTTCTTTCAGGGAATGAGGCAAATGCCGTTCAATGGTTGTGTCGGGTTTGGCCTTGAATATTGTTGTGTGCAGAAATTTTGAGAGATGTTTTACTAATTCCATATGTTCTCTTAGACAGAAAGCATTTTTTAATTCAATACCTGAAACTCATGCCGTTGTCACTTATTTAAGAAAATAAAATATAGTAAAATCGCATATACCGCCGATAGCATATAGGATATGGCTATTGCTGGGACAAAACCAACAATAGAAATAAGGTAGTAGAGTGCGATGACGAATACCACCGAGCCGATCGAACCCAATGGCATCGTTCTGGCGACCGAGGCAGTAAAACCAAATCCGTGCTTATTAGAAAGCAGATACAATGAAGATGTGAATCCCGCTGGAAAAACACCAAAAACGCCTCCCCAAACCGGGCCAAGATATTTTCCGAGAAGGACTGCAGTAAAAATTACGCTTCCAGCGAAAATCGCCCGATAAAAGAATTCAGCATGCGAACTGGTTGTGTTGTCAATTTTTTTATCTGGAAATCTGTTCAAAATCGGAATCGTAATTGCATATATGCCTATTGCAAATAGGATCGAGAAAAGTAAATCCAATTTTAATAAGACAAGAAGTACGCCTAGGCTCCCCCAGATTAAAAAAGCTATGGAAAATGCTATTTTGATTCCGTATCTATATGACAGTATAAATGCGGAAACAAAAAGTGCGCTTACAGACAATGCTGCCGTAGTGGTTGGAAGCGCAGTTAAAACAGCAGAAACATCCTGCGTCCATGCAATGAAAATCAGGCTGACTAGGGTTGTTGACGGAAGCCCGAGTATAATTCCGCCAATCTTTGAACCGAATTTCTCTGCTATCCAAATCGTAAACGCAATATACGTGCCACCTATGAAAAACGAAAGAATAAGCTTAATCCAGAACAAATCCATGATTTCACCCAATCCCAGGCTTTCCCGGCATCGCATTCTTTGCCATTTTGTCCTCTTGAGCGAACATTACAAAGCCGTCTAACCCAAACCCGGAAAGCCGTTATGCCGGCAGCCTTCTGGTTAAAGTTTATACACCTTATCTTTTTATTATCTTTTGTAAAAATAACATGGTTATTTTGTAATTTATATGCGAAATAATCGCCATTAGTCGTTCACTCAATTCCAATCGCCGGCTTCCCAGGCATCGCATTCTTCGTCCATAGCTAAAACACCAATTCCTCGCTTGCTAGAAATGATGAAAGGGGAATCAGGTATATCTTCTTTCCACCTGCATTAAGATAATCAAATGCCCCCTGATATATCATATACCCCGTGTCCAATTTTCTGCGTTGCATATACGACAATAAATTTCCAGCATCAGAAATCGAAACCCTGTCAGAAGATTTTACTTCTATCGGATAAATTTGCTTGGCCGTTCTAATTACAAAATCCACCTCACGTTTTTGTTCATCCAGAAATGTCAGGGGTTCGTACTGCCTAAGTTTATCAAACACAGCAGTCTCAATAAGTTTCCCCTGTGAAAAATTTGAGGTTGTGTTCATATAGATGGAGGGCGAAGCCACATACCCCTTTTTCTTTTTTCTTATCATCTTTGCGTAGTTTGCCTCGGTGAAAATGCGCTTGACCAGATGGCTTTGCTCAAGATACGTTATATAATCTGCCACCGTTGGTTCGCTAAGGCCAATAAAGCCGGAAATATTACTTTCATGCACGAAATCTCCAGAGTAGTTCGCAAAATATTCGTAAATCTCGAGCAGTTTCGAGACGTGCGATATTTTGAATATGGACGGAATGTCCTCAAAAATCATTTTTTCCACAGTGGAGGTTTTGATGTAGTTTTTTATTATCGGTTTATCGTTCACATAATGCAATTCCGGGTAGGAGCCTTTCTCCAGAAAAGAGCCGAGATGCTCTTCAAACAGAGTTCTGCATTCTGGTTCTGAAAAATTCAGAGAAGCAATCGGCTTTATCCCATCTTGTGCCAAGTATTCGTCAAAGCCAAGCGGGGGAAGGGTGTAATTTATCATACGGCCTGCAAGGCTTTCCCGTCCCTTTCGTATGTGCAATGCCGCAGAACTGCTGATTAAAAAGGTGGCGTTGGAACGGTCGTAGTATTTTTTGATAATCCCTCCCCAGTCATCTATTTTACCGACCTCATCAAGGCAGATGACCGCAGAATTATCCTTGTTGATAAAAAATTTCAGAACCTCGTCAAGTACCTCTCCGTTTTGGTGGGCCTTCTTGTCAAAGGCGAAATAGAAGACTATTCTGCCGTCTTTTTGCAGTTTTTTCAGAATCTGTTTGAGCAGGGTTGTTTTGCCAATGCGTCTTAGCCCATCTATTGCAATTATGAACCGTTTTTTCTTTTCAACAAATGTGCCAATGGAATAAAATAGTTTTCGAGCATACACTGGAGTTGTTTCCGCTCCCCCAGTGTTCATTGCGCTATAATCCAGTATCTCCTCAATGGTTATTTTTGCCATGGGTTATTGCTGGAATGAAAGTATTTATTAAACTATGTTTTATTTAATCAAGGATTAAGTAAAATGCATTTTATAAATTCTTTTGAAGAAGGTATAATCAGAATAGGTATAATTGCGGTTATACCTTAATTGTTTCTGGAGTTTTCTCCGTCCTCTTGCTTCATTCAAACACTATCGCCGGCTTTCCCGGCATCGCATTCTTCGCGCGTTCCATTCCCGGAGTTCCTGCCTTCGCGTCATCTTCGCCCATAACAGAAACGGGGCATCCGAACTCCTTTGCGAAAAACGATTCGGCTTCCTTCAGCGCGGACAGCTCGTCCTTTGCTGATAAGACTGGTGGGAGTGAATATGCACTCTTTACAAGCGATTTTGCCATCTTTTGGACTATGTCCATGCGAGTCTTGAGTTCCGCATCCTGGCTCGCGGCTCTCATTATCTTATCAAACACCTTCTCGCTCGCAATTATGTTGTAGATTTTCCGCTTTGCTTCATTCGCAATAAATATCTTCACTGCAACGGGTTTCTTGTTCAGGATCTTCTCAAGGTTTTCAACGTCATCCATGACTTTTCGCACAAGCTCCTCGCCCATTTCCGCCTCTTCACTGATTGCCTTTTCATCAGCTTTTGGAAATTCTGCATTTGCCACGAACCCTTTCCCTTCAAGCGCATGCCAGAATTCCTCTGCATGGTGGGGCATGAACGGGGAGATTAGAACTGTCCACTTTGCGAAGAAATCGTGAAGCTGCGGTGAGTCCGTGCGCTTTGCATACCACTTCAGTTCATCATAAATCCCGTAGAATATCTCAAGCGCAAGCTCGCGTAGTGCAAGCTTTTCATAGAGTTCGGAAGCGGATTTTATTTTTCGGTTTAAACGCGACATCAGCCATTTATCTATCGCATTCTTCTTCGCGCTTTTTTTATTTTTTTGTCCCGCAGTTTCGGCAATCAATCTTCCGATATAATCAAGTCTTGTTCTCGTCCCCTCAGCAACGGTCTTGTTGAAATCAGTATCCTGTGTTATGTCCGCACCGCTTACTACTGAGAAGCGGATTATATCCGCCCCATACTCGCGAAGGGCTTTTCTGAGCGGTAAAATGTTTCCCATGCTCTTGCTCATCTTTGCCCCATTCATCATTACGAAACCGTTTGTTACAATCTGTTTTGGCCAGTGTTCGCGCGGGAATATCGCCACATGATTAAAGATAAAGAATGGGAGATGGTTTCGTAATAAATCTGCGCCTGAGTGCCTCGAGTCTAATGGATACCAGTAAAGGAATGATTCGCGGCATTTCTTTGCTACAGCAGCACTTTTCCCGCTTACCTTTCCTTTCCCATAAAACACATAATCAAAAAATTCTTCAGTCAATTCGCCTATCCCTTCGGATTCAAGCAGGTGCACAATCGTGTAAAATGCCATATAGATTGTTGAATCTGACAATGCCTCAATCATCTTGCTCTTGTCAAAAGGCAATCTAGTTCCAAGCCCTGCTGCACGTGCGCATGCCTTTTCCTTTAGCCATCCAGCAGTGTAAAGATAATCCGCGCGGTTCTTCTCAGGGATTATGCTCATCGCGTTTATGCATTCGCGTGCTTTTTGTTTCCATTCCTCGTTGCCATAATCTATGAACCACTGGTCATTGAGAAGCTTGATAACAATATGTGTTCCACATCTACAGTAAACAGGTTTATTATCAATTTCCCAGAACATAACTGCATCTTTGGAACTTAGTAGGTCTTTTTTGATTGCTTCCTGACAATTTGGCACGCTCATTCCTGAATATTTTCCACAGCTATTATTCATGATCCCCTTGCGGAATACGCGTCGGTTAAGCTCGCCTTTTGCTTCTTCTAATTTGTCTTTTTGATCTGCAGAAGTTATTCCAAACTCCTTTCCAATCGAATCCCCTAAGTCATTTCCCATGCCTTCTATGTTTATGATATGAATTGGCTTAAGTTTTGCAACTGTGTTTTGGTCAAGGCCGTACTGTTTAACTGTGCTCGAGTCTGCCTGTATTTTACGTAATTCGTACAAATCAACCGGATCTTCAAGCGCAGAGTAAACCAAGCCGGAACCAACACTGCTGTCGATGAATGCCGCAGGAAGGATATATAGCTCATAATTAACGATTGGGCCTTTAACCCATTTTCCTATTAGTTCCTTTGCGTTTATTTCACCAATTATTTTTGCATTTGGGTCGCATTGGTCACGTATCTTTTCTATTGTTGCTTCCCCAACTACCCA
Organism: Microcaldota archaeon; assembly: GCA_038046805.1. Classification (GTDB taxonomy): domain Archaea; phylum Micrarchaeota; class Micrarchaeia; order Anstonellales; family Bilamarchaeaceae; genus UBA10214. Next base: position 9,433 of record JBBSVO010000002.1, read on the forward strand.
TTTTTCGTTTTTTACCTGAACTATACTATATTTCCCATGCGGATCAATCCAAAGATTCGATTGTCCTAAAAGCGCATCCGGACGGGTAGTTCCGGTCATTAAAATCAAATCGGATTCGTTTAAGCGGAACTTTATCCAAATAAAATCTTTGATTTCCGGATCAACATCCCCCTTCGTGTCATGCGCACCAACCGCGTTTCCATCCCTCGGGCACCAGGGAATCGCATGCTCGCCCTGAACAATTAACTTCTGCTCCTTTAGCTTTGCGAATTGCCATTCTATGAATCGGTTAAATTTCCTGTCAAATGAGTAAAACTTGCGCCGCCAGTCTATCGAATAGCCAATTTCTCGCATCCCGGCTTCTATTTCCTTTGAGAAATGTATAACGAGCGCGTTCGGCTCTGTAAGCGTTGCGGCGGTTTCGCGGCTTATCCCGTAAATCCGTTCAAATACGCCCAATACTTCCTCGTCCTTTTCAGCAATCCTCTTTGCCATTGCCAGAATGGGAGTACCGGTAACATGGAATGCCATCGGAAACAGGACATTGTAACCGCGTAGTCTCCAGTATCTTGCGTAAATATCCGTAGTAGTATAAGTGCGCGCATGGCCTATATGCTGGGGAGAATTCGGGTAAGGAAAGGCTGCGGTTATATATTTTTTCTTTTTCCCCGCACCCGTAGCTTCTTTTTCGAGATTTCTTTTTTCGAGTTTTACTTTTTTTGTTCCGCCCGTCTCCTTTTTCCCGGTTTCCGGGTCTGCTTCGTAAACCTTTTCCTTTTCCCAGTTCTCCTGCCATTTTTTGTCGAGGGAATTTGTATCTGTGAAGTTATCCATATAATCCACTAATCCTTCTTCTTCGGAAGTTCTTTATAATATTTGTCCCTCGCCTTCTTTATCCTCAACGCATTCCCCATACCCTGTTCCGCATTCATTGCATACGCGCCTTCCTGTCGCGCATCCATGCTCATTACAACTTGAAATTGAACCAGGTTCGCAAATCTTCTTTAACTGGCATTGACGGTATATTCCGTTTTTACATTCCCGAACTCCTTCACATGGTCCAAGCTTGCAGGAATAAACTGCTTCATCACTGCATTCGGGACCGGTTGTTGTCTTAAGTTCTGCGTCGGGGGTCTTGAAATGTTCTAGTTCAATCGGGCTTTTCCATTTAAATCCGAGCTGGGGAATTGAAATTAGCACAACTTCAATAAGCACTAACAAAATCAGAATCGCAATCGTACGCTGGTATTTTTTCAATAGGAAGAGCATTTATTCCACCAGAGTTCATTGCATCTTTATCTTCCAGCCAGAGTTCCCGCTATCTACCTTGAATAGTTGCGCGAGCATGCTCTCCACCCCGAACAGGCTCTCGCTTTCGGTTGGAGACACCTTTATCCTACATGTTGTTGGTTCTTTTCCTTTCTCGTATTTCAATCCAGCAAGGTCAGCTGCTTTTCTCAGTGCATCCTTTTTTGTTCCAACTGCATCCACTAAGCCAATTTCCTTTGCCTGCCTTCCGCTTAACATTCTTCCGTCAAGGACACTCTCAAATTTTTCCATGTTTAGTTTTCCTTTTCTCCCATCAATTACGGTTTGTTTGAACTCTCCAAAAACTTCATTGATCATATTCTTTATTATCTGTTCCTCATCCGAATCCATCGGACGCGTAGGAGAACCGATATCCTTGTGTTTTCCAGAAGTTATTGCAGTTGCATTAACCCCTAATTTCCCCAAAAGTCCGCTCATATCAGCAAATGTTGCTACTACTCCAATGCTTCCGGTTATAGCATCAGGATCTGAAACAATGTAATCAGTTGCTGTTGCGATATAATACCCGCCAGAGGCCGCAACTTCCCTGAAATACGCAACCTTTGGTTTGCTTAGATTCTTAAGTGGAAGATATATCTCCCGTGTTGCAACAACCGACCCTCCAGGAGAGTTAACGACGAGTAAAAGTGCAGCTACATTCTCCTTTTCCTCTAATTTTTCAATTTCCTTTGCAAAATCTGCCGAGCCGGGGGTTCCTTTTACAAATATAGATTCAGAAACGCTTTCTGTCATGATCGGCTGGTTTATTTCAATAATTCCAATACATTTGCCACCCGGGAGCTCAAAAACCGATGAAAATACGAATGCAAGTGCAACAAGAACGAAAAATCCGATCGCCAAAAGTGCTATTGTGCCGTAGAGCATTCTCCTATCTGGAGGTTTTTGCGTGTGCATTTGCTTCTGCGTGAGCGACTGTGCGATTTGTTTGATTTCTGGAGTTACTGCCATACATTGGATAGCCGCGACAAGTAATTTAAAGGTTACATAACAACTTTTCTACCAGTGCATGAGATTGCACAAGTGTATATGATGGCTTTTGATATTCTTCAGCTTATCCTGTTCATCTTGCCTGCATATATAGCGAATGCTGTGCCCGTGCTTCTTGGAGGCGGAACATATCTTGACCTGGGAAAGAACTGGAATGACGGTGGACGGATATTCGGGGATGGAAAAACAATCCGCGGGTTCATTGCAGGTGTAGTTGCAGGGTTTCTTGCAGGAATAGTGCTGGCATTCTTTGCTCCATCAGTGTTTTTTGCCAGCATGAGAAACCAGATTCTCGGAGCATTCGCGCTTTCCTTTGGAACCATGTTTGGGGATGCTGCAGGAAGCTTTGTAAAGCGAAGGATGAAAATAGAACCAGGAAAGCCGTTTATATTAGACCAGCTTTCTTTCCTTGCGTTTGCGCTTGTTTTTGTAGCCCCGCTTTCCCTTCCATATCTATTTGAACCGGTTTCCATAGGATTTTTATTTGTGCTTACATATGTCCTTCATATCGGGACAAACACCCTTGCCAATAAGCTCGGGTTGAAAAAAGTCCCGTGGTGAGCTTCAGATATGTTGGACAAGAAATTCCTTGACGAGGCAAAGGCGCGCGGAAAACTTATTTTTCATTCGGAGGAAATAGACTACGCACGGTTCAGAGAAGACTTCAGAAGCATTGTTCGCGGAACAGTGGTTATACTTGACGGAAGCGATCGGACCGTGAACGGGTTTCCGCATATCGCCCGCGTGTTCACGCTCGAAAAGGGAATCGTGCGGAACATCAAATCAGATTCGTTTTATGCAGAGGAGAAGATAGACGGCTTCAATCTTCGCGTTGCAAAAATCGGAAAAAAGAAATTCGCATTCTCGCGCGGGGGGTTTGTTGATCCGTTTTCAACCGAAAAAGTTCGTTCTGATAAAGTTGTGCCGGATTCATTCTTTCGGGATTATCCAGACCATGTCCTGTGCGGAGAAATGATCGGCAATACGCCTTACACCCCGCCAACAAGTGATTTTGACGTGAAGTTCCTAGTTTTTGATATCGCGGATGAAAACGGAAATTACCTGAATCCACAGGAAAAATACGCGGTTCTGAAAAAATACGATATCGAAAGCGTTCCGCAGCTCGGAAAATTCACAAAAAGCATTGGAGATATGAAACGGCTTAAGGAGCTTGCTATTGCACTTAATAAATCCCATAAAGAAGGGATGGTTCTGAAGGCAGACGACCGGAAGTCTGTAGTCAAATTCGTTACTCCAAATGCTGACATTGATGACATTGCGCGCAATTCCCACCTTTTATTTGATATGCCTACCGGATTCTTCATCCAGCGCCTGCTCCGTTCCTCAATTTTTGTCAGGGAATTCGGTCTTGACCAGAAAAAGTATGCAGGAGAGCTTGGCAACGCGTTCTCGGAGCGGCTTATATCAACATTGAAAGACGCCGAAGCAGGCAGCGGAGTCTCGGAGGAATTTGAAGTCCTTCTCCCGGATTCAAAAATCTGGGATGGGATAATGAAGCACATGAGCAAAGAGGTGCGAGTGGAAATAATTTCGCGTTCAGAAACAAAATCAGGGATTCGCATACGATTCAAGAAAATCTATAAAAAGACTGGCAAAAAGCTGCATGAGGCATTAAGCGGAAAGGGACAGGAGGATTAACTGTCTCCAGTTTCGGGTTCCGCGTTTTAGGTCTTGTTTCCTGTTTTCAGTTCTGGGTTTCCGGTTCTATCTAAATACAATTCCTGGCGTCCCCGACCAATAAGATTTTGTACTGCTAACGATACATTTTTAAGCATTTTTGTATTATCAATAGTACATGAAAGACATAATAAAACGCCTCCTTATTGAGTTCTGGGAGTCCAAACCAGCATTTATACCTCGCCATAAGATACCAGCAGAACTGGTACGAGGAAAACATTCGCTGGTGCTTACGGGTCCACGCCGTGCTGGCAAAAGTTTTTCGGTTCACGAGATTCAATCCCAAACCCCAAAAGACATTCCCAATAATATTATTTTCCTGAACTTTGAAGATGACAGGCTTGAAGGGTTTGGAAAGGGGCATTTTGACCTGATACTGGAAGGATATCATGAACTAAGGCATGAAAAAGCTTTACTGTTCCTTGATGAGGTTCACGTAGTTGATGGCTGGGATGGATTTGTGAGGCGTCTTGCTGATACGGGGTATAAGGTAGTTGTAACAGGCTCCAATTCAGAATTACTGAGTCGGGAGATTGCAGAAAAGCTTGGCGCACGGTTTACTGAAATAACAATCTTCCCGCTCGATTTCAAGGAATTCCTGCGGTTTAAAGGCTTTGTAATCAAGCCCGAAACCATATTCTCAAAAGATCGCTTTGCAATAAAGAAGCTCTCATGGGAATATCTTTCTTTTGGCGGTTTTCCGGAAATTGCTCAGCTGAACGACGAAGTGGCAAAACGGAGGGTGCTTCAGACATATTTTGACCTTGTTTTCTTCAAGGATTTAATCGGTAGAAAGAAGCTTGAGAATGAAGAAGCGCTCAGGTTTATAGTAAAGAAAATACGGGAAAACGTCGGGAATATAATCTCGCCAAGGGCAATATATGCCGCAGCAAAAAAGGCAGGGGTTGAAGTGGGCCCAAATACAGTTGAAAAATACCTGAGCTATCTTGAAGAAGCATTTCTGGTGGTTCCTTGCCTTCCATTTGCAAAATCTGTATTGAAGCAGGAAAGGAAAAAAAGGTTTTTTGTAGACAATGGCTATCTGAAGCTTTTTGAGCTGAAAGAGGATATGGGTCTGATGCTTGAAAATCTGGTTTTCATGGAATTGATAAAAAACGGGAAAAGCGTTTGCTATCATCAGGGAAAGAAAGAGTGCGATTTCATTGTGGATGGGGCGCAGGCCATTCAGGTTGCTTATGAGCTATCTGAAAAAAACGAGGAACGAGAGCTAGAAGGTCTGCTTGAAGCCATGGAAGTGCATGGGCTGAAAGACGGGTTAGTAATAACATTTGACGAGGAAAAGCAGGTAAAAATAAATGGCATTACAGTAAAGGTTGTTCCGCTATGGAAATGGATATTACAAACTAAAATATAAAAATTTGTTGGGTCCATCCTAAATTCTGTTGAAACTCCGTTCGCCATGATTCGGATAACCAGCTCGCATACACTTGTTTATTATGCAGGCAGCTTTCTTTCCATGCCACGTGATTGTGCTGGTTGTCCAGCCGGTCCTTTAAACCCTGGAGGCAGGGTTTCTCCACCCATATTCGCACCAGTCCTTTGAGTGATATACTTCGTTACAATAACAAGAGGGCCTCCCTCTTTTTTCTGTTTGATTACTTTTTGTGCTGCTTCCTTCACCGCATCGCTCAAATCTGTTCTCTCAAGCAATTCTGCAATCTCATTAATCCTTCCAACTCCTTCACAAACTTCTATTCCTGTAAGCAACGCATTTTCCAGATGGGTTTTTGTTTCAGTATCAGTAGCGGTGCGTATAATTTGGTCAAATCTCTTACTTTTCCATTATTTCCCAGAGTTTTCAATGCACCTAAACATTCGTTCGTAGTAACGTCTTGCATAATTATCCACCCATCCTATTTGTTCTGGGTATATCTTTTAAAGTTATGTTCTATAACAGGATATGGTTGTGATTAAGTAGAATAGCCCATACGAACCAAATCCCAAATTTTTTATCTTTTCTTCTTCAACAGCGCACCGAATTTCGAAGCATTTATCCATTCGCATCCCATATCATTTGCGAAATTAAGCACGCCTTCATCAGCAGAAACAAGCGTCGCATCCAGTTCCTTTGCAAGAAGCACAAGTTCAAAATCCTCCTTGCTGTCTAGTATCCCGGTGCGCATCGAATCGCGGTATTTGTCCCGCAATTTCGCAAGTTTCATATCATTATCCGGACGATTATCCTTTGCGAATTCTTCCGCAAGTCTGAGTCCCTTATTTATGCGAATCCGCACGTCCTCAACGAAATTGTAAAACACAGCCGCTGGCAGGTACATTGCATGCATATTAGGGGACCTTTTGCGAACCACAAGCTCAAGCTCATCGCAAGCCGCTCCGCCTGCAAAATTCCTAAGCTCATGAATCACCGATGCGGGCATGAAAAATTCCACGTTCTTCATTCTTGAAACTTTTTTCAGGAATCCCATAACTGCAGAAGGTGTGTCGGTTCCAAAATCCCCGCGCACATTCGGATTAACGAACAAACTAGTGTCTATTACAAATTTTTTTGAGTTTTTTGCCATATTATCATCTTTTTATATAAGCTTTATTAATCCTCTTCCAACCTCTGGTATGTTCCCTCCGAACAGGCTTGTGCTGGATAACACAAATGTAAGAGTTATTGTAAGCGCCATAAGCGGGATAAGACATATGCTGAGTGTGAGCTGTTTCACTACTTTGCCGGATATGAATTCAGTTATCATAGAAGTTGACTGAATGTTTCTTTCTATCCAGGATTCCGCCTCTTTTATTTTTGTCTGGTCAAACATCCCGCTTGAGCTTAAAGGATTGTCTTTTAGCACTGGTATCGCGCACCAGTCTCCACTGTAATCCAGTACCATCAGATCAGTCACTATATACGAAAGCGGAAATATGAAATACATCCCTATTGCAAATGCCATAACATACGCTCCGGCACCGCGCGTTGGGGGAAATGAACGCATCAATATTCCTGCTGGAAGAAGAATCGTAAGCGCAGTATATTTTACAAAATTTAAAATATTCACAAAAAGGTAGTATATGAATGTGTAGAATGTTATTGCATTCGTAGTGTTTGATATTCTTTCGGTTACTGCCTTTACTGCAAATCCGGATGCGACTTCCGACATGAATATTTCGATATATGTACTTGCCGCCATTTCGTGCGGTATCGCTATGATATAAAGTGTCGTCATAGCGTTTTTCATACAATCTACCTTTGGTTTCATAAGCGCCTTTGTAAGCTCTATCATGGAAGAATCCGTTGGAACATTGTTCGCACCAATAGCCTGTTGGGATATGTCATTCATCACGCCCTCCATGAGCGGCTCCATTTCATTCAGAAACAATACGAGGAACAAAACCAGTATCACTGTTGATGCGGCGAAAACCATCTCGGCTTTTGCATTCTGCTCAAGGTTTTTCAGATCGAAATATTTTGAAACCATCCACAGGATAGTCGCAGCAAACACTGATGCAATCGTTGCAAGGGCAACGGCGCCCATCCATTGCGGATCCGGAAGCGGTGCAATATTTCCTGCCAGAACACTCATAATCATTACCTGACCTTTCTCATATCAGCCTCGTCAGGCTGCTTATGTCTATTTCTTCACCCATTGTCTTGCTTATGCCTTTTATTGCATGTATTATCAAAAGAATGTTAAATGCTGATGCGAGTCCGAGTATTATCACAATTCCTATCATCATCATTGGGAGTATGAGGGCCATGTACATCGCGCCTCCGGTTCCGCTTTTGATCAGATTAACAATGAGATTTCCGGTAGAATATTCCTGAACAGGGCTTGGAGCAGAGCCTGGCGGTCCATTGTTAAGGTTTGGCGTAATCTTCGGGCCTACCCCTACCCAGTTCTCCGCGAATTTATCTGCATTGAGCTTTGCCTTATCTGAAGTTATACTAAACACCGGTTTGGCATAAGCCTCCATATTTCCGATCGTTTCTTTTGCGAAATTATCTGTGGTTTCTCTTAATATCTCTCCGGTTATCACAGTCAAGGCAGGATATATGAACAAAAATCCTATTCCAATTGCAATCAATGTTCCTCCAATCCGCCTTGTTGGCGTGAAGCACCTCATCATTATCCCGATTGGCAGATAATATTTCAAAAATCCAACTAGCGCGAATTCAAACACTACTTTCTGCGCGTAGTTTGTTATGAATACGATTGCAAGGAAATTTGTTGCCTGGTATAAGACATTTTTTATCGGGGCTCCAAGCCCTGCGCCTGGAGAGCTGACCAGTCCAAGACCCAGAGGCTTTGAAAATATAGTTGTACTTGCAAGCATGTCAGCCTGCATTGCAAAGAAGTGGTTTGTGATCATTACTCCTATAATCGCTTCTCCATTGTAATTGAAAAAATCCATTGCCGAGCTGTACATGTTCCAATCCTTATGCGCCGATTCCGGGAATATCCACCCTACTTTTATTTCGCAGAATCTTCCGACCATGAATGCTATCGCAATTATTATGATTGCCGTGACAAAAAGTTCATTTACCTCGAATTTCGCATATGCGCTGAGCTCCTGGTTTCTGAACATGACTCCAAAAAGATATATGATTGCAAGTATCGCTGCTGATGCCGCAAGCGCAATGCCTGCGATTCCCATCCAGTCTGGAAGTCCAAGTGCTGCCATTCCCGAACCGAAGCTTAGTTTCGCCGCAAGTTCGGTCGTCTTTCCAGCTTCGCACATGACACTTGTTATCTCAACTACCATGTTTTACCCTCTCGCAAATATTCATTATGCAATTCCTATATCAATTTCACAAACGAAGTAAAACTCACTTCTGAGCCGAAAAACCTTGCGATTTCCTTTGCCGCAGTCAGTGTAACAAATATGTTTATGAACGGAAGGATAATGCTCACAATTACGATGTAATATACCGCGCTTTTCACTATGTCAAATACAAGGCTGATTACCCCTCCTATGAGTATCGGAACAAGTATTGATCCAACGAGCATTGCGAGGATTATCGCGGTTATTCCAGCCCCAAAAAGTCCTGTTGAGGTAAAGAAATTTTCCAGGAGTGTGTCGCTTGGGAGTACTACCGGGGAAGTTAGTTTGTATGCCTCCCAGTTCATTATCATCATTACTGGATAAACGATTACGAATGAGAACACCAGCGCAAAGAGCGCGGTTCCTGCACTGCGGGTTTGAGGGAATGCCCGAAGCAGCATTGCCGCGGGAATAAATATTGCGAAAACCCATTTCTTTGTAAAGCACAATATATAGAAGTGGGCAACCCATTCAACAAGGGTTGCTGATAAAAATTGTATCACGATGCCAACGATATCTACAATCGGCTTTAACACCGGACCAACGTTGAATGAGAACATTGCCTTGAACGTTATTCCTACGTATATTGTTGCACTGTAAAGTGTATGCAGCCACATATTAAACAGCAAAAGAGAGGAAAGATTGCTTGCTATCTGGTAAGTCATATATTGCGAGTATATCATCGCAGCGTCTATTATCGAAGTAGTCTGTTTGTATATGGCGTCTTCTGCAAGTTCCGAGCCGGGAGCTATTTTGACATTGAACCATATATTCATCGTGACCATTATTCCTATGATAAAAACTGCCAGAAATATTGTCATTAGTGTCTGCCACCATTCCTCTCTGGCTATTGAAAGAAGTTGAGGTGATTGCAGTGCCTGACCCACAAGGTATAATACAGCGATTGCCAGAAAGATTATTCCTGCTGCATATATAGAATATGAAAGCATGTTGGCGTATTTTCCAGCGTCAAATTCTCCCTTTGCCTTTGCAGCCTTTGGGGCGGCGTCCTCTGCCCATGCATCCTCGCATGTTATCCTGTCAAGCGGTCCGGAAATGGTCTTGAATGCCCAACTGCCTATATTCTTGAGCCCGTCTATAGAGTAAGATTGGATAACATTGCTTGAATCCGTATATGATTTCCAGCTGTTTGGATCGTTTGGTTCTGTGGGTTGCGCAAATGTAACACTACCTAAAATAAAAATGAGCAAAATCACTGCAAGTGCAGGTACCCCTGACCTGGGCTTCCATACTTGTGCAGTTTCCTTTGTTTCGTTCATTTTATCATCCGTATTTTTTACTCTTTTATAATCTCTTATGATCTAATTGCGTGGTTATCAATCTCCATTTATCATATCAGGTGTGTTAGTCCTGCAATTTCCAGATCTCCGCCAAATATTGCAGACATGCTTTTTATCGCAGCAATAGTTGCCATGACCCCGAGAAATGAAAAGAACAGGGAAAAAAATGTAAGCCTGCTTGCCGCGTCTATGTATCCTCCGCGTGCAAGGGTTTCAGTGATGACTTTCCCAGGATTATACCAGTTTTGCTGGTCCAGTTCTTTGCCCCAGATATTAACTTCGTCTTCCATACTCTTTGTTTTCTTTCCTTCTTCCACAGCATTATCTATTACCCCGCAAAAATCCAAACCCAAATCCGTCCCGCCTAATTTGTTCATCGGACTTCCGGTTCCTGTTCCGCCAAATGCATCTGTTCCATAATTGCTTTTTCCAGCCGCCTCTATCTCGTTATACCCTAACACTCCGCCACTCATGATCTTTCCGAATATCGGAAGGTCATCTTTTTCAACATATATAGAACTTATCGCGAGCGCATTCGGATCCCCTCCGGATGCAGTTATCGCCTTTAGTTTCATCTGCCCGTAGAATACTCCTCCGAGCGCATAAAACATTGGGAATATAAAAAACATCGAAAGAGCCATTGCCATTAGTAATCCTCCAAGTTTTCTGGTGAAGAAAAATGTTCTAAGTACGATTCCAATGGTAAACATTACTGGGAAGATACCCATTGCTATAAACCTGAGAAGAACTTCCTGGAATTTCGTTATCGTCATCAATTTAACTGTATAATCAAACATATTTGATTTTACTATATTTCCCTGCACGAAAAATCCTTTTATTGGAGTATATGCAAATACCCCTGTTTTTTCTCCTGTTATTTCTATGTTCAGGTTTACTTCTGCAAGCATGGACGTGACGATATATTCCCGATACATCTGCGAAGCAAGTTCATTGCCTTCGTTGAATATGGAATTCAGGAAATGCATCCCAACCTTTATGTGGCAGGGAAGTCCGTCGTAGTAATCTGCCTTTGCAAACGCATCGCTACAGACTGCCTGCCCCAGAACGTCTTTTCCAATTGGTTCGTTCGGGTTTGTAACAAGCGATTCCGCGACCTGGTTTGCACCTCCCAAAAACGAAATAGTAAGTACAATGAGGACTGCAGAGTAAATTACTTCCACAACTTCTATTCTTGCCCAGGTCTTTATCTTGTCATTGGAAAGAAAGGCCCCAAGAATATATACCAAACTAAGAATTCCAGCAGATATTACAAGCAATACTGCTGCAATTTGTAACCAGTCAGTGTATACGCTAGTGAGAAATCCAAGCGCATTGCCGTTTTTCAATAATTCAATGTCAATCATTTTTATCATGCCTTTGAGATTATAAATTTCGTAACTGCATTTATAAACGAAAACGTAATTACTGTTGAGAATGCGGGCAGGAATAATGAGACCAGCGAAAGCTCCCCGAGTGCCTCAAGTAAGGGCTTCATTAGTAAAAATGTGACGCTGTATGCCATGCTTTCCATTGTGAGGGTACTTATCGCGGTTCCGGCAAATGCTCCAAGTGCTGGTACTCCCATTGCTCCGAATAGAAACTTATTTACATCAGCCAGTATTGTGCCGCCAGCTCCGATTATTGCAGCACTTCCTACAAATCCCCATTTCCAGTAGCCTATTTCCCCAGAACCGATATATGGGATATATTCAGTGCCCCGTTCGGTAATCTGCCATAAGTCATTAAGTGCCATTTCATTTAGCACATACGTCATAGGGAGCACTGTCTGGAAGGCTATAGATGCAACTATCAAAAATGTCCCGGCATCTTTTGTTGGCGGAAGAAATCTGAGAAGAATTCCGGCGGGCAGTAAGAATTTATATGCTATGGCGTCTACGATTGAGAGTATAAAAACCTGTGCAGAAAGGCTGCTATATACCATTGCCAGTGCATATCCAAGAACATTTGTTATTCCAACAACACCATCAGAACCCGGGGCTACCTTGTATATCCATGTCCATACAGCTTCGTGCGGCCTGAAATACAATGTGTTATATGTTGAGAATGCAACCTGAATTGTGTACACGTCATTTATTGCCTCAAGAACGCCCTGAGACTTTATCTTTTGCAGAAATTTCATCGCTGAATTTATTGGGTCGTTTCCTATCATTGTGCATGAAGCGGATTTCATTCCCTCAAAAAATGCCACTGCAAGTATAAGCGTAAGAAGTGCGAGCCAGATATCTCCCAGTCCAACTTTCGCGCCTGCCTCCCATTCCGGTCTTTTGAACATTATCCCGGCGGCGTATTTTATCAGGGTAAAAAGCGCCAGGAATATGACTACTACTGCAGTTAGCTGATAATATTCAATGGATGGATTTGCTACGGCAAACGGGAATCCACTTACAACACACGCCATATGTCTGTCCTCCAGTTACTCTAGTCTGTTTACACTGTTTACTCTAATCTGCTTACTGTTTACACCAGTTTTGTTATACCTATTATTTCCTGTTCTCCGCCAATGATCGCGCTTATGTTTCGGTACATTGTTATTGTTATTATTATTTCGAATACTGATGTTACGATTACAAGAATGACAAATTGCGATACGATTACTACTTCTTCAACTATGAAGTAATAAAGACCCTGGACTACTCCCACGGCAGGACCGACACCCCAAAGAAGGGATGTAATTGAAATCCCAAAGTCTCCAAAAAGTTTTACCATAAATTTGAATACATCTTTTGCGGTTTTCAGTACGCCCGTAATATTGTCCCACATGTCTCCAAAAAAGCCAGTTATTTTTGTTGAGGTTGATTCATCGGGCTTTGTCCCATAATTTGCCATGACACCGCTTGCGCTTTCGCCAGAAATTTTTTCCCACGTCTCTCTCATTTCCACCAGTTTGTCTGTTTTTGTCTTCAATGCATTTTCCTCTGCTGTGGGGTCTCCGTTTGCAGCGCAAAACCCTATCGCAGTGGGAACATATACCATATCTATGGGCTTATACACATCGAATATGAGGTAATTAGAAAGAATTATGCTAAGCGGATAAACAAAATATGCGACAATACATATCGCAATTATGCTCGAACCTGTTGAGCGGAGCATAGGAAATGCGCGCATAACCAATCCAAGCGGAAGGAGTATTGTTGGGATAACGTACGTTGCAAACTGGATGAGGTGTTGTTTTGATACTATCGCTACCATCACCATTCCTATTGCCTCAACCAATACTGTGTGTGCATTACTCAGAAGTGACAAGCCCACTAGTGGAGGAACAGAAATTGGCAACACTGCCAGTAATGGATTAAACGTTCCAGCTGAAATATAAATCGTTGAAAGGAATCCAATGAGCATTTCAAAGAGATATAAGCTTACGTAAATTGATTTTAGTTCCTGAAATAATAATTCAAGAGATGCATACGCGATACCAAGATGCGATGGACTTAGGGATTTTGCCAAGGTGGTTGTGTCGCAACTATTAGCTGTTCCGGTTATCACAAGTCTACAGGCGCCCTCCCACATTATTCCCTGAAAAAAGAACCATCCACCTACAATTATAATGCTCATTATAAGTGCTGCTAGTTCTTCTTTTGCAGCTGCGTTGAGAGGTGGGTGCTGCAGAAAATATGAAGCAAGATACATTCCTCCGGTTACAGCTATTCCGATCAGGATAGCAATTCCGATATACTGGATGGGGAACGTGGCAGAAGTTAAAGTAAAAAGTAGCGGAAGCAACGCAGTTATTCCCATGTATAAATCTGCGGACCCAGTTCTTTTAAATGTATCCTCTGTAATTATTTGTGATGAATCCAATAACCTGTCCGGGAGCTTTCAGAACCGGTTTTATCTTTTCCATAGATTCGTTCGTTGCATTTTCTCTTTCACTAGTGGCAATTTATTCAATGCTCTTCTTTTCCAGCATCCCCTCAGCGTATTATTCCTCTCTTATGCAGGCACATTATCTTGCAAAGGACACGCTCACTGCCCTCTCACTTTCAAATTCTTCTGAAGATGGGGTAAGTGAATTGGGCTATCTTTTATTTGTGGTTTCAAAACCAGCACAATCTGCCGTCATAGAAGAAAGGATTGGTCCGCTTATTCCAAATCAATTCGGTTATCTGGTTGAAACAAGTGAAGATGGCGAAGAATGGGACGTAGTATACGACACAAAAGATAATCCATCTGATTCACATAACAAGGCATATAACAAACTAAGAGCATCTGCAGGAACGCTTATTTTCGGTTATGCATCCTCTCCAAAGACCCCGCAAAGCCCATATCGCTATATTACCTGCAATGGCCCCTACACACAATGCGGTCCGGCATCAAGTCCATATCCCCGTGCAACTGGAAGCATGAAACTCGTGCGGTTGGTGGTGTACGTATGACGAATTATAAGGGATTCTTTTTCGTGCTCGTCTCGTTTTTCATACTGGGGTATATTCTTACATCGTTGACTCTTTGGACAAAATCCATAGATGTTGCAGAGAAGAAATTCGCTGAAAAATTCAAATTTTCCAATATCGAGCTTGCTGTTTCGCAACTTACAGAAGAAAAAGTTTCTGATTTCGCAGAGATGAGTGCATATTACGCACTTTACAAATTAAATGAGCACAGCATAAATTATCCGGTTGTTCCAGTCGAGGGTAGTTCAGGGAGCGAAGCTGATTTTAAGAATGCGAAAGACGCTGTCTGGTCTATGATACAAAACGGAAGTGCATCTGGAAATTATTTTGAAGAAAACGTGCCTCTTATTTATGATACCTCCGAACAGTCCGATCTTACGTTTGCAGGGTGGTTCGGTTCAATCAACAAAAGCCTTTCATATATAGGCGCGCAGGTGGATTCATTCGGGGTTTCCGGATTCACAATGAATCAGACGGACTTTTCCCATCTTAACTATTCGTTCAAGGTTGATTTTTCCGCATCTGACAAAAGCGGTATCATGTTTATCACACGTTCGTTCGTTGTCAATGGAACTCTTGAATTGCAGGGACTTGACGACCCGGCAGTTGCAAGAGAAACAAAAAAAATATTAAATGGGAGCGAAGTGCGAAAGCAATTCTTTTTCCATGATGATTACCCTTCACCAGCTTCAACCAATCCTGCGCAAATCGCTGCAGGTTCTGCAGGCCAGGGGTGGTTTTACGGTGCAGTTGTTCAGGCAATCGATGCTCCTGCTATAAAACCGTTCCAGCGAAATACCACGATTTTGGTTGGCACATACGAAGAAATAACCTCCCTGGTTGGTATTAACTATAATTTCCAGGATTTCGGTGCGTTCATCCTCACGAGCGAGCCATCAACTGTGGATTCTGGTTGTGGTGGTTCAAAGAAAAACGAGCTTAACACATTCAATGCAATTAATTATGATTCAACTTCCTGTTCTGCAAAGATAAACGGAGGGTCAAAAACAGAGAAGCCGTTTATTGTGGCAAAGGATTTCCAGATTGCCGTTCCATACCCCGGGTTTGATTCAACGTTCGTCCTGTTTGTGAATTCCGCGGACCAGTCCGAGGTGTCATCGAACCCGGAAAAGAAATCCGGCTCTCCGAAAATTTACAATATAGAATTACTTCGGGATTATGCAATCTGCAGTTATTACACTGCGAATCCAAAGGCTCCGTCCTATTTCCAGCGCCTGTTTAAGAATTCTTATGAACTGGAAGGCGGAAAGCTTGGAATAGAATCATTTGTCTTCGGAAAATGGCTTGGCGGAAGTGATTATCCTGCTGCCGACATTTATAGTAGATTAGATCGGGAAATGTTCAAGGAAATAACCGGAACAAACATACGTGGAATGCCCGGATGTAAAAACAAGGAGATGTGCGGAAGCGATTCTCAGGTTGGACATTTCAAACTAACAGACCCAAGCGCTAAAAATTATATAGGGCCCGATGCAACTGATTCAACAAACGGTTTGTTTTGTAGTAAAGGTGCATCGTGCGGAAACTGATATTTATGATAAACACAGGATTTAAGACCCCTGATTTACTGTTCGGAACCCGTCGTGGTCAGGCTTCTACCGAGATGCTTGTTACAGTGGCAACAATCCTGGTATTTACAATTCCGATAATTCTTCTACTTTTTGCGCTTTCTCAATATGGTCAGGAATCCACTTCAATCGCACAGGCACATGCAACTGTTCGCATAATTTCGGATTCAATCAACACAGTTTATATCCAGGGTCCTGGCGCTGAGAAAAGCCTTTTGGTTGGCATACCTGGAAACGCGGATCTTCTCAAAGTAGAGAATGGCGAAGTTTCATTGATACTTAGGACTTCTGGTGGAATGTATGAGGCAAGCAATCCTTTGCTTACAAATGCATCTGCTGGTTCAGATTTTTCCAATAAATCCGGGTTATTACCAGTGAAAATAAAGAATGAAAACGGAGTGGTAGTTGTATATGGATAACTGCAACGTTTCGCGTTCCGAGTCCCGCGTTTCGCGTTCCGGTCAGGTTGCAACCGAGCTTATGCTTTACTCCGGCGTATTCCTGATAATAGTTATATCCGTTGCATCTGTCCTTTATCTTTTACAGGGCAGCGACATAAATTCTCTTGAATATTCCATTGTCAAAGAAACCGCAGAATCGTTCTCAGATTCAATCAATCTGGCAGTGCGGGGGGGACAGACGTTTTCGTATTACTATAATTTCCCGCGTACTGTGCTCGGAGGAGGTTATTCCATAATATTTACAAAATCCTCTGCAATCGTGCACTGGCAAGGTTCTAGAGGAAATATGAGTTATTCCTATTCTATTGCTCCGGCTAACTTTACATTCAATGGTTGTGTTGTTTCGTTGCAGGGTGGTTCTGCCGGGCAGCTCGATAGCCAAAAAGGGCAGAATCTACTCATAGTCACAAATAACGGAAATGGAATAGAACTCATGCAACCCGGGTGCAGTTGAGGTGTATTGATGAAAAGACAATTGATGAAAGGACAATATTTCAGCTTTGATGCGATTATTGCTTCGGTCGTTTTCGTACTCACAGTACTTGCGCTAATGTCTTACTGGAACAGTGTTAAAGCAGGGATGGAAACCTACTCGGATGAAACAACAAAAGAAGCAATTCGCATTTCAGATCTTTTACTTTCCCCCCCGGAGCCACTTGAAATTACAGATTGCAGCGGAACTGCTGATAAAGAAGTCAAGAGACTTGGTTTTGCGGTTTCCTGGGAAAATCGTCAATTATCCAAACAACTTCTTACGAATTGCCAATCTATAACTCAGGAGAATCTGCGTTCTTTGCTTGGAACTCCTTACAATGTTTCAATATTTGTAAATTCCTCAAGCGGATCGTTTGACTCACTTCAGATAGGAAAATCATTTGAGGACACTCCACAGTCAAAAAATGCT
The DNA here is from genome assembly GCA_038046805.1 of Microcaldota archaeon. GTDB lineage: Archaea > Micrarchaeota > Micrarchaeia > Anstonellales > Bilamarchaeaceae > UBA10214. Next base: position 26,905 of record JBBSVO010000002.1, read on the forward strand.
GCAAAAGTAAGACGGCTCGTTGCCCTTCGCGATGATACGGGAGAGGCAACTCTTGCAACAATGGATATTCTCGTGTATCAATAATCTCCAATAATGAAATTAATCGAGGTGCTGTCATGTATTCCGAAAAACTATCCAAAATCCTGAAATCCAAAAAAATTGAAATTGGAGACAGCGTTCTTGTAAACAAAAATGGCAGTGAATATGCCGGCATTCTCATGCCGCGGGCAACAGAAAGCAATGTTCTTGTCATTAAACTTGAAAACGGATACAATGTTGGTATTGATTCGTCCGGTGCGGAAATCGCTCTGGTTCAAAGAGGAGAAAATCTTTTTGCAAAGGATGCTGGACCGAAGACCCAACAACATCATCGCGGTGAGGTTGCTATCCTTGGCTGTGGCGGAACAATTTCTTCAAAAGTCGAGTACAAAACCGGCGCGGTTTATCCGGTAACCACTCCGGAAGAGCTCGTCGCGATGTTTCCGCAGCTTTCTGATATTTCTTCGTTCCATGTAAGAAAACTATTCTCCATCTTTTCAGAGGATATGTCTCACGAGCATTGGAAAATGATTGCAAAAGAGGTTGCAAGCGAAGTAAATGCAGGTGCAAAGGGCGTAGTTCTCATGCATGGGACTGACACATTGCACTATACCTCCGCCGCGCTTTCATTTATGCTTCAGAATCTTTCTGTTCCGGTCATTTTAGTCGGTGCGCAAAGAAGCAGTGACCGGCCGAGCAGCGACAATGAGTTTAATCTTCTAAATTCTATTTATGTAGCAAGGCACAGTGATATTTCCGAGGTTGCAGTCTGCATGCATTCAAGCACGGATGATAATGTTTGTCATGTTCATCGCGGCACGCGCGTGCGGAAAATGCACACATCCAGGCGCGACGCGTTCAAGTCCATAAATTCCGTTCCGCTTGCCGCAGTTGATTATCGCAAGAAGCTGTTTGAAAAGTTTTCAGAATACAAAAAACGCGGACATGGTGCCAAACTAATACCAGATACGAAAATCAATGATAATGTTGCAATGGTTTATGTCCACCCGGGAATAAAGCCTAAACACATAGACTCCTTTTCATCCTACGATGGCATAGTTCTGCTTGCAACTGGTCTTGGCCATGTTCCTACAAATCCATTCAATGACAAACATGCGCATTCTATATTCAAAAATTTGCAGGAACTTATAGAATCCGGAGTATCAGTGGTCGTTGCGCCCGAGACGATTTACGGGAGGCTTGATTTGAACGTTTATTCCTCTGGAAGAATGCTTGATGAGATTGGTGTAATCGGAAACGGAGCTGACTGGACTCCAGAATGCGCGTATGTCAAGCTTTGCTGGGTGCTTGGGCATGAAAAAAAGCCGGAAAAAGTCAAGGAATTAATGTTGAAAAACATCTGTGGGGAAATTTCTTCGCGTTCTCCGCTAATGTAATTTGCTGAGGTGTTCTGAATGCAATGTGAAAGTTGTGGAATGCCAATGGGCAATCCTGAGGATTTTGGAGGAAGAAATATCGCAAATAAATATTGCCTTCACTGCACAGACCGTGACGGCAATCTCAAATCCTATACTGAAGTTGTGGAAAGCATGGCGGCATTTTTTTCAAAGATAAACCGCGCTTCGATAGATATTGCAAAGAAAAGGGCAATGGGGCACATGTCTGGATTTCCGGCATGGAGGGATAAATTAAAGCCTTGAGCAATGGGCTCGGAGCCTTGAGCTTGTTTATACTATTACCCAGTGTCAAATACTCAGAGCTCAAAGCAATTGGTGAAACAAATGAAAATCGGAATCGAGATCCACCAACGTCTTGCATCACACAAGCTTTTCTGCGAATGCACTAGTGAAATCTCTGACAGCGAACAGCCTTCGCTTATCGTAATCCGCCAGCTTAGACCTGTTATGAGCGAGCTCAAGGAGATTGATGCCGCATCACGTGCTGAATTCGCAAAAAGAAAAATTCATGAGTATCAGGTTTTTGACAGGAACAATTGCCTTGTTGAGATTGATGAAGAGCCGCCTCATCCTCTTAACCAGGATGCACTTGAAATCGCACTTAAAATTGCAATGCACCTGCATGCAAAGCCTGTTGATGAAGTTCATTTCATGCGCAAAATAATAATAGACGGAAGCGCGGTTTCAGGTTTCCAAAGAACAGCAGTAATTGCAATGGACGGATGGCTGGAAACCTCTCGTGGGAAAATACAAATTCAGCAACTTTCCCTGGAAGAGGAAAGCTCTGGTATTGTTGCGGATGCTACTGGGAGCGGGAAATCAATTTTTAGGCTCGACAGGCTCGGAATCCCACTTGTAGAAATTACTACCTCTGCTGATATAGTAGATGGACAGCATTTGCTGGAAGTTGCTGAAAAGCTTGGAACAATAATGCGAGCAACAGGTAACGTTGCCAGAGGGCTTGGAACAATACGTCAGGATGTTAATGTTTCCACCGAAGGTGGCGCACGTGTGGAGATAAAAGGAGCTCAGGACCTAAAAATGCTTTCCGTTCTTGTTGAGCAGGAGGTTTTAAGGCAGAAAAATCTTCTCGCGATTTTAGACACTCTTAACAAGAGCCATAGTTCCGCAAACTTTAAGCCGTCTTCAATGCGCATTTTTGTAACTTTGACCGGAATCTTCAACAAAACTGCTTCAAAGCTGATAAAATCTGGTATTTCTGCTGGCCAGCAGGTAGTTGCAATAAAGCTTCCTCATTACGCGGGTCTGTTAGGGACGGAAATCCAGACTGGGCGGCGCTACGGAACTGAATTAAGCGATTATGCGAAAACTGCCGGAGTCAAAGGAATAATTCACAGCGATGAGGATATGAACAAATACAATATTTCCGAGTCCGAAGTAGCGGAAATAAAAAACGCTCTCGGAATAAAGGAATATTCCGGACGCGACGCGGGCGATGCGTTCGTCCTCGTAGTTGCAGAGCACAAAACCGCAGAAAAAGCACTTGAAAAAGTCTGTGAGCGGGCAGAAATGTTTTTTATTCCAAAGGAAACCCGCAGGGCAAATCCGGATGGTTCAACATCTTATATGCGTCCTCTGCCCGGAAGGGCAAGAATGTATCCTGAAACAGATATTCCGACTGTGCGGATTACAAAAGATATAATCGCGGAACTCCAAAAAACAAAAGGAGAATCGCTTGAGGAAAAGAAGGCGAGGCTTCTGAAAATGCTTAATCCTGAATTTGCGGAAAAAATGATTAAATCAAAGCATCTTGGGCTGTTTGAGAAGCTTGTCGGCGAGTCGGGCGTGGAGCCAATGCTTGTTGCGAACACTCTGGAGAACACGCTCGTTTCATTGAGAAGAGAAGGTGTGGAGATGAAGGACGTGGAAGGAACGCTTTCAGAGCTATTCGCACTTTACGCCAGGGATAAATTCGTCAAAGCCGCGATTCCTGAAATTCTCAAACTTGTTACAGGGAAAGGCGGGCGCGGAACGAGTATTGAGTTCGCAATCAAGAGCGGAAAGCTTGAAAAAATATCCGGAAAAGAGCTTGAGAAAATTGCAAAAGAGAACGAATATGACATTCAAAAAATAATGCAGAAATACAGACTGAATATTGAAGCAGCGGAATTGGGGAGGTTGAGGAAGAAGTAAATCTCAGAAAAACTCGTTCAGCTTCGTATCTCCAACTGGTTTTTTGCTTTCTGCCTTTCGAATGGTTTGTTTCTTTTCTTTTTCAGGACCAACTTCCTCGTTGTCTTCTTTCTTTTCAATTTCCTTTTTTTCAGATTCCTTTTCCTTCTTTACAGCTACCGTTTCGTCTTCTTTTCCAGTTTTTTTCTTTTTTATTTTTTCAGCTTCAACACCGTTTATGAAAGCAATCTCTTCCTCACCTAGCTTGTAGTGCAACATCACTTTCTCAATTCCATCTTCCATACTGCAAAATCCCCGTATTAACGGAAGATATGCAAGTGCATCCTTGCGGTTTGAATGCACAATCGAGCCTATCTTCTTTCCAATTTCCTTTCTCATAGCTCTTCGTGCAACGGTTGCTCCCATTTCGCGAAGATATGCCGGGAACTGGTATCTGGTGAATTTACGGTAAACTTCTTTTTTTGCAAGAGAAACACCTGCAGTTACGAAATCTATTGAATATTTGAAATATCCCCAATGGCTTCTTTTTATTCTTCCGTCAAAGATATCCGCACGCGAAAGTGCAAGATACGCATTTGCCATATCAACAGTATCCTCATATTCCAGTGGAATGTTTTCGTCTATCCACAATTTTACAATGTCATAATCAAAATTTCCGTATGAAACCTTTTTCGCCTCTGCGTATGTCATTGCCTTGAATATATTACGGACTTTGTTGAATATATCCTCTTCTCTGTCCCGTGTTCCCATTGAACGTGCCTGAAGGTCGTTTATCGCCGCGCGTACGTCACCGCTTGAATTTTCGGCTATTCTCGAGAATTCGTTTTCATCAAGTTTTATTTTTTCCGCTTCCGCGATTCTTTTCAATATTTTGGAGATTGATGGTTTGCTTACTCGTCTTAGTTGCACAAGCTCGCATTCTGCCCGTACTCCAGAAAGTTTTTTATCCCACGGATTTGTGGCAGTAAGAATAACCGGGCAATTTCCTTCTTTCAATATCTTTACTATGGCGCTTCCTCCTCCAGTATCAGCAGTTTGAAGTGCATCCACATCATCAATAAGCACTATCCGCTTTTTGCCAGACAGAGTTCCAAACAATCCTGATTGCGCGGCTCCGCCAAGCACGCGTTCCACATGGTCCCTGTTTCTCAAGTCGCTTGCACCCATTTCTATAAGTTCAAGTTCATATTCCCTTTTCAGGGCATATGCAAATGACGTCTTGCCGGTTCCTGTTGGTCCGTGTACGAGAATTGGTTTTGGTATTTTTCCTTTGCTCGCGTTCCATCTAAGCAGCCACTGCCTTATGCGTGTTCTTGCCTCCTCATTCCCGAGAATTTCATCAATCCGTTGAGGAGAATATTTTATGAAAAAGAGCATAGAATCGTATTAACACGTGAGGATTATAACTCTTGTTTCTTTTGGCGGTTAGCAGTTAGTCGTTAGCGGTTGACAATTAGTAACTAACGGCTACGGGCTACTTGCTAATCGTTCACTGAGTGCCACTCCAAAAAAACTTCACATGCCTTTCCGGCTCGTCTGTCACCACAAACCTGTCTCCGCTATCAAATGCACCTGCATACTTCTTCCATCCAAATCTTTCATCCATGAATACAACTGCGGCCCTGTCTGTTTCCTTTCGTATTGCCCTTCCACCTGCCTGCATTGCCTTTATCACTGCCGGATAAATATATCCGTATTCCCATCCCTTTGCAAATTTCTGCTGATAATAATCTATAAGCGAGCGGGTTTCTATACTCGGTTCTTCAAGCGCAATTCCGATTATAACTGCTGTTTTTATTTCCTCATTGCAGTAATCCACCCCCTCAGAAAGAGAGCCTCCCTGAACTGCACACAACACCCCTTCTTTTTTGAATCTTGCAAGCAATTCCGAAACGTCTTGCGGACCCATTTTTTCCTCTTGAACGATCAGCGGCCCATTTTCTTTGTCAATGAGCGGAACAACAGAATTCATTACGGCGTAAGAAGGAAAGAACAAAGCAACCCCGCGCGGCGATGAACAGATTATCCTGTCAATTTTTCCCGCAATTTTCGCATAATTTTCCGGATTTCTTTCGGTATAGCGTGTCGTTACCCCATTCACAATAACCTGCATTTTGTTATTCTGGTCAAATGGGGATTTATATTTCTTCATCAGAGTCCTATTTGCATCCAGTCCAAGAACATCTCGGTGCATCTCCATTGGAAGCATAGTTCCGCTCATCAGGACAGAAGCGTAAGAATTGTTCAATGCCGAAGTAACTATAGACGGGTCCATGAATTTTTTCGTAAGAGAAAAATACGCTCCGCTTTTTGTTCCAATATATCCCTCTTTTTTTCTGAGAATCCTTACAGTTCCTTTTTCTTCGACAAACCAGCTGCGGAGAAATGCTGCGAATCTCAGGCATGCGCTTTTCCTTCCCGTGCGATCTACTATCTCAGCACCGATTATTTCAAGATTCTCTGTCAAAGCGCCAGCATCGTATTTTTTGTCTGCCAAAAATCTGTCAAAATCTGCCTTTCCTATTGCAAATTCGGTAGTTCTCCTACCGGGATTTTCGTTGTTTCTTCCCAGTTCACCGAGTGTTTTTTCAGCCCATTCTCCAAACTGTTCAGCAAGTCCTAGATGTTCTATTCCCATAGCCGCCATTTCCTGTTCTGCCTTTCCTAAAACAAATGAGTTTAATGTGCTTGAAAGGTGGTCCCGGACCCGCGCGGAAAGATTATGCGCTTCGTCCACTATTATTATGCTGTTCTCCATTTTTTTCTTTATCTTTGCCAAAAAAGCATCCCGGATTTTTGGAATTAAGAGATGATAATAATCGGCAACAACCAATGAGGATTCTGACGCAATTTTCATCATCCATTCATACGGGCATGCCTGGTGGGTTTCACCAAGTTCAACAACCTCTGAATGGAATCTTGCGAAGTTTTCAGTACCCGCGTGTCCATCCTCTTCTCTGCCTCCATGAAAAACCTTTTTGAATAGTATATTCGCCCGGGCTTCATCTATTTTGGAATATCCAATTGCCTTTCCATAAAATTCACAAGTTTTTTTCCCGCGCTTTTTTTCACATGTCTGGTAAAATCCTTCATGATCAAGATCTGAAAGTGTTTCATCAATGCATGCATATCTTCTTCCAATAATATCTATTGCCCGGAATCCAAGTTTGTATTTTTCAGAAATCCCGCGGGCAACCTCTATTGCTATCCTGTGCTGGGAAATCTTCGGGGTAAGAAAAAAAACAGAAAGATTGTTCGCCAATGCGTAAGTGAGCGCAGCAGAAATAGCAGAATCTGTCTTGCCGGTTCCTGTTGGTGCGTGCACTATTATATTTTGTCTTTTACCCATCGCGTCGTAAATGTCGTGGGTAAGCTCGCGCTGATAATTTCGCATATGCAAATGGCGAAAATAAATCCCATCTGTTGTTCCTGCTGCAGTTTTATCCACAACCGGTTTTGTATGACAAAAATTATTAATTGAGACGCAGTAACTATTTTATGCGGTTGGCAAATTTTTTACGGATTTGTGTATGCGTATATTCCCTGCCCAATAATGGCAAGTCCAAGAAGTACTAAAACAACGTCCCATAAATTAAACATTTCTATAGATTCAACCGCTCTTGATTCGTTTGGGTTATTTGGATTAACTACTATACTTATCTCGGAACCTTCTTTCAAATTTATTATTGCTTTTTGATGTTTATACATTTCAAAATTCGGCTCTTCTAGAAAAGGAGCTTCCTTGTCATTGGAATATTCGTGGAAAAAAGCTTTTGCCTCTTCTACCCCATCGTCCGAAGCATAAGAAAATGAAGTTTCACTTTTACCAGTATATTTCTTTTTTAAAATATATTCATATTCCCTAGTAAATTCGTTAGTCCAGTCATATGCAGGATCTCCCCAAATCATCTTACTTTGAAAATAACTATCCACATTCATTTTTGTTATGGTCGCATCAATTTGCTTCCAATTCGTAAGCATGTCATATTTTTGGTAAATTCGGGATGCTCCAACAGTCAGGATAGTCAAACCTATTACCATGCCTAAAATAAATCCAGCCGTTTCTATTTTTATCATAATTTTTATAATTAGTTTGCATTTTTAAATCCAGAGATTCCACTGGTCTTGTGACCAGTGGCACACAGGTAACACATGGCCTGACGGTGGAATCTCTGCCTGTCAAAAACAAGCACAAGCAACCGGTCTCTGACCGGTGGTTTTTGACATACGTTATCTGGAAAATTTTCTGCATATGCGCAGTTTGTTTGTACCGTTATTCGCGCTGTTTTTATTTTTAATCACCGTAACCATTTTATGCGTTTTCTCTATAATGTTCCTGCTCTCCTTCACAAGGGAGCGCTTATAGTCGGAGATCTGCATTTTGGTATCGAAGAGCGCATGCATGCTAAAGGAATCTTTGCCTCAGACATATCTAACTCTCTCGCAAACAAACTTCTCTTAATTATAAAAAAGACAAGGGCAAAAAGACTATTTATCCTCGGGGACGTAAAGGATAACATAACCTGTGTTGACGATTACACATTGCGTGCTTTCGAAATTCTTGCATCATCCGGAATTCAAATTACCATAGTGCGCGGAAACCATGATGGGGGGATCGAGCGGCTGGAATTTCTCGGAATTAGTGCTCTTCCAAGCGAGGGAATCGTTTACGAGGGTCTTGCTCTTGTTCATGGTCATTCATGGCCAAGTGAAGAATGTATGCAGGCAGATTATCTTATCTCAGCACATCAGCATCCGCAGATTGAATTTGTTGATAAATCCAAAAAGCGTCATACAGAATCTGCCTGGTTCGTTGCACCATCAAATTTTCGCGAAATGAAAAAACATTACAAAACTCCAAACAAGAATTTGAAAATTATTTTGATGCCGGCATTCAATCCTTTGGTCGGAAGTCCGCTAAACCACGGTAAATCGCGCGCGGTTATTCACCTCGGACCACTTTTAAGGAATAAGATATTTAAATGGGAAGATGCAATATTATATCGCTTGACCGGAGAGGCGACCGGAAAGATAAAATGAAATAATTAGAATAAACAGGAAACAAATCCTGAAAACGTTTTTGATAAACGTTTGTAGTCTATATGGGGTGTACATGATGGGAAGTCAAAGAAGAGGCCGGGACAAACTTGTGAACTGTGAATCATGTGGAAGATCTGTGCCGCGAAACAAAGCAGTTGATTTTGAAAAAAGAAATTTTTTCAGTACTGATTTGCGCGGACAGGAGAATGTATCAACAATGTCATCAAGGCTTACCTACTATTGTATAAGCTGCGGAAAGCACAGGAAGATTTTTGAAAAGAAGAAGAAACTTGCTCAAAGACAATCTGGAAGAAATTCTGGGGTGTTCTAATGGCTGAGAACGCAGGAGATACGTTCGAATGCGAAGGGCGTAAGTATATTGCACTGAAACAGGAAATCGGTAACCTCCCATTGATAGTTGTACGGGCAAAAAATGGTTATGTGGCATGCAGTTATATAGACAAGGAAACTGCAGAGAAAGTGGGTGACATAGCCGCATTCGTGTCCGGAGTAAAAACTATTGATGATTTTATGAGAGCTAAAATCCGTCATACAACTTCCTGGGCAGAGGATTTAGGTATCCGCGAGGGTATGAGCGTTAAAAAAGCACTTGAGCTTATGGATGGTACCGAAAGCTAAATCCCCAATTCTCAATTTTTCTTTTTTCTTCTTTCAGTCAGAAGTACTGTTGCAACAAAAAGAATCGGGATTACAAAAACAACTGTACATATCTTCTGTTGGTTGTTTAACGCATTATAAATATGACCTACCTGTGTCTTGCATGCCTCGCGCGTAGCCTTATTACCTGAGAAAATTATTCCAGTATCTTCTATTTTATCGCAAATTGTATCATCTACAAGTATTTTTGCGATTTCCGTGTAACACATATTTGCCTTTAGTTTGTAGTCCTTGTTGCTCACTGCGTTATTGTATATCTCATCGCAGAGCTCATTGGCCTTAACCTCGTGGTTTTTCATTGCTTCTGAAATTGCTGCGATTCTCAGGCATTCCATCTGTTCGTCTGCGGTTCTCAATCTATTCTCTCCGTCCAAATCCTTGATTGGTTCATTGCATAAACTTTTTGTCATAAAGCCAAGGCTGCCATTTAGTAAAAACGAGCTTACCGATACTATCATCACGATTGCGATAAGAAAAAGAATACGCGTGGAAGAGTCCATCGTTCCACCATTTTATTTGCTTTGAGTTTTATCCGCGTATTTTCTGAGCATATTTTGCGCTTTTTGAAGGACGATCTTAATCTCTTTTTCTTTTTTTGCTCCTGCACAGATAACCTTTCCATTTTTGAACAGAAGCAAGGATGCCTTTGGCTCTTTGAATTTTAGTATTGCTCCAGGAAACTGCTCCGGCTCATATTCAACGTCTCTTACTTTGTATGCAATCTTGTAAAGATCAAGACCCATATTAAGATTTGCTGATGCAACTATATTTGTAATATCAATCTCAGGCTTCTTTTTCGTGATTATTTTGGTTGCGTATGGTGTAAGCATTTTTATGGTTTTTTCCACTGTCTTTTCTATTATATCTCGTCTTTTGCATCCCACGCATACGATCTTTCCGTTTTTGAACAAAAGAAGTGTTGCCTTTGGCTCTTTGAATTTTAGTATTGCTCCAGGAAACTGCTCCGGCTCATACTCGACTTCTTTCATTTTCTGTGCAAGAGAAAATAAGTCAAGTTCTAGTCCAAGGTTAGCAGAGGCTACCATATTTGTAATTACGAATTCGGGTTTTTTACCCAATATATCACCGTTTTTATATGAAATGTAATCATTTAAAAAGCCTAGGGTTCAAAAATACCCTACTGGCATTCCGACTTCTACAGTGATCCACGGAAGTTTTGCGAAACTTCCGCGTCTCACAGTATAGCAAACCATGAAGTTATTATACGCTATAATCTACGCGGCAGGGGGTGCATACTTTCATGGTTTGATATAGTCGTAAATATGCTATTCTATATATAATAAAAACTATAATAACTAATAAATAACTAAAGAAGGTGAAATTATGGTACGTCGCTCAAAAGGTTTAATGTCAAAAAAGACCAAAAAGATAAAATCTTGTGGAAGATTCACGGTTTCACGCCTGACAAAATCATTTTCCATAGGAGACAAGGTTGGACTTGATACCCAGCCATACTTTTCAGGCATGTCAAGCCTGAGGTATAAAGGTGCAATTGGAAAAATTGTCTCTAAGAGAGGATCGTCTTATGTGGTTGAGATAAAAGATGGGAACATGAAGAAGAATCTCGTGCTCCATCCAATACATTTAAAACAATTATAGTATCTAGGTGAGGATATATGACTGTGATTTCTTCAAAACCGGTTAGCATGGCTGAGGCAGCGGAACTTCTCACGGCGAGAGGTAAAGAAAGTGAGCTTGGTTACGAGCAAAAGGAAGCGCTTGCTCACGTAGAGCGGTTCTCAAAATCAAGCGCAAAGGAAGCTGCAACATTAATCAAGGATCTTATGAAAAATAAGAAATTGACACTTGAAGCTGCAATAAAACTTGTAGACATTCATCCAAAGAAACCCGATACGGTCAGGGCAATCATCTTGCGCGAAAAAATCGATCTTAGCGACGATGAAGTCGCCGAAGTTCTTAAATTACTGGATTAATAAAATCGTAAGATATCCGAGGTAAACAAAATGGAAGATTATGCGTACGTTATTGAATATATGCCGTCCGGACGTTCAGCGGACATGCGAAAGGAGCCAATAGTCCAGTTGCTGGGTGCTCAGGGTTTTACTCTTCTTGAAGCCAGTGTTAGATCCGATGCGAATATCGTGATTGGCCAGAAGATATTTGTTGGAAAAGGCGAGCGTTCCGAAATAGAGCGTATCCGCAAGCGGATAAATTATGAGGAGCTTTCCACCAGTGCAAAGGATGTTCTACCGGTTATACTGAAAAAGATGATCGAGGAACGCTCCGTGGATTTTATCTCTTTCATAAATCGCGCAAGACCTATTTCAATGCGTGTTCATACTCTAGATCTTCTCCCAGGTCTTGGGAAAAAGAGCATGGAAACCCTGCTTGCAGAAAGAGAAAAGAAGCCGTTCGAGAATTTTGACGATGTCAAGGCTCGCGTTCCAACTATCGTAGATCCTGTAGGTATTTTCGCACATAGAATACTAAGTGAGATTGAAGGTCTGGAGAAACACTACTTATTCGTAAGGCCGCCTGCTGGATTGCAGGACGTTGGGAGACGCTAGACGGCTAAAACTCGGAACCAGAAACCAACCTTTTTATTTCCTTCCCATATCCCTTTTCTTTTGTGAAAAGAAAAGGGCTGAGGGTTTCACCCCAAAAGAAAACTCAGTATTAACAAAACTCAGAATGTAAAACCAACCTTTTTATTTCCTTGGTGACTTTGAATTATCTACCTTTGGGCCCGTAGTCGATTCCATTGCATGGTTTTCTGTGCTGTTGGCGGCAGCGGTTAAGACGTCGCTCTTACACAGCGAAGACGCGCGGTTCGATTCCGCGCGGGCCCATTCCCATATCCCCTTTCTTTTAGAATCCAGGGAACAAAGTTCCCTGCCCCTCCAAAAGCTTTTCGCTTTTGAAGGAGAAAGGGGCTGAGGGGTTTACAATTCGCAAGAATTGTAAAGCTGGGAAAATCCTTTCGGATTTTCACGGATTCACCCCCAAAGAAAATACGTTGGACATTCAACAAGTCCATTATCCAAATCTATTCTTCAACTTTTCTTCAATATCTATCTTGCCAGGTGTTTTGCGTTTCGAGTTCGGGATTTTCAGCTCTAGGTTCCGTGCCATAGTTTTAAAAAACCTTAAAATCAACAATATTATCATATGTCCAAGTCTAAAAACGAATACTCCGAGCTTGCCATGTACTCAGAGAAGATTACGAAAGAGGACTACAAACGCTTATTTGACACAATCATAAAGAAAAATATCCCGATCTTCGAATTCATTGATTTATCAAAAATCTTCTCTTTCAGTGGGTTCCAGATCGTGGTAAAGCGCTTCAACAACACTATAAAGATGTATTTTGGCGGCAGGTCCATAGAAGCGCACCAGCAGGCTGCCCTGTTCTTTCCGTTTAAAATCGATGCGCCAAAGGAATTGGAATTAACCAAGAGCCACTTTTCACTTAAAACCAAGTTCGTGAGCCACATCAATATGTTCGACTTTTTGATAAAAGAGGATGTGGCCGAAATACGCGTAAAAATAATGAAACTGTTCGGAAGATACTATGGATTCGGGAACTTCATATCCCAGGAAGGGGAGCGCGGCATCCTTTATCTCTCAAATCCAACAACGTTCTTTGAAATTGATCTTGAGAAAAATCCGCAATTTTATATAGAGCTTCTTGATCCGATACCAAAGGCAGTTTACCTTAAATCTGACGATCCAATTTTTGAGCAGGATGGAATAACGATAGGCACGGACAACTTCAGTGCAATGCAGCACAGCCTTATTGTTGGTTCTTCGGGAACTGGAAAGAGCAAATTCATAGAAATATTAATTCGCGCGATGAAAAAGCGCCACGGCCACAATTTGCGCGTTCTTGTGATAGATCCGCATGGTGAATTCTCCAAAACATTCGAAGGCGAAAAAGTAGTGGACTTCGTAGAAAACTACATCGAGCCGTTTGATATCGGAAAGGAAAAGAGCCCGCTTATTACCCAGCTTGTCGCCCAGTTAATAACCTCTACAATCAGCCAGGAGAACAAGTATGCAGAGCGCGTTGTTTTCTATGCCGTGCACATGCTTGCGGAAACAGACCAGCTTACACTTCAGAATATCAACCTGTTGCTCACAGACTCGGCAAAAAGAATGGAATTCAGTTCATTGTGCCACAATGACGAGGTGCGCAGGTTCTTTGATGAGGAGTTCCAAAATATTTATCTTCATCACTTTAATGATGCAATACTGCCAGTCATTAATTTCATAGGAGAATACCAGCTTTATCTCGGAAAGGCAAAAAAGCTCGAAACGCTTGAAGAACTGCTGAAAAACAACGTGGTCACGGTCGTTTCATTCAACCCGCACTATTTTGGAAGAAAAATAATCCGATTCTTTGCCGGCGCGATCATAAACCAGATTTATATGATGGCCATAAGCGAGAAACTCACAATGCCAACAGTGCTTGTAGTGGATGAATTCCCAACTGTGGAAAGCAGGGTTACAAAGGATATTCTTGCCGAAACAAGAAAGTTCCAGCTTTACATGCATGTTTCTGCGCAGTATCTAGGCCAGCTCTCAAAGCCTGTTCTGGATGCAATAGTCAGCAACGTACGAAACATAATTTCGTTCAAATGCACCCGTGATGATGCGCATTTCCTCGTATCTATGATGGAAATCAAGGTAGAAGAGTTCTTCAAGAAAAAAACCAGCCCAAGCGAGCTCGAGGAATCCAAGAAGGAAATGTTTCTTAAACTCCATCCAAGGGAATGCATTGTCCGTCTTTTTGACGGTGCAAAATACATTCTTCCAATGAAGGTAAAAACTGTCAATATGGAAACCTGGAGGAATATGCCGTCGACTGGTTCGCGTCCATTCCAACCTGTTCCCCCATCATCTTCTTCCCCTACACCTCCACCTTCATCTTCTCCATTTTCTCCACCTTCTTCTGGCGGCTTAGCTCAGCCAGCTGAGAAAACGCAGGAACCATTACAGGAAAAAGATGAACCCGGCGAGCGAGAATATAAAAAATATCTTGAAGATCAAGAGCTTGAAAAAGAATCTGGCGCTCCATCCTCCGAAGAGAAAAAACTTGAAAAATTTGAAAAAGTTGAAAACCCCCCAGAGAAATCAACAGAAAAAACCAAGCAGTCTGGAAAACCAACGGGCAAATCTAAGGAAAAAGAGAAGGAAAAAGGAAAGCGGGGCGTAAAGGTTACTTACGAAGACGAAGAGGACGAGAATCCATTCAGGAATAGGGAGATATAGATGTTTATCCCGCCAGAACTGGAACAGGCATGGAAAAGCGCCTGCAAGATTCTTTTCAAGGAAGAAATCGGAGGTCTGGAAGAATTCGATGGCTGGTTGTCAGCCTATGCACAGACCCCTCGTTTTGAAAAATCGTCTATTTCCGGCAAAACCGTTGCTTTGGGAGTGGATTGCTTTGCGGAAAATGCCAGATTTATCAGCCATGATGAAGTGGACTTTGCAAAGAATTTCAAGCCACTTAACATTAACGAGATAAAAGATATTGATGGTATAATTACCGCCCTTCATGAACGCTTTTATTACACTGGAAACGTGATTCTCGGGAATTCAAGCAACGTGCAGGATAGCACCGATCTGGTAAATTGCAATTACATCCACAAATCCAGCGCATCAGCAGATTCCAGATACCTCTCCAACTGTCGCTACCTTGAGGGGTGCGAATACTGCTTTGGCGTTCTTGGCGCAATGGAAAGCAAATATGCAATCATGTGCACTGGAAGCGGGTTCACGCGCTGTTTTGAATGCCACTCCGCCCAGATAGCATCGGATTGCTATTTCTGCGGCAGCATAAAGAATTGCTCAAATTGTATGTTCTGCTTTGGAACCCAGCAACGTTCCCATATGATCGGAAATCTTCAGCTTTCAAGGGAAAAATATGAAAAACTAAAGGATAAGCTCGTGGGGGAGATCGCGCAGGAGTTAAAAGATAAAAAGAAAATTTATTCGTTCTTTGACATACTGAGGGAATGTAAGAAATACCCGCACAGAGAACTGGGTATAAAAGATACTTCTCCGGAGGAGAGGTTTGACTATGGCCCCATAGAAAAGGCATTCTCGGAAACATCCTCGCTGCTGCTTGGAAAGCCTCTATCAAGCATAGAGGAATATTCGGCATTTCTGCAGCGGAACATCCCGGAAAACGGGAGATTGCTGTCCCCATTCAGCGGAAAATCAGTGCTTGTTGCTTCATATCGTACGCATATCTCAGACCGGTTCGAACTTGGAGGCAGGCTTCTTACGGATTTGGAAGTACGGGAGCTTGGCAATGTATGCACCGACAAAGACATAGAGAAAATGGACGCCAGCAGCCTGGCTTCGGTGTGCGAAACCATTAATTCCATTGCTTATGGCGACCTTGACAAGCAAGTGGGTAACAACAGCAACATGCTGGACGCCACTGTGGTCATCAATGCGCATGATTGCTGCCATGGTGCGGCATTCGTGTTGTGCAGGAAATGCGCGTATTGTTTTTGGCCAGCCCACTGTGAAAACGTATTCGGTTCATTCACGACGTGGCACTCCAGATTCTGCATGAAATGCTTCAACTCCAAAAACCTTACCCGCTGCTTTGAAGTGGAAAGCTCAAACAACTGCTCGGATTTATATTACTCTCATAACTGCGAAAACGTCCATAATTCCATGTTCTGCTTCAATGTAAAAAACATGCGCAATGCCATTGGCAATGTGCAACTCGAGCCGTCGGATTATCCATCAGTTAAATCTTCGCTTATTTCACAAGTCTTTGAAGAACTGGAACGCAAAAAGAATCTCAAATGGAGTGTTTACAACCTTGGGTGCGATTAAATGTCAGCCCCGCCAGAAATCGAAAAAGCGTTCCAGACTACTTTTAAACTTATTTTCGGGGAATGCAACGTAAAGCTGGACGAGCTTGCGGACTATCTATATCGCTGGCATTATCCGGTAATCAGGAAAAAGTCCGCGGTATCCGGAAAAGAAACCATTATTTCATCAACTTTTTACCAGGATGGCGCCAAATTCATTTCAAACGACGAAATAGATTTCGTAAAGAAGTATGAGCCTTTCGGAATAAACGATATCAAGGATTTGGATTCCATAGTTGAAGCAATCCGGGAGCGCGACCTGGTTTATTATTCCGGAAACAAGGTTTTCGGGAATTCCAGCAATCTTCATGGAGTTGATAATTGCACGGATGTTCATTACGGGTATCAATCGCATAATGTCGCCTCTTCAAAATTTGTCGCGTATTCCTCTTATGTCCGGTACGGAAGCGAGTATATCTTCGGCTCTGGCTGGTTCCTGAGAAGCAAGTATCTCATACGCGTTATCGGGGCAGATAATCTCACGCGTGCGTTTGAATCCTATGTGTGCGGCACCAGTTCCGATACGTTCTTTTGCTATAACTGCTTTGGCTCAAGCCATTTGATGTTTTCATTCAACCAGCGGTCAAAAAGATACTGCATAGGGAACATGGAGCTTCCGAAAGACAAGTACTTCGCTCTCCGCGAAAAGCTCATTACCGAGAGCCGCGAATACATAGAGCGGAACAAATCCTTTTATTCTATTTTTGATGTTCCGCCCGTTTCCAAGGAGCGCAAAAAGGAGATGGAATTAAACGCGCCAAAGCCAGTGCAAAGAGAGGAAAACTTAAAGCCGATTGATGACGCGTTTAGGGCAACCTCAAAAGTGATATTCGGGCAGGATATCGGCTCGCTTCAGGAAAACCGCGAGTTTCTCGTTGAGCGGGTGGTTCTCGTAGAGGACATAAAGACTGTTTTTGGCAATGACGCGTGTTATAGTCCGGTTTTCCTTTTCAGGGATATTCCAAAGCAAAGGATGATTATGCGGGATGAGGAGCAGGAAGCTTCTAAAATGCAGTTTGAAGTTGGCGAACAGGACGATCTGAAATCACTAATTCAAAAAATCCGGGATATTGCGTTTTACCGGATAGACATGTCCGAGGGCAACATCACGAACGTAATCAAAAGCCCGCTGATTTATCATGGAATAAATGCGTATTATGTCGGAGATCTTACATTTGGAAAGAATTGTGCATATTGCACGTATGCCCTGAATGACGAGTATGTTTTCGGTTGCCACAGGTGCATCCATTCAAAATTCTGTATTCGTTGCGAGGATTCGGTCAATCTTACTGCGTGCTTTGAGATGGACAGTTGCACTAATTGCGCTAATTCGATGTTCTGCCATAACTGCGAGAATCTGGACAATTGCATGTTCTGCTTTAATACGAAAAGTAAAAGATATGCGATTGGGAATGTTGAGGTCGGGCGCGAGGAATACATGAAAATAAAAGAACGGGTTCTTGCAGAAATCCTCATGCAGATAAAAAGCGGGCAAAGGCTGAAATGGGATATCTATAATGTGTGGCGTAAGGAAAAATAAAACCCTATAAACCCTTTCCCTCTAATTCCAAGTCATGCT
Organism: Microcaldota archaeon; assembly: GCA_038046805.1. Lineage (GTDB taxonomy): Archaea > Micrarchaeota > Micrarchaeia > Anstonellales > Bilamarchaeaceae > UBA10214. The sequence goes on from JBBSVO010000002.1 coordinate 44,688, forward strand.
CATCGGATTAGTTGGAAAGCCTTCATCAGGCAAATCCACATTTTTCCAGGCGATTACTTCGATACCCGTAGCGCGTGCGGATTACCCGTTCACTACGATTGAGCCGAACCGCGGTGTCGCATACGTGGAAATTGAATGTGTGGACAAGGATTTCGGGGTAAAATGCAACCCGCGCACTGGATTCTGCGTGAATTCCCGCAGGTTTGCACCCGTCGAGGTTCTCGATGTTGCCGGATTGGTTCCTGGGGCACACGAGGGAAAGGGACTCGGAAATAAGTTCCTTGATGATTTGAGGCAGGCAGATTTGCTTATACATATAGTTGATGCATCTGGTTCTACAAACGAAAACGGAGAGGGCGTTACACCCGGCTCGCATGATCCGTGCAAGGATGTCCTGTTTCTTGAGGAAGAACTCACTCATTGGTTGAAGGGAATTTTGGACAACAACTGGAATAAACTTGCGCGTGAGAGTGCATTGAACAAGAAAAACGAGGACATATTACATAATCAGTTTACCGGGCTTGGAATAAAGATCGATGCGATTCGCAGGACGCTGAACGGGCTCAATCTGATGGACAAGAAGCTTTCAGAATGGAGTGACGGGGATAAGTTTGCATTTTCAAAAAGGATGCGGGAAATCGGAAAGCCAATAATAATCGCTGCTAACAAATGCGACAAGGCAACCGCAGCTGAGAACGTTATACGGCTCAAGGAAAAATTCCCGCAATATCTCATTGTGCCTTGCTCGGCAGAGGCGGAAATCGCGCTCAAGGAAGCCGCTAAAAAAGAATTCATAGAATATGTTCCGGGGGATGACAGGTTTACAGTAAAAAAAGAACTGAATGACCAACAGAAAAAGGCAATGGACGTTCTTGCCGGAGTGTTGAGGGCATATCATAGCACAGGGGTCCAGAAAACCCTGAACGCTGCCGTGTTTGATTTCCTCAAATACATTGCAATATTTCCAGGTGGTGTGAACAAACTGAGCGATTCCAAAGGCAATATATTGCCAGATGTATTCCTTTTACCTCCTGGTTCGACTGCTCTGGATTTTGCGTTTACGCTACATACGGATATGGGCAGGGGATTCATAAAAGCTGTGAATGTAAAGACAAAACAACCTGTGGGAAAAGAACACCCATTGCAGCACAGGGACGTGATTGAATTATATTTCAAGAAACCCCAGGAGTAGCGTAGAACAGAGTAAGTAGGTTATGTTATGCTGGTAGTTTTGAGTACTTGCTCGGATAAGAAAATCGCGAACGCTATAGCCACACAGCTTGTTGAAAAACATCTTGCTGCATGCGTAAACCTTATTGCGCTTGAAGATTCGGTTTATCGCTGGAAAGGAAAGATCGAGCATACAAAGGGATTTTTACTGATCATCAAATCAAGAAGGGAAAAATATCCACTCCTGGAAATGGAAATAAAGCGCATGCATCCCGACGAAGTTCCAGAAATAGTTGCAATGAAGTCAGAGAAAGTAAGCAGGGAATATTTGGAATGGGTCAGACGATGCTGCCTGGTTTAGCCGTTGTTTTAAATTCTTTCATTTTTAATTATACTTATGGAACGCGTACTGATTATATCCGGAAGCGAAAGCGACAAGGCGATTGTGGACAAGGTTGCTGATGCACTAAAGGAGTTTGGCGTAGAATGCCGAGCCGAAGTGGCATCTGCGCACAGAATGCCGGAGAAGCTTGAGAAGCTGATTTCCGCGAGCGGTGCATCCGTATTTATTGCGGTTGCGGGATTGAGTGCCGCTCTTCCGGGCGTAATTGCAAGCAAAACCACGAAGCCGGTTATTGGAGTTCCTGTGAACATTAAACTTGATGGGCTTGATGCGCTTCTTTCAATGATGCAAATGCCACCTGGAGTTCCTGTTGCGACGGTTGGCGTAGATAATGCAAAGAATGCGGCGATTCTTGCTGTTCAGATTCTCGCCCTGAACGACAAGACGCTGGACTCGAAACTCAAAGAAATAAGGGCGAAGTGGAAGAAATAAGAAAAGAGAAAAAACAGAGTAAGAAAAAAATGAGTGAAAACATGGCAAAACCAACACCTATAGTCCCATATCTTTCCCCGCTTCTTAGAAAACTTAAACGCGGTCCTGCGGTAACGCTTCCAAAAGACGCGGGAATGTTCATCGCGTACACAGGAATAGGAAAGGAATCTCGCGTGATTGAATTAGGGAGCGGTTCCGGGTTTTTTACATCCCAACTCGCAAATATAGTCAAAGAAGTCATATCCTATGAAAAGCGGGACGAATTCCTGAAAATTGCCGAAGGGAATGTAAAACGATGCGGATTTACGAACGTAATTTTTAAGCACCGCGACGTTCTCGGAACGGAAGGCATCGATGAAAAGGACGGAACGTTCGACCTTGTTTTCTGCGATATTGCCGAAGCTGAAAAAATTGTTCCGCACGCGCACGTTGCGCTTAAACCTGGCGGATTCCTTGCAGCGCATTGCCTTCACATAGAGCAGGCAAAGGCACTTGTTCTTGAGGCGCAGAAAACCTTTAGCGAGGTAAGTCTGGTCGAAAACCTTGTCCGTGATTATGAAGTGCGGGATTTCGGAACACGACCAAGGCATATGGGAATAATGCATACTGCGTATCTTGTTTTTGCGAGGAAATAAGGCGATCCCATGGCAGTGCAGATTTTTTCTAACAGAGGTAGAGCCGGAAGGTCAGAACAACAAAAGCTAGTCGAAGCTGCTCAAACATTTGTTGATCTCAACAACATCCCTTCAGAAGCTCAGTTCGGACATTTGAAACCCAGATTATATGGAAGGCTAAAAGATAAGGGATTAGTTGAAAGGATAACCTTCGCGCGGAAAGAAGGAGGGCGAAAACCTGTAGGGATGGGTAAAAGAGACTTAATCGAAACCGCATTACATAGAATAGATAACTTAGACCCTGGACCAAGAACTCTCGAAGCATTCCGAATTGAAGATCCGCATCTTGTCAGGGTTCTTGAACAACGCGAATTGCTTGAAACTGTAATCCGAATTGCAAAAAGAAAAAGGTTGATGGATTGAAACTCCTGTCAAATTGCAGAATGCGCTCCACGCTTCATCAATCTACAATTTTTTGAGAGATGTTTTAAACAGTTCCATATATTCTCTCTTTGGGTGTTTTTCATGGCCTTTTCAGACTTAAATTTTTTTACGTGTTTACCGGTACTGGTTTTTGGGATTATTGTTTATGCAGTTCTTGCAATAAAAGTAATACGGCCTGTAGAAAAAGGGCTTGTCGAGCGATTCGGAAAGTTTAGCCGCATCGCAGAACCTGGTTTATTGATCATAATCCCATTTGTTGAAAACGTCATAAACGTTCCAACAACGGAAATACGTGTTGACGTTGACGAACAGACTGTTATCACAAAGGATAATCTCAATACTGATGTAGATGCGATAGTCTATTACAAAATACAGGATGTCATGAAGGCGATTTATAATATACAGGATTACAAGACAGCTATTCCTTCATTGGCTCAAACTACGCTTAGGGCGATAATGGGGCAGATGACTCTGACAGAGGCGAATGAAAATCGTCAGCGGATAAACCAGTCTGTTGAGCAAGAACTGGATAAGGAAACGAACAACTGGGGTATAGATATCATCCGCGTTGAGCTGCAAAAGATAGATCCGCCAGAAGACGTGCAGGGGGCAATGAATAACGTGGTCAAAGCAGAGAACGAGAAAATCGCGGCCATAAATCTTGCAACTGCTGCCGAAACGCGTGCGGATGGCGAAAAAAGGGCGAAAATAAAGGTTGCTGAAGGTGAGGCGCAAGCGGTGGAATTGAGAGCAGAAGCAGAGGCACGCGCAATCCAGCTTGTGCACGAAGCAGCCCAAAAATATTTCAAAGGAGATGCACAGACGCTTAAAAAGCTGCAGGTAACCGAAAAATCTCTTTCTGAAAACACAAAATATGTCATACCCAAGGGAACTGATATAACTGCCATCATTTCAGATACTGCGGGCGTTCTTCCGATTGAGAAAAAGAAATAGAGAAAAATTTGCAGGGGGCAGGAAATTCCGTCTTCCGTTCCGCGTTTTCAGTTTTGTTTGCGGAATGGAAAACTTTTGAACCTACGAAGGTACTAAACCACGGCGTTTCATAGGGCTAAAATAAAAAAGCCCACCTAAGCGCCGCGCGTTTGGCCGCTCCGCCACCCCTGCGAGTTGAGATACTTAATCTTCAAACAATATTTTAAATCCCCGCTTCGTTACTATTTTTATGTATCTAAAAATTCACAACGTGCGCGGAAAGAAGATTGTTGCGGCATGCGACAAGGATCTAATCGGAAAAATCATTTCTGATGGAAATGTTACGCTGGATTTGAACAGCTACGCCTCGTTCTATAAGGGCGATATTGCTTCAGATTCTGCCCTGGCAAAAGAGTTAAAATCCTTTGATTCCGCGAATTTAGTTGGGAAAAAGGTAGTTTCTGTGGTCGTATCTGTTGGCTTGGTAAAACAATCAAACGTTACTTATATAAACGACATACCTCATATCCAGCTATATAAATTATAGGGGGGTGGAATGTATGAAGTCAATAACTGTCGTAGCTGATGATAGAGTTGGATTGCTAGCGGATATATCATACATTCTAGGAAAAGCCCGCATTAACATCGAATCTGTAAGTGTTGATTCAATAGGTGGAAAGGCAATCATTGTCCTTACCGTACGAGATACGCAAAAGACGGCAGATGTCCTGCAAAAAAGCGGATACTCCATAAGCGAGGCCAATGTTCTTGTTGTAAAGCTTTCCGACCAGCCAGGAGAACTTAGCAAGATAACTGCAATGCTTGTCGATGAAAAAGTCAATATCCAGAACGTACACATGCTTTCAAGAGATGGAAAACAAACTGTTCTTGCCCTGATGCTGGATAAACCAAAAAAGGCTGAAAAATTACTTGCGCCCTATCTTATCACAAGCGAGGAGTAATATCGGGCATCTAAACCTCTATTTCGATTTCTTTTTTCTTTTTATCAGTTATTTTTGTTTCATATCTTCTTAGTTCTTTATTATTTTCTGGATTTTCGAGATTTTGAATTCCAACATATTTTGCCTTTGAAAGAACGTGTTCTATTATCTCGTAATTCCCATAAATAAAATCACCGGTTTCTTTCAACTCTTTTTCCTGTGCAAGCGTTTCTGTGAGCGTTTTTTCCTGTTCAGCAAGACGCCTTTCAAGTTTCACGAGCTTTTCGCTTTTTTTCAATTCAATGTCTGGTTCCTTCCCCTTGAAATAATAATCGTCCGCTGATTCTGAAATGGTTTTTCGTTTCTCGGCGGTTGTTTTAGCATAAATTATGAGTGGGCATACCCCATAATCACTAATCTCATCGTCTTTCACAAAAACAAACGCATCATGTGTGCCAGCAATATTTTTTAATTCGCGTTCAAGTTTACATGCCTCTTTTTCTGTTAGTTCACTCTCCGGCTTTTTTTCATCAATTCCGCATCTTGCGAGTAGTTCCTTTACGTATATTTTTCCCAGAGGGAGTTTCATAAGGCAGACGACTATATATTTTCCAGGAGAAGCTTTTCGTGCATCCTTGATATTACCCGCAATATTGGATTTCGGGAACGAATATTTGACATTGCGTTTTATCTCGCGGTCTGCCCATCGTTCTTCCCTATAAGCGACTATCGTTGTTTTATCCTCTCCAGAGACCAAAATCACGTTTCCCTTTGCGAACATTTCGAAAATAAGAAAGAGCATTTGTTTTTTCCCGCTTTCGTTCTTTCCTGCATCAAACTCAAACACGATTATCCTATCATTGTTTTTCTGTTCAATCTTCATCAGTCGTGCGTTGTCAAGCTCTTTTTTCACTTTTTTTGCGAAGTTGTCCGCTTCGAGCGGTTCATCAATATATTTAGTGATATAAAGCCGCTTGCCGAGCTCGGCCGTTATATCCGAATTTCCAATCCTCAGCCTGTATCTTCCTTCTCCAAGCAGCTGAATGTTTGAAAAATGCTTTCCAATAAGGGATTGCAGCTCTGCAACTATAACGGAATATTCCAGATTCTCCATTGAACGCATGAGGTTATTGACGCATCTTTGTTTTTAATTGTATTCCGATAATTTATCTACATGGTTCCGAGCAGTGCTTCTGATGTTTCTCCCCTGTACCCAGAGCTTCTAAAGACTATGGACAAGGTTGAACTCGAAGAAGAAATTAACAAAAAGATTTCCTCTTTCAATGGTCTTCTTACCCGGGATATTGCCCTAAAGATGATTGCCCGTGAGAAGGGAATTTATAAATCCGATCTGACTGGTTCAGGTTCTCGCGATTCTGTAATTAATGCCGCACTTTGTCGCATCTTGCCAGAAGAGAATTATAGAACTGGCAAGAGATCTCGAGCAATGGAAATAAAGGATTCTGATGGAAAAATTCGTACTCTCAGGCTTTGGAATGATGACGTCATTTTATTCGCAAAACTGCGCGTTGGAGATGAAATAACCATAAGCGGTGCATATGAAAAAAATGGGATTCTCAATCTTGGTTATTCTGGAAAGGTTTCAATTTCAAAGAGTGCATCATTTGCAAATATTGCGGACCTAAAACCCCTTCCAGAGAATTCGTCCGTAAGTATCAGTGGAGAGGTTATTTCACTAAATCCGGGCGTGTTTGAAGTCTCGGATGGTGTGTCCTCAGTCTCTGTTTTTGGGAATACTCAAACTACTCAAATTATCGCAGTAGGGGATAAAGTGATACTGGAGAATGCATTAACCGAGTCTGGAAATCTATGTTTTTCAGACAATTCGCGGCTTCTTGTCAAAAAGCCGAAGGCAACCGGTGCCGGTATGTCCGCAATGGGTAGAAAAGAGATTCTTGAATCAATGGGGCTAAAAGTGGCCGATGACATAACCCTGGAGACAATTGTCAATCTTAAAAAATCTTCCCTGTCCAATGCGAATCAGGGTAATCCCGTTTTGTGTGGTGCGTCTCATGTCTAATGCCAGTCTAAAAGTTGCCATCCGCTTGAACTGCGGTTCAAATCTCTCGAAAACGGCTGTTTTCTCGATCCGCTTGAAATTCGCTGCTGCTCATTTCAAATCCGGCAACTTTTTTAATATAATTTACCTTGGTGATGTCTATGTCTAATGCCAGTCTAAAAGTTGCCGAAGCCTTCCAGAACGATATCGGTAGAAATATTATTCGCATAGATTCAAAGGCAAAGAGCGAGCTTGGCATCTCTACAGGAGATATAGTTAAAATCACCGGAAAGAAATCTGCACTTGCAATAGTTTGGCAGGCACATCCGGATGATGAAGGCCTTGACATGATTCGCATGGATGGTATTCTCAGGCAGAATGCAAGCGTAGGGCTTGGAGATAAGGTAAAAATCGAGCCTGTAGAAACAAAAGAGGCAAAGAAAATTCTTCTTACACCCCGAGAACCAATGAGATACTCTCCTGGTTTTGATCAATATGTGAAAAAGCGTCTTGTCGGAAAGCCAATATTAAAGGGAAATCTTCTTCCGGTAGGTATTTTTGGAACTTCGATTCCGCTTGTTGTTGCGCAAACATTTCCTCAGGGACCCGTTATAGTGGGGGAGACCACAGACTTAGTCATAAAGAATGATCCAGTAAAAGATATCGGAAATGTTCCGAATGTTACTTATGACGATGTAGGCGGTCTGAAGGAAGCAATCAAAAAAGTTCGCGAAATGGTTGAGCTTCCGCTAAGACATCCTGAAATTTTTGAAAAACTCGGAATTGAACCTCCAAAAGGAGTTCTTTTGTATGGTCCGCCCGGCACAGGAAAAACCCTGCTGGTAAAGGCAGTTGCAAATGAGTCAGACGCAAATTTTATTTACATCGGAGGTCCGGAAATCGTAAGTAAATATGTTGGTGAGAGTGAAGAGCGCCTCAGGAAACAATTCAAGGAAGCAGAGGAAAACGCCCCTTCAATTATTTTCATTGATGAAATAGATGCAATCGCTCCAAAACGCGAAGAAGTTGTAGGCGAGGTTGAACGCAGGATGGTTTCCCAGATGCTTACACTAATGGATGGGCTAAAAGCAAGAGGCGAGGTAATTGTTATCGGCGCAACAAACAGACCCGATGCAATCGATTCCGCACTGCGCAGACCCGGAAGGTTTGACCGTGAAATAGAGCTCAACGTTCCTGACCGCGATGGCAGACTTGAGATTCTGAAAATTCATGTGCGAAACATGCCTCTTGATAAAGATGTCAAGGTAGAGGAATTGGCGTCTATAACTCATGGATACACTGGCGCAGATATCTCTCTTCTTACAAAAGAAGCCGCGATTAAGGCATTAAGGCGAATTCTTCCGGATATAAATCTTGAAGAAGAATTCATCCCGCAGGAAATCCTGGAAAAGCTTGTGGTAAACCGCACCGACTTTTTTGATGCACTGCGCGAAATACAGCCAAGCGCGCTACGAGAAGTTTTTGTAGAGCGGCCAAATATCAAATGGAGCGATATCGGCGGAATGGAGCTTATTAAACGGGAGATCGACGAAGCAGTTACTCTTCCTCTCAAAGAGCCAGAGCTGTTTGAAAGATATGGGATCCGGCCTGTTAAGGGAATACTGTTATATGGCCCTCCGGGAACCGGAAAAACTCTTCTTGCAAAAGCAGTTGCACACGAATCAGAGGCAAATTTCATTTCAATAAGCGGTGCACAAGTATTGAGTAAATGGGTCGGAGAATCGGAAAAAACCGTTCGCGAGCTTTTCAGAAGGGCGAGAATGGCCGCGCCATGTATTATTTTTGTAGATGAAATCGATGCCATAGCTCCGATAAGAGGTGGCACAGATAGTCATCATGTCACCGAGCGTGTTGTTGACACACTTTTAACTGAAATGGATGGTCTCAAAAATCTTAAAGGAGTTATCGTGATTGCGGCTACAAACCGTCCGGATATGCTTGATCAGGCACTTTTGCGTGCTGGGCGATTTGACCGTGCGATTGAAATAGGACTGCCTGATGAGAAAGCCAGACTTCAGATATTCCAGATTCATACCAAAAAAATGCCTCTTGACAGCGGAGTTGATTTAAAAGAACTTACAAAAGCCCTGCATGGATTTACAGGTGCTGATATCGAGAATTTGTGTCGCGAGGCCGGAATGAATGCAATCCGGGAAGGCAAAGAAAAGAAGGATGCAAAGGTTCTTTCGCGTCATTTTGCTTCGGCAATGAAAACCATTACGCCGACACTTAGAAAAGATGATATGGACAGTCTTTCCAAATTCAAGGAACTGACCAATGCGATGTATGGATAAAGGATAAACCAAATTACTTTAAAGGGTGGAATATTCTATGCAACTTTCATTATTTCTAAAACTAGCTGTTGTTGCTATTGCAATCTCGCTTTTAGTTTTTGCGTTTAGTCCATCAGCCGGACTCCTTTCGCTTGCAAAATACATTGCTCTGGGAATCGGCATCTCAATCATAATAACTCTGATTTATCCATCATTTCGCGGTGTTCAAAAAGGAGACAAAGTCATTGTTGTTTCAAATTCCGCGATTCCATCATTATTCGGACGCGTTGGAATGGCTATGAACGGCGGGAAACTACAGGGTGAAATTAGGATAAAGCTTGATGACGGCAGGGAAATTGCAGGGGTGATTGACAGCTACTCTGGTCTGTTGTCTCTTCCAAAGGTTCGCGTTGTTTACGAAGAGAGAATAATTGAATGATTGGCTGCTGGCTTCTAGCTCCTAGCCACTACCCAGAACCCAGGAGCCAGAAGCAGTAGGATGATGAAGCAGTGATCTTATGTTTAGCACGAACACCTTTTACATAGAAAAAGACGAAGCGATCCAGATTCTGATATCTGTTCTTGCGATTTCCCTTGCGTTAGCTATCTCTCAGGGAGGGTTTGGGCTTTTCACTAGTGCTCAGGGATTGAAGGCATTGATCCTTCTCCTTGCTTTGTTCACTCTTACTGTTGGCACAGGTTTTATTCTTCATGAAATGGCTCACAAATTGGTTGCCATACAATATGGGGCATATGCGAGATTTCAGATGTGGACTCAGGGATTGCTTTTGATGTTAGGGCTTTCATTTTTAGGATTTGTTTTTGCAGCTCCTGGTGCAGTGTATATCTATTCGCACAATATTTCCAGAAAGGAAAATGGGATTATTTCGGTTGCCGGACCGGTTACCAACATTGCGCTTGCAATCGTGTTTATGGCACTTGCAATTTTTGCCCCGGTTTATACGTCCAACACAAATATTTGGTTCATAGGATTTTACGTTAATTCCTTCCTTGCATTTTTCAACATGCTGCCAATATTCCCATTAGATGGGAGCAAGGTTCTTGCATGGAATGCTGTTGTGTGGGTGGCAGTTACGGCTGTTGCAGGTTATATGACATTCTTTTTGAGGTAATTGAAGGTGAACAAAACAATGCGAGGAGCAGAAGCGATTGTTTCGAATTCACGTTTGCTTGGTCTTCCAGTCGTAATCAAGGATCGGATTCCAAAAACCTATCGCAACAAGACGCTGGACGCTAAACTCAGGACCGAAAGGACAAAACGCGAAGCTCGTCTTCTCAATAAGGCAAAGATTGCCGGAGTTCCCTGTCCTATAGTTCTGGAAGTTTCTGAATTCGGAATAACAATGACAAAAATTCGCGGAAAACGTGCGGATTTAATAAAAAATAAAAATTCCGCCAAAACTGCTGGAAAGTATCTTGCACAGCTTCATGCATCCAATCTTATTCATGGGGATTATACTCCGGCAAATCTAATCGTCTCGTCTGGTGCATCCCAGAACCTGTTCGTTATTGATTTTGGCCTGGGATTTTTCTCCGAGGATGTGGAAGACAAGGCAATTGATGTGCTGACAATGCTTAAGGCAATACCAGAATCCGCACAGGCGCAAAAAGCGTTTCTGAAAGGATATTCGAAATACAAAAAATATTCCGCTGTCCTGAAGAGAGTTGAGGAAGTGAAGAAAAGGGCGAGGTATGCATAGTTTGGGTGCGTTCATGGCTATCGATCCGCAAATTCAAAAATCCTGGAAGAGCACATGCAAAATCCTGCTAAAGGAAGAGATTGGAAACCTTGAGGATTACGAGGAATGGCTGCTTAATTATGTTAATCCGGTGAGTTTCAAGAAATCCGCATTATCTGGAAAGGATGTAATCGTTTCATCGGAAAAAGCGTGCAGGGGTGCAAAATATCTCGGGCATGCAGAAGTTGAGCAGTACCTGAAGGGCATTGGCACTGCAAAGTTTAACATAAACGATCTGAAGGATATCGATTCAGCGGTCGGGGCGCTTCAGGAAAGAGCATATTATATCGGAAACGTTGTTCTCGGCAACTCACAAAATGTTGAGATCGCTAACCGTTGCATCAATTCCTCATTCATTTACAAGACGCAGGACGTTTACGACTGTAAGTTTGTTGCATGCTCTTCTGTCCTCCGGTTTGCGGAATATATTTTTGGTGGCAATGCGATTGGTGAAGCGAGCCGGTACAATATAAAAACGTTTGAAACCTACAAGAACGTCCGTTGCATGGAGACAATCCGCAATTATGTTGCGTCTGACTGCTATTTCACCGGAAGTTTGGAAAGCTGCGGCAACTGCATGTTTTCTTTCAACCAGCGGAACAAGAATTACATGATTGGGAACCACCAATTCTCGCAGGAGGAATACCTGAAGCTGAAGGATAAGCTGATTGAGGATATCAGGGAAACGCTCAAGGCAAAGAAAAATCTGCCGTCACTGATAGATATAATAAATGGCAGTAACACCGATTCGGGAGGTATCGTCAATGGATGAAATCAGATTCATCGAAGAGCAAGCTCATTCGAAAAATACTCGCGAAGTCGCCACAAAATTTCCAAATGTACAAACCGAATCCGAATCCAGCGACTTCACGATCGAATCTGCATTCCAGAGTACTAGTGAAATTCTGCTTGGGAAGCGGCTCACAAATCTACAATCATATCGTGAATGGCTGCTCGAGTATGTAGGAGAATCTGTCCGCACGAAGTCCGAAATAAGCGGAAAAACAATTTATGTTCCGGATATCATGTTCTTCAGTGCGATAAAAAGGAACATGGTTACGCTTGAAGAGTCGCTTGAGCTTGCAAAAAAACAGATTTCCGAGTCAGATGCCAGAAGCCTTACTCTTTCAAACGCATCCAAAAAACTGGAGAACGTGAAATTCATAACCTCGGATGTTATGCTTGGCCAAAATCTCGACCTGCGGGAAACTTCCACGTGCATGAATGCCCAGCACTGCCTTGACGGGTATTGGTACATTTATTCAAAGTGCGATGCCTATTGCGCATGGCCAAGGGAAACAGAATATTCATTCGGCAGCTATTTTCTGTTTGCATCCAAGTTCTGCATAAAGTGCCATAATTCCGTTGCCCTTACAAGATGCTTTGAAGTTAGCGATTCGGCAAATTGCACTGACTGCTATTTCTGCCACAATTGCGAGGCATTAAGCAATTGCATGTTCTGTTTTAATGTGAAAAGCATGCGATACGCGATTGGAAATATTGAAATCGGGCGGGAAAAATTCATGGAAATAAAAACACGTTTACTCGGGCAGGTTGCAGACGAACTGAAAAAAAATAAGCGGTTGGATTTGAGTATATATAATTTTGGATGTTGGAAAATAAAGTAAGCGTGCGGTCTGAGTAGTTTTGCTTTACCTGAGCGACAGGAAAATTCAGGTGGATGACGAAGTTTTGCCTAAAATCTTAGACAAATGCCTGAGGTATTTTCTTAGCTCGATTTCCAGGGCTTCAAACCTTCAATTCGCTCGGGAAACCTTGGGAAATAATTTTGTCAGACGTTAATGATGACTGACCAACATTTACGAGTAAATTTAAGAAAAAATCTGCTAGTCCGGCTAAGCAAACTTTAGCTAATCGTTAGATAGACGAGAACTGCTTAGCCTGAACCATAGAAAAATTGAATTGCTACAGAAATGATACATGTGCCTTGAGCAGATAATGGCAATCGTAGGTTGTGAGTGAAGTTCGTTAGAGTTCAAATCAAGCGTATGATCTTTTATATTTATTTAGGAAAAAAGAATTATGGAGATTTCAAAATTTATTAAAAAACTCCCAAAGGCAGAGTTACATATTCACATAGAAGGGACACTTGAACCGGAGCTTCTATTTTCTATCGCAAAGAGAAATGGGATACATCCTAAGTATTCAAATGTCCGGGCTCTGAAGAGGGCATACAACTTTAGAAATTTACAGGATTTCCTTGATATTTACTATGAAGGATGTAGGGTCTTGCGTACAAGTAGGGATTTCTATGAATTGACATTGGCTTATTTTTCGAAAGCACACACACAAGGACTACGGCATGCAGAGCTTTTTTTTGACCCGCAGACTCACACGTCAAGAGGAATACCATTTCGTGTAGCTATTGAAGGAATTCATATGGGTTGCGTAGAAGCACGCAAACGGTTTTCCATATCTTCAAAAATCATCATGTGCTTCTTAAGACATCTATCCGAAAGAGAAGCGATTGAAACACTAGAAGAATCTTTGCCTTATCGAAAATGGATTGATGCGATTGGACTTGATTCCTCAGAACAAGGAAACCCTCCTTCAAAATTTAGACACGTATTTTCTCAAGCACGAAAAGCCGGCTTTCTAACAGTTGCTCATGCTGGGGAAGAGGGACCTGCATCATATGTTAGTGAAGCAATCTCTCTATTGAAAGTATCAAGAATTGACCATGGGAATCATGCACTTGATAATAAAAAACTTGTTAAGTATTTGGCAAAAAAAAGAATACCTTTAACAGTCTGCCCGCTTTCAAACCTCAAATTGTGCGTAGTTAAAGATCTTCGAAAACATCCCCTAAAAACGATGCTACTGGCAAAACTTTTAGTTACCATTAATTCAGATGATCCAGCTTATTTTGGGGGATATATTGGAGATAACTATCAGGCCATACAAAAAGCCATTAAACTTACAAATAAAGAATTAGTACAATTGGCAAAAAATTCTATCGAAGCGTCATTTCTAACACATACAAGGAAAAAATATTTGATGCGGCTTATTGATCAATATGCAGAATAAAAAATATGACATCGGCACACCATTTCCTAAGGATTGAGAATTTCGAAGAAATTCGAGAGAATTGAAATCAGCAGATTTCAATCAGAAACGCATTGTGTGTCCTGAAACCTCGTAGCTCAGGCAAACGATTCTGAAGAGCGAAGCATTGAAACTTGGCAAAGCAAGTTTCAAAATTTGAAAAAATTACATTTTTCAAAGCTCTTTGGAAGCTTTTGGCATCAGCCAAATGAGTTCACACCAAGCATGCGGTCTGAGTCGGAAGCTTTTGGTAACAGCCAAATAGGACTTCTCCTAGCATGTTTTGTAGTGGGGAACTAAAATGTGGATATCCACATAAAGGTAGGCACTACAAAAGGCACTTGATTTGTATCTGGAAGCTGTCGAGTAGCACCCAATTTCGCGTACTTTCATTTGTCCGCCCATTCATCCCATACTCTTTTCGTTTCCGGCTCTCGCTTTCCGCAAGGCGGCTCTACTTTAATTTTTCCGTTGTCGTCAAAGAGTCTTGCATAAACCTGTCCAAGCGTTCGCTCTCCATCCCTTTGGCGCGAGGTTGTTTCATTTATTCCGCCTCGCACGCGCGTAGCCTGTAATGCCATTATTCTTCTGCGTGTTTTTTTGTTCATAAAAATTTGTTGTCCGTAGTTTTGTGTAAACATCTATGATTTTGGGTAAACACCTTACGTAGTGATCTGCGCGAACGAAGTGAAGCGCTTTGTTACCGTGATCAACGATAGCGAAGCGCAGAAAGGGAGTAATTTCATGCTTCTCAAGACAGCCCGGCAGCGCCCCTGATTCTGACTTATAGTGATCCAAGAAAGTCTTGCGAAACTTTCTTGTCTCACTACATAGCAAACCACGCCGTCATGGCAAAGCAGCAATAGTATAGAGTCTTGCATTACTTTCGTGGTTTGCTATAAGTAAAGCGGGCTTCCCCGTTTGCCGTGAAAACCAGCTGTGTTGCCTTTTCCTTTTGAGCCAAAACGCAACATGTCCGAGACGCGAAACTCGGAACCGGAAACGCTTTTGTCTAAGCCACGCTCCGTCGCCATACATCGGCGCTGTAGCGTGTCTGCTCCACCCTGTGAACTTACAAGCACAGAGAAATAAACTTATGGCTGCTCCTTTCGGTCTGACCAGATTCGCGTATTCCTCTGCCATATAAGGCAGGGTTTCGACGCTTACGGAAAAGGGCGCAACAGATTCTCGCAACGCCCGGGGCATTCGGTCCGTCTAAAGGGGATTTACGGTGCCGGGACCCCTAGCCCCGACCTAGCCCAGTAAGTATATGTTATAATAAGGTAATTAAGGTTTATGTAATGGGTTTCGGGTCTTCAGTTCCGCGTTTTGGAAGATAATTATTTATGGTCTCGCATTATGTGTTCCGAGCGCAAGAGTGTTTGCTAGTAAACCTCTATGGTTTTTGGCAAGTGCCCGTCCTTGTCCTAATATATTTGAAATCCAAAAGGCTTGTGGCACGCAGATTTAAAAAGAAATTGCTCTATATTCCATCATTCGACCAGATATTTCGGGTGAAACAATGGGACTTTTTGATAAAATTATGGGAAAAGGGGAAACAAGTTCAGACGTACCTGACCTTGAGGACATGATTGGCTCTGAAGGAGACTTAATAAGTCCGCCAGCAGACTTTTACGTGAAGAGGGTTGACCTCAGAAACGAAGGAGATGCAGACCTTGTTTTGAAAGAGCTTGGGCAGAAAAATGTTATTATTTTGAATGTTCTTCCGCTTTCAAAGCAACCAAACAGGTTGAAATCAATTATCGCAAAGCTGAAGTCACACACTGGAAAGATTGACGGGGATATCGCATTGCTCTCATCAGACTCAATTCTTTTGACTCCGAGCCATGTTAAAATTGTCAAATCAAAACCAAAACCCTCTGGAACAAAAATAGAGTAACCAACCAGATCGTTTCTTTCTTTTTATATTTTATTATTTTTCTTTATTTTCATTTGTTGAGCCGCGCGCAGAAGTAAGCGGGGAAAATTT
This sequence comes from Microcaldota archaeon, assembly GCA_038046805.1. Lineage (GTDB taxonomy): Archaea > Micrarchaeota > Micrarchaeia > Anstonellales > Bilamarchaeaceae > UBA10214. Next base: position 60,755 of record JBBSVO010000002.1, read on the forward strand.
CAGTTCTTTTTTAGGTAGTCCATTTCTAAAAATGTATTGTGTGGCACAAGGCCAATTACCCATAACTACCGGTTAATTATTCTTCCCATTTTCTATTTTCTCCGTCTTTGTCCCTTTTTCCTCTTTCCCGTTTCCATTGCTCTTCCCATTTTTCTCGTTCTTTCCGTTTATCACTCTTATAAAAATCTCCCCGAAAAGAACGTCCTGTTTTATATCAACTTCTTCTTTTTGCGTGAGATGAAGCACAGATAAAAGAGAATAAAGAATGTCCTTTGGTGAGCTACTTTCTACTACTCTGGAAAATATTGTCCATCCTTCCGAATCAGTTGTTGATTTTATTTTGTCAAGCGTTGTTTTCATTGTTTCTTCCAAATCATAACTGTTAAGCTTGAGATCAACGAAATCCTCGATTCCACCACGTTTTTTAACAACGCGGTCAGTTTCATCGTATTTTATTATCCGCTCCATTTCGGAAACCAATTCCTCGAGCGTTATCTGCCTTTTTGGAGGGACGCGCGAAGGAAACATCAGTTGTGGAAGCGGTTCAATTATTCCATCCTCCTCTCCTTCCAGAGGTACAAGCACCTCCTGTTGTGGCAAGTCATACAATTTCACCACGCTACTTTTGTATCTCAGAAGAATTGCAGATGCAAGAATTATATTTGCCGGAACGGAAAATTCCATTTTTTCCATTTCTCTTACGCGTTTTACAAAGGCGTCTGCCACGCTTTTTATATCAACATCCCAGGGGTCAACCCTTTCGGTGGAAATCAACTCAAGAAGAAGCATCTTCCAGGTTGGTTTAGATACCATTGCCTCTAGGTTAACTGCTGACATGCTCATTGTTTTCTGGTCCATTCTGATCGCCGTTGAACTGTTTATCAACTTACTCATTTAAATAACTTTTCTACGCCTTTTTACCCAAGGCGATATCATGGATCTATGTAAAGCATCTGTTTTGAATTCTTCGGATACTCTCTCAAAGGCAACTGAGGAGTTAGTGCGAAATGGTACGGCTGTAATTATTATGAATGAAGGGGTCTACAAGGGCATTGTTGACGACCGCCACCTGAGTTTTGGCACAAATGATGCAGCAAAGGAAAAATGCGGTTCGGTGTGTGTTAAGGCACCTTCTCTTAGACAAGCTTCTTCGCTGAATGATAAACTAAATGCCTTTTTGGCAGGTCATTTCAAGGCATTGCCAGTCTTTGATGACTCTGGCAAACTTGAAGGTCTTTATTCCCGCTCGGATTTTCTAAGAGACCTGTTATCCCAGAGACTCATTCCGGATGCGACTGTTGATTCGATAATGAATTCCCCTGTTTTTACTGTGGATTATGAAGATAAAGTTGGTGCTGTCAGAAGACTTATGAAACAACACGATGCAAACAAGCTTTTAGTTCTCAAAAACGGAAAGCCATTTGGCATAACTTCTACGTATGATCTTGCCCCCGTTTCCATGAATCCAAAAAAGAGACGTGGTGCATCCACTATTTCAGAAGTAACCAGTGTGGATGACTTGTCAATCTCTTCGTTTGTACGGGAAGGGGTTCATAGTATCGAACCCGGAAAAACAATTGCCGATGCCATGAAAAAAATGGCCGATGCAAAAATCTCCTCGCTTACAGTTATGTCTAGTGGAAAAGCCAGCGGTGTTGTTGCTGCAACGGATATATTCAAAATTGTCCAATCCCTGTTGTCTGACAAACAGAATATTCTCATAAGCGGATTGGGCGAAGATGATAAATCTGCGTACAGCTACATCTCCGACAGAATCTCAAATATCTTAGGTAAGTTCGCATCTATTCCACAGAGATCTGCAAGTGTTCATGTGAAAAAGGGCAAATCTGTTTATTCAGTAAAAGTTCTGCTGAGTGTTGATGGATTGCCAATTTCCGTTTCTATTGAGGGACACGATCTAAGAAGTGCGGTGGATGCTCTTTCAGATGAGCTTCATGTCGTCCTTCAAAAGAAAAAGGAAAAACATTTGGAAGATCGCTACAAAAAGTATGTAAAGGGTGACATCTATTAGAACGGTCGCGGACATATCTCTCAACGGCCCAGCCAAAGGCCAAACCAAAGGTCAGGTAAGTTCCGAACTCCTTATTGTAGTTTCTATAATTCTTGTTCTTTTTATTCCGCTAATCGTTGGTTTTTATCTGAAAATATCCGAAGTTAACGAGTCTATATCCGAAGTTCAGGCCCAATTGGTTGCATCCCGTATTGCAAGCCTGGCGAATTCCATTGGAAATCTCGGTTCTTCATCTGGTGTAATCACTGATATATATCTTCCTTCATCTATCGAAGAATTAAACGTGGCTTCTCTTGGAAGTGGTAGCGAAGTCGTTATCCATGCAAGAGTTCGTGGTGGTGTAAGCGAGCTTGTCGAAATAATAAAATTTCCTGTCGAAAAGACGCTTACGATTGAAAATCCAAGAGAGGGTATGGTAAGGCTTGAAATATCTTCGGAAAAAGGAATAATAAAAATAAATAAGGTGTGACGCTCCAAGGGCTAAATCTGCTTGAACTACGTTCAAGTCTCTCGGGCAAAGCCCTCGATCCCTTGGCTTCCAATATTTGCTTTAGGCGGAAGCCGGAGGAATACTCTTGTCGCCTGCGGGTTCGCTCCTCCAATTGAACGCCGATGCGTTCAATGGACCACAAAACGAGTTCGTTTTGTCGGTCCTCGGTTTGAAAACCAAGGCTTCCTAACACGGTCTGAGCAGGGTAATAAAAATTTTATATTGCTGCTCAAACCGTGTTACCGCGAACCCTTGGAGCGTCAGTGAGACGTCTATTCAGCAAATCTCATTGTCCTCGTAAACCGTTCTTCCCCCGAATACAGTTTTCACTGCTTTTCCGCGAAGTTTTTTCCCTTCGAATGGGCTCCATTTGCATTTTGTTTCTAATTCTTCTCCATTTACTGTCCATTCTTTTTTCAAATCAACAAATGTCAGGTTGGCGCTGAAACCAACTGCGATTCTCCCCAGGTTCGTTAATCCGAATATTTCCGCTGGATTTTCAGTCATTCTGCTTATTATCCAGTCTAATTCCAGCATCCGTTTGTTATAAGCATCGAGCATGAGTGCAAGGCTTGTTTCCAAACCCGGAAATCCCCGTGCTCCATCTCCTTTGTCTTCCAACGTATGTGGCGCATGGTCTGTTGCAATACAATCTATATTATTTAATTTTTTCCAAAGCGCTTTTCGGGTTTCCTCCGAACGTAGTGGTGGATTTACAGTTCCAAGTTGTTTTAGTTTATCTGCGTCTTTTTGCGAAAGAAACAAATAATGCGGTGCAGTTTCAACAGACACATCTGCGCGGAGTTTCTGCCCGCCTGCCTTTTCTTTTGCAATTTCTATTTCCTGTGAGGTGCTCGCATGCGCTATGTGCAGCTTTCGTTTTGTTTTTTCCGCAAGTGTGACCGCTCGTTTGACTGCAATCTCAGCGGCTTCCTCAGTTCTCTTTCCGCTATGTGCTTCCATGTATTTTTGGTCTTCAGCATGGACAGTAATAGGTTTCTTCCTGTCAAAATTTGAAAAATGGCGTTCCATTATTTCATCTTCGGTGACCAAAAGGTCGCCGGTTGTTTTTCCCATGTAAACCTTTACCGCGATCGGATTTGCTTTTTTTATTTCAGCAAAATTGTCATTCGTTGCACCCATATAAAATCGCACGTCACACAGCGCTTTCTTTTGTGCGAGTTCTTCCTTTTCCCTGAGCCTGCGTAAGGTGGTGGTCGGCACTTTGTTGTTAGGCATATCAATTACGGTCGTTATTCCGCCCGCGAGCGCGGCCTTTGTTCCGGTTACAAAATCCTCTTTGTATTCCGATCCCGGTTCTCGTAGGTGAACATGAACATCTATTAATCCAGGAATCACCATAAGTCCGCCTGCATTAATTTTTTCTTCCCCACCCGCCTCGTTTTCAGGTATTCTGCCAGCTATGCGTGCAATCTTTCCATCTAAAATAAGAATCTCCTTTTCCGAAATCTTTCCATCTATATATGTGCGGCAATTTGTAATAAGCATGAAAATAGAACGAAGGCTTGTTTTATAAGAATTGCGAAATTGCGAACTAGAATGGTATTGGTATAATCAACGCCACTTCCCGCACTCCCTTTACCATTGCCTTATTCCACCATTGGATTCTCTTTTCTATTTGCTTTAACAAGTCTCTGAATGCTTCTTTTTCTCCAGGGCCCATCTTACTGTCAGTTATTTTCTTGTGTTCTTTTCCATCAATGACAGTTAATTCCTCTTGTTTTCCTATCTGCTTTTTCGCCTGTTCATACCATGGCGGAAGTGATGATCTTCGTTTTTTTATTGCGTTGATGAAATCTGTAGTGGTTATATCTCTTTGATGGACCTGCTTTTTCGCAGTTTCTTCTGCTTCTTCCTTGCTCATCCCTTGTTTCATGAGTTCCTCAGTTCTTTTCTGTATTCCAAAAAATGCCTCTTTCCACGGGAAAGCTGATGCTTCTTCCACGATTGTTTTAAGGTCTGACGAGGAATATCCAAATGTTGCCAGTGCAAGCCGGGTATACGGAATTCCCTTGGCAACAGGTCTTTTCTTTGCATGGAGCTTCAATATCGCGATTCTGGAGTTGAAATCCGGTTCAGGGATATAAATTGTCCTTCCGAAACGTCCGCTTCTTCTCAATGCCGGGTCAACATCCCATGGCGCATTTGTTGCTGCAATAACCAACACGTTTTCGTTGTTTGCTTCAACACCATCTATTTCATACAGCATCTGGTTTACAGCCATTTTCATGTATTGTGCCCCTTCCTGCTGGTCTCTTCTGCCACCAATCGCATCTACTTCATCAAAAAACAATATACATGGGGGATTCTTTCTTGCAAGTTCAAAAACCTTGTGAATATTCTTTTCTGTGTTACCTACGTACATGTCAAGCAAATCAGACAATTTTGCGTTTATGAAGCCTGCTTTGCATTCTCCTGCCGCTGCCTTGAGAATGTATGTTTTACCGCATCCCGGAGGTCCATACATCAGTACTCCGCCACCGCCAAGTTTTCCATACTTTCTGGCTAGTTCAGGATTTATCATTGGATAAACAATCGCCTCGCGGATTTCCTCCTTCATTTTATCCATTCCCGCGACTTCTAAGAACGTCATATTTGGTTTCTGGAGCATTTTTATGTCCCCAGTTCCTCCAGCTTTTCCATCTCCTCCAGTTCCCTGGTCTTTCTTTGTTTTTGCACTATCAAGATGTGTTTTAGCTTCTGTCAATTCTGGATTCAATTGTAATGCTTTTTCATAGTCTGTTATAGCTGTTTCAACTTGTCCAGCGTATTCATATGCAAGGCCGCGCAAATGATATGCCTCTGCAAATTCTGGATTAAGGGTGACAACCTTTGTGAAATCCTCAATCGCTTTTTCATAATCCTCAATAGAAGCATAAGAAAGTCCGCGATTGTAAAATGCCTTTAAATAATCTGGATTGAGCTGGATTGCCTTATCATAATCTTTTACTGCATTTTGGAAGTCTTGCTTTCTGTAATATGCATCTCCACGGTTATTGTAAATAATAGGATTGTTTGGGTCAAGCTCTGCTGATTTGGTATAATCTGCTGTCGCCTTCTCAAAATTCTTAAGTTGGTAATATGAAAGCGCTCTGTTGAAGTATGCTTCTGAGAATATGGGCGTTAATAATATTGCCATGTTATAGTTTTCAATTGCCTTTTCGTAGTCTCCTTTCTCGTAATAATCGTTTCCGAGCTGGTAGTATGTCTTTGCGTCTACTGGGTTTGGTTTTCTATAGTCTACCATATGCTCACTGATTCGCCATTATCTTCTGCACTCTATTTTGTACATTGTCCTGTGCCTTATTTTCCATTCACCTTTTTAAAATATACAGCTTGATAAGGGTTCCGAAGGTTTTTATAAGAGCCGTGGCGGAAAACACCAGAGTTATCGCAAGAGTCGCCTTATCCTTTGACATAGTATAAAGAATAAATAATAAAATTGGCAGTGCAAATGCCATTCCAATCCCGGTAATCGCGTTTTCTGTGAAATTTTGGATTGTTTTTTCATCTTCTCGCGTTATCGTATACACATATCCAATTTCTGCCAGCACTACAAGCGCTATCCCTACCACTAAGACGTATGTTTCATTTCCGTAAAATAGCCATATGAAAATCAGGATGCTTCCTATTCCTCCGAGTATACCTAAGATAAGCTTGACAAGACCAAGTCCTATTGTTCCTGGCATGCCTTTTAGATTTGCCATCTTATTCCAGACTCCTTGCTATTCTTAAAAGTTGATTGTATTTTGAAGTTCTTTCTCCGCGCGCCGGAGCGCCTGTTTTTATTTGTCCAGCTTGGATTCCAACCGCAAAATCTGCGATAAAAGTATCCTCCGTTTCTCCGGATCTATGGCTTACAACCACTCCGAGTCCGAATTTTTTGCATATTTTTACAGCTTCCATTGCTTCGGTTACTGTCCCGATCTGATTCACTTTCAATAAAAGGGCGGTCATCGCTTTCTTTTCTATTGCCTTTTTGATGCGTTGCGGATTTGTTACTACTAAATCGTCTCCGACAATCTGAATGCGGCTTCCAAGCTTTTTTACAATTTCTGAGAACGAATCGAAATCCTCCTCGTAAAACGGGTCTTCAATGCTTGTGATAGGGTATTTTCCGGAGAGTGCGAAATAAAAATCCAAAAGTGCGCCTTCATCTATTGCGGGTTTTGACCTGTCCACAATGTATAATCCGATTTTTTCCCCACCAGCGGTTATTTTTTCCTTGTAAAATGAGCTTGCCGCGGCATCAATTGCAATCTTTACGTTTTTAGAATATCCGCACGCATCTATTGCGGACATTATCGCGTCAAGGGCTTCTTCGGCGTTGGCTACGGGCGGAGCAAATCCACCTTCGTCTCCGACATTCCGCGCATTTGGCCCGTATTTTTTCTCCAGAATACTTCCAAGCGCGTGGTAAATCTCGCATGCTATCCTCAGTGTTTCTGAAAAGGTTTTAGCCTCTGGCATTATCATGAATTCCTGCAATGCGAGGTTCCCGCCAGCATGCTTTCCTCCATTTAAAATGTTGAACATAGGCTTGGGAAGAGCAGTCTTGCGCGCGTTTCGTGTTCCGCCTAGATATGCAAAGAGCGGCTTACCTTCGGATGCCGCAGCGCATTTTAATACTGCCATCGAAGTTGCGACAATCGCATTTGCACCCATTTTTGTTTTATTCGGAGTTCCGTCTAGCGCAAGCATCGCTTCGTCAATTTTCTCCTGTTCGGAAACATCAATTTTCATTCCAATAAGTTTTTTTGTTATCGGACCATTTACGTTTGCAACTGCCTTGAGAACGCCTTTACCGCAGTATCGTGCCCCACCGTCGCGCAGCTCAGTCGCTTCAAATTTTCCAGTAGATGCCCCGCTCGGAGCGGCTGCTCGTCCAAACGAATTGCCAGCACGCACTTCAACCTCGACCGTTGGATTTCCCCGCGAGTCAATAATTTCAATTGCAGAAACAGAAGTTATTTTCATGAGAACACCCAAGAGATAATAGAAGTTAGGATTAAAAAGAATACGCTACAACGTTTTTCGTCATGTCATCATCTAATGAATTCTCTCAAGGAGTAGAAGGATATAAAACGCGCCTTCTGAAACAAGGAGTTTGGCATGGTGCTTCTGGGTGGTCAAGAGAAATCGCACGGAAATCGTTTCCACCACTTCACGAAACAATCTCTGACACTGGGAAAGAGCCTCGTCCAAGGGGGTTCAGAAAATTTCAACATGGTCATCACAGGCCTCACACGGTTCAACCGTCCCTTCGCCCAAATGGCCAAACTTATGTAATAACCGAACGCGAAATTCATTTGCCGTGTTTTGCAGGGTCCATACCCGGAACCGGTGGTGCATTCGGAACGAAAATTGCGTTTGTTAAGACAACTGCGCCAAGAGATAAAAGGAGAATAAGATTATAGGGCAATACGAATCAGGTACTGCCCTATTTTTGATACATCTGCATTTTCCAGCAGCAATTATTTCTTCTTTGACTTCTTGGATTTCTTTGCCATAAAAATTTCACCCCCGTTTTTCATTATGGAAATTTATATTATCGAACTGCTCGCCGTTCAATGCAATGTAATTTCACCTCGTTATTTTTGTTTTTCCTTATTTTTCGTATGTCAAAATGCTCGCGCCCACCATCCGTCAAAGACGGGTGGCATGCTTCGGGTGCTCGCTATAGTTATGAGCATTTTGACAGATGGGGAATTCCACCACCAGGTTTTCTGATGTGACCCCCTGTCAAATAGACTGGTGGAATTCCACGGATTTAAATATTGCGTGCTTGCTGCTACAAAAACAAATTAAACTGTTTCAATCAGAACAGATTGGGTGCAACTAATGTATCTTTTGCTCAATAATGAGAAGAAACGGAAAATAAAGTTTAGTGGCAACGTCACCGCGCTGTTGCGGAAACTCGCTCTACGACGAGAGGAAGTGGTTATAAAAGTGAATGGAAAAATTGTTCCTGACGATTCAACAATTTCGAATAAAGACACTGTTAAAATAATCAAAGTAATTTTCGGTGGTTGAAATGAAAAAATCCAAAAATGTGCGGGTTTGTTCGAAATGCAATGCTCCTGCGGCAGTGTTCCTTGCATATGCACCAACACATCTTTGCGAACACCATTTCATCGAAATGTTTGAAAAGCGGTTCAGAAAAACCATTCGCGAGCTTGGCCTGATAAAGAAAAACTCCACGGTTGCCATCGCGCTTTCAGGTGGAAAAGATAGCACGGTTCTTCTTCATCTGCTTGTGGACTTGCGGAAATCGTTACCATTCAAACTCGTTGCGATCACTATTGATGAAGGCATTTCTGGCTATCGTTCAAAAACTCTTGTTGTCGCAAAGCGGGAATGCAAAAAACTCAAAGTGAAGCTTAAGGTCGTTTCGTTTAGGGGTGCTTCTGGCAAGACGCTGGACACAATACTTCGTGCGGATAAATCACTGCTTCCGTGCAGCGTGTGCGGGGTATTTCGTCGCCACCTTCTCAATCGAGCTGCGAAATCCGTTCGCGCGAATTTGCTTGCAATCGGTCATAACCTGGACGATATGTCGCAGACCGTCCTCATGAATTTAATGAGAAACGAGCCGCTCCGTCTAGTGAGATTCGGAGAGCCGCTTGTTGACGATGAAAAATTTGTTCCGAGAATCCGCCCGTTAATGCGCGCACCAGAAAAGGAAGTCGCGATTTACGCAATGCTCAAAGGAATGAAGATTACATTCACGGAATGTCCCTATGCTCACAGCGCGTTAAGGCAGGAGGTTCGGCAGCATCTTAACGAGCTTGAGGAGCGCTATCCCGGGACAAAAATAAGAATTTTCAATTCGTTCATTCAGATGGAGAAATGGATGAGAAACGGTATCGGTGAGAGAAATTTCAAGATCACTCATTGCAAAACCTGTGGCGAACCGAGTGCGAGGGAAGCGTGTGCTTATTGTGGGATGATATCTAGGCTCTGAGGTTTAATATTCCGTAATCAAGCCCGCCATTTCTCTCTATTTCATCTGCAACTTCTGCAAGCAATTTCTTTTTTACATCGATATACTTGTCCTTGGCGAGTTCAGTATTTCCAATCATATTTCTTTTACTCTTTTGATTAAAGCAAAACATTGATTCATGTACGTTCTCGCAGTTATGGCAGAAATAGCAGTCAGAACATTCACCTGAGGAATCTACTTCAAAACACCTGTTTAATGAGGCAGATAAGTAGCAATTAATCAGAAATGAGGATTTTCGAACTGAATTACAACCAAAAATGTGTTCTGCCTGCAAAACATAATGGTTAAACGCCCCATTTTTGGATTGTATAATCGTTATACTATCGAGAAAGTTGGTCGCATCAATCATAATCGCACTTTTTATATTATTTGCAGATTTACCGGAGTTCTCCACATACGTGAAAAAACCTATTTTTGATATATACTCCCCTGCATTAGATAATTTCAAGGATTCTACTTCTGCAGGTTCAAGGTGCAGAGAAGAACCAACAAATACTGCTTCTTCTTGACTAACTATCCTATCTACAGGGTAAGAAAAAATATGCCCGTGGTCTGGTATAATAACAGTGTCTCCAGACAATGCTGATTTAACGTTTCGGGTAGTTCGCGTATTCTCCTTTAACCATGGTTCATATTTTTCTATATCTGGCAGTTGTCTCCCCAAAACCACTCCGGTTGTTTCTTTAAATGCCTTTTCAACAATCCGTTGATCTTTTGGCTCTTTGTTATTAGGCACGTATTTCTTCCGCACATCATCGAGTAAACCCTTATCTACATTTCTATCTCGAAATAAACTAAACAAGTCTGGAAGTTGCTTATCTTTTTTCAATAATTCTGCAATTTCGGAAACGATTTTTTTCTTCAGGTCAGCATATTTTTGCGGGGTCAGCTGTAAATTTCCTATCCTGTAATTGGCATTCCTCAGGTTAAATGAAAAAATGCAGTTGCTGCAGCCAAAAAGTCCATTAGAATAAAGGGAATCTGAACAGGTAACTATATTAGAAACTTCAAAACATCGCGTTGCATACGTAGCTGCGCTTACAGACACGCAATATTTACAATACCCAAAGTTTACTGAGCCGAATACGGAATCAGAATATTCGAAGTTATAACAATAGCCAATATGCTTGGAGTAGCTAACCTGAGCAGAGTCGTAACAATAATGACTTTCTATTACATCAGTGCTTTTTTCCACGTATGTTGAATTTCCAAGAACCACGTTTCCGCAGTAATAAATGCGTTCCTGGATTGCTTCAAGGATAGAGTCAATATCTTTAATTTCGTTTATGTTAAGAGCTTCAAACTTCTTGTTAAAATCTACCTCATCTAACGAAATAGCATTTGCGTTCTCTGGTTTATGTGGCAATACAAAAGAAACGTCTTTGCCAGAAACTGCCGATTTGACAGATACTACTGGTGGCATTTTGCCAGAAAACCATTCTTCAAAGTCGTTCAGTTCTCCGATTTCCTCCCCAAGAATAACTTTAGAAGTCGTTTTCCAATGCCTATTAAGTTCATTATAAATTAGTTTATCTTGCATGATTAAATTGCGTATGAAAAGGTTAAAAGAATATGCAACGTGATAGACGCATGTCGGATAATGAAAAACGTACTGAAATCATTTTTCTCGGAACAGGCGGTGGACGCGTTAATCTGCTTAAGCAATGGCGGGCTACCGGAGGTTTTCGGATAAATTCCAAATCCGCGAATATTCACGTAGATCCCGGACCAGGCGCGCTTCTTCACGGCCTAAAGCATGGGCAGAATCCATCCTCGCTTGACGCGGTAATCGTTACTCATTTTCACATAGACCATTGCCTTGACGCGCCTCTTTTGCTTGAGGCAATGAGCGGGTATGCTTTGAAAAAACGAGGGATACTAATTGGAAGCAAATACGCGATAGATGGGGATGAATCAGGGGATCGTTCCATTAGCAAATATCATGTTGATCGCGCAGAAAACGTATATCGTGCGGTATTTGGAGAAAAAAAGCGGTTCAAAACAAAAATCGGAGAATTCGAAATCGAGATAATCCGCACGAAACACGATGAGCCGACAGCATTCGGTTTCAAACTTTTCATTGACGGAAAGGTTATCGGTTACACCGGAGACACGGAATATTCAGATTCGCTTGCAAAGAAGTTCGAGGGCTGCAACCTTCTTATCGCGAACTGCCTGAAGCCGTCCCCGGACGGAATCCCAGATCACATGAAAACAAGCGACATAATTCATTTGCTCAAAATAGCCAAACCCTCATCGCTCGCAGTCCTAACGCACATGGGATTGAAATTCCTGAAAGTGGGTCCTGAAAAAGAAGCTGAAAAAATAGAAAAGGCGAGCGGAATAAAATGCGTTGCCGCGAGGGATGGGCAGAGGTTCGAAGTATGACGCAATACAAAAAAGTTGCACAGGAAGATGCAATGGGTTGCGGGCTCGCATGCGTTGCATCGGTTTGCGGTTTGAGTTACGCTCGCACAAAGGGAACACTGTTCCGTAACATTGGAGACATAAGACGCGGATTTTATTGTAGAGAGTTAGTTAGGGCATTGGCAAGAGCAGGAAAGGCATATCGTTTTCACCACGTCAAAAAATCTGCCCGCAAGAAATTTGCCATCGGATCAATCGTTTTTATCTGCAGGTCAAAAAATTATCCCGCAGGCCATTATCTGTTAAAGACTGCTAAGGGCTGGATGGATCCATGGGTTAATTTCCCGAAAATGACGAAAGTTCGCTCTGCTTTTAGAAAAAAACTTCCGGGAGAGGCGCAGTGGGTTATTTTTCCATTGAATGTTTGAAATATGAGGTAGATAAACATGAAAAATTTAGCGCCACATATCCCAAGACAAAGGATGCTTATAGAAGGTTTCTTTACCCGAAAGATAGGACAAAAGGACATTCGAGATTTCTTTAAGAGGATTACACAGGAGCTTGGTTTACGAACCTATGGAAAACCTACAATTCATGCAACTGGGAATAAAGGAAAAGTGATTAATCAGGGATTTGATGCGTTCATTCCGCTTATAGATTCTGGCATAGCTTTGTATGTGTGGGGGAATGCGAATTTTTTTTCAACAGTCATCTATACCTGTAAGAAATTTGAAGTTAAGAAAGCAATAAAATTTACTAAGGGGTTTTTCAGAGCAGAGAGCGTTGTCTATAAAACATTTTAGTTACTTCATAACCTTAACTGCCAGCACTCCCGCAACCAAATTCAGCACCAATCCAACAATCGTCCATGAAACAAGCAGCATTGCCGGCAAATTAAACAACATATACATTGACAGCGAACCAGGAAGCGTCGCAAGCAGGAATATCCATCCACCGAACTTCACTCCTTTTTCAAGCTCGTTCTTTGCCTTTATCGCTCCGCCGAATACAGAATAAGCGCATGCAAATATCGCCCAGCCTATAAGCGAAACCACTACGGACACTATGAAAAATTCAGTTGGAGGTGCGCCTGCGGTTGGCATCATTAATTTGCTCCACACCCCGAAATATGCAGGATTTGCATAGTGTGCCATGTCAACAATAGTTTCAAGAGTCCATGCAATCTGTCCGATTATCATCATCACTATCGAAATTATTCCAACTTTTTTCAAGTCACACATATATATCACCTAATTGTCTTGGGCTCACGGCTCATTGCTCAGGGCCCATTGCTATACTCTAAGCATCTCGCAATAGGCTTTAAATCTTCCTTCAATTTCTTCAAATGTGGTTCCTGCAAGCCTGTTCACAGAAAAATCCTCAACTGCAAGCGAACCCATAACATTTGCATATGCCATTGCAATTTTTAGTTCCTTCAGCGTTGGCTTAATCGTCCCTTGCTTTGCAAGCGAACCGACAAATCCACCTGCAAAAGCATCTCCTGCTCCGGTCGGATCGATTATACTTTCAAGCGGCAGTGCCGGAAATGGAACAACGTGTCCGTCATAAAATAGCAAACTACCGTGTTCTCCCTTTTTTATTATCACGATTTTCGGGCCAAGCGCCTGCACCTTTTTTCCGCATCTTATCAGGTTTGTGTCATCTGCAAGCATTCGTGCTTCTGCATCATTAAGGATAATCCCGTCAACGTGTGCCATTGTTTCAAGGAGCGCTTTCCGCGACCCCTGAATGTATAATTCGATAGTATCCATGAATGCGAGTTTTTTTCCGCTCGCCTGTTTCAGCACGCTTAGTTGTTTTTCCGGTGGCATAGTCGCGAGATAAACAAATGCGCATTTCTTTGCCTTTTCCTGCACCATCGGTTCAAATTCACCCAGTACATTAAGCTCTGTTTTGTTAGCGTGTCTATGATAAAGGTCAAACGAGAACGTTGAATCGTAAAAAAATGTCTTTCCATCAATCTTCTGCTGCACACCGCTGAGGTCAATATTTTTTCCAGCAAGAAGTGCCCAGCTTTCTCCAGGAAAATCTCCTCCCACAACGCTACAGACCGAAACAGGTGCAAAGAAATTCGCGGAAAGCGAGAAATAGGATGCAGCTCCGCCAAGAACCCGTTCAACTGTTTTAAACGGAGTTCTGGTTGTGTCAAGTGCAATAGAACCAGAGCATAGAATCGAGCGAGTGGAGTTTGTTTTAGCCATAACCATATAATCACTGATTAATACTCTTGCGGAACAAATAAATTATATATGGGTTCCGATAGACTGGCTTTTGAAAAATTCTGTTTCGCGCTTGCACCAATGGCAGGTTACACTGATGCTGCATATCGTTTACTTTGCAAGGAACACGGAGCGCAGCTTACGGTTACAGAATTGATAAGTGCGGAGTCAATCGTGCGAAATAACGAAGAGGGTTTTCGCATTGCGTTTGTGTCTGAAGAAGAGCGCAAGCTCGGTCCCTGCGGGATTCAGCTGTTCGGTTCAAATCCAAAATCAATCGCGAATGCGGCTCAAATCCTGGAAAAAAATGCGGATTTCATTGATTTGAATTTTGGCTGTCCTGCACCAAAGGTCACGAGGAATATGGGCGGAGCCGCGTTGTTGAAGAAACCAGATTTAATCTCGGAGATCGTGCGGGACGTAGTAACAACGATAAAAAAGCCAGTAACTGCGAAAATGCGGCTCGGAATAAATGATTCTAATGGTGCTGTCACTGTTGCCAAAACAATTGAGCGTTCCGGTGCATCTGCAATATTCGTCCATGCCAGAACGCTTAAGCAGGGGTATAGCGGCGAACCAGATTGGAACAAGATCGCGGAAATAAAAAAATCAGTTTCAATTCCGGTTTTCGGTAATGGCAACGTAACGAGTTATTCGAATGCAGTCCGCATGTTCAACACTACTGGATGCGATGGAGTGATGATAGGAAGAGCCGCACTCGGGAATCCATTCATATTTGAAATGTGCCGTAAGCGCGAGGATTTTGAGGTTACATTTGAGATGCGCAAGCAGGCGTTTTCACGATATCTAGAGCTACGAGAAAAACTCAAAATGCGCGAGTCGCTTGGGGATTTGAAGGCTCAAGCCATAACCTTTATTCAAGGGGTTTATGGCGCAGCCGAGCTAAGAAATAAAATTGCAAAAGCAAGGGAGAAGGAAGAGATTATGGTGCACTTCTGCCCCTAAAATGGCTGTTTATGAAGCAGTTTTGCAGCATATTTCTTTCGTATATCAGCTAATTTGGAGATGGCGGTTTAGAGATAAGTTGTTCAAACAACGGATCGTCTGGAGTATCCCTCACACATTTTATTTCGTCTATTTTCCTTTCTGCAAGCATTTTCGCATTATCATGCACTGAGTTCCTGGAAATGTCTTCTACAATATCATTTAATTCGTCTCTTTCGTTAAGCAATCCATCTACAGAACAATCCTGCCCCATTCCAAGAATGTGGTTAGCAATTCTGCCCACAACATTATCGAACATCGATATTATCTTTTCAGTCGCTGCGATAGATACGGCCGGACCATCTCGATCGTATTCTCCAAGCGCTAATATCTTTAATACACCCGCATCCTGTATCCGTTCTACCGCTATTATAGCTGCACGTTCGTCGTTCGAAATATCTATAACTATAATTAATGCCTCAGGACAAGTAAGGACATCAATCCTATCCGTTAGTTTCTCTGCGACATACCTTTCTGCATATTGACTAGTATGATACTCGTATATTGCAATCAAGGCTTTTTCATTATCTGCGAGTTGATCAATCCCTTTTCTTTGTTCCTCTTTGTCTTTGCTCGTAACCAAAAGAATCGTTGCTTCAGGAATACCTAATCTTCTCAGCGCTGATTCTGGACCTTGCGTTAATTCTGCATACAATCCATCCACTTTTTTTATTGGGTGATTGCTTGGTGTTGATTGTATTGCTGAAGGTATTACCGTTTTATGTGTCATATAATAATCTTAATACACATCTATTTATAACCTTTATATTTTGTCAAACTTCCAGTATTCGGATTGATTCCCTTAAAAAATTAATCCTCTAGAATATAATTGTTGTGTTGGTCAAAAGTGAGGTTTATGCCAGAATTCAAATCTCCGGAACTAAAAGCCGTAAAAATAAAGATGCAAAAATTTGAAGATTTTGTAAGCGGTATACCTTCAGGACATAAGGGGTCGCTTTTATCCCGCTTCTCAGAATTGCGGGCTGGGGAAAGAAAAAAATTATTCTTAATAGCTGAACAGATATCCAAGGAACCAAATTTGGGTGTGAGAATCAACGCACTTCTTGCCCTTAATTCTCTTCTTTTAAACCCTCAATTTAATGAAAAAATGCTTGATAAGTTTAAATCCATCTCGGATCTGCTCCTTCGCGAAAGCGACACCGCAGTTAAATTGAATGCTTTTTCTACATTTTCAATTTTACTCTCCAACAAAAATTGCAATCCCCCGTTGATGCTGTGCTTTGAACAGATTGCAACGAACTTACTGAAATTCAAGGATGACTCAATTAGAGTAATGGCGTTTTCCCATATCATGCCATTGCTTGGCAATACAAGCCTAGAATGCGAGATGCTCGAAAAACTCAATGATGTTGTATCTCGCATTAGGGAATACGAAACAGAGAAAGCTTCGGCATATAAATTCTTCGAGGTACTTGGGTCACTTTTGAGAAACCGCGGGTTTGAAGCCAGCATGCTCGATGACTTTGGATCCATTGTAATATCATTGAAAACAGGGGAGGACTCCGGGGCAAAGAAACCCCTTTTCACTGCTTTCCTGACCCTCCTTGACAATAAGGCATTTGATGCGAATTTAATGAGTGGTCTGGTCAGATTGACACAAAAATTATGCCCTTTTGCAGGTGGAAGTATCAGCAATGCTGTATTTAGTGCCTTAAATGGATTCTGCGAAAATCCAAGGCTCGATAGCAAAAACGTGGAACAAATCGAAAGGATATTTGATAAAATTATGAATGAGATTACACCTGATTCGTATCATCATGAATTACGCAAGGATATACACCTTGATATATTTACTTCAATGGAGGGACTTCTCAAGGGTGGACCAGAAAAAGGCATGCTGGATAGTTTTGAACGAGTTCTTGACTCGGTCTTTGATATGCCTGCAAGAGAGGTTGTAAGTTGCTTTGACCTAATTTCAGAGATGGTCCGACATAATAAACTGGAAACTTCCATGTTTGAGTTGTTGGAACGTATAATCACGGATAAACTTTATACAAAATATTATGACCATGACCCTGAGATCGAAATAAGAGAAAATGTTTTTCAGCAACTCGGCGTACTTGTTCGCCACAAGAACTTTGAAGTAGGGATGTTATTTGATTTCGAAAAGATGGTGCGGGTATTTTCCAACGAACCGAATGCGCAAGGCAATGTCTTCGATGCCGTTGGGGCGTTGTTAAGAAATTACAGCCTGGATAGAATGATGCTTGCCAGTATTGCAGACACGTTAACTATCCCGCAACTTAAACAGCTCGAGATGGAAGAAAGGCTCAACCTTGCATATGGAGTTAGCGTGCTCGGGAGAAAAAACGCCCTGCAACTTAGGAAAGAACGGGGCATAGAGTTTTTCATCAGGTACAGCGCGCCAGAACTGGAAAGGCAGATGTACCAGATAAACCAAAGTTTTGAACCAGACTACGCTGAATCAAAGCAGCTTACGGAGCAGCATTCAAAACCGGTTTTTCTTGTTATTTATAATCATCACGATTATAACGGGGCATTTTATGGAGGAATAGCCAGGTTCGATGCACTTTCCGAGCATTTCAATGTAGTCGTATTTGAAACAGGCAATAGATATGATTTTTATGAAGATTTGATAGACAAAACAACTGAGAGGTATGGATATCCAACGCATTACCTTTTTGGTGCCCATGGGTCAAAGGAAAGTATGATGTATGGTATTGATGAAAAAAAGGGATCACTGCGTTTGGACGACATTGAAGAATTTAGGGATAGGTATAGTAAAGTTAAAGTAAGTCCAGATAGACCGGGGCCAGTGGTGATCCTCGAAGCCTGCCTGACGGGCCACGATAAAGAAGCTATAGGTTCCAAAATCGCTGACGTGCTTGATGCCTCCAGGTTATTTGCTCCGCAAGAACCAGGAAGTATAATTGACTGGACTGTTAAAGTGATTGACGGAGAACCCAAGGTAACTGATGTTACCTACAGCAAACCAAAAACAATATTCGGACCCGATGGAGAGATTATACGGAAAGAATAAGGAATCGACATTTACTTTCCAAGTTTCACTTCGGATTAAAAAATTAACCATTCATTAGATTATCCTCAATGTTAGTTCAATCAATCGTCATGGTGAATTTTTAGGCTATTGAACGGAATGCCGTTCCGTTCAATTATAAAAATGTCTATAAGAAAAAGCAGGGTGAAATTTTAATGCTATCAGACAAATACGACCGCTCGATTGAGCAGAAATGGCAGAAATACTGGGCAGACAACCAGACCTACAAATTCGATGCATCAGGACTTGAAACCGGAAACTCGAAACTGGAAACTGGAAACGCGAGACCGATCTATTCCATCGACACCCCCCCACCGTTCACATCCGGCGAGCTTCACATGGGTCACGTTCTCTCATATTCTTTTTTCGACTTTGCAGCCCGCTACAAGCGAATGCGCGGATTCAATGTTTATTATCCGCAAGGCTGGGACTGCCAGGGTTTTCCAACAGAGGTTAAAGTTGAAAAGAAATTCGGCCGCCTTCCGCCGCAGCAATTCAGGGAAAAATGCGTGGAATGGACAAGGGAATTCATCTCACGCATGCGCCAGCAGATGAATGAAATGGCGTTCTCTCCTGACTGGGATTATGAATATCGCACGATGGAACCTGATTATCACAGAAAAGTCCAGCTTTCGTTAATCCAGATGTACAACAAAAAGCTCATTTATCGCGCAGAATATCCGGTTTACTGGTGCACAAGATGCATGTCAGCAATTGCAAAGGCAGAATTGGATGATGTTGACAAGGACGGAGCATTGAATTACATAAAATTCACCGGGCCGGACGGAAAAGATTTGCTCATCGCAACCACTCGTCCCGAACTTCTCCCTGCGTGCGTTGCGGTTCTTTATCATCCAGAAGATGCGCGTTACAAACACCTTGAAGGAAAGACGATAACCACAGCGCTCGGAAACGAGGTTCCGGTTTTCGCTGACAAGGATGTGGAAAAGGAATTCGGAACCGGATTATTGATGGTCTGCACATTCGGGGACAAGATGGACGTAGTCTGGACTCATCGCTACAAGCTCCAAATCATAAATGCAATCGGCAAGAATGGAAAAATGCAGGGAACCGGGATTGAAGGAATAGACGGAATCTCAGCAGCAGATGCAAAAAAGAAAATACTCGAATTGCTCGAAGCTCAGGGAAAAGTCGTAAAAAAAGAGCCGCTCAAGCAAACAGTGAAAGTTCATGACAGATGCGGAACTCCTATCGAGCTTCTTTCATCAATGCAATGGTTTGCAGATATCCGCACTCCGGCAAAAGAAATCAAGGAATTGGCCCACAAAGTAAAATGGGTTCCTGAATTCGGAATCTCCTACTTAATTGACTGGGTAGAGGGCGCGGAATGGGACTGGGTTATTTCCCGTCAAAGGGTCTTCGGCACCCCTATTCCGTTTTACTATTGCGAATCATGCAACAAAACCGAACCTGCAAATGAAAGCGAGCTTCCTTATTACGCTGAAACTGCAAAACCAAAGAAATGCAAATGCGGCAGTGAAATGAAGCCAGAAACAAGCACATGCGATTGCTGGGTGGACTCATCTATTACTCCATTAATCATAAGCGGATGGCCGGATGACAAGGAACGCTTCGCAAAGCTCTATCCAAATTCCCTGAGGCCTCAGGGTGTGGAAATCGTTCGCACATGGGCGTTTTATACGATTTACAGAAGCGGAGTCGGATTGACCGGAAAGCCGCCCTGGGAAACAATCCTATTAAACGGAAACG
>JBBSVO010000002.1:80783-114344 GCA_038046805.1 Microcaldota archaeon
GGAGTCGGATTGACCGGAAAGCCGCCCTGGGAAACAATCCTATTAAACGGAAACGTACTTGCTCCGGACGGGAAGAAAATGAGCAAGAGCCTTGGAAATATAATCTCCCCATCTGAACTTCAACGGGATTATCCAACTGATGCAATCCGCCAATGGGCCGCGCTGTCCGGCGCAATGGCAAAGGACAGGCCATTCAGCTATGAGGATATAAAATATGCGAAAAGTTTCTTAATAAAATTCTGGAATGCCGCGCGGTTCATAGAAGGTGCAACAAAGGATTACGCGAATGATGCGAACGGCACTAATGCCGATGGTAGCGGGGGAGCTGACGTGAATGCAATCATTCCGTTCGGTTCTCTTCATTCGATTGACAAGTGGATGTTCTCACGAATGAATCAGGTTATCCGCGACTTTACGAGTGCGATGGAAAAATACGAATACCATACTGCAATGAGCGGTTTCCTGAATTTCTTCTGGCACGAAGTCTGCGATAATTATCTGGAATATGTAAAGCACAGGATTTATGATATTTCCCCGGAAGGCGCCCAGGCAAAAAGGTCAGCGCAATTTGTCCTGCGTTATGTTCTCCTTAATTCCATAAAACTGATTGCCCCTGTCCTTTCACATATCTCCGAAGAATTATATCACTCGTTTTTCAATGCAAATGAAAAAGAGAGCATCCATCTTTCAAAATGGCCAGAACCAAAAGAGATCGATGAAGCGATAATAAAGCGCATGGAGCCGCTTCATCGGATAATAAGCGAGCTTCGCCAGTATAAGGCAAAGAACAAAATGGCCCAGAACGCGCAAATTCCAAGTATAACCATTTCCCTCGAAGAAGGTCTTTCCCCTGACCTGCTGGATGAAATAAGAAAAATAGGAAAGGTCGGTTCAATTGAAACCAAACCTGCTGAAAAAGGAAAATTCTGCATTGAGTGCGGGTAATCAATCGCGTCTTTCTAATAACGCCTTTCTCCAAATTCTCTGAACTGGGGTCTTAGTAATTTATCAACCGCTGACCTATAGGATTTGTATTCGCTCCTGGTCTTCATGTTGCTCCAACATCCTTTGCAAATGCTAATCGAAGTAGTCTTTGCAACCTTCTTGGCGTTTTTAATGCAGCTTACACACATTTTCTTTTTGCAGTATTTGCATGTGCTGAGTTTTACTGTCTGCTTTCCGCATCGTTCGCATGTTTCAATTGCCATAAATATTCACCATTTAAATTCGTTCAACTGTCTCCTTCACGTGGATTGCCATCAGTGAAGGTAAAAGTATGTTTTATTTGTTTTAGATGGGGGCTTTTTTAAGGTTTTGGGTTTCATTCGCCGCCTATTCAGAACCAAATAAGTAATACCGATTCTGAATATTGGTATCTACCTCGATGGTTCTGAATAGATCGATCCATCCTGAAATGCGTTAGCATTTTGGGAGCTGGTGAATTGATTCAATTCACTGGAACTTTTTTAGTTGGATCGGGATATTTCCATCCCGTTTCTTCCCTTTTTCATTGCCTGCGCTGTAAGTCTTTTTGCATTTTTCTTTTCGTATTCAAGCGCTTTTTTTATCTCTTCTGGATTAGAATATCCCCATATCTTCAATGCCTGAGCCAATTCGGGATGCGTCTTCGCGTATTTCGGTGAAGGAATCTCTTTCATTATTGCATCTATCGCCTGTCTCATGGATATCGCGCCTTTTAGTGTTCCTCCTGGATGGCCATGCACCCCTGCGCCTGCCTGCATATTTGTATTTAATCCATGCAGGGCTACAAGTGCATCTATCTTTCCAGCATCAATCCCTCCAGATGCAATGCTTAGCATTGGTTTGATATGCTGGGCGAATTCCATTTCAAGAGAGCCAAAGTAAAATTTTTCAGCAACCGCGCGTTGTTCTGCGATGTCGTGCAGTCGTTTTATTACGAGCGGAGAACCCTCCATCTTTCCAACTCCGGTTCCTATGTGCATCTGGTCTATTCCGAGCAGGCGGTAAAATTTCTCATAAATCTGGAAATTCACTCCATAACTTCCGCGGTTTGCCGCGGCGAATCCGGCCCTGTGTCCGTGCGTTGCAAATCCATATCTTTTGGTCATTTCAAGAATGTCCTGGAGTGCTGCCATTCCCATCACATATACATCAAGCATTACGATTATGTGTTTCTGGAGTTTTAGGCTGTTAAGATAATCAAGTCGTTTGACCATCCTGCTGTATCTGTCGGTTATGTTGCAGGAATAAAGATGATTTTGGCCGGTTTCTCCACCCACAGTATCTATTGCTTTGACTACCTCATGCAGCCGTTCTTCCCACCCACAGAATTTCTGGTCAACCAGGTTTTCGTCGTCCTTTACGAGGTCCAGACCTCCAGAATATGCTTCATATGCAACATGTGCCCATTCTTTTGGGGTAAGTCCGACCTTTGGCTTTACAATCGTTCCAACATGCGGGCGTCGCGTTTTTTCGGTTCCAACAAGTTTTCGAATACCTTCTATTCCATGTAACGGCCCTCCAAACTGCTGTTGGTAATCCTTCGGGAATGATATGTCGAATACGTAAAGTTCCTCCAGCTCTTTCAGCCCGAAAATATTTCCCAGAACTGAAGCCTGGAATTGCATTATATTTTTAGTGTCAAAATGCTCAATCGGATAAGCGACTTTTATGAATCCACTGTTTTTTCCTACCTTTCCAATCCAAAAAACCCGTGCGCGATAATGTGTCCAGACATTTTCATTCATTGTTGCCAATTTCGTCCATGAGCCAACGCTTGATTCTGCGGCTATTGCCTCGGCGATCTTTTCTATCGGTACGCTTCCCTTTGCCCAAAAAAGAACTACAAAATCATCCTTA
This sequence comes from Microcaldota archaeon, assembly GCA_038046805.1. Classification (GTDB taxonomy): domain Archaea; phylum Micrarchaeota; class Micrarchaeia; order Anstonellales; family Bilamarchaeaceae; genus UBA10214. Next base: position 83,625 of record JBBSVO010000002.1, read on the forward strand.
CTGGGAGAATATTTGAAATCCAGATAACTATAACCTCCATAAGCCATGTTCATCACCGTTTCGCGTTTAGCATTTAGCGTTCCGCGTTTTGTTTGTTCCGCGTCTTACCCTCTCATACTTACTGCATGATTAAAAAGATTATCCGTTGTTAGTCTTTTATGGGTTTTTTGAAATCTGAGAGCGGAAATTATTCGCGCGGCCAATCTGCTGTTGAATATGTAACAACTTATGGATGGGCACTTCTATTTCTGGTTCTTGTTATAGGCGCGCTTCTTGCAAGCGGCATCGCAGATCCATCTTATATAATCTCTGAAGGCTGTAACCTGGGACCAACAATGCAATGTAATTTTCAGGTTTATTCTGCGGGAGATATTTCAACTGGCGGTACAACTGTCATAGCATTTAACGTCAGCAATGGCTTTGGATATAATGTGAGCATAAAAAGTTTCCGGGTTTCACTTGAATCTGATGACGCGATTTTTGCAGAGCTTGCGGATTCACCAATTACTGTTCCTTCTGGAGAAAGTTTTTCCGACAAGGCTGAGTTAGGGTTTTCCGCTTCTCCTGGTTCTCTTCAAAAATTCAATGTTCATGTGGAATATGTTTCCTGTGCAAAGGAGATAAATCCGGAATGCAAGGTTGATGATGCGTTCAAGCATACGGTAACCGGAAAGATTGTCGGAAGAATTTTGAAAGGTTCGGAATAATTTTAATCGGTCACATATTTTTCATCCTTTCCTTTACTCTCTCCACAATTTCCTTATCAACTTCCGCAGGCCCGGTCATTTTCCCGGTCGCAAGAACGTTAGCCAACTCCTCTTCGGTCATTAAGCCTTTTTGCAGAACAAGTTCGCGGAGCGGAACATTTGTTTTATACGCTTCGGTAACGAGTTTTGAAACAAGCGAGTAGCCGAGATACGGGTTTAACGCGGTCGCGTATACAAATGACGAGTTGAAATTTCGTTTTATGTTCCCCCGGTCAAGTTGCGTTCCCTTTATGCATTTTTCCCGGAACATGTTCGTTGAGTTTGTGAGAAGTTCCAGCGATTGAAGCAGGTTGTGCCCGATCAATGGCGTCATCCAGTTTAATTCAAGCTGCCCGCTCTGCGCGCCAAGAGAAATCGCATGATCATTTCCAAGAACCTGAAAGCAGCACATATTCACTGCTTCGGGAACAGAAGGATTTACCTTTCCAGGCATGATTGACGAGCCTGGTTCTATCTCCGGAATAATTACCTCGGCGATCGCAGTCTTTGGTCCGGATACCAGAATCCGCAAATCGTTTGCAATGCGGTTCAAAGTCACGGCATAAAGACGCAGCGCTCCAGACATATTAAGAAGCGGATTCATTGCATGCGTTGTTTCGATTGCGCTTTCAGCAGCACTTAATCCAAATTTCGTTTCTTCGTTTAGATAATGGATTATTCTTTCCTTAAATCCAGGATGGCAGGTAATTCCAGTGCCTACTGCGGTTCCGCCAATCCCAATCTTTCGCACTTCATCAAGAGATTTCTTTATTTCCGAAACATCCCGCCTTACCGCCACCGCGAATGCGTGGAATACCTGTCCGTATGTTATCGGAACTGCGTCCTGGAGATGCGTTCTTCCGACCTTTACATCCCCTGCGAATTCCTCTGCCTTCCTGAGAAGCGCTTTTTCCAATCCCTCGGCCTCTTGAATCAGTGGCTGCACCATTTTTAGTGCGGCAAGTCTTATCGCTGTCGGGGTAACGTCATTTGAACTCTGCGACATGTTCACGTGATTGTTTGGATGCACCACGGAATAATCTCCCTTCCGCCCGCCCAAAATTTCAATCGCGCGGTTCGCTATCACTTCGTTCGTATTCATGTGAAGCGGGGTTCCGGCTCCTGCCTGAAACGCGTCAAGAATAAAACCTTCCCATAGCTTGGGGTTCTTTTCCTTTCCGGCAATCACTTCATCTGCTGCCTGAATTATGGCATTTGCCAGTTTCGTGTCCAGCGTCCCGAGTTCGGAGTTCGCCGCCGCAGCAGCTTTTTTAATCAGTGCAACCGCGATTGTTATCTCAGGATGAACCAGCACTCCGCTCAGTTTAAATGTTCCGGCTGCCCGCACTGCAAATCCGCCATAATACGCATCGGCCGGAACTTCAATCTTTCCGAGAAAATCCTCTTCGGTTCTTGTTTCGGTAGAATCGGTCATAGAAATCGTTGGCTCAATAAAGGAAAGAAGAGAATAAAAAGTTTGGGTTCTGGTTTCACATTTCGGGTTTTGACAGTCCTAAAAATTATTCTGGTTTGAGTCTGCCACTTAAAGGATTCAGCATTCTATCTTCTATTATCGATATGAACGTATGTTTCCCGATTATGTGCCCAAACATTGTTCTTATTTCCCTGGTAAATTCGTGCAATTCCAGATTATTGCGGACAATCAAATCAACCTCAAGATCCCAGCTCCCGATTGTTTTATTCAGGTAAACAACATTGTCATTTTCTATACAAAATTCAATGAACTCTTTCTCCAAATCCTTGGTTATATTCCTGAATCCAATCAGTATTTTATAATAGTCAAATCCAAGTTTCCGCGAATCAAACCATGCAGTATATCCAAGTATAAACTTCCGTTCAGCAAGCCGTTTTATCCGGTATTGGACCGCATCTGGGGTCAGGCCGACTTTTCCAGCAATCTCAACGGTTGTTGCCCGTGCGTTCTGATAAAGCACGGAAAGTATCTTCATGTCAGTCTTATCCACGCTTTCAACCTTGGTTATCCTTTCCATGGGCAGTTCGGGATGTCGTTCACTTTCAAATGCCTTGTTCCATGCAAGATAGGTCTGGTATGTCGTAGTAACCACTGTTTTTTCAACTATCTTGGTCCCGAATTTCTGGAGAAGCGCTGACATCGCATCCTCGACTTCGAATTCGTCCCTTGCAACAATGCGCCATAGCACATCGTATTCTCCTTCACATATAACCCTCCACAGTGTGCCTGGATATGAGTCCAGCAGCTTCACTACTTCACTCTCAGTTTTTTTATCGAACACATCCAATTTGAAATAAAGCCGGTACGCCCTGAAGCCGAGTTTCGCGAAATTTACGTCAGCAAAAAGAAGCGATATTATCCCGTTCTTTTCCAGCTCCCTCATCCTCCGCTCCACCGCGCTTCCGCTTAGTTTGAGCTTTTTACCTATTTGTGTAAAGCTCGCCCTGGAGTTGAGGTAGAGCATGGTGAGCAATTCCTTATCCTTCTTATCCAGGGGATGTCTTATTACCATATGCAAATATTCCGATTATTATTTATATATTTTTCGGTTTTCTTGCGTTTTTCTTTAAAATCTAATAAATAGTCCGATTGATTAGTTATACTTGGTGATGTTTATGGATGAAAAAGAACAAAATGAATTTTATAAGAAGATAGAGGCTTGCGATGTTATGGGCGTTATAGACATGCTTGTATATACTCCCGAACTGGCTAATGCAAGACTATCTTGTGACGGCAGAAGCCCGCTTATACACTCAGTAATGAATGCTATGACCTGGGCAAAAACCGAAAAAGGCAAGGCGCAAATTGGAATTATAAATGTGCTTTTGAAAGCTGGAGCTGATCCAAATGCGCGTACTGGCGATGGTAGAAACGCATTAGGTTGGGCTGCAGGTTTAAGCAGTGAGACTGTTGAAGTGGACCAATACGACTGTGGCCGCGTAGTGCAAGTCATTATGGAACCCCGTACTCAAGACGTATTCAGGGAGATTGTCGCGTTATTGCTTACTGCTGGTACAGATTCTGATGCCAAAGCATGCGATCGTTCTGACCATCAAACAAAAACAATGGTTGAATTTGCGCGACAAGACGGGCGTATACGTGATGAGAAGCTGATTACTTATTTGCATGGGAACAGCCCACGTGCGATAATGTCCGGCCTAATAGAAAAACACAACCAATCCAAAACCACCGCACCAAACCCGCTTACAAAGGACGGAGAGTTCCAGACTGCACACGCACTCTCAAACAGGCCGGCACCATCAAAAATAGATTTGTCTAGGAATAGGGGTCCAAAGGTTAAATGTTAAATCCACTGGGTGATTACTTATGATTGGTGAACACATGGATAACTGGAACGAAGCCGGCTTGAACGAAGAATGGAAAAAGACCTGCAAGGTGCTGCTTGGGGAAGAAATAGGTGATATCACTCCATACCTCAGTTACCTTCAGAAGTTTGTCGAACCTGTTGGCCTAGCCAAATCTGCATTTAGCGGCGAAGAAATAGCAATAAGCGATAAATATTCCGAGGGCTCGAAATTCATGGCAGGGGACGAACTCAATGCTTATGAGAAGGCGTTTTCAAATGAAAAGCTGGACATAAATCAGATTAAGGATATCGATTCTATAATCGGGGCGATAAAAGAACGGATTTATTACGCCGGAAGTGTGGCACTGGGAAATTCAACCAATGTTACGCTCTCAAACAGACTGATAGATTCATCATTTGTTTACAAATCACATGAGGTGTGCTACAGCAAATACGTTGCCTACGCCCATTTCACAAGATTTAGTGAGCGCGTTTTCGGCTCAACATTTGTCAGCAAAACAAAATTCTGCATAAAGAACTACGAGACATTTGAAGATACGCGCATTATGGAGACCGTGAGAACTTATCATTCATCTGATTGTTATTTTACATCAAACTGCGAAAATTGCCAGAACTGTTTGTTCAGTTTTAATCTCAGGAATAAGAATAATTGCATCGGAAACCTGGAACTTCCTCCGGACAAGTTCAAAACCTTAAAGGAAAAACTGATTGGGGATATAAGGCAGACTCTGGAATCCAAAAAGGATCTGAAATCGATAGTAGAACTAATCGGAGAGGTGAATTAAATGCAAGAGATTGAAAAGTTATTTCAAACCACTGCGTTGCTGTTGTTTGGCAAAAAGCTCGAGGGCCTTGATTCTTTTGGGGATTGGCTAGGGAGCTGTTTTCCATCCGGAATCAGGTTCATCAAATCCGTAAAAAGCAATAAGCAGGTATGCGTTCCTCCGGTTTATTTTTTCCAAATGATGGAGAACAATATGGTTACCCTGGACGAGTCGCTTGAGCTCGGGAGCTTAAAATTGACAGAGGAACAGGTTGGTAACCTGACTCTGGAAAACGCATCTAATCTACTTTCAGGCATAAAAACAACCACGTGCGAGATCGTTTACGGGCAGAATCTTGGTACAGAGCAATGCGCAGGCTATGGCCCGACTCAGCATTGTTACAGAAGCGTATTCAACTGGTTTGCAAAGCACAATGGGTATGCTTTCATGGCAAGAACCTCGGAAAGCGTATTCGGGTGTTCCAATATTCTGGACTGCCAGTTTAGCATGCGTTGCTTCAACTCTGCAAAGCTTGTCAGGTGTTTTGAGGTGGCTGATTCCAACAACTGCAAAGATTCGTACTTCTGCTACAACTGCGAAAATCTTGAAAACTGCCTGTTCTGCTTTAACACCAAGAGCAAACGTTATGCCATTGCCAATATAGAAGTAGGCAAGGAGAAATACCTAGAAATAAAAAAGAAAATCTGCGAGCAGGTTTTTGCCGAGCTAGAGCAAACTAAAAAATTAGATTACGGAATATTTAATTTGTGTCATCGGTGAATTTACTTTCTCTTTTTTTATTTCTTCCTGACCGAAATCTTCACCCTTCTCCCATCAACTTCAAACTCCTTCACTTTTTCATCTTTTATGGCTGCTGGCTTATGGCTGCTGGCTTCTAGCGTTATCTCGCTCGCATTAACTTCCTTAGCAAGTCCATCCTTTAGCTTTTCAAGGATTCCTTCAAGTTCCTTCTCCGCGGAAATACTAACTTCTATTTTATCCTTTTCAACAAGCGCAAGATCTTTTCTCAGGCTTTGGATTCTTCTCTTTATCTCATTACCCATTGCCTCTTCGTAAAGTTCCTCGTCTATTTCGGTTGTTATATGAATATTTCCGAATGAAAACGGGGCCGAGGCAATCTTCTTATTCGGAGCGGATTCCACCACCATTACTTCCTTTGAGTTTGCTACTCCGGAGATAACGTCTTCCATTGCCTTTACTGCATCAGTGCATTCATGAGATTTGGTTTCAATATAAACCGTTCGCACAGGCCAGCGCACCTTTATGTTCGCAGTCTGTCTTATCGTGAGCGCAATGGAGCATATTTCCTTTGCTGTTTCCATCTGCTTTTCGAGCATTACGTTTATTCCGCCGTCGCTTTCTTTTGGCATTCCGGAAAGTGAAATCGAATCCTCGTCTTCATATTTTGCAAAAAAGTTCTGGTAGAAATATTCACTTACAAATGGGGCAAATGGCGCAAGCATTCTGACTGCAGAATAAGTTGCATTATAAAGTGCGTTAAGCGCGCCTTCTGCATCCTCCCCTCCAGCAATTCTTTCTTTTGCAACTTTCATATACCATCTGCTAATATCCTCGACTACAAACGCGCGGACTGCCTTTATCGCTCTGTTGAGTTCATACTCCTGCATGTGCTCGTGGTATTCCTTAAGCACGGAATTGGTGCGGGAAACAAGCCATGCATCATCTGCGGAGGTTTTTCTCTTTTCGTTGCCGCTCTTTGTATCTCCATTTTTTATTTTCTTTTTCTGTTGGAAATTATCAAATTTCCAATCAGAACAAAATCGTAAGATTTTGTTCTTCGGATAAAATCTTCCAAGGAAAACATAAAGATTAAAGAGAATGTTCAAATCCGCGCTTGCCTCTTTCATTTCAGTCCAGTTGAACCGTAATTCTTCCCAGATCGTACTGCTTAAACCCCATATCCTGAAGCTGTCTGCGCCATATTTCTCAAGTATTTCCTCAAGCGGGACAAAATTTCCAAGCGACTTGCTCATTTTCTCGCCTTTTTCATCCACAAAGAAGCCATGCATTAGCAATCGTTTATATGGGCAGGCGTTATATCGCACTATTCCTGATCCAAGAAGGGAATAAAACCATCCTCGTATCTGGTCCTGGCCCTCTATGATAATGTCTGTTCTTTCGCTATATCTTTCCACATCTTCTTCGGAAAGAGTTGCCCATACTGCGTTGCCGGAATCAAACCAGACATCGAGCACGTCTGGCACGCGTTTCATTTCATTGCCGCATTCGCACTTAAGAACTACTTCATCTATATGCGGTCGGTGGAGATCCTTGAGCTTTTTTGGCAGTTCGTCACGCGATCCAACGACCTTTATTTTTCCGCATTTTTCGCTTTCGCATCTCCATATAGGAAGCGGAATCCCCCAGTATCTTTGCCTTGAAATGCACCAGTCCGGAGCTCCGGAAACAAATTCGCTGAATCTTTCCTTTACGAAATCAGGATGCCATTCCACATTGTTTATTTCCTCCATCATCCGGTCCTTTACCTTTGAAATCGTGATAAACCATTGTTTGGTTGTCCTGAAAATCAGTGGGGTCTTGCATCTCCAGCAATGAGGGTACCTGTGTTTTATGCGGGATTCTTTTATCAGAGCTCCGCGTTCCTTTAGTTCCTTGATAATAAGCGGATTTGTCTCGCGTACATTCTTTCCAGAATATTTCCCTGCCTCATAAGTATAACAACCTCGCTCATCAACTGGAGAAAATGCCTCTATGTCGTAACGCTTTGCTATTATGAAATCTTCTGGCCCGTGTCCTGGTCCGCAGTGAACAAGTCCGGTTCCTTCCTCGAGCGTTACGTATTCGTCGCTTAACACGACCCTGCGTTCATACTGCTTACTAATCGAGTCCTGGAACGGGTGTTCGTATTTCTTTCCCTCCAGTTTTTTCCCGCTTGTTTCCTCAAGCACAGTGCCGCTTTTTTCTGAAACCTCTAGCACATGTTCTAGCCTGTCCTTTGCAACATACCATATTTCATCATCAACTTTTGCTTTCACATACGGAAGCGTTGGATGAACCATTACAGCCATGTTTCCTACAAGCGTCCATGGAGTCGTTGTCCAGATGATAAGGTATTCGTTACTACCTGTGTCATTGCCTTTCAATTTGAATTTCACATAAATGCTCGGGTCGGTTTCCTCTCCATATTCCAGTTCATAATTTGCCATTGTTGTTTCGCATCTGTAGCAATATGGAAGAACGTAAATCCCCTCATACATGAGTCCCTTTTCCCATGCAAGCTTAAGCGTTTTCCAGGAGGAATTTATATAATCATCCTTATAGGTGATATAGGGATTATCAAAATCCAGCCACACGCCCAAACTTCTGAACTGCCCGCTCATAACTCCGATATATTTTGTGGCAAATCCCTTGCATTTTTCTATGAATTTGTCTATTCCGTATTTTTCAATATCCTGTTTGTTTTTTATGCCGAGTTCCTGCTCTACTTTCACTTCGATTGGCAGTCCATGAGTATCAAATCCTGCCTGTGCGCGGACGTCCCTTCCCATCATACGCCAGTAGCGGCAAACAGAATCCTTTATTGTTTTATTCCAGCCGGTTCCTGGGTGTATTTGGCCCGTAGCATAAGGCGGTCCATCGCAAAAATAAAATGGTTCTCCCCCTTTTTTTTCTTTGCTTCCACGGTTTTTGGCAACAGCCTTTTCCTGGATTTTTTTCTTTTCCCAAAATTCCGAGATTTCCTTTTCTATGTTCTTGTGATCATACATAAATATCGTCTCCAGTTTTTAGTTCTGCGGCTCGACTCTTGCACACGTTCAATTCTTTACGAATATTTTCTCTCTTATGAATGAAAGAAGAGGAGAAATCCCAACCATAAGCGCGAACATGGACACCGGAGTTTGCGCGGTTCCCAATCCGGCCCCGTTTTGTAATGTGATTGCGATTACGAATCCCGCAATTGCACCAACCAATGCATGGAAGGGTTTTACATTTGTATAACTAACTATTGCAAAACCTATCATTGCGCCTGCGAATAGAAATGGCGCGTGTTTGATTGTTGTTCCAAACACCCCTAAAAAGCTAAGTCCCAGAATTATGAGTGCGGACAGAAGTGCTGTGAATATAAATGTCTTGAATTTGTCGTCAGCCATATTAACTACCAAAACAGAACCTCTTAGAATACCTTCTCTCCTACATAAACCTTTATTCCGTTCGGGAGAACCTTGAACGGAACAAGCTCTCGTGAGTGGTCAGTTCCTCTCATCTTGAATATTTCAAGTGCCCGGATTCTTTTATCTCCTCTATCCAGATTATACAGGTTAATTATTCCGTCCATAACAAAATGTTCTATATCAAATGTAACCGATTCGCGCTGCGGGCTTGTAGCCTCCAAAGTCGTTATCGTAGTGCAGTCCAGATTGCGAAGCAGGGAAAGAAACTCAAAAAGCGTCTGGCGGTATTCGATTTCCTTTGCCATTGAAAGACGAATCATCGTCGCAGAATCAATTACTGCTCTCCTGACCTCGTGCTTTGTAATCTCATCTTCAATCGTTTCTGCAATTCCTTCCATATCCAGCTTATCCGGTTTTATGATCTTGATGCTCTTTGCCTTTATCAGTGCATCAACATCTGCAAACATCGGAAAAGTGTTTTTCATGTTTGAAATAATATCCTCTTCGGTTTCTTCAAGTGAAATATAAACCCCATTCTCACCTGCCTGCGCTCCCCTGTAGATGAATTCAAATCCAAAAGAAGTTTTACCACACCCGGGTCCTCCTGAAAGTGCAACGTGTCTTCTTGCAGGGATTCCTCCACCTAACATCTCGTCCAATCCAGAAATACCAGTTTTTACGCGGTCCATGTTTTGATATTTCATGATAAAGCTTATTAATATAGCCGTGCAGATTAAACTGGCTAATCAAGTATTTTGGATTTTGTTTTCTGGTGTATCCTATGTCACACGTTAAATCAGATGATTTACTTCCCTGGACCGAAAAATATCGTCCGCGTACTCTTTCAGAAGTCGCGGGCCAGGCAGAAATCGTCAAAAGCCTTTCCGCGTTTGTTTCCGAGTGCAACATGCCAAATCTTCTTTTTTCCGGTCCGCCCGGAGTCGGAAAAACGACTTCCTCGCTTGCACTTGCAAAGGATCTTTTTGGAAAGGAATACCTAAGCAATTTTCTTGAGTTGAATGCATCCGATGACCGGGGGATTGATGTTGTCCGGGGAAGAATAAAAGATTTCGCAAGAAGCGTTTCAATAGGAGAAGTTCCATTCAAACTAATCTTTTTAGACGAGGCCGATGCGCTCACTTCAGATGCGCAGCACGCGTTAAGGCGAACGATGGAATCAAATTCCCGCGTTACGCGTTTCATTCTCAGCTGCAACTACTCCTCAAAAATAATTGAGCCTCTTCAGAGCAGGTGCGCAGTGTTTCGTTTTGTCCAGCTTAACCAGGACGAAGTCTCGAAAATGCTTGATAAAGTTGCAAAAGCTGAGAGTATATCTCTTGAAAAAGGAGCCGCGGAAGCAATTTTCTATGTTTCAGAAGGAGACCTGCGCAGGGCAATAAACTGTTTGCAGGGTTGTGCGCTCCATTCAAAAAAGATAACTGCTGATCTTGTCCATAAAACAAGCAGCAGGGCAAAGCCAAAGGAAGTCGTGGAAATGATGGAACTTGCGCTGAAGGGAGATTTCCAAAAATCACGTGAATCCCTGAACAAGCTTATGATAAGCTATGGGCTTGGCGGAGATGATATTCTGATGCAGATGTATCGTGAAGTTTCTGGCCTGTCTATTCCCGAAGATAAAAAGATGGCACTTATTGGTCACATCGGTGAATTTAATTTCAGAATGGTTGAAGGTGCGAACGAACGCATACAGCTTGAGGCGCTTCTTGCGCAGATGGTTCTGTTGATAAAATGAGGTTTTTATAAAATGAAGTTTTAATGAGAAATACGGTTTTGACGAGGGTTTTATTATGTGTGGTATGAGTTTTAAACTTCAGGAAGCTCCGAAGGTTCATGAGCCTGTTAAGGCAAAATTTCCGGTTGATGCAAAGATCTTAACGCGGGACTCAAAACGCGAAACAGTATATGATATCATAGTGCTTGGTGGCGGTCCGGCTGCGCTCAATGCTGCGATTTACGGGACCCGTGCCGGGCTTAGTGTGCTCGTACTTGAAAAGCTTCCGGCGGCAGGCGGTTTTGTGGTGAATACCGCGCTTGTTGAAAACTGGCTTGGTGTTGAGTCTATGTCTGGTTTTGATCTTGCCGCGAAAATGGCATCGCATGCTGCGAAATTCGGTGCGGAAATAAAAACAATGACAGAAGTTGTTGGAGCGGACCTTTCCGGGAAAATAAAAAAAGTGAAAACCGCGGACGGATCGGAATATTTTGGCCTTACTATTATAATAGCATCCGGCACAGGGCATGCAAAACTCGGAGTTCCGGGCGAAAAGGAATTTTTCAGCAAGGGAATAAGCTACTGCGCACCATGCGATGGAATGTTTTTCAAAGGAAAAAAGATTGCAGTAATCGGAGGTGGGAATTCCGCATTCAGTGAGGCAATTTTCCTTTCAAGAATTGCAAACGAAGTTGTGATCATCCACAGGCGCAGCGAGTTCAGAGCCGAACAGGCGCTCGTGGATGCGGCAAAAAAAATCAGCAATATTTCATATATTCTTAATTCAACCGTTAGCGAGTTCAGGGCAGATGAAAGCGGAAAAAAACTTGGAGCCGTTGTAGTAAAAAACACAAAAGCGCAAAACGCCAAGCCAGTGCCAATCCCGGTTGAAGGCGCATTCATTTACGTTGGCCTTGTTCCGAACACGAAAATGCTCGAAGGCGGGGCAAATTCCCAGGATGTCCGTGTCGATGAAAAGGGATTCATTGTTACTGACGAAAAGATGCGCACAAATATTCGCGGAGTGTTTGCCGCAGGTGATATTCGTGCAACCCCGTTGAGGCAGATTGTAACTGCTGCATCGGATGGTGCGATTGCCGCGATTTCAGCGCAGGAATTTATTTCAGAATCCGGTGTAAGGGAGCATCTTTCGGAAATAAAGCTGATAAAACCGAACTGATGAAATCAAAGTTGAAATCCGATTTATGAAACTAGATTGATAAAAAAGGATTGATGAAACTGGATTATAAAATCAGATTAATGAAACCAGATTTATGAAATAAAATTATTTGAATATATTTGAGCATTATTGGTGAAACATATGTCTTCAATAAAATCATCCCAGGTCTCCCGTTGTATGAGCACCCAGCATCCGGATAATATTTCCTCCCCGTTTTTCGCGGATGGTGAGGTAATCCAGTCTGACGCAGAAGTAAAAGAGGCATTCTACGTTTTCTCGCAGCTTGGATGCAAGGAGCAGATGTGGGACAGTGAAGGAAAGGAAGCAGATAATCAGGTTGTTGAGAAGCTTCTTTCACGCTACACAGAATTTTTCAGTAAAAATCTTATTGGCAGGGACTTATTTCTCACGTATCGGGTTCCAAATCCTGCGATCCAGAAAGAACAGGGAAAAATTCTCCTGGAAACATTACACAGCATTCCACGTGCATTCGATGTTGCGCAATCGGTGAACAATGGCATTGCTCCGATTTTTGAAATAATCCTTCCGATGACCACTTCCGCGGAAGAACTAGAAAGGATTCGCGACTATTATTCAAAAGTAATGGTTGGTCAAAGAGATACAATTATAGGAAAACTGGGAAAATCCGGCGTCGGCTCTGGCGGAATCTCGGTAAAAGACTGGATAGGTGACTTCAAGCCTGACGAAATAAATGTTATCCCGCTTTTCGAAACAAGTGAGGCTCTTTTGGGTTGTGCGGATATTGTTGAAGAATATCTGCATGGAAAGGAAAAGAAATTAGAATATCAACGCGTATTTTTGGCAAGAAGCGATCCTGCGCTCAATTACGGCGCAGCAGCTGCGGTTCTCATGGCAAAATGCGCCTTATTCGATCTTCAGGAATTGGAAGGGCGTATTAATGTCGAGCTTCTTCCGATTCTTGGTGTTGGTGGTGCGCCGTTCAGGGGAAATTTCAGGCCAGACAACGTAAGCAATTGCGGGGATGAATACCCCAGCGTGCAAACATTCACCGCGCAATCTTCTTTCAAATATGATCACCACCCAAGAGATGTCATAAATGCAGTCGATATCCTCAATCATTCAAAACGATCCGAAGCGCTTTCCATTGATCGCAGTGCCTCGCTTGGTTATATTGAAAAGATGAAATCACACTACCAAAAGGAAATATCTCACCTTGCGGACATAATCAATGCAATCGCAAGCCATATTCCCGCGAGGAGGAGCCGCAAACTTCACATTGGTTTGTTTGGCTACTCCCGTTCGCTAAAGGGAATGCGCCTTCCACGTGCAATCAATTTCTGTGCTGCGCTTTACTCTGTTGGTCTTCCACCGGAATTTCTTGGGCTTGGCGGGCTGACTGAAAAGGAATTGGACGGCCTTCGCGAAATTTATGTGAAATTAGACGAAGATTTGCGTGATGCAGGAAAATTTTTCAGCAGAAAGGCGTTTAATGAGTTGCCACACGAAATCCAAAAATCTGTTGCCCCTGTAATTGATAGTATACTCGAAGATTGCGAAACAGATCCGGATTATGAAGCCCTTGCCTATCGCACTATTATTAATATTAAGGGAGGTCACACAGTCACGCTCACAGAAGATGTCAAGAGAATGGCATGGATGAGGAAATTTTTGGGATAATCAAGCGACCATTGTGTAGTGATTCTTATGGCTGACATAAAATGGACCAAAGAGGAAGTGCTAGAACTGCACCGCAAGCTTCGGGGAAAAGTTGGAATCGAAGGGAAATCTCCTATAAATTCCGTAAAGGACCTGAGCCTTCTTTATACCCCGGGGGTAGCGGATGCATGCAGGGAAATTGCGGCTAACAAGGAGCTTGCGTACGAATATACAATGAAATCCAATTCTGTTGCGATTGTTACGGACGGCACACGGGTACTTGGGCTCGGCAACATTGGTCCCGAGGCCGCGCTTCCGGTCATGGAAGGAAAAGCACTGATTATGAAACAGTTTGGAAACATTGATGCGTTTCCGATTTGTCTGCGGACAACAGATCCGGATAAAATAGTTGAAGCTGTTCGCCACATTGAACCTGTTTTCGGGGCAATAAATCTGGAGGATATAGAAACACCGAAGGTTTTTGACATTGAGGAGAGGCTTACCGAAGGCGCAGAGGCTCTAGGCATCCCGGTTTTCCACGATGATCAGCACGGAACAGCAATCGTTGTTCTTGCCGCACTCATAAACGCGTTGAAGGTTGTTGGAAAAAGCAAGGAAAATATTCGCGTTGCAGTGGTTGGCGCAGGTTCTGCAGGTCACGGAATCGCGAAACTTCTAATTGCATACGGGGTTCGCGACCTAGTTGTTTTTGACAGCAAAGGCGCGCTCACGAATCTGCGCACAGACCTAGACCTCCGAAAAATGGAACTTGCCAATATAACTAATGAAAGCGGATTTAATGATTCAATCGGCAAATTCACTGGCGCAGACGTATTAATCGCGGCGTCAAAAACCGGTTCAGTTCCGCACGAGACGTTGCGAGGAATGAAAGACGACAATTGCAGGATCATTTTTTCATTGTCCAATCCAAATCCCGAAATCCCCCCGGAAGTTGCACAAAGTTTCGGAGTGAGAATTTACGCAACCGGAAGAAGTGATCTTCCGAATCAGGTGAATAATTCTCTATGCTTCCCGGGTTTTCTTCGTGCGCTTCTCGATCTGCGCGTGAGAAAGATAACCAACAAGATGAAAATTGCTGCAGCAGAAGCAATCGCAGGATGCGTTGCAGAAGAGGAATTACGGGAAACAAAAATTGTTCCTGAGATTTTTGATACGAATATTGTTCCGGCGATAAAGGAAAAGGTTGCGGGTAGTCTGTAGCTAAATGCTTTTTATATATTACCATATTAATCACATTGATCTCCATGTTGAACTCAATAAACCGCGCTATTGGAACGTATATGAAAAGACCGCTTTTTTTCATGAAATCCGCATTTCTTTTCGCATTTTTTTATTTGATGGCTTTATTGGCAGTTGTCGGATTGTTTCTGATATTCTTTTTTGCAATGACCGTGCTTGGAATGACAAAGGATATCATTCCGTTCGTAGTTGCAGGTGCAATTTTGTTTCTAATCTTTCTTTACCTTACAAGTGCGTTCAAGGGTGCATTATTCCGCGCATTTTATCTATCCGCGAACGGTCAGAAGATGGGCATCAGGGATTTTTGCAGCTATGCGCTCGGAAACGGTTCAACATTCTTCGGAGTTTTTATTATTTCAATCCTGTTTGTTGCGCTTCTCAACGCTCCGATTGCGGCGCTTTATTGGTTTTATCTTAAGGACAATATGTTCCAGTACGGAGAGATAATCCTCGCGGTGATTGCACTGGGCCTGACATTCATTGCCGAATTCTTTGCAGTTCCGGCGATGATGGGCGCGGCAATTTACGGAACTGGCGTCGGACGCGCGTTTAGCTTTGCAGGAACATTTGCAAAGAGAACTCACATAATGGGTTTGGTTTTCTTCGCAATCTACTCGTTTGTATGGCTCACCAGCTATCCGGGCCTGATATATGCGGCAACGCTTGTTCCTTCGGCGTTTCTCATATTATTCCTATTCCTTTTCCTAGTTCATTTAGTGGCGATGTTCATTACGTATCCAATAGTAGCAACGGCGTTTATGTTATATGTTGAAAAGAAAGTAGCGATGAAAGGGAAAAATTAAACCAATTTAGTACGGTTGAAGTGGGCAAAATGAACGAACTTGCTAACAAAACTGGTTTTTACCTCGGAGAGAACTCCGCGGGCATTAGAAACCTTTTTAAATATTATCATTTTAATCTGAACAGAAAAGTTTCTGATAATGGGGTATGACTATGAACTATGTCCTGAGAAATCTAGCATTTGTGTTTTTGGGGATTTTGCTGTTAAGCAGCATGAGCTTTGCGATTTTGCGTATTGTGAATTATTCAACGGGTGGCGACAATGTTTCTGCCATGCGTTTGTGTAACAACTCAATTGCGCTTCCTGCGGGCGGATCAGCTGCGGCTCCTTGGGGCGGACTTGGTACTCCCTATCAAAACCTTACCGCGGCAATTAATGCTGCATCTGCGGGGGACTACATTCTTATCTGCGGTAATGGCACAGGTGGAATCACGGCCGAGGCCCCATGGACAATAAACGTATCAGTTAACATTTTTGGTTATAACTGGACATCTGGAATTGGAACGGTGGGTGTAGGTCCGAATACAACAACAGTTCTCAAACCATTTAATAGTACTACTCCAATTTTCACGATAACCGCGAATGGGGTACATATATCAAACCTTACATTTTCAACGGTTACTGGTGCAGGCCCGGGTGTTGCGGCAATCGCATTTAACAATGCCTCTGCATGGGGGCTTTGGGTAAACTACAGCAACTTTACATTAAACGTTGCAGACGTATTATTTAGTGCGGGTGGTAACGACTCCAACCTTTCCGGTAACAACCACTTTGGCGGGGTTGGTTCAGGTGTGGTTATAACTGCTGCAATACGTAACGTTTCAATCTGGAACAGCAGCCTTACGGGTTATGGTACAGGCAACTATGCGCTGACCAATCCAGCTGCGGTATCTGGTATTTATGTTGCATCTGCCTCCAACGTTTCTGTTGCTGGTGTATTTGTTAGCCAGTATGCGTATGGTCTTTATTCGGCATTTGCAAACAACCTTACAGTCAACAATCAAAATCAGTCGCCACTTAACTTTAACAGATTTTTCAACAATACATACGGTATCTACCTCAACGGAACAGTTGGGGTTGCACCAACAGTGAGTGATACCTGGATTTACAACAGCTCAAATAACTCCACTGGTTTTGGTATGTATGTGCTGAATTCAAACGGAAGCACATTTACGAACCTGACTATGTGGGACAATTATGATACTGCATTATATCTGGCGAACTCTTCCACAAACACGATTGCAAACAGCAACTTCTCCAGCAAACAGTCGCATGGTTCGTTTGGTGCATATCTGGATTCAAACAGCCACAGCAATACGATAACCGGCGGAAGAATGAACGAATCCTATGCTCGTGCGGCTATTGCAATATATGGTAATTCAAACTCAGTTACTTTGGGCCTATTAAACGGAACAAACAGCAACGGGCAGGGCATTATAATCGGTAGCGGTTCAGCAAACGCGGTGCGAAACACATCTGTAACAGATATGCCGATTGGTGTGAACGTGACAACTGCATCATCAACAACAGTTGGTGGCGTGAATGCATCATATACTACAAATGCATTCTTCATAGACCAATCGAACTCAACCAATCTGCTCAACAGCTTTGCAGACAGAGGAAACGGAACCGGTGTTACACTCTCTAATACGAATACGGGTGGAAACATCAACAACGTTACTGTGAACGAAACTGCGGTTACAGCGTCTACTGGGGCGTTATATCTGGTGTTTGCGAACAACACGGTAATAAGTTCCCCAACAATATACGGTATATCTACCCACAGTACATATTATATCCTTTTATCCAGGGTTAACAATGTAAACGTTACAAATGCGAACTTGACCGAAAGTGGGAGTGTGCCAAACCAGACTGGTTTGTTTGTTAGCACTACTACAAGCAACGTGAACGTCACGAACCTCAAAACATGGGGTTTCTGGAACCAGACCACTGGTTTAGTAGCCTATGCGGTTGATTTTGCAGGTGGAACGGGTCACTCAATAAGAGACAGCCTGATGAACAACAGTAGTACGGCGTTGGCAATCTTTGCGAACGTAACTGTAGACAATAACACGCTGTTCAACTGCGGATGGGCAAATAACTTCGCGGCAGCATGTCTTGTGCTTGGTGGAAACGGAAACACCGCGTCAAGCTCGCCAGTCCGAAGCAATATAATAACAAACGCAACCTATTATTCCGTGAGTGTCTATAATACTAGTTCAACTCCGGGTGCATTCAGTACATTTGCAAGCAATACAATAACAAACGGTACCTATGGTATCTTCCTGAATAACTCTAACCTGACATTCTCAGCAGGAAACACCATACAATCGTTACTTGCAACTGGATTTGATATCTACAGTGTAAGTGGTGGTTACATCTCCACCTTAGTTGGCTCCACATTCTACAACGTGTCAAGCAACTATTCTCTACAGCCAAGCGGAGGAGTAATTCACATGCCATATGCGTTAGGTCCGTCTGTAAACTTTGCAGTCAGGCCATTCAACGTGTCCAACGTTAGCGCGATTCCAGGTGCTCCAGGAAACTGGACTCTTCTGCCAAACATAACTTATTCGGCAGGAAATGTAATTTCCGGTCTTGCAAATAATGCATGGACACTTGCAAAGGCAATGAAGTTCGTTACCAGCAGCGCAGACTACTATGGTCTTAACATAACTACAACTGTGGGAACGGCATCTTTCTCCCCGGTAATGTACTTCAATGAAACAGATCTCGGAGCTGACTATCCAGCAAATAAGATTAGCATGGGTTCATGGAACCTTACAAGGTGGTCCTGGCATGACAGAAGCTCATACGACTTAACGTATGATTATGTCTACCAGACTGGAATGTCTGAACCGGGTTATTTCTACCCGTTCGTGTATGTTCCAACGACTGCGGCAGCTGCAAATCAAGGTGGATTAACCCAGGCAAATACCGTGCCTTCAATATCTACCAAGCAGAACTGTCCTGACGACACATTAACAGTGACGGTTTCAAAATCCGGCGGAGTGGCATCAGGCGCAACTGTTAAGTTGTACCGCGAAAGCCCATACCTTGGATTGCTTGAAACAAAGTCATCTGATTCGGATGGAAAGGCAACCTTTGCAACAAAAGGAACAGGTATCTATTCGGTTGAAGTGACTGGAAGCGGATACACGACAACAACTTCGTCTGTGTCCTACACTGCATGTACTGCGGAATCCGCGGCTACAACAACAGTGCCAACAATCCCGACACCAGAAGCAGCACCTGAAGTAACTTCAACTCCAGCCCCATCTACTGCTCCGGCAGGAACTGGTGCTGGCACAGGAACACCTGCAGGTGAAAGTGCAACACCATCCGAGCAACCAGCTCCTTCAAAGGAAACTGGCGCAGCTGGAACAGGAAAGGCACCTGAAGTTCCTTCACAGCTTCCAACAGCAGCTGCTGGAGCAACTGGCGGAAACATGGGTACAATCCTGTTGGTCGTGGTTGTGATAGTGGTGGTTGCAATCGGCATCTACTTCTTCACAAAGAAGGGTGGAAGCAGCAAAGGTATCTACAAAGGGTTTAAGAGGTAATTCTAAACCCTTTCTTTCTTTATTTTTTTGGTTTTTCAATACGAACGAATTAAGAAGTGGGGGATATTTCTCCCCATCTCTTTCTTTTATTTTTGTATTGGAATTTCTAAATTCCAATGCTGAAAAATTTTAACAAAAATTTTTCATCTAAAGAACGACGTTAGGAAGCCGGGGAAGTAAGTGGGTCAATCCTCTATGAGTTGGATATTTTGGAGGATTACCCACACTGTTTTTATTATCTTCGCCTTTTGATTATTTTATGTAATGGCCAGAAGCCAGTAGCTAGTAGCTAGGAGCCAATGGCAATAAGGTGAAAAACATGCCCAAACACGTTTACGAATGTGAAACCTCAAAAAAAGTGGATTTGATGAAGGTAATCGAGGCTGATCCTTACGCAACAGACAGCTTTGCACGAGTTTCCCATAAGGTCAAGGAAGGCCAGCTTATAGGCCATGATACCCAAAAAGTTTATCTTTACATCTCTGCTTCGGACGAATTCCTGAAAAAGGCAGCGGAAAAACTAAAAGAATTCGCAGTGCGGTGCAAAAAAGAAACCGAAGACGATATTATCGCAAAGGTTGATGCAGAGGATTCAAATGCAGAGACTGGGTTCGGAAGCATATTTGGCGAATAGCCAGAAGCCAACGGCTAACTATTTAAACAATACCGCAGAATAGCGAGCATGGAAGAAGATACATCGCCCTCCCAGTCTGTGGCATCTGACAAGGAAATTAGAGAGAAACCTTCTATAGCCTCACGCGGCATTCCATCTTCTGAATCCCTTTATTTCCCCCCGCATGGTAGCGAAGAGCTTCGCTCGTTTCAGGATAAAGAAGAAAATCCAACCAGAAACCTCTGGGATATCGAGGAGGTAATTAATTTTGTATTTCCAAAAAAATATCAGAAAAAATATCATGAAACCGCGGTTTCGTTCCTTGTTTTGCTTGCGGAAAAGCTCCAGCTATCTGGCAATGAAACCGCTTCTTTCATCTCATCCAGCGGCATTTCAAAGGCAACGTTCTACAATCGCGTTCTTCCGCGTCTGAGGCGGGTTGGAATGATAAAAATAGAGCGGGATACCGTAATCGCAATGGAAAGCAAAAGGAAATTCAGGCCAATGCGCATAAGCCTGAGCAAAACGTTTGGAAATTACATGATGAAGATAGGGGATTCATGGCTTGCCGTAGTGGACGACTCGCGCTCCAGAAAAAAAGATTCGCAACAGGTCAAGCTGTCGGAATAAATATAATGCGGGTCCGCATTCTGTATTTTATCTATTCCGAAGTTCCAAACGGGCCAATTATCTTTTCCCTTGCCGCATGTGCAATAGCTTGGTTTATGGTCCCATCTGCAAGCATACCATCTACGGCCCCAACCAGTTCCTTTTTTGCCAAAGATACCATCGTGGGGGTAGCGGTTCTTTTCTCTTCATTTACCATATAATACACAGAAAGCCCGATAAAAGTCGCTTCCCCGTTTCGGAATGGGTTTGTGCGAATCTTTATGTCAATCCCCATAGGGATTACGGCTTCAATCGGAACCGTGTATGTTTTCTTCTCAAACATGGCTTATCTACCTTTGTGGTCCGCCTTCAGTAGCCTTTGGACCCTTCTCTGCTTCTTTTGCTTTTGCCATTTCTAGGGTTACTTTGGCTGCATCTTTTTCAAGTTGCCTCATTAATAGTGCTGTACTTCCAGATGGGATTTGGCTATTTGATTCCACGTTTCCCAACGCCGTTTTAATATTTCCACGTAACATCCCAAACATTTCAGTATCCACTGAAGTTGGACCAGTCATCTTTGCTGTTGTCCCATCTTTAGCAATCTCTAGATTAAAACCCATTTCCTTTAGAATACCAACAGTTATTGTTTTTTCCCCAGCCATTAACATCACCCCATCATTTTTTCTTCCCCTTCCTCTTCTTCCTGACTCTCTCCAAATCCTCTTTTAATCTTTCCTTTTCCTTCCCTTTTTCCTCAACAAGAGATGCAACCTTTCTTGTTGCAGATTTTCTTTCGCTTACCGCAGTGCGGAAATCCATTCCACCCTGCGTTTCTGTGTGCATTTTTTTGATTATCATCTGGCTTTCCTCAATCAATCCTGCCAGTCGTTTCTTTGCATCTTCTATCTGGTGTTCGATATTCTTTTCTTCCAGTGCCGCACCTTCCATTTCATGCTCGTATGTTCTGGTTAATCCCTCAAGCTCGCGCAGGTATTTTTTGATGTACTCTTCTTCTGCACCTTTCCTCAATCGTTCCATTTCCTCTTCGCTTCTGTCAACGTAATTTTCAATCTCTTCTATCTTTCTCTCGTAATCGCCAACATATTCTGAAACCCATTGCTCAAGCTTTTTCACTTCTTCAAATTCAGAATTCAATTCCTCAAGCTGTTTCTCTCTTCTGTCAATAGCTACGCGTAAGTGGTCCATACTATCCGTTATATCCACCTTTCTTTCAGTAGCCTCCTCAAGCAATGCAAGTGTGTCATCCATCTGCGCCCTAAGCTCGCTTATATGGGCTTCGGTAGTTTTCAACGTCTCGGTGAGCTTCTGGTGCTGGGAATCCATCTTCCTGTTTGTTGCCTCAAGCGCGCTCATTCGTTCGGTTTCTTTTGCAATTCCGCTTTTCACATCTGTTATCCTTTCCTGGATATTTTCCTCTGCGTTTTCAATCTCCTTCTGGAATGCCGAAACCTTTTTTCGCACTCTTTCCAGTGTTGACTTTCCTTCATTACCTATTTTTTCTGCAGTGCTTTGCAGTTTTTCTATTTCCGCAATCCGGTCAGGCAATTCCAATGCCTTTTCCTTAAGTTCCAGGATTTTTCCCTCTTTTTCAAGTATTCTTTCAGTAATAGAAACGATATCTGCTTCCATTTTGCTTTCAAGCTTCATATATTTATCGCGGTAAACCTTGTCTTTTCTTTTCTTCAATCGTTCAATTTCTTCCTTTTGGGTTTGTATCTCATCCAGATATTCGCTTATCTTTTCCCGGAGCGGGGCTTCCATAACAGGGTGTGGCGCTTCACTTCGGGCGGAAAGTTTTGAGTTTGATTGGTCTCGCGTTTCGCGTTTCGGACCACGAATCTCATGTCTCTGATTTCGCGTTTCGGATTCCGAATCCAGTTTTTTTATCTTCGGACCGGCCTTTGCTTCCTTTTCTTCTTCCTTCGCACCGCCGAAATATTCTCCGAATTCCTCTGCCTTCTTATTCCTTTCAATCTCTTCCTCAAACCATTCGTTTTCCCGTTCTTCTTTGGTTACCTGTACATCAATGGTTCCTTCTTTTTCCATTTCACCTTCATCAGTAAGTGATTCGAGAACGTCGTGTTTTGCTTTTTCTTCAACATCCTTTTCTTCTTCACCCTCAATCTTTTCATCAAATACGCGAAGGCCTTCCTCAACCTTTTTTACTTCCTCTTCTTCTTCCTTGTCCAATGGCTCAAAAGGAGTGGATGTTTTTGGAAGTGCTTCTTCGAACGGAGTACTCTTTTCCAGCGGCCCTTCGTATTCTTTCTTTTCTGTGGGTCTTATTTCTCGTGGAATTTCAGCTGGTGAACCTGGTTCTTCAGCTTCTACTTCCTCACCAATCCATACGACGTATGTTTTGGTTAGCTTGTATTCTATCTTGACATATCCTTCTTCTTCAAGAACATGAACCCATTTTTCTATATTTTTGTGCGGAATCCTGGTTTCTTTTTCCAGCACACCTAATTCTATTGTTTTTTTTGTAGAAATAGCCTTGATCAATTTGTCAACATCTGTGCTTATAAGCGCGTCATCAACTTCAATTCTTTCATGCACCAACGCCTTCACCCTTTATCCTGGTTTTTATTTTGAAACTTCCAGATAGTTTTTTTCTTGCTTTTATGAATGCTGCCTTTGCCTGGTTTGCATTCGCATCTACAGTATAAATCGTGAAAACCGGCTGGCCTTTATTTACCCGGGCTGCCCTGTCAACAGGCCTTCCGAACGACTGCCTCATTCCTTTCTGAAGACGGTCTGCTCCTGCGCCTGAAATCATTTTGTTTTCCCTTGTAACATGGTGCGGGTATACTCTCACGATGAAATAATATGCCATAGGAGTGTTCTTTTCCATGTGCTTGTTCGCAGTCTGCCTTGCGCTTTCAATTGCATTATCGCGCAGAATAATGTCTCCTTGACATACTAAGTCGAATTCCGCAGTGTATTCTGGCTTCATTGCGCCCATCCTGAATACGTTCAGGTCCTTGTGCGGCATTGCCTTTATGTATGATCGTCTTGGCTTTGTCTTTGAAAACCTGGTCCATGCTACCTTGTCCATGTCGCGAATTGATCTTCCCGGTCTGATACCCATGTCATTCCCTCTTTTTTCCTCTTTTTGAAGAATTACTCTACGTGCAATTAGTGTAATATTTATGTTGTGATAGGTTTAAAAATAACGGCTTAGGGGGCTATTTGGTTGTCTTTGGTTTGTTAGTCTCCTGGTAGGTTTCCGAGTTCTTTCAACATGAAATTCTTCAGGAAGTATGCAGTGTCCTGTGTTAATGCTCTTACGTATCCGGCTTCCTGTGCTGCGGCCATGTCCCTGTATTCTATTTCCCTCCCGTTTGGTCTTTCCACTCTTCTTCTGGCAATCAGAAGTTTACCCTCATGCGTCTCTGTGAAAACCCTTGCTTCCATTCGTGCGGAACCATCTACAACCCATCGAATAATTTCGTCAGATATTGGTTTTCTGCCCAAGGCGATAAGCGCGTTTTGCGTTGCGGCATCAAAGACAAATCTGGTATACCCCATTCCGTTTGGGTCTCCCCCGCAAACGTATGTATCATCTGTTCCGAATTCCGGGTGCGGATTTCCTGTGGAAGTTGTCTTATGGTCGTCCCCGTCAAAGCTGCTTTTTCCGTATTCTCTTCCAAGCGCCATCGCTACGTTGTGCGAGGTTATCTTGTCTCCAAGTCCATGTGCTGCAAGAAGATCCAAAAGTCTGGCATTAAGCTCTGGGCTTTTCAACGGAACTTCTCCTTCGTTTAGAGTAGAATTCGGTCCTGCAATAAAATGCGCCTCGCGTAAGATTTTATCAACCGTGTCCCAACCTATTACACCTTTGTCTATTGCGCTTACCAATCCAATCGCGGGTATAGGGAGCGTTGGCGAGTTGTAATTAAGCGGATGCGCTATTCCAAATACTGCAAGTTTTCTTTTTACCAATTCCCTTATTTTCACGAGCATTTTGTCCAGCGTCATTCCAAGGAATAATGAGATCATATGCAGTTCCGGGTCGCGCTTTCTCAAAATCATCATATCCGCTGCTTTTATCGCGGTTTCATTTGCAAGCAAAAGCAGAATGTGTGGGCCGTTTGGATTATGGTCTTCAAGTGGTGCCGTGATTTCAGTTGCTGGAATGCAGACAATTCCGAGTTCTTCGCATATTATCCGCGTCATCTGGTATGTGCCAAGGTCGATGTTGTTATGCGGAGTCATTGCAAGGACGTCTGTGTGATATAAAACTGCTTTTCTGATTATATCCGAGAGCATTGATTCTCCATCATCCAGTGCATGCACGAGATGCGGAACCCCGTTCATATCCAGTTCCGCTCTTCCTGTGTATCCGTGGTGAAGATGAATCTGGCCGCGATATTCTTTTTCATCTTTTTTTAACGAGAGTGCCATTGCCTCCCCGATAACTGCCTCTGCACCTCTTTCCGGGTCTCCTTCGTGATAATCCCTTCGGATTAAGAATTCGTTTCGTTCAAGTTTTTCCGCACCATCGCTTTGGTCAGGGTTTGATAAAAGAATAATTACCCTGTCTTCGGAAATAACTTTTGCGAATACGAAAAAATTCGATTTTCCGGACGTTGTGCCGCTTCTTGTGAAAATCGTTTCTCCGCTTTCTATTATACCAGACGCCCGTCCTTGCGGAAGAAAGCCGGAATCCCTTAATTTGCCATCCACTCGTTCCTTGGTTACTGCTGAAAATCCGCGCTGTTCCATTCCGGTTCCGAGTCTTTCCATGAACTTAACAGCAAACGTGCCCATGGTTAATATTAGTGGGTAGGAAAAGGATAAAAAACAGTGGGGTTAGTGGCGGATTGCCTTGGGCTGTGAGCCTTGAGCCGTGGGCTTTGGGCAGACGCTACGTTCGTGCGGAACACAAAATAAAACTAATCAAAATCAGAAACACTCAACGCGAAACCGCAAGACAAGACGCAATTAACTTCCGCCAGCCAGTCCCAGACAATCTGTTTCAGGGTCTACCCTGCAGCATTTCTGAACCCATTCGCTGTTTCCCTCGCCCGTCATAAGCTGGGAAATAATTACTGGCATCAGAATGTAGATGAGCGCACCTATAATCGCTCCAATGAACATCGCAGTCGCCCATACGGCTGCTCGTGCCCTTGTCTCGGCACCAAGTACCTGTCCGACTGCATAAACCAATGCGGCAATAACAACAAGCATTAGCATTCCGATTGCAAGTGAACTTTGAACTATTGCGCACATTCCGCCCAATGCCTTTTGAATATTTTCAGCGGCGTTCTGTCCTGCAAAGGTCGCACTAACCAAAAGAAGAAAAATAAAAGAAAAGGAAAAAAGAAAAGGTGTTTTCATATGCTCACGAGCAGGAAGTTCCAACTGCGTCTGGATTGTCTATTATATCCGTAAGTGCAGTATCTTGCGAGAACAGTTGCTTCAATATGAACGGTAGTAGAATGTACAACAGCGCCCCGATTATCGCACCAATGAACATTGCCGTTGCCCAGACCGAAGCTCTTGCCCTAGTCTCAGCACCAAGTACCTGTCCTACTGCGTAAACCACTGCCGCAGCAACTACAAGCAACATCATGCCGATTGCAAGCGCGTTCTTTACAGTTACGTACATACATCCAAGTGCGCTTTTAATGTTTGCACCTGCATCAATAGCTGCAAATCCAACGCCCAACAATCCAACCAGCACCAATGCCATGATGATATATTTTCCGTATCTCATAGTGTAATCCCTCTTTTGTATTTTATTTTATTATTATGAAATTTATATCGCATTCGGATTGCATTGAATCAAAGACGGGTCCTTTAAAACAGCTGCAATTGGGTCCCCTGCAAACAATGTTCCCAATATGAACGGCAGTAGAAGGTATATCAATGCACCAATTATCGCACCAATGAACATTGCCGTTGCCCAGACCGAAGCTCTTGCCCTAGTCTCAGCACCAAGTACCTGTCCTACTGCGTAAACCACTGCCGCAGCAACTACAAGCAACATCATGCCGATTGCAAGTGCATCTCTTACTGTGACCAGTGTACATGCAAGTGCCATATTAATGTTTTTACCTGCCTCCATAGGAACAGCAGACCCTATACTAAGTAAACTGGCGAATATCGACGCAATAACGATATACTTATTATATCTCATAGTTATCCCTCTTTAGCATATATTTTATTTTTCATTTGCTTGCCAATATTTAAAAAGGTTTATATCCCAGCATATTTCGGGTTTGGGGGCCGGTTTTCATTTAAATCCAGAGATTTCCACCAGTCTATCGTGATGTCGGCAGAGTACCGTTCTACTCGTGAACGGGCGAATGCCGACACGACATCACGAGAATTTTTCGAATGGGTGGGATACCGTGCGCTTGCGCACGGTCCCTCTCCCACAGGAGGGGACGCCCTTCGAAAAATCTGATTTCGTCTTTTCCCTCGTATATCCTGAAAACATATTTTTAGCATAATCAAAATCCAATATCCCCTCATCTTGGCCAATAAACTGTCCGAAAATAGCCAAAATCGGTCAATATAATGACCGACCTGTTTAAAAAACCAATGCTCCATAGGATATATTGATTAATATGGGCGTTGTGGAATTTCTCAAGGAAGAAAAATTTCTGATGGAAGATGCGCTTAAGGGCAGTCTAAAAGAGCACAGAAGGGACGCATATACTGAGATGGAAAAGGCAAACATTATCGTGTTGCATGGGCTAAGGGGCACGGGCAAGACAACACTTATTGCACAGAAATACGCGGAAACCGGGAAAGGTCTGGCAATACACGGTGAGCATCTGGGTCTTGCAGGATACACGATAAAGGATCTTATAAGTCCGTTAAGGCACATTCTTACCGAAGGGTATCTTTTTTTTGACGAGATTGCCAAGCTGAAGAACTGGCCAGAGGAGATAAAGGTATTATCCGATATGTATCCAAAGATAAAGATAGTAATTACTGGTTCATCCGCAGTTAATCTTCAGAATGCAAAACGCATATTATCGCGGCGTGCTTTATTCATACATCTCAGGCCATTGACGTTCAACGAATTTCTGCGCATACGATATGGAAAAACCATCGCGCAATTTGATCCATTTTCAGGTGATCCGCTTACCAGTGCTTTGAGAACAGAACTTGATTTCAGAGAAAAAATAAATGACCCGCCAGAAGCAGTGTTAAGCGAATATAAACGTGCTAACCTGCCATATCTGCTTGAAAAACCAGTATCTACTCTGTTGGACATGCTCGACAGGGTTATATACGAAGATATAGGTTCAACAGGATCTTTTTCCGAGGACGTCCTGGGAAAATTTTGGCCATTGCTCAAGCTTCTCGCGCTTTCGGAAAAAACAAGCTATGATAATCTTTCTACTGATCTAGGATTGGGTAAAGGCACTGTTGTTAAAATGATTGAATACCTAACAAAAGCAAATCTTATCATTCCAGTAATGCCATATAAAAGCGGGAAGGCAAAAGTGAGAAAAGAGTCGAAATATCTGTTTGCTTCCCCAGTAATAAGAGAAACTATTTTGCAATTACTGGGGGAAAAGGAGCGGGCGGTTGGTTTGGGAAGAGAAGATCTTTTTGCCATGCATGTAGATGGTTTGTTTTATCTCAAAACCGGCCCGGATTATGTTTGGAATAACGCGCTTTTTGAGATTGGTGGCCCAAGCAAAAGCTCCGGGCAGTTTGCAATGGTAAACGCCAAGTTGAAACGTTTTATCATACATGAAGGAACTGAAATTTCCTATGCCGATATCATGAAGATTCCGTTTTATGTTTTTCTTACTCATAAATAGTCGGTCAATCTATTGTCCGAAAATAGTCAAAATCGGTCAATTTACTGACCGTTATGTTTCCGGGCGAAAGGAATCCGGAACGCAAAATTCAAAACGGTGAGCAAAACCCTAAACTCAAAA
The DNA here is from genome assembly GCA_038046805.1 of Microcaldota archaeon. GTDB lineage: Archaea > Micrarchaeota > Micrarchaeia > Anstonellales > Bilamarchaeaceae > UBA10214. Next base: position 111,958 of record JBBSVO010000002.1, read on the forward strand.
CCCGAAACGCTACTTCCAATATCTGCCTGAACGACATTTCGTTCAAGTCTGTCGAAAATAAACCTATTGCCAAGTCGGCGAGAGTACTGCATGCTTGCGGGCAGGTGAATTGCCAACCGACTTGGCAAGTATTTTTCGAATGAGCGGAATACCCCGCGAGTGCGCGGGGTCCCTCTCCATTAGGAGAGGGTGCTCTTCGAAAAATTTGATTTACTGACTGAATTCCAGAGAACTCGAAACTCAAGACGCGAAGCGCGAGACCCTACTTCATTGCTCCTCTTACCCTTTGCATTGCAATCTTCAATGCCGCCTCTCTTGCATACCCGCCAGTTGTTTCGGATAAAACCAGCTTTGTATTTTTCGTAATTTTCTCCTCAACTACCTTGAACATTTCCTTTTCATTCATTCCCTTCCATTCGCAATAAGACGAAATAACTCCTCCGGCATTTGCAAGGAAATCCGGAATAACAAGAACACCGCGGTCTGCGAGTTTCTTCTCCACTTCCTGTGTCATCGGAATATTTGCTGCTTCAACAACAATTTTCGCTTTCACTGCGCCAACATTCGCTTCTGTAATCACATTTGGTCTTGCACCAGGAACAAGAACATCAACAGGCAATTCAAACAGTTTCGCGCCATCCAGTTTTTCTCCATCATCGTAAGCTGTAACCATTCCATGCTGTGCCTTTGTTTCCATCAGTTTATCGTAACTCAATCCATCCTTGTTGTAAATCGTTCCGCGCGAATCCGAAACCGCGACAACATTCGCGCCTTTTTCAGTCAAAAATTTCATTGTGAATGTGCCAACATTTCCAAACCCTTCTATAGCAACAGTTGCGCCATTAACATCAATTCCTTTATGTGCAAGCGCCTCAAGCGTTGCAAGATAAACCCCATAGCCTGTAGAACCCAGTTCATGCGGAAGTCCGCCCATTGATGCAGGCTTTCCCGTGCATCCTCCTTTTCCCAATTCCTCTGCAAGAATGCCCATCTCCTTTTCAGTGGTATTCATATCCGGACCGCCAATATAAAACTCTGGAACAAGAGGCTTTATTCTTCTTGCAAATGAGCGGATGATCTCCTCTTTATTAGATTTTTTTGGGTCTCCGCGAATGCCGCTTTTCGCTCCGCCAAAAGGCAAATCTGCAAGCGCATTCTTCCAGGTCATTGCACGTGCCAAACCTTTGACTTCATCAGTTGTTAAATCCGGAACAAACCGTGTTCCGCCCTTTCCAGGTCCAAGTGCGGTGTTATCAACAACTACGACGCCCCACATTCCGGTCTTCTGGTCGTATACTTCAAAAACTCTCTCGGGTCCGAATTCATCAACTTTTGCCATGCAAATCACTTCCTTGATATTTTTTAGAACAAGAATAGTTCAATATTAGTGCCAACTTCGCATGAAAAATTTATAAATGGATGCGGGCGGAACGAAAAACCCGGAAAGAAACACGTATGAAAAAAGCGGAATAAAAAAACCAAACACGCGAAAAATAAAAAAATCAAAAAAAAAAGAAAATTCCGTAAGCATTCGCTTCAATTTACTTCTTAGAAGCAAGCGAATATACGGATTTTATGGCGACAATTACTGCCGCAGGTGCCACGAACGCTGTCAATGCGCCGGCAAATCCGGAAATCGCTCCCTGGACCGCCGCTCCGAATAGCGTGAATGCGTTTCCAAGCGCAGCAGCGGATGCAATCAATACCAATGCCGCAAGCAGGAATGAGTTAATCTCCTTGTCCGTGATATTCAATAGTCCGACAATCAAACCAAGCAATGCAAGCAAGGCCATCAATAAGCCAAGCCATGGCTGCACGAATGTTGCGAAAACCCCAACCAGCACGGCAATTACCAATCCTGCCAGAAATGCATACTCTCCATATTCTTCTGCCATAAAAATTTCACCTCAGTTTTTTGTTATTTAATTTTTATGCTTGAACGGTTTGCCGTTCAATGCGATGTAAAATCATCTGTTCCGTAATCTCGGTACAGGTTTAAAAAATTAGCGTTGTGCGCTTCGGGTATCTTCTTTCATCACTCGTTTCGGAATTTTCATTTTTCCGAAATCTTTATAAACAATCCATGAACAAGTATAGCGGGATAACTATGATTTCATCTCGTCTTTGGCATGTTGGATTATTTGGGATTTTATTTTTGCTGGTTTTGGCGAACTTCGGGTTTGCTGCTACGGCAGTTAATACCTGTGGCTCGGATGACGATCCTTCAAATGATCCTCTTGTAAAGGGAGAGATTGAAGTGAAGTATGGTTCTGGTTATTGGGACTCCACTAAAATAGGTCAATTAGTTATGTATGAAGACAAATGTTCTGGTTCTACAGTAGTTGATTTTTATTGTGATTCAACAGTTTATGCTGGTTATAATAATA
>JBBSVO010000002.1:114444-147844 GCA_038046805.1 Microcaldota archaeon
TGTCCATCTGGAACATCCTGCAAGGATGGTGCATGTGTTGCAGGAACAAATTCCTGCAGTGATTCTGATGGGGGCACTGATTTAACTATCAAGGGTACTGTAACTGCAACAGGAGCAGATGGAAAAGTCAACAAATCAACTGATTTCTGCAGTGGCACTGCGAATATATTGGAAATGTCTTGTAATACTAATAATATGAATAAAACCAGTTGGGAGTCCTGCCCTTTAGGTTCCTCATGCAAGGATGGTGCATGCGTAGCTGACGAAGATGACGGTCCAAGTACTCCAACAGTTAAATGCACTGTTTCGAATTCACCTGCAACAACATCCAAGAAGAATAAGGTTACCTGTACAAACGGAACCGTTGTTGAGGACTTTTGCATTGACAACTCAACTCTGTCTGATTACAAGGTCAAGAAAGACTTGATAAGCCAGTCCACGATAAAGTGCGGCGCTGGCAAGATATGTTCTAATGGGTTATGCAAGAAAAAGCCAGTTTCAGATGAGGGCGCTGATCTGTCCTGCACTGATTCGGATGGCGGCATTGCAACCGCAGTGAAGGGCTCCATTTCATATAAGGAACTGTATGCAACTGAGCCAACAGTTGAATATGACAGCTGCAAGGACACTCTCAATGTTTATGAAAAATACTGCAGCAACAAAAAGCCAAAGACAAAGAAGGTGAAATGTCCTGCATACATGGTATGTACGGATGGTGCCTGTGTTGATGAGGATACTGCTGGTTCTGCGAGTTCCGATAACGCGGGACAGCTGAAGAAAAAATCTCCTCTTAGGGAATTCCTCATGGCCGCGTTGTTTAATGACTATGCGTATCTATACGCGCCATCAACCGATGCAAAATCAAGAATGGCAAAAAGCTGGAAGATTGGAAGCGGGAATCTTCTTTCCGAAATCTTCCTGTATGATTTTGAGCCGGTTGAGATTGGAAATCCGCCGGAATAAAGTTGTTTGGAGTTTCAATCCAAACACTTCCCTTTTTATTCTTTATTTTCGTAGCCTTTAGCATGAGCACAACCCCTCTTCGTCCGAAAATCATGTTTGGATTGTTTTTTGTCCTGGTTATGTTATCTGCTTCTTTTGCAGTTAATTCTCTTACTTCGCCTTCTATCGTTGCCGGAGCGCCGTCCGTAGACAATTCGCAACCGGTTACATGTGTTGATCCTGCAAATTCAAAAACAGCCGAAGAAAAAGACGAAGTAACCTGTACAAACGGAACTGTTGTGGTTGATTATTGTCTTGGTTCAACCGCGGTGTTGGAATACCATATTATACCCACATCAAAGCAACTTACCTCGACACAAATGCCTTGCAAAGCCGGCACAGTTTGTTATGATGGGGCATGCATGTTTCCAAATGAAGCAAAGGCATTGGAAAAAGATGCAGATCCAACTGTGCAGGTTTCAGCTTCATGCACGGACAGTGATAACGGGCAAAACACCGAAGTCTCAGGAACGATGGACTATCTTTTCAAACAGGGTGGCTGGAGCTATGCGCATACATTCAAAGACCAGTGTGCAGATAGCGGTTCGGTTTTGGAAAGATATTGCGATTCTGGAAAAGGTAAGAACATAACTCTGTCGTGTGCGACAGGTTCTTCGTGTTCAAATGGAGCTTGCGTAAAATCTTCGATTCCAGCACCTTCTGTTTCCGCATCAAGTTCTGTTCCAGGCAGCATTGTTGATCCTGCAGTTGAAACTCCAGTAAGTTGTACGGACAGTGATGGCGGAAAAAATAATCTTATTGCTGGTTCCGTAAACTACGCGTTCACAAAAGGGGCGCAGAGTTATACTGTGAATCTTGTTGACAAATGCATTAATGACAATGTAAATGTTTCCGAGAATTATTGCGATTCAAAGAACAAGGCGCATACGATTTCGCTTCCGTGCGAGGCTGGTTCTTCCTGTGTAAGTGGTGCCTGTGTAAAATCATCCGCGTCCTCGTTTCCAGCACCTTCTGTTTCCGCATCAAGTTCGGTTCCAACGAGCGGTTCAACAAACAACAACGAGCAGATTATAGGTAACAATGTTTATTCCTGCGTTGATAGTGATGGCGGCAAAGACAATATTTTCAAAGCAGGAACTTCTATAAGATACAAAAATAGTTCTATTGATTTCACGGTTCAAGAAGTATGTGTATCTGAAACCCAAGTAATGGAAGCCCATTGCGATGGAATAAATCCGGTATTTTCAAATCCAGATGGTGAAACCTGTCCAGAAAATTATGTTTGCAAATCCGGTGCGTGTATTAATTTATCAGAACCTTCAGTTTCAGAGCCAGTTACTTCAGAAACCACGCCTCCATTAACAGCATCTGCTTCATCTTCGGTTTCTACAAATGCTTCAAAACCAACAGCAAAATCCATAGTTCCTTCAGGACCATCGCTGGTCAAACCTCCAACTACCTCCGGGCCAAGTACAACCAAACCCACAATTCCTTCACTGCCTTCAATTTCCTCATTACCATTAACAGCATCTTCTCCGTCTTCGGTTTCTTCGAATGCTTCATCATCGGTTACAACTACTGAAGCAGCACCAGCAGAACCATTACCAGCCGAAATAAAAACTCCGTTCGCAGACAAAAAAATTGCGAATTGTAAAAAGAGCGGCGGGGAAAGCATCTACAGAAAAGACAAGATAACCTGGACGGCATATATCGGTTCTTCCGTAACGCCATCAGTGAATGAAGACACGTGCACTTCAGATACGCGGGTAGCCGAATGGGCATGTGCTAGTGACAGCTCCCCGATAATAAAATATATTGATTGTCCATCAGGTTATTCCTGTTCTGATGGCGCTTGCTTACTGAATCCGCGTTCAGCTGGAGAAAAGCCAGATGCTTCATCTGTCCCGTCTTCGGTTTCTACAACTGCTTCACAACCACGCCCGATGGCAAACAAGTCTATAACTCCCAAATCCGTAACTCCTTCGACCGCTTCAGCTCCAACCGCCAGGCCGCGTGACTCTTCAGTAGTTTCAGAAGAAACTTCAGATGTATCTTCAACTGAATCATCATCCGTTTGCCGTGATAATGACGGTGGATTAGAATACAGAATCGCTGGCAGGGTCACATGTACCGATGGACTAAGTTTTGAAGATAATTGTGCTGATTCAAGAATCCTGGTTGAATATTACGAGCGCGGGGGAGAAATGAAATCCACGCGCGTAATATGCTCACGGGTTGCAGAAGGTTATTCCTGTGTTCGCGGGGCTTGTGCAAAATCCGATTCAGTTGTTCCGCAATCAACAGCGACAACTCCAACTGCAAGGGATGTTGTTTCAAAAGGAATCTCCCAATCTGTTATTCCAACGGTTTCTTCCAGTGTTCCGCCAAAAGCAGAGCTTAGATACGAATGTGCTGACTCTGATGGCGGCATGGATATCAAAACCAAGGGAAACACGCGCGAGGCATTGATAACCGAAGACGGAACAAGAACCGAAGTAGCGTTTCAGGATGCTTGTGATGGCGATATGCGCGTTCGGGAATATTTCTGTTCAGGAAACCGTGCAAAATCCAAAACAATGCGTTGCAGTATGGCTGAAAAATGCAGCGACGGAATCTGCGTGCGATCTTCAGAGGTGCGAGAGACTTCATCCACAACTTCATCTACAACGTCATCCGCAACTTCCGGATCCTCAACCTCAAGAGTCTCAACATCGCGTGATTCATCTACAAGGCGTGGAAATGTGCTCACCACCTGGGATACTTCTCCCGTCGATGAGCTGGTAAGACGTCGATAGCTTTTTCGCCGAATGCCGTAGTGCCCTAGCGTTAGGTTTATAAACTTAATCGTCGTGGGTTATCTCGGTGATTTACCATGGATGAGAAAATAGGTGAATATGCGTTTATTCTTGGTGTAGTGCTGTCCCTTATCATAGGGGTATTCTCAGCACAGGTTGAGGCATACCAGACTTTGATCCTGGGAGCACTTGCGATTTTGGGTCTGATTGTCGGTGTATTGAATATTACTGACAAGGAGATCTACAACTTCCTTATTGCAACCATTGCTCTTCTTGCAGCGGCAAGCTCTGTCAGTGCATTGGGTTCAATTCTTGGAACGGAAGTGGGCAGCATGATAATTGGTTTCGTTGGCGGATTGGCTGCCTTCGTATCTCCGGCTGCAGTAGTTGTTGCGCTTAAAGGCGTTTACAATATGGCAAGCAAGTAAGCTTGCTTTTCTTTCTTTTTTATTTTAATTTTTTTATCTTTTACGTTTGTGCCATACATTCATTACCTTTTTATATTCTTCTCTTTATTATACTTTTTATGACAGTTCAAAAATTTAGGCCTTTTATTCCATTTATGGCAAGAGAGCCAAGTTTTGTCCGCTTTTTAGGTCGTAAAGATAGGGACGCATTCACTCCTCCACAAGGCGTATCTGGAGTTGTATTAAACGAATCCATTCCTGATCCCCGTAAATTCCATGATTTTGTTCAGGGAGTTTCTGTTGCTGAAAATTTAGGTGTGGGTGGTAAGATTGCCGTAGGTTTGGAAGTTGCCCGTGCGGTTAAAACTACCTATGGATCAAATAGGAATATGGGATTTGACGTCGTTCGGGTTCATCTTTCGGATGGTTCAAAACTTATGGTTGTCTGCAGTTCATGTATCATCGCATTAGAAGATAAAATCGTTCAAGATCAGGGTTCGTTTCGTATGGTCGATACTGTAACTCACTTAAATGTATTTGCTTTACAGACGAATTTAAATCACGAGGGTATTATAGGTGTATATCCTGCTCAGGGAGTGCTAGTTGATTTGAGGTCTGCTCCAAGAAAATCTTTAGTCTTCACCAAACCATTACCCTTGGCTGCAGTTAGGCCATCCTTTGGTCCAGAAGGAATGGGTGTATTTAGATTTTAGTCTGGAACAAGATCCTACTCATTGTTACCGCATGACAGTTCGAACTCCTCACCCAGATTCAATTATTGCGTTCATGTCTGTTGTAGAAAAGCAAGTCCGTAGCTTGTTCTTCGGAGACTTTTATAATGGACTAGTTAATATGGCTTCGTCGCTTTTGGGAATCATTGAATCCAAGTAATTTTTCATTAATCTCTTTTTTTATTTTACTCCTCTGCTTTTTTAGAGCGTACAAACCAAAAACTTATTTGGTTCGCTGTATGAGGTCCGGCTTTATTTTTACGTCGTTCTCCCATATTATTCCTCGTTTTCCGAGACCGAAAGCATTTATAAACATATGTGTTCCTAATATTAGCTCACCGAACGAGTGAGCGCAATTTATGTGCAATGAATTTGTAAGGTTAGTGTGCTTCTTCTCTAATAGAAGCGAAACGACTATGAAGTGACTGTAAGGAAGTCTATAATGTGAGTTTATAATTTAAACCAGATATGCAAATGCTATAATCCATGTAGTGGATGGCTAGGCTGGCAACCACAAGGTCCCGCGGTAAGCGGCGAAACGTCCGGAGTAGGCGCATGCAGCCCGTGATCCCGGAATAGGACGGTGCCCAGGAATGGGCAACATTACTCCCTGAAATGAAGCGTCTTAGTAGGGGATGGAAAAGAAATCAATAGAGACCCGGTTAGTAACAGCGAGTGAACGCCGGTCAGATCGCGCTGAATATTCTGCAGTAATGCAGATAAGATGTGGCGGGGAGCATCCGTTTTTTGAGCTGAACTTGTCTGGAACGACAGGCCATAGCGAGTGATAGCCTCTTAAGCGAAGGGAAACGGAGCGATCCAAAAAGAGTAGTGCCTCCTGGATAGGTGGTATGAATATAGGGGTATCAACCTCTAAATCTAAGTATGAGTGTGCCAGACCGATAGCGAATTTAGTATCGCGAGAGAATGCTGAAAAGTACCGCGAGAGCGGTGTCAAAAGAACCTGAAATTACATGGAGACATTACGATACGGCGCAAAAGAATCGACCTTCCTGGAAGTTAGGTTTCGTAAGGAACTGTACGACAGGGAGTATCAGCGTTGTGTCTTACTTCTCGAAGCAAGTGCCAAGGAGTTATCGGGCGTGGCGAGATGAAAATCGAAGCGAAAGCGAGTGCCCGCAAGAAATGAGGGGTGTCGTGCGAAAGCGCGATCAGTCACTCCCGATAGACCCGAAGCCGTTGTGATCTACTCCCGGCCAGGATGAAGCCATTCTGACGAATGGTGGAGGTCCGAATCCAGTTCTGGTATATTCCGTTTGGGTGAGCTGGGTGTAGGGGTGATAGTCCAATCGAACACGGCGATAGCGGGTTCCCTCCGAAATGTCCCTCAGGACAGCGTCCCTAGAGGATGATGCGGCGGTAGAGCACTGATTAGGGGGAATGGCCTCGAAAGGGGTCGCCTTCTTCTCAAACTCCGAATGCCGTTTCTCCAAAGAAGGGGGCAGTCGGGTTTCACGGGGTAAGCCCGTGAGCCCTTACGGGAACGACCGTACGTGGGGTTAAGGACCCTAAATGCTGGTTAAGTGTTAATCGTAAAGGAGCGTCCATCCTAAAACAATCGGGATGTAGGCTTAGAAGCAGCCATCATTCAAACAACGCGTAATAGCGGACCGATCGAGGGTGCACGTTCTGAAAATTGACGGGGCTAAACCAGCTTCCGATACCTCACCAGCGCCAAAAGCGCATGAGTAGGTGGGCGATCGGGTTGCGTAGAAGTCGGGCAGTAATGTCCGATGGAGCGACCTGATATGAATATCTTGGTGTTAGTAGCAGCATATCTAGGTGAGAATCCTGGACGCCGAAAGAGCACGGATTCCTTAGCAATGTTTGTCAGCTGAGGGTTAGTCGGTCCTAAGGGGTTAGGTAAATCCGAAACTCCGAAAGGGAAATCGGTTAATATTCCGATACTATAACAGTAGGTTTGCGGAAACGCACGCCGTTTCTTAGACGCCTTGAGATATGTAGAGCATCGCGAGATGTCTGTAGGCAGTAACTCTGTGGAGTCTCATTATGAGGAGAAGCAGATGAAAGCCGAAGGGGTAACTCTATCGATTCTTGGGGCCCATGAAAATAAGAGCGGAACGACCTGTTATACCCGTACCTAGAACTAATACAGGTGTCTCTAGCTTAAAAGGCTAAGGCGTGGCAGGACAACCCAGGTAAGGGAACTCGGCAAGATAGTCCCGTAACTTAGGAAGAAGGGATGCCTTCGCCTGCGTAAGGCGGAGGTCGCAGATACAAGGGGAGAGCGACTGTTTATCAAAAACACAGGTCATCGCAGGTTCGAAAGGATGTGTATGATGGCTGACGCCTGCCCACTGCCAGTACCTGAAACCGGGTTTCAACCCGAAGAAAGGCTGGTAAAGAGCGGGGGTTTCTGTATCTCTCTCAATAAGAATAAAAAACGTGTCTGAGAATTACTTGCATGAAGTCAGATGAGGCATATTTTTTGGGAGCACTTGGAGACGCTTATCTTGATTTTAAGCGTAACGAAGTGCAAATTTACCAAAAAGATGTTGAATGGCTTGAGTATTTGAACGAAATATTGTTCCGAATGATTGGTGAAAGAGGCAGATTATTCAAACGGGATGTTTTTATGCTCCGTAAACGGAGTAAGAAACTTTTTCTGATATTGAAAAAATTGCTTAATGAACCTATTCAACATGGGGAATATTTTGTTGCAGGTTGGTTTGACAGCGAAGGAAGTGTTTATCTATCTACAAAATCAAAAATTCCCGTAGTGGATATAACACAATCTGAAAAAGGCCTTTCTGTTTTAAACAATTGCAAGCAAATTCTCGACGGACTAGGAATAAAAAATTTCTTAAATGGTCCGTACAAACATTGGAATTCGAAGTTGAAAACATACCATCTTCGTGTCTATGGAAAACACGCGAGGTTATTCTTTTTGCGGATTCCATTAATCCACAAGGAGAAAAAGGCACGTTTTAAAAAATTCTTAGGAGAGATGCAGACCTCAAAACTCTGACCCTCTTAGACCTTCCATGCTTTTTATTTTGCATGGCAGGGGTCGTGGAGATAGGTAGCGTAATACCTCGCCGCTTAATTGGCGGCTTGCATGAATGGCGTAACGCCTCTCCCACTGTCCCTACTTGGGACCTGGTGAACTCACTGCCCGGTGAAGATGCCGGGGACTTCCAGAGGGAAACGAAGACTCCATGGAGCTTTACTATAGCCTGACGTTGTAATAATGGATTTATTACCGAGCGTAATTGGGAGCGTCGAAACGGTGCTTCCGGGCATCGTGAATGCGAAAGTGAAACACCAATTAATAGATTTATTATTGCTTACCCGCAAGGGAACAGCATCAGGTTGATAGTTTGGCTGGGTGTCTTTAGGAGTAAGAACAACAAGAGTCCAATAATTCGTTCTTAGTCCGTCCCACATTGACAGAACTTGATTGAACTACTGTACTTTCTGGCAGGAATCGAATTTGTGAAGCGAATTTTTTAATTTCGCTCATTCTATTAATTCGAATTCCTTTAGGAGTTACCAAACTTTGTATATCAAGAGTTTGAAGAAGTTCTGAAAGTTGCTGTTTTATGTTGGGATGTACGCATGCGATTTCTATCACGGCCTTATGGTCTTTGTCAGAATAAATACAACCATCTGACGAAGCGTAGGTCTGAAGAAATACAATTGCTAAATTTCTGTTCGTGAATATCTCTTGAGGAATGCACGTCTTTGGGTATTCTCCATCTTTAAAGCGAAGAGTTCTAAACGATGGTGAATAAGTAAAAAGATGTTTCGCAATCTTCTTAGAGAAAAAGCGAACAGAAGTGGCATTCTTACATTTGTTTTTAGAAAATTTTTGAATGCCAAAACATTGTTTGACTAAGAATTTGAATTTTTCGAGCATCTGCTCGTTCTTATTTGTGAACTGAATACAGAAGGTTCGTTTGCTTTTATCGTAATATGCCGAACCATCCGAAATCAGGAATCCAATAAGCGCGGCAAGATTCTCGTCCATATTTCGATAATATCATTTGTTAATTTATATGACTTTTGCTTACTCCTCTAGACCAGCAAGCGGTACGCCCTCGAAAAGGAAACAAGGGCGCCCAATGCTCTGCTCAGTCCGGTCAGAAATCGGATGTAGAGAGTTAAAGGCAAATGCAGGGCTGACTGTATTCTTAAAAGCGTGGAATGCAGAGAGGAAACTCGGGCTTAACGAACCTTGATATCCCTTTGATGAGGATTCAAGCTGTCAGACAAGCTACCCTGGAGGTAACAGTGTTCGTATGACCTAGCGTTAGCTAGTTCTATGAGCGTTAAGGCTCGTCGCGGGTGAGAGTACACACGTGACGATTGTCTTCGTTATAACTATAACTATACAATCGCACAACGTATAAATCGACCCCGCGGTTTGGTACATCGCTGTCGGCTTGGGACATCCTGGTCGTGCAGGAAATCCCCGCGGATTCGCATTGTAAATCCTAGAGGATATGCAAGCGGCCAAGGGTTGGGTTGTTCATCCATTAAAGTCCCACATGAGCTGGGTTCAGTACGTCGCGAGACAGTACGGTAGTATCTCCTGGAAGTGTAGCCTCTTGAGAGTAAGGATCCCTGAGTACGAGAGGAACGGGGATCCGGCGCCTCTAGTAGATCGGTTGTCATATGGCATTGCCGAGCAGCCACGCGCCACGTCGATAAGACCTGAAAGCATCTAAGGTCGAAGCGACTCTTAAAACTAGGAGGCAAAGTCCGCCCATAGTAGATGGGTTTGATAGGACCGGGGTGTAAGCGGTTAGCGCAAGCGAGCCGTTCAGCCTGCGGTTACTAAAGGAATATTCCTAATACTTTTTAGTATTGGGGTTTTTGCATATTTGGTCAATTACTCCAGTTATATTCTTCCTTTACAGTCACTTCAACAGTTCGTTAGATCAGAATAAATCTACAATTAATCTTACGATTTTTTCCTACGAATTTTTGTTGTTTTTTCCGCACGCATTTAGCGTGAGCCAGTACCTTTCCTAATTTCTTCGTCTATCATCGTTCTTCGCTTATCGTCGTTCTTCGCCCATCAGCGTTGGCTCTATGGAAAAGTTTATAAAGCGGCCAAATTGTATCTGTTCAGGTTATCGTCGCAGTGGAATTACTACACGAAACCCGGGGGAAAAAACATGTCTGGTCCAAGTGTTGTTAGACAATTGCGTCCGCAAGTTTCGGAGAATGTCTCCAGAGTAGTTGTTGTTAGCGGGTTTTTTGAAAAAGCGTCTCATCTTCCAGGTGGAAAAATGCCTTACCCATATACATTTGTCGCATCGTTTACTCCAGAAACCGGGGTGCGGGTGACTAGGCATTTTGGAAATAATAACGGGGTTGCTGTTGGCCAAAAATCTTTTTCTGATCCGAACACCCAGCGTGAAATGCTTTTAGCACGATTGCATGAAATTGTAATGCCTTTTGGGGATCAGAAGGCAATTGAGGTACATTCAAGAGAAACAGATCCGAAGAAGCAACTACTTCGCCCAAGCCAGTTGTCTCATCTTTCACTTGAGGAACTTGAGCATATTCGGTCCGGGCTGTCAGAGCAGGGCAATGTGCCAAGGCAGGTAACCGAAGCTATTTCCTCTGTGATATCTGAAAAAGACAGTCTTCGTAGTGAGGCCCCTTTGATAGAAGGTTTGAGAGTTGCGGCATCAGGTTAAATTAAATTTTGCTATTAATCGAGGTGATGAACTATGGGTGGAGCGCAAGCACTATGTGGAAAACCAGTAAATATGAGGCAGGTTGGCAATGGAGAAACGTCTCGGATAGTTGTGACATCCCAGGCAAATCGGGATTCAAGGAGCTGGTTTATCAGCAGCTCAGGAGGCAAAGGACCTTTATATGAGGTCATTGCGAAAAATGGCCGCGAAAAACCTGACCGCGAAATTGTTATTACCCGTAAATTTGGCCAGGATGTCATTACCCAAACTTCGGAAAGCACAACCCTGTTTCAAAATGGAAAGCCTGGTCTCACTTCGCACGAGTTTGAGTTCGTGGCAGATGCACTCCAGAACGAATTGAGCAGGGGCGGGGATAGTAATACGTTAGCCAGTACTGTCTCGAATGTCAGGGGTCTTGCCTGCATTTCCAGGGTTCGCGAATACGGGGATAGGCACACGGGAGTTATTGATTAATCTCTTTCAATTTTCTTTTTTTATTTTTTCCGCTTTGTATACTCGTCCAACTATATCAATCCACGAAAGTAATACTGCTTTGCCAGATAATAACTACGTCGTGGATTGATAGGTAGCGATCCGAATTACTTTTTTGGATCGCTATAAGTTTTACCGATGTCGCGAACGACCGATAAATCGCCGATGCGATTTATGGTCCATTGAAAGTACACTTTCAATTGGACGTTGGACGAGTATAGATCGAGACCGGAAAACTTTCTGGTCTCGGGATTTTTTCTTTTCCCGCGTTCGCAGATTTCCAGAATGATTCGCCCTCGAAACATTTATAAAATATGGGCGGCTTACATATCCTGAGCCAAAAAAGTTTTTTGGCTCAATCTATTCAGAACCAATGAGGTGATGCCTCTCTATTGCAATATGGACTATCCAGTCGGTTCTGAATATTCACAAATTCTTTTATTTGAGTCAGGGTGTTTGTTATGAAAAATATAATGTGGTTTGAGGAATTGTCAAAGGCTAATCTGGCGGAAGCGGGTGGAAAGGGTGCAAACCTTGGGGAAATGACTCGGGCAGGTTTTCCAATCCCTCCTGGTTTCGTAGTAACAAGCGCTGCATATTATAAGCATCTTGACGCCAACAATCTCCGCGGAGCGATTTCTGCGATTCTTTCAAATCTTGATGTAGAAGATTCCGATTCCCTTAATGCAGCATCAGAAAAAATCAAGACTCTGATTATAGAAGGTAAAATTCCAGAAGATGTGAAAAACGACATACTCAATTATTACAAGCGTCTTTGCGAACGTGCAACGCGCGAGGTTTTTGTGGCAGTAAGAAGTTCCGCAACAGCAGAAGATCTTCCAACCGCGAGTTTTGCAGGACAGCAATCAACTTATCTTAATGTTCGTGGTGCAGACTCCGTAGTTCAGAACGTGAAAATGTGCTGGGCATCTCTTTTCGAGTCAAGGGCAATATTTTATCGGGTTCAGAATAATTTCGATCACATGCGCGTTGCACTTGCAGCAGTAGTACAGCAGATGGTCCAGAGTGAAAAATCTGGAGTTGCATTCACAGTAGATCCGCTTTACCAGGATCCTAATCTTCTTGCAATCGAAGCAGGATATGGTCTTGGTGAATTGGTTGTTAGTGGTCAGATAACCCCGGATACTTATCGGGTTGACAAGACGACAATGAAACCGATTGATAAACTTATCTCAAAGCAAACCTGGATGCTCATGCGCGGTTCAACAGGAAACGTACGTGCCGATATTCGCGACGAAATGCAGGAACGCCAAAAACTTTCAGACCAGGAAATGTTTGACCTTGCGAAAATATGCGTGAAGATAGAAGAGCATTATCAGTTTCCCCAGGATATTGAATGGGCATATGAAAAGGGAAATCTTTACATCACACAATCCCGACCGATTACCACGTTGAAAGAAAAAGGAAAAGATGGAGATAAAACAGAAGGAAAAGAAATCTCGCAGGAAGTTCAGGAAGAAAAATCATCTGATGATGGTCAAATTATTCCGGCACAATCTGCGACAGAGACTAATCATTCCGAATCCGTGAAAACATTCGATTCTGCGAAAATCCTTGTTCACGGTCTTGGCGCATCTCCAGGAATAGGTACTGGTCCGGTTCGCCTGATTTCGAGTCCCAAGGAAATCCGAAAAATGCAAAAAGGAGAAATTTTGGTTACTGATATGACGACTCCTGATTTTGTCCCTGCAATGAAAAAAGCAGTTGCTATCGTTACAAACACGGGCGGAATGACTTCTCATGCCGCAATAGTAAGCCGTGAGCTCGGTGTTCCATGTATTGTTGGCACTGGAAATGCAACAAAAGAACTCTCGGAAGGAATTAAGATAACTGTGGACGGCACACACGGAAATGTTTATGAGGGGGTAATTGCTTCCGCAGTAGCAGAAGAGGAAAAAAGTGGGAACTCCTCCGGAGTCAGAGGTCCCGCGTTCGCAGTGTCGGAAACCCCCGCGATAACCGGAACAAAGATTTACGTTAATCTCGCCGAGGTTGAACTGGCTGAAAAAGTAGCAAAGTTACCCGTGGACGGTGTTGGCCTTCTTCGGGCTGAATTTATGGTCGCAGAAATTGGCCAGCATCCAAAGAAAATGCTCGATGAAGGAAAAAGAGCGGAATTTGTTGATAAGCTCGCAGAAGGTCTAAGGCGATTTGCAGCTGCGTTCTATCCGCGCCCGGTCGTTTATCGTGCAACTGATTTCAAGACAAACGAATATCGTAATCTTGATGGCGGAGAAAAATACGAACCTCAGGAAGCTAATCCAATGATGGGTTACCGCGGTGCTGTAAGATACATGATGGAGCCTGAAGTTTTCAAAATGGAGCTCGAGGCAATAAAAAAGGTCCGCGATAAATTTGGACTTAGAAATCTCTGGCTGATGATTCCATTTGTCCGCAGAGTTGGAGAAATGCGTGCAATAAAGGAAATTATGCGCGAGGTTAATTTGTACCGCACGCGAGATTTCAAGCTATGGATAATGGTCGAAGTTCCGAGTACGGTGTTTCTTATAGATTATTTCTGCAAGGAAGGAATAGATGGTATTTCAGTTGGAACAAACGATCTTACCCAGCTGATTCTGGGAATTGACCGTGACAATGCAACACTGGCAAAAGGCTTTGACGAAAGGAACGAGGCAGTCTTAAGGGCGGTCAAGCATGTTGTTGAGACATGCAACAAGTACGGAGTAACTTCCTCGTTGTGCGGTCAGGCGCCGAGCGTATATCCGGAATTCGCGGAAAAGCTGGTCGAGATGGGCATAACCTCTATGAGTGTTAATCCTGATGCAGTAGAGCGCACCAGAAAAATAGTTGCGAGTGCTGAACAGAGGGTAATGCTCAAGCGATTAGCAAGGCTCACAAGAGAAGACGAGGCAAAGGAGGAAAAGGATCCGCTTGTGGGTATTGAGGATGAATAATTGGTGGAATAATATATGAAAATTCTTCTGCAATTTCCCGATCCGCTTGAACTTCGCTTCGCTCGTTCAAGTCTCAGGAAATTGTATCAGGCAATCGAGAGGTAAATTATGAAAATTCTTCTGCAATTTCCCGAAGGGCTGAAAAAAGAAGCCATGAAATACGCTGAAAAATACGAGAAAGAGGGCCACGAGGTTTTCATCGCGTCTGCCCCGTGTTTTGGCGCGTGCGATCTTGCGATCGAAGAAGCAAAAGCAGTTGGTGCAAAGAAAATCGTTCATTTCGGGCATTCTATTTTTGTGCGGAAAAAACTTCCCATCGACGTGGAATATGTTGAATGCGAATCTGATTTTGATATCGAAGTTTTGAAGCGGAGCCTTATCGCGCTTTCAGGATTCAAAAACCTCGCAATTGCCACGACAATTCAGTATTCTCACAAGATTCCTGGAATAAAAAAATTCTTTGAGCAAAACGGAAAGCGCGTTTTTATTGGGAAAGGGTCACTTGCATTTTACCCAGGCCAGGTTCTTGGCTGTGATGCCACCGCGGTTACGCAGTTCAAAAAGGATGTTGATGCAGTCGTTTTCATTGGCGACGGCCTTTTTCATCCTCTTGCGATGGATGTTGAAAAGCCGGCATTCGTAATTTACCCACGAAATGGTGATACGAAGCAAATCAACAAGGAGATTGATACTCTTAGAAAAAAGCGCAAGGGAGCTTTGCTTGTTGCAACAGAGAGTAATTCTTTTGGCATTCTTGTAAGCACTAAAGTCGGCCAGTCTCACCTGAAAATAGCCAGGTGGGCGAAAAAACAGATTCAAAAACGCGGTAAATCCGCGACGATTCTCGTTGCCAATGAGTTCGAGCCGTTCTCTTTAAATAATTTTATGTCGTTTGATTGTTATGTGAACACGGCATGCCCGCGCATGTCTGATGATCTGGAAAAATTCGGGAAGCCTATGCTTGGCATGGATCTTTTCGGGGAACTTTTGAAAATTCTGGATGAGCTGAACCGCAAAACAGGCAAATAACATTGAACGAGTAAGATATTATGGACTCAATCAACCCAATCACAAAAACAAACATATCTCTTCCTTCAGTAAGCCGTGGAAAGGTTCGCGATGTTTACGAGCTTGACAACAACCTTCTTATGGTATCGTCCGACCGTCTCAGCGCATTTGACGTAGTATTTAACGAGGGGATTCCGCTAAAAGGCCAGGTCCTCAATTCCCTTTCTGTTTTTTGGTTTCTCAAAACGAACGACATTATCAGAAACCATTTCATAACCGATGCGATTCCAGCGACTCTTCCAAATTATCTTCAAGGACGGAGCATGATAGTACTGCGCGCAAAGCCGATAAAGCTGGAATGTGTTGTCCGCGGTTATCTTACAGGGAGTGGTCTAAAAGAATATGAAAAAACAGGAAAGGTTTGCGGAATTCCACTGCCAAAAGGTCTTAAAAACGGAAGCGAACTTCCACAACCGATCTTCACACCCACAACAAAGGCCGAGCAGGGTCATGACCTGTCTGTCACAGAGCAACAGGCAAAGGAGCTTGTTGGAGAGCAGACATTCAATTACATACGAGAAAAAAGCCTTCAGTTATACGAGTTCGGAAAAAACCATGCAAGAAAATGTGGGTTAGTACTTGCGGATACGAAATTTGAATTCGGATATCACCAGAACGGAAAGAATACTGTGCAGGTTGGGCATGAGCAAACCATAGACCGTTCTGGCGAGCATTTTTCGAATTTCGAAAAATCTAATCTTCCGAATGGAAACGGAACTGGTAGTGCGGGAAATGGCGAAAACGGAAGCAACGGCGGGAGCAGTACAAACCACATAATCATCATCGATGAAATTCTTACTCCTGATTCCAGCAGATACTGGCTAAAGGATAAATTTGATGATGGAGTTCTGGAAAGCCTTGACAAACAATTCGTTCGGGATTATCTTGAGCGTCTTGGCTGGAATAAATCCCCTCCGCCTCCATCACTTCCAAAAGAAGTTATTGAAAACACTACAACGCGTTATCTTCAGGCATATAAGATGCTCACGGGAAGGGATTTGGGCGTGGCAGATACGTTATCCTCCTTAGAAGCATAATATTGGCCCGTTGCCTTGGGCCTTGGGCTTTTGGCCCGCGAGTTAAGGTTTTAATTTGCAACACCCTATTCTCTTCCATGCGGTTATTTGTAGTAACAATGGTCGTTCTTACATTTCTCATGGGCAATCTGTTCTCTCAGTCCGCCCAAGAAAAAGCAGCACTTATTGTGCAACCAGCTATCGTGAATCTCGAGGCCACTGTTCTTTTTACTGTAAAAATAAATTCTGCTTTTCTGGGATATCCCGAACTTGCCGGACGAAGCTATGCAATAACCGAGAAAAAACAAGGGGCTGGTTTTTTAATAAATGGAGATGGTTATCTTTTTTCCTCATCAACATTAATTCCGCAGGAGAATGATTCCGAATTCCTTTCAGACATTGCCCTCGCAATTTCAACCGACTTGGGAAGAATCGAGCACATAAAGATGTTCGGAACCGAGCCTGGCAATTCCGAAATTAATGCTTTTTCGGAATACCTATATGGTTTAAACGGAGGCAAGGATGTTTTTTTTAAGATTCTTTTCTCTGCCATAAACTCGGGCAATATCTCTGTTATAAAAAGCAAAAACCCAACAATTTTCGCATTCTTCAATGAAACCAATCCAGAAGAACTTCTTTTTATAAATGAGAGTGATGGTTTGGTTTTTGCAAAGGCAGATGGAAAAAATTTTCTGACCCTGGGGTTGTCTAATGATTCAAACAATCTTTCAAACATCTCCAACGGAGACACGGTGTATATCGTTTCATTCAATAATTCAAACTTCTCGATTTCAACTGCGGTTGCATCAGTTGCATCGGTCGCATCAGTTACCCAAAGCAATGCCGGTGGTACGGCGTCGCCCAATTCAGTCTCATTCAACAATCCCTACGGTTCTTTTCCACCATATTTACCGGGAATCGTTTTTGATTCATCCTCGCGGGTTTGGGGGGTTTCTTCGGGGGGCAGTACAACTCCTTCAAGCGAGATTGTCCGTGCGTCCAATCAGGCGGGTATTGTTCCATCTAAGTCAGAAGCTGATAAATCATATGAACAGGGAATGACTGCATTGTGGGATGGAGACAATCAGATGGCGGAATTCTTTCTTGAAGACGTAATTTCCGATAATTCTAAACAATCCGGCGAGGTTGGCAAACACCTGAATTCTGCTCGTTCGGCAAAACTTGATATAAAAATTCCCGAATTAAGTGTTTCCAGTTTGAATGGATTTTCACCATTCGTGATACCTGCACTTGCAATTTTGGCAGCCGTTTTCCTGATCGCGAAATTTATTCTAGGAAGACGCCGAAGGTCACATTAATAACTATTTCTTTTGTTACCTATACTATGGGCATTGGTGAAATACTGAAAAATATTGCTACTGGCGCAACCAGAGGAGAGTCCAAAAAAGGTCCAGTTCAAAAATGTCCTAATTGCGGGGAGACAGTTCTTTTAAGCATGGAGAGGTGCCCAAAGTGCGGCGTCCACGTTAAAAGCATGTTTAGGCGAAAATGCCCAAAATGCTCAGATCTAAATGAGCTTGATGCTAAAAAATGCAGGAAATGCGGATATGATTTTGTCGCGGAATTGGAACGGGCGCAGAGAACTGTTTATGTTTGTCCGATCTGTGGATATAGAATGGACGCAATTTTGACACAATGCCCGGCATGCAATACCAGATTCCTTTGATTGAGAAAACCTATGTTTTCGAAATATTTGAACGATTCGTCCGATTGGTCGTCGCAACGACCAATGGACCATAAATCGATTCGTCGATTTATTGGTCGTTCAATTCATTCCGGTAGCGAATTTGACCGCGAAAACACTTCGTTCACTTTGTTTTTCTCTCTTTTTTATTGTTTTTCGAGGTTTTTTCCGAAACGTATATATATTTTCCCTGTTTTATGCAAAACATATTTTTCGTTGGTGGCACCATGACTGATACTCAAGACAAAGAGAAAAAACCAAGGCGTAAAAAAGATATCTGGGACAAATGGGTTGGAGATTTGAGAAACCATAATGATGTTTCCAAGATGCCGGAACGAAAAACTTATCTTACAGATGTTGTCGAACAGATTGATCTGACAAAAACTAATTCTGTGCGCGATTTGGTTAAATCCTTTAGTAATATGTCTATACAGGCAAGAAATATTGGTCAGTGCGCGGAAATATTCGAGAATATGCTTACAGATAAGGACAGACCGACAATATTGCTTGGTCTTTCAGGTCCTTTAATTGCAGCTGGTTTGCGCAATGTAATAAAAGACATGATCAAACTCAATCTTGTTGATGCAATAGTTTCCACCGGAGCAGTTCTTTATCAGGATTTTTACCAGTCAATGGGGTTCAGGCATTTCAAGGGGGATCCGTACGAAGATGACATAAAGCTCAGAACTCTTCTTATCGATAGGATTTACGATACCTATGTTGATGAAGTGCATTTTGACCATACAGACCATAAAATCGCTGATTGGCTGGAAACTCTTGAACCCCGTGATTATTCTTCACGCGAATTGATGCATTTACTTGGTGCGGAAATTGAAGATGATAATTCCATTCTCTATCAGGCATATCACAACAATATCCCGGTTTTCTCCCCAGCATTGTGTGACAGCTCGATAGGAATCGGGTATACTATTTACTATGCGCGCAATAGAGACAAGCCGTATACTGAGCGGGTTACTCTGGATATGATAAGGGATAATAATGAAATTCTTCAGATAATCGACAAGTCAAAGAAAACATCCGCAATATACATAGGGGGCGGAACCCCAAAGAACTGGATAAATGATGCTGTTGTTATGGCATCCTATGTACGCAACCGTGAATTTGACGGGCATTATTATATTTTTCAGGTTACGACCGATGTCCCGCATTGGGGCGGATTAAGTGGAAGCACGCTGAAAGAGGCGCAATCCTGGGGAAAAGTCTACAAGAAGGCAACAAAGCAGATGGCTTTTGTAGAGGCATCTGTTGCAATGCCACTTATTGTTGGTTCCGTGGTTCAACAGCCGGAATTATATCAGAACCGATCGAGATTAAATTACAAGTGGAATGGGAATGTGCTGGAGTCAATATATTAGCAATGGGCAGTGGGCCATGAGCTTTGGGCAAATGCTACTTTCGTTTATTCACCAAACTCGCGAAATATCCCGCACCGAATCCATTATCTATATTCATTACTGCTACTCCGGGAGAGCAGCTGTTGAGCATTGCCAGCAAAGGTGCAATCCCCCTGAAATGCGCGCCATAACCAATGCGCGTTGGCACGGCGATTATCGGCTTGTCTGTAAGCCCTGCAACAACGCTTGGCAGTGCGCCTTCCATTCCGGCAACAACGATGATCACGGAAGCGCTCCGGATTTTTTCTATTTTTGAGATAAGCCTATGGAGCCCGGCAACTCCAACATCATATATCCGTTCAACCGAATTTCCGAAAAATTCTGCGGTCAAGGCAGCTTCTTCTGCAATTGGAATGTCTGAAGTTCCGGCGCTAAGCACGAGGATTCTTCCGCTTCCGCATTTTGACTTTTTGTTATCCTGTTTGTTCTTAACCATAATCAGTTTTGCATCGTCGCAGTATTCAGCGTGTGGAATTATTTTTTTTATTTTACTGTAAATCCCAGGGTTCGCCTTTGTCGCAAGCACGTTCTGCTTTTTCTTTGAAAGTTCCTGGATTATTTTTATAATATGTTCGGTTTTTTTCCCAGTGCAGAGAATTACTTCAGGGTATCCGCGTATTTTTTCGCGAACCAAATCAACGTTGGCAAAGCCTAAATCAACACTTAAGCCACGTTGCGTTATTTTTTTTCTATTGTTTCTGCTTCTTTTTTTCATTTCCATCAGCCATCTCCCTATTTAGCTTTCCTGATTTAAATCCTTCCAGATCCAGTGTGACATTCTCGAAACCTGCTGCTGTCAGTTCGGTTCTGATTTTTTCCATATTATCTAATATATTCTTGAAATTCTCTTTTGGAACTTCAATTCTTGCCTCTTTTCCATAATGCCTAACGCGAAGATGGCGAAGTTCCTTACAAATTCGTTTTATCTCGAACTCTGCTTTCTCAACCATCTTGAGTTTTTTTTCAGTAACTTTTGAACCATAAGGTATGCGGGATGCAAGGCACGGGCTTGCGGGCTTGTTCCAGTTTGGCAATCCAAGGCGCCGTGCTATTTCCTTAATTTCTTTTTTTGTTATTCCTGCATCGCGAAGCGGGCTAACCACTTTAAATTCATCCGCAGCAATCATGCCGGGTCTGTGATCTCTTTCATCATCCTTGTTTGCACCATTGAGAAGATTTGTCATTCCATTTTGTCCTGCAATTTCTTTCATGCGTCCATAAAGGTTTTTCTTGCAGAAGTAGCATCTGTCGGAAAAGTTTTTTACGTATCCCGGATCACATATTTCGGTCGTGTCCGCGAGAATATGTCTGGCACCGATTCCGCGTGCAATTTCCTTTGCACTGTCCAGTTCGTATTGAGGGTATGAAGCAGATACTGAAGTCACGGCAGCACATTTTTCTCCAAGTTCATCTGCGGCTATTTTCAGGACCAGCGTGCTATCTACCCCGCCGGAATATGCAACGAGCGCGTTTCCCAAAGTTCGAATATTCTTTCTAAGCAGCAGAATTTTTTTATCCAAAGAATCCATTTCTCTCGTTAATATTTCGCGGATATCTTAATAAATGTTAGCGGTTTAACCGATTTATGAAACCAGTTATCAGTTTAGTTGCGGTGATGTTCGCATTGATATTATTGGCTCCGTTTGCATTTGCGGAATGTCCTGCAGGAGAATCTTCCTATTATGTTCCAGCAGTCGTTGGAAGTGATGGCGGCCTGGTGAAAATATCAGTTAAGCTTTTTTCAGGAGTCGGTGATACTTATCTTACTACTCAGCCACATACCGGAGTATCTACTCAAATTTCAACTGAGGATGCAATCGCAGTTGCCTTTTCAAAATCCAATTCTGACGTATCTGAATGTGATGTGCTTGTTAAGATTGAAGGAAAGGGAGTTGCAGATTATGTTGATGGTCCGAGCGCCGGAGCCGCAGTGGCAGTTACTACCTATTCGGCACTTACCGGAAAGCCATTGCGTGACGATGCAACCATTACCGGAGCAATTGATCCAGGTGGAAACATTCAGAGTGTAGGTGGATTATATGAGAAGTCAAAGGCAGTTGCAAGATATGGCCTGAAATATTTTGTTACCCCGATGAATAGGCTTGCCGAGAGACTTCTTCTTGCCCCTGTTGAAAAAGCGTACAATGTTACTATTGTTGAGGTTGCCAATATCAACGAAGCAATTGATTTTCTTGTGGAAGGAAAAGAGATACAAAAGAAAGGTTTTCAGGCTATGAAAAAGCCTATGCCAAATGTGTCCAATTATTCATCATCTTCGATTCTCTTAGGTATTGAGCCTTTCAAAAAAGTTTCTGATGATGTCATAACTATTGAAAGGACTATGGTCGAAAACATGGGTAATAATACTCAGGAAACCGAAGAAATGAAGGAGTTCTTCACAAACGAAATCGACCGTCAGAAGTTCATTCTTGATAACGGCTATCTTTTCACTGCGGCCAATGAGGCATTTTTATCCTATATTGACGTTGTTACTGTTTCAAGTGCCGAGAACCTTAATCCAGAGCAAAGATTCCAGTCTGCAAAAAGTTGCGCATCTTCTATTAAAGAAGTTCCGAAATCATCTGCTAATTTCGAGTGGCTGGTTGGTGCAGACCTAAGGGAAGGATGGGTAATCCAGAGACTACAAAAAATTGATGTGAGCAAGGCAAGCCTCATAGAAGAAAAATACTTTGTTTTCAACCAGATAATGTATGCGGATGCATGGTGCTTTGTTTCAAAGGAACTTTCCGGCGTGGCTGTGTCAATGGATGCCGAAAGCCAGAATTCCTCAGCAATCAACGAATCCCTGTGGAAATCCCTTGCGGAATCAAAAATAAAACAGGCTGAAGGAATGAACATAACGTTTGAGGACTGGGCAGAGCATGTTGACAATTCAAAGGCCTTATATGAACGAGGAAAATACGGCGCCGCAATCTACGATGCAGTGTTCGCAATGGAAATGAATCTTGCTGACATGGATATCGCAAACAAAGAAGACACGCTTATTCCGCTTGCCGAACAGATGAACCTGGAAAACCGCACTTCTATTTGGGGTAAAATATATCATACGCAGGGTGCGTTCCTTATGCAAGAAGGTGGGGAGGGTGGAAAGAGAAGCGCGTACAGGATTTTCAAGTATGCCAAAGCCCTTGATAGTGCGACTGAGGAAATGAAGGCGCTGACATTTCCATTAGTCGAGTCGGTTGAGCAACCTGTTTCCGAGTCAAACAAAGATGGAGTTGGTATCGTTGACTCCTTGTTAAAGAACAAGAAATTATTCCTTTTAATCGGGGCAATCGTTCTTCTGGGAATTGCTGCGGTGGTTTATCTGTTGGGGAAGAATAAAACCGGAAAAAACAAAAAAGCCATATTTAATCGGGTATAACTGGGATATCCTATCATTCACACTCCCAGGGTGCGCGGAAGCCTTTGTCTTCAGACATTGGAGGAAGCGCACCCGCAGGCTTCGTTTTTTCTTCTCCAATCTGCTTTCCGCCTAAAGCCACAACGTCAGAAGCCCAGGGCTTTAGCCCTGGGGGTGTGTCACGAATGTAGTTTTGCGTTTACGATATTCCTATCTTATCCGTTTGAGCCGAAAATCTGTAATTGTATTCACATGCGGTTTGTGCAATACAGATTGCGCCGGAGGCGTGTAGTTTTGCATAACTCTTCTCACAACTTCTTTATATCTCGTAATTTCTTCGTGGTCTGCGAGGGTTTTCCTTATTTTTTCTCTTAGTTCTGATTCCGGATATGCATGAATTTTCACTCCAAACAATCTTATCACAAATTGTATAAGCGGATCCTCGTTTATCTTTTTCATTATTTTGTTTGTCTGTTTTTCGTTCACTCCAATAATATGGTATCCCCCTACACCAAGGTGAGCTACGGAATAATAAAATGCCACGACCGCGGATGGTCCGAAGGCACTCCAATAATTGGCAACCTTGTCATTTATTATTCCAAATATACTGCCTGCACCTACTCCGAGGCTCTTTGCAAGTGCAGTTCTTGGATTGTTTATGTCGCTAGTGCATATAATTCCTGCCTTTACAACGTCAGCCTGTTTGCTGGCGCACCAAATTCTTTCAGGGTCATCCTCTGGCAAATAAGTCAAAGCAATCTCCTTTATCCGTGCCTTGTCATCGAGAATAAAATATGCATGTTCATTCCTATCCACTCTTATAACTCCTCCAGTTTCAAAATCTTCTATGCCTGCATTTATGATTACTGGCAGGTCTCCGAGTTCCGGATCCATTCTTATCGCGGCTTTGAGATTTCCCTTTTGATCCGTTATATGTTTTACAAGTTTATCTATATTAGTTATAAATCCTCTTACGTGTTCTCCAGTATAAAAGTATACATTTCTTAGCAATTTTTGGAGGCGGCCTTCGTTGTCAATAGGTTCATCAACTGTGTTAACTGTTTTTCCGGTCGCTTTATCATAATATTCCGTGGCAAGTTTGTGGTCTGTGTTAGCATTGTCAAAAATTAGTTTCATGAGTTCCTTCCACGCCTCTGCTGCATGTGCCATGCCACAATGTGTTCTGGAGGTCTCATCAACCGTTATCTCCTCTTCAGAGTATGTTGTCTTTCCAACAGTAACAAATGGTGCCAGCCCGACTTTTCCGTGGGTAAGAAGTTGAACTATTAAGTCTAACCTGCCGTCCGCATGATCCATACTTGAATGCATTATGCGATGCAGTCTGCCCTTTACTTCAGATATATTGTCCGGAGTCATATATGTGCCTGCAACGCTCATTGTTTCAATCATTGCCATAATTCCTCTGAGGGCATACGCTCTAACTAATTCCTCTTCTATTATAGAATCCAGGAATCTGACTCTTCGCGAATCCGAGCATCCCACTACAAGGTTTATCTGAATCCGTTCAATCTGCGCTTCGTTCTTCTTCATATCAATGCATTTTGGTTTGTCACTATAGTCTCCACCTTCAACAACCATACCTGTCATCCTCTAATAAGTTTTTTCAAGAACGTCTGTGTTAATTAATGTAACGGTATATTTAAAACTTGATCTTAAATAGTTATTTTTTCGGAAGCCACCTGCAGTTTATCTAATGGGGAAGAATAAAAACACACAGCAAAAACAAAAAATAAGTTTTATGAAATAATCTCTATCCGTTTAATATCGCTTTGAACTGTGGTTTAACGTTTCCTCTTAGTACGGAACCTTCTGGAATATGTTCTCTTAGACGGCTATATGCAGTTGCAACTATTTTTCTGTATCTATCATCGCCTTCCGCCGTTTCCTGAGTTCTTATCTGGTCAACCGTTACAGCGTGTATCCGTACACCATATTTCTTTATGATCCATTGCATTATAGGATCCTTTTCTATTTTTGACGATATTTTTTCGCATTGATCTCTGTCATTTCCTACAAGGTAATGATCTTTTATACCAAGGTGCTTAACTGCATAGTAAAAAGCAACCAATTGGTAGGGGCTGAATGGATAATAATCATGCAGAACATTGTCGCTTATTGCAGTTGCAAATACTCCGCCAGCTGCGTTTACTTCCGCTTGTTTTTTTGAACTACTAAGCCACTTTGCCAGCATGTTTCTGGGGGAAGGGATGCTGTCATGACAAAATATCCCTACCTTTGCAATATCTTTTTGGTCCTTGGTTCGGTTTATTCTTTCCGGATCGTCATCGGGCAATAGTGATTTGTCCAAATATATCAATCTTCTTACAATCGCAGCGTCATCAAGAAATGAATGGGTTTCTACATTTCCATCGACTCTAAAACATGTTCCATCCTCGTAATTAGTCATTGCGCCATTTATTGTCATTTTTACATTTCCAAGTCGCCTATCTGTGCGTATCGATTCCTTTAATGTATCCTTTTGTCTCCGTGGATGTTTTATCAGGTTTCTAATACTGGAAACAAATTCATCGAGTCTATCTTCCTGGTAATTGTATACTTCCTTTAAGAGAGACAAGAACGTCGTGTCACTGTTTATTGTTGAAACAACTGTCCCACCAGTATCTTTGTCATAATATGATATCACTGGGGAATTGCTTGTGATTTCATCTATAAGCTCTCTCCATACTCTTCCAGCACCACGCATTCCACAATTTATAGATGCGCTATCTCTTCTCATTTTTAATTCATGGATATAATACACTCTTCTAAATGGATCCTCATGTTCAGCATCTTTTAATACCACATCACCGTGAGAGTGGAGTTGAACTATCAGCCTAAAGTCATCCGGACGCATGTTCCTGAATCTGCCATAGTTGAACAGCATGTTGTGTATCGTTCCCTTTACCTCTGGGATCGTGTCTACATGTGTCATGAACGCACCGGCTATGCTCATTGATCGATATGGAACAACCACACCTCTAATAGCATATTCTGCTCTAAGTAATTCGGTTATGAATTTATCTAATCTTCCAACTTCTCTTGCGTCTGCGCATTTTATTTTTATTATAACCTGGATAGCGTCTGTAAAATCTGGTTCCACAACTCCTTTAATCATTCTTAAAAATGCAGCATTTATCTCGGCCTCGCTTGAAACCTGAAGTTGTTGGCGTATGCCTCCGACAGTCGTTCCATCTGTTCCTCCAGTAGTCATGCCTGTCCCTCATCAAATAAGAAGTTCTAGTAATATCTGTTATAACTGATGTAAACTCGTATTTATATAACTTGGTACAAACAGTCAATTTGCTTACTTCCTATTATGTCCAAACCTATTTAAAATTTAACCGAGAATGCAAAAATGCGAGTTTACGGGTAGGATTCAGGGGCGACAGGACATGGCTGACAAAATGGATGAGATTATAATCACCCCCCGGGATATTGCACGCATTGTTGAATTGAACAAACAGCGTGCAGAGCTTATTTTCAGGAAATCTTATGCAAACAATGCCTCTCTGAACGTAACCATTGACAAAGAACTTTCAATTATTGAGGCAAGTCTTTCCTCGTTCAATGAAAAACTGAAAAAGGCAAGAATGGAGCTGGTGTTCCCAAACGGCGAGCTTATCTCCGGGCTTTCCGTCCAGATAGATAAACACTCTCATTCTGCGATTGCTGAGGCGCTTAAGACAAGAAGCGGAGAGTTATACTCTCTTCTCGAGCAGCGCGGGAAACTCACAAAAAGGAATTACGAAGCACGGGAGGAAATAGGAAAATTGAATATCCTGCTTCAGCACGTGGGAAGCCGCAATCGGGAACATATTGTAAAGGCAATTGTCTGCGGAGCAATAGCCGAAGAAGAAACGACTATTTCATTTGACGGCATAGATAGCAAATCCCAGAAAGCGCTTTGCGTGCTGCTCAAGCGCGTTGGGTTGGGGGCGCTCGTCAACGGTGCAAAAACACCGGACGAGGTAGAAGTGACTGTTGCCAACCGGAAATTATGGGTTCCTCCAGATGCAGTTGAAGCTATTTCCAAAAATGAGCAGAAGATGTTCGAGCTTCAAAAATCCATTCAATTAAAGAACGCGGAGCGTCAGATAAAAGTATTCTCCGAAGAGGAAGAACTGGCGTTCGCATCTGCGCAAAAACAGTATCTTGAACTTCTGAAGGAAAAAGATGCCCTTTGTGCGGATTCTCTTTCTGGTGACACGGAGTTTGTTTACAAATTTTTTGCAACGTAACTTCCCTTTGGTTTGTATCCGAGTTTGTAATAATATCTTCGTACTCCGATTCCGCTGTTAATTACTATCTCACTCTTCTTGAATCCTTTTTTTGCTATTTTTTCCGCTTCCTTCAGAAGAGCGCGGCCGATTCCTGTATGCTGTGCAGATATTTTTGATTTTCCTCCGGCTACGCCGACTGGTTCTTCGCTTCCGTAAACATGAAGCTCTCGCACAATCGCGGTGTTTTTGTCAATTTCTTTTCTTGATATTGAGCCGTCTGGTATTCTCAATCTAAGAAAACCGGAGATAATTCCTTCGGTTATGCTTTCGTAAGAAATAAATACTTCCGTTCCTTTGCTTGCGGAATACGTCTCAGTTTTTATTCCGAATTTCCCGCAGGGTTTTTCCTTATTCAGCCCTATTTCCCTCCACCTTATTTCTTTTGGTATGATCCCCCGTTCCCGGATTTTGTTTTCAACCAGCTCACGGAGATTGCTTTTCTTAACTCCCCCTGCGATGAGTCCTGCCGGAATATCGCGCTGTATTCTCATCACTCGGACGTACTTCGGAATATACCTGTAAAATTCCGCAATCAAATCTGCGGCCTCTTCGCTCGAATAAGGTTTGTAATTGCATTCGCCGCGTTTCATCATCTCATAAAGTTTCGTTCCGCCTATCACCAGAGCAGGATAAATCTTCAGCATATCTGGCCGGAATTGCGGGTTTTCAAACAATTCTTTTATCATTCCAATATCCTTTTTTGGGTTTGAACCAGGAAGCCCAGGCATTATATGATATAAAACTTTGAGTCCGTTGTCCTTTAGCAGCGCAGTCGCACGCACTACGTCCGCAACCACGTGCCCGCGGTTCACCAACCTGTAAATTTCATCGCTTGGGTGCTGTACTCCCAATTCCACACGTGTTGTTCCGTATTCAAGCATTTCTTCAATTTCCTTTTTTCCGCATACGTCCGGGCGGGTTTCAATCGTAAGTCCGACACACCTGTGTTTCGCAGTTTCGTTTCTCTTCTTTGATTCGGAAAGAGTTTTGGATTTCGTGCTCCTTTTTTTGTTTTCCGAATCGTTGTTGAGCGCGTCGTAAATCCCTTTTATGAAATTCTGCTTGTAATTCTCGTCCATCTGCAGGAATGTCCCGCCCATAACGATTATCTCGCATTTTGATGTCGGATGCCCGCCTATAGTAAACTGGTTAAGCCGGTCCTTTACCTGCATGGCTGAATCAAAATTATTGGCTCGCGCACGAAGGGCTGCTGGTTCTTCTCCGGTGTAGCTCTTCGCAGCCTTTCCAGCCGCCGGGCAGTAAATGCAGTTCCATCTGCACGAACCTTCGGGCTTTATCATAACTGCTACTGGAGTTACCCCGGAAAGCGTGCGGATTGGCTTTCTTTTGAGAAGTTGAATGATATTTGCAATGCGTTTTGCGTTGTTTGGTTTTGATATTTTTTCCGCAATTCGTATAATGTCGCTGTTTCTTACAATTGCATTGGAACCAAATTTAAGCGCAGCTTCGGATTTTATTCTTCTGAGGTTTTTCACGCTCGATTTTTCTGAAAGAATTCGCTTGATTATATATTCTGCTATAGCTTTAGTGTTATCAGACAATGAAGAATTACCCCCGTTATTTAGTATTGAGTCCGTTGCAAATTACGAGATTACTGCTTCCGGTGGTGATCCGCGCGAACGGAGTGAAGCGCCCGTTCTGGTGTCTCCTCACCTTGTTTATATCATATAAGATTAAAGCGGGTAGCGAGCGATAGCGAAGCGTTACCCGCGTCCATGTGAAAACCGGTTTAATTTGTAACACCTTGTTAGTATAAATTAGACAACAATCCTGCTAGTCCGAATATTGGCAGTTCAAATGTCGGGAAGATCAATACTCCGTAATTCGTTGCCTTATAATCATAAAGAAGGTTTGAAGATACGGTGAAGCTGACGTTATGCTCTGCGGAGATCACTGCACTGGAATTTGAAACAACCCTTATCGTTGGGTAATAATTTTCCTCTTCATTTTCAGTTACTTCGTATGCAATTGTTTTTGTGCTAAGGGGAGGCATGTGAACGTATTTCTTGAACGCCCATCTTTTCACTCCTTCGCTGCTTACAACATAAAGATCTGCAGCAGTTCCTTTATTTCTTATAGTGATTAGGAATTTAGCTGGCTGTCCCGGGCCTACGCTTGCTGTTTTTGGGGCAACGCTGCTTTCCATAATATCCTGAGTTATTCTTACCTTTGCAATTATTGTTATATTCCCGAGAAGCTCTCCATTATTTTCATCCGAAACAACTATTTTTGCATAGTATGTTCCATCTAGCGCGTTCTTTGCCGCGCTTATTCCAATCTGAAGAGGATTTCCATATAACTTGCTGTTTTCACCTTTCCATCCTTCTGGGACTTCGGTTACAACTGCAAGATCATATCTTCCGCCTTTTCCAAATTTCCCACCGTTATACACGATTGGGTGAATTACAAGGGGCATTGTTTGGCCAGGTCCCATTACTCCCAGATCAATCATCCCTCCGTTAGCTACTTCTGCGGCTACGGGTTCTATAGTCTGAATTGAAAATGAAAGTGAAACTGCAAGCAATGCAATTAATGAGATTACCCAAAAAAACTTGAAATCGCGCATGCCTGCATATCTGCGGGAAATATTAAAAAGATTGGCTATTTGGTTATATCCATCGCATCCTTCTCGTTTTTCAAATGTTTGTCCCCGGTCAAAACTCTTGCATTGAGCTTTTTCGCGGTTGCTAATATCACAGCATCCCCCAGTCCAAAATCAGGATATACCTGCCTTTTTTCAGTTTTTATTTTTCCTGCCAAATCTGCGATATCTTCATCCAGTTTCACAATTTCGCTTTTTATTCCTATATAAACGAATTTTTCATTTTCCCATTCTTCAGATGCCCCGCTTCTTCTATATTTGTCGCTTAGTTCGGCGATAACTATCGCCGGGGTCAGGAGTCTAAAATTCCCATCTATAATCCGTTCAGCCTTTTTCCCCTCAGCACTTCCTCTAAAATACTCTATCCATGCATATGAATCTACGACAATTTCGTCACTCCCTGAATCTCGCCCGGTCTTCATGTTCATCCCATTTTGGTAGTGTTGGACTTGTGCCAAATAGGCTTATCTTCTTTTTCTGGGTTGTTATGAGATTGCGTATTACTTCCTCTAGTGAGCGGACCTTCATCTTTTCCTTGAGTTCAACAAGCATTTCTACAGTTGTTTCGTTTACCCTCACGGTTGTAGTCATGTATATCACATTGTATATTATAAAAGTATACATTTTTATATACTTCCGTTTTCAAAGAAAAGCCTCAACATCCCCTTTTTTCTTTTCCTCCTGCATTTCAAACTCAATCGCCTGCTCGTGCAATGGCTTTCCCTTCTCGCGCTTTTGTGATTTTCTGTCCCGCACATTGACGAATATCGGATGGTTTGTCGCCGCACCGACTATTATTGCCTCTCCAACCTGAAGCCCGGTTATACTTTTTGCAATCCGCGAATCTATTCCCTCCGAACTCATCTGAATATGGTCAAGGTCGTTTGGATTCGTTACGCGGAGGATTATATGGGTGTTGCACTGGGAGAGAGCTGTTGTGCTTAGATTGACCGGCCGCTGGCTGATAAGGCATAAAGATGCCCCGAATTTTCTGCCTTCTCGCGCTATTGTTTCAATTATTCCGCGCGAAACTGCTTCGTGTGCTTCAGCCTTTTCTCTTGCAAAATTGTGCGCCTCTTCTATTACCAGCACGAACGGGGGGATTTTGCCTTTTTTCCTGAGCCTGAATAGCTTCCTTGCAATATAGGAAACCATTATCTGTTTTTTTCGCATGCTGTCTGTGTCGCTTAAATCAACAACGAGCATTTTTCCTGGTTTGATATCTTCGATGAGTTTTGGATTTTCCTTTCCTACGGATATGAATCTGTAACGTCTTAACTCCATCAATATCCGCTTCAGCGTCTTTTTCGTGTCCTCTTTTGTCGCAACAGGGGAATTTTCTATTTTTTCAAACAATGCTTTCAATGATTTTTTTGTTCCGCTTGCTTTGTCCGCCCTTAATTCATGCATTGCATGCCTCAGTACCTCGCGCTGCGCGGGAGACATCAACGGCAACCATTCATCGGCCATTTCCGGAGTTATCTTCCTGAGCGGTACAAATACGTCTCTTCCTTCGATTGTTTTTGTGTTTGCACCGTATTTCCCGTCAAATCCGAATCCTATGTATTCTCCATGAATATCAATAACTATTACTGCTAGTCTTCCCTCTTCCTTTTTTCTTTCCAGCATTTCTTCAAGAAGAACGCTCATCAAATGCGATTTTCCCGCTCCACTCATTGCAAGAATTGCAACGTGTTTCTGGAACAGGCGGGTTAGGTCTATCTTTGCCTGGGTTTCATGGTGCTGAAGCGTTCCTATATGCAGGCCTGCTTCTTCAAAACCAAGGAATTTTTTTAGCATTTTTTCATCGGCAAGCTGGACCTTTAGTCCGGGGCTTGGGGGAACATGGGCGCGACCGAATTTTTCACGCGTTTTTTTATCTGCGTTTTCATCTGCTTTTCCGTTTGCATGTCCATCTGTTTTATTGTGTGTGCCGAGTATCCGCACGTTCGCAATGGTGTATTCCCACGAATCCGTCGGGAAATTCTCTCTAAGTGGCATTTCTTTTTCATAATCTGCAACTGACTCTGCGCGTTCAAAATACCTGTTTGCACGGAACATCTCGTTTATGTAGCCGAACAAGGTTTCGTTGCCGTTCTCGCTGCTATTGTTTGCATTTTTTCCGCTTTGTCCGTTCTTTCCGCACTGCACCTGCACGTATTGCCCTTTTTTTACCGCATTGTTAGTATTTCCATCCACTACGAATGAGAATTCCCCGGTTGATGGACTTTCTTCTGTGGAAATTATCGTGCCTATAGAAGGAGATGAATTCGGAGAACGGGTATGTGTGTCAGCCATGAGAACCAGTCAACCTCTTTCTCGGCTCAGCTATAAAAATTTTGTTATTGTAATGCAGGCATGGCAGATTTTACCTTTGCTTCGTTTGATTTTGGTTCTATGGACTCACTTGCATTTGTTATTTTTGTTCTTGCAGTGGTTTTCTCTATTTACTCTCGCACACGTGCGGAAAAATCAAAAATCACCACCGGAAAGAAAATCCGCGAGCTTTACCGAAGGAGCTGGGTTGACAATATGCTCGGCTCAAAGGACAATGGAAACCTGCTCGAGATCGTGCGGAATTCCATTCTTGTTTCATCCGCTCTAATAACCGCGATTGTCATTTCATTTGGATTTGTAGTTGCCAATGCAGTTATCGATGGTTTTTCTTTAATCTCTACATTGCGTCTCACCGCAATCGTTTCGCTTCTTCTCTATTCGTTGTTTGCGATTTTTCTTGAAGCCAGAACTCTTATTTATATTCCAATTGTTGCTGGTGCATCTGAAGAGGTCATAAAGCAAAATGAGAAGCGGTCCAAATCCCACTACGTCAGTATGCTTCTTGATTCCGCGTTTGATGAGTTCGCGAATTCAATGCGGGCATTGTTCTATGTTGTCGTTCTTCTGGTCTGGTTCTTCAATACTTATTTGTTCATTGCCGCAACTCTTCTGATAACATACATAATGTTCCGCGAGGATTTCGGGACAAAAAGCAGGATTGGGGTATTCTGAATCTAGAGCCTGGGTCTTGAGTCTAGCGTTTTGCGAAATGGTTATAAACGTGTGATTGCCACATTCATGGATATCGGTGTTTCCCATGTCAAAATCAAAAGTGTTTCTATTTGTTGAAAATGCCACGTCTTCGTTCCTTCGTTTTCATTCAGGAACAGAAAGATTTTTTGAGAAGAAAAAGAAGGATGCAAATTATAGGAATGCGATTATCCTATTCATATTAAGCGTTACCGTATTAACTTTTCTCTTTTATCTCACCTCTTTCGACTTAACCACGGTGAACATTTTTCTGGTAATGGCGGAAAGCCAGGGGTATCTGGTTCACGGGTTGTTACGAGCGGTGTTTTCGAATCTTAGCCTGTTCCTAACCTCAGCTGTGATCTACTTTCTTGTTCTGACAAAAGGATTTAAAATAAAGATTAACTTTGTCCAAATCCTATATTTTTACGGTTTAATCGTATCAGTATCTGCTATAGCCAATGTATTGTTTCTTCTTTCATCTGTAATGCAAGAGTATGTGAGTAGTTCTATCCCGGGCATGGGTGTTCTCGTCATTTCCATACTTGCCATGGTAGTTGCATTAGTAGTCGCGTTATACCTGATGCTGACTGCTTTCAAAGTTCTCAGCAGTCTTTCCTATAAGAAAACCATTTTGGCTCTGATCGTGGTGGCGATAATCGCCGGCATGTTGTTGCCTTTTGTTTTGCTGTTTACAACGGTTATTCAGTGGACTATCCTCGGTTCGGGCAATCCTCCAACATATTATTACTACAACGTAACTGCCAATACGGATGGTTCAATCACCGCCACCTATGCGTGGATGCTCAATTCCACAAATAAACCGAAGGAGATTTGTTATGTCGGGTTTCCGAAGGGGTGGGT
>JBBSVO010000002.1:147944-169319 GCA_038046805.1 Microcaldota archaeon
GTTGTAGCCGCGACATTGTTCTTTACTTCTGTTGGCAGTGCATACAATGCCTGTTCTCCCGCGCAAAATGCGTTTGAGAATGAACAAATTCCTCATGGCCAATGTTTAGGCACGATCCCCAAAACACAGGAAACGCAGGAACACCTATAAAATAATCTTGACGTGATAAATATGGAAGTCGAACGCGCACATGATATTCAGGAACGAATTGACGAAATACTCTCAGTCATGGGGCCGGACATGGGCCACGTGATAAATGCAAGGATTATCTGCATGCGGAGCAGGGATGCAAAGGCACGCGCATATGCGAGAATCTGGGCATTGCCTTCAATCTGGCAAAAGGCGCTTGAAATAAATCCATTTTATGTTATTGAGGTGCTAACTGAAAAGTTTGACAGGCTCGGAGATGAAGATAAAACAAAGATTTTGATTCACGAGCTGATGCATGTTCCTAAAAAGTTTTCCGGGGGGCTTGTCCCGCACAATAACCGTGGTTGCAAAATAGACCGTGTAAATGTAGATAAGGCGTATGAAAAATATCTGGAAAAGAAAAAACTTAAGGCAGAATCAACAGATTCTATTTTTCCCTGACTTGGTGCGCACCTGAGTTTTATCTAGAAATAATAAAATAAAAAAATCGGAAAAATAAAAGAAAAATTATTTTACTGTCCAGCCTTCATTGATTCGCAACTAACTTCGACGGAGCCTTCATGACTTCTTACCGTTACTGATTCTGTATTTGGTTTGCAAACACTAAGAATCGGTTTTGAACAGGAGGAAGTTGGTGTGGCCATTTCAGCTAATGAACATGCATTAGTAGTTGCACTGTCACCGTGTGGCAAAACATTAGACGCTAAATTCAAATCAAGACCAAAAATTCCCAACCTTTGACTCTAAACGCTATACCAAAGCAACTTAACCATGGTTAAGTAAAAACCTTTTTTGGTTAACTTTATAAATATTAAGGATTATATAAAAACATGTACTTTACTACTGAGCCCAAGAGCAACAAGGAGGATTTTTTCAATTATGAGTATGAGTATAATGAACTTAAAAAGGCAATAGCAAGAAAAGAAAAGATCATCTCTGTTTTAGGGGTTAGAAGAGTAGGAAAAACAAGCCTCTTAAACATCTTATACCATGAGACAAAGGAGCTCAAAGTATGGCTTGATGGGAGAATCCTCTCAAATCCGAAGAAAGAGGTCTTTTCTGCCATATATGATGTTGTGAAAACAGGTAAATCTAAAATATTTGGAAAAATAGAAAGCCTGAATATTTCAGCTTTTGGAATAGGCCTTGATGTAAAAATCGCTTCGGAAAGTTTAGTAGAAATAGAAAACAAAATTAGAAAAGCAGGTGCGTTTTATGTTTTTATAGATGAAGCACAAAAAGCGAATGTAACTGATTTAGCAAATGTTTTGTCTTATTTTTATGATCGTTTTCCTAATGTTTTCTTTATTATTTCTGGCAGTGAAATAGGGCTAATTGAGGATGTACTCGGAGAAAATGATGGTGAACACCCATTATATGGTAGGCACATAACGAAAATTCTTATGAATCGGCTTGACAAGAGTAGGGGATTCGAATTCTTGAATAATGGTTTTGATCAATTGAAGACAAAAATAAAGAAAGAGGATATCTATGAAGCTATAGAGAAACTAGATGGTCTGATAGGCTGGCTTACGTTATATGGTTATGAAAAAGGAATTATAAAAAGTGAGAAAGCTCTTGAAAAAACCGTTGAAACTGCATCACGGATTGTTGCTTCTGAACTCACAAATTTTTTCAAAAGGACAAAGAATAAAGGATTATATTTAACAGTGTTGAGAGAAGCAAAAGGAATAACATGGACTGAACTTAAAGTGAGAACTGAGCACGAACTTGGAAAACAATTAAACCCGAATTCTTTTACATCTGCATTAGAGAAACTTATAGATTATTCATTTTTGGAAAAAAAGGATGAAAAATATTATTTAGCTGACCCGCTGTTGTTAAAGGCCTCGTTCTTAGCTGCTAAATGATTAAAGCTCATTACCGCTCAGAGGTCTGTAGACGAGATGTTAAAAATGCTGCTCTAAGTGACCATGCTAGACCACTGCTATAAAAAGCTTGTCTTGAAGGCACATTGCCCGGAACGCAAGACCCTAAATCCAAGACCCGAAACTGGAAACCCGAGACCCCTTATTTTGCCCATGCAACCTTTTGCTTCACTCAAATATGGCCCTTCCCATTCTAATAAACTTTACTGCGTTATCATTACCATAAACGTATGCCAGAATAAGTTCCTTTCTCAGTTTCCCTGAGGCTTCAAACAATTTATTTATTCCCTTCAAATCAGTAGTCCATTCCTTTGGAACAACTAGAACAACATATTTCGTCCGGTCTTCCCCGGCACGCAATCCTTTCTGATGAACACGGATGAAATCAACTGCCGGTGCATTCCCGTCCTCGCCATTACCCACTTCGTTGCTCATCCTGCACACGTATCCTTTGCTCCACAAGTGGCGGATCACCGCGAGTTTATCCTCAGCAAGCGGATCTTTTTTCATTTGTTCCGCGATTATTCTCTTTGCGTCTTCGGGAGTTCCAATTACTCCGCGTTCGAAAAGATATGCCGCAAGGATTGGCGGCACAACAACATTCTCAACAATGTTCGGAATTGCGCCCATTCTGTAAAGTTTCTGTACTGTGTCTGGTTCTGAAACAGTAATTTTCTTCTCGGGTTCTTTT
This sequence comes from Microcaldota archaeon, assembly GCA_038046805.1. Lineage (GTDB taxonomy): Archaea > Micrarchaeota > Micrarchaeia > Anstonellales > Bilamarchaeaceae > UBA10214. The sequence continues at coordinate 150,675 of JBBSVO010000002.1, forward strand.
TTCTCTTTCATTTTCGTCCACCTTTTTTATCGCGCTTGTTCTGTTCGGTATGCCCCGCCTTTTTTATCAATGATGCTTACGATTTTTTTCATGTCTTCTTCCGTTATTCCACCCATCCGTACCTCAATCTTTTCAGTGCCTGCAGTATCTATCTCAATTGTTCCAACCTTAAGCATCCGTTCTATCGGGTCCTGCTTCATGTTCACGCTCGTAATCCTGTCATAATCCGCGTGAAAAGTTTCTTTTGTTATAATCCCGCTCTCTGCAATTGCCTGCCCTTCCTCCAAAATAATTCTCTTGAATTTTTTGCTTATTTCCGCGGATGCGCACAATGCCAATGCGATTATCCACACTAATGCAATGACGTACAAAAGCACATCTCCAAAATATCCCCAGAAAAGCCCGATTATAATTGTAACTGCCAATGCAAAGAGAAGTATTTTTATCTGTAATGCCAATGCACCTGGTTTTATTATTGTAATTGTCTTTTCATTTTTTTCTACCATAGTTTATTTGTTGGGACACGAATCGTTAAAAACCATTGACTCAATCTTTACCATGGTTGATTCTATGCTTATTTACACAGATGGTGCCTGCTCCGGAAACCCTGGGAAAATGGGGATTGGTGCGGTTCTCATAAAAAACGGGGTTGCAGTAAAGAAAATAAGCGAGGACATTGGCGAAGGCACTAATAATATCGCCGAATATACTGCGGTAATCCGTGCGCTTGAAGAGGCGCAAAAGCTTGGCGAAGCAGATATAACCCTGCGAAGTGACAGCCTTCTCATCATTCAGCAATTGCGTGGGGAATACAGAATACGAGCAATCCACCTCCGGGAACTTAAGCGAAAAATCGACGCGATTTGCAGAGATAAGGGGCACGAGCTTCACGTAACTTTTGAGCATGTCCCGCGCGAGCAGAACAAGACTGCGGATAAATTATCCAAAGATGCCATAGGGTTGTGATGTGTAGGGCTGGAAGGCGTAATCATGAATGTTGTTCAGGATTTTTCCATAGGAAAATATTTCACCTTTGACCCAAGCAAGGGCAAGCCCATTTATAATTGGTTTTATTACAAGGAGGCGTTTTCTCCGGAAGTTGTTGATTACGTAATTGATAATCTTGATGAAATAGGAATTTCATCGAGAGCTCGTGACCGAAGGTCACGGGATTTTGTTCCGCACGGAAAGGCCACTGCGTCCGCTGCAACTCTCTACGACCCTTTTTGCGGTGCAGGAACATCCGTCCTTCGCGCAAAGGAACGCGGATTTTCTTCATTCGCGGTTGATTCTTCCCCGCTCGCGGTTTTCGTTTCAAGGGTAAAATGCGCAGATTATTCAGAAAGCGACATTGCGGAAATAAAAAAATTTTTGGAGGAAATGGGCGGAAAATCATCAACCGAAAGCGAAAGGACGAACTGGGACTTTGAACTCTTCCCGCCACGTATCGCATTCCCGAAATCAAATCTCAATCAGATTCTTTCAATCCGCAACATGCTTGAATCCGTTGAAAACCAGAACGCTGCCAATTTCCTTATGCTTGCGCTTCTTTCAGTTATTCCGCAATCCTCGCTTATCGTGAAGGACGGCGGGGTTTTGAAGATTGACAAAAAGAAAATGGCAATGCCTGCAAAAGAAGCATTTAGGAGAAAGGCAAAAGGGATGCTCGTTGACATTGAAAGCGCGAAAGGTTCTTCTGGCAGTTCAGTTCCAAACACAACTCCAGACATTCGTCTCGGAGATGCAAGAAAAACCGAATTCGAAAGTGAATCCGCGGACGTTATTGTAACCTCCCCGCCTTACCTCAACAATATAGATTATTCCAAAATCTATGGTCTTGAGCTGTCTCTTCTCGCACTTAACAAAAAAATCACATCCGAAACCCGTGCGCGGAGTGTGCGCTCATTCATAACCTCAACCGCATCCGATACATCAGAACTTCCGCAAGAAGTCCGCGAATTCGCGAATAAAATTCCAATCGTTGGTTCATACTTTTCCGACATGAGAGCCGTTCTCCTGGAAATGTTCAGAATTCTTCGCCCGGGCGGGGTTGTTGGATTTGTCATTGGAAATTCCATAATCCATGAAACGCATATTCTCGTTGATGAAATCATTGCCGAAATGGCGGAGTCCGGGTCAAACGGAATCGGCTTCAGCAGCGCGGATGTCGTTGTGGGGCTTGAGCGCATCGCTGATGTCAGACCAAGGAAGGTTAAGACCAGAGAGAGTATTCTCATTCTCAGAAAATAGAAACCTATTAAAATCTCATCTCAGTTTCCTTTCCATGCGGAATCCTGCATTCATGTCGTCTATCATAGTATTATTGCTATTTTTGCTAGTTGTTCCGCCCGCTTTTTCCGATTCATCTTCTACGCCATCAATTCTTGGATTCGATATGCTCTCCGCGGTTTTCCCGATTGTTGCAATGATAATGATAGTAATTCTTGCAATGCTTTACATGGCATCGCAGATGTTTTCCCTTCCAGCTCTCAATGCCTGGGTGAAAACAGAAATCAAGGAATTTATAGTCGGCGCGATAGTTGTTGCAATCGTTCTTGGAGTTTTCTTTGGAACGACTGGTGTTGTATCCATCCTGACTGGAAAGGACAATCCGGAAAAGGCCGCACAGGATGCATTCAAACCAGTTACCAGCGCATTGAATGAGGCATACCACGATGTAATACGTGTTTCGCAGGAGATGACTCTTCTTGCAGGTTATTCCTATAACTTTGCAGCACTTCCATTATTCTATTTCAATTATACAGATCTCAGTGCGCCATACTCTGGAGTTGGACAAGTTCTTTCTGCTCTTTCCCAGTCGGCAAGCGCAATGAGCAATGCACTGATGGTTTATCTTTCGCTTTCAGTTTTAATGCAATTCTTCTCATTTGCTTCTCTAGTTATATTACCATTCGCACTTTCGCTGAGAATAATTCCATTCACACGCCAGCTAGGCTCAACATTAATTGCACTTTCAATCGGAGGTTATATACTCCTTCCAGCTTCAATAATTATTGTTGGAGAGCTTCACAGCCTTATTGAAATTCCAAAGCCAAATTTATCTGATAGTCAAATCTCTAATATGCATATGGAAATACCTGTTGGTTTTGGCGCATTTTGCGAATCTGATATGAAATGGTTTGCCGCTTTTGGAGAAATCCCATGGGGGATCATAACATGCATACCTGCTCTTCCCTATGGTTTCTGGCCCTGTTTTGAGCTAGTTACAAAAGTTATCTATCCAGATATAATGGAAGTATTTCAACTAGTCTATGGATGGTCTTTTTATGCCACAGCTAAATTCATGGATGTTGATGTCGGTGCAATCTATGATACGATAGCCCCATTTCTTCAGGAAGTTGGGAATCTCGTTGTAATCAGCTATGTTGATACAATTCTGGTCGCACTGCTGACAATAATCACAGTAAAAGGGGTTTCAACTGCATTGGGCGGGGAATATTTCATGGCAGGGATACAGAGGCTGGTTTAGAGTATGGGCAGAGGGTACTGAGGGTTTGTATGGTTGTCTTGAGTCTTGAGTCTCGCGTTTCGCGTTTCGCGTTTTTCTTGGTAGCCGCACTGATGCTTTCCAATATCTCATTCTCTCTTAGCTGCCCTGAAAACGCAACCAGTTACATCCTCGGATTTCAGGAAACCCAGAACCTTATCCCGATTGTTCTGATGTTCACAGTGCTTGTCATCGTTGCTGCGTATATGATAGGCACTGCCTTCAACCAGCAGAACATAATCATATTTTACAAGGATGAAATGTTCCATCTTTTCTTTTCAGTTCTTCTTCTCCTTGGTTTCACTGGCATTCTTTACACTTCCTGCGAAGTTTCAAAGGGTTTCCTTGATTTTTCATTCTCAGCAATTGGAATAAATTCGCCGTGTTACCAGACAAATTCGGATATGCTCTCGGTATCCACCTGTTATCTAGGCACGATGGAATCAAAGGGAAAAGTAATGGTTGAAAGCTTTGTTTCGGATTCAATTTACAATCTAATGGATTCAACATTTGCATTTTCGCTGTATTTCCCATTTTTTGGAGGGGTTACTGTTGCAACCAACGCATTCAAGCGCACCTATTCTATGCAGTTTGATTCCCTGAACAATATCTATGTGATGCCTGCGCTAATAAGTATTTCAATGCAGCTTCAAATCCTTAAATTTATACAAAATTTTGGAATGCAATTAATCTTTCCACTCGGTTTCCTCATGCGAGTATTCACTCCTACAAGACAGATGGGAAATGCTATAATTGCGTTCGGAATAGGGATTTACACTATTCTCCCACTCATGTACGTATTAGGGGCGTCAATGTATGATGTGGCACTTGGAAGCTGCGGTAAGTATTCCGGCATTATTGACGACGCAGTATTGGGCGGGTGCGGAACAAAAAATAATTTCTTTGATGTTGCCCGCCTTATTCCGCAGGCGTTTTTCCTTCCGAATCTTGCAATGGCGGTTTTCATTTCGTTCGTAATGGCATTGAATAAGGCATTCAGGGTGATTGGATGAACGACACATCGTTCATGCTCACCTTTCGCGATGCACTCAAGGTGATTGGATAATGAGATTTTCGACTGGCATGCTGGCGGTATTTATTGCGGTGCTCGTTCTTGCACCTGTTGTCCTAGCCCAACCGCTCGGTTTGACAACTGGTGATACAACAAAACTGGTTGAAAAAACAGAAACTTCAACTGCGCTCGAGCTTGTGAAATACTGGAAAGAACTTTCTGTGCTCGCCCTGTTAATCTCGGCAGTACTAATTGCACTTGCATATATGTATGGTAATGCATTTGATCAACCTGATTTGAAGGCATGGGCTTCTGTTGAAATCAACCAGGTTATCTCCACTGCGATAATAATCCTGGTCCTGTTTGTGGCAGTGGCCTTCCTTGATACCATTGTTGCCGGAGCGGTTGAAGAAAGCGCGCTTCCGAATCTTAAATGTGAGGTTGGCACTCCATGTGGAATAACAATAGCGCACGCCTATCTTGATACAATGATAAACAACGCGCACAAGGATTCCCGCAGCATTCTCAAACAATCATTTAATTATGCAAAGGATGCAGCGAAAAGAAGCGGATATAGCTGCAACATGTTTATTCTCCCGATTCCTTGTTTGTGGGCTTCAATTTCTGTGGGTGATGAGCCCCACCTGATTCTTCAGACTGAGCGACTCAATGCAGTTCTTGATTACTACAACAACATCATTGCCTCAATGAGCGCGCAGAGATTTTTCGTGGATAATATTTCGTTCCGCCTTGGTCCGGCTATTCTTTTAGTCGGAATCGTGGCACGTTCATTTCCGTTCACGCGAAAGGTCGGTGGTCTTCTTATCGCCGTTGCTGTTGGAGTAATTTTCGTTTTCCCGCTTATGTATATATTCAATTGGTTCACGCTTAATGTCATGATATTTGGGGATAAGGTATTTGGAAGTGCAGATGCGGTTTGTCCTGCGGAATGCCTTGAACCCGCGCCAATTGCATATGCATTTGATCTCTTTACAGGTAAATTTATCAAATTCCAAAGCCTGAACGGCTCCGTCAAATACATCATGGACAAAACCGGCGTCAGCGAGGAAGATGCATTTGACAATATGAAAAAAGTGGCAAAAGGCACACTTTCCATCTATCAACCAGGGGGCGGAGTTAATATCATGTATTCCTGCGAAGCTGAGGCAAATTTTACGAAAAATTATGGGATAACTGATACAGATGCATACTGCCCGCAAATCTGTCGTCAGCTTCCTTATCCAAATATTCCTTCATGCGCAAATGAAAGCACCCAACTTGCCTGTAGCATGCTCACTCCGTTTTGCAAGGTTTATCGGTACGTTAATATGTCCAAGGTGGACCCAGGGAAACTAGTCGAAGCGGATGCAAAATGCCCGGTCAAATGCAGGACAATTCCCCCTATGAAATCCAATTGCGCGGTGTTTGATCCAAGTCCAGAGGGAAGCGGCTTGTGGGGGGGTCTTGGGACAGGGTTAATCTCTCAAAAATGTAATTTTCAGACTGGCGGCTTCGAAAAGGACTGTGTAAAAAAAGTCCTTGAAGATGATATAGATTACTGCCTCAAGTCTTCTTTTGATTGCAGATATACCTTCCAGGAGGACCCAGAATGGGAGCAACCCAGCTGTAATGGAGAGCATGTTGACGCCTGCCCTCCGATTGGAGAGGGTGATTATCTTGGTAACACTGCACTTGAAAAGTCTTTGGAATCCTGTGTTTATGGAATAGCAGGGGATTCGGACCTGAAGCTGCTTGATGAAGACTGCAGCGGATGTATTTTTGTTGAAAATGAATTCACGTTTGATCCTCCGGTTTATACTAACTGTGCGTCAGCCTGTTCAGGGGAAGGGGCTTCTCTGCTTTCGGTTTCTGACATAGTAAAACAATCAGGAGAGGGAATGGTTGGGCGAGAGGATATAAAGAGCATCAGCAAGATGATGATTCCTGCATACGTGCTTCCTCTTTTGAATATTCTCGTAACACTGATGTTCATCAAGACATTCTCGCAGATATTGGGCGGGGATATTGAAATTCCGGGAGTTCCAAAGGTGCTGTAAAGGTGCGATGCATATGGGTTCGTTAAGATTTTGTCTGGCTGCGTTCGTTCTTCTAATGCTGTCACCATTATTATTCGCGGTTAGCGGAACTGCTCTTGGCTGGCAGACGATCGGATTTCTTGCGATACTGGTCTCAGCCACAATCCTTGCGCTTGCGTATGCATTCGGCCATGGGCTTGGTATAAGCGAGCTGGAATTTCTTGCAAAAGAGGAGATGTACCAACTCATAATTACTGCGGTTCTCATGGGCTCATTGGTTGGTGCTGCGGCAGCTCTTGATGAATTTTCAAAGGATTTAGGAAAATCTGCTGGCGCGACCGGAAGCGGTTCATCAACAACAATTCAGGCGCTTGCAATACAGAAAATTGATGATTCATTGAATTCTTTGGAAGGCATATTCAATAAGGTCAAAGACATTTCAGATGATGTTGCGCAGGAATCTTCAAGGAGTGCGTTCTGCAGCTTCTTCAGCGTTAGTGCAAACATTGCCTCGTGCGGGGCATACAGAATGCTTACTCCGCCTTTGTCCTTTGGCTATCAGGCAATTTCCCTTTCAATGATGGAGCTCGGAGCCGTAAAAACATTGCTTGAAATCGGAAAGGATTACGTATTTTCTATATTCCTTCCGATAGGGCTTATCCTGCGCACGTTCAAATTCACGCGCGGTGCCGGAGGGCTTCTTCTCGCGGTCGGAGTCGCATTTTACTTTGTCTTTCCGATTGCAATCGTTTTCTTACATGGAATCGCGGATGCGTTTGTCGCAGACGATCCACCTGCAGGCTACATGGGAAAGGCTCAGGTTCATCCAGAATATGGTTCTACATCCGGTATATCCGGAGTTTCTTGTGATATTTGGGAAACCAGTTCCGCTATTTATGATAGTTCAAATGCTGCTGACGCAATCGGAACCCTTGATTCAATGCAAACTCAATTTGCTTCCTATCTTTACTTTGCTTTGATAAAATCCACATTTACTTCTATAATTGCTCTTCTTACAATGGTTACGAGCATAAGATGGCTTGCATCTGTTGCGGGTGCGGATGTTGATGTTTCAGTATTGTCAAAGGTGTCCTGATGATTTGCTCTGAAAGTTTCCTGTCAATCCTTAACGGGGGCGTGCTTTCACTTTCCGGTCTTGCGGCATTGGCCACCGGAACAATGATTGCATTAGCTTATGCGTTATCGGAAATGATTCAGAATCCCAAGGTTCATCTCTGGGCAAAAACAGAAGCAATTCAGGTAGTTATTTCTGCCATCTCGGCAATTCTGCTTATTTCCGTGATCAACGGGCTTTGCTTGATAAACGTAGCGGATATCGCTTCCGCGACTTCTGGCGCAACAACATCGCTTTCTGGCACGTTGTCGTTTTTCGATGCTGCGGAAAGTTACATAACCAACGCCGCGGAATACACCCACAATGTCCTGAAAATCGAACGTTACTACCTTGGGGCATTTAACATGCTTGAGGCACGGGCAAGATGGTATTGCCTTGGCGCAAGCGAGACATTAGGTGGGTTTTCCATATTCTGTTTCAATAATCCCTCCGGCAGTTCCTATTCCCCGTATGCGGGTTTCGGGACGACTTCGGTTGCATTCAATGTTGCGTTCAATTCCGCACTTCTCTCATACCTCTCTTCGCTGAATTATCTATTCATCCTGAAGTTTTCCCTTAGCGGACTTGCGCTCCTGTTGCTTCCGCTCGGGATTTTCCTCCGCTCAATGCCTTTCATGCGCGGATTGGGCGGACTGTTCATAGCTGTTGCAATGTCTTTTTTCGTAGTCTATCCACTCATGCTCGCGATTTTCAATTTTATTCCAAATTTGTTCGATTATCAGGGAATCCCATCCAGTTACCGGGACGAGGCTTCGCTCAGTGCGGGGGTAGGTGATGTCCTTTCCCAGATGGTTGAAAGTGACATGGTCGATTATTTCTTTGGCAGTGGTGGGAAGTATGCCGCTGCTCTTGGCATTGCCGGAAGGGCATTTATCGTCGGAGTTTTCCTTCCAACTATTGCGATGCTTGCGGCAATTGCAAGCGTGCGCTATATGTCAAAAATGTTAGGAGAAGAGATCGATTTAAGCAGGATTGTGCAGATGGTTTGAAAAATGCAGGTGAATTAAACATATGGTTGAAGTCTTCGGATGGCTTGCGGATTTCCAGGGAGAAGGAAACTGGTTCATGCTGACGGTTTTGGCATGCCTAGTTACAATCCTTGCCCGCACTGTAATCTGGATGTTCGCGCACGCGTTCAACATGCAGGAGCAGGAGCGCAATTCAAAAGCAGAAATAATCCAGGCATTTGCAACGATATTACTTACCGTGTGGCTTGTTTTCATTATCCAACAAGCCGAAGCAATGGCAATAAAAGACATTCTTGGTGATGCCAGTTATGTAAATTGCGGGGCAAGCCAGATTCCTGTCGTGAAGCCTGACGGCGCCACCATAAACGGTCTGGAAGTTGTAAAATGCCGCATTGACGAAAAGGCATATCCGCTTGCCGAAGTTCAGGAAAAAATCTACGACAAATCAGCGAGTGTTTTCCAGCTTCTTTCAATGTATGTTTCCATAGTTGGGGTTCCGGTCTTTCAGGGAAGCTGGAATGGTTCATGGTTCCAAGAGGCTGAGAATTACCGGCTGTTGAATGCGCTTATAACTACTTTGCTCATAGGTCTTAATTCCATCCAGGTTCTTATAAAATATATCTCAATGAATATGCTTACTATTTTCCTTCCGTTTGGACTTTTCCTTAGAAGTTTCCATTTCACTCGTGGGGTCGGCGCATTTTTCATTGCAATAGCAATAGGCCTTTACTTTATTTTTCCAATTGTGTTTGTGCTTACGGATCCGGGCTTTGTGAAGGTGAGTAGTTCAGAGCTTGGCGGAGTTGGAATGCTCAAGGCAAAGTCCTGCTATCCGTCATTCAGTGGAGTTGTTTCTGCTGCTGCATTAAGTTCAACTGGTGCTGGCGGGGACTCTGCAGCGTCTCTTCCCTCTATGGTTGCCCTTGTGAAAAAAACTTACACCTCTCTGTTGTTGCATCCATTCGTGGCATTGTCAATAACGCTTGTATTCGTTAGGTATTTGATGTATTTCTTTGGCGGAGAGCCGTATGAGCTGATGAGATTTATGGCAAAGATGGTTTAAGACATGTGATAACGTGATAGTTATGAACTCCTCAAGATTGTTTCTGTTGTTTGCGCTTGTCGCGGTTTTGATTATTGCCGGATGCACGATAAAAGAGCCTAAGAATTTTGGCTGTTGCAAGAAGGCGGATGCGAAGAATGGTCAGTGCGTGCTTGTAAATCCAGATGCATCTATCATGAATAAAGGTACGAATGGTTGTGATATCGGAACTGGTTTTTGTAATATAACTGCAGCAGAAGGAAGCGAGGACATCACCGTTGAAGTTCCGATATGTTCTGAGGCAGAAGAGGTATCATGCATCCAGCCAGAATGTAAGGTGATGGCATGCGGTCCATATAAATTTAGACCATCAATTGGCAGCCCATCTCTCAGTGATATGAAATCCGGTGAAGACGCGGATGGTCCATCTTCTTATGATGCCGGACCTCAGGGAATTTGGAAGATGGCGTGTGGATTCGAATATCTGGATTCTAATTTGCAAAATGTTTTCAAAAATACCAAAGGCACTTTTATAAATACATTTAGATTCGGTGTGGGGCCTTCCTTTTCAGAATATGATATCGCAAAATTTAATCTTCCGCTTTCAGATGCCGCGTGCAATGTAAATCCTGATGGCTCGGTGGACAGATATATGAACTATCTGGTAACTCCAGATTACTATGCGGATCATCTGTCACCTTCTGCCTATAATTCAAAATATTCGCAATACAAAAATGATCCGAAAACTCCTTACCCATGGGATCCGATACAAGATATTGGCAAGGAGGCGTGCGTTCAGGATAATCCAACCAACGAGCCGTTTAATCTGCTTCCATATGGGGGCAAAGTTGGTTCATATCTCTTTGATAAAACAGATAATAAAGTAGACTTCAGAACGAATACTATGTGCGATCCATTTAATTTACTCGAGTGCTGGAATATTTATGACGAAGACAAAAGTCTTGGATTTAGCTATGAAATAACGACATCGTTCTATGCCAATGCCCTGAGATTCCTTTATTGGGAGGATATAAAAAACCAGAAAAAAGCCCCATTCGAATGCGATGGAGGTATGGATTGTCTTTCAAGCAATTGCAACAAGGACGTTTATTCCAGAGGAGTTTGCGAAAAAACAAACGGAGAAAGTGCAAACTGTGAATGCACAACAAAATATGATGACAAATACGGTGATATAACTACCCGTTGTTTACCAGTATCTAAGTGGAAAAAGGAAGCAGATGCGCCGGAAAAGCCGACATACGAATATTTCATGGACAACGAGAGTCTCTTTAATAACAAAAATCTTAAGTTTACTGTTTGTGAACATCACAAATATCAAGGCGTGGCTCTTGGAGCTACACCTAGTGAATGGGATGTATGTAATACCTACACAAAAGTGACGTCAAGTCCCTACTATAGTCTAACCGCAAATATCGTATTTGCAGGTACAGACCATGTCCAAAATTCAGGTTCCATTGGTTATTCTAACTTGGACGAGGAGGAGTTCAAAAAGTCTGCTCTTGTAACTGAGTGTAATATGGTTGAAGGCAAGGATTATACAGTAATAGACAATGTGACAAAGTACTATTTTGGTAACTGGCCTAATGGAATCAGTGAGAAGTCAGTTCTAACTGGTGGTGTTTATCCACAGGATGACTCATGGAAAATTACGTCGAATGGCATGACCGTTGGATGGGAATCTATAACCTATATTTATACCAACGACTATATCTATATTAATAGTCTGGGCACTTGCAAAGAAACCGAGGACCCTATTAAGAAAGCACCTGTCGCAAAATCCTACGGCTGGTGCGAGCCATGCACTTATGCCACGATGGCAATGCAGAAAGTAACTGAAACGCAGTATCCGTATGATTACGATTTCGGTAAAAATATCAATTGGTTCTCTACTTCCGAAACAACAATAACTATTTCAGACCCCTCGGCCAACATTCCATATCACGAATATTTTCAGGAAGATTATCCGGAATCCGAAAGAACGGGCGGAGTCTCATGCGATTTTTCAAAGCCTGTGTCCTCCGGTTCCCTAGATTTCAATTTCCCGGATTTTTTTATGTGTGCAAACGGCGCGGAATACCTGCCTTCTACAAAACCAGATATAATGCTAATCCAAGAACGCACTGCCGAATATCTTAAAAAAGGAATAATCCCAGTTCTGGATGTTTCCGCTGATTCGCTCTGGAACGACCTGAAATTTGATTATTCATCTGCAAATAATAATTTTGACATTACGTGGTCAACAACCACAGGAGGATTCTTTAACACGGTTACAACTCCATATCTTGTGAATATCAAGTACCTTTTTGGAAACAATAAAGGTCCAATAATCGCAGTTGTCTCAAAAGTTTCCAAATCCGATTTTGACAATAGTTTCATAGCTCCGTTGAAGCGTTTTAATATTGCTGCCCGCGCTGCGGCAATCAAGGAATTGTGTCCGAAGTGTCTTACCGCGGTTTATATAGATAATCCCGATGCCGGAAGCAACAGCGGGGCTGTGCTTACATTTAATTCATATGACGCCCAACGTCAGGCTGACAAGAAAACGCTTGGTGGGATCTTTGATTTTGATTACAGTACTGAAAGCTGCAACGATGCCGGAACTTCTTGCGACAAGGCACTGCTGAAATACATTGATGTTGTTTCATATACTTTCAATGCCGCGGAAACGGTCGGCTCAAAATTCTGCGAAAATCCAGCCGCGCTTTCATTCAGCAGCTTTAGTCCCACGTTTACCGAGCTTGCGAACCTGAGCAGGACAACGCTTCAGCTTGTTGGAAAGCCCTCGCTTGTGCAAAAGTTTACTTTCCGTCAGTTCTGCAATTATCTCGGGTCTGGTTCCGTGGTTTCAAAGAAAACCGAGCAGGATATAACTGCGCGGATGCTGTCGTATCTATTCGTCAATCAGGTCGAGCTTACCAAAGCTGGTCTTATCGGGCTTATTTACAATGAAGAAAATTTCAAGTTCAATTCCGAAGCTGAGCCGGAATTATTTATCAGCGGAGATGTGGGATTCTCGTTCAGTGCATACCAGTATGTGGGTGTCGCCGACGCGGGCAATCTCCCGAATACCTGCGCACTTGAGAAATCTTCTCATTATCTTTCTGAAAGCAAGCCCGCATTTTTAATTCAAAAGATTTACACTCTGCCTGCGGAGATAGCAAACTGCATGGAAAAATCTCCAGTGGAGAAAAACAATCCCGCGATATCAACCAAATGCAGGAATGGTGAAAAATGTGCAGTTCCAGATCCACTTCCTTTTGAAAAATCGGAAAGCGATTACAAATGCCCGACCGAAGTTATTCCAGAACCTTGCAAGAAATGCGCAGATAAATCTGGAGATTTCAAATGCACGTTTACTTATATGGACAACTCAAAAAAGACAATTCAAGGCAATGCTATCCCCGGCCAATGGAGTGGGCTTGATAGCAGCTATTCGGATATAATTGCAGGGCTTGGAGACGCGGGAGAAGTCTGCTGCCTTGAGGATGATGCAGGCGCGAATTACACATATATCGCAAAGGAACTTTCGTCAAGTTCAAAATCCCCGATTATTTATTCCGCCATCGGAGATCCGAATGAGGATTGCGGGCTGGTGAATCCATCCTTGCTTAACACGTTGTGCGGGGGTCCGATGATACCGGGCGTAAAGGATTATAAGGTGACGTGCGACGTTAAGTAAGCTATCAACTGCGGAAAATTAAACAAGCAACCCTGGAAAAATAAAAAACAATAAAACGAATCGAGATGACAGACATGGGGGACAAAACGACAGTATCCATTGCATCGCGTGCTTCATTCGTATTGCTCGTGCTTTTAGTGTTATTTATCCCGCTCTTTGCGCAAGGTTCGTGCGCCTCCAACACCAACCTCCAGCCAACCCAATTATTCACGGAAGTCACCTCCAAGACCGGAATTGCGCAGGCTTCGCTCACATACGAGAATTTTTCCACAAGCCCGCCAAGAAAGCCGGTTAATTATGCTCCGCTCGTTGTCCATATATATAATGATACCTGGGATGGAAGCGTAGTTCGTTTCTATACCAATTTTGAGGGGGATGCAGCACTTGATTTGAACAAGTATGTTCCGAGCACAGAAGGGGGTTGTTATTCTGTTGATTTCATATTCTGCAGTCCGTATGAATACGACCTGTGGCAATGCCTCGAATCTGGCGGGATAAGCTCCACGCTTCTTCAGCCATACTTTGATTCAGCAACTTCATCCGGAGTAGTAAACAGCAAGATGTATGCTATTGCACATATTCCTTCCGATTTAACTCTTTTTTCTGATTCACTGAAGCCGTGGATTGCAGGTCAACTATCCTCAGAAGGGTATAGTCAGATGGCTCCGCTTAATTTGAAAACCATTTCCGATACCCAGCAATACTGTCCGATTCCAGAAAAACCTGCCGCGCCTTCGCTTGGATTTTGCTTCCCCTTAATCCTTATATTCGCTCTGCTCGGTGCTGGGATGTTTATGAAAGGTCAGAATCCGTTTGGCGGATTTGATTTTTCCACTCCAAGAATGGGAAAAATGCACGCTAGATATGGGGGGGCGAGAGGAAGGGGTGCGTTCTTTGATGTCGCCGGCGCTTATTCAAGCGTAAAAGGAGCAATTGCAGAGGGGAAAAGCGATCTTGGAGCCATAAAAGAGGAAAAAAGTTTCTGGAAAGCGAGCGGAAAGACGTTCAAAAGTGATTTGAAGGCTTCTTACGCAGGTATAACGGCATCTAAAAAAGACCTGGCCGATGCCAAAAAAAGCGATGCCTCTGCTTCGGTTGCCTCTGCGGCAATGGCAAAGCTCGGTCTTTCCGGTGGTGGTGGGAGAAGAAAATTGCAACTTTTCGGGCTTGAGCGCGTTACCGGTGCTGATGGGATTGTAGCAAGAGCAAGAACAATGAGAAGCAATATCGAGGGCGTAAAAAAACAGTCAGAGTCACAGGTTGGAGGTTTCAAACAGGTTTTTGGAACGATTGCTGCATCCGTTATCGGGCGGACGGAATTAGGGCTGGTCCGCAGCGAAGAGAAATTAAAACAGGATTTCACAAGCCATAAAGGCGGGGTTGCTGGTGCAATAAAGGATGTCAGCGCGCTGTTTGGCGAATTAAAAACCCCAATATTTAGTCTTGAAGATACGTCTAAATCCAAAGAATCCGGTCTATTAGGAGTAGATATGAAACTTAATGTTGATGATAAAGTCGGATCTCTTTTAGGAATTAAAAACGATGCAAAAGCTCCTACATATTCTTTAACCAATAAGAAACTTGATGACGGGGGAGCGCTTAAAGAAATGGCGTTTAATCCAATGTTCAAACCATTGTTTATGCTTAATGTTCAGGTTGTCAGAGATGGAATGCAGTTTTCATTAGGTAGCAAAATAGACGTGTATGGAAAATTTGACTCAAAGGGAAATCTTATAGTACAAGACGGGCGAAGCGGGGAAGAAGTCACCCTGTACAAGCGCGATGAAAACGGAAATCTTGTTTTCAACAAGGGCGCGGTCAAAAAAGGCTGGGATGAGGGGAAGGCCGCAAAGGCTCTTGGAGCAATAGATGAAAAAGCAGCAAGTGCAATGCATACGCTTTTGATTGATGCAAGGGAAAGACAGAAAGATGCAGGAGAAAAATTTGTGTCAGCGGCATCCGAAACCGGGGGACTGCTTGAAAACCTGAAGAAAACTGTCGGCAAGCTCAAGGATGATGTGCATACGGCCGAAGATGCGGCCATATCTGCACGTCCGCTTGCAAGACTGCTTGAGAAGGTCGATTCAAATAAAGATAAGTTGTCAAACCTTGAGGCAGAACAAAAATCAGTTGAAAGCAGGTTGAAACAAAAGGGCTTATCAATTGAAGAAAAAAGCGAACTGAAAGCACATTCACTGGTTGTTGCAGCAGAGATTTCCAGTGCAAAGATTACTGTTGCTGGAGACGACAACGACCTTAAGAGATTCGGAGGTTACAATGCAGTTAAGGCAACAGTTACTGCCACCTCGCTTAATTACAACTTAGCTCAAGAGAAACTTGCAGAAACCAAATCGCTTATCTCAGGGTTTGAAACAGGTTCTATGCTTAATGATCCCGCGCTTCTCAAAAAAGTTATAACCGGTGAGGTGCCCGCAAGCCAGGAAATCCGCAAGGCAGCAGTAGAATACCTTGCAACAGGCGCAATTGTAGAAGTTGCGGAATCAAGGGCAAGGCCACTTGTAATGTTCTCACGAGATCTTCAGGATGGACATTCCACTTCGGAAAGCTTAACTGCCAGTGCGGATGCGCTGCAGTCTTTCAACTCCACGCAGGCGCGTGCGGCATCGGCTGTTGTGGCATATGAAAATGCAGAAACAATGCGCGGGGCAGTCGGAATAATGGAAAAAGCCACTGTGTCTATGAGCGGGCCTCAGAAAGAAAAGGCGGAAAAAGACATAAAAACTGCAAAAGAAAGCACTTCGGCTCTTAGTGCAAATGCAATCGGAGAATTGTATGCTGCCTCAGCTGTGGGGCAACGAACCGGGCTTGCCTCGCAGGTTGCGTTGGAGCATTATCTTTTTGCCAAAGAATCTGCCACTTCGCGTTCTGTAGGAGAGCTTATGACTGATAAGGAAAAGGAGATTGTTGCAGCAAAAGAAGCCGAATTTGCAACAGCATTGGCATTTCTTGCTCCAAAAGCCCCATCTCCCGAAGCCGCACCCCCTGTAAAACTTGATGGCTTCAAATATATTGATGATATCCAGCGCAGCATGCCGAATTTAAAAGAAAACGAAGGCAATCTTGCCCTTGAGGCTGCCAAGGCATCATTTGAATCAGGTGCACTTGGACATATATCTGAACATCTCGAATCTGCTACTGAAGGCCTGCGCGAGCTTAAGCGAGAAGGAAAAGAAGGTTCTGCCCCGGTAAGACTTGAAAAGGGACTCGAAACTGCACAAGCTACTTTTGTTGGACTCAGGGAGGCAAAAACATTGGACGCTGCAATGGAAAAAGCAGGAGCAGCAGATATAGGTGTGCAGCTGGCTTCTCTTGGTGGAAAGAGCGTAGTGCCTCTTCCACAGATTCAGTTTAATCTTGAGAGAATGGCAGAATTACGGGCATCGCTGGACACTTCTGAAAAGCAAGTGCATGAACTTGCTGAGAAAAAGCTTGAGCTGGAAAAGAAGATTGTTGGAGAGGAGGTCAGGGAGTTTGATGCAGGGCGGCTTGCGGCTCTTGAGAAAAAACCAGAGGAAAAACTATCCGAAGGCGAAAGAAAAGAACTGGTTATTCTGCGCACTCAGAGTGAATTACAGGCCATTTCCTACAAGCAAAAAGAGATTGAAGCTGATGTCAAAGTTGCCAGCAGGGACTATGAAACCAATAAAACTGCTTACGATGCTTCTGTGGATGTCATAAGATCTTTAAAAGATTTGACTACTTCTGCGCGTGATTCCGAGCATCTGAAAACCGAGGCGGATAAAGCAAAGGTTGTCGAATGGGTGGAGAAGATTGTTGGAACCGTAAAAGAAGAAGGAAAGCAGTCAGAGGCCGCGGGAGATGTAAACGCCACTTCCGCAGCCGCAAAGGCATTGACCCAGGTTCTTTCAGGCCAAAATCTTGACAACCTGTCCGATGAGCAGAAGAAGCAGCATTTTGAGAATGTAAAGAAAATTTTGGATGCGGTTCCGCAAGCGCAAACAATTCCCGCAGCTCCTCTCAAAGAGCCAGAAAAACCGGTACCGCTTCCTGCCAGTGCGACAAAAGAAGAAAAAGCACAATTCGCGGAATTACAAAAAACATACGAAGCCGAGCATCAGAAATATGAAGAAGCAAAACCAGAACTCAAGCTCTCAAAGCAGGAATACGATGCTGCCAGCCAGAAATACGAAACAGCAAAGCAGGAAGCAGTGGAAAAATTGCAATCATCCCAACCTGTAGTTCAGGCAATTGCAGATATCCATAATCTCACAGTAAGGGTTTCAACAGAAGAGCCGGAAAGGCTCAAACTCATCCAGGAAACCGGAACCAGATACGCTGCGGCAGTAGAAAAAGGAGATACGCAGGCAATGGCTTCAGAAGCTTCATTAATATATACTAGTGTGCAGCTTTCTTCTTCCCAGCATAGAGAACAATATCTTGTTTTGGCCAAAGCCCCTGAAGCCGAGCTCCAGCAATGGGCTGAGAGGCATAGTGGTACGATAGAGAAAAGCAGTGCGGCATACAGTGCATACCAGCAATACGTTGCAGCAGTTGAAAAAGGAGTGCAGGATGCGCCAGACCAGTACGGATTAACAGCAAAGAATCGTTTCATTGATGCGGTCTCCCAATACGTTGATGATAAAGCAGTTAATGGATTTGTTAAAGAGCAGTATGTGAGGCAATGGACCGCAGGCCCCCATGGCCAGGAAATGATGCAGAATGTTCCAGAGCTAAAGGCAGCATACCAATCCTTTCAATCAAGGCCAACAAGGGATACCGAGTATGAAAAGCACACAGATGATTTATACAGGGCAATCCATACAGCAGACCAGCCATTCCGCGAACAGCGTCAGCAGGAGGTTTTCAAATCCACTCCGACAGAAGAGCTGAGACAGTTCGGAGACAGTCATAAAGACGATTTCAAAGGAGATTCAGAGCTGGAGAGGGCGCACAGGGATTTTGAAACCCATTCAAGGGCAGCAGATGCATCTGGGCAGAATCTGGCAGATAGACTGTCAAAAGCAATGGGAACAGATGTTTCACCGGATAGAATCCATGAATTGGAAAGAACCAATCCAGAGCTGTTTGAAAAACCAAAGATAAGGGAGGCACACGAATTGTATGACAAAGCAATAACAAAGGCAGAGCAAGCCAATCAGAACTTCATCAGCGCAGTCTCCGAATCCGCAAATCCAATAATAAAGTCTGCAGTCTCGGACCATGTTGAAAGAGCATTGAGAACAGCAGAGCAAACCCAAGTCA
>JBBSVO010000003.1:0-18616 GCA_038046805.1 Microcaldota archaeon
ACGGCGCTCCGTTCATTGCGCCCATTGTTCGAGCCGTCGAACAATCGGGACGGCTGAAGCCGTGTTCCTAATTATTTCTTTGGTAGGTTTCCCGCGCCCCCCTTAAACCCCCTCGACTAAATAAAGCCGACTTTCCTTTATCCCCGGAACTCTAAATGTTTTGCACATTGCTTTAACATTCTCCTTTATTTTCATTAATTCGTTTTCATCGTTTCGATTTTGTAATGCTGCGATAATCCATTGAGCCAGTTTTTCCATTTCTGCTTCTTTCATTCCCCTGGTTGTTGCCGCTGGGGCTCCAATTCTTATTCCGCTTGGTTTCATTGGAGGATTTGGATCATCTGGAATAACTTGTTTATTAACTGTAATAGCAATTTTATCTAACGTCGTTTCGGCTTCTTTTCCACCCATTCCAAAACTAGTTACCGTATCTAGTACCATCATGTGATTATCAGTACCATTGGTGACGAGTTTTGCACCATTATCCATTAAGGTTTTTGCCAGAACTTTAGCATTTTTTAATACCTGAGAGGCATATTCCTTGAACTCGGGCTGTAATGCTTCTTTTAATGAAACTGCGATTCCGGCAATATTATTCATGTGCGGTCCGCCTTGTAGACCCGGAAACACAGATTTGTTGATTATTTCTGCGAACTCCTTCTTGCAGAGCACCATTCCGCCTCTGGGTCCACGAAGTGTTTTGTGTGTGGTAGTAGTGACGATGTCAAACCCATAATCGAACGGATTTCTCATGACACCACCTGCGATAAGTCCGCCGATATGCGCGACATCTGCCATAGTTATTGCTCCAACTTCGTCTGCAATTTTCTTAAAATCAGTATAATCGTAATCCCTAGGGTAACTAGTATATCCACATAAAACTATTTTTGGTTTTGTTTCTCTCGCAACTCTTGCCAGTTCATCAAAATCAATTCTTCCATTCTCTTCTGGATGTGTTTTATATCTGACAAAATTGAATGTTTTACCCATATGGCTTACTGGATGACCATGCGTAAGATGCCCACCATGACTAAGGTCCATGCCAAGAACAGTGTCACCTGGCTTAAGAAACGCAAAATAAACTGCCTGATTCATTGGACTGCCGGAAAGAGGTTGTACATTTGCATGATCTGCCTTGAAAAGTTTTTTCGCGCGTTCTATGGCTAGGGTTTCAATCACGTCAGTGAACTCGTTCCCACCATAATATCTTTTGCCAGGATAACCTTCAGAGTATTTATTCGTGAAAACACTACCTATTGCCTGAAGAACCGCGGCTGAAACATAATTTTCACTTGGTATCAGCTCAACACCAACACTTTGCCTGTCCATTTCTGAAACCAATGCGCTATATACCTCTGGGTCAACAGCTTTAAGAGACATAGAAAACACGTATCTTCGTATTGCAGTTCAGGTTTTTATATTTATTGGCCATGAGCAATGGGCACGTAGTGATCCGCGCGAGCATAAGCGAAGCGCTCGTGCGTAATGATCCGCGCGAACCAAAAGGGTGAAGCGCTTTGCAACCGTGATCCGCGCGAAGCGCAATGTTCACGGCTCAAGGCAGTTATACGCTCATTCATCCTGGAAAATTTCCCCTAAAAGAGAGCCTGTTGTGAATCTCCAAGGCTTAAGGAATGCAGGCACGCCTTCATTGTTTTCTATTCCAGATGCAAGCAAAAACTCGCGGAGTTTGGTTTTCTTTAGATTACCAGAGGAATTATTGCTCGCAGAAGAAGAACCGCTTTTGCACGCCCCATTAGAGCAAATAGAGGAATAACCAGGACACTTCTTTTGCACAGCCATAATGTTTCCTTTGGAGTCGCAGTAGATCTCCTTAACGTAATTGGCCCCGCCTTTGATTATGCATTTATCTTCTAGAGATACTGAATCGGAAGTTCCATCATCAAAGGTCGTTGTTGTAGTTGCCACGCCTTTAACAGATGCAGCCGCACCGCCATCCGAATCAACGCACTTTGTGGATACAACCGATTTCTTCCAGCACGCGCCATCCTTGCAGGAATATTGTACAGGGCATTTCTCTGGCGAATAAACCCAATCACTGCCATCCTTATTGCACGTTCCCTCGCTTATAGTGGAGGTGTCAACACAACCATCAGAAGCAGATGCCTTAACGCTTCCATCTGAATTGTATATCGTAGTTGTTCCTTTTTTGTTCTTATTATCCCCGCCATCAGTGTCCGTACACGTTGTTGTGGAAGATGAGGATGAAACTGGAATGGAAACGTTCACCGCGACGAGTGGAGCGGATTTTGGTACCGCTGAAGACGCGGATTTTTTCACACATGCTCCGTCAGAACATTTATAGCCCTGGGGACAGGTAAATTTTTGAGAGGAAATGAATTTATCAGAAGAACAATACATTTCATTCAAAAATCCATCCTCACTGCACGAATCCGTTGCTGTAGTGACATTAGGTACGGTTGCTGTTCCCTTCTTATAATATTTCTTACCGCCATCGCTGTCGGTACATTTGACGCTTTCTTCAGTTTTTACGCATGCCCCTTTAGTGCAAACAGAACCTGGGAGGACATTCTCGCATTTTAGAGTCTCCTTTGTAACCCCTGAAATGTCCGCGCATTTATAATTAATAACGGATTTTTCATCCCCAGAACATCCATCTGTATAGGTTTTAGAAGTCCCGTCGTAATAAAAAATCTTGACTTCGCCCGCTATTGTTGGCAATTTCGCAGATTCGGGGTCGTTAACTTCAGTGCTATATGCAGTTCCAATTGTGCACGCTTTTTGCTTTGACACGCACGCTCCGTTTGAACACGAATATCCAGTTTCACAGGATTTTATAGCATATGCATATGGGGAATTCAAGGATTCTGACATCGCTCCGCTAACACAATAATATTCTTTGACGTTAACAGTACCATCGCAGGAATCAGTATAGGAATATTTTGCTCCGCTCGCATCTATTCCACTTACAGTTCCTTTTTTGTCAAGAATTGAACCCTCATCGGTCTCCGTACACGTTTGGGTGACAGCTACGCAAGCACCATCCTTGCATGTTTTTCCCTCACCGCAAGAAAGTTTTGCTGTTTTGTACCCGGTAGGCGTGCAAACGAACTCGTTTACGCCTCCATCAGCACTGCAAGAATCACTCTCTGAGTATTGTGTTCCATCCAAAGTTGTTCCGCTCACAGTCCCCTTTTTATTGAGATTCGAACCATCGGTATCGGTGCATTTCGGAACCGAAGTCTCTTTTTTTATACATGCACCGTCTTTGCATGTTTTTCCTTCCCCACATTCCTCACTAATAGCAAGGGGATTTATTTTATCAAAACAATAATATTCCATTACCTTTGAGCCGGACACACAATAATCGTCATTTGCGTATGTGTCCCCGTTTGAGAGCACTCCTGTTACCTTCCCCTTATCATAAAAAAATTTTCCTCCATCCGAATCAGTGCATGATGCATCTGCACTAGAAGCGATTCCAACATTCAATAAAACAAACAGAAAAAACACACTGATAAATCCGGAAAACGGGCTGTTTGGATTCATAATACTCACGATTATACTCTTATCGCGAAGTATATTAACTTAACGCTTAATCCCCATACTTCTTTTTTACTTCTTCAATTCTCTTGTCAATGCCTTTCTCGGCCTCAAGTCGCTCAAGCTGGTATTCACTCATGTCCACGAATTTCATGTGCGCGGAAAGATTCGGATGGACACGCTTGATTTCGAGATGGATTTGCTGAGCGATTCTCCTATAGTCTATATGCCCCTGCGGCATGCTCCTTAATTCGCAGAAATGATATGCTGCTCTCAAATTCATTGAAATATACCAGCGAATTTTGTAGGCAAGCGGAACAATATACTGAGCCTCGTGCGGAAATTTTGATTCTAATTTTTCAAATGCTGATTTTGTTGTTTCCATCGCATCGCGGAATTCTTTTTCAAATCCGAACTCAGGGATTTCCGGGGGCAAATCATAACCATGATGCGTTGAAAGAAGCTGGCGCTCCTGCGTAAGCACGCGTTGGCGGTGTAAATCTCGATACATCCCGTAGTTTCCTAGAATATCAAATGTGTAATTAATATTTTCAAATGCCCGCCCTGGCCTGTGGCGGCGGTTCGTTCTACGCACGCAATATTCGTCAATTATTTTTTTTCTTTGTTCCGCATTCATTGAATCAACTTTGCAGAGAATGGCTTCGAGAGGAAGGTGAGAATGCTGATAAAGTATTGCCGCAACTGCCTTCTTTTCCGAGATTTCATTTGAGTCATAATAGACAAGAGTTACGGAATTTGCAGGCGGGATTGAATCTGTGCTGCCGGCACCCTCTCTCGCAATCGCATTTATCGCTTTCTCGGTTTCCGAAATGTAATCTTGCTGGATCTTTCCGTACTGGTCATTAGCACGCTTAACAAACGAAGGTATCACTTTTGATAATTCCACGTGCATTTCCATTGCAATGTGTCTTATTTCCGCCAGCGGATGAGCATACATTTTCATTATCAGGTATTCGAATGCACGTCCGTTTCCGAAAAGACCCAGATTCGTTATCGTTCCTGCAGGTAGGATGCCGCGGAGGATGTCACATGTTTTAGCACGCACTGTTGATGCGTAGGCACGTTCGCTAACATTAGAGTCCCGCGGATATTTTTTCATTATTTTTTCCGAAACTTTTGGAATAAGTGTGGAGTATATGTCAAAAAGCCCGGTGGCAGTTCTTTTATATAAATCCGCAAACTCAGCACCATCTCCCCCGCAAAGCGCAGGTTCATCAAGATAAAGATAGTGCCCATTTGCATCTTTCTGATCAAAATACACGTAGCGCGTGGATTTTTCCAATGGAGAAATACCGATTCGTGCGTCCTCGATTACCTTGGAAGCGATTATCGAAACGTTTTCAACTGCAATGTGCGCTCCTGCGAGTTCGGCAACGCTGTCATCCCCGAATCCGACAAGAACGCGATCATAGAATTCCTCTGCCTTTTTTATTGCCACTAATTCATCAGTTCCATGCTTCGAAACATCGTAATTCACGATTTCATGGAATCCGGTTTCCGGCTTGTTGATAAACTCGTCAAATAAAACACGTCTAAGACTCTTTTGACTTCTGCTGTATCTTGAGAAAAGCGCACCCATCACTACTTCTGGGAGATTTTTAAGGGCAAAGATTGATTTGTCAGTGTTTGTCATGAATCTTGAGAGGATTGTTTTCTCTTCTTCAGTGAATTGTTCCATAATTAGCACCATAGCTATTGCGGGCGTTTGGTTTTAAAATCTGAGTGGAGCAAAATAAATAATACAATACTGCTTAGAGCCGAGTTCAGTTTGAAACTGCTGTTTCAAATCACTCGGCATTCTTTACACTTATGCCGAGTTCGCATAACCTGGTAGTGCGTCGGTCTTGAAATCATATTGATTTTGAGAACTTGAGAACGAAGCGTCGTTCTCATGGTCTTGAATTAGATAAATTTCAGGATAACCGATTCCCCTGTGGATTGTAGGTTCAAATCCTGCACTCGGCGTTTTGCGTTCAAAACGACGAATCTTGAACGCTTGACTGTCGTTCAAGGCTTCGGCGTATTGTTTTTATCTAGGGTGAGTACATGGTTTTTGAGAAGATTTTGTTTTCCTCTGTCATTTTAATTTTATTATTGATTGCTGGATGCACACAACCGGAAAAAAATGAAATAAAGGAAAGCGGGATTGCGAAAATTGTAAAAAACATTCCGGCCGAAACGAGCGGAACAACTCCAACTTCTGCGCCAAATCCAAAATCATCAACACTGCGCGGGTTCAGCCTTTCACCTAAAAGTTACGAGGGCAAGGATTTTACCGGATTCTTTGAAAAGGTAGCCAAAACCCAAAACTTGGAACGCGGGACCGTCATCTCCTGGGCCGGTGACTGGAATGAACTTGGAAACGAAAAGGGCGGCCCGGCAGTAGTGATGGAACTCGCAAAACAATATAATTATGTCCCGCTCGTGGAAGCCCAATTTTTCACGCAATCAACCGGAAAGTTGCTAAGGCCACTTGATACGGAAACAAAACAAAAATATAAGGAAAGCGCGGTAAGTTTCGCAAAGAAATACAAGCCGGAATACCTTGCGATTGGAATCGAAATAAATATTCTTTATGAAAAATCTCCGGAGGACTTTGATAATTTCGTGGAGTTCTACCCAGAGGTATACACCGCAATAAAAGAAGTATCCCCTAACACAAAAGTATTCAAGATATTCCAGCTTGAAAAAATGAAAGGTCTTAACGGAGGATTGTTTGGAGGAGAGAATAATCAAGCGAATGCGCAATGGCAGCTTCTTGAAAAGTTCAAAAAGTCAGACATTATTGCGTTTACTACTTACCCTGGCTTGATATATGCAGACCATTCTGAAATTCCAGTTGATTACTACTCAGAAATCAAAGCTCACACTCAAAAGCCAATCGCGTTCACGGAAACCGGATGGCACAGCGCAGCAAGCCCTAAAGACTGGGAAAGCAGCGAAGAAGAACAAGCGGAATTCGTCAAAATATTTTTTAGCCGCACGAACAAATTGGAGAGCGAATTCGTTATCTGGAGCTTTTTATACGACCAGAAAACAATTGAACCTTTCAACAGTATGGGAATGTATGGTGCGGATGGCAGTGAAAAGGCTTCATGGAAGGAATGGCTGGATGCGAAGTGAATTTATATGGGCAATGCATGCACGAAACCTGTTTTTGTAATCCATTTCGGAGAAATTGCTCTCAAGGGAAACAATCGCCCGGACTTCGAGACGCGGTTAGTCGGCAATATACAAAAGACTCTTGCCGGTGAAAATTACGAAAAAGTCCTGAGAACCGAAAGCCGCATTGTTCTTTATACAAATGAAAAATCCGACCGTGTACGCATTGCGGAAAAACTTCAAAAAGTATTTGGAATTGAGTGGTTCGCAGAAGCGCATGAGACAAACGCAGATATTGATGATATAAAAAACGCTGCCTGGGAATTGCGGGACAATATAAAAGGCACTCTGAAAGTTGATACAACCCGTTCTGACAAACGATTTCCGATGAAATCGATGGAAGTTAACAGGATTGTTGGGGAAGTTTTCCATGAAAGCGGAAAATACAAGATTGATGTTAAAACTCCGGAAACGGTTATCGGAATAGAAATTTTGAACAAATCGGCGTTAATTTATTTCAACAAAATCCGTGGAGTTGGTGGATTACCTGTCGGATGTACGGGAAAAGTTGTTTGCCTTCTTTCAGGAGGTATAGATTCTCCTGTTGCAGCATGGATGATGATGAAACGCGGGTGCGTAGTTGAATTCATTCATGCGTATGCACAGCCAGATATTGCGGAACTGAAAAAATCAAAGATGATGCAACTTGTTTCGGAATTAAAAGAATATAATTGCGGAAACAGTATGAAATTGCATGCAGTCCCATATTCCGCATTTTACGGGGCATCATTTTCAATGCCGCATAAAAAGGAACTGGTCCTTTTCCGCAGGTTTTTGTTGAAGGTGGCAAACAGGATTGCAGCACAAAGTGGCACGGGCGGTGCTCTTGGAATAGTCACTGGAGATAATCTCGCTCAGGTCGCGTCGCAAACCCTTGAGAACCTGCATGCAACTGATGAAGCAAGCGAATTGCCTGTTTATAGACCAGTGATTGGATTTGATAAAAAAGAGATAATTGAAATGGCAAAACGCATAGGAACATACGACTTATCTATTCAGGAATACAAGGACTGTTGCTCCCTGGTTGCGGCAAAGCATCCTAGCACAAAAATGAAACTTGAAGAAGCAAAGAAGATTGAGAAAGAATGCGGAATGGAAAAGATTGTTGAGGAGACGATGGAAAAAATTGAGGAGATAAAGATTTGAGTATAAAAAGTCTCTCTCCCCACATTCAAATTTCCTCTTTTCTCGCATGAACCCTTTCAATTTTTACGGCAATACCATGCGTTTTCTTGCTCTTATCATTAGCGCCCATATCCTCGGCAATCCATGTGCCAACGCCAATAAACGCTCCGCTCTCGGAATAGATTGAAACGAAATCTCCTTTTTTTATTCCGCCCTGGGCCGGGATAGGTGTAGAAACAATTCCCGGCAACGCTAACTGCGCTCCGTGACATATTGCACGGGCCGCGTCATTTTTTACTATGACTTTCTGGAATGAAATCAATGAATCTACTGGAATCAGCATTTTTCTAAGCACTGATTCGTCCTCTTTGTTCTTCCACAGCCAAACCGCATCAATTAGATCCTGCATAGTGTGGCATTGAGACTCTGGGATTGAACCAACTGCAACCCGACGCAGTTCCTCCATCCGTGCGCCACCTATCTTTTTTCCGGCTTCCGTGCAAATAGTCCGCATATAAGTTCCGGCATCAACTTTTGATTCAAAAAGAGCGAAATGCCCGCCTGTTTCAAGCACGCGGAGATAATGAACCGTCCGCCTTCTCGGAACCTTACGCACAGCGCTTATTTTCGGAGGAGTTTGTGTTATCGTCCCAACAAAACCAGCAAGCAATTTTTTTATTTCCGCTTCTGGAAGAATTTTTCTGAATTTGATAAGGCAGATATAGGTCTTATCCTTTGCCGCGATAAAGCGAAGCAGTTTCGTTGCCCTTCCGAGTGCAACAGGCAAAACTCCTGAAACATCTGGGTCAAGAGTGCCTGCATGCCCGGTGCGGCTCACTCCAAGAATCCGTTTAACCTGCGACGTAACATCATGGCAGATATGACCGCATGGCTTATCTAATATAATTATACTATTATCGAGTAAAGTATGTATCTCCATCTTCAGACCTCGTCGAAAATTCTATTACACAATACCTCTTAACACCAGCAAGATCAGACTCTCGTAAATTTCCATTAACAGCTCTTAAAAAGGCATCGAAGGCAGTTCGTTTGGTTTTGCAATACGCAACCACTTTATGATCTGAAGAGATACTTTTTACTGGAAGTATTGCATACCCTTTTTGGATTGGTTCTGACTGAGGAAGTCTAATAGGTAATGTTTTTGCAGCTCTGGCAACATCTTCCTCTTTTCTGAAAGGCAAACTCGACAACATACTAATCAGCCCTTTGTAAACTTTTTCGTTTTCAGAAAGTCCATCACAACATCTGCAAGTTTTTCAGGTTTATTTTTCGAAGAATCCAGCTTCAGGTCAAAAAAATCAGTCTTGTAAATATCAATTCCATACACCTTAAGATATCGCTTTCGGTTCTGTTCATCACGCTCGTTAAGATGTGCAAGTGCCTTTTTTTCTGACATTTTATCCCGCCCGGAAATTCTCTTCGCGCGGACTTCGGGCGGCGCATCAATGTAAACGGACACGTCCGCGTTGATTACCCATGGCCCGAGCCACGTGGTTATAACGCAATTGCCGCCTGCCGCGGCAACCTCTTCCTTGAGAAGTGCGTCAAACTTCAAATCGATATTCGGATCGTCCGCGGCCTTTTTCTGGAAATCCATGAGAGAGATCCCTTCTTTTTTTGCAAGATCCTTAAAAGTAGGACAAATCAGTTTGTAGCCCAGACGCTTCGCAAGAATGTCTCCAAGAGTATTTTTTCCGCTTCCGGTAAGACCGGAAATTGCGATTATCATTTTGACTGCACCCCGACACTGGCACCTGCACCACTGGAATCTGCAGGCTTCTTCAGCTTATCCTTCAGCTTATTTATCTGGCCAAGAACCAAGGACGCGGAGATTCCAAAGATTATTGAAACGAAAATGAACCAGCCGTTAGGGTCGTTCAGCCGCTGGACATTTATTATCGGAATCGTAAATGGTAAATCAATATAAAACCATGTTCCACTGTTTAATTTCGCTTCAACTGAAACATCGTTTCCTTTGGTCGGATTTGCATAAAGATATGCGGTTCCGCCATTCGGAACAAAACCGCTCGCAAACGATGTATTGAGAGCTCTATCCGCTGAAGGCTTTGCATAAAATGATTCCCCATTCTTTTTCCCATAGCTGAACCACGCATAATTCTCCTGGAGGATTTCCCCTCCGTTCTGAACAGTAACATGTGCAAGCCACGGACCTGTAGCAGCAGTGGAAGCAGCAGGGATTATGCAAGAGGAAAACACGCCATCTCCGGCAAGCGCATCGCAACCCGCGCCGTCATCGATTAATTTTATCGTGAAATCATCTGCAACTGCGGGATCAAACGTATTTGCAATGAACATAAAACCAAAGAATGCTACAAGAATAATCGCCATTATTTTAAACTGTCCGAATAATGCCTTATTCATTATTGAAAAATTTGCCATCTGTTTTTGCATCACTTCGTCCACGCGTGCCTTGTTGTTTGCCTTTGTAGCTTCTTCAAACTCTTTTTGAAGCCTTTTCGAATTCTCCTGGAACTCCTTCATGTCTTTCTGGTTCCCGAATTTCTGTTGAACAAAACGGGAGAAAACAGAATAGATCAAAGCGAGGACTGCCACAAATATAGTGTACGACTGAACGTCCGGAAAAAGAACCATGAACAGAAATCAGCGGAATGAGTTTAAATTAGTTGCGATTGAAAATGAAAGTATGGACAAAGAGGAAAACGCAAAAGAACAGGGAGAAGGGGACTGGATGATAGACTTCAGTCTCAGATTCCTGAAGCCATACAAAAAATACATTTATGGAGCAGCAGTTGCACTCGGATTTATTGGTGTGATAATCTCATTAGTAATTGGACTCGCACTCACTAGTGTTGTTGATAAAGCCGAAAAATCAGCGATTCCGCAAATGGATAATCTTGCAGCGACATTTGGTGCAGTAGAAGGTTCAATGATCGCTATTGAAAACGAAACAGAAACCCTAAACAAAACCATTGGTGGATTGAAGGAGCCTCTTGGTTCTGTTGGAAAAATCGCAGATAGCATTTCGTCCATATCCACTCTTTTGGGGATTAATGGAAACGAATCCAAAAAACTTGGAAAGGCTATGGATGATATCGCAAAGGATATCCCGAAGCATCAGCAGAATCTTGGCCAGTTCAAGGAATCTGTGACAACGTTGAAAGGCTCACTCGGCGCACAAAAAGATATGGTTTTGAAGGCAAAAACAGATGTCCGCTCGGCATTCGGCTCAATGAAACTTGCGGCATTGCTTGGCGCTCTGGCATTAATCCTGATGTTCGGGATGTTAATACTAGTTGGGCTGGCGGGACTGGCGGAGTAGCACCCGAGTTTTGAGTTTTGCGTCTTGATGAGCTGCGGATCGTTTTCAGTTTTGCAGATTACCAAACCGTTCCGGGTCTTGGGTTTCGCGTTATGAGTTCCGTGTTTAGCCTAGATTATCATTTTATTATTCCGCTCTGGAATATACTTGAAAACACAGAGGCTAGGTCAATTGTCCAACCCGGGGACAGAAGGAATTCCCGGAGCCTGGTTTTCTTGAGATTACCGGAAGAACCCCCAGAGGTTCCATAAATCGTGCCGGGGCACACCCCAGACGTGCAACCACTACCAGACACTGGTGTAACCACAGTATTATTAATACAAGCGCCATCTGTGCATGTAGAAGTGCCAGGGCATTTCAAAACCTTGGAGCTCACGCCGTCCCTATTGCTATTGCAATAGTACTCGATGATTTTATCTGAGCCATTACATGAATCCGCGTACGTCTTTGGCTTGCCAGATTTTGTAATGGTAACCGTCCCTTTCTTGCTAAGAACTTGACCTCCATCTGAGTCTGTGCATTCAACGGAGGTATAGATACAGGCACCATCAGAGCACTTGTAACCACTAGGACAGGTTTCCATAGTCGATTTCATATAATTGTCCTCACAATAAAGCTCACTGACCTGTGTTGGCGAAGCGCAAGAATCAGAAGTTGAAGAATAAGCCCCAGATGTGTACACTATTCCACTAGTCGTCCCTTTAACAGATATATCCTTGCCATCGGAATCAGTGCATGTCGGAACAGCAGGTTCTTTTTCACAGGCTCCTCCTTTGCAGACATAACCAGCATTACATTTTAAAGTCGTGGAATCCCAGTAAGGAGATCCTGCGCTACAATAGTACTCAACGATCTGGTTTCCATCGCAGCCATCTGTTTTCGTTACTTTTGTTCCATTTTTATAATCCACAGTAACTGTTCCTTTCTTTCCTAAATATGAACCGTCATCAGTGTCAGTACAAGTAGCCTTCGGGGTTTCTTTTTTCACACATGCACCATTCTCGCAGACCTTCCCTTCCGGACAGGTCGTTTTTATCATTTTGTAACCAGAGGGGGTGCAAACATACTCAACGAGTTGCTTATCAAACGGGTCAAATATGTCACAGGAATCCCCAAGCAAAAAAAACTGCCCTTCGGATGTCATTCCGCTCACTGAACCTTTCTTGTCAAGATTGTTGCCTCCGTCAGAATCATTACACGAAGCCGCGCTAAACGCAATTCCGACATTCAACAAAACAAACAGAAAAAACAAACTGACAAATCCGAAAAACGGACGGTTTGGATTCATAAGCTCACAAGTAACATTAGGAATATAAAAATATAAGCATTACCCGAAACGGGAAACGGGAAACACAAAACTGAGAACCAACTGAGCCCATGGCTCATTGCTCACGGCTCATTGCCAGAATAAAGCCTTTTAAACCCTTATCCCTAACATAATAGGCACCCAGTTTAGAAGAAGCGTTACGCTTTTCGAATTTAAACAGGGTGTCTCGAGTTCTGGATTATCAGTCTCGATTAATTAGGATTAATTGAATTAGTTTAACTCAATTAAACTATACTTAGGTGATTTGTTGGCAAATGGAGAGTTCGCAGGAAGAAATCTTATACGAAAAAGGCACAAGCAGAGATGGTTATCCAAAAAATGGAAGAGAAGGACGCTTCGATTAAAGTCGAAATTCGACCCGCTTGAGGGTGCGCCACAGGCAAAGGGAATTGTCCTTGAAAAGATAGTCCTTGAGCAAAAGCAGCCGCACTCTGGTCTTATCAAATGTGTCAGAGTACAGCTCATAAAAAACGGAAAGGTCGTAGCTGCACATGCGGTCAGGGACAAGGCAATAACATTCATTGATGAGCACGACGAAGTGATCATTGCTGGACTAGGAGGATCACAAAGAGGACAGATGGGTTCAATACCTGGTGTCAGATACAAGGTTGTCTCTGTAAATAACACAGATCTCCAGATGCTCAGAAAAGGAAAGAAAGAGAAGCCAAAGAGATAATGGCTACATAAAGGCATGATTCTATGAGTGAAAAATTGTTTGAGAAATATTCTCTGGAAGACGTGGAGATACGGGATAAAAGCCTGAAACAAGTGGTATCGCTTAAACCTATTTCGATTCCGTATTCCGCGGGAAGGCATGTGAAAAAGCCGCTTGGAAAGATGCATGTAAACATCGTTGAACGACTTGCGAACAAGCTCATGCGTGGCGGAACCGGTGAAAAAACATCTGGAAAAGTCATCCGCACACAGGGAAATCTTCAAGGAAAAAAACTCAAGGTTCTCAGAATCGTCGAAGAGGCATTTGATCTAGTTGCTGAAAAAACAAAAGAGAATCCGGTCCAGGTTCTCATAAAGGCACTCGAAAACTCTGCTCCACGAGAAGACGTAACCCGTGTATCATATGGGGGAGTCAGCTACCAGATTGCAGTAGATGTTTCGGCAACAAGAAGGCTGGACATGGCTCTGAGAAATATGGCACTTGCGGCAATAATGGGTGGATTCAACAAGCCAAAACCGCTTTCGGAAGCTCTTGCAGAGGAAATGATAAACACTGCTAAAGGAGATATCCAAACAAGCTATGCCATGAAGAAAAGAGATGAAACAGAACGCATGGCTCGAAGTGCCCGTTAGGCACTTCAAGTATCTCGAGCAAAGCTCTCGATGGCGAGAAGTGCGAGATAAACAAAGCGGAACAAAAATTATTTTTTTATTTTATCCGAAATTTTTATTTTATTCGTTTGATTACAGAGGAAAAGGAGCGAGATTAATATGGTCCGAAAAGAATTTGTTGTTACGGAAGTCCAGAGATTGATGGATACTGTTGAAAATATCAGAAACGTTGCGATAGTCGCGCATGTTGACCATGGAAAAACCACGATGACAGACTCGCTCGTGGCAAGGGCAGGACTTATTTCAAAAGAACTCGCAGGCTCGCAGAGAATGATGGACTTTGACGAGCAGGAACAGGCACGAGGAATTACAATTAAGGCAGCAAACATTTCTTTGGGATTCGAATTTCAGGGAAAGGATTATCTTATTAATTTGATTGATACTCCGGGACACGTTGACTTCGGAGGCCACGTTACAAGGGCAATGAGAGCAGTTGACGGAATAGTACTAGTTGTTGATTCAGTTGAAGGAATTATGCCACAAACAGAAACAGTGCTAAGACAGGCATTAAAGGAAAGGGCAAAACCAACTGTGTTCATTAACAAAATAGACCGGCTTATCAATGAATTAAAGCTGGACGCTAACGCGATGCAGCAGAGACTGGTTAAGATTATAACCGGTATAAACAAAATAATTGAGGCAAACTGCCCTCCAGAACAGAAAGAAGAATGGACGATAGCAGTGGCAAAGGGAAATGTTGCATTCGGAAGTGCTTTCAACAAATGGGCAGTTAGCGTCAAATCAATGCAACGATTCAATATAGGATTCAAGGATATATTTGACAGGTGCAGTGCCGGGGATCATACGTTCCTGGTGGAGAAATCCCCATTGGACGAAGTTCTACTCGAGATGATCGTAACCCATCTTCCTAATCCAAAATTCGCACAAAGATACCGAATTCCAGTTCTATGGAAAGGAGATCCAAATAGTGATGTTGGAAAGTCAATGCTTGATTGCGACCCGAACGCAAAAACGGTTGGCATATGCTTTGGGGTTGTTTATGACGAACATGCTGGAGAAGTCGGGATAGTCCGGCTGTTTTCAGGCAAAGTGGGAAAAAGCGACCTGCTATATATACATTCCAAAAAATCATATTCGAAAGTCCAGCAAGTCGGGATTTATATGGGACCTGACCGCGTGCAGGCAGAAAAGATTATTGCCGGAAACATTGGTGCATGTGTTGGACTTAAAGATATTTATGTAGGGGAAACGGTAAGTACAGAGATAATTGAACCGTTTGAACAAATAAAACACTACTCTGCTCCAGTAGTTACAAAATCCATCGAAGCAAAAGAAAGCAAAGATCTTGCAAAACTGATTGAGGTAGTTAGGGGAATTGCAAGAGAGGATCCAACACTTCGCGTGGAGCTTAACCAGGAAACCGGGGAACACCTTATTTCTGGAATGGGCGAATTACATCTTGAAATTGTAGAGTATAAAATAAAGAATGAGAAAAAAGTGAACATTATCACTTCGCCACCTATTGTTGTTTACCAGGAATCAATAACAGGAAGCAGCCCGGAAGTAGAAGGTAGATCTCCGAACAGGCACAACCGACTCAAGGTAATGGTTGAACCACTCTCAGAAGCAGTATTGGCTGCAATGGACGAGGGAACAATTCCTGATGGAAGACCCAAGGGAAAAGAACTCGTTGAAAAATTAATTGCCCTGGGTTTCGAACGGGATGAGGCAAAGGGAGTCTGGAATATTTACAACAGAAACATCCTTGTGGACGGCACAAAAGGTGTGCAATACCTCAATGAAGTAGAGGAACTTGTGATTCAGGGTTTTGAAGAGGCGATGGCAAAGGGTCCACTTGCAAAAGAGAAGGTAGGCGGGGTAAAGGTTACGCTGACAGATGCAACCCTTCACGAGGATAACATCCACCGAGGGCCTGCACAGATGCTGCCTGCGATAAAAAGGTCGATTTACGCTGCAATACTTGTTGCTGGAGATACGCTAAAGGAACCAAGACAGAAAATACTTATTCAGACTTTACAGGACTACGCCGGCAATGTAATCAACATGACTAATGGAAAAAGAGGTCAGCTTGTTGATATGCAACAGGAAGGAGAGAATGCAACAGTAACTACAGTCATTCCAGTTGCTGAAATGTTCGGATTCTCAAATGAATTGCGTGGCGTAACACAGGGAAGGGCAATCTGGTACCAGGAATACGCCGGCTATGCTCCTGTTCCAAAAGAGCTTGTAACAAAAATTGTAAGGCAGATCAGGGAAAGAAAAGGGGACAAACCTGACCCGCCAACCCCGCAGGACTTTTTGGATTAGAGGGATAATTGCGAGAGAGGTCGGGCACAGTCATTTAATAAAACGCTTGGATATCTCAGCTTTGATTTGATGCCCTATATTTTCTGCATCTTCATCAGTTAGTCCACTATTCCGTAATATATTCTCAACCATCTGTTGGTGGTTCCTTTTTTTCATTCTTTTCATGAACTGAATATACCCACAGAACATTTGAAAAGCTATTTCCTCGCAAAAACCCCCTGCAGCCTCTTATTTTCTTTTATTTCCTTAAAACCAGCGGAAGCAAGACGACGTGAGGATTCAGAAGCAAGCGAACGCCCCCTACTCTCACCAACAGAACCAACATAATGGAACAAACGTCCCCGGCCTTTCAACACGCGGAATAACTCGCGGTAAAATGATTGCGAATAAAGATCAGGTGCATGGCTGAATCTTGGCGGATCGTGAATGACGATATCAAAAGTTTTGTCTTTCATTCCTTTTATCAGGTGGGCGATGTCACCCTGGATTGATTCAATACTGGATGATGAGAATAAATGATCGCTCCATGGATTCCATTTTGCAAGCGCAATAACAGCAGGACTTAATTCGCAGGTTGTTATTTTTGCACCGCACTTTTCCGCTTCTATCGCGATATAACCAAGACCTGTGCATGTATCAAGAACAGATTCTCCTTTTTTGATTGTAAGAGTGCGGACAACTTCTTTTGGATAATCAAGCGGTGTTTTGAAATCCCGCACGAGTTGCATTCTCAGGCCGTCAATTTCAAGAATCGGAATCCGGTTGAACAAACGCAATTTGTAAAAATGCCTGTCAAACAGGGCGAGTTTGTAAAGCTGGGGGTCTCCGTCTTTTTTGGCATACATAAAATTGTCTGTGAAGTAGTATTCGATTCCTTTGTGACGAAGAAGTAATTTCATGAAGATCAGAAGTCAATCCTTTCCATCCCCATGAAATCCCTTAATGGTTCCGGAATTTCGATTCCATCTTCGTCCTGATAGTTCTCAAGTATTGCAATAAGGGTTCTGCCAACTGCCAAACCACTTCCGTTCAACGTGTGCACGAAATCAAGCTCTCCGGCTCTCTGTGAATTCCTGAATTTTATATTTGCCCGCCTTGCCTGGAAATCCGTACAGTTTGAACAGGATGAAATTTCCCTGTATTTGTCCTGGCTCGGAATCCACACTTCTATATCGTATGTTTTTGCGCTTGCGAATCCCATATCTCCAGTGCATAACGCGATTACGCGATAGGGAAGACCCAAAAGCTGGAGGATGTTTTCAGCATCGCGGGTGAGGCTTTCGAGCTCTTCAAAGCTATTGTTTGGATGAGCTATTTTAACTAGTTCAACTTTGTTAAACTGATGCTGGCGAATAAGGCCTTTTATGTCTTTTCCATAGGCGCCGGCTTCTCTTCGATAACATGGTGTGTAAGCAGTACGCTTTACTGGGAGCAATTTCTCATCAAGAACTTCCCCTGCAAACAGGTTGGTTAACTGAACTTCCGAGGTTGGAGAAAGCCACAAATCATCATCCCGGCAGCGGTACAAATCTTCTTCAAATTTTGGAAGCTGACCAGTTCCAGTCATTGATTTGGTATTAACCAGATGTGGTGGAGCAATTTCCAAATATCCCCGCGAAGTCTGAACATTCAGCATAAATGATACCAAAGCTCGTTCAAGTCTGGCAAGCGGCCCTTTCAAAACTGAAAACCTGTGACATGCGAGCTTTACCCCTGCTTCAAAATCAATCATTCCAAGCTTTACGCCCAATTCATCGTGCGGCAAAACATCCTTTGAATTAAGTTTCGGAACACCCCATTTGCGAACTTCTTTGTTGTGTGTTTCATCTTTTCCTATTGGAACAGAAGAATGAGGAATATTCGGAATAGTCATAATGATTGCTTTGAGTTCTGTGTCTAATGTTTCGACTTCAGCGCTGATTTCCTTTATCCGTGCGCTTACGTCTCCGGAACGCTTGATCAGTTTATCCGCGTTGTCGGCTCCTTTTTTCGGATCTTTTCCGCCTTTCTCTCCTTTTCCTTTTTTCTTTGCCTCGCTTATTTCCAATCCGAGTTTGTTCCGCTCTGCACGAAGTTCGTCCTCTTCCTTTTTCAGGGCGCGCCATTTCTCGTCAATTTCGCCGATTTTCTTGACGATGTCTGTGGGCTGCCCCCTGTTCTTCAGGGCGGTAACGAGGATATTCGGTGTTTTGCGGATAAGGTTAATGTCGATCATAGCATCAACTCAACTAAAGGTATGGAATAATAACTCGCGAAAAGTTAAAAAATGGGAGTAACGGGAAGCAATGAGGATTAAATTAGGTTGGCTGCTTGCCAGCACGTTTTCCTGAGGAATATGCTTGGAATCCTCTGTTTCTTTCCGTGGCTCTTCCTAAACGACCAATAGCGGAATGAGCATCACTCAATTCTTGCAATTTGGTTCTTGCAGCACCAGTTACTCGATCTGGTGGAGTCGCATAACTAACTGGATGCTGATAATCGAGAATTTCTTGAAGAGC
>JBBSVO010000003.1:18716-19019 GCA_038046805.1 Microcaldota archaeon
CCAGATTGAAAATATGCCCAGGTTTGTTGATTATTCCTACAAGCTTGGAAGTTGCAGCATCTAGTACTTGAGCTGGTGGAGTCGCATAACTAACTGGATGCTGATAATCGAGAATTTCTTGAAGAGCTGCTGCCATATTGGTTTGAGCTACTGCCTTCATGCCTGCATCTTGTCTAAGGGTTGGAGCATAATTGAGATTAGAAGAAACTTCGAGAAGCCAATCCAGATTGAAAATATGCCCAGGTTTGTTGATTATTCCTACAAGCTTGGAAGTTGCGGCTTCAGTTACTTGAGCTGGCGGAG
>JBBSVO010000003.1:19119-222541 GCA_038046805.1 Microcaldota archaeon
ACTATGTGGATCACGATAATCAAGAATTTTTTGAAGAGCTTCTGCTGTGTTGGCTTGAGCTACTGCCTTCATGCTTGCAGCTTCTCTAAGGGTTGGAGTATAATCAAAATTGGAAGAAACTTCGAGAAGCCAATCCTGATTGAAAGTATTCTCAGGTTCATTGATTATTCCTACAAGCTTGGAAGTTGCGGCTTCAGTTACTTGAGCTGGCGGAGTCGCATAACTATGTGGATCACGATAATCAAGAATTTTTTGAAGAGCTTCTGCTGTGTTGGCTCGGGCCACATCATCTAAAGTTGGTACGGGCCTAGGGGGAGCAGGGTTAAAACCCGAACCGCGCCTCCCGCCGGGCATTGAAGACATAAAATCAAATATTGTACCTCCAAATGAGAACTCATCGTCAAAAAATGAGGAGGGAGTGGGTCGTCTCAGAGAATCGTACTCTCCGCGCTTAACTGGATCACTCAAAACTTCGTATGCTTCGCCCACATCCTTAAATCTCTCTTCCGCATCCTTATCTCCTGGGTTTTTGTCTGGGTGGAATTGAACAGCTAATCTATGATAAGCAGTTTTTATAGTCTCGGCATCTGCACCTGGTGAAACACCCAATACTGCGTAATAATCTTTAACAGGCATGATAATATTGCTCACACAGTATATTTAATGTTGTGTTTTAGTGTTTTTTATGGTTAGAGCAGGCCTTGTTGCATAACTACCAAGCAGGCCAGCCGCCCTAGTCTAAGTTTTAACCTCGTGACGGGC
The DNA here is from genome assembly GCA_038046805.1 of Microcaldota archaeon. Taxonomy (GTDB): domain Archaea; phylum Micrarchaeota; class Micrarchaeia; order Anstonellales; family Bilamarchaeaceae; genus UBA10214. The sequence continues at coordinate 19,882 of JBBSVO010000003.1, forward strand.
TTGCTGCGCTTCGCCTTCGGCTCGCGCGACACACAATTGGTTTTATCTCAGGTTGTGCAACAGCCTCGTTAGAGCACCGCGCTAAGCTCTTTCACCGCCTCATCCGCCTTTCCATTCCTGTTCACGATTATCTTGACAGGCGCACCTGACAGGGCGGAATATGCAGCGATAAGCATTCTGTTGTGCTGGTCGTGTGCCATGATTTCGTCTTTGTTTGCCGCGCGTGCACGGGACGGGTCATTTGAGCGTCGTGCGGCTATCTCTTCAATATCTCCGGTAATTAGAACAAGCATATCAACACTCAAGCCCTTCAACAAGCTGTACGGAAGCCCGGGAAGATAAAATCCTTTCTGCGGATTAAGAACAGAACAATGAGTATCAAGAATTACTTTTCCTTTTTCCTTCGCAAGACGCTTTCCCACTGCTGCCTGCACAGCCTTTTGCTGTTTCGCGTCCAGCGTCCTGATTTGGTCGCGGTTCTCTATCTTGAATTTCTCCCGCGCGATTTCGAACATAAGCGTTCCGTAATTCAAATGAGTATATTCTGGATGCAATTTCTTTGCTCCATCCAAAACAGTTGTTTTTCCAGCACCAGGCAAACCCATTATGATAATCATCATTTCACCCACTATCGCTACCGCTACGCAGATTAGATTAAAATATTTTCCCTAGGCTTGGATACAAATCAAACATTTTCATTTGCTCCATCTGCTCATAAACACGATAGAGAATACCTACTGTAAGCAGAATTCCTGTTCCGGTACCAAGTGCGCCAGTGAGGTCCGCAAGCCCTGCAAGAAGACCTACGCTAAACGAACCAAGAACAGTAAGCGGAAGAATATGCTTATTCAAAATTCCTTCAAGCATTCTCGGATCGCGCCTAAACCCTGGAATCTGAAGTCCAGAATTTCCAAGCTGGCCAGCAACACTTCGCGCATCCATGTTAGATGTTTCAACCCAGAATAAACCGAATAGGATTGAAACAACAGAAAGGAACAGAATATAAATGGCGGCATGGGCCCATTCAGGAATTCCGAATATTGGCGTGACCGCACTTGTAAGAAGATTCCAGTGGGCAACAGTTCCCCGCCCTGCATAAACAGGAGTGAGAAGATACAAAAGGCCGTCGCGAAGCTGATTAGAAGAATCAACAAAACCTATCGCTTTTATGATATCAAATCCTCCAATTTCAAGACTTTTTCCGGCAAGCATGGTGGCAAAAAGCTGGACGTTTAGCAATAATGCACTTGCAAATATAACCGGGATATTGGACACATAAAAGAATTTGAGCGGAAGTTTCGGAGACATTCCACGAACTTGCTCAAAGGCAATGGGAATTTCAACCTTTATCCCCTCTGCGTAAACCACGATCAGGAATACTAAAATGGTGAAGATAAATGGTAATAGAACCAGAAGTGCACCGGGGATTGCTTCTGCACCCCCAGTTGCCATAACTTCAACCACTCCGCCCGCCCCACCTATAAGATTCATCAGCCCGCCGATTACTGCCACTGAAACACCGGCAGCTATAAACAGGCTTATACCGCTTCCAATACCGTATTTGGAAACGATTTCATCAAGATACTGTAAAATAATCGAACCCAAAGCAATCTGGAATACAACTATAAGAGGAGTAAACCCTCCAACAACCGGTACAAGGAAAACCCTGCTTGTAAACACGAAAATTGCCGCTTCCACTAGTGCAAGAATTATGGCCAGCACCTTTTGCGCCTCGTGGAATTTCTTCCTGTCGTTCTTATCCTGAAGATTAAGATTTATGAGTTTTGCACCCACAAAAAGCTGAAGAAAAATTGATGCCAAAACAATGGGCCCGATACCTGCTGTAAGAAGACTTCCTATCTTTGAAGCAGTAATAGTCTGAAGGAAATCGATTGATTCAAATTTTGAGCTGACACCGATAACAGTAACATGATACATGATGAAGAAAATGATAAGTGTTATTGCAGTCCATGTAAGACGCTCATTTGTTGAAGGCGGCCTCTCAGGAGGCTTGATCGTTGGAAGCATTTTCGAGACTGACGACAGAATATCAATAACGCCCATAATACAACCTCTAATGCATTAATCAGTGGAAGAATTACAGTGGGTTTGTTTTTAAATATTGGCCCCGGAAATAAGAAACTCAAAAGACCATAAAAGTAAACTTTAAATAAGGATCGCAACAGAATAAATCCATGATGAGACTGCGTGATAGTGCCTCCAGCAGATCAAATGCAAAAAGCAGGAATGCAAGAATATCCATATTTGTTTTAGCCGCGATTTCTGTTTCTGGTATAGTGTATACTGTTCAAAAAAGCGAATTGAGGACTAGAGAGGTTTATTTAGTGCAAGAAATCAAAAACGAGGTAGATGGAACAGGGGTTAACATAACAGATGAACAGAAAAAAAGAGCGCACGATGAATGGGCTGCGCTAGCAGATTCTTTGACAAACAACGACTTGCTATTGGAGAAACCGCATTTGGATATTAGCAAACCAAATTTTATAGGAGATGACGTACTTGAAAGAGCAAAAAAAGATAAAAAATTGGAACACGATATAGCGAAATTTCTTGAAATCAGAGAGGCAGCACTAAATGAACAAAGTGAAGCTAAAGCAGAAGGTCACTTAATATGGCATATTAAACGGTCTATAGTCGCCATGAAGGAAGCAAGAGAGATATATAAAGAAAAACAAGAATTACCTAAAACTGTCCTGCTTATCGGAGGGATACTATTCGTATGCCTTGAAGCTATCTATCAGCTAATTAAATTACCTGGAAGAATGCGCAACTTGTTTCAAAAGTTAAGCGGACAGATAAAGGGGTTTATACGAAGAAAAACCTGGATTCCATATATAGAACGAAGAGAAGAAGAGCGACAAAGAAGATTAGATGAAAAACGAAGACAACGAGAAGCTACAGGTAGTCAGACTCCATCGATTGACAACAAAACAGTAATGAAACGCGGAACAATTACTAGCCGAATGGAATTAGCCGAACCCGCAAGAGAGGTATTATCTGAAAAGATAGGAGACAGAGCATGTGAAATAATATTAGAGGTACTCGGGGATAAGATATCCTCAAGAGTAATGAGAGGGATTATAAGTGGGAATTATCATGGCTTAATTTCAATTTTAAGAAACTCGAGGATGGCACTTGAGGCACACGAATTCAGAGTTGATGAGGTTATAACCCTACTTAGAGGAGAAACCGGTGCCAGCAGTCCGACTAAAGAAATTGACACAATTCCTGCACCAACCAGAAAAAAGCATCCATTGGACGACGCTGAAAGATGGGGTTGGAGACCTGCGGCTTTTCACCGGTTGCTAATTAGATATGGCTTTGATACAAGCGAACCGACAGGTGGAGGCCATTTCTTTGTGAAATTCGAAGGTGAAAAAGTAAGAGAACTTGATGGAAGGGCTGTTTTAGTTACAAGCAGAAGCTCAACAAAAGAAGTGACACCAGGTTTAGCGGGTAATATCTTAAAAGCATGTGCAGATTTTCTAGTTGCAAAAGATACGAAAGAAAGAAGAACTGACATCTCAAAACACTAAACTGGAAACCACCTTGTGCTTCTTCGTTCCCTTATGCAATCTTGCTTATCTCCCCGCCCATTTTCTTGACTTTTTCCTCGCAGTTTTTACTCCAGGCTAAAGCCTTGATTATTACTGCGTGATTTATCTTTCCAGTGGAGAGAACCTTTCCTTCAAATGAAAATGCGAATTTTCCGTCCTTTTTCTCCAATTGACCAAGAACTATTTTTCTGTCAATATCGTAAAGATGAACCACTGGCACTTTTGTGCATACTCCCTGGGGTCTGTGGAATCCGAATTTTCCGAAATAATCTGGATCATAGACAGTTATCCATGAGAATTTGTGCTTGTGTAAACCGGCATTTCCTCTGCCTCCACGGTTACCGCTTCCTCTGCGGTTCTTTACGTTTCCGCGGCCAAAAAACCTGTTGCCGAGCTGTTTACATTTTTTAGTTGGTTTTCTTCTTGAGGCCATAAGTATTCACCTTGAGACTAATTTTACATCATACTTTTGAGCAAAACATCCATATTTGGTCTTTTTCCCAGATCCCCGAAGGGATATGTAAGCTTTAGATTTTTCCACCCTTTTCTGGGAGGATGAAGCCTGAAAACAGGATTGGCAAAATCTCTTACTTTCTTCTTCTCGCCAAAAACATCCTTTGCAAAAGAGTGGATTTCTCCTTCCTTGTGAAGCGCGCTTAGTTTCGCAGAACCTTTTGTCCCGCGCTTTACAAACAATGCGCCCAAGGCTTTTTCGGAAACTTCTCCGAATGCAATGTAATCCCTTACAATGTTTAGCATGCCCATAAGTTGCGGACTCATGTGAAAGACCACGCAGTGATTTGGCTTGTTAAGCATAAGCAGCTCGAAAGTCTTTCTTAGTTTCGGCTTTACACTACGGATTCCGCGAACGCGGACGATTGCAAAGAGTTTTCGGTCATTTTCCATGAGTAACACATCCTATGATAATCAATTTGCCCTTGGCTTAAGCCTGTTGATATTGTCGAGAGCCTTCATTGTTGCCATTGCCATGTTGAAGACATTTTTTCCGCCGCTGGCAGCGCTCCAGATATCCTTTACTCCTGCCATGCCCAACACAGTGCGGACAATCTTGTTGCCTGCAAGACCAAGTCCTCTTGGAGCAGGCTTTAACGTGATAATTGTACTCCCCTCTTTCCCGATAGTTTTCTGAGGAATTGAATGCTTGTGCGTACACTTGCACTCCCAACTTCCGCATCCAGAACCTATTGAAATCATGCTTCGCTTTGCATTCCTGGTAGAATATTCCATTGCCGGCTTCATTTCAGAGCTTTTTCCAACTCCGATACCGATATGGCCATTCTTGTCTCCAACAACAGTAACCACACGGAACTGGGTTCGTTTACCTGAGTCAGTTACACGCTGTGTGCTGCAAACAGAGATGGTTTCAGATTCTATATTAGGAAGAATAACATCTATGATCTCTGGTTCAAGAATCGGCTTTCCTAAGTCGGCAATCTGCTCAAGAGTAGTTATTTCGCCATTCTTGACTCGTCTTCCGATTTCGGTTTTCGGATACCAACCTTCCTTGTCAATCACTTTCAGTTTTTCAGACATGAGAAACACCAATACATTCGTCAATCATAATTATGATGCAAATTTCTTTTTTGCGGATTCGAATTCGGATTTCAATTTATCCGGAACCGCACTAAGTTTCGGAATTTCAAGCACGCCCTCACCAACTTGGGCGGAAAGCCCGGCATCAACAACACCTTTAAGCGCCGAGAGCAGAATACCTCCCTTCGTAGGAAGTGCAAGACCAAAATCAACTACGAATTCAGTTATGTTTTTCTTTTTTGCCTCTTTTCCGGCATAAAGACCCGCAAGATATGCAGTATAAACATTTCTCTTTGAAGACCAACCCGCTAGTTTTTTCAGCTGAGTTGGACCCACAGCTACGAGAGTTTTGTCACCATTTGGCTCAAATGCAACAAACTGAACAATAATACCAGAATTACTTCTTCGCACTACCAAACGAGTCTTCCCGCTTTTAACGAGTGCAAGCCTTTTTGCGTAATTGGTTTTCCCTTCGCGTCTTCTTCGAAAGAGAATCGAGTAAGTTGGTCCTTTTGCCCTAGCCATATGTATCACACATCATTCTTTCTTTTTTGTTTCGGGTTTAGCGACCGGGGCCTTAATTGCTTTTGGTTTTGACCCAGGTGTTTTTTGTTTCAAAATGCGTGGTTTGGATTCCGGATAGGTATCCTTGCCAGCATTCAACAACCCGTTTTCCTTTAGGAATAAGAAAAGTGCTTTCTTGCTTCTAAACATCCCGCTTTTTATCTTCATGTAAATCTGGCGTTTCTCTTCGTTTTTAAGTGCGCCGCTTTCAAGGATTTCTCTCCAGAACTTTCTCTGGGAACGCACGCGCTGCATCCAGGCTTTTTTTTCAGGAGCACGGGAATTTGCAGTTCCTTTCCTGCTTCCCCTTCCACGCCTGCTTCGGTCTGCTTTACTTCGAACTCCTTTCAAAGGAAGAATATAGAGAACTTTATCGCGTATCAGATTTTTCACATCCGCACGGGTAAGAGCCTCTGCAGCCCTACCCAGTCCATCTGCACTTATGCGAATTCGGCTTTTCCCGATTCCGAGAATATCAGATGCAAGTCTGCGAACTGTGGAAAATGTCATTGTGAAACAACTCCCTTTGCAACCGGTTTAACCGGCGCCACCTTTTCATCTTTTTTTTCATTTTTCTTTTCCTTTTTCGATTCTGCCGAAGCAGATTTTACATCCTTTTTTCCTGTTTTTTCAGATTCCTTTTTTTTCATTTCCGCAATGTTTTGTTCGGATTTGAAATTAAGGAGTGTGAGCTTCATTTCGCCTGCCTTTTTTGCAATTTCGGCGCGCTTCTTTCCGCCAACGCCAGCAGCTATTCTAACCAGAATATCCTTCAGGTTTGCAAGCTCATGGACATTATGAACAAGAATCTCTTTCATCCCACGTGGATGAAGGAAACGCAGGCTTTCTGTGTTTTTATATCCAACACGGGGAGATGCACCAGTGTGATATAGTCTCACGCGTTTTTTGTTGTCAATACCTTTTGGCTTTCTCCACCTTCCTTTTACACTTCGCATGTAGAAGGCGTTAAGCACATTGAATTTTGGTTTTCTTTTCTTTGTCAAAGACATAAACATCACACAGTAGTTTAACATATTTTAGTTCATTGCACCTTGTAAAGACCATCTTGGAATGTTCTTGAATCCTTGTTGCGTATCTTCAATCTTAAGCGCATATTAGCAAAGGTCTGCGTAACTGCCTCTTTGTCAGGCCCAGATAATTTAACATCCTGACCTTTGATTTCGATTTTGGTAGCCCCAACAATCTTTCCCTTGCGCGGGGTTTTTTCCCCAAGGAAGTTCTTGACTAGAAATTCCTTGCCTTTTATCTCAACCGTGAATGGGAAATGTGCAAACACTGACTTAAGTGAAATGGAATACCCCTCACTCGCTCCTTTCAGCATATTCGCAACATGAGCACTGAACGTGTTCACAAGCATCTTGCTCTCTCCGGAAACCTCAACTTCTTTTCCATTGACTTTCACAGATACATCTGAATGGATGGATTTGACTATCTCTCCACAAGGTCCCTTCACCTTCAGCGAAGAGCCGGAAACATCAACGGAAACTTTATCTGGAATCTGCATAAATATCACGCGTGTAACTTCAGTAAATATAGGCCAAAAGCCTTCCACCAATGTGCTTTTTTTCAGCATCGGAATTTGTCATTATACCAGCATTTGTTGAAACTATGAGCAGGCCTACGCCGACACCAGGAATATATTTCTGCTCTGCGACATACCACTCGCTTTTCTTGACAGGAAATCTTGGTTTTATAACGCCGCAGTTGTTTATTCTACCGTCAAGATGAACACCGAATTTTCCGCCCCTCTGATCATCCAAAAAATCATAGTCTCTTAGATAACCATGTGTCTTGAATATCTCCAAGATGGAACGTGTAAGCTTGGTTGCTTTAACAGTGCATTCTCTCTGCCCAAGCATCTCGTGTGTTTTCAATGTATTAAGCATGTCTGCAATATGATCTACCATATTTTCACCATTATCTTTGATTTATCCTCCATATTTCCTGAAGCCGATGTCGGTTGCAATTTCCCTAAAGCATCTTCTGCACACCCCTAGATGATATTTTCTTATCATCCCGCGGGCATTTCCGCAGATGCGGCACTTTCGGTTTCCTTTTCCTTTGAAACGGTCTTCAAGAGAAACTTTCATATAATCATAACCTCATATAAACAACTTCATATTGATTTCATATCAGCTTCAGATGTATCATAAGCATTATTCTTCTGCGAACTTTACCCCAAGTACGGATTTCGCAAATTCCTGCGCGTCATCACGACTAATTCTGTGTGACTTTCCTATTTTAGAGGTCCGAAATCGGCGTTCTTTCACACGACTTCCACGCCTTCTGAGAGTTACGCAAACATTAAAACCAAACATTCCTATTTTCGGGTCGTATTTTGCCCCAGGAAAATCAATGTACTCTGCAATTCCAAATGAAAAATTCCCAGTCGCATCAAAGTTTGAAAGAAGAAGGAATTTCTTTTTTGCTGAAAGTGCCTTGTCGAGAAAAGTTCTTGCAGCTGTGGAACGTAAAGTAACCTTCGTGCCTATCGGAAGGCCAACCCTCAGTTTAAATACTGGGTTTCTTGTTCTGGCCTTTGTTTCAACAGGGGTTCGGTTCCCGCTCAGCTTGCTCAAAAGCTCTTTGGCATAATCAAGCCTTTCGCCCGGAGAGCCAACCCCGATATTAACCGTGACTTTGTCTATCAATATTTCCCGCATCGGGTTTGAATTTCCGGTTGAAATGGAATTTTCGCTCATTTTTATTCCTCCTTATGACCTGATTCCTTTATAGTTTCATCAACAACGAAAAGATATCTTGCAACTGTAATGAAGTCCCCGCTTTTTGCGCTCATTCGAACTTCTGGAGCAGAACCTGCCTTTTTATTAAGAAACTCATCGAGTTTTGCAATTGTTCCTGCGTGTGCACCTTCACGTACAAGACATCTTGCACCTTTCTCAAGACGAAGTACACCACTCTGTTTGCCAGAAGGCAAACCTACGATAACGCTGTCACCTACATGGACGTTATTATCGCCAAGTAAATATCTTCCATCATGGAATGAAAGCGCGATTTTTCCTTTTGGAGCAGTTGTTTTTCCTGTGACCTTTAGAATTTTTCTAGTAGCTTCATCCTTTGAAATTTCAATAGGTACAAGTCTTCCTTTGTAATCAAGTACGATTCTGTAATATTTTTCTAGTGACGGAAAACTTACCACATCCATGAAACCAATAGGGAATTTTTCAGAAACGCGTGACACACCATCAACATAAACAAGTCTTTTTGAAAGAACTTTCTTTACATCAGCAGAGGTTCTTGCAACCTTAAGAATATCTCTTAGAAACACTGTGATAGACATTGAATGCAGACCAGAATGCGGTCCTGGCTCTGCTTTCATAATCCATGTATGCGCCTTCTTGTCTGTAATTGGTATAGCTTTTGGAGCTGCAAGCCTTTTCATATGAAACGAGCGTCCTTTCTTTGACATAAAAACATCACCCACTTGCCGAAGCCTTGGCTTCTGCAACTTTGGTTTCCTTAACTTCCTTAATTTCCTTAACTTCCTTGACTTCTTTAACTTCCTTGACTTCTTTAACTTCCTGGAAGAGTTCCTTTCGCGATTGGCTCATTTCCACTCCAACAAGCAAAAGATTTGATGGCTCGAATGGAACCGGAACTTCCTTTCCACGAAGGGTTTTTCTATTGAAACCTTCAATGAATATTTTGCATCTGATTGTATTAATGCTTGAAATCTTTCCGTTTTTTCCTTTGAATGAACCACGCATAACCTTTACGCTGTCACCTTTTCTTGCAAGAATGGACCTCTTTTTGGACTTCATGCTCTTGCGCAGTTCTTTTGCTATGTGAACGTGAAGAAAATCACGCTTTTTGTGCAATTTTGCGTGATATCTTTTTTTTCTTTCTGTATCGGGTTTCATAAACGTCACCAATTATGGACATAACTTTATAGAATACCTGCAGATACTGCAGACACCTTTGGGAATCTTTCGTATATTTCCCTTGCAACAACACCTTTAACTTCTGTTCCAACCGGCAGGCCATCTTCAGTGATAAGCACTACGGCATTGTCTTCAAACATGATTCGCATTCCATTTGGCCTGCGGAATTCCTTTTTTTGTCTTATGATAACTGCTTTCACCACTTTTTTGATCATATCTGGATTTCCTTTTTTTACTGACGCAGTAACGACAGTACCGACCCCTGCACCAGCATTCCTTCTGCGGGTTCCTGCCATTCCCGGAATTCCGATTATGAAAATTTCCTTTGCCCCGCTGTTGTCCTGACATGCAACATATGAGCCAGTTGTCAACGCACGAGTTACGCTTGATGTGAGTCCTTTCATGAAAATATCACCAGTTTAATATATCTCATTTATTGTGCCTCAGGCTTAAGAACCTCGAGAACAGTCCATGCCTTTGTCTTGCTTAATTTTCTAGTTTCACCAACGCTGACCATATCCCCTTCTTTTGCGCTTACGCAATCTGGATTGTGCGCCGGAGTTTTTGAACGAATCTTTGCCCTTCTTTGATATTTTGTTATGAAACGGATACCACTTCGTTCTACAATCACAGTTCTTTTTCCCTTGTCGCTGACAACCTTGCCAGTGAACCTTCCTCCGCGCACGCGGACAGAGCCATGAACATAACAGTTCTTATCGTTGCATTCAACCATACGATCACATTTTCTACGTTGATTACTTCTTATAGAACTCCGATTGAAAATTCACTATTTTCAATTCTGTCGGAAACGTTTTTCCTCCATCCAATAGAATCCCATAAGGAAATGAAACCTCAGCCTGAACTGCGGTTCAAATCGGTCGGAAACTTTTTTCCGCCATGAAAAGTATGAACTTTCCAAAGGATTATTTTACTTCAATAATCTCCTTGGGATATCCCAACTTGACAAGAAGCTCAGGAATCCGTTTTTTATGGTTCCCCTGAAGCACGATTACGCCGTCTTTTGCGGTCCCTCCACACGCAAGACCGTGTTTAAGACGACTTGCGGTTTCATTCAGATGCACAGGGTCAAGACCCTCGACAACAGTAACCAATTTTTTGAACTTCTTTGACGTAGTATATACTTTTATTTTTGCAGTCTCCTGCTTGTCCAGAATCTCGCAAACACAGAGATCCTTCAACATTCCACACTTGTTACATATATCACTCATTAATACAAACCTCGACAATATAATACATAATATTTAACAAACGTCAGATTTACGTAGTAAAACTTATATTTCGTCATGGATTCTTTTTAAATGCTTGCTTTTTCTGTTCAGGTACCTTTGACTTTCCATCTTCAGAACCTGCCTTTGAAATGAATGTCTTGAGCCGAGCAATTGCCGTTTTAACTGGCCTTTTTTTATTGCTGCCCCCGACTTCCAGAAGAGACTTTGAAAGCTCCTCAAGCTTTTTGAGCATTTCAGCTTTTGTTAATTTTTTTATATCACCAGTACGAAGTACAGCCATGTTTTTCACCATTATTTAGTAACCACTAAATGAGGATCAGGAGGCATTCCGGGTTTTCTGGAAACCGGCGCATCCGCAACCTCTATGACCTTTGGAATAATAACTGCTTTGGAAGAATCCTTATCAGGAAATATTGTTCCTGGAGGAACAATTCTTGCAAGAACACCAATGATTCCTGATTTTGTGAGCGCATTTACATGTGCCTCGCGGACAAGCCTTGCCGGCTCGCCTGCTTTTGGAATATAACCCGCTGAGACATGAAGGGATTTTGCACGAGCGCCCTTTGCACCGATTTTTCCTGATGCAACAATTTCAGCACCAAGCGCACCAGATTTAAGAATTTCACGAAGAAGGAAATGCATAACCTGCCTTACCTTTTTACCCATTTCAATATATTTTGCTGCCTTCTTTGCCACAAGACGCGGCTCAAGATACTGGTTCTGAACATCAACAACGCTTATTTGAGGATTTTCTATTCCGAATTCGGTTTTGATTGCCTCTGTTAAATCATTAATGAATCTTCCTTTTCTTCCGATGACTTTTCCAGGATTCATAACTTCTAGTGTTATACGCGTAACGAGCGGGGTTCTCTGGATGTCTACTCCTGCAAGCCAGGCATTTTCAAGTGCCTTTTCCAGGAATTTCATCATTTTGTATTTGCCGATCGGCTCATCAATAAATTTTTTCTCGTAGACCATAAAGTCACTTCACTTCTTCAGATCTTCTGATCAGATTCCATTCTTTGCATCAGACTTTTCTCTTCTGTTTTCAATTTTTCTTTTCTGACTACGCCCTTTGCATCAGATACTTCTTTCTGCACAGTGGCCTTAACATCGGTCTTCATATCCGACTTTGCCTTTTGCTCGGCCTTTTTCTGTTCCTTTTTTTCTTTCGGAGTTTCTACAACTTCCTTGAGCACGATTTCTATCTTAGCCAGCTCATAATTGGCCCGATTGCGCCTTCCCTTGGGCGAAAGCCTTGGATAAGTAAAGGTTTTGTTAGCAGCAGCATGGAAAATCATGCGCTCTTCATTAAGACCAACAACGTCTGCATTCGCAATCGCACTTTTCAAAACCTTTAAAACAAGACCTGCAGCTTTTTCGGGATATCTTCCTTTCTTCCCGCCAAGCTCTTTTCTGTGACCTAGTCTTTTGTTGTAGGATTTGAACATGATTGGAATTTCTCCTTTTGCTGCCCGTTCAAGAAGTGAAAGAGCCGAACCAGTGCGTTTGCCCTTGATCCGTCCGCATACTTCGCAGAGATCCTTGTACGAAGCCTCAATTCCATTGGCAAGCGCGAAAGCGAACATATCTTTTTTATCTTCTGGAATTTTACAGGAATACATAAACACAACACCCATCACTTGAGCGGAACGAACTTGCTTCCTCGTGTAGCTCCTACACCCGGACCGGAATGCAGAACACGTGAACATGAATGGGAATAATCTCCAAGTCTTTTTCCGATTTTATCCCAGGTTACATCAACCCGCTTGAACTCCTTTCCATTATAAACGCCAAATGCTGCACCCATCCATTCTGGAATGATAATTGCATCACGAATATGAGTCTTTATGAGCTTCTTTGGATTTTTCGCAAGAACATCGCGGACTTTCTTCATGAAATTCTTCAGACGCGGATTCTGATTGAGCCTCTTGATCGTGCGTCTGTTCCTCGAAGTAGTCATCTTCGTAAACTCGTCTAATGTAATTGACGGAATCTTTTCCGGTTCAAACCCCTTAAATGATTCTTTTTTCATCGGATATCACCAAATATTGAAATATACTAGCGTCTTTCCGCTGCATCTGCCGTAACCTTTGCCTTTTTCCTTCCAGTCGATCTTGCTGCGATGTGCCCAACTTTGGAACCTGGAGGTGCGCCTCTTGCAACAGTCGTTGGTTTTCCTACGTGGTGCTGCTTTCCACCGTGAGGATGGTTGTATGCAGCCATGTGAACACCACGCAATTTAGGCCACATTCTGTTTTTTGCCTTGTATTTGTAGTGAGCAGTACCGGCCCTAAGCAAAGGTTTTTCTCCTCGTCCTCCTCCTGAAACAAGGCCAAGTTGTGCCCTGCATTCATTTGAAAGAGTTACTACTGCCTTGCTTGGTAATTTAACATAAACGATTCCGCCTTCTTTTGAAATAATATTAGCATATGAACCAGGTGCCTTGACAAATTTTCCGCCATCTCCTGCATTTCTTTCTATATTATATATATAAGCACCATCAGGAAGCCTGTAAAGAGGAAGAACGCTTCCCATTGTAAGTCTTGCCTGCGCGCCTGCATCAATAGAATCTCCAACTGCAATCCCTTCCGGAGCTAAAAGCAATCCGGTTTCCCCATTATCATATTTTACTTTCATAAGCAGCGCATCGCGTGCCGGGTCGTCGATAAAGGAAAGCACCTGCCCGCGCAGGACGCCTGTTTTTTCAACATCATCGTAAGAACGGTAAGAAAGATCGGCCTTAAATCTGGATGTTGGTGCCCGGTATCGTGGCGTTCCTTTTCCCCTTCTTTGCTGTTTTAATCTTTTTCCCATAAAAATTCCTCTGAATTTTTATACTGTCGGAAACCTGATTGGTTTCCTCCATCCCATCCAATTCACCTGAGATTATGCGAGTTTCAATTTCGTTGCAATATCTTCTGCCTTTGAACCTTCGGCAAGCTTGACTAAAGCGTGCTTTTCCCCCTTTGGAGAGATATAAGTGCGAACATCCGCAACCTTTACGCCAAATGTTTTTTCAACTTCATCTTTGACATTCTGTTTTGTAGCCCGCACGTCTACTTTGAATACGATTGTGTTATCATACTCGATTTTCTGAATGAATTTTTCCGTTTTTATTGGAGCTAACAGTATCATGAACTCAACCTCTTTTCCAGAGCGCTTAATGCGCTTTCCGTGAAAACAGTTATTCTTCCGGCGTGTGTACCAGGAGCAAGATGAAGGACCTTTAACCCTTCTGCATCAACCGCATCAACACCAGACAAATTTCTCGCAGCTTTTATTGCATCGCATTTCTTTCCGACAACAACAAGAACTGAACGCGGAACTTTTGTCCTTACGGTTCTATGCCCTACACCAGAAATTGCACTGCTTTTTTCTTTTGAATTTTCAACAAGAGTGTAAATTTTCAATGCATCAAAAACCTTTTCGATATCTTTTGTTTTTTTCAGATTTTCGAAAGAATTTTCAAGAATAAACGGAAGAGAAGAAAGAGACAACTGGGAATTTGCAACGCATCTTGCGGATACAACGGATTTATTTGCTGTTGCAGATAATGCACTGCAAAAAGCAATCTGATATTCTTTTTTGTTCATTTCCTCAACAAGTTTTTCTGTTACCTTCGGAGGATGCGCCCTTCTTCCTTTTACTGAATGCGGAACGCGTTTTACTTTTCCCAACTGTCCTTTTGGAAGAACTTCGTGTGGAAGGTGTGGAATACCCTTATTCTTAACAGTACCAAAATCTTCCTTGCGTCCTTTGTATCTTGCACTTGTTTCAAGACCTGCAAGAGGATATGAGCCTTTTGGCTGGAATGTCCGGCTTTCCTCGCTGAGAACTGCCCGTTTTATGAGGTCATCGCGATACGGATACTGAAATTGTGCCGGAAGCTGGACATCACGCACGTGCTTTCCGTCAAGAGAATATATTTCTGCTTTCATCATGAACACCAATTATTGCTGTGAAGCAACCGAAACAAACGAAACCGTCGGGTCCTTTGGCTGGACATTTCCTGCGCGGACACCAAGCCTGAGCCTTACGAGACGCTTAACCGGGCCGGGGATAGAACCCTTAAGTAGCAGATAATCATTCTTTACGAATCCGTACTGCAAAAACCCCCCTGAAGGATTTACGTCTTCTGGCTTGTCACCTATCTTGAGCACAAACTTATTTAATTCCGTTCTTGTATGGTAGCCCATTTGTCCTGCCTGTGGCACTGTATATAATACATAAGCCGGATGCCACTGACCCAAGGTACCAACATGTCTTCTTTTTCCAGTTGCTTTTGGCCTTTGAAGAGAAACACCAAATCTTTTTACTGCACCTTGCCATCCTTTTCCTTTTGTAACTGCAATAACATCAAGGAACTCTCCTGGTTTGAAAAGATCTTTTACCCTTAGTTCTTTTCCAAGAAGTGATTTTGCATATTCAAGTTTTTCTGAGATATCTTTTCCGCCAACACCGAGCTCGAGTTTTTCAACATGTTTTTTTCCGATGCGGGTCTTATCGGGTTGTGCATAGACCAAAATGCGCACATCTGTTGCTTTGGCCTCATCAAATTTCTTTGGCTCAACCTTTTTTGCACCTAAAACTTTGAGAATGTTTGAATCAGAAACCAGAATATCGCCAATAGAATCATTTTGTGCACCATACCCTTTTGAATAGCACCTGATTCCGTAAACATAAACCGGCGGAACTTCGATAACCGTTGCTGCACCAACAACTTCCTGACCTTTTGTAGGAGATTCTGAATTGTCGATATAGGAAGCATGAGTCATTCCTGCCTTGTAACCTGCAAACCCAAGCACGCGTTTTGATTCACATGGCTGCCAGTAAACATCAGGCACTTGCCTTGCCGCGCGCTTTCGCGGCCTGAACGCCATAGAACCCCGTCTGGGTCTCCTTATGTCTGTCATAACCGTTCACTGTTTGCAGTTTTGCGTCTTGTGTTCTGCTTCTTGCATTTCGAAACTCAATACCCAAGACTGAAAACGCTATTTGCATTGCCCTCAATAAAGAGGGTTGCCCGAGATAAAATTCGGTAAAGTGAATTATTAGGAGAAAGGTTTAAAAAGGATGGGGAGAGAAGAAATTCTTGAGCGCTTACGAGATGATAAGGGGCTTAGCTCCCCTCAATTAAACAGAACCGCCTCTTGGCATGACCAAAGGGAAAATTGGCCCATAATCTGTATTCCACAATCTAACAAGAGGGGATGCAACCGGAGGAGACTCGGTAGTGAGAATAGTTACAAGAGCATTTCCAAGAATCGGAACAAGCGGAACAAATTTTCCAGTTTCAGAATCATGGCGCACAAGCTCCTGCCCATAGACATAACTCACACCTGCATCGCGCAATCGTCCAACCAGCGGGCAGGTTCTAAACAGGGTAACATATGTGAAAAAATGCGTCTCGTCGAGCCCAAATGGAAAAATTCTGCAAACATCAGGCCTTGAACTATATATTCCACAAGAATCTTGTTTCAAAAATTTACAAACACGGTCTTTTACGGGAAGCAGCCAGGTTCCTTGTCCGTAAAAATCCATGCCGCCATGATCTGCACTGAGCATAAGAACATTATGAAAACTTCGGTCATTTCTGTGGACTCCAACAGACCAATGCCGCCTGCAACATGAATCAGTACAATTTGCACACGCACCTTCAACAAAAATTTTCTTTAAAATTCCGTCGACTACGTGCGGTTCGCGAAACGGAACTGGTGAACGTAATATACGGTGTCTCAAACGGGTTTTTGGAACAACAAGTGGCATAAAATTCGTAATATAACTTGTGGGAAAAGGAATAAAAAGAGTAGTTTGAGGATTGATTATTAACAAAATATTTACAAGTAACGTTTTCTTTGGGGGTGAAACCCTCAGACCCTTTCTTTTCGCAAAAGAAAGGGGATATTGGATGGGAAAAGGAATAAAAAGAGTAGTTTGAGGATTGATTATTAACAAAATATTTACAAGTAACGTTTTCTTTGGGGGTGAAACCCTCAGACCCTTTCTTTTCGCAAAAGAAAGGGGATATTGGATGGGAAAAGGAATAAAAAGAGTAGTTTGAGGATTGACTACAGATAGATTTTAAATTTCAGTCCGTCTTGTCTGCAATTTTATTTCAGCATTGAATTTCTTTTTCATGAATTCCTTTGCAGCCTTTATTCTTTCCCCGCTTTTTCCTATTGCTATACCGCGATCTTTTTCTGCAATTGTGAGAAACAAAACTTTTTGGCCCGGAGCTTCCCGCAATTCAACTGAGATTATTTCAACATTGCTGAAGAATCCACGCATGAAGTCCTCAATGTCACTATTGTCCCCGATTACCACGACTTTTCTCCTGAGCGAGTCCCTGAGACGCTGAATATTCGCCCCGTTTTTTCCAATTGCTTTTCCTAAATCCGGTTTTGAAACAAGATAGTACATTCCGAATTCCGTGGAAATGAAATCAATTGGAATAACCCCAGTTATTCGTTCAAAAGCAGAAAAAAAATTAAGGTCATCCCCGGTTAACTCCACCATAAAAATTACACCAAATAATGGCTACTAGCTACTGGCCAATAGCCTACGCCTTCTTGCCCTCTTTCGCAATCTCAACGATGTTTGAACTTCCCTGCTCATAAACAGAAAGCACGGAAACAGGATATGGTTTTCCGCACACCGAACCTAGCTCTATTGAAGTTCCGGCAAAGTTTATGATTGGGACTCCTTTTGAAGAAGAGAGGTAGTTAATTCCTGACTTTACACGTGTAGGAGAATTTCCAGCAAGAACAAAAGCAAGACTGGTTGCACCCTTTTTCATTGCCTCATTAGAACCAAAACCTACTTTTCCGCTTTCAACAGCAAGCCTTATCGCACGTGAAACCGGACTTTCCTTTTCGCGTTTTGACTTTCTTCGCCTTACAAGTTTTTTCTTTGGTTCATCAACGGCTGTTTCATCTGCTGCTTCCGTGGACTCCGCGACGTTTTCCGCAACCTCTGCTGATTCCACTTCCTCGCTTGCATCTTGTGCCGCTTTCTTTGTAGTCTCCTCAGAAATATCTTCAGTTTCGTTTTCTTTTTTCTTTGCAACCATAAATAACACCTCATTATTGTGAGCCTTGGGCCGTGAACATTACGCTTCGCGCGGATCACGATAACAAAGCGCATCACTTCGTTCGCGCGGATCACTACGTACCCACAGCTTATTGCCTATAGCCAAGAATATCACTCCTTTTCTTTCTTCTCAGATTTCTTCTTCCTTTTCGCTTTCATAGCCAGAAGTATTTTTCCAGTACCTACCGGGACAGTCTGACCAACAATAATGTTCTCAGTAACCCCGATAAGTTTGTCATCCTCTGCAGACACACTTGCGTTTATAAGATGCTTCACAGTTTCTTCGAATGCTGCCCTTGCAAGAACTCCGACTTTCTCTCCGCTCAAACCATGTCTGCCAATTGATTTTATCTGACCGGAAATGCACATTGCATCTGCGATTAACATTATGTGGCGTATATCAACAAAAAGCTTTTGCATGTCCATGACCTGGCGGATTTCTCGGACGATTGCATTTCGTGCGGCTTCGATACCGTAGATTCGTTCGATTTCTTTTATGTTGTTTGTGTAAACCCGCTTTAGATCAACTGCTGGATGTGCAACCGCACCTGTAATATTGAATCCACTTGCACGGATGAAATATTCCCCATCTCCTTTTATGACGACTGCTCTGCTTATTCCTTTTATTCCCTTGACCACAGTATCCCGGATTTTATTTGCAGATCTTCTGATTGATTTCAGTGTTATGATTTTTTCGGTTTCCGGACCATCTAAAGCACCGCTTTTGGTTTTCTTCTTAACCTTCGCAGTCTTCTCGAATTTTATTACAATCTCTCCTTCCCCGCGTGTGCGAAGATCAGGAAATGTCTCTTCCAATGCCTTCTTAAGCGCTACAAAGGAAACTCCAAGCGCCTTACCATCTTTATCAGAGTAGGTAATTACAATCTGTCTTTCGGCAAGGTCATCCTCGACTTTTGCAACCTCGGAAGCAAATACTGCGCCAAGTTCTCGCGCTACTTTTTCTGCCTCGGTCGGACTGCGTGCATAAGCAGATTTGAGTGCAATATCAATAATCGGCTTTTTCGGCTCTTTTTTTGCATCAACTATTTCTATAAGCCTCGGTAAGCCCGTTGGCACGTGCTCTGCTACACCTGCATAGTGGAAAGTACGCATTGTCATCTGAGTACCTGGTTCGCCCAGACTCTGCGCAGCAACAACCCCAACCGCCTCATAGGGCGCAATCATTGATTTTTTGGATTCAGAAACCATATTATCACGCATCAAACAAATTATGCAGTATCAACATCATCCTGCTTTGCAACATCAGCAACCGCAGCAGTGGTCGCATACATCGGGTCCTTCCCGTCTCCTCCGTAAATAAACTGTACCACGCTCATGTCAGCATTTCTCACGCTGCCATCTGTGAAACTTACAAGGTCCTGCAACGCATTAATAAGTCGGCGCTGCATGTAACCTGAACGCGCAGTTCGGATTGCCGTATTTACCAGCGCTTCTCTTCCACCCATTGCGTGGTGGAAAAATTCGTAAACGCTGAGACCTTTTCTGAAAGAACTGAAAACAAAACCCCGTTCTTTTGCAGTAAGCGCATTGAGCTTAAAGTATGGAAGAGTTCTTTTCTTGTACCCTCTTGTAAGTCTTTTGCTTCTCACTGCCTGCTGCGCAACAAGTGCAGACATCTGAATCGCATTAAGCAGGCTTCCTCTTGCTCCAATCTTGGCCATGATAATTGATGGGTTGGAATAAGTCAAATCGGATTCAACAAGCTTTCCTACATCTTCTCTTGCCTTGCTTGTTGCTTGCATTACAAATCCTTCGAGTGTTTCTTTAAGACTAAGGCCCGGAGAACGCTCAAGCGTCTTGTTCTTGTACTGCATGATAAGACTATCTATTTCCCTGTTCAGCTTATCAGTCAATTTTGCGATATCCTCATCTGCCTTCTTTGAAAGTGTATAACTTCCAATAGATACACTCAGACCATGCATACTTATTGCCTCAAGGGCAAGACGAGTGAGCTTGTCAATAAAATTCTTTGTATATTCTGGACCATGAATCGCAAATACTTTTTCTATGATTTCGTCCATTGCCCTGCTGTCTATCGCGCCCTTCAGGAGTTTTCCATTCTTGATAATAATTTCCTCGCCCATCTTTGACTGAACCTTCACATTCAGTTCTGAAGGCAAAATCTGCGAGAAAAGGAATTTACCAGAGTACCTTCCTTTTTTATCAGGCTCTGGAAGTTCTGTAATGCCAGCAAGATAAAATAGATTTGAGGCTTCTTTTACGGAAAAATCAGTATTGTCCATTGTCAGGAAATAAGCACCTGAAACATGATCTTCCTGCGGTTTGATTATTGCATGGCCATGTCTTGGAGAGACGATCTGCCCCTCTACTTTCATAAGGTGTTTTGCTTCAGCCTGCGCTTCTTCAGTCTGAAGAATATGAAGATTCATTTCGTCTCCGTCGAAGTCCGCGTTATACGGAGCAATTACAACCGGATTAATTCTAAATGTTTTTCCAGGAAGAACGTGCACGCGATGTGCCATTATTGAAATCCTGTGAAGCGAGGGTTGTCTGTTGAATAAAGCAATATCTCCATTCACAAGTTGTCTTTCGATTATTGAGCCAACTTTCAGTTCATCCCCAAGGGATTTTTTAAGATCCTCGAGATCACTTACTTTCAGTCGTTTTCCATCAGCACGAATAATGTAGACTGCTTTTGGATAAGACATAGAACGCACAAATACCTTGCATTGTTCGAGATTCCATTCGGTAACCGAAATCGGAATCGTGAGCTCGCTTGCTATAGCCAATGGCACACCTACTTCATCCATTTCAAGACGCGGATCTGGCGAAATAACCGTACGGGCTGAGAAGTTAACTCTTTTTCCTGAAAGATTATATCTGAATCGTCCGTCTTTTCCCTTCAGTCTTTGCGCAAGCGTTTTGAGTGGCCTTCCGCTTCTGTGTCTTGCAGGCGGGATATTGGCGGTTTCGTTATTGAAATAGGTTGTAATATGATACTGAAGAAGTTCCCAAAGATCTTCTATAATAAGCTGTGGTGCACCAGCATTGATATTGGCCTCAAGCTTCTGGTTAATTCTGATTATATCTACAAGCTTGTGTGTAAGATCATCTTCGCTGCGTTCACCGGTTTCAAGAGTTATTGAAGGACGAACATTAACCGGCGGAACCGGAAGAACAGTAAGTATCATCCATTCAGGCCTTGAGTATACCGGGTCATAGCCAATCTGGCGTAAATCATCGTCAGATATTCCCGCAAGCCAGTCACGGACTTCCGAGGGAAGCATTGCCTCTTTTTCCTTATAGAAACCTGTTGGTTTTAGAAGTTTAATCTCTGGAAGTTTGGTGTTGCAATGAGGACAAATTGACAGAGTTTTCTTTTCTCTTTTCTCTTTTTTGGGTTTTACGTCACCTTTTTCCTCGGATTTGGAAGCATCAGCCAAAGCGACCGTAGGTCCGGATGATGGTGCATCAAGAACAGGAATTCCAAGATCTTCGGAAGACAGTTTGACTTCGCCCTTTGCGATATCTTTTATGGAAACAGCTGAAGGAATTACAGGACCTGTTGGAGCATCTGCCTTTTCCATTTCCTCAAGCTCGCTCACGACTTCTTTCAGAACTGATTTTGGAAGCGCGATTCGCTTACACGATGGACAGGTTGATTTTAAAACAAGGAATATTTGTTTTGCAAATTCCACATGAACAACTGGCCTTACAAGTTCGATGTGACCAAAATGGCCCGGACATTCTTTAACACGACCACCACAGGTTTTACATCTAAGACCTGGGTCAACAACCCCAAGGCGCGTATCAACAAGGCCGCAATCTATCGGGTAGCCATCATCATCATACGTATCTGGAACAAGTATTTTTGTCGCAGACATTCTTCTGACCATCTCGGGAGAGAAAATCGAAAACTTTATCCTGTCAAGTATTTTTTGTATTGCCATAAAAATTTCACCTTGCTAAATTTTTATACTGTCGGAAACGTTTTTCCTCCATAGACATATAACACACCCGGCAAATCACCAAATAATAATCATCTAATCATCTCATTATTAAATTATTAAATCATCAGATTTTATCCCTCAGTAAAAGTCTTGGGAAAATATACAGCGAGCGAATTTCATCAAGCAAAAGCTTGAACGCATAGCTCATTTCAACAGAGTGAACGTTTTCACTTCCACATACTGCACAGATATCTTTATTGCTTGCATAATCATGCGTTGCAACTGCACCGCATTCCGCGCAGACAAACTGATTCGTCTTGTCGCTTTCCTCAAGAAGCCTTTCTTTTATTACCATGCTTGCACCATAGCCAATCAAGCAGTCACGTTCCATTTCACCGAATCTAAGACCACCTTCTCGTGCACGACCTTCTGTAGGCTGGTGGGTAAGCAACTGGACCGGACCTCTGCTTCTCATGTGCATCTTGTTTGAAACAAGATGATGAAGACGCTGATAATAAACAACGCCTACGAAAATCTTTGCCTTGAGTCGTCTTCCGGTAATTCCATCATAAAGAATTTCTTCACCGGCTTCATCAAAACCATGTTTCTTCAAAAGTTCGCGATATTCTTCTTCGCGGTTTCCTGTGAACGCAGTTCCATCCATCAATGTTCCATCCATGCAGCTTGCCTTTGCACCGATTGTTTCGAGCAAATGCCCTGCAGTCATTCTGCTTGGAATTGCGTGCGGATTTACAATAATGTCCGGAACTATTCCGGTTTTTGTGAATGGCATGTCCTCGTGCGGAACAAGAAGGCCAATAACCCCCTTTTGTCCGTGCCTGGATGCGATTTTGTCTCCGATTTCGGGTACTTTCACGCTCCTGATGCGAACTTTTATGAGCCGGTTTCCGCTTGAACCTTCAGTAATGAGAACTGAATCCACTTTTCCATGCTCATTTGCTTTGAGAGCAAGGGAACTTTCTCTTTTCTTTTCTTCTATAGGACCAAAAACAGATATTTCCTCAAGGAATCTTGGTGGAGAGGTTTTTCCAACAAGGACATCGCGTCCATGAACCTCGCTTTCCGGGTAAATTATTCCATCGTCTCCTAGGAATTTGTACGACTCTTCTCCGCGGTAACCTGCAACTTCCGCAGTTGGAATTTCTATTTTGTCTTTTTGGCCTCCTGGATAAACCCGCTCTTCTGTTTCATAGGTTTTGAACATTGCGACTCTTCCGAGCCCTCGGTCAATTGAACTTTTGTTCACAACAATTGCATCTGCCATGTTATATCCATGATAACTCAAAAGTGCAATCACGACATTTTGCCCGGCTGCTTTGTTTTTCATTTTCAACGCATTATACAGCCTTGTTTGCACAAGAGGCTGCTGCGGGTAGTACATTACATATGCTCTTGTATCATAGCGCATATTATAGTTAGAAGAATAAACTCCAAGTGCTTGTTTGCTCATGGCACATGCCATCGTAATTCTCGGAGAGGAATTGTACTCCGGATATGGAAGAACTGAAACCGTAATTCCAAAAATAGACGAGGGATCCAACTCAAGATGAGTGTGCTCCTTTGTAACTTCGGAAGAATTAAGCGCAACATATGCATTCTCCTCTTCCTGGGCATCAAGATATTCTATAACCCCCATTTTGATTAAGTGATGCCAATTAAGATCACTATTCTTGACTTTCTGAAGTATTTCCGGGGTTAATCTTGGTTTTCCTTCCTCGACTACGACATATGGCCTTCGCACTCGACCTTTGTCGGTTGTTATGTGAAGTTCGTTTACCCTTGAATTATAATAGACATTTACCTGGTAATTAAGCTCGTTTGTCCTTCTTTTTTCTCTGAGCCTTTGCGCAAGCGCATGACCATCATTATAAAATCCAACAAATTTTCCATTCAAATAAACAAGTGTTTTTTCAGGACGGAATCTTTTTTTTGCACACATTAATAATCACCATGTAAATATTTTGTTTTTACTCGTTTTGCGTTTATTCTTTGACATCAAAAGCCTTGAGAAGCTTTAGCACATCTTCCTCATCTATTCCAGTAGAAACCTCTGCCATAACTGAAAGATTTTTCACAAGAGAACAGCTTGGACCTTCCGGAGTCTCATTCGGACAGAGTTTTCCTATGTGAGTACCATGAAGATCTCTTGCTTTGAAATGAGGATGCTTCTTGCTCAATGGCGAGATAACGCGTCTCAAATGAGAAAGCGTTGAAAGATAGCTGGTCCTGTCCAGCAACTGGGATACACCAGTCTGGCCTGCAATCCAGTTTCCTGTTGCCATGGCATATCTTATTCTGTCTGCCATTGCATCCTGTCTTACAAGTGTATGAACCTGCAACCTTCTTCCACGTGCATCTGCACGGGATGCCTGGTAAACAAGGTCTTTGATAAGGAATTGAAATGCATATCTGAAAAGCTCTTCCATAAGATCTCCGGCAAGCTTTACCCTCTTGTTTGCATAATGGTCTTTGTCATCTGGTGAAAGTTCTTTTCTCGCGACCTGCACTGCACGTTCTGCCATCTTGCACAGGAATTTAGCCTTCAATATGCGTGCGGATTTTTCCACGCCAACATGGGGAAGGAGATAATTGTCAACAAGGTTTTCCATGCGCGTGAGACGAAACTCGGTTGGCTGTCCTGGAGACAGTTTTTTGCTCAGAAGATCAACTGCCTCATCACGGGTCTTACTCTCCTCATTTTCAACATTAAGTATTACATCGTTCTGAATGTTTCTGTTTTGAGAGAAAAGTTTTGCAATTTCAGAATTGGTTTCAACACCAAGAACTCGCAAAAGCTGGAACAATGAAATACCAGCAGGTGTTGACGGAAATTCCGCTGTGAAGAGACCATCTGCATTTCTTTCCACAACACACCTGGCACGGAAACCATGGCGAGTTGAAAAGATTTTTGATACTACACCACCGGTTTCTTTTGTTACAAGGAGTTTGTTAGGTACAAGATCTTCTATTGAAACGAGCGACCGTTCGCTCCCGTTTATTATAAAATATCCGCCAGGATCATCTGAATCCTCTGCATTTTCTATAAGCTCACTCTCGCTCATGTTTGCAAGATAACATATTTTTGAACGAGACATGACTGGCAATTCACCCACGAAAACATCAGAGTAAACTGGTCTTTCGACACCGTTGAATACCGGAGTTATTTCGAGGAAAAGAGGAGACGCATAAGTAATATTACGAAGTCTGCATTCCATTGGATATACTGGACGATAACCACCTTTTACTTCATAATATCTCGGCTGTTCGATTCTTATTTTTCCGAGTTTTAATTCGAAACCCTCAACATTCGTGTGAATTATTCCTACCCTGTCAACAACATCCTGCACTCCACGCTCCAAAAACTTGTTGTAAGAATCAAGCTGTTGTTTCACCAGACTATTGGCACGACAATATGCCTCGAGTAAACCACTGTCTTTCATCTAAAAACCTCCCACGAAATACAAGATAAATATGATAGAGCAAAACCTCTAACATGAAAATAGCCAAGATTGGCTAACACTTACACTACCACGCGATAGTAAACATACTTTCCCGTCTCATCTTCACGAGTAAGCTTAAGAACATCACCGAGTGACGCACTTGTAGAGACCACAAGCGGATCGCTGGATTTTATTCTTGGTAACTGCGATGAAGAAGTTAAAGAATATTTTTTCAGGACTGGGTCTATCTTATCTTTGGATATGACCTCTGTTTTGGGTATAAGAAAATAGTCCAACACATTAATTACACTCTGCTGCTTCTTTTTCGTCAAAAGACCACCTAGTATAAACACTAACAACTCGGCTGTGGGATAAACGATGTTTAAAAAGGTTTAAAAAGGTTAGCTTATGAGATGCGCTTCCAGCCAACAATTAAGAAGACGGATATTTCTTCTGTACGCAGACAATAGTTCCATATTGTGTTGGCCTGCAGATTCTAATTCATATCCTTTCTTAAGAGCATTCGTCAGTGTCTTCACTTTTTCCGGGCCAAGAATCGCGAGATACCTTTCGATATTCGTATTAGCTTCCACAGTGGCTAAGGCATTTAGAGCGCTAAGAGTATAATGCATATCAGAAACGTCGATCTGCATATAAGCCAACTCTGCGCTTACCACGTTCCAATCCCCATTCTTGAATTTCTTCTTTAATGCATCAATTTCATCGTGCACACGAGAAGTATCGATAGAAACCTGGAAAGCTCTTGTTTCTCGATATACCTCGCATCTCGACTCCAAAAAATCAAGATCCCGATTAAGAACTTCAAGCCTTTCTTCAATATCCCCTGGGACTTCCTTTGTAGGCCTCATTGTTGGAAATGTAAGAAGTTTTACGAGGTTATCAACCGTATGAGCGTCCAGCGATTTCTCTATGTTTTTATTCTTCAGATTTTCCCTGTCAACCGGATAATCTCCACCTACAAGTTTACGTATATTTTGTATTGCGCTTCGGGTTTCTCCTCCATAGGTTCCATCAACCTTGATTTCAGAACCGGAAATTTTTCCCATTTCCACTAGTTTATTATAGAGTAATTGAAGAACTACTACCTGCTCGCCACTCATGAGTCGACCCTTAGCTGCCCCGCCAGGGCCGATGTATCCAGTCATATTATCCCGTAATTCCATGGAAAGTTCTGCCGCAGATTTCCCACCGTGGATATTAACCCATTCATCTACCTGAGATTTTCTAATCAAAGCCATATTATCAACCCTTACCTGGAAAGGTATTACTTCATAACTATTATAAGTATACCCACGAAAATAGAATTATGGCAGAGCCTCAAACTACAGCAGCTAGAATCGAGATTTTAGACCTGGACAAGCAGGTTCCATGGTTGAAAGAACAGATTCCGGATGCAAAAACGCGACAACTGTTCGGAGAATGGCTTGCAGATTTTGCAGACAGGCACGGGTGGAAAGGTGCAGATGGGAAATTGACTAAGATGACGTCTGAGCAATTATACGGCGTACTCGATAATAACCGCGGATTCTATGAAAAAGTAATGCGAGAGATGGAAAAGAACTCGACGACAGAATTCCAGGCAGGTTCACGTTTCTGGCCTAAAAAAGAGAACTTACAGAATGTAAAGGAAACTGTCCTCGCGGCGATAGCTGTTGGTTCCACCTATGGAATTGAACCGCTCTTTATTATTACAATAGCCGGATATGAATCACAGTTTGCAAATGTGAAAGGTATTGGCGGAACCGGAATGTGCCAGGTCAACCCAAAGAATTCGTCTCTTACTGCACTGGGGAAAGCATATGGAAGAAAAACATGGTTGGTCAAGGTGAATGAAACACTGGATAAAATGGGTATGCCACAGATAATAACACAACCAAAAGATGTGGATTTGTTTGATATTTATCAAAATGTGGAGGAAGCGTCGAGAACCATGCTGCTAAAAGCTACTCAGGGTGGTAGCGAGGTATATACTGCAATTGTGATTGGAGATTACAAACGCCTTGCTGCGTGGTATAATGGAAATCCAAATATACGGAATGAATATGCGGAAAACGTAATGAAGTATTACGACATGCTCGCAAAACAGATGGATGGTGGGTAAAATGACAGTTATTATAATAGACAACGGCTCGCAATACACTCATTTGATAAAGAGAAATTGCCGCGACCTTGATTTTTACGCTGAGGTGTTGAATAATAAAACTACTACGTTCGCCGATGTTGAAAACGTGCGGAAAAAAGACAAAATAACGCACGTGATATTGAGCGGGGGGCCGAGTTCTGTTTATGCTGGAAACAACGGGATTTGTGAGGAGATCGTACGGATGGTTTTCGACGACAGACTGAACGCGCCACTTCTTGGAATTTGCTTTGGGCATCAACTCATTGCGCACGCACTTGGCGGAAAGGTTGAGAAAGGGAAGAGTGCGGAATACGGAATTGCGAAGATAACGATTGACGATGCGGACGGAATATTTGCGGGAGTGCCGCGCGAGATAAATGCCTGGGTTTCACATTTTGACGAGGTAAAGAAAATACCCGAAGGCTTCGTGTCATTGGCACATTCCCAAACCTGCGCGCACGAGGCAATGCGGCACAAAACGAAAAAGATATTCGGAGTGCAGTTCCATCCAGAGGTTTGGCATACGGAACATGGCGAGGAAATTTTGAGGAATTTTCTGGGGGTGTAGAAGATGCCGGCTGGGATAAATGAGGCGTTTGAAACTACATTCAAGCTGATTTTTGGGGAGTGCAATGTAAAATTAGAGGAGCTGGAGGATTACCTGTCAAAATGGCATTACCCCTTGATTAAGAAAAAATCCGCTATCTCTGGAAAGGATGTTTTGATTTCGTCATTGATGTGCAAAAAAAATGCTAGATTCATTTCTTCTGATGAAATAGAATTTGACAAAAAATTTACTTTAGATATAAATTCCATAAAAGACATCGATTCAATAGTTGAAGCAATTCAAGACCGCGTGTATTATGCTGGAAATAAAACTTTTGGGAATGCAAGTTTTATTTATGAAAGCGACAATTGCACGGATTGCAATTATGTTTATAAGTCACACAATATATTTTCCGCAAAGTATATTGGCAACTCGATATACCTACGGCATGGCAATGAGTATGCATTTGGAGCGTCGTTTTCCCTGCGCTGTAGATACGTAATTAAAGTTTCCTACGCTGATAACCTAACCAGGTGTTTTGAGACGTATATGTCCGCGAACTGCTCTGATTTATTTTTTTGCTACAACTGCAATGATTGCCAGCACTCGATGTTTTCATTTAATCAGAGGTCAAAGAGATATTGCATCGGGAATCTCGAATTGCCCAAGGATAGATATTTCGAATTAAGAAAAAAACTTATAGAAGAAAGTCGAAACTACATAGAAAAAAACAAGAAATTCTACTCTATGTTCAGCATGCCACCATTAGAAGAAGAGGCAGGGATGTTGATGGAAAAACCACGATCACTGCAAACAACCTATAAGGGGGATTTGACCCCTATAAACAATGCATTTGAATCAGCATCAAAAGTCATCTTCGGACAGGAAATTGGTTTGCCAGATGAATATGAAGAATTTCTTTGTGAGAGGATAAAAAAAGTAAAAACCATCAAATCGGTTTTTGGGAAAGAAGTGCACTATAATCCAATATCTTTTTTTGAAGAGATTCCAAAGGATAGAATCGTGGGCAGATATGAAGTAGAAGAAGTATCAAAATTAAATATTCGGGTGGATAATGAAGACAGTTTAGAACGCATAATGAAAAAAATAAGCAAAATAGCATTATATCAGGTAGATATGTGGGAAGGCAATAACCAAAATATCATAAAAAGCAGCGTCATAGATCATTGTGTGAATGTATATTACGTAGGGGATTGTGCTTTTGGAAAAAACTGCGCGTATTGCACTCTTGCAGTAGAAACAGATTCCGTATTCGGATCATTCAGGGCGTCATATTCAAAATTCTGCATACGTTGCGAAAATTCGGTTAACCTTACAGCCTGTTTTGAGATGGATTCGTGCACTAACTGCGCTAACTCAATGTTCTGCCATAACTGCGAGAACTTGGATAACTGTATGTTTTGTTTCAATACAAAAAGCAAAAGGTATGCGATAGGTAATGTTGAAATTGGCAGGGAGAAATATATGGAAATAAGGGAAAGGATATTAGCGGAAATTGTAAGAAAACTGACAAAGGATAAAAAACTAGATATAGATATCTACAAGTTGGGAGAACGGAGAGGCTGAGCACATGAACATCAACGACTCTTGGAAATCAACCTGCAAAATCATCTTTGGACAGGAAATAGGCGACCTCAAAGATTACGAACAATTCCTCAAAAGATATACTGAACCAATAAGCAAAACCAAATCGATTCTTAGCGGAAAGGAGGTTTACTACGGAGCTCCGTATTGTTCTAAGGCAAAATTCATTTCCATGGATGAGATTGACCAGATGAAAGTTGAGCCGATTGGGATTGATGATACAAAAGACATTGACTCACTCATGAACGCGGCCGCGGAAAGGTTTTATTATGCCGGCAATAAGTTCGGTGGCAAGATTCAGGATGTTGTTGGCTCTGGAGACTGCTCGGATTCTTTTTTTGTCGTCGGATCACGGGAGATATACTTATCGGAATACATTGCATACGGTCAAATGCTCACTACTACCAAGTACATGTTTGGGTGCTGCTGGGGCAGTGAGGATAATTTCTGCATCAATTCAACTGAATTAGAACTTGTAAACAGGGTGTTTGAATCCACGCTTTGTGTACAAACTGCTGACGCATATTATTCATACAATTGCATAGGGTGCCAGGAGGTTATGTTCTGCTTTAACCAGAGGTCAGCAAGATACGCGATTGGGAACAGACAGATGGAGAAAACAAACTATCTTGCGCTCAAGGCCAAGCTTCTCAAGGAAATCGTGGAACTACTGAAACGGGACAAAACCGTTCCTTCCCTGATTGATGTTGCAACAGGAAAGGCGGAACGAGGATGATTGATTAATGGCAGGCAAGGAAATAGAAAAGGCGTTTGAAGACACTACAAAAATCATATTTGGAAAGGCACTTACCGGATTGGATAAATACGAAGAATGGCTTACGACGAGAGTTACAAAAGGAAAATTACGTGGCTCATCTACCAGTAAGAAAAAGGTTTATGTCCCGACTTACGGAATGTTCCGATTCATTCCCGATGACAGGGTTGCAGATTTGGGTTCATTTATGCAACTGAGCGGATTGAAAATAGAGATTGGAGAAAACGAAACGCTTGCATCTATCTCAAAGAAAATGCCTGCGATTGGAACGTTCATAACCGAATTTGAGGATGGGACGAACCTGAATGTGGAAAGTTCGTCTATCTACAAGAATCTGGTCAACGCATATAAGATAGTGGATTGCTTTTATTCCAAAAATCTCGCATACACTTTCTTTTCTGACAAGTGTGACCACATATTCGGAGTTTCAAAAAGCATCAGGTGCAATTTTTGCGTAAATGTACACGACTCGCGGGACGTTGTGAGGTCGTTTGAAGTAGATTTCTCAAAGAACTGCGCGGATGTAATGTTCTGCCATAATGTGGATAATGTTCACAGCTCGCTATTCTGCTTCAATGCAAAGAATTTGAGGTATGCGATAGCGAATACGGTTGTTGGAAAAGAAACATATGAAAAGGCAAGGAAAATGCTGTGCGATTACATGCTCGGGCAATTGGAGAAGACGCATAAGCTGGATTTGGATATCTATAATATAGGGTGTTGGAAGAAATGACTTCAACTGCGTACGATGGTGTAAACAAAGCATTGACGCCAGAACAAAAAAATGGCGTCAATATTTGCCAACAAGGAGTTGGCAAAGCGTGGAAAAGCGCTTGTAAGATTCTGCTCGGAGATGAAATAGGGGAACTTGAACAGTTTGAAGATTACCTTTACCAGTATATCGGGCATATTGATGAAAAAAATTCGGCTATATCCGGCAAACCGGTGGCAGTATCCGGTTCTGATATCTGCAGCAATGGGAGAATAATAGGAAATGAAGAGATTGGAGAGTACGAACAAATACTTAAGAGCGTCAAACTGGACATAGATTCTATAAAAGACATTGAGTCTATTCTTGAAGCAGTTGGAGAAAAACTTTATTATTCCGGGGGAATAACCCTGGGAAATTCAAAATATGTTCAAGAAACAAACAGATGCGTAGATTCTTCATTCGTATACAGGTCAATGGACGTATACGAAGGATGCAAATATGTAGCGCTTTCAGACCAGGTGCGCAAATGCGAATATGTATTTGGAGTAGGATTAACCGGTGAAAGCAGCTTCATTATACGTGGGCATGAAGTCTGGAGAGACGCCCGCTGCTTTGAGGGATTCAGGACATATAACTCATCCGACTGTTATTACGTTGCAAACCTTGAAGGATGCAATAACTGCATGTTTTCCTTCAACCAGAGAAACAAAAGCAATTTGATCGGGAATTTACAGTTTTCAAAAGATGAGTATACGGGGATAAAGGAAAAACTTTTGGAGGATATACGAACAATTCTCAGAGAAAGAAAAACGATACCTGGAATAGTTGATATTGTTGCCAAGACGGATGCTAAACAGGAAAAAAGCACCGAAGCTTGTATCGTAAAAACAAGGGCAACTTTCGCACCAAAAGATGTTGAAACTGCATTTCAAGAAGTGAGCCGCATTGTGCTTGGCAAGAGACTGACCAAACTTATTGATTATGAAAACTGGCTTACAAAACATTCTGGAAAGGTAATTGGAGTTAAATCACAAATCAGTGATGGAGTAGTTTATGTGCCACCACTGGAAGCCTTTGTAGAAATAAGGAATAGTGCAATTAAAGAGGATGAAGCTCTGGAATACGGAAAAAATACAGTTGGGATTAGAGAGCTGAATGGATTAACCCCATTAAACGCAAGAGAGCGATTGGCATGTATCAAACTTACAACCCCGGAGATAACTTTTGGGGAGAACATAGATATAACCGAATGCTCCGGGTATGGAGTAAATACTGCGCACGCATTCCGCGGGTCGTTTATCTATGCAGACAAATGCGTTGCGTATTCCTATTTCATAAGAAATTCCGAATACATTTTCGGCTCTTCCCTGATTTTCCTGAGCAAATACTGCATAAATTGCTATCATTCCCAGAACCTTACCCGTTGCTTTGAAGTGAGCGACTCAACAAACTGCAGTGACTGCTATTTTTGCCATAATTGCGAGAGCTTGTCAAACTGTATGTTTTGTTTTAATACGAAATCCAAGCGCTATGCAATAGCAAATGTTGAAATTGGACCAGAAGCATTTGGCAGAATAAAAAAGCTTGTCCTGGATGACCTGACAAAGAGGATAGAGGCGAACAAAGGATTAGATATTGACATTTACAATATCGGATGCCAAAAGAAATAGAAACTGGAAGGTAAACCGATGAATAACATACTTGCAAAGAACAACCGAAGAAACCCTAGAATAAAACTGTTTCTTACAGCCGCATTACTCGTAGCCGCACCGCTTTTTACGTCTTGCTCGAGTACAAAATATGAAAGTGACGCACGCTCGCAAAAACCCAGAATCTCGCTTAATGCACCTGAGACAAGACAAGACAAAACGAAGAATATACAGAAAAAGAAGCTGAATTGCTTGCAAAATTACCTTACCTGAAAGAAATGACAGATGTCGAACGATACAGACTATTTGAAGAACTGAAAGAAGTTGGTGGGGAAAAAACAATCGTTGCACTCACTCCACTTTTGGATGTAATTTGGACGCATGATCCTAATGTTTCCGATGCAGTAAGAACATTACAGGTGCTTGGAAAGCGAAATCCGCAATTAATTCTGGACATCGTATACCAAGGAACAGACGACCAAGGTAGCAATGCAGTAAAAGTTTTGAGAGATATGGGCATTGATGAATTTGAAAGGATACGAATGCTGATTGGGCTTTATGTTGAAGGTAAAAAAAGAGGAGGAGTTCTCATAGATGCGGAGTACGCGGTAAAAGATTTGATAAAAGGCAGGGAAAATGACCCGCGCATTATGGCTTTAATCAAAGAAACCTATGAAAAAGCCGATTCTTATGGCAAATATTGTCTTCTGGGTTTTCTTGAGCTGATACCAGGTATTGATGCCGAACAGTTATTGGCAAGAGAACTGAGCAACGATGATAGAAATATTAGGCAAAGAGCAGCACGTTGGTTACAATTTCGAAGAATAGAAGACCTTGCAACAAAAGAGGCGCTCTGGAAAATGGCTGAAACAGAAATTGACCAAGATGTGGTGGCACAGCTACTTGGAACCATGCTAGAACAGGGTTTAATTTCGCGGAAGGATTGTAGTTATGAAGGCAGAAAAAGCACAACTAATGATGGACGCGGAGAAAAAAGAAAGATAAGACTATTTAGATCAGAAGAGTTGGGCTGTACTTTATCCAGAGGATCGCCAGTTGGAAAGGAACAACGCAATTAATAGGGAAAACCCTAAACCAACCAAACTTATAGATTTTTATAATTTTCGTTAATTGAACAAATATGACATCTAATTTTTCATGGCAATCCTTCAAAGCCCAAAAGATTGCAGAACTCAGCGAGCATATTGAAGCAAAACGTGCGGATCCGCTTTGCCTGCCAGTCATAGACGCAATAAACAAAAACCCCTCTCTTGTTACAACCTCGTCCTGCTCAGGCAGATTCGTTCTTCTTGAATTTAACATTGAAACCAGCAAAAAAGAGGCGAAATTTTACAAAAGATGGCACAGGACCGTAACCGCTGAGGAAGTCGAACTCGCGCTCAGCGAATATCCCGAAACCAAAAACTTACCGCTCTGGTTCAAGGTTGAACCATTTATTTTTCATGTTGCCGCAAAGGACCTGAACACGGCAAAAAAATTCCTTGAAACCGTGCGAAAAATAGGAATTAAACGGGGCGGGATACAAACCGTGTCTGCAAATAAAATAATGATAGAAATTCAAGGAACGGGTTACATGGCAATTCCAACCTGGGCAATCAATGGCGAATGGACTAAGGTAATAGATATTGGAAACGAAATACTGGAGAGAAATTTCAAAATGCTTAAAAAGATGGAGAAAGTATTCGAGAGTTGGTGATAACTATGCCGAATTGCGCAAAATGTGGAAATGACAGGGCAGACAAATTCATGCAATGCAATAATTGCAAGGCAGTGCTATGTGATAGATGTGGTTTTGAAGGGAACAACTGCCCTATGTGTCCTTACGGAAAATTAGCAGGGTATAACCGATAGATACAGGTGAGAAAATGAATCTACGATGCACTAAATGCAGTTATGAAAGAAGCAGCGATTCCGAGACATTCTACAGATGTGACTACAACCGATGCGGCGCCATGATATGCAGGGGCTGCGGCATGTCTGACGGCAATAGATGTCCATTGTGCAACACCGGAAGCGTGCGCGAAATACGGTAGAATAGTTCCTGAAAACCAGTGTCTACCCATACCCATGCTTTTTTTAGTGTATAAATACATAAACCACCATCTTTAAAAACAGTTTTGTACTATATATTATTGGACGAGCAGTGGAAAGAAGGCTATAGTATGATAGACGAACAACAGTTCCGAAACGCGCTTAATGCGCTTGCTGAAGGCGGCATGACTAGCATACTTGCAGACGCATTCATCAAAGCCGAAGACGATGGAGATAAGGCAATTATAGAAACGTATCTGATAAAAGGCATAAAAACTTGTGAAAAGGCAAGGTTCCGTTTGGATATTACGAGTTTACTTAACAGAGAAGGACTAAGCAATGAGATACTTATAGAAACCTTACGGGCCTGTGGAAATATTGGAGAGATTAAGGCTATTGCTGAATTCAATGAAAAAGGAGAAGAATTAAGTTATCCTGTAAGACAACAAATAGAAGAATCTTTTAAAACTGCCTTGCGGGTTTGCGAGCAGAGGATTTTGGGCGGAGCGATTGCGGATATTATTAATGCGAGGGAACTCCGGAGTAAATATAGCAAAATTTCAGACGATTTAATGACAATGGCAAGAAAAACTGTAGATAATATCACGATAAAACTTGGAAGGCTAAATTATATTGAACTGGCGAGACATAGGGCAATAAAAGAAATGGATGCAATAGGTGCCACCGAAGCAAGGGAAATGGCCCGAACTGCAGAAAAAGCAGTTTTTGCTTACTTGGAACAAAGAACCGCAGCTCATTTGACTGGAGACGACGTTGCCCTAGATAGAGCGGGGGTAATGCGACAGAACGATTTACCTACTAGAAAAATAGGGTTGATGAGAAGGCTGGGAAGAAGGCTGTTTTGTTAAGCTATCGCATAATGTCCAATCAGCGCGATGCAAGTTCCATCAAAGCCTGCACATAGTTCCTCTTCTGTTTTTCCGTTGGCTTATCTGAGAGATTGGTGATCATGTCACATAGTTTAACTGGCAGAACCAGATGATTTCTCTTTATTCTCTTGATGTAAGACAAATAATTTGCTCCTTCTTCGCGCGTAAGTAGCAAGACGAGCTTGAGCATGCGATTCCCGAAAGTTTTTGCAATCCGTTGTTTAATTTCGTTTTTATCTCCATTATAATTTTCTATTACATCATGCAAATAAGCAAGCACGATTTGCTGTTCGTTGCCGCCTGACTCTGCAACAAGCCTGGCAACGCGTTTTGGATGAATAAAATAAGGTGTTTTTCCGTCGCGTCTGAACTGGTTGGCATGAACCTCACTGGAGAGTTTTATTGCCTTGCGAATTATAGACAAAGAACTAATGGTCATATACATCCTCAGATATTATCTCGTAATCGCCGCTTCCCCAATCTGTTTCAAATACTCTTCGTGCTTTGCAAAATAATCCCGCGATGGCTTCAGCATGTTCACAAGCTCGCGTGCAACCGCAGCCTTAAGATCCATTGGATGAAGCTTTCCTTCCCCATATGTTTTCCGCAATTCCGCATCATCAACGAATTCGATATCTCCACCGAACTTCGCGGGCCTTTCGACTTTTAGCGGTTTATCACGCAAAATAAGATGCTCAGCAATCTCAAAGATCGGATTTCCCTCGCACACTTTTTCAGGGCAGAACGCCTTCTTTATCTTGTTTTGTATCTCAGCTTCGCTGTCGTGAATAAATATTGCTGAATTTGGCTTGCTTTTACTCATTTTGACTTCAACTTCTTGCTCTATTTTAACATCAGAAACATCCCCAGTCTTCATACCTTCTGGGTTCATTCTTGAACTACCGATTAAACCTGGTAGAAGATGCGTATGTAAAGCAACGAATTTCTTTTTGAATTTTGGTGCAAGTTCTCTGGCAAGCATATGAACTTTTCTCTGATCCATTCCAGCATGCGCAATTTGAACATCAAGCAAGAAAATATCTGCTGCCTGAAGTGCAGGATAGAGCGCAACTCCTGCAGAAACTGCATCGGTTTCTTTACGACCCATAATGGTTATGCACCTGAGCATTCTTTTCAAGGTGGTATCGCGCATTATTTTTACTACATCTTTCCAGTAATCAGCATCATACAAATCAGTAGCAAGAGGATATTCGACCTGATCTTCAGTTAACCCTAAAGAAATGAACGCGTGTTTGAAGTATCCGGTGGCAACTCTCCTTATTTTTTCTAAGTCACCGCCAAGCTTATCATTAACCCATGAATGGTAATCCGCAAGCCAGATAGTAGGCTTACAACCTGCCTTGAGCAAATCCTTTATTTTCAAACCAACGCATAAACCAGAGCCAAGATGGACCATTCCCGAGATTTCAAATCCTATATAGTGCTTTGGATGGGAATATGTCTCGAATATTTCTCGCAGATCCGCTTCTGTAACTAATTCTTCTGTAGGCTTCCGCTTTACAAGTTCTATTTTGGTTTCTAGGTCCATTTTTTCACCGAAAATGACAGACGTTCGTTTGGATTATCCATCCTCAAAACTTTCAAAATATGTATCGCTAAATATATAAGCAAGCTGGTCTCCGATGAAGATATTATCCGCAGCAGAACCACTTAGCATGGAACTTCCCTTAGGCTCGATAATATAGCTTTCCTTGTTCCATTTGAATCCAACAAAAACATTCCCTTTTTTTGTTACGTAAACCTTGCAATCATCTGAGCCAAGAGACCGAAGTAACGCAGCACAGAGAATAGCCTTGTCCATTGGACCTGCAGCTTTCAGCTGATCTATTTCCTCAAAGCCCATCCAGAATGGAAGAAGAAATTCGAAATTATGGATTTCACGCAGATATCCCAGAACTGCCTGGATGGCCTGCAAAAAATGCTTTTCATATGAATAATGATTTATTCCGCCTGTAAGACGCGTTTTAAGTGCAGAAATAAAATCATTATATGGAGAAACCCTCTGACGAATTTCCGAGATAGATTTGTTCTCCTTTTCTGAGATTAGACCCTTATATCTATTGACAATAAGCATGTATAGCCTTAGCTTTGTTTCACTGTCTGCGTCCGGCATAGAACAACACAAATATATTATATGGAAAGAGATAAAATTATGACGGATGAGAATAATATCATGGTTTCGCGCGATACGCCGCTTATAGTCGAACTCGAGCAGGTTCATGAATGCACCTCGATTGCAGTCACCGACAAAATCAAAGACGTGAAAATAAAATGGCTAGCAACTGTTGGGGAAGACGAAAAAACAATAATAAATATGTTTGAGGTGGATACTGCCCAGCTAAAGAGAATTGTTGAACTTTGGAAGAGCTTCAAAGAAGTTCCAGAAGTAAAACTCGTAATGGTCGGACCTCAGAAATCGCAGATTCTGGTTAGGCAGAACAAGAATATCGCTACTGCACCTGCATTGGCAAAGACCGGCACCATGTGGATTGAGCCGACATGGACTGAAAGCGGAGTGGACCACGTCTCAATGCTCGCTCCGGGCTACAAGAACTTAAAGGACTTTATAAATCTGGT
The DNA here is from genome assembly GCA_038046805.1 of Microcaldota archaeon. Lineage (GTDB taxonomy): Archaea > Micrarchaeota > Micrarchaeia > Anstonellales > Bilamarchaeaceae > UBA10214. The sequence goes on from JBBSVO010000003.1 coordinate 58,207, forward strand.
TAAAGACAGGGGGTATGATCTAAAAATAAAATCCAAAAGATATATCACACCAAAAGAAATGGTTTCGCTTAATGCATTCAGAACAAGCGGATTCTCAAAGCTAAAAGTTGCAAGCGAACTCCTGACTGACAAACAATTAGAGGTATTTGATCTTGCATGCAGACATGGGTATTATGAAGAGCCGAAAAAGACGAGTATTGCGGAATTAGCCCAGAAACTCGGAATAAGCGAGAGCAACTGCGCTGAGTTGCTTCGGAAAGCGGAAAGGAAACTAATGCCGATCCTAAACGAAATTTTAAGGATTATGAGATAAACAGGTAGTAATATATTGATGAAAGTGCGAGTTAAAACCGCTGTACAGCGGTATTAAGATTATATTAACTAGTTGCGCAGGCAATAACATGAATCAAGAGCTAGAAAAGGCATGGAAAAACACCTGCAACGTGTTACTTGGACGCGAGGTCGGAAACTTACTCGAATTCCAGGACTACTTAAAAAGCTATACTGACCCGATCGAGGAAAGGAAATCCGCATTGAGCGGAAACGCGGTTACACTCTCATCGAACCGCATCCCAAAAAATGCGCGGGTAATCGGACTTGAGGAAGTGCCGGCTTATCTGGACAAGACCGCGGGTATTCCACTGGACATAAACGCGATAAAGGATATTGATTCTATTCTTGAGGCAGTGCGGGAAAAAACATACTACACGGGAAATGTTGTGCTCGGAAACTCAAACAGTGCAGTAAACTGCCATAGATGCTCCAACACGAATTTTGCTCTTGAATGCCAAGATGTTTATGATGGCAAATATGTAGCATTTACTACATCAATACGCAGTCCCGAATACACATTTGGCTGCTGTTTTGGCGGTGACGTACAGTTCTGCATAAAGATACTTGATCCTTACAAAACAACAAGATGCATGGAATTGTTCCACTGCAATGTAACAACTGACTGCTATTATTCTGCAAGCCTGGAGGATTCCAGCAACTGCATGTTTTCATTCAACCAGAAAAATAAGCATTATTTGATTGGGAATATTCCGCTTGCGCGGGACAGGTATGTTGAACTAAAGGCAAAACTCGTTGGGGAAATCGCAGACGAACTGAAACAGAAGAAAAAGCTGCCATCAATCATAGACATTGTCACTGCCAAGGAGGGGAGCTAATGGACGAATTTGAAATCCAGAGATTCCACTGGTCTGCGACCAGTGGTCACCCAAGTAATACCCATCCGGTGGAATCTCTGCCTGTCAAAAACATTCAAGCCACCGGTCTCCGACCGGTGGTTTTTGACAAAACATTTCAGATGATGACTGCTCTTATACTTGGCAGGAAGTTAAGCGGATTTATAGATTACGAAGAATGGCTTTTGAAGCACGTTTCGGGTATGATAAAAGTAAAGTCTGTGATAAGCGATAAAGAGGTTTACCTGCCAGAAAATGAGTTTTATAAAGAGGTTAAAGAAAGAGTTGTTACGATTGAGGAGGCATACGAAGAGCTGGGAAAAAAACAGATTACCGAGAACGAGCTCGAGAAGCTGTCGCTTTCCAATGCCGCATCCACCCTGCGCAATATATCCGTAACTACCTCGGACACACAATACGGAACAAACTCAAATCTAATCGAGTGCCCGATGTATTATAATTCGCATTATGGCTTCAGGGCCCCGGCATTGAACCAGTCAAAACATGTCATATACTCGTTTTGGCCAAGACAATCGGAGTATATGATCGGATGCCATTATGTATTCTCCTCAAAATTCTGCATCAAATGCTATAATTGCGAGAATATCACCCGCTGCTTTGAAGTAAGCGACTCAAACAACTGCTCAGACTGCTATTTTTGCCATAATTGCGATAATGTTTCAAATTCCATGTTCTGCTTCAATGTGAAAAGCAAAAGATATGCGATTGCAAATGTCGAGGTGGGGCGCAAGCAGTACATGAAGATAAGGGAAATTGTGCTGAACGAGATTGTCGGCAAACTTGAAAGAGATAAAATGCTTGAAATTGATATTTACAATCTGCAGCTGGAGCCACGGAGTAAGTGAAATTAGCTCGTATAATAATATTCCCCGTTTTCCTTCTGCTCAGTATCCAATGCCGATGTCGGCTTGTTGATGCGCGGCCTGTGGCTATCCTTGTCCCTGCGCATTGTTATTCCAACGCCTTTCAGAAACAGATTCATTCCTGCACGCTTGCTCTGCGGTGCGGATGCGCTTCCTTTTATTGAGCTTTCTCCCGTGAATACCATCAGGCGATTTGCGATTGAATCAATGAAAACAATATCGTGGTCAACGACAAACGCACTCTTTTCGCTTTCGCTGATTACTTTTCGCAACAACTCAGCAAATGCAAATCTTTGCTCAACATCAAGGAACGCTGATGGCTCGTCGAATAAATAAAGGTCTGTAACCCGACTTATCGCCAGGGTGAGTGCAACGCGCTGAAGTTCTCCCCCGCTTAATTCGTTGAGTTTCTTTTCTATCAAACCTGTGATTTTAAGTGCGCGTTTTGCATCCTCAAAAACAGAACCATCAAGCGTCTGGGATTCGAATACCTTGCGAACGATCGTATCATCTGCAGAAATATACTGAGGTTTATATGAAATTGACAAACCTTCAAGACCAGTGATGCCGAATCCATCGCCCTCATCCGATTTTTCTATTCCTGCAAGCATTTTAACGAAAAGGGATTTACCAAGGGCATTTCTCCCAACCAATCCAAGGATTTCGCCCTCGCGGATTTCACCAGGTTCACTGGAAAACGAAAAACCGACTGCGCTCTGCGAACCGCCCTTTGTATCGCGCTTCACATCGCTTTTTGCTTTTGATGCTCCGGAAAACGTTTTTTGCATTTTTCCATATTTGATTTTCACTGCTGCTTTGATTTCCCCTTCGCTGTGAGATGTGAACCGCAATTCCCTTTCGCGGAATTTCACGTTTTCATCTTTTAGATATCCGGCAATATATTCGTTCAGTCCGGCACGGACGTTTTTCACTCCGGAAACCACACCATAAACATTTTCATCCCCATAGAAAAGATACACGTAGCTGCTTACATAATCCAGAATTGTCATGTCATGTTCAGCAATGACAACCTGTCTGGATTCCGCAAGATTCTTGAGTAAAATAGCCATACGCAGACGCTCTCCGATGTCCAGATAATTTGTCGGCTCATCAAAATAATAGATGTCTGCATCTTTCAAAAACGCGGCTGCGATTGCAACTTTTTGAAGCTCTCCCCCGGATAGTTGAGCCACTTTCCTGTCGAGTATGTTTGTTATTCCGAATTCATCTGCGATTTTTTCAACATCAGACTTTCCGTCCTTTGATTTTCCGCCTTTTCCGGCGATATCCGATAGCAACTTTTTTGCAGTTCCTTTGAAAACGTCCCGTATTTTATCAACCTGCTGCGGCTTAACACTTGCGCGCACCCCGGATTCTGTAGATTGAAAATAGCGCCTGGTTTCAAGGGGAAGCTTTTCAAGAAGTTCTTTTTCCGCAAGCGTGCGGTCAAAAACAGAAAAATTTGGTGATAATTGGCGCGAGAGTAGCCGGATGGCAGTTGTTTTTCCGATTCCGTTCTTTCCGACAAGCGAAACTGCCCCATTCCCCTCTTTTTGAGGAAGCGGCAAACCATAAAGACGAAACGCGTTGATTCCGTATTGGTAGATTGGTTCTCCGGATTCTCTTGCGAGATTTATTATCCATATGCAGGACATAGGGCACTTTCTTACGCAGATGCCACAACCGATGCACAGTTGTTCGGAGATTGCCGGAAAAACAGAATCTTTTTCAGTGACTATACATTCCTGACCCATTCTATTCACTGGGCATACCTTTTCGCATACGTACCCGCACTTGACATTCGTACACAAGTTACGGTCCAGAACCGCTATTCGCTTGGACATATACACAACCCACTATGTTTTTCCTAATGCAACCACCCATATACGAAGAGTGGTTGTGTATAGATTGAGCCAACTTTCTTAGTTGGCTCAGTATATTGATATGTTTTTAAATCGCAACTTTTTATAATAGAGAATATGCGCCCGCAGAAGGGACTATGACAACATTGAAAGCAGATAAAAGGGTGAACACATGGAAGATGAAACAAAAGCGCACATAGAAGAACCAAAGATGCAAGGTGAAGAAGCAGTTGTGAAAGAAAGAAGAAACGACGGCATAATATACGTGGGGAAAAAACCGACTATGGGCTATGTCCTGGCAGTAATAACCCAGTTCAATAATGGAGCTCCGGAAGTGACAATAAAGGCACGCGGAAACCTAATTTCAAAATCGGTAGATGTCGCCGAGATAGTCAGGCACAGGTTTATGCCAAGCTGCCAAGTAAAAAATATTTCCATAAAAACTGAAGAACTCGCTTCAGAAGACGGCTCGATGAGCAAGGTCTCTGCAATGGAAATAATTCTGAAAAAGTGATTTTGAGTGGCTCTGCTACTAGATAAGAACGGGATTGCACTTGCAGTTACGTTCGGAGTATTAATATATTTCTTTGGAGGGCTTCAGTATCTCGCCCTCATGCTCTTTTTTTTCGCGATGGCGGTCATTGCTACAAAATATCAGCATTATGAAAAAAGAGATATGGGAATATATGAACATGAAAGAAGTTGGGAAAATGTTTTATCCAATGGATTGGTTCCGGCAATTCTTGCAGTTGCAAGCCCGGTTATTGGACCAATGCCATATATTTCATCGGTTGCGGCAGTGATGGCGGATAAGTTTGCCTCGGAACTTGGTGTTCTCAGCAAAAATCCAATTTCCCTTGAGAATTTCAAACAAGTAAAACCAGGAAAAAGCGGCGCAGTTAGCATGCTTGGTTTTTTAATGTCTTTGGCAGGTGGAACACTCATTGGTGCTGTTTCGATATGGTTATTTGGAATCAATCCAAATGCTGCCCTGTATGTAGGACTGATTGGACTTGTAGGAAGCATTGTTGATAGCATTATAGGGGTATTTGAAGAAAGAGGTATAGGAAATAAAGGAATTACAAACATAATCTGCTCGATAGTTGGCGGATTACTTGGATATTTATATTTGAGATGAGCTATTTTGGTGATTAAATGAAAGCATTTATCTTGTGCGGCGGGGAAGGGACTCGGTTAAGGCCATATACCTATACTACTCCAAAACCCTTGTTGCCGGTTGGAGGAAAGCCAATACTGCAACATCTTGTTGAGCATTTGAAGAAATATGAGATAAAGGAATTTGTATTAACTGTTGGATATCTAAAGGAAAAAATAATGGAATATTTCGGGGATGGAAAAAAATTCAGTCTTAAAATAGAATATGCTACCGAAGATACACCGAAAAATACTGCTGGATCGATTCGTGATTATCACGGAAAGGTAAAGGAAACGTTCGCGGTTTTGATGGGGGACCATATAACAGATATAAACATGGCAGATATGCTAAAATCCCATAAGAAAAGCAAGGCTATCGCAACTGTCGCACTTTTGAAAAAGGAAACAAAAATTGAATACGGAGTTGCAGAAATTGACAAAAAAACCGGAAGAATAACTGGATTTTCTGAGAAACCTGTTATAGAGCACGATATCAATACCGGAATATATCTTTTTGAGCCAGAAATTTTTGATTTTATCGAGGACAAGGACGATTTTGCGAAACAGGTTTTTCCAAGGCTTCTGAAAGCAGGAAAGCCGATAAATGCTTATGTGGCTGAATTTGAATGGCTGGATATTGGAAGGGTAGCTGATTATGAGAGAGTAAAACAAGAATGGAAGATAGGGGACGATTAGCTTCTGGGTACTGGCTCCTAGCTAGCTTCTGACTGGTAGCTCTCCAGATTATAAAATATTCCCAACAATCATTTAATCCTACGATGATGACATAGGTGATCACCGAGCCTATCCCTAAGCTTCGGCCACGGAGAACGCGATGAGGATTGACGTGCGGTCTGAGTAGTTCTATTGTCTTAGGTCTAGAGTCCGATAAAAATGTCAAACATTTTTATGGACCACACAATTGTTGCTCAGAGCAACAATGTGCACATTGTCCTGCTGGACAATTGTGTTGAACGATGCGTCGTTCAATCGGTCTAGTGTCTCGCCTGAAAGGATATCCTCAAAAGGTTTTTCATAGAAAGATTAGTATGGGCAAAACAAACCTATTTTTCGCTATTTTGATTGGAATGATATTTCTCATGAGCGGCTGTATCGGCCCTAGTGAAAACCCATTCGCGATGGAGACTGCTTTTACTAATAACGGCAGCGACAAGGATATTATACCGCTGGTTTCGTCTCCAAATGTAACGACTGTGCCGAACGCAACGGAAGTTGCCCAGTCAAACGAAATACCTGCCTTGGAGAAGGCCAGCCAGTTTGGTACCATGCTAGCATACAATATCAACGACGCTGCAATGCAAGCAAAGACAGTTAAAAATATTCAGAATGGGTGGTCAGGATTCAGAAAAGACAAGACCTCCTACCAGGCATTAAAAAACTCACTGGCAGTGGTTTCAAAGGAGCGCACAGCCATAATTAAAAAAGCGGATTTCTCTGTGAACCGGGAAGTCGCAGCTTATTTTACCTGGAACGTCATCGAACCAGAGAAAGGACAATACGACTGGGAATTAACAGATGCGATTGTCCAGGCGGCTAAAGAATCCGGGATCAAACTCACGGCAGTGGTGCAGCCGTTCGCGACTTGGGACCAAAAAAACACCTATGCACCTCCGGAATGTAAGGCATTGGACTTTGCTTATTATGATTACAAGGCAGGTGCGCCGAACGACTGGAACGCATACGAAAACTTTTTGACCAAGCTGGCAGAGCGCTATAAGGGAACGGTAGCTTATTGGGAAATCGGAAACGAGGTAGAGGGCGGATGCGGGGGGTTCATGGATAATGCCGAAAACTACGTGAAATTATTGAGCATTTCTTACAAGACAATCAAAAAGGCAGATCCGCAGGCAAGGGTGTTGAACGGCGGTGCGCTGGATGTCACTGGCATAAAAGAAGCAGAGAGCGTGAAAGACTTTTGGAAGGAATTCTTTGAATTAGGCGGAGGGCAATACATTGATTATTTCAATCTCCATTACAATATAGAACGGAGCGGAGCAGGTGGTGCAAATCCTGATTCAGCATCGTTTCTGGATACCCTGAATTTCTTCAATAGCCTGATGGAGAAAAACAACGGCAGAAAACCGCTTTGGATTACAGAATTTGGCACCTATTCTGGAACCCCATCCTCGCAATTCTCGTTTCAGGCTGGAGCAGGGTCGCAGCCATCCACGCAGCAACAGCCCAAACCTGACTCGCAGGGCGGAACAACGCCCAAAAAACAAATGAGTTTCCCTACACAAAGCCAGGAATTTCAGGCCGCGTGGTATTTCAGGAACTCGATTATAGGTTTTGCAAATGGAGCAAACCGCATCTTCATTGACCTGATTGGCAGAGACAATGATGTAATCGGCGGTTCTGCAGTATTCAATCTCGAGGGGGAGCCGCGTCTGTTCGCCACCACATTGAAAACCATCGCGATTAAAATCAGTGGTTTCTCCAAAGCAGAGAAAATCTCCGAAGGGCAATATAGATTCATGGTAAACGGCAAACTGGTCTATGTATTATGGTCAGGAGCGCTGCCGAAAGAAATCCAGGGGAAGGCAATAGAGACCGATATGCTTGGAACTGAAGATATTGTTGAAGCCAGCGATATTAGCTTGAGGTCAGATAACCCTGTTTTTGTCGAGCTAGTTCCTGCTTCTATCCCAGGTTAGTTGTACGGTTTATCAACCGTATTTACTTTTTTAATTTTGGAAACCCGCATTAATTTATATTTTCAATAACATTAAAAGAACTTCGAACACTTGCTTATTTATGGAACAGGTAATCCGAAGCGCGCTCGGAAGATTTGCAAAACCCGCAGCACCATCAAAATCAGCATTAGTTATTGTGGACATGAATAACGATCGAAAAGGCATTTTGCCAAATCGCGGTTGCCTGGAAACCGGGATCCATAGAGTGGTGGAGGTAATAAGCGCTGCAAGAAGAATGTGCATTCCTGTTTTACTCGTAACTTTGCCAGAGTATCCGTACATAATGCAGGAACTGTTGGAAGCCGCGGGCCCTAGTCCTAGAACAATGGTGAAAATCTATAGGAGCTGTTTTCTGGATCCGGAATTTGCAGAAATTATCAATCAATTTGCAATTGGCACCCTGATATTGGGGGGAACGAAGCGAAACAAATGTGTCCTGGCAACTGCAGAGCATGCGTTGCAATGCGGGTTTAAGATCATGACCTCGGATGAAATTCTTTTTCATGGCTTGGAAGATGACAGCCATACGATTGCACATGATGAACAAGGTTTTTATCAGAAAAGAACCGAATTTTATGAAACATCCAGAGAACTAATTTCAGCAATGGGAAGATTGTAATTCATCCTTCGAATTGAAGACGTCTGGTGAAAACAAAAGTTTATCTCGGAAAATAAGTTTGGAAATAAAAAACGTGCTACAAAAAAGATTGCAGCACGCAAAATATATTATTATTTCTTCTTGCCTTTCTTTTTTGCTTTCTTTTTTACCATTTTTTCACCGAATAAAAGCACACACGGAAAGTATTTATATGCGGCAGTAAAAAAAAATAAAAAAATATTTTCAGAATCAGCGTCTTCCGCCAAATCGTCCCTGCCTTTGCCTGCCACCAAACCCATGACTTACAGGTCTCGGGCCCCTTGAACCTCTTGACCCAGGATGTTGGCCCATTCTTCGGGTTCTCTGAAATGCGTCAGTTTCAATAAAAGTAGTCGCCTTTCCTTTCTTCCCCATTCTTCCGGTTCTTCCTATTCTGTGCAAATGAGTATCGCTATCTCTGGCTTCATCATAGTTTATTACATGCGCAATATCATCCACGTGCAGTCCTCTTGAAGCCACATCAGTAGCTACGAGAACCCGGAATCTGCCTTCATGAAAATCTCTCATGAGTCTTTCTCTTTTTTGCTGACGCATTCCGCCATGGAGAAAATCTGAACTTATATTCTGATCGCGAAGCTTTCTTCCGACGTATTCTGTTGCTCCCTGAGTTGCAACAAATATAAGCACTCGGGAACTAGGCTCCTGATGAAGGATTTCAGTTAGCTTGAAGAATTTTTCACTTCTTGGTAATTTTATCACGTCCTCAGATATATCCTCCTTTTTTCCAACTTCGCCGAGCTCTATCAAAAGCGGGGACTGAAGATATCTACGGGAAATGTCCAGTACGTTTTTATCAAGAGTTGCCGAAAAAAGCATTGTCTGCCTGGTTTCGCTCACCGCAGAAAGTATTTTGGAGATGTCTTCCCTAAATCCCATGTCCAGCATTCTGTCTGCTTCGTCAAGAACAACTATATTGAAAACAGACAAGTCCAGGGTTTTCCTTTTATAGTGATCAATCAGTCTTCCCGGAGTTGCAACTATGATTTCAAAACCTCGCGCAATCAATGCGAGTTGACGACCGATTTCTTCTCCACCATATACTGCATATACCCTGAACTTGTGGCCTGCAGCTATGGAGCGTAATTCCTTTGTTATCTGCAATGCAAGCTCTCGGGTTGGCGCTAGCACAAGCCCTTTTTTGGCATGTTTTGAAGCCGCAATTTGCTCTACCAGCCCTATTCCAAATGCTGCGGTTTTTCCGGTTCCTGTCTGGCTTCTTACCATGACATCTTCTCCGGCCAAAATCGGGGCAAGAGATTTTTCCTGTACTTCTGTTGGTTGGACGAAATTCATTGAATCCAACGCAGAGATTGTCCTACTGTCCAAACGCATATCACTAAATTTCATATATTTTCACCTTAGTTTAGATCTCAATTTCATCTATTCTAAACGAAGGTGTTCTTGGGAGGCACACTTCTAAATGAACAGAAAAAATAAGAGATTCTTATATTTTATAAGTATATATACGTCAGATCCTGAATTTAAAGGTTCGTATTTCGCTTCGACCACACACGTGCAGCTAAATTAGCCTTCTTCCTGCAGTTTCTTCTTTAATTTGTCGAGTTCTTCGTGTAAGGCGCGATTCTTTTTTAGAGGGTCATCTCTCGCCTTTGGTTCCAGCTCTTCGATCCTTCTCTTTATGTTTTGCAATTGCCTTCCCAGGTCTTTTTTGCTCTTACCCATAGGTATTATTGGAACAGAAAGGCGTTTAAATCATAAGGGCTTGCATCGCCTTAACCGCCATAGCGTGCGGAACAAATAAATGATCGTGATAATACGCGGAGACAGCATTAACCGGAATTCCGCTTTTTGCAAGTTTGGTTGTTATTGCTGCGATGAAACCTACAGCGGAAAGATCAGAATGGACCGTGAGCGTAATCAATGCCCAGGTCTCGGAATCGGAATATTTCAAATTGTTTTTGTCCGCAATTTTCTTTTCGATGATGAGGGTAATGCCTTCGTCTTCGCGAAAAACTAATAATGGATTTAATTCCTCGCTGTGGGCTGCGAATTGATTTGGCTGAATCGAACAGAATACAAACTCACCATTCGCTAGCTTCGGGCGCATTGATTTGAGAAGAGTAGGCACGTCTGAAATTCCAGACATAGAATCAACCGTGAAACATTCAACTGTGGATATTAGGCTGAGCCGATATTAAATATATCGCTATCCACTGCCTTGTCCGTTTCAAATCCCTCACGCAACCAGCTTTGGAGCATTGATTTTGCGCGCTGATACTGCTCCCTGCCGACAACCACGTTTCCAATTGCATACCTCAAGTTCTTTGAATTGAAGCAAAACATTGAATCATGCACGTTCTCGCAATTATGGCAGAAATAACTGTCAGAGCAATTTGAACTTGAATCAACCTCAAAACAGCGGGTTAGATTAAAGGAGGAATAACAATTTACGTTGAATGAGGAATTAAACGTGAATGCGCATCCGAAAACATGGTCTGAACCGTTCGGCCAGGTGCAAAATGCGGAATCCTTGACATTAACGCAACCGAGTATGCTATAACAATTGGCGGAGTTTATTATTATCGGGCAGTTTGTTACGTTGCTGAAAACTCCGTCATGAAACTGGGCAGAAAGAAATGCGACGCCACTGAGAAGACCTGATACATTTGAAAAATCGAGTTTTTCCGCTTCGATTTCGCCGAGTTTCTGGATTTCGCTTAATTGACTGGCTTCGGACAGGTTCACAAAGCGATTGCGGCTCTTATCAAACGCATGATAATTCTCGTAATTCGGAACAGTTGTTTTTCCGCTTCCTAGAACACTTTCAGTTTCGGCTACATTAATTATATGTCGCTTAAGCCATTCTGAATAATCGCAAACGCTGCCTGAAAGCGGCTTTCCAAAAATAAGAGATGCAGTTTCGGAGAATGCTTTTTCTATTTCTGGATTTAATCCGCTTTGTTCGGACGGTTTTGCAAAATTCGCAAGTTGAACCAATGTATTTTTTTCTGGAGTACCGCATTCATTTACGATATCCGCAAGCGATGGGGCACGCTTTTTCTGCTTCAGGATATCACGAATCTGCGCGAGAAGGTGGCTTTTGATAGTCAAGTATTTTTCCTTTGGCAATGCGAGGTTTCCGATAACATTTCTCTTGGAACGCAAGTTAAACGAAAAAATGCAATCATTACACCCCATCAGATTATATGTGTAATAACACTCCGAGGACATCCATGTAAGCCAGCCCTCAAATTTTCTTCCACCCTTTCCGTGCTGGTGACAACGTATGTCATAATTGGAAAAAGACCCTACATTACACCCAAAGATATTTTCAGAATTCTTACAGATGGTAGAGTATGCAATATTCTTTGACTCCTGGATTCTCGCAGATTCGTAAACATAATAGCTATTGCTTACGCTCGAACTTTTTTCAACGAATTGCGATGTGCCGAGGATTATGTTTCCGGAGTAATAAATCCGCTCTCGCACGGCTTCGAGAATTGAATCAATATCCTTAGTGTCGTCTATGCAAAGAGGTTCAAACTTTCTTCCGAAATCTATTTCATCAAAGCTCATGTGCTTTGCGTTCTGCATGTAATCTGTTGAGGAGAAAACAACTTCCTTTCCGGACAGACTAGACGTCCCCCTTAGCCTTGGCTGCTTAAGCTCCAAAAGCCAGTTCTCAAATTCCTTAAGCTCCCCGACTTCTCCTCCAAGAACTACCTTGCAGGTGCGGTTCCACTCGTTGTTTAGGTGTCCATAAATCATATCTTCTGGCATAATTCTATTGCGCCTCCGGAGTTATTTATATATTATCTTCCCCCTAGGGGGTCGTAGTAGGAAGATTAATAAAAATTACCAGAGAATAGAAACCTATGGACACGAGACTGCTTGAACAGATAGGACTTACCAAGGGGGAAAGTAGGGTTTACCTCTCGCTCCTTAAGCTTGGTAATTCTAAAACCGGGCAATTGGCATCGCTTGCGAGTGTTTCATCTTCGAAAGTTTACAAGATTCTTGACCGCCTTGAGAAAAAAGGGCTGGTTGGACACGTGATGAAAGGGAATATAAAATATTTCAGCTCCATGGAGCCGCGACGCATTTTGGATTATCTTGACGAAAAACGCTCAAAGCTTGAGCAGGACAGGGCACTTTTAGCGCAACTCGTACCTGAGCTGGAAAAACAGAAAAAAGCCGCGGGTCAAAAAACTGAGGTGACACTTTACGACGGTTACAAAGGAGTGGCAAATTTTTTCAGAAATATTGTTGATGAACTGAAGTTCGGAGACGAGTATTTCGTTATCGGAGCATATTATGGAAAGGAAGCACAGGACGAGATTACGGCCAGATGGAGGGAATTTTTCTATAAGCACCATCTGAGAAGAATTGCCAAAGGAATTAAAGTAAAGATGCTTGCAAACCACGACATCAAGGGAAAAATGGTACAGACAACACAACAAAAATCAGAGATACGCTATTTACCCCAGTACCTGATTACTAATATGGAAATCGTTTTCTATAATAACAAAGTCTTTATCGCTTTTTTTACCAGTGAACCAAAGGCATTTTTGCTGGAAAGCGAAGAGGCAGTGAAAAGCTTCAGGAAATATTTTGAGGTATTGTGGAGGATTGCAAAGCCCTGATTACATTCGTTCCCTGGCCGTATTGAGCCTGGCGATATTCGCGTCTGTCAGGGGAACAAGAATAAGGTTCTCGGTTACTCCCTGCATAAGACGGGTAACTTCTTCTGCTGCTTTTCTTTGTACAGTTGCGGGTCTGCCCGGCATGTAATAGTATTCAAGCATTTCAATCAGTATGACCACTGCTTCGGCCTTGGTAAGCGTCATTCGGCCATCAAATGCTCTAAGATACATATGCAATTTAGATGGTTCGAGCCCTCGCGCGGCAGGTTGCCTGTAATCTATTGGAGTTCCATTCAAGTCTGCAAGCACTCCGCCACCATATTGGCCGATTCTGTGCAGTTCAAGATACTTATCTGCCCCAATCTCCAGTTCGCCAAGGGCATATTTTGGCATTATTGAGCCCCTCTTTCCAGCGAAAATTCCGCACGCCCTTGCACTGAAAAGTGTTGCCTCGGCAAGAAGCGCCAAATCCACGCCGCGTGCTCGATAGTCTTCGACAACACCGAGATAACCAATAAACATTGTTCCTGATTTTGGCAGGATTCCGCCCGTGGTTAAACCAACTGGGGTTCCATCCTTGGCCATTGCACTGCACCAGAAAGAGGCATAACCATACTGTGTAATTCTGCTCTGGACTTCGTCAAGAAGATAATCGAGGGTTGGACCGTGGTCTTCCCAGTCCGCCTCTCTGAAAACCTTTCTATAAACCGAATAGTAAACTAATGCAAAATCCTTCAAACTCTCGTCCATATACCTGAGATTGTTTCTGAGCTTGTCCTCTGACCAGTCATTGTTTATTGCGAGTGTCAAAAATCTCTTTGTACGGGATACCTTATGTTCATCACGGGCCGGATCAATAGAAGTGGGCTCTAAAAGGCTTACTCTGCCGTTAAAACCACGCTGTGCCGTGGCAACATAACAGACATCCACTGCTCTTGGGATAATTAAACCTTGTTTTGGAGTTATTAATTTTGAACCAGACATAGTATATTTTGTGTGCCAACGGATTTTTAAAGTGTGGTAAGATGGCAACTTTTAGGAAATAAGGCGATGCGGCTCAAGGCGGAGAACCACAGGTATAATCGTAATAAAATACCTTTCCGTCTTTTTCTGCCTTGAATTTTCCTGACATTGGACCCAGGTCTTTTTCGCAAACGTAATCGCATGAATAAGGCAGATTAACGCAGCCGCTTTTCAAGAACTTCGTATGTTGTTTATGAAAGCCCACACCTGCTAGAACCATCAGGCATAACCCTGCAACAGCTACTGCCGGAACGACAAATTTACTGATGAAAAACCCCAACCACTGGGTATAAGGAACAGCATACTGACTATTAGCATCAATATCTGACTGGACAAGAACCTTGAGCACGCTCTGGGCACTGTCGGCATACATTTTTGCAGCCACAAATCCCTTTATCGCCGCATTGAGATCAAGCAGGCCAACTCTATGGGTTATCAATGACCGCAGTTCCAATTGCCTTCCAAACACCAGCTCAGATGTTTCATCGTGCAGTTCAAAGGCAGAGGAATAACTTGGCACCACTAACCTGTTTCGGATTACAGATGGCTGCTCGGTTCTTGATAATTCGTTCCAGTGTTTTCTACCGCTTGAGTCAGAAATAAGATCGCCAAAGTATACTGCTATTCCGCCTTCTTCAATCAAATCAACCGCAGATAAAATTGCTTTTTCAGATGCACATGCTACAATAGCCTTCCTTATTCCAAATCCTTTCAAACTACGTGCTTCACCAGGTTTGAGAGCGATTGCACCAAATCCTTCGGAACGATTTCTCCGATACGCATTAGGTTCTATACTTAGTACATTTGCCCCATAAAGTCTGGTTAAGATCTGAGTAAATAACAAACCATTGGCCCCTTGACCTATAATCAAAACAGGTTCTCCCTTTTCGATAGCCTGGCCGAATTTCTTGAACATACTCGTTGCCTTTAGAACGCAATTAAGTGGCTCTACAAAGACTGCTTCCTCATATGAAATGCCGCTTGGAATCTTGATAAGACCTCGTGCTATTACCTCTTTTGGCAAAACAATGTATTCGGCAAACCCGCCTCCGCTTGGTTTTCCATATCCAGCAGAAGTATCTACGTTTGCATATGTAGGACACTGCGAGAATCTCTTTTCATTGCATGGTTTGCATTCTGAACCAAGACACGGAACATGATGAAAAACAGCAACCCGATCTCCAACAGACACCATCCTTACTTGTGAACCGCATTCAACAACTTCCCCTACGATTTCATGGCCAAAAACCCTGGGGTCTCTTTTGCCTAATCCAAGAAGATTAAACCAGATTTTTTTGACATCGGTGCCGCAAAGGCCAGTACAGACGACACGCAATAATATCTGATCTGGACTAATAACCGGTTTTGGAATTCTCTCAACTTTTAATTTTCCGTTTTCATAAATAGCTGCATGCATAAAACTGCCGGATTTTTGCTGAGGATAGCCCAGGTGAATCAACTTACCCATAGAAATATAATTTGACACAACTGATTTTTAATTTAATGTTTTTTTGCTTGGTTCAGAAGAAAATCAAAGCAATCCTCTTTTGTCCCATGCCTTGAATTCCACTCTTTTACCAGTTTCTTATATGCCGCAAGCTCGCAGACATATTCAGAATTAGATGTTGCAGATCGTCCAAGACTCGAAATCCGAAACGCAAGACGCGGAACCATTGGGCATCTCGGGTGTGGAAGCATTTTACCCTCTAGATTTAAGGGATAACTTCTGCATCCTCGCGGTGCAACATCAAAAATCGTGCAGCGATTATTTTTGTCAAGGAAAATACATGGATGGGATTTGAAAGTGAGGATATACTCGTAGCGCGTCCCGTTATCTGCCCCAGTATCCGCTCTGTAGCACTCCAGCACCGTCTCGTTGTCCTGATTGAAAATACGTGCGGGTTCCAGGACTGCAAATTCTTCGGGTTTTTTATTTAGTTTTTCCGCAACGCGGAGGACGTCAAAAGAAGTAACGGTGATGAAATAGTCCTTGCAGCAAATGGCTGAGCAAAATTGGCAGGGAGAAGGAATTGCCATACAAATTATAACGAAAAACGGATTAATAAAACCGCTCTAGGCCTCAGAACCTCTTCTCAACCGCATCCCAGTCTAATGCCTTGAAAAAAGAGTTTATGTAATCCGCGCGCTTCAGACCGTAATCAAGCATGAACGCATGCTCGAATACATCCATTACAAGAAGCGGGATTGCACCGGAAAGATGGCCAGTATCATGCTCGTTTATCCAGACGTTGAACAATCGCTTTGCGAGCGGATCAAAATACAAAATAACCCACCCGATTCCGCGCATCGCACCGGTTGCCCGAAAATCTTTTTCCCAGTTTTCATAGGAACCGAAATCAGTGGTGAATTGTTTTGATAGTTTTGAATTTGAACCGCCCGAGGGGGATTTTCCGCCCTTAACTATGTTTCCGAAATACAATTCATGCAATCGCATTCCATTGAATTCCCAGCCAAACCTTCGCTTTAATTCAGCGTATTCTGGAACCGTGGTTTTTCCTTCCTTTGCCATCGAGGAAAGCGCATCTGCCAGCTTGTTTGTGTTTGTTACGTAACCCTGGTACAGGATAAAATGGTTTTTCAGGAGCGCGTCGCTGAAACCTTCTGTTCCCAACAGCGTATCAAAATTCTTTGGTTCGTAAGTCATAGATTCACCAGTGTATTGGCAGTTTGCATACTGCGATTCGTTAGTAGCTGCTGCCAGATTTCTTTAATAATAGCTCAAGCTCTGTTATGTGCTCCTGCTCTTCCATTAATATATGCCTTATCTCGTGCTCAAGTAGAAAATCATAGTATTTTGGTTTTTCCTTTGTGAGTTTTTCCATTATTTTTCTGTAAACGTCAACTGCCATTTTTTCATCTTTTAAATTCTGCTCAAGGATTTCAGTTATGGTTTTGGCTTGAGCTGTTGGGGCAACGTTCATTGATGGTACTCCGCCTAATGCGCCAATTAATGTTCGGAATTTTTCCTGATGCTTAAGCTCATCTCCTGCGATTTCCTTAAGCCTTGCAATAATCGGCTCTGCATTTTCACCTTCAACTATTTCCGCATGACTAAGGTACTGAATATGCGCAGAATGTTCCAACTCGAGTGCTTTGTTCAAAAGTCCAATAATTTCTTCTTTTCCCATAATATCACCAAATGATAGAGCACCTACAAATGTTTTATAGCTTCCCTACAAGGTCCAGATTTGGGGAAAGTGTCTTTTTTCCAGGTTCCCAGCTTGCCGGGCAAACCTGTCCCGGATGCTCACGAACGAACTTGGCTGCTTTTAGCTTTCGCAATATTTCCTTTGCACTTCTTCCAATGCTGTTATCGTGGATTTCCGCGCTTTTTACGACGCCGTCCGGATCAATAATGAACGTTCCGCGAAGAGAAAGGCCGACTCCCTCGATATAAGTGCCGAATTCACGGCATAACTTTCCGGTTGGATCCGCAAGCATTGGAAATTTAATCTTTTTTATTGATGGAGAAACATCGTGCCATGCCTTGTGGACAAAAACAGTATCTGTGCTCACACTCATTACCTCTGCGTCCTGTTTTGCGAATTCTTCGTAAAGATCTGCCAGTTCCTCCAGTTCGGTCGGACAGACGAATGTGAAATCAGCGGGATAGAATGCCAATACTAGCCACTTCCCACCTTTTGCGGAATCCGCGAAATAATCGGACAGCTTAATCTTCACGCTCTTGTTTGCGTGGAATGCCTCCAATTCCAAATCCTTTATTTCGTTTAATTTCTCCCCTACTCTTGCCATGTAAAAAACACCTCTGAAAGATATATTGATACTGAGTTAGACTAGCGGAATTATTTATAAGCAAGGTTCGGAAACGTAACTGAACGCGGAACGCAAAACTCGAAACAGAATTATGCCTGGTTAACGTATTTATTTAAACAATGTCCGCAAAATCCAACCATGCCAGAACCATGGTTTCCCTTGCCATTAGCACTTGCCCCTCCGAGGGAAAAAACCGGAAAACTAGAACTCATCGCACCGTTGCCAACTTTTGCATTGGAATTGTTGGAAACAGACAAACTGAGGATGAAGCTTGGTCTGGACATGGCATATTCCGCCTTTGAAAACCTTCAGAACATCTATAAGGGAATGTCTGCGGGAGAAAAAAGCGGAGAGTCCGGAACACTCGGAATAAAATACGTCCTTAACAGCGGTGTTACAAAATCCCCGTCCGAGGTTTTGGCGACGGGGAAAGGAGACTGCGACGAGATAACAAGGCTGGCTTTCCTTTCTGCCTCTGGGCTTGGAGCCCAAAACGCAGTCATGGTTGAAATGACCTGGACAAATCCCAAGACAAAACTGTTTGAGGGGCATTCCGCGCTGGTGCTGATACCTGAGAATCCGCTGGATGCCCCACTGGTTTTTGATTTCACATATCTGCATGATGGAAAGCAGCTGGAATCCGCAGACCTTGAGAAAGGGCTGAAGAAGTTCTATGCAGAAGATGCGAAGAATCCTGATTTTAAGATAGCGCAGTTTGGAACTGTTACGGAAGTGGAGGCGTCTTATTACGACAAGGTCGGCTGGCAGTATTCCACGATTGGAAATTGGGAGATGACCGCGCTGGCTTATGAAAAGGCGGTGGGCCTTGTGCCTGATGGATTTGAGTATAACCGAAATCTTGGCTTCACTTATAAAAAATTAAAGAAATATGAAAAGGCTCTGGAGTATTACAAAAAAGCGTCTGAAACAAAAGAAGGAAAAGAAGACACGGAGACTTATTCAAATATCGGAGATATCTATTTATCATTAAAAAGATACGAAGAAGCAGGGCAAACGTTAAAACTTGCATTGTCCCTAAATCCGAACAGAACGCTCTATGAAACAATAGGTCATAACCTTGCAACTGCAATGTTCAAGGAAGGAAAACGTCTTATGAATGAAAAAAAACATGACGATGCCCTTGCTCATTTCAATGAAGCCTTGCAATATTTACCTAGCAATGAGGATATTAAACATATGATAAAACTGTTAGAAACAAAAACAAGATGAATCACCTAATATTGGGTGCAGGGATTAAATTACTGGGGGTTTCTTTTGGTTTTAATGTCATTGAACCATCCGGATCAAGTTGCATCTTCGATCCGTATTTGCTAATGAAAATAACTGTGCCATCACGTTGCGTTTCAATAATTTTACCTTCAGCAACAATATCCCCGTCTCCATCAAATATTCTAATAGTTCCATCTTTTCGCTTAAGTAATACTATTCCATTTGGATAAGTAACCTGTACTTTCCCGGGCACAGTACTTTTCGCATCTGCCATAATCCCTTCTTGCATTGAAGGTTTAAAATCAGTTGGCTTGACCGAAGAGCATGATAGGGCGAACGCAGCGATTGAAGCACCAACAATCAATCTTCGCATGTTATAGATATAGTTAAAAAAGGATATAAATCCATCAGTTACAATCACCCTTCAGAAAGCGACTAAAAATAGAATAATAGACACAACCCGAAACTGGAAACAAGAAACCATAAAGCTGCTGCATCAAGCTTTTCGGCTCATTACAGAACTGAAAACCGGAGACCCGAAACAGTAAACAGCATGTGCCACACGTGTTCAAGAGCCCTTCAGGGGGAGCGCCCCCTAAAGTGCTTCACCCCCAGCAACCCCCCATAGCGAATAGACTTCAAGACACAAAACTCGAAACAGTAAACAGCATGTGCCGCACGTGTTCAAGAGCCTTTTTGGCTTATGGTTTCTAAGGGCAAAAACGCGTCGCGAAAAACCATGGAAAAGCATTGTGCCGCACGTGTTCAACACACCTTCATAGTTTAAACTCAGGCGGCCATTAGCGCACGGCACAGGATAAATAAAACGGATGGATGATATATACCTTTGTGGTAGTTTTCCTATAATAGTATAGCTTTTAAATACGTGGATGCAAATAGAAGAATATGACGATTGCTCGAATGCAAGAAGTGGCAGATAAACCAACAATAATGCCAAGGTTATATGCCGTACCTGGGTACGAAACGATCCAAAAACTAACGTCCCTTAACCACCTGATGAAGGAACTTGGGGAAACCAGCCTTGCCCACCTTAGACATATCACCAGGACAGGAAATGACGAATTTTATGGACATATAGGCGTCCCGACAGGTGAAAAAAGGCAGATAAAATTACAACGGGGGATCCACGGGCAATATCTTATTGATGAAACAGATGCTGATTATTTGCGGCAACAGCGACAGCTTAGAAAATTAGGATATACTAGCTGGAGCGACACGAAAAGAGCTATTAGCGCAGCGCTTCCGGACGGGATGAAGGAACTTCCAAAAAGCATGCTTGAGGAACGGATTACATGCCAGGGAAGGGTATCGAAGTTGAACTATCCCGTATTGTCAAAAAGGGGAAAGGATACTTGCATAGTCCTGTTGAGGCTGACCAACGAACTTTTTTTAAGAAATGAAGACGCGGAATTCATAATCAGGGAAGAGGTAAGGAGAAGAACGAAATTTGTTTCTTTTGCCGATGTTGCGAAAACGCTCAGCGTGACGCTTAGGACAATTCACAACTGGGCACATACTGGCAAAATCAGCTGGGTCAGATACGGCGAGGATATGTTTATGTGCAGGCAAGATGCAACCAGGCTGTCAGAACAGGATGCTCGGATCACGGCCGCAATGCCGCATAAACAAATGGGGGTGGCACAGGCTTTTGCAGCAGTTGGCATTACGATCAGTAGTTATGGAAAAGATATTACAACCATTGACGGGCAACGATATTACTTATACGAACATATCAATACTGGCGGTAAAGTAGCGGTGCGCAGGATACCCTTAACCCTGGGAAGCGACCATAAATTATATATGCCAAAATCCGACGCTGATTATATCAGGGACAGGGAACGCGAGGCTTCAATGTGGTTTACATCCAAGCGTTTTTGTGAAACCCTTGGAATCTCTCCAGGGAAAGTAACCGCAAGTGCCACCCCGAAAGAAAGAAAACTACGCTTTTACGTCGGGCGTGGGATATATCTGGAACTTGATTACGTCATACATAGAGACGGGATACTGATTAAACCAGATGATGTCTGTGCGCTTGCGCGCGTTATTAACACTCTTGGAAATGGTTGCAAAAGGTTTGAATCAATCAGATATGCCCACGAATTGCTGGAAGAACATCTTGAAATTTTAGAACCTTCAAAAGGCATTTTGCGACTTGGTGAGCGAGTTCTCAGGTATGAATTAGGCGAGGTTTTGAAAATAGATTTTCAGAATTTCGGGGTTCCTTTTATGAAAATAAAACCTGCTGGCTCCGAACAGCCCGAAATCGTATTTGGAAGGGAAGGCGCTGAACTCGCCAGCCTTTATGTTGGCCTGATGCGCGACCATAGACTGGCTTCAGATCTGGTCATGTCGGTATTTGATGCGGTCAATGGAACGAACGGAAACGAATATGCACCAAGAAGATTAACCGATTTTCAGAAAGCAGTCGCATGGATTGCGAGATTTGCTTATATGGTCAGGAACGGTTCGAAGCACCCATGGTTCGAAGCAGTTGATAACATTGCGCATGATTCTCCTTTGCAGACAAGAATTTATGACCCAGGCGTGCCTGATAAATTTGTTTTCAAAAGATTAACCAGTGATGGGACTGCGAGAAAGGATTCCGATGGATAGGAGTGAACCTCCCACGCAGCAAGCTGCTGGGAATTCGAGAGATTAGACACCAGGGTTATTTCAGCCTAACCGCTTCCAGATCAGCCAAACTTCTTCCATCTTTTCTAAGCATTGCTGCAGCTGAACGAGCAAATTCCTCGGTCTTTCCCCAATCACCATGCATTGTATAAACATGCTCAGGAGTCGGTCGAAGATTTTTAAGATAAGCCATAAGCTGAGACCTATCTGAATGTCCTGAAAATCCTTCAACTGTTTCAACGCTCATGTTAACATTTAGGATTTTCGTCCTGCCGTCATCCCCTGCAATTGGAATTTCCTTCAGGCCTTTTTGCAGCTTTGCACCAAGCGAAAGCGCAGACTGGTAACCAACAAATACAAGGGCATTCTTTGCGTCGTCGGCAAGCAACTTTAGATATTCATACGAAGGCCCGCCGCTAAGCATACCAGATGGAGCAAGAATAATAGACGGTTCATCACCGGTTGCGATTCCCTCCTTGTCGCTGCCTTTCGCAACTTTTATCATGGACGATTCAAACGGACTGTTGTTTGAAAGAATCCTTCGCTGCACCTGTTCCCGCAAGTATTCGGGATAAGCAGTATGAATTGCAGATGCCTCAAGAACCATTCCATCTATGTAGACAGGAACATTGAAGTCTGGATTTCTCCTATAATAATCTTCAAGAACAAGCATTATTTCCTGGCTTCGTCCTACTGCAAAAACAGGAATGAGAACCTTTCCGCGTTTTGCAATCGTATCCTTCATTACGTTAACCAGACGGGTTTCCATGTCAACGCGATTTGGCATAATATCTGCACGACCACCATACGTACTTTCTATAAAAACCGTTTCTACACGCGGGAAGACCGTATTCGCAGGCTCAAATAGTTTTGTGAATCCAAATTTCATGTCTCCAGTATAAACAAGATTATGCATTCCTTCTCCGATATGAAGATGAACCATGGCACTTCCAAGAATGTGACCTGCATTATAAAGAGTCATTTTTATTTCAGGAGTGATATCCACTACTTCCCCATAATCTATTGTAATAACGTGCCTCAATTCTGTTTGGATGTCCTTTTTGGAATACGGCGGCTCCATTCCAAACGTTTTTTTTGCAAGATTGATATAATCCTGCTGAAGAAGAACCATGATGTCCCGCGTAGGTGGTGTGCAATACACCGGACCATCATATCCATATTCATATAGATAAGGAACAAACCCCATGTGGTCCATGTGACCATGACTTATGACTACTGCATCAAGCTGGTCAAGCGGAAAACCAAGCATGTTAAGATATGGGTAAGCTCTTGTTGGATCGCCAGTTGCTGTATTTACACCGCAATCCAGAAGAACCTTGCTGTTTGGAGTCTGGATAAGAAAACACGAACGCCCTATTTCCTTGAAAGCACCTAGACAAAGTGCACGTAGCCAGTCGCTGGATGAAATAGGTTGGCAGATTTTTCTCCCAACATTCACCAGGAATTTCTTTCTATCAACCGCATCACCTATTATAGATTTGCGAACTCCGTCCAGGGTTGAAGATGGCATTGTCGGAGCGCGAAGGGCAACTGCTGCCCAACCGGTGCGAAGCATTATTTCTTTTAAGACAGAACCTCCCTTTCCAATTACGAGACCTGGCTTAAGGGCTTCCACGTGCATCTCGGAAAACTCTGGATTAGGCATGATATTTCTTATTCCTGCATCCGCTGGAACAAGCTCTTCTATGATTTTCTTTGCATCTTCAATTGGAAGAAGTGCAGATGCATCAACACGTACAACAATTTTCTTTTTCAGAGAACCGGCAAGCTGCCGTATCAACTGATCATTCTGGTAAAATGCCTTAATGTTTTTTATGTAAATAGCAGTAACCAGGCCTTCTGGCTCAACCTTCGTAACCTGACATTCTTTTGGCATAAGCTCAATAACTGTTTTTTCTATATCTTTATAGTGCAACAAAATCACCTTTCTTTGTATATTGTCTCTAATTATTTTGGAGGAACAAAACTCAAACAAATCCGAACAAACGTGCGGAAAAAATAAATAATAAAAGAAAAAGCGCAGATAAATGCGCGCAAAAAAGAAAAACAAACGCGAAATGCGAGACCCGAAACGCAAAACTCTACGCTCCGAGAATGGTTTTTATCTCGTGCTTGTCATATCTCCTGAATCCGTTTTTAGTTATCAACACCAGGTCAACGCGTTCCCCGCTTGCAGCATCACGCTTCATTGCAGCAGCAACAGATTTTGCTGCGATTCGCAAATTATCATCGATGCTCTCGTCTTCCTTGTAAAGCTCTTCCAGAACACCATATGCGATTGGAGAACCGCTTCCGGTTGAAGTGAATTTTTCCTCTGTCACACCACCAAGCATATCAACGCTGAAAAGTCTTCCTTTTCCAGTCTCGTCAACTCCGCCGATAATCAGCTGGACAAAGAATGGATAAAACTTGTAATTTGCAAGAATATTGGAGAGAAGTGTAGCAGCAGCTTCCACGGATGGACGCTTGTCATTTCTAAGTTTGTATAACTTGAGTTCAGAGGTCATCCAGCGTACAAGTGACTGCGCATCCCCAACGCCACCTGCGATAGTCATGGCGATGTGATCATCAATTGCATAAATCTTATCGATATCCTTACTTGCAATCAAGTAACCCATTGTCGCCCGTCTATCCGAAGCAAGAACAATTCCGTCCTTGCACACAAGACCGACAGTCGTGGTTCCAGTTTGCACTATTTTATCCCTTTCGTCCTTACTCAAGTCTCTATCCATCAATAATCACCTGGGAGAATAAGCTATAACCATATGTGAAGGGGAATATTTAAATATGTTGGGGGAGCTCTTCGAACTTAATTAACGGCATGCGTTGGCCGAACAAAGCAAAAGTTTCGTACTTGATCTCCTTCTCTTTTCTACTGAAAAGTCCAGGCCAGTCTGTGAACTGGTGGATTCTAGGTAAACTTGGAGCATTGTCTCGCGTACATCTGCCGAGGCGATGTGTTTTATCAGATCAAATGCGGACGTAAAAACCTCATCCACAAAACTTTCTGCCTCATGCGCATCAAAATCACAAATCGTATGATTCTCTGCGTCAGTAAATTTGCCATCAACAAGACGATTATCGTCAATGGATCCTATGCTGACTAACCTCCTGCCTTTCCTCGCAAGCTGAACCTGTGCCCTTACTACAGTTGCATTGATTTCGGCATACACACGGGCTAGATTTACTAATGAAACTATACTCATTTCATCAAACACCTGGAAATTCCGTTCGCTCATGCGCACATTGGTATTGTATGCACGCACAAGCTGACCAAACCGAAACCTTCTTTTTGTTTCAGCATCCATGCAAACACGCAGATTAAGAGCCCCTGGGAACGGATTCACAGCAACATGCGGAATCTGCGGAATTCCAAACCATGGCAGTATCAAATCAGAAAATTCTGCACGTGCTTTCAATAATCCCAGCACGCCCCATGGCCTTCGAAATATCGGATCGCCTATATGGGTCGGTCTCCACTCTGTTATAGGGTCATACCATTTGCCAGGGCACATAAGCTGCTCGTAGTCTGCATCCGCGCCTGCGCCTTTGAAGTTGAGTATGGCATATTCTCTACCTTCGTGCTCAAATGATTCATCCAAAAGGATATCAAGACCTTTGCCCCTTCTGAACACGCGCATAAGCACGATTTCATAATCCGAAGATTTGAGATCCTGTGCATAACGTGGATGAACAAGCACGCAATCCTGAAGCTTTTCACCGCGCACGGGAATTTTCGCAATTGGCATGAGTTTGGTTTCTATGAGTGCCGGATGCCCGAAATGTCTTGTTATGGCAGTGCCTGAGTACATATCAAAATATCGGTATGTTTTGAGAGGGACTATGCTGTGAACCATAAATACAAACCAGATAAATAATTAAACGAAGTAATTAAATAACCATATTTTATAACTCCATTTTAGGCTAAGATAAATGCTGGAAAAAAAGGAAGGAAGGAAAAAAACACTGGTATTTAAACCCTTTTTTACATAGTATTTTTGTTGAAAGACAGATTAGATTAAACCCATAATTTACGACGATAAAAATTAACACTGATGAGACTTAGAAATTTACAAGGTTTAGTGTTAATATTGAACAACAAAATTGATGATAATATGGTTGATGAACTAGACTCCTATACAGCAAAAGACATCCAGGTTCTGGAAGGATTAGAAGGGGTCAGGAAACGCCCTGCAATGTACATAGGCGACACCGGAAAACGGGGCCTCCATCACCTGGTTTATGAAATAGTGGATAATTCCATAGACGAAAGCCTTGCGGGATATTGTAAAAATATAGCGATTACGATCTATAAGGACGGCTCGGTAAGCATAAAGGACGACGGCAGGGGAATACCAACCGGAATCCACCCCCAGACTGGCAAATCAGCGCTGGAAACAATATCATTAACACTGCACGCAGGCGGAAAATTCGAAAAAAATGTTTACAAGGTAAGCGGAGGACTGCACGGAGTTGGCATGTCTGTAGTAAATGCACTTAGTGAAAGAATGGAAATTGAAGTCCACAGGGATGGAAAACAATTCAATCAAAGTTGTGCATATGGAAAGCTTGTTTCTCATGCAAAGGAAGTCGGGGCAACTACATACCGTGGAACGATAGTGCGATTCAAACCCGATGCAAAAATATTTTCAGTAACAGACTTTGATTTTGAATACTTGAAAGAAAGGTTTATGGAACTAGGATTCCTGAATCCTCAGATAACGATCGTATTTCGGGACGAAAGACCAGCACCAGAGCAGCCAGTGAGAGAAGAGATATTTCATTTCGAAGGTGGGATAAAGGCATTTGTAGAGCATCTTAACCGACTCAAGAATAAGATGCACCCTGCGATATACTCTGAAAAAAAGGCAGATGGAATTGAATGCGAATTCGCACTCCAGTATAATGATACATATACCGATAATATTTACAGTTTCGTAAATGACATAAAAACCATTGAGGGCGGAACTCATGAGATTGGATTCAGAGCCGCACTCACCCGCGCATTAAATGAATACGCCCGCAGCGGAAAAATGATAAAGGATGAAAGCAAAAGAATAACCGGCGATGATGCAATTGAAGGAATTACTGCGGTTATATCTGTTAAAATTCCTGAGCCGCAATTTGAAGGCCAGACAAAAACAAAGCTAGGGAACAGCGAGGTCAAGGGAATTGTTGACAGCATCGTATACGAATCACTTAAGACATTTTTTGATGAAAACCCCGGACCAGCAAAAATAATACTCCACAAGGCACTTAGTTCATTAGAGGCAAGAGAAGCCGCACAAAAAGCAAAGGATTTGATACGCAGAAAAAATATATTTGAAACTAGTATACTTCCTGGAAAGCTTGCGGACTGTGAGGAAGAGGATCCTGCAAAATCCGAATTGTTCTTGGTGGAGGGCGACTCAGCCGGAGGGTCATTAAAATCTGCAAGAGATAGAAGAACTCAGGCCGTGCTCCCGTTACGAGGTAAAATTCTGAATGTGGAAAAGGCACCTCTTCCAAAGGTTCTAACAAGCGAGGAGATAAAGGCGATTATACTTTCTCTCGGATGCGGATTTGGAGAAGACTTTAATATAGAAAAAATCAGATACCATAAAATTGTTATTGCAACTGATGCGGATGTTGACGGAGCTCACATCAGAACGCTTCTTCTTACGTTATTCTATAGGTATTTCAGAAAGATCGTTGAAGCAGGATATATCTACATTGCGCACCCGCCATTGTACAAGCTTTGGAAAGGAAAGGTAGTGCAATATGCGTATGGTGATGCAGAAAAGGACCGGATCGTACGGGAAATGGGCGAGAGCGGACTTAACATCCAGCGCTACAAAGGTCTTGGTGAAATGAACCCGGACCAATTATGGGATACTACGATTAATCCAGAAAACAGGATGCTGATGAAAGTAACAATTGAAGATGCGATAAGGGCAGACGAACTATTCACAATATTAATGGGCGAGGAAGTTGAGCCAAGAAGGAAATTCATAGAGAATTATGCGAAAGAGGTGAAGAATCTTGACATATAACGCAGTTTTATTTGTGCTGGGAGTTGGTGCAATAATACTATCGGCAGTAATAGCAGTATATGGTGAAATGATTTTTGGAGTTTATGAAATGATGATAGATGCCGAGGGAGCCCCATGCGAAAAACTTCCTTCAATTAGTGACGCTGAAAAGATTATAGAAGAACATAATGAAACATTTAAAAAAATTGAAAGTCTCTCACAAAATGTTGAGATACGTACAGAACGTTGTGAAGGAAAGGCAGTAATATTTATAAATTACGGCGCAAAGGCAGAGCGAGATTCTATAAAAAATATGATGGGGGACACGTTTTTCGGAATACCATATACGATGCATAATGTTTAGACAATAGCGATTGTTGTGTGATGTTGATGGCAGAAAAAATTGAAGAACGGCCGATTGAAAACGACATGCGCGAGTCATACATGGACTATGCAATGAGCGTTATTGTTGGCCGTGCGATTCCGGATGTGTGTGATGGACTAAAACCAGTGCACAGAAGAATTCTTTTCGGAATGTACGAATTGAGCAACACCCACGATAAGCAATACAAAAAAAGTGCCAGAATAGTCGGGGAAATTTTGGGTAAATTTCATCCACATGGAGACGTAGCGATTTATGACACACTTGTTAGAATGGCCCAACCATTTAGCCTCAGATATCCTCTTGTTGATGGTCAAGGGAATTTTGGATGTTTCACTAAAGATACAAAAGTCAGATTGGCGGATGGAAGAAGCTTAAGTTTTGAAGAACTAATCAAAGAAAATAACGATGGCAGAAAAAATTTTACATTTACGATAGATGACACTGGCAACATAAAAATTGCAGAGATATTACGACCAAGATTAACCATCAAAGATGCTGAGGTAATGCAAATTGTTTTGGACAACGGAGAAGAAATCAAGTGTACTCTCAACCACAAATTTATGCTGCGTAACGGGGAATACAAGGAAGCCAAAGACCTTCGGATAGGAAACTCGCTAATGCCCTTATATACTAGATTATCTACGAAGGACGATGACCCAAATATAGCAAACTATGAAATGGTATTGCAGCCAATAAACGATAAATGGGATTACGTTCACCACATTTCAGATGCTTGGAATATTGAACATGCGATGTATGCAAAATCCGCTGGTAGGATCCGTCACCATCTTGATTTTAACAAACGGAATAATTACCCAAATAATATAAAAAGAATGAAATGGAAAGAACACTGGCAGATACATTATAGTTACGCTTCAGAAAAACACAAAAATGACGAAGATTATCGTGCAAAGTTAGCACAGGGAAGAAAGGAGTACTGGGCAAATCCAGAAAATAGAAAGAAACAGTCTGAGCGATATAGCAAGATAAACCGGGAAAGATGGCAGGTTCCAGAGTATAGGTTAAGAATGATCAAAAATCTGAGTGAGATTAACAAAAGATATATCCAAACACATCCTGAAAAAAGAAAGGAACTTAGCGAAAGAGCTACAAAAACCCTGAAGCGACTGTGGCAAGATCCGGTTTACAGAAAATTTATTCATCAGAAAATCATTAATGGCAATAAAAATCATACTACTAACAGGACAGGGAGATTGAAATTTCTAAACATTTGTAGGCATCTCTTAAAACGCAATGAAGCTATTTGCGAGCAGAGTTATGAGAATGCACGAAAAATAGTATATCCATACGGACATGCTACTACATGGCTTACAGGATTACTAAAGTATTTCAACAATGATCAAAACCTTGTCTTTTGTGAATTGAACAAAAATCACAAGATAGCAAAAATAGAATTTCTCGGAAAACGTGAAGACGTTTACGATTTAACAGTAGAAGGCACACACAACTTTGCTTTAGCGGCAGGAGTGTTCGTTCATAATTCAATTGATGGAGATAACGCTGCAGCTATGAGGTATACGGAGACGCGCATGAAAAAAATAGCAGAGGAAATGCTCTCCGACATTGACAAGGAAACAGTTGATTTCACCCCGAATTTTGACGGAACGCTTAAGGAGCCTATAGTACTTCCATCCCGCATTCCAAATCTTCTCATAAACGGTTCATCTGGAATTGCGGTAGGGATGGCAACGAATATTCCCCCTCACAATCTTGGGGAAATTTGCGATGCTGCTGCTGCGATAATTGATGGAGCAGACGAGGACGCGATAATTCACAGCATTACCGGACCGGATTTTCCTACAGGCGGGGTAATTGTTGGAAAGGCCGGAATACATTCAGCATACAAAACAGGTAGAGGAATACTTCGCGTTCGCGGAAAGGCAGAGATTAAAGGGCAAAAAACAGGTGAACCCGGGGAAACAAAATCAAAGGCTGCAAAGACCGTCATATCCATAACGGAAATTCCATATCAGGTTACAAAAACAGCGATCATTGAAAAAATAGCCGAGGCAGTGCGGGACAAAAGAATTGAAGGAATAAGCGGTGTGCACGACCGCTCGGACAAGGATGGACTAGAGGTAATCGTTGAACTTAAACGCGATGCAAATCCAGAAGTGGTGCTTAATCAGCTTTATGCACACACCCAGCTTGAAACCACATTTGGAATAATAAATCTGGTTCTTGTTGGAAAGGAACCAAAAGTTCTTGGAATATACAAGATGCTCAAACAATTCGTTGAATTCAGAAAAGAGGTTGTAACAAAACGTTGTATATTTGAATTAAAGATCGCAGAAGAACGGGCACATATACTTGAAGGATTACGAAAGGCGCTTGAAAACATCGATGAGATAGTTCCATTCCTCAAAGGGTCCAAAGATGTCGCAGATGCACGCGCAGGACTTATGAGCAAATATTCTCTTAGTGAAAAACAGGCAAATGCAATATTGGATATGAAACTGCAGAAACTCATATCGCTTGAACGAAAAAAGATCGATGATGAGTTTGCAGAACTCCAGAAAACAATTTCATGGCTTAAAGACGTGCTTTCAGATGCTTTGAAAGTCCTGAAGATAATAAAGGACGAACTACTTGATATCAAACAAAAATACAACGACAAACGAAGAACTGAGATAATCGAGGTCGAAGGTGAACGGACCACGGAAGCACTCATACCAAACGATGAAGTCGTGATAATGATAAGTAACCGAGGATATGTGAAACGTGTGAGTCTTGACGAATACCGCTCTCAAAGAAGGGGTGGAAAAGGAGTTATCGGAGCTGAAACAAAAGAAGAGGACACAATAACAGACATACTGGTTACGCGAAACCACAACTATCTTCTGATCTTCTCGGATAAAGGACGCGTTTACTGGATGAAAACATATGTGATTCCAGAAACTGGAAGATATTCCACAGGAAAACCCCTTGTAAACCTTGTTGAAATGCAAGAACAGGATGAAAAGATAACCTCCTGGATATCTGTAGATGCGTTTAGCGAAAAGGAATTCCTTTCAATGATAACCAAGAATGGAATAATCAAACGAATTTCACTGGACAATTTTTCAAGACCAAGAAAAGGTGGAATAATTGCCATAACTCTCAAAGAAGGAGACCGACTTGTGGAAGTCGTGAAAACAGATGGAAAACAGGATCTTTTAGTTGCAACAAAGAATGGGCAGGCAATAAGATTTAACGAGCTTGATGCGCGCGAGATTGGAAGAACTGGGCAGGGCGTAATCGGAATTCGGTTCAAGGAAGGAGAAGATGAAGTAATTGGCATTACCATTTGCGATAAGCCAACAATATTGACGATCACAGAAAACGGATACGGAAAAAGAACTCCGATTGAGGAATACCGCGCGCAGGGAAGAGGCGGAAGCGGAGTAATCAGCATAAAAACTGAAGGACGAAACGGAACAGTGATCGGAATTAAAACCGTAAGCGATGATTACGAAGCAATAATAATAAGCTCAAAAGGCCAGACAATACGCGTGCCCATGAGCGGGATTTCGGTAATAGGAAGAAACACGCAGGGTGTGCGAATTATAAGGCTTGACGAGACTACTGGAGAAAAGGTAGCTAGTTTTGCAGTGATGAAAAGCGAGCGGGAACTGGGTGGTACAGGAACAGAGACTAGCGCGGCACCTCAACCTCAGAAAGCGGAACCGCAACAGGACGCTGAGAGCACGCCTCAAAATCATTGAGCAAATAACCAAGATACTCCCTGGAAACAGACATGAATCTTCCTGTTCTCGCCATTTCTGTTCCGAACAAAACCGCTGCCTGCATTCTAGTTAGTTCTAAATTGCCGTCACCTTCCAAAAATTCAGGAGAAACGCCCGTGGTTAGTAAACGGGTACGCGCCTCCAAATGCACGGGCGTCATTGTGCCATCGGTTTTGTGAACTTTTGAAAGCGCCAGTGTAGTTTTCAAAACATCAAGAAAAACATGTCTCAATCCCTCTTTTTGCGCCTTTTCATCTTCAGAAGTTCCCAACCCATGATATCTCTCAACGAGTTTCCATAGCGGAGTCTGTTTTTGAACCGCACGCGCTGCGGAAAGCGACCGACACGACCCATTACGCGGCTCGGATTTAGCATCAACATTACACGGCATTACCATCATTTCACCTCAAAATATTATGGAAATTCTTAGTTCCCAACATCTTTATAAACTCCTTTTTTAAGGACAAAATGTTCTGCAAACAGATGTGGATTAACACCTTTTATCAGGCATATACGTCCATCTGAAAGGCAATCGGACAGAGTATCCAATGAGCCCCAGAGTTCTTCTCCGGGTTTTCTGGCGGACTCAACAGCCTGCACGGATTCTAATCGTACCATAAGCCCAATTACCCTGGAAACCCCGTCCTCTTTGACTGACAAAACATATGCTCCATCCTCCCGCCTTTTTCCAACAAGGGTTTTCGGGTTTCTCGGATCGGTTGAAGAAATAAAAACAAAAGAAAGAGTTCCGAGCGCGATTGCTGTTTCGGATGCAGGAGTTCTTTGGCGTTTCAATCCTTCGCGCCTCTGCCCGCCGCGGCGCAAATCCTCCAAAGGCTTTAATGCTAATGCCATCTAGCGGACCACCTCACCGAGCGCATGCTCCAACGCAACCCTCCACGGAGTAAACCGTTGTCCGCCATCCATGACTTCAAGATTTGTCGGAACATTTAGGTAAACTTCCACCGAATCCGGCCTTACCCCACGTACGAATTTCCTTCCTTCTACTCCAAATGGATTCACCGTAGGTTCAGATAACGGATCAAAACCATGCGCGGGGCTTTCGCTTTGCACAGCACTTACTGCAAGTTCGGAATGATACACTCCAAGGCAACTACCTCCCGAAACAACCATCTCTTCACGTGTGCCACCTACCAAAAAGGCGGTGTATCCCACACGGGCGGTTCTTAACGCAAGCTGAACCATCTCTTTGCTTAAAGGAACCGCATGACCTTCACGCGTTACACCCATCACTTTTCTTGAGAGCCCTTCTCCGGCATCGGCTGGAACGTAATTTACGCGTTCCGCGTTCTGTGGGCTTACATCTGACCGCGGGTTTGCATAATCAAGCAATCCAACCAATCGCCCAAAGGAGACTTTCGGCTCTGCCCGTAACGTCCTAGAACATACGGCGTCAATTGTAACTGGATTTAATACTGCAACCATATTCTCACCTACAAAACAAAGTTCGGTACCTGACCAAACTCCTGCACAACGCGCCAAACAGTCATTCTGGACACTCCAAACATGACTGCAAGCTGCCTCAGAGAATACGGCCGGCTATAATACGCCTCAAGAAGCTTTTCACGCTTCTCTACATCCATGCAATTTGGCCTTCCAACTTTACTGTCGTCTGACTTATTATTATACCTATTTTCATCTACAAAATTAGATTCTGCTTGTTTTTCGCTGGCACTACCTCTGCCAAAAACTAAACTCTCACTGGATTTCACACCACCCTTTTGATGGTACCAACCGACAACACCCTTTCGGCTTCTTTCCCATTTTTTCACCCCTTTTTGTTTTTTTTTATTTTATTTATTGTTTGTTTTTTCTAGCACCCCGTCTGCGCCAACCGCATAAGAAGGCTATTAGAGATGTTTAAGTGAGGAATAAATATTTAAAGGTATGTCACAAACTGCGCAGCAGTTTTGACTGAAAAGAACGAATCGTCGTTCTTTGTTAGTCCCAAATTACGAAATTCGGAAAAAATTAAAAGTGAAAAAAGTCCCAACCTTGTCCTTTATAAAATCCAAAACTCTGGACACAAACGGAGTCTTATCCGGGTGATTCGGCGATTCGAATAGCATCAGCGTGAATGTATCGCCCGCACAATAGTGTGTTTGCGTCTTCACCAGCTTGTAAGGCGCGAACAGGTGCTCGTATTCTTCTGGAGTTCTTAAAATTGTATATCTGGATATTGGAAAATCCGGCCCTTCATAAGTGTGTTCAGCAATGAATATTCTGTCGCTCAGATCCATCATTCTCTGGATGGTTGCTCGAAGTTCTGTCGGAGAAAGAATGTGGAGCAAAACAATAGAATCAAAAACCAAATCGAATCGTTCTCCAGTTGCAAGCGGAACTTCGGTTATTTTGCCAAGATGTAATTGGACATTAGCACAACCTTCGAGATACCGTTTTGCCTGTTCAAGCATTAATGGTGAGATGTCGCACCCTACAACTCGCGCGGCTATATTAGCCAGCAAACGGGTAAAACGACCTATGCCAACTCCTAATTCAAATATTGTTCTTTCCCCAATGTAATCACGCAGGAAATCAATTACGGCGAATTCGAAATTCAATGACGCATGATTATTCTCTTCTACAGTATGCCTGGCAGACATAACACTTTGCAAACCCGGCCTTTGTGCACGTGTATCCCAGTGTGCACGAATTTCGGATTCCGGAATTTGTTCCTTTTCTTTACGCTCGATTTGCTGGTATGTATCAAGTTCTCCTGGTGCTGTTGAAAATGCACGAACCCCCTGTTGCACGGAATTTCTGCTGGGATAGTTAAACCATTTCAATTTCATATGATCACCATGTTATTTGTTGTAGAAAGTTGTATTTATTTCCTTTTGATGATTTATTTATCAAAACCGTAAAATATTAATATGTTTTTAGGTAATGATAGATATATGTCCAACTTAGATTTACCAAAAGTCGATGAAAAAGATAAAAAGATATTATTGGAATTGGAAACAAACGCAAGGCAAAGCGCATCACAGATCGCAAAAAGGGTCGGCTTGTCAAAGG
This sequence comes from Microcaldota archaeon, assembly GCA_038046805.1. Classification (GTDB taxonomy): domain Archaea; phylum Micrarchaeota; class Micrarchaeia; order Anstonellales; family Bilamarchaeaceae; genus UBA10214. Next base: position 93,170 of record JBBSVO010000003.1, read on the forward strand.
AAGTAGTAAATTACAGGATTAAACGATACCTTGCAAGTGGGATTATAACCAAATTTTTTGTGATTCCAAATTTTGACCGCTTAGGCCTGACAACCTACAGGATATATCTGCAATTCCGTGCGACCACCCAGAAAAAAGAAAGCGAAATTATAGATTATATAAAAAACAAAATGCCATGCCAGTGGATAGGGATATGCGATGGCAGATGGGATATAATCGCACGTATATGTGCAAAGGATATTTTTGAATTCAATAGCATGATGAGTGATTTTCTTGAAGTGCATGGAGAATCCATAAGAGAAAAGACAATCGCAATACAACTTAGACATACGTGGTGGCCAAGCACATATGGACTCACTGAAAAAACTGAAGGAAAAACCCCTAGACATTATGTCCCCACAAATGTAAAACCAATTGAATATGATGAAAAGGACCTGATTACATTAAGCGAAATGACTGAAAACGCGCGCGTTCCCACGGTTGAAATTGCAAAAAAGGCGGGTCTTTCCCCAGATGCGGTGAAGTATAGAATTAATCGTCTCACCAAAGAAGGCGTAATAACGCAGGTTAAAAGTTATTTCAACCGTCAAAAATTTGGTTACCAGCACAACCAGGTATTTGTGAGATTTTACCAGGAACCCGTTGGGATAAAAAAATTCATAGATTTTTTAAACACACTTCCAGAATGTTTTTTCATATCCTCCATGGTAGGGGCGTGGGATATGCAATTCGGAATAGATGCCAGAAATTCTATAGAGTTTCATGAGATATTCGGAAAAATAAAAGAAAAATTCCCAGAGGTAATTCGGGAATACGAAACATTGATTGTGTATGAGGAATCCTCTCCCAACCCGTTTAGGCATTTATTGGAGCGGAAATAGGCGCAAGTGAATGCACGTGCTCGGAAACAGCCCTTCTGAAATCTTCTGACTTCGGCAGTTTTTTATTTGGATGAATCCTGAAATACTCATAAATGCCAATACCTACTTCATAATGCACTGATTTTATAGAACTGAAAAGTGAGGAGATTGCATCTAAAAAACCAATCAATCGATAAAGGTCTTGAACCGCGGGAAATTGAGTTATTTGAGGTGCTTTTGCCGAGATTCCACCCTGCAAAACATATGATTCTCCTTCTACCCAGCACATAAAAAAATCCGCCAGCGGAGCAGCATAAGTAAGATATGATTTTAATGATTCTACGTCCATCCCAACCCTTTCAGCGAGCTTTAATACCTCTGGCAAAGCAAAAAAATCAAGTTCGTGGGTTCTCATACCAAACCTGATTCTCATCTCTCTTAAACGAGCATCTGCATGAATTGCATCAACAAGAGAGGCATAACCTCTCATTCCAGTCCTTTGTCTAAATATACTAAATAGCTCTTCATGTTCTGGCTGAAGGGAATGCCGCAATTCATGCACTGCAACAATAACTGAGTAGATAGGTCTTGAAACATCAAATTCTAAAAAAAGTGAACGGACTATATCTCCCCGGGCATCCTGTGTAATGGCAATGCCACCGGTATCCGAGTCAGGATTAATTTTATCGATCTTACCTCGCCTAAATAGTTCTGCAGTGTCACGTATACCACTGTGAACGCACACTGCATCAGTTGCCAGCATAACCATCCCCAGGGGATTAACAGGCCTGACGGGATTAAAAGACTCAAGACGACACATTGTGTCTTGCAATACTTCTTTGCCCTCACGCGCAATCACACGCATGTTCCCTGCCTTAGCAATATCTTCAAGAAGCCCTCTGCAGCGTAAAAAAAGGGCAATATCTTCTCTATTGTATAGAGCGATTCCACTACGTACTCCACCAAATTTTTCAAGCGCCCTTTTTGCAAAAGAAGCATGACCAATAGATACAATTTCCCGTAGTTCCATTATATATAACGTAAACAAAAGGGTATAAAAAGAGGCAATATACGATTTAATAAAACGCTGAACCAAAAATCGAAAACACTAGACTGGAAACAAAAAAATGCGACCGTCGGGATTCGAACCCGAGTCATTAGCTTGGAAGGCTAAGATCCTACCGATGTCCAAACCAAATGGCAGGTGATGCATTATGGTTTTCGAAAACCTTTTGCCATAAGGTTTCATCAGCCAAAAGGTTTGCTAGACTACGATCGCTACCGTAAATAAAAATGCGCAGAAAGGATTAAAATCAGATTCTCTGGTCCGTAGCAGCAAGTCCTGCCCCTACACCTGCGAATATGCCTCCTGCTACCATCCATGTTGCAGACGGAATTCCCTGAATTGGATTAATCGGCATGTTGCTGAATAACCCTAGTGCAAGCATTCCACCGCCAACTGCCATCACACCAACTCCGGTAAAAGTCTGTAAACCCATATAGCCACCATTACGTTAAAACATCTCTGCAAGCCCTGCGAGGAATTTTTTCGGGTCGTCCGCATTTACGAACGCACTTGCAAGCAAAACCCCATCAACGCCAAGACCAAGCGCCTTTTTCACGTCTGCGGCATTGCTGACACCAGCACCACACAGTACTGGAATCTTATCGTTTATAGCCTTAATTTTCTTTATTGTTTCAGTTACGATTTCCGGCTTTGCATTTGAAACGCTAACTCCGCTTCCGATTAATTCGGGCGGCTCTATTGCAATATAAGTCGGATGAAACGTCGCAACCTGCTCCGCCTCTTTCGGACTTTCTGCACAAACCAGTCCTTCAAGCGCATTTTGATGAAGCCTTTCGATGGTGGCCTTTATTTTGTCATGCGGACGAAGTTTTTTCTCTGAGTGATTAACAATAGAACCCTTGACTTTTATTTTTTTAAGAAGTTCCGCTGGAACCGAACCAGTGAATGCACCAGGACTCTCGGCATCAACGTGCTGTGCGAAAACGTCTGAGAACCTCTCTGCTGCATCCTTGAGAAATGGTGCTGGAGGACAAATAACGATTCTCACTCCGGTTTCCGCAACTACTTCGCTGACAATGTCTGTAAAATAGAGTGCTTTTTCAAGCGTTCGGTCATATGTCTTCAGGTTAAGGACGATCATAATTGAATATTAGAAGGTAAAGAAATAAAAGAGGATTGCAACCCTAACTTATATATTCGCTGGAGTCGCATAACCTGGTAGTGCGTCGGTCTCGAACCGATTTTCGAGCAAACCGATCCCTTTGGGATTGTAGGTTCAAACACAAGCCTTTTGGATTCCAAAAGCATTAGGACAAAAGGCTGGTGCTTATCCAAAATCAAGGAGAAGCAAACGGAACCGTTACGCGAAACGGAAAACCAAAAACTGAAAATCCTACCTCCAGCGTTTTGTTTTACAAAACGCGGTAGCCTGGCAGCAGCCAAGTCTGCCGGCGTTTTATTTTCTATTTCTCAGCCAAACCACTACCTTTATAAATAACAAACGACAAATATACATATATGACAACTCATAGGCAATTGTCACTTCCTGGTCTGAACGCAACCCCCGGAACACTTGCAAGAATTCACCGGATAGATAGAAGACTTACTCAAAAATGGGACGGTTTTAATGCACATATAGCACGTATTCTGGGAGAACTTGAGGATGCAAGCTCGGCATCTCTTTACGTGGTACGCACAGAAAAACCGAACGGAACTGCAACTCCAGAAAGCGAACTGGCATTTTCATCAAAAGTAGTACGAACCGTATTAACTGAAGAGCAGGCGAAAAGGAGAATCCCCCCATATAGGGTAGTTTCTGCAGAAGATAGTTGGGGCAGTTTAAGCGATCCTGAAAGAATTCATCCTGCAACCACACTACGGGGAGGCATGTCGTTTATATTTAGCGATGGAAGAACAGCATCTAGTTATACTACTGATGAGGGGGATTATACTCATCGTGAAATTGAATTAATAACACCTTCAACAACCAACCAGATACTTCTTCCATTATATACGGAAGTAGAAGGAGAAACTCCTGAAAGATTGGGGGTTCTCTCTTTTGAAGGAAAAAACCTTTTTTGGAAAGATTCGACCTGCGTAACCGAAGCAGAGAAGATGCTGGAGATTATGCTTATCATGTCCCTCCTCTCAACAGGCATATCTGCAAAACTTGAATCAGGAACAGACGCACTTACAAAACTCATGAGAAAAAAAGAGTTCAAGAGTGAACTAAGCCGAGTGCTTAGAGCAGTCAAAGAAGGAACAATACCGGATTTTTCAATTGTGATGGCGGACATAGATTATTTCAAAAGGATAAACGACACACATGGGCACCTTGCCGGAGATGCAGTTCTTGAAATAGTCGCAGATGTTCTGATGAGCAGCGTCAGGAATGAGCAGAAAGTTGCACGAATGGAAGGAAGGAACGCCAATACCGAACATCCGATTTTTGATGTCGTTGCGAGATATGGGGGCGAGGAATTTGCCATAATCGCCATAACCGGCATAGACGGAGCGTTAAAGATGGCCGAAAGACTCAGGAAATCCGTGGAAGAAGCATGCAGAGAAATAGAAGGCAAAGTCTCGGGAGTAACCTGTAGTTTCGGAGTCGCAAGCCTTTTGCAGTGCATAAATGGCATTTCAGATATCGGAGCAGAAACAGGGCGGCTTATAATGGAAAGAGCGGACCAGATGCTTTATCAGGCAAAACGAAACGGCCGCAATAGGGTTGAACCGCAACCTGCGCCAACTGATTGGGCATTATGATGTTGTTCCGCTATCCGAAGAATTTTTAATTCCAATCCTGCAACGTTTTCTTATTAGCCCCAATAGCTCAGGGCCCTTTTGACTTCTGAAACCTAAAGACAAAAGCGTTACATTTGAAAAACGTTGTTTCGTTTTTCAAAATTTTGAACGATTCGTCGTTCAAATCTTCGGAAAAGTCCTTAGGCAGCATAAATCAAAAGGGACGAGTAATGGTAGAGCGCCTCTCTCGTACTTGCTGGTTCTGAGTCAAGCGTTTTGTGTCTTATTATCCAAGACACTGAACTGGAAACTCGAAACCGGAAACAGGCAAGGAGGAGGTCGGGAGTTCAAATCTCTCTTGGGGCTATTTGTATTTTATAATTATCAGTTCAAATGAATCTGGATGTGTTTATATGGAAGTTCTGGTTACTGGCGGAGCCGGTTTCATCGGCTCGAATATTGTTGAAAGATTAATTTCAGAAGGTCATTCAGTTACTGTCATAGACTGCCTTAACACGGGAAGTGAAAACAACCTCGCAGGAGTGCGGGACAAAATCAAATTCGTTCGTGGGAATTCCGGCGAGATTGAAAAACTCGTAAGTGGAAAAAAATTCGATATCATCCTCCATCAGGGGGTTTACTCTACTTCTCCATTATATAAGGAAAACCGCTTGCTCACCGCAAAGGCTCTGGAAGAATTTATCAACATACTTGAATACTGCACTAAGAACGGAACGCGACTGGTGTTCGCGTCGTCTTCTTCTCTTTACAATGGAGTAACTCCTCCGCACCGCGAGGATGCTCAAATCAATGTAACAGACTTTTACAGCGAAGCAAGACTGGCGATGGAAAGAGTCGCAACATTATACCATCAGCTTTATGGAACGAAAATAATTGCCCTCAGGTATTTCAGCGTTTACGGGCCTCATGAAGAGGCAAAGGGAAAATATGCAAATCTCATAACCCAATTCTTATGGGCAATGATGAAAAACGAGGCACCCGTAGTCTATGGAGATGGTTCACAGACAAGGGATTTCGTCTTTGTCAGCGACATCGTTGAGGCAAACATGCTTGCAATGAAAAGCCCGCTTGAGTTCGGAATTTTCAATGTTGGAACCGGGCGCTCTGTTTCGATAAACGGGATGATTGAAATTTTGAACAACAAGCTCGGAACGAAACTACCAATAAAATACGTTGAAAATAAGGTGAAGAACTACGTGGCGCACACGCAGGCCGACACCTTGCTGACAAAAACAAAGCTAGGCTTTTCTGCAAAGACATCGCTTGAGGAAGGAATCGAAAAACTGATTGAATACACCAAGTCTCGGGCGTATACTGAACCAAATAAGTAATACCGATTCGGAATATTAGCATTTATCTCGATGGTTCAGTATCCAGTGATCTGCTGATCACTAGCTGTTCACCAATGTGGTGAACATAGATCGAGCCATCTACAACTTCGAAGAAGTTGGAGAGACAGAGAATGCAATTCTCTGGGAAAAACTTATTTGGCTCGGGCGTAAACAGGGATAAGCAAAAACCTTTTAATCTCCAACTTCTTTTATGATACTATGACAGAACTTGCAAAGAAAGTCGAGGATGGAAGATTATCCTCTATCCTGAATTCCATTCAGATAGCTCTGGACCATTACGACGATATATTCTCTGATTTTGACCCATCTCCATTTAGTCAAAGAATGCTTTCAGATGATTTTCTCAAGGAGATGCAAAAGAGATATATAGAAACTAAAAAAGGGGAGTTTGAAATACGGTTTTCACTTCCAGCTTCAATAAGAGATGTAAAAACAGAGGGCTTGGTAAAGAAACGCCTTAAAGATTATTTCCACAAGCAGATAAAGAACGTGGATGTGGAAGTTGAAAAAAGACAAAATGCGGGAATACAACGCGCAGGATTTGGATTCGTAGTTCTTGCAATAGAGCTTCTCATGACAGTATATGGATTCACAGCATTTCCTCTTAATTTCCTGGGTGTGATATTGGTTCCGGCTGGATGGTTCGGAATGTATTCTGGATTTGAAATGTTCTTTGACCATCCGAAAAAACTCAATGAGCAGAAGAAATTCTACAAAAAATTCCACGATGCGATATATCTTTTTGTTTCGGAAGAGGAGATTCTTGAGAGCATAGAGACTACTTCAGATCAAAAACCACTGGATGTCGTGATAAAGGATATTACAGAACGTGAAAAAGGAAAACCATGATTCTAAACAGCACGCTTTAAATCCCCTTTGCGACGCTAATTTTAGAATAAATTAAACGGGGTCATGGGCTAACCTGGTAGACTACCGGCCTTGGGCGTCGGTGATTAGAGTTCAAGAGCCAGTCTAGACGCAAAACTCAAGACTGGAAACACAAATCTCTATGACCCCAATTTTTCTTTTTTTAATATGTGATCCGCGCTAGCGATGCGCATTCTGCGTTAGTTTTCCGGCATCCTTACAAGAATGAGAGACTGACCGGATTTTGAACCAGACCGTGGTTTTACTACAAAACCTTCTTTTTCATACAGCACGAGCGCACTTTCATTTTTTGGGCTGACTCTCAGGTAAACTGGTTTCCCAGACTTGAATAGAGGTTTGAGCAATGCCGAACCAACCCCCGTCGAACGAAATTCGGGAAGAACACCAAGACCCTTTACGGAAATTGAGCCGCCCGTTCCCATGCTCTCTGAAAAATTAATAAATCCTACACGTTTGCCATCAACCTCAGCAACAGTAACTTTATCGTCTTTTTTGATTATTGTTTCCGCATCGATTTCAGGGAAGATCGCATGAATTAATTTGGTTATTTCGATTAGTTCGTCTTTGCGCATTGGACGGATTTTTATTTCCTCCGACCGATGTTGTAGATGTCCCATTTCAAATCCCGGTTTCTCTCTAATTCATCAACTATCTGACTCAGCAAGGAAGCTTTTATTTGTTTATACTGGTCTGGAGTAGGAAGAACATTTTAGAGCATTCTTGAAATTTGCTTTTTGTATTTCATTTTTCTATTTCTCGAAATGCCTTGTTGCCGAGTCAAGCATTGCTCTGAATTCTGCAAGAAGTTCATGAACAAGATTTAGTGCAATATGTTGCATCGCACTTGATTTGTTACCTGGGTACTTCCGTAGTACGTCATAAAATAGTTTGTAGTACGCAATTTCGAACTCGGTTTCAGAAACGTGAATGTCTGGAAGGTCTGTATATGTACCAATTAATAGATTGGTCTGGAACGCACCAGTTAAATTCTCGTAACATCTCGGTTCCAGCCCATTTTCTACCGATGTAAAGGACGAAACGGGTTTTAGCTTGATTAAAAGATTGCCAATAGCTCGATCCAGTCTTATCAACCCAGATATGCTCAAAAAAGAAAAACCAGTTGGAGAATTATTTTGAAAGTTATTGAAATATATTGATGCGACTACTGTGGAAGTGTCCGTATACAAGGAGAAGCATCCGACTTCGATTCGTGCTGAACCACTTTCAATACTCACACCAGCAGTAGTTCTTTCAGTAATTATAGCTGAGTTGACTCTGCGCAAATCTTGCATACGTCTGAATTGCTTTTCAATTTCTGGTTCTGACCTTGAGAAATATCGTTTTTCTTCAGTCTTTCCTATAACGCCATCTAATCTTTCGAACGTTTTTGTGCATATACGCTCTGTTCTTCTAAATTGTTCGCAAATTCTAGGACGATTTTGGAAGTGGTTCATATATACCAACCTATCTTATCGGAACTTCAATACCAAGCTGCGCGTTTGCCGCCAGCAGTTTTCCATCCTCTGGGTCTGACATTCCGAAAGCCCTTACAAAGAAATTCGCGACTTTTGTTTTCAGGGTTAATTGCACTGTTCCTCCGGCATTTGGAGATTCTTTTCCCTGTACAAATGGGACAATCGCTGTTGCTGAAACAGAGACTGGGTCAAAACCCAAATCCGCACCAGCAAAAACCGGAGTGTTTCCTGTTATATCCAGTTCTGCACCTGCGCGTAGACCCAAGGAACTTGAAGACAAGTGTGCTACTCCGCCGAAAGCCCTTTGATTTCCAAGAAACCGACTTCTTTGTGCATACGCGGTTAATCCAAACCCACCGGGGGCAGACAGAGTAAGGTTTGCCCCTGCTTTTTCAAGCGAGGTCGCTCCACTCTCTAAATCACCGGCAAATGCAGTGCCAAGCCCTAGATTAGCACATCCAAATGTAAGCGAATGCTCAATGCCCAAACCTGCTTCATGTGTCTCTCCCTTTGACGTTTGATAAAATGCCTGAGTTGATAAACGGCTCTGTAATGAATCAGCATTTGCCTTGAATGGCAAAAGCAGCGTTGCTACAGACGCCACGACAGTAATTACTTTTCCAGAGCTTCTGCTAACCGTTTGTAAACTAACCATAAGCACATCACCTTTCTAATTTTTCTACAGCAGTTTGAACTGCAGTTTATGATATTATCTACGACATACCCAATATTTAAATGCTATTGGTGGCAATTATCACCACATGTACGAGTCGACATTAGAGGAGCTAGGGCTTACCTTAAACGAATCTAAGGTTTACGAGGCGCTTTTGTCGTTAGGCAGTTCTTCTATCGAGCAAATTGCAATTAAATCCAAGGTTCACAGAAGAAATATTTACGATGTTCTTGCCAAGCTATTAGAAAAAGGGTTAATCTCCGAATCATTCGACTATAATAGAAAAGAGTACCGTGCCATTCACCCATCGCGTTTGCTGGACTTGATACAGGAAAAGGAGAATAAACTACAGATTATTCTGCCAGAATTGGAAAAACGTTTTAGTCACTACGAGGAAGAGGAAACTGCATATATGTACAAAGGAATTAACGGTTTTAAGCAGTATCTACAAGACATCCTAGACGTAGGAGAAACAGCTTATTTTATCGGGGCAAAGGGATTTTGGCTTGATCCAAGGCTCCAATATTTCCTGCCAAAATTCGAGATAGAACGAAAGAAACTCGGAATAAAATTCATGCACATCTTTGATTATGAGGTAAAGGAACAGAAACCGGAGATATTGAAATTGGTTGGCCGACCATACAAATTCCTGCCGAAGGATTACTCAAGCCAGACCTCAATTGATTTCTTTGGTGACAGAATAGTTACATTCGTTGGAGTTAAACCCGGCCAACTTGACGAGGAACCCACCCAGTTCGTAATGCGAAGCAGACGATTAGCAGACGGTTACAGAAAATTCTTCAATTTTATGTGGGATAAACTTCCATTTGACTATTAGTTACCCTACAATGAAAAGAACTCCGCACCCACGTTTCTTGTTTTCTCGTCAATCTCCGCAATACAATACCTTCCAAGCTTTGCCGCAGGAACTTTGATTATGTACGTGCTGCCAAGCATTGCCATGCCTTCAAGTTCATGAACATGCCCGCAGAACACGACGAGCGGCTTTTTTTCCTCGATGATTTTCCGCACTGACGAACTTCCAATGTGTAGATTCCCGCGCGGACTTGTAACTTCGTCAAAGAATCCGAGTGGGGGCACATGGAGAATGAGAATTGTATTATTATCAATAGGAAGTTTTTGCATCTGTGTGTGAATCTCATCTTCGCTTAATTCACCCGGAGTTCCGAACGGAGTTGGATTTGATTTTCCGAAACCAACAACATTCAATCTATCTGCCAGCTCAACCCGCTTTCCATGCAGATAACCTTTATGAGAAGTAGATGATGAAACCCTCTTAACCGCATTTTCCGGTTCGTTATTTCCAGGGATAAAAAAACAGTTTTCAAATGACGAAACGACTTCCTCCAGAAACTTCGGGCTGTCGTTTGTAGTATCTCCTAAGATAAGGGTAAAAATGCATTTTGATTCTTCGTATTTTTTCCGCAATTCCTCAAACACGACCTCTTCGTCATGAAGGTCTGAGAATACGAAAACGTGCATGGAATGGTCAGCCACCGATTTCCTTGGTCTGTGTTGGTCCTTCCTTTACCCCAACTCCCTTTTGCGCTTTCTCCTTTGCTTTTGTATACTCGTCCATTATTTGGGTATAACGCTCATCAAAACGCTTAATCAACGAATCACCGAGTTTGTTCTTCGTGAAGTGATCCGCTTTTGCAGCCAGGGCAATAGAATTTGCAAGAGCACGGGCGATTTTTCCTCGCACAACCTTGGGTGATGCGGAAATACGAACGTGCTGGAATATGATTCCGTGCTTTGGCGGATCTATTTTTCTGTTCTTCAAATGCTTGAAAAGGGCCTTTTCAGCACCAAGAACCTGAATAGTGCTTGATGGAAGTATTGAAAGGCGGGCAAGTGAACCAACATGTGAAATAAGTTTTGCCGCGATATCCGAACCTGCAACTGCCGAGATATTTGGACAGACTTCATTGGTCAGTGTTTCAAGATATTTCGCATACTGATCCTTGAACTTGTATAGCATGAGAAGCTGATTTGCAAAGTGTCTGCACTGTGTAAGGTCCTCTTCTGTAAGGGGTGCGCCAATGCTTTTACCACATAAAGAGATTATTTCGTTTGATTTTCCGCTCCCGACGATTTTGGACAATTCTTTGGCATCAGGATTTGTTTTATCAAGAACCATGATAATCTCGCAGTATTTCCTGCGGTCTTCAAGCCTTAACTCCGGAAGATAAATGCCATATAATTCTTCAAGTCTTTCCCCTAAGGCATTCGCAACTTGAACTGTCTCGTCTATTACTCTGGACACATTGGCAAGTAAAATGTCCTTTCCGCCAAGAGCCTTGGTTGTGGCTTCTGCTGCTTTCTGAAGAAACATCGAACGCTTGTTTGAAGGGCTGAAACCCTGTTTTTTGGGCTTCTGACCCGATCTGTTAGGACTACCGCCCCTGCTTCCTGTTGAATTTGGTCTAGGCATAATGAGATAGTTGGCGGAATACTATTTAAAGCATATCTTATCTCAATTATAACGTGGCGGTTAGCTCCTAGCTTCTAGGTACTAGCCCCTAGCCAAGAGCCAGGAGCCATAAATAACAGGTAGAAACCATGACAGATATAACCAAGCTCACAAATGAAACCATAAACAAGGGCGGAGTGCTGGCCATATTTTATTTTGACCTCCATGCGACCTCAACGGACATGCTGCAGCAACTTGGAGCCGGATTTATACAGAAATTACTAAGCGAACCAGGAGTTGTAACTGCATTGGGGGAAATAGACGAACCAATAGAAGCAGAGGCTAAAGAAGGAATTGACAGAAAGATGCTATCCACAGCAATCGAGGTAAAGATTCTGGTGAAATCATTTGCAGATATAGCAAGGATATGTGCTGTATATAGCCCATTCTCTATTGAAATCCTGCGACCAAGCGAAATAAAACTCCCATTGGACAAGGCACACGAACTCCTTACAAACATTTCAACCACGACGTTTGGATATAAAAAACACATCGTTGAAAGACTTTCAACAAAAGAAGAGCTGGAGAATTACAAAAAAGTAATCCAACAAAAGATGGAGTTAGGAAAGAAGTTGCTTGAAAAAAAGGATGGCGCTGATAAAAAGTAAATTGAGGGATTTGCATGCTTAAACGCGAATTTGTGAAAACCGGAATACCAGGACTGGACGAAATATGTGGTGGAGGATTTCCACGGGAATCAATCATAACTCTGAGCGGGCCTACTGGATGCGGAAAAAGCACATTTGGTATGCAATTCCTTGTAGAAGGTGCATTGAAATACAAGCAACCAGGACTTTACATTTCAATAGAACAGGACAAACAATCAATGTTCCTGCATATGAGCGGGTACAAATGGGACCTTGAAAAACTTGAAAAAGGCAAACAACTCGTGTTTTTGGATTATCCGCTTCACGAAGTAGACCAATTCATGCAGCAAAACAGCGCAATTGCCGAGATAATCAATACAACCGGGGTTGAACGGGTTGTAATAGATTCCGTAATGCCGCTTGCGATTATTTTTGCAAATGACGACGAACGAAAAAGGGGATTCCTCAGCCTGATAGATCATATAAGAAAATGGGGTGCGACCGTGTTGATTATTTCAGAGGATACGCCGGCGACTACCCAGGATGTGTTGCCGGATACAAGATATGGGATTGAAACGCTCAGCGACGGCTGGATGCATATATACTTTCTTTATGATAAAAGCAGGGAACGTAAAAGAGCAGTTGAAATAATCAAAATGAAAGGTGTTGCCCATTCGAGCAAGATATACCCGCTTGAGCTTGACGATGATGGTTTTAAAGTGAATCGGGAGTAACGATTATTCCGAAAACGGATTTTCCGATTTTGCTGCTGGCAGAGATACCGGAACTGCAATCGATAATGATTCGTTTATCGGTTTTTTTGAACCGCTCGCTGTTTGGTTTGTCTTCTGCACCAATGATTATGTCAAAAACCTCTCCGGCATCTCCCTTAAAATTTTTTCCAATCCGCCCTACGAGAAGTCTCTTTTTTTCTACAAAGCCGGATAAAACCAATTTTGAAGGAAGAGGAACAACAACGCGCGCTTTTATTTTGAGAAGCCGCTTGATTAGTTTTTCACTGCCAGTTGCTGCGGCGCCCTCAACCTGGATATTTACAACATAAGTCAGATGGTCGTATATATCGAAATTCATCTCATTTCCGTGTTCGGCATCAAGATCGACAATGTGGATAAGTTTAATCCCTTTTTTCTTCCATTCACGCGCAAGCTCTGTTGGCTTTCCAATGAGAATAAGCGAACCCTCTGCTGATTTGGAGAACGCCTGCTTATCTTTGACATATATCAGGGGAATCTGCATCATGAATTCACTTTTTCAGTTTTATTTTTTACCATATTTATCCTTGTAATTAAAGCTTGCATAATTGGAGGGGTTACGATAGTTGTAAGCAAGGCCATGGTGGCCAATATCGAATATTCTGCCGGATTCAGGATTTTCGTTGTCAAACCTATCGCAGCAACTATAAGCGCAACCTCTCCGCGCGGTGCCATGCCAAAGCCAACTATAGCGGCTTCTAGCTTGGTTAGGCCAGAGAAGAATGCTGCGATCCCGCAGCCAATTACTTTTGTGAATATCGCAAGAACTGAAATAATCAAAATCGGCACCAGGAAAATTTGTAGGGCATTTACATCCATCAGCATCCCGAGCGAGATAAAAAATATCGGCATGAACAGCATCTCAAGGCCGTATGTTTTTTCTTCAATTTCCTTGTTGTGCCTGCTGCTGTTCAGGATTATTCCTGCCATGAACGCGCCAACTATAGCCGAGAGACGTATGAATTCTGCAATATATGAATAGAATAAGACCAATGCAAGAACCATCAAAAATCGTTTTGCGTCCAGTTCCTTCTTGTCCAGGTATTTGACAAAGTAATTACCCGAGATTACGGCACCTGCAAGAAACACAATGGCTGTGATGAAGGTAGTAATCAATGAAATTGCAGTCGCATCCTGCCCTCCAACCCCGGTTATGTTTATTACGAATGACAGAACGAGAAGTGCAAGGATATCATCAAGCACTGCTGCACCAATTATGATTTCTGCAAAATGCTCGGACATTAATTTGAATTCTTTTAGAATCGCCACCGTAACACCGACCGATGTTGCGGTTAGTGCCGCGGCGACAAACATGGAATATACAAAACTTCCTCCTGTTGAGATTGCGTAGAAGTAACCTACTACAAAAGGGATTACTACGCCAGCAGAAGCAACAAACAGGTTGTCGAATGCGAATATTTTCTCAATCTTGTTGTGCATGCCGACTTTAAACAAAAGAACGATTGCACCAAGCTGCGCAAAGACGCTGATAACACTTTCAAACCTTAGTATAATAGGTTGGTTCGCTGGAATGCTGAATGGAAGATTTAAAGTTCCAAGAAACTCCCATGATATGGATAAAAAACTAGGGCTTAATAGAACCCCCAGTACCATGAGAATCATAACCGTCGGTTGTTTGGTATATACCACCACCAATTCCCCGACTACTGCCAGAAGAAGCAGGAAAACTATTTCGAAATAGATATGCTTTTCTTCCTCAACCTCTCCAAATACACTGGTCCTAACTATTGAAATTACCAAAAGTAGGAATATACCCAGTACCAACAATGCGATAGTCGGTAATGCCTTTTTTATAGTTTCCTGAATCATTCAAATTTCACCAATCTTTCAATCGCATCCTTCACAAAAACAAAATCCTCTTTTCCGCTTTTCATATCCTTTAGCGTGATTTTGTTTTCCTTTGCCTCGCGCTCACCAACTACCGCAAAGAATGGCATACCCAGAGAATTTGCATAATCCATCTGCTTTCTCAGGTTGCGCTCATTGAGATCAGTTTCCGTTGCGATACCAGCCGCCCTAAATTCTCCAGCTACCTTTGCCGCATAATTATAAAACTCTGGTTTTACACAACCAACAAATACCTTTGTGTAGGTTTTAGCAGTTCCGCCCGAATTGTTCTTCGCATTGCGTTCTTTGATAAGGGTTATGAGCCGCTCGATTCCGATTGAGATTCCGATTGCGCAATCGGGCTGGCCATAAAGACCTAAAAGCTTGTCATATCTTCCTCCGCCTGCGATTGTCCCGATTCCGTCAGAAAGTTTTATTTCAAATACCGGGCCTGTGTAATAGCCCAATCCACGGACCATCGCCAGATCAACCACCACTTCAAATCCAGCAGAATCGCACAATGAAACTATTTCGCGAAGCTCTGCAACACCTTCTGGACAGACATTCTCAACTGCGCGCAACTTATCCTCGTTCTCCCCGCTCATTTTCACGAGTTCAAGAACTGTTTTTGTTGCCTTTTTACCTATGATTCCTTCAAGCTCCACGCGGACTGCAGCCTCTCCGATTTTATCTGTTTTGTCAAGAACCCGCAATATATCATTTATATTATCGCCCATGTCCAGGTCATCCACAATCGCGTCCATGATTTTGCGGTTATTTAGCAGGATTCTTGGATTTTCAAATCCAAATCCAACAAGTGATTCTCGAGCCACGGACAAAACTTCTGCCTCTGCACGCATAGACTTGCTTCCTATGACATCAATATCAGCCTGCCAGAACTCGCGGAATCTTCCGCGTTGCGGCTCTTCTTTTCTCCATACATTGGAGATACAATATCTTTTGAATGGCTTTGGCTCTGCGGTATTTGATGCAACCCTTGCAAGCGGGACGGTAAGATCGAATCTGAGGCCGTATTCGTTCTTTCCGATTTTGTTCTCGCTGTTCTCGCCGTTTTCGCTTTTTTCCGTATTTTGTTTTTTTCCGCTTCCGCTCACGATTTCAAATATCTCGCCTTCAATGTCTTCTCCTGCCTTTGCTCTAAGAGTTTCGAGATATTCCATAGCCGGAGTTTCAAGCGGCCTGTAACCATACTTACGGTACACGGCTTCGATCTTAGCGAAAACCTCATTGCGCAGTATCATATCCTCTGGGAGAAAATCCCGCATTCCTTTAGGGGTTGATTTTGACGACATAGGAATCATATTAACACCAAACCAATTAATACCTGACCTTGGCGGATTTTACCGCATCTTCCAGAGCATACATAACCCGAAATGCAAGCTCCCATAGGTCTGCGCAACCAGAAAGGTCTGGAAGCAAACCCAGGGGGGTTGGGGTTCTCAAAACTGCGTACTCGGGATATTTCCCAAGTTTTGACTTCAGTCTTAACAGATCATTAAATGCATTTATTGGAGGGAATGGCACGCAAAGCGGGCAAAAATCAGATATGGATTCAACTGCCTTAAATGCCAGCCTTGCAATCTCCGGGATTTTTCCGCTATCGAATTCAAATGGGGAAACCGCATAGGCAAGCTCCGGACATAAAATGCCAGGCAACAGAAGATAGAATTCACTGTAGTTCCATGAAGCAGATGGCCGCACTTTTCCCTCCAATGCCAATTTTTCTATATCCTCGAGCGAATACTTTCCATACTTGCCTCCGTAAAAGGTTTGCGGAATAAGAAGGCGCCCTTCTTTCACGAATAGCTGGCCTATCTTCTGCCCGCTTGACTTGAGATTCATTAGCACAATCTTTGAATAAAATGGAGACAAGTCACGGACATATGACACTTGCGGTATCCTGCCTGCCTCCTGCCTAAATGAATCTGCCATAAGGTCTCCGCGCGCATTCCTTAATTCGTCCAGCGAGGTATAAGGTTCTGGCTTAGGGACGGTTTCGCGAAGTACAATTGCATTATCAACATCCCAAACATACTGAGATATGAAACTATCCTTGTAAGGCGCAGGCATCCAGCAATCCAAAGTAAGTTCAAGAATCCCAAAAGGAACCCCGAGTTCTCTTGCAATGGCAAAACCCATCAAAGCCTCTGCATCCAACCGTGCGAGTTGCCGTGGAAGAACAACTCCACACAGGTTTAGTTCCAGAGAATCGAAATCCACGCCCCATCTTTCCTTTAGGTATTTGCGTGCCTTTGAAGAACAATCCGAGGATGCTCGCTGTCTGGTTTCTTCCCCAAACTGCTCTTTTGAAAGAACGTATGGGAGCCTAAAGGTTTCCCTGCAGTATTTTTCAGCAATACCACGGATATCACTTCGCATATCCGAAACAGTGAAGTAAATCCCTTCCCATTCTCTGTTCCCGATTCTCAGCTCCTGGTTTCAGGTTTCCCGCTCCAGGCCTCCTGTTTTCTGTTTTGTACATTTCAAATCCCTCCTTTTTGTTTTTCAGTTTTTTCTCTTTCTGAACGTGACAAATAGTGATACGCCGGACAATCAAGCGGATTTCCCTTTGATGAAAACTCCCTTTCTCGCACGAGTTCTCCGTCCTCATAGCGGCCTATTGCATTTTCAGGCTGTGTGAGGTAGATACATGGATAGATATTGCCGTCAACCCCGATGGTAAGGCCGCCATCCCTTGAACCTGCACCACAGCAAAATTGTTTTTTCCTGAACTGAGTGCCTAAAGAGCCTGCAGCTGAAAGATAGATAGCCGGATAGCGGATGCGTAATTCATCAAGCATCCCGAAGAAATTCCCAGTTTCCTGCTCAGTTAGCATTTGCGGACCTTTTCCATTAATCCGCAAGTATCTCAAGAACTGAACCACCTGCGCGCCCTGACAGATACACTCTTCGGCCATTTGCGGGACAAAATCCAAATTCCTCTGTGTAATAGTGATGCGCATCATCAATTCAAGTCCGCTTGCAACCACGCGCCTCGCAGCCTCACGCACGATATCAGAGGAGGTAAGCCTCAGTCCGCTGTTTTCAAAATTCGCGGTCAGGACAACCTGCCTTATCCCAATATCCCTTATCTCTTCGCACAAATCCGATTTTTCAACAAGAACTCGGCCATTTGTAAGAACAGATGTTGAAGCAGAAGCCTTGAGGATTTCGGCCAATCTTCTGAATCGCAGAACCTCAGTTGTGCTTGCGAATACGGAAAACCCGGCTTTCCTGAACCTGAGAAGATCTACGATTATCGCCTCTTCGGTTCTCTTGATCCTCTTTTTATATGCGCCTCCGGATAGCACAAAACACCCAGTGCAGCGCGAATTGCAGGGAGGTTCTGTTTCTGGCAAAAACATATATGTAATTGTGGGGCGCCGTGCGAATTTCTTCATATATTCCGGAATTGATGCAAATTTTCGGCCGCACGCTGGCGCGCAGGTAGGATTAATCATTTTTTCCACCTCGACACCTTCCGTACCTCAAATAAGCGCAATTTCTTGAGAATTTCCGCCCGTTTGCCATATCGCTGTCGCTGGCTTTCGCTAATTCAATAATGATGCTATTGGCTCCTGGCTTCTGGCTACTAGCTACCGGCCAACTGCCACTAGCAATTCGGATAATTATTTTTCCATTCGTTTCAATTCCGAGAGCCTCGCGTATTTCCAGCGGTAAAACTAGACGCGCCTTTGAATCAAGCGCAATAACGTATTTTCGTTGCTCAATGAAGTACATCCCTTTTTGTGAAGTACATCCCTTCCTTTGTTCACCATATCCATTACCTGTTTCTGATTTTCTTTGCTTACAGATATTGTATCTTTCCCACTTAATATACGTTTCGGTTTATTGATTCAACACCAGCAAAAAGCTTGTGTCTTTATTCGCACTTAGCGAATGCACTGCCTTTTTCTTCATGTGGATAAACGTGCCAGGAAGCATCGGGATTCCCTCTCCCTCTAGAGTGAACGTGCCGTTGCCTTCTATAACATAGACTAACCCTTCTTTGGTGGACGTATGCTCGCCAAGCTCCGTTCCCTTTGCCATGCAGAACAACGTAACATCCACTTTATCGCTTTTTGATATTACCTTGCTCACAATGCCGCCGTTTGAATACGAAATCATTTCCTTCAGGTTTTTCCATGTTTTTGGCATGACGGGAATTCACGATTTACAGTTTATATTTGTTTCCGTTCATAATTCTTAGATGTTATAGCCCCGTCGTCTAGAGTCTTGTGTCCAGCGTCTAGAGTTTCAAAAATACGAGACTGACGACTCAAGACACGAGACGGACTTTGGTCAAGGATGACAGGCTCTGGACCTGTATACGTCGGTTCGAATCCGATCGGGGCTATTTTAATTCCATAACTTTTTAATCCAAACCGCATAAATACCGCCATGCATCCCTTAAGCGAGGAGTTCAAAAAAAGCTTTGAGAATGAAAGCTGGGACTCCATAGCGCATATGGCACTGACGTTCCAAATCGAACTTGAAGAGGACGACAAACATCAGAAAAGGCTCAAAAAGGAATTGGGGATGCTCAAACATGTGCTTCATCATCATTTGAAAGACCAAGAAGCCGCGGCAAGAAATCTGAATATAACGTTCTTTGTCCGCCTGCACAAGACAATAACACGATTAGAAAAGGCATTTGACAGGCATGACGTAAAAAGAAGGGAATTTTTAGTATTTCTCAAGGCAATTTTGCATAAATTAAGAAACACAAAATTCAGGGTATTCAAGACATTGGAAAGAAAAAACGAATTTGGAAGAATGAAGGGATTGATGGACAAGAAGAATGGATGAAGGATTAAGAGAGATGGGAAATAATATGGTCGAAATCTACAAAGAACCTTTGAAAATTGAACTTGACGGAACAAAACTGCATGTAAATGGAGCGCCGCATCCAAGCAGCGTGAGAAAGCTTGGCCAGATGCAGGAAGTGCTGATGCAGCATGTTGAGCCAAAATCAGAAGAGGATTTCAATACTTACTGGATGTACCGCAAGGTATATTTCTCGAATAACATCAGATTCGACATTACCCTTCTGCCAGCGAGAATGCTTGGAGGAGAATACATGAAAACATATGGGCATTACCACCCAAAAGCACAGGATGGAAGCAGTCTTGGATATCCTGAGATATATCAGGTGCTTAAAGGAAAAGCGATTTTTATACTTCAGGAAAAAAACAAAGATGGGAGCGTAAATGTAACCGTGCAGGATGCAAACGAAGGAGACATTGCAATAATGCCCCCAGGAAACGGACACGTTACTGTAAATAACGGAATAGAAGACATTATACTGTCAAATCTGGTATATGATAATTTCGAATCGGAATACGAAGATTACAAAATATATAGAGGCGCGGCATTTTATGCCACCGAAGAGGGATTAAAACAGAATACGGAATATCTTGTTAAAAAATTCAGCCGTATAAAGGCAACAGAATTCATCAAAAAATATGGAATCACGGTAAGGGATTTACTTAAGGAATTCTACAGCAACCCGGAAAAATTCGCCTTCTTAGAAAAGCCCGGACTGCTCTTTGGGCGCTGACTTCAGTCGTCCACTCGCGAGCTTTTCATTCCCGCCACCGCCTCCACCGAACTTTGAAGCCAGTTTTTGCATTAGGTCGCGGGCATTTACAGATTTGTTGCTGGAAGCGCAGACCGTATCCCCAAGATTATTTACAAGGATAGCTGAAACACCGACACCGCCTGCTGTGAGCAGAAGATTTCCGATTTTTCTAAGGGTTTCTGCATCCGTATCAAGTATTCTTACCGCGGTTTTGCCACTTGCAATGCTTTCTTTTACTACTTCGGCAGCTTCGCTTTTTGCAAATCCTTCTGAAAGCTCCACTATCTTTTTCTTTTGCTCTTTCCATTCATTGAAAAATCGTTCAACAGTCTTCTTCAGCTCATTGTCACTTACGCTTACAACCAACGCGGCATCGCGGAGCATTTTTTCCTTTTCCTGAACATATGCAATTGCAACAGTTCCGCATTTGTAGGTTATTCTTTCTACACCATCCTGAATACCCTCGCGTTTCACGATTTTGAAGCATCCAATTTCGCCAGTGCTTTTTAGCATGTGATGGGTTCCGCCACACGCTTCGGTGTCGATTCCCTTGACCGAAACAATGCGAAGTTCTTTTCCCGGAACTGCACCGCCCTGATAAAGCGTGAAACCATATTTTGATTCCGCAACGTTTCGCGGCAAAACTTCAACAAGAATCGGAACGTTTCGCAAGATGTATTCATTTACCTTTAATTCGATTTTGTCCAGCTCCTCCTGCGTTGTGCGCTTGTAATGAGTGACGTCCAAATGCGCTTTTTCCGCATCCTTGTGAGAACCGCCCTGCCAGATATGGTTTCCCAGAATCTCGCGACAAGCCGCATTTAACAGGTGCGCAGCTGTGTGATGACGAGTGATTGTTTTCCTGCGTTCCAACTCAACTTCGCCTTTGATCTTTTGACCGGATTTGAACTTGGAAGCATCTGCAGAAGAAACTTCGTGAAGGATTACGCCTGCCTGTTTTTGGGTATCGGTTACAGAGATTCCATTTAATGTTCCGGTATCGCCTACCTGTCCGCCCCCTTCTGGATAAAAAGCAGATTTGTCAAGAACAACATACTTGCTGCCAATTACTCCAAGGACTTTTGCATCAAACGAACCGGACGAACCGGACGAACCAGACCCCTTTTCCGAATAGTATAGCGGCTCTGTTTTATCGAATTTTGAAACATCTAATTTTGCTCCCTCTTCTTTCTTTGCTTCTCCTTCCTTTTCACGCACTAACCCGTAGAAGTTACCCGGAACATGAACTTTTACTCCAGACTCTTTCGCGACTTCCTCTACAAACTCTGGCGGAACACCATGACTCTTGTAAAGCGTAATAAGATCGTCAGTCTTGATTGAACTGTTTACTCCATCAGCTCCTTTGGAAAGCATAGAAACTACTTTTCCTCGCGCTTTTTGTTTTGTTGCCTCGTATTTCTTTTTTTCTTCTGTGATGACGTCCGCGGTTGATAAGACTCCGCTCTTTAGATTCGGAAACAAGTCTGTAAGATGCGCAGCATGAAGTTCGAGGATTTTCGCATAATCAAACTTGAAACCATATTCTTCTTCGAAACCAAACGCACGCCTAAGAATGAGCCGTAAATTATATCCGCCTCCGGCATTGCTCGGAAGCATTCCATCTGTAACCGCTGAAAGGACCGTGAGCAAATGATCACTCGTGGCATAAAGCGCCTGCAACGGCTCAATATGCGAGAAAAGCTCTTGCTTGGAAATACCCAGTTTTTTTGCGATGGATTCTTTTTCTGCTTCAACGTCGGCAACTTCATCTATGTTAAGGCTTCCTGACATGCGGGCATATTGTGTGAACAGTTTTTCATCAACTTTAACGCCATGCTCCTTTCTCAGATATTTTATGACTGGTCCGAAAACAACTTCATAACTGGTTGCAGCGTCATTTGTTATCCATGCAAGTCTCTCAAGACCTGCACCCATATCAATAACTTTCGTACTGAGTTCTCGTCCAGAACCGTTCGGTAAAACCTCGTATTGCATAAAGACGCAATTTCCTAATTCGAGTCCGCCAACGAAATATTCCATGCTTGGACCGTAGTTTCCGCCACCTGCCCAGACATCTTCCATGAAAACAAGCTCTTCTTTCTGGATTCCCAGCGCTTTAAGATACGCAACATCATGCATCAATGCTTCGTCCTTCCAGTAGAAAAGTCCTGTCTTTTTTGTGTTGAACGCGTGTTGACCGACCATAACGAAATTAGTGTAGTGCCGCCCGGTTACGCCGACGTTCGCTATATCGGGAAACCGTATGCAGTGCTGCGGAATGAGCAATGGATTATGAGGCGGGGGAAGCTCGCCATTAACCACGTAAGGCTGAAAATCATTGATCGATGCGATTGAAAAGTAAAGGTCGTCCCTCCATCTTGCGACCGTGGGATAGGAATCGATTATTCCATGACCATGTTTTGAAAAGTATTTTTTCAATTCATTCCAGGTTTCAACATAACCGAGTTTTCGCCTTGAGGGAGATTTTCCAATGAATGGATACCCAATACAAGATGCGTCAGCGCAATATTCCCTTTCTCCGCCGCTCCAGAAATTCCTTCCGCATTTCTTGCATTTCTGACGGGTGAACCCCATCTCGACAATGCTCTTTATCTTGTAATGCTTCTCCCAGTCCCTGGAGAATTGTTTTCGAAGATCGTTTTTGTCAACATCTGGCATGAAATCAACTTTCAGTGTTCTAATGTTTTCGGATAAAACTTTTAAAGCAACGGTTATCCGTTGAAGTAGCTACCCATAGGCACAACCACATAATTTTTAAACAGAATTCGACTCATTCTTAGAATACCATTTACGCTTAGCTGTGGGCCCGTAACTCAGCTTGAACCTTTTGACTTCTGAAACCTAAAGGCAAAACGTTTCATGTCAAGAACGACGTTTCGTTCTTGAGCATGATCATGAACGGTTCGCCGTTCATGACATCGAAAAGCCCTTAGGTAGCACAAGTCAAACGGTTTCTGAAATGGTAGAGTGCCGGACTCTTATGGTCCTGAGTCTTGAGTTTAGAGTCTTGGGATTTAAGAAATCCGTTTGCCAAGGGTTCAAATCCCTTCGGGCCCGTTTTATGTTTCCGGTAGCGGGCTCCCTGCCTCCGGTCAACGGATGGCTTACGAATTTAGGTGATTTTTTCTTCTTGGTGATACCAGCATTACTGCAAATGGAGATAATGAATTTGGCTTAGAATGCCCTTGTTTACGCGTAGAAAACGAAATTGAATTTTTTCTTTTTCTGGTTTTTTGTTTTTCCGCACGGCTTGAAATTTCCGCACGTTTTGGATTACGTCTTTGATTATTGGTTACGCGAAATTTTGGTTTGGTTGGTTTTTCAGCTCTTAAACTGTCTGATTTTGGAGTTTCTTTAGACCATCTTGGTTCTACTCTTTGCGGTTTTTCTCTTCTGAATGCTGCTTTTTTCGTATTTCTTTTTTGGATTTGTTTTTCCACTTTTTCCGGATTGGATATTTGCATTGTTTTTTCGGATTTTCTTTTTTCTTTAACAGAACGAAAACGGGATGAAAGCATGGGCCTGACTTTCGCGAATTCGGATGCCGGATTTTGACTTGGTTTTGATCTTCGGCGTTGAGCGGGCATCACGATTTGCGATTTTGTTTTTCTCTTCACTGGTTTCATTTTTTCAGGTTTTCCGTTTTCCGAGGTTCTGGCTTTTTGTGAATCTGATTTCTGAGCTGGCGTTCCTGGCATTTTTCTTTCCGGTTTTTTCTTTTCAGATTTCGGAGTTTCTGTTTTGTGTTTTTCCGCTCTCCGAACCACATTTTTCAACGTTTTTGGTTTTGCATTTATTGGTGCATCATTTAGAGGTTCGAATTTTCTGAATTTTTTTCGTGGGAATTTGTCTTCCAACCCTCTTCGGAATTTTGGGCTTGGTTCTTTTTTCGCAATTCTGGGCTTTTTACCTGACGACTTGGCTTCTGGAAGTTTCCTGGAGGCAGGTTTCCTTTCTTGTCTAGAGACGCGTGAGGATTCTGTTTGTAATTTCTGGCGTGGAGTGCGAATGATCGCGGAAATTTGCGGAACAGGAATGGATTCCATATACCTAACGACTTTCGTATGCGGAGCCGGTCGCACGTGCGGAACAAACACAACTCCCGCATATTTTACTTCGGTTGAGAATTGAGAAGGTTGTGAAATTTGTGAGAGAAATGAAACGGCTTTAACTTCTATTGGCTTTTCTGACTTAGGTGGTTCCGGTTTCTGCGGTTCCTGCTGGTTCGGTGCACTAAAGGAAAGCGAAACGGCGGGGGATTGAACAGATACAACAGAGCGGGTAGATGGAAATTCAATCGCTGGAACGGACAATATTGACGAAATAACACGGATTTGATTTTGTTCCGCAACAACGTCATGTTGAGGTTCTAAACGTGGCATCTGATGAGGTATGGTAAGCATGGACGATACAAAAAAAAGAGAGGATGATGATTTCTCCGAATTGCGCGGAAATTTTGATGGCAAAATAACCTGTTTGGGTAGAACTGGCTGGGACAAAACGGGTTGAGGAATGCGCGGCTCGGAATACAGTATGTCGGATGCTCGCAATGCTTGCTGAGAGATTGCCGATACCGTTGCCCTAACCAAAAACTGATTAAGCAAAGGCCGCTGGACAGGAGTTAATACGAATTGCGGGGCGATAGCTGAAGACAAAAGAGTATTGGGTCCCGGTTGCCGGATTTCGGTTGCTGGCAAAGAATATGATTGCCCAACCGAAGCCGTGGATTCGCGAGAAGCTACCAGAATAGGATTTTGAGATGCGGACTGAGGCTGAATCTGTTGGTTTTCAGAAAGAAACTGGGTTCTTGATGTGTTAACTGTTTCTGAAGACGCGGAAACAAACGGGAGGAAATCAGAACGAAAAGAAGATGGAGCAGCACCTGGAGCGGATTGTACTTGATACGTGTTTTGTGAGCCGCCCGATTGAATTGATGACGAAACTACGGGTTCCTGATGTTGGATGGGGAGCGTGGTTGATTGAACCGCGAGATTCTGCAAAATCAGTTGCTGTAAGGCGAATTCCCCGCTTCCTGAAAAATCAATTCCTGATTTTGTCAAAAGGTTGGTTTTGTCAAGCGAGGCAGTGTCTGTTGTAGGATTGAAGGTTCCGGTTACGTAAAATTGTTCGGATTCTTTTTGCTGGATGAGCTTGGCATCCATACTGTCTCCGTGAGAACTGCCACCCCCGCCAATAGATTTAGGTTGCATGGATACGCGCGTATAAACATCTTGGTTCCGTATATTAGCATCCTGTTGAAGATTGCGCGCATCATTCGGAGTAAAAAATATCGCACCCGGGACAGAAGAAGTTACATGAAGCGATGGTGAAATTCCATCAAACGAAACTGCATTAAGTCGCCTGACAGAATCCGCGTCAAGAAGGTTGACTGGATTTGGAATATCCGCGGTCATCCCAACATCATCACGCAACAGGAAACTAAATTCTTGAGATCCGGATAGTACCTGCGAGGTGAGATTCTCCCAAAAAACATCACTGGAACGAAGAACCCTAAAGCACATTTCAGCTGTTTCAGATTCAACACCAGCACCCCGTATTGAATAGAACTGAATCCAGTCCCTTAAACGAAGCCCTCCGATTTCAACCTCTTTTAGATAATGTTTGGCCATTTGTGCGTTGAATTCAACATTGCAATTCCCGCCATGTTGCTTTACTACGTTCATTATCCCTTCTAGAAGCGTGATTCCTTCTCTCACCAAACCGCTTATTGCCCTGCGGTTGCCAGTGCAGTCTTGAACATGAAGTTTTAGAAGAACAAGCGAACCAAAACTAGCCATACCAGCCAATTAGATGATTTGGATTTTTATATTAATCGTTTGGTTCATCTGGATTTGCACGCGGATTTATCTCAACTCCTTCCAGATATTCTCCAAGTTCTTTTAGTGCGGCCAATTCTCTTTTTTCAAATTCAATATTATACCCGTGCTCGAGAATTTTTCTTACAAAATCTCCAAACAATGGAATTTTTTCAACCATTACATAAAACCAGTTATCCTCTGGTTCTTTGACATTGCCAGATTCTATGAGACGGTCCCCCACATCAACCAATTCTTGGTATTTTGACGTGTGTTGGTCTCGCAATCTTAGCTTAAGGCGGTTCAAAAGCACATCCTGGCTGTCATCAAGGAATTGCTTGAACCATGCGAAAGAAATAAATATGCCGATACCTGCCAGGCCTATTTCAACAAGAGCTTCGGAAGATTCCACTGCTTCGTCCTTCAGACGCATTATCGTTTCAGATAAAGTACCCTCCAGCAACCCGACAACCAAACCAACTGCTGCCGCAGTGCATACTGCTACCCTTAAACCAATGGCGATGTGAGAAGTGAGGATATCCAACCGCGAGTTTAGCTCTGCAACCCTGAGCGCGAAGTTCAATCCATAACGGTCAATCCACTCATCTGCACGTTTTGAGAATTTATTCCTTAACACTTCCGAACGCCTTTCTTCTGGAGACTGCTCGGATTCAACAAGGTCATATTTGGTTTTGCCTACAGTTATCTGAGTAATGACATCTGACCCATTATCTTCATCCAGATCAACAATGAGCTGTCGTTTTCCATCAGTTCCCGAAACAACTTTTGCCGGATTTGTTGGGCCCTCTGGTTCAACTCCTCCAAATAATGAACTCGCGACGGTTGTTCTTTTTCGCATTCCTGTGCTTAACGCTGCAAGATGCTGGATAAATTTATATCTCATGTCGCAATTTATGAAGGAAGGGGTATTTAAATCACGGCGCGCCTGCTCAATTCCCTCGCCAGTGTCATTTGCTCAAATGGCTTCCCTGAGTTTTCCTTTTCAACGAGAGAGGCGAGTTCCTCTACGCCCATCTCCTTTTTCTCCCCGCTCGCCCGCATTGAAACGCTTAGTTTTCCGCTTTCGATTTCTTTGTCACCTATAACGGCAACATAAGGAATCCATTCTTTTTCTGCATCGCGGATTTTCTTTCCCAATTGCTCGCTTCTGTCGTCAAAATCAACGCGAACCAGACGATTTCCGAATTCCGCCAGAATCTTCTGCGCGTAATCGCGGTGTTTATCGCTAACAGGAATAACACGGATTTGTGTTGGGGCAAGCCATATTGGCAGCATTGCCTTTTTCCCTTGTTTCATTTTTCTTGCTTCATTCTCAAGAAGCGCATAAATAACACGTTCGAGGCTTCCTGAGATCGACGCATGAAGAATAAACGGCTTTTTCTTAGAGCCATCCTCTGCAATATAATTTATGTCGTATGTGTCTGCATTCTCAACATCTATCTGGACTGTTGAAAGTGCGCTTGCCTTGTCATTGTTATCTACGAAATTGAATTCAAATTTCGTGATAAAATACGCATAACGTTCCTTGAACAATTCAACAAGAATGGGTTTCCCCCATTTCTTTACCATTGAAAGATACCAATCCTTGTTTTCGTTGAAAAAGTCCTCCTGAATTCTAAAGCCTGCTTCACTGTCCAAACCCATATCGTTCATCCAGTCAAGAGATTTGAAAAACTGTGCTTCAAATTCTGCCTTTGCTTGATCAATATCACCGCAGAACGTGTGCATATCCGGCATTGTGAATGCCCGTAATCGTTTGAGTCCCGCGAGTTCACCGCCCTGCTCGCGACGGAAGCTATATCTTGTAAGCTCGAACATTTTCAGCGGAAGGTGTTTGTAACTAATGACCATGTCGTGCGCGATTAGAAATTGCCCAAAACACGCTGCGAATCTGAGGAACAACTTCTTGTCTTCGCTAATTACTGTATATTGGCGCGCGGGAAAGCGGTTCAAATATTTTTTTAGTGTTGGGTGTTCGTAATCATACATTATCGGGGTTTCCACTTCCATCGCCCCATAGTTCGAACAGTAATCCGTAATCGCGCGTTCGAGAATCTTTTTGATGAGCCGCCCTTTTGGAAGGAAACGGAAATTACCGGAATCGCTTCCAGGCTCGTAATCAATCAGGCCGTGTTCTTTCATGATTTTGATATGCGGTGGCTCGGTTTCATACGCCCGGACTTTCTTTGTTTCATAGGTTGCGAATGTTTTCAGGCCTGCGTTCTTCCCATAGTTAAATTTATCCACTTCGTGTAGTTTGCCTTCAAGGTCAAAGATATGGAAATGGCTTTTCATTACACTTTCCTGCTTTAGACTGGCGGAAATTACCTCTTTTTCCATTTCCTTTCCGTCGGTACCAATTCTCGCGCCAATCCCAGCCCCAACCTCAGTTCCGATTCCAGTACCAATTTGCTTTCCGGTATCGCCCTCGGCTTTCAACTCGCGGGATAATTCACTTAGCGGATGGCCTTTGCATCTGAGCGTGTAACTCTTATACCATCCAAAAGGAGAATGGTCTGCAGTGTAACCAGCATGTTTCAGCAATCCTTCTGCCTTTTCAATAACAGAACGCGCAACACGTGGTGCGGACGGCTTTGATGTAAGATGAACAAGCGGATAAAGAAGAATGTTTTTTGCCTTTAACTGCTTTGCAACATTTTCCGTCTCGCTTGCGAGCTTTTGTGCTACAGATGCAACGTCTTCGTCCCCCTCTTCAACAGCAGTAAACACTACGAGCACTTCCTCGTATTTTTGCTTCCCTTTCTTGCCTTCGCTATCAAGCAATTCCGCATCCTTTATTGCCTTGCTAAGCGCCTCAACCTCAATGAAATCCGCGTGTACTGTAAGTATTCTCATAGATACCAATCCTTCTTTGCATTTGTTGCATTTTATATGTGAATAATAAAAGATAAAAAAGAATCACACTGGCAGGTTGGCTGAATCACGATATCCCTCAACTGGGTGGGATCGCTGCACATATCGCGGGTAATGCCACTGTGGAGAATGAAATCCATACGGAAGATCACGCAGCCCGTATATGCGCTCGAAATCACATAATTTACTCGCGAAAACCCTAAATTCAGATACAACCACACCGATCGGAACATCCCTATCTAGTAAGGGTAAGATACTTTCTGGTTTCTTACGACTTGCATCCAACCAAATCGTCAGGAAACGCGCAAGGTGCGGATTCGACAATGAAATCAAACCATCGACTCTTTCGCGAATTACCTGCTCGGCTTCTGTTTGGAAATAAATTTGCATAGCACGTGGATTATCTGCATCCGGACAAGTTCTTTTCGGTCTTATCGCGCATTCGAGTGCAAGAAGCTGAGGTCCTTTGAACTTAAAACTCCTTTTTGTAATGAGCCCGCCCTTACCCCTAACCTGGCATTCCGAAGGAATTCCGATTTTAAGAACTACCACCATTCAAACACCTCCATATTGCCATGCGAGATACCTTGCAGATATCAGCTATGCCACGTATGCGATACTCTCCACTCAGATAGAGCTTCCTCGCCAAATCCACCTGTTCTTTACTAAGCGCTCTTTTCCTTCCCCTGCGCTCAAACCGTCCGAAGTCTTCTTTTCTATTGCCGTGTTTCTAAACACCCTTTTTCATTTTTCATCAAATTCACCCCATTTTTTATTTTCCCAATTGAACGGCAAACCGTTCAATGGGCGCGATGAACGTTTCGACGTTCATCCGCGTTATTTTGTTTTCAATTCCAGATCCCGTGACTTGCGGTCACGATCTCTCGATGTATTTTCTAATACATCAAGATTCCAAAATTCCTTCAGCGCCAAGTCTACCCAAAAAGAAAATTTCAAACAAAAATTCAGATTTCTTCAAGGGTCGGGCTGGATATGTGGAATTAGCACGTAGTTGTGGTTGTTATGCCCGAATCCTTGCTTGCCATTTTTATCAAATAAATTACAGTTCAGGTTCTATTTAAAGGTTTGTCACGGAAAACGCGTTGACAATTCCATTTAAATACGTAATGTACCAACATAGAATTATGAAACCATCTACGAAATTTGCTTTGAAAAACGCGATTATACACCCAAAAATCACGGCCAGGGCTGCATGGAATGCATATATCAGTGAGAAACCATTTTTAGATCGGTTGAAAACCACCCAAATGGCTTTGGTGAAACTGAGAGAATTCATGTTAGAGAATAAATTTACAAAGACTGAGCAAAAGCATGTTGCAGAGGCTGCAAAAGGACTGGAGTTCATTATTCAGGTTGGGCACCATTCGGAAAAACCAAAATCAATAGCAATTGTCACGAGAATGATGAAGGGTGTCATGTATTATAGGGTAATAAGAGCAGAAGCCACGGATGCATTTCCGAAAAGAGTTGATGAGGCAAATAGAATCGAACCGAATACGGCTTTTGATTCCGAGTTTTGCATGAAGGCGAGACTAATCGCTTCTGCCAGTCAACAATTGGCTGAAGCTGGCGACGCGTTTCGGGACTTATTCCTCAAGCCGCAATTCGGATAGAATCAAACAACAAGATTTCATGGCCAAACAGAACAATTTTAAGTCTTGTTAGAAACATTAATACATCGCTGAAAAAACGTTGGAGTTGAACCGAATTTTATGGGTTTATCGACAAAGAGGTGTATCGCATGAACAGGTTCATGCGAGGAGGCCCACGCACTGCTTCTACAACAGGTATAGCACCACCCAGTCCTGGTTCTGCAGCAGTAATTCGCACTATAGATACATTTCTCCGCGTGCGCACCAGAGCTGACGAAACAGCAAATGGTTCGTGGAATGACAGACGAACGAAATTTGTCGCTTCATGCAGGATTCTTGCAGAGGACATTCTTAGATTGAATAACGAGGGGATTGCACTTTCCAAAGACCAGATTAGACTCCGTATGATCGTAAAAGGCTTGGATTCTAGCAATGATTTTGCAACATCTGCAGTTGGTATTGGCGATGTCTTTAATTTCATTTCCCACGGCGTTGGGATGCCACGAGTCATGTTTGGTAATTCATTCGAACTTGGAGAGTACATTCGTTTATTTTGTATCGAACATGGATTGGAAATGCCATATAACCCAAACCCTTTGAATCTTTCAGATACAACCACGGTAGTAATCAGATTAAGACACGAAATATTGATTAGACATATACAGATACCTGATGAAGAGATGAGCAGATTACTTACTGCAGTTCATTTTGACATTTTTTCCGAAGTTCATGCATTATTCCGCGAAGCGTTGCGGGTCGTGAAGAGCGGAGTCGGAGAATTACAGCCTCTTGTCCGCTCACTCATAGATATGTCAGGCAAAAGTATTGATGCCTGCATGACATTAACTGTTATTGCAGCTTTTTGTGCGAATTCTAAAGACAGACTGCAAGCTACTGAACGCCTCCTATCTTTGAGGGCATCTCCTGATTCACGCATTTCGATTACTGCCCACACTATTTTGTTTGATTTGCAGGCATATTCCGAGTATGGAGACATCAGAAGGCTCCTGAATGATGCGGGTTTTACTAGCAGATATTACGAGGATTTGTTTACCAGAGAACACCCACGATCGAGACTAGATCCTGCAGTTGGGGAGATCCATGACCAAAAAAGAGGGTTTGCCATTCGCGTTATTGGCGGAGAGCGGAAAATCATAGATAAAAAACCAAGAATCGTAGGCGGAACCTCAAAAACAGTACCTCTCGAACATAATGAAGCATTTGGAAAATTCGATTAAATTAATTTTCACTTCCTTGTTTTCACATACTTGAACGCATCATGTCCTGCATGGACTTTAACATAATTTTTCACGAACGCAAGAAATGCGCGCGGTTTTTCAACTACTAGTCTTCTATCACGCACCCGCGCACCAAAACCAAGCCTAATGAGAATCATCTCATCCTGTTTTCTAGGACGCTCAATATATATGAAACCCTTTTCATCAATCCCGCCCGCAGAATCAAACATCCCGGCAAGATAACTCGCAGCGTATTCATTCAGGTATTTGAACCGCTCGAGCTGCTCGTCTTCAACATCCTGAAAGAATTTTCTATAAGCAGTATGATAAAAGTAAACGCTGTCTTGAGTGGCAAGAAGCTTGTCGCTGGTCGTAAGTCCCAGGTCTATTGCATCTTTGGAAAAAATCTCGCAAAAAGAACTCTCTCCATAAACCCCAATTCCTTCCTTTGTCCTGCGCTTGCGCCAGAAACCAATCACATATGAAAGTTCGGGAGTAAGTTTTATTTTCATGAGATATTCACCCAGTATGGAAAATATAAATCGTACTGATACAACATATCAGAATCAATGCATCAGAATCTTCTTTGGAACAGATAGTATTTTTTCCTCTCGTTTTCCAACTGCAAGCTCAGCAACTTCGGAATTCAAAAATTCATCGCGCTGAAGCGTCAGCCATCTGGCAACCTTGAACGGAACTCCGGCTCTTTTGAACATATCCCTTAATTCATTTTGTTCTGACTGGGAAAACGGCTCCCTGCCAGATGAAATCCGATCGTTTGCAGTATTAAGGAGCAGTGAAAAACGTTTGATATCTAATTCTGAGGATTTTCCAGTGCCAAGTGCTGTAAGAAGTCCGCGCGCGAGAATTGTGTTTCGCTTCTTTGTTTTATCAAGAAGTCGTTTCAGGCTGGAGGCATCCCGCTCTCCGAGTTTTCCGAATCGTGCAGAATCAAGCACCCTTTTCGCGAAATCTTCAAAGAATCCCATAAAAATTCCTCTAAATTTTTATACTCCAATTGAACGTCGCAACGTTCAATGGACCATAAAACGTTTCAACGTTTTATTGGTGTCGAAAATCTCGGATTTTCTCCATGTCGCGAACGACGATTCGTTCGCGAGCATGTTCATGAATGCAATGCATTCACGACATCCCATAATATAATCCCCGTACAAACTGGGCGCTAAAGATTCTTAATCTTGTTCTTCCAGTCATCAACCGCTTCCTTGAACTTCGCCCTTTCTACAACCACTATACTCTCAACATCCCGGTATTTTATGAGCGCAAGAACGACTTTCCCCCCGACTACGGCGACGCTTCCATATTCATGCATGTGCATTTTCTGTGAAAGGGTCCGCAGATAGGAAAGAAGCTTCACTGCAAGAACGCCAAACACAGTCCCGCTTCCACCGTCTGCTACCTGAACAACTGTAAGTTTTCCGCTTTTCACTACTGCAACGCCGCGCATCAGATTTTTATCAAGAAGGAGCTTTGTCGCATCCTCTGCACTCATAGTTTTTTTCTTTATAACGTTTCCTTCAAATGAAAAACCAAGATCCTCGTGCTCTTTTGCATATCTTGAAAGAGCCCATAATCTAAGTGAGGATGGAATTGTAAGAAGATTCGAAGCATATGCCTCATTCTTATCACGCAAAAGCGCGGTGATATTATCGCTCCATTTTGGCCAACTCTCCTCGGAAACTCGCTTTTTCTCATGCAGGCTGTCCATAGCCCCTTCAACCTTCTCAAGCATTTCCGAGATCGTTTTCTTTGCGTAGTTATCAGCCTTTGACAAAAGAGTGTCTATATGTTGAAGTGAAATCGTACTTAGGAGATCGTATTCTTCACCTACTTCAAAACCATTTTTTCCGAGCTGGTCCACCAGGCTTTTAAGTTCCCCGATTTTTGACTTAAGCTGAGTTACGTTTGCAGCAAAAACATCTTTTTCTTCTTTTATCGCCTGCCCGTAAATGCGCTCAAGCGCATATATTCTGACGAAATTATCCACACTGCTATATAGGAGAAGCATGCCTGCAGCAACTCCAAACCATGCACCGAATCCATAATAGTCTTCAAAAACGAGCGGAATAAAACGAAGAACATCAAATTCGCTGTCACCTGTTTTGGCAAGAAATAGAGATATTCCAATGCCAACAACAAACAAAAGAACTCCAAGTCCCGCATCGGTCTTCCAGCGCATTTCGGTTTTTCCAATCACTCTTTTGAACGCAGCAGTATTATTTTCGTGTTGTGACCGCGCTTTCAATAGATTAAATGCAACCAGCGCCATAGAATAGAAGAAGAGGATTATAATGATCGTAAGTGCTGTTGCCACACCAAGAGAAATAAAGTAATTTTTTGTGAACGAATGAAACAAATCAAAAATGGCAATGCTCGGTTTGAGGGCATCTGTGCTTATGCTTTTGATTATTATAACCGGTCTGTCCAAACGCTCAGCAACATCAGAAGGCGCCATTGTAGATGTGAACTCATAGAAAAGAATTGATTTTTTATTTACATACGGTTTTATCGTAGGCCAACTGATTTCGCCCTTGTCGCTTTTTATCTGCTGCGGGGAAACAAATTCAGAAGAAAGTGCTGCAATTGAAGGCGTAACAACATCTTTTACGATAAGGTCGCTATATACACCATTTTTTACATCTCCTGTGCGCTCCAGTTCCAAAAAGACATAATAACGATAAGATGAAGGTTTCATGCTGTATGCGACCAATCTGTCAAGCATTTCGCGGAGATTGTCCGCTCCGTATGTCCCCATGTCACAAATCCCGAACACATCTGATTGGGAGAGCGGATTTGCATTAATGGCAGCCACAAAGGATTCTATTTCAAGGATCCGGCTTACCATGTCTGATTTTTTTGAATCAGAAGTTTCCGCATCCTTGAGCGACGGTATCTTGTTTTGTAGGGAAACAGTGGCATCGTATATTCCGCTGTTTGCCTTGACGTATGAAAGAATGAAATGACCCAGAATGTCAGGATAATCCTCGACAAGCTTTTTGCATTTTTGGGAGCTGGATGAACAAAGTTTTGAACACGTCGCCTCATCAAGACATCTTACTCCGCTAAGGCCTATCGCACCGCCACATTCCTTGTCGGCATCTGCCTTTTCCTTTATGAAATTCTCAAAAAGTGATTCGATCTTGTCTGCATCTTCCGAACTGAGTTCCTTGAGCTGACTGGTTTCCACCGAATATGCCGGAACCACGATCAGGTTTCTCCTAACAAGTATATCTGTGTCCTTGAGCCGATATGCTGTGAACGAATAGGTAAGGACATCCTGATAAAAATCGCCTTCTATATCGTAGGAATTCGAAGATAGTACTATTTCTTTCTTGTTTTCGGATGCAATTTTTTCACTTATGCAACCAGAAATCAACAGCACGGCAACAATGCTGAACAGCAGCATTACGCGCGTGATGCGCGGGTATTCCATGAACAGGGTTTAAATCTTTAGCTTTTAAACCTTTTTGAGGAGGTTGAACATGCAGGTTTCACAAATTCTAAAGAGTGTGCTTGAACGGATTTCACCGACAACGACAGAAGTTGAGGCAGAAAAAAGGTTTGCAGAAGAAAGCATGGATAAGCTCCGAAACTATGTTCCAGACGGAGCGCACGTAATGTTGATGGGATCTGTTGCTAAAGGAACCTTCCTACGCGGAAACATGGATGTTGATATATTTATCCTGCTTCCGAAAACGGTGCGACAGGATGAATTCGAAAGTATTGCAAAAAGGGCTGCTGCCGGAGCATTTCCCGGCCCGGACACAAGAATCATCATAAGGTATTCCCAGCACCCATACGTAAGCGTTTATGCAAAATCAGGGGGAGAAGAAAGGAAACTTGATATAGTTCCTGCTTATGAGATAAAAACCGCCAGCGAACGGATTACTGCGGTTGACCGCACAACATTGCATGTAAAATATATTTACAAAAATCTGAAACGCAGTGCAATTCCAGATGTACGTCTTCTTAAAAAATTCCTCAGGGCAGCAGGGGCATATGGGGCAGAAATAAGGATTGAAGGTTTTTCCGGATATCTTTGCGAACTGTTGATAATAAAATATGGAAGTTTTATGCGTTTCCTGCGAGAGGCTGCACAATGGAAAGAATCGACTCGCAACGAGAATAAAAAGAATGTTTTGATAATAGACCTTGCGAAATATTATCCACGCGCGCTTTATCCCAGGCTTATTGAAAAGTTCAAGGATTCTAGATTGATTGTTATAGATCCGACGGACAAAAACCGCAATGTTGCAGCGATTGTTTCCAAAGAAAGCATACGAAGACTATCATTGGTTGCACGTGCGTTCATAAAAGCACCAACCGAAAAATACTTTTTCAGAACCGAAAATGAAATAATGGGGGAAAAAATGAATTATCTGAAAAAGAAGAGCGGAAAAACTTACGAGATAGTATTTCCTGCTCCGCGAGTTCCCGAGGATGTGTTATGGGGACAATTGAAAAGAATGGCAAAGGACTTAGTAAATTATCTGGAAAGAAATGACTTTGAAACAAGCGGAATTGTAGCCGATGCCAATGAGAAAGAAGCAAAAATTTTCATTGGGGTGAAAACAGAAACACTCGGAAAAATACGACTAATGTCAGGACCTCCTATGAAAAAAGAATTCGAAAAGAACCTAGAGGAATTCAAAAAGGCACACCCTAGATCAAGAATTATAATAAAAAAAGGAAAGACATTTGCAGAAGTCCAGAGAAGCCTTAGAGATTCAAATGACGCAATTTCAATGTTCTTTAAAACTCGGGTCTTACCATCCCATTTTATAGAAAAAAGAGGAGTAGTGACGATAAAAAGAATTGGTGGAGGGAAAAAGTGACAGACCAGAAGACGCGGTCAATAGTGATTGTAGCGATTATATTCCTGATAGTACTCTTTGGATGCCTGCAACAGGCAGGAAATGAAATTTCAAAAGAAAAAGCAAAGGAAAAATCCGGCGAAAAAGATAAGGTCAATGAAAACGAGGATATGACTCCGCTTCCGGAAATCGGATCGCAAACTGAAACAGAATCACAGACAACGACCGAGACCAAACCACCGACGGAATTTAACCCGAAATCATTTGGCAACCCAAATCCGAGAAGCGTCCAGCCACATCCCGAACAATGTTGCAATCATCCATATTATCATTATATAGTTAGTGCAGGTTCCGATAATGGATTAAATTGGCAGGAAGACAGCATAGACACCGTGATCCGCGACCATGCAAGCGTTCCGGATTATGCAATACTTGACGATGGAACGCACATGCTCTATTTTGTTGACGGAGTTTACGACACGCTTGGCTGTATGGAATCAAAAGATGGTAAAACATTTGTTGAAGTTGAGTGCAGAATTTACAATTTTACAAAAGAAAAAGTCTGGGACCCGAACGTGGTAAGCATAGGAAACAGCACCTATCGCCTGTTTTTCTTTTCTCCGGAATTTGAACCAGGGATGGGGCAACCAAATGGGTTTGATCAGCCAAAAAATAGAATATTCAGCGCAATCTCAAAGAACGGAAAGGATTGGCTTATGGAATCTGGGGTTAGGTATGAGGATATTTCTATAACAGATCCTTCAGTCATCAAAAGAACTGATGGGACATGGTATATGTTTGTTTCACATGGAAATACGATCATCCAGGCCGAAAGCAGCGACGGATTAACATTCAAACGATTGCAGGAAATAAACACAATTGGGGGGGTTCCGGACGTAACACAAATCAATGGCAAATATTACCTGTTCACGTGTGCAAATGGAATAAGTTACTCGATTTCAGATAATCTCGTGGATTGGAGCAAACTAAAAAACGCGATAAAACCATGGGGTGGTGGAGTGATTTGCGACCCAACTGTTGAGAAGACAAATGAAGGATATATGATGTTTTTGAAAAGAATGGGAATGAATAAACAATAGAATCAAAGAAAAAACAGAAAAAGAAAAAATTCAAAAAAAATAAAGAAAGAACCCTGGTCTACTTTTCCGGCATTGTGATTGCATTATCCGTGCTTTCAAACGAGAAATCTGGCTCCTCAATTATCGGAAGCTCATCCTCGCTTAGTTCAAGAGGCGGAAGGGAAGAGGAAGCAGATGGCGTTTTTGTTGAGCTGCCAGCCACGCCCGAAGCACCCGTTTTCCCAATCTGCCCGATGCAACCAAACAGCACCATTGCAAAGGCTACCAATACTACAACCACAAGTAGTGTTTTCATAAAAGACACCTTAGACACTGCGTGCTACTGCAATACTCCGCCTTCAGGAGGCGCAGGTCCAGTAAAATTCTGACCGACTTCAACCTGTGTGGCAGCTGCGGCCGGACCTTGGGTAATCTTCTTATAAAGTACCCTCAGTTTTTGTGCTGCATCCTTTAGCTCCTTGACAACAGTTTCGAAATCTCCCTGGTCATAAGCTTTTCCAGGCATTGTTTTGCCGGTTACATCCGCAAGCAATGCACGAATACTTTCCACATCTTCGTCGTATCCCATCGCAACCGCACGATCATTCATTTTTGAAAGAACTGCATCTATTGAAGCGATTTGATATCTTGCCCAGACATGGAGATGCCTTTGCCTGAGTTCTTTTTCCTTTTCAATTACTTTTTGACCATCTCCGGTAGATACAGCATCTTCCAGCTCAGATACTTTCTCATCGGCCTCTGAAACAACATCACTCATATTGGTTGTGTCGATTCCCTTTTCTTTCAGTTTATTTATCCTCTCAAGCTGTTTTGCTCTCCATTCCTTTACATAATCAACTTGAGCATTCCCTACATGAAGCGCGTTCTCTCGAAGACACT
The DNA here is from genome assembly GCA_038046805.1 of Microcaldota archaeon. GTDB lineage: Archaea > Micrarchaeota > Micrarchaeia > Anstonellales > Bilamarchaeaceae > UBA10214. Next base: position 131,912 of record JBBSVO010000003.1, read on the forward strand.
CTGCCATAGTCTGCTTGTTTTCAACAAAACTCTTCCTGAGAGCAAGACGCATATCCTTGTCTTTTCTGACCGCGTTCTTTACGTCATTATAGGTCAGGACAACATCTTTACCGTCTTGCAAGAGCAGTTGCATTGCATCAAGGAAACCTTTTCGGTCGCCATTCTCTGCAGCAGATTTCAATGTTACAAGATCCGTACCAATCTTTTCCCGTAATGCATCAACGCTTATATTGTACTTTGTTCCAAGACCAATGTCTTTTGCATCCTGCAGAATGCCATCATAAAATAAGGCCCTGCAAGCAACCTGACCGTATTTTGCGACTAGTACATCGTTCTTGAGTTCCTTAAGCGCACCACCTTGCGCCATCACAAGCATGGAAAGCGCAAAAAACGCAAACACAAATTTCAACCCACTGTTCATATTTTTCACCCGCAGGCCAATCGCCAGCAAAATACATTGCGAACCGCCCCTATTTATATAAACTGTCGAAAAACTTTGGAAAAGCTTTTTTTTTGGAATGGGAGAAGAATTAAAAAGGCTGATTTCCATTCGTATGTCATGCGGACAATTGTTGCAGTACTCTTGATTCTCACTTTACTACATGCTACCACAGTATATGGAGAAATTTATGATGGGGAGGAGTTTGAACTCTTAAACAACGCAGTGATAAAGGTATCTGGACTAACAACCCTTCAACTTGTTGCCAATGAGAATTACAGTATTGAACTTGAACCGGGAGAGTATCAGGTAACAACGCGATTCTACGAGAATGGAACAATGAAATATTATTCAAAGGACAAAGTAACTGCAGCTGGAAACGAAACAAGATTTGATATAGTTGTTTTCCCCGTAGATCCGCAACTAATAGATGATTTTGATATAGATATCCCGATACCACATCAACCAGGACTGGGAGGAACTAACTTATTCAAGAGTGAATTAGACGAGATTCTGTTCCTTGTAGTGATTGCAACTCTGGTTGGAATAATGTTATTTTTCTTACTCAAAAAGACGGAAAGAACGGAATTGAATTCGGAAAACGGCGAGGGGGTAAAGATACCTGTGGAAAGCCAAGGATTCGAACCAGAGAAAGAGTATGAAATTGACGAGGACGGAAAGCGCGTGCTGAAGATTCTTGGTGAAAACGAAGGTAGGATGATACAAAAAGAATTGCGGAACATAATGAATTTTTCAGAGACAAAAATGAGCCTGGTGATTTCCGAACTTGAAGCATGCGGATTGGTGAAGAGAATAAAAAAAGGAAGGGAGAATATACTTAAGCTTGTAAAATAAAAGATTGAAATAAAGGAACGAAACGTGATATTATGAAACACACGATTGCGACATTGGGGAGTCATTCCGCGCTTGACGTATGCGAAGGCGCGATGCAGGAAGGTTTTGGCACTCTTGTAGCAGCTCAACGGGGGAGGGAGAAAACCTATCTCGGATACTACAAAAAAAGAAAGCGTGGGAAGGGAAAGAATGCGGAAACCGTAGGAGTAATTGACGAAGTCCTTCTCCTGAATAAATTTTCAGACATCACACAGGCGGAAAAAATAAATTTCATGAAAAAACGGAATTGTATATTTGTTCCGAACCGCTCGTTTTCCGTATACGTTGGCTATGATGCGATTGAGAACACGAAGGTATTTCCTATACCTATTTTCGGAAACCGCTATCTTCTTAGGGCGGAAGAGCGGGATGCTGAAAAAAACCAGTATTATCTGATGGAAAAGGCGGGAATACGGTATCCGAAAACGATCAGCTCTCCTGAGAAGATTGACAGGCTTTGCATAGTAAAAGTAAGCGAAGCAAAGCGAAGTTACGAACGCGCGTTTTTCCTTGCATCTAATCCAGAGGAATATGCAACAAAAAGTGCGCAGCATTTGCGTGAAGGGAAGATAACCCGCGAAGGGCTTGCAAAGGCACGAATAGAAGAATTCGTAATTGGCGCGCAATTCAATCTCAACTTTTTCTACTCACCAGTTCATGAAGAGCTTGAACTGCTCGGACTGGACACAAGGCGCCAGACCAACCTTGACGGCCTGCTCAGAATGCCAGCGGACGTCCAGCTTGAGGCACTAAAGAGCATGCACCCGAGAAATATAGAAGTCGGACATATCGCCTGCACGATCCGCGAATCATTGCTTGAGCAGGTGTTTGATTTGGGCGAACGATTCGTGGATGCAGTTCAGAAAGAGCCTAAATACAAGGCAGGTCTCATCGGTCCGTTTGCGCTCCAATGCGCGATTACCGAAGAGGACGGGAAGGAAGATTTCGTCTGCTTTGACATTTCGTTCCGTATGCCTGGTTCCCCTGGAACGCGGTTCACACCGTATTCGGAATATTTATTCGGAAAATCCGTTTCGTTCGGAAGAAGAATTGCGATGGAAATAAAAAAAGCGGAAAGAGAGAAGATGATTGGAAAGGTAACTACGTAAAATAAGGTAAGTGAACTACCCACGGCTGAAGCCGTGGGCTTCCACGACTCAAAAGAAAGCAGATAGTTGCGCCTGTTTTGCTTCCTCCCTTGCGTCGTAAATTGACTGGTTTAATTCCTTGAACTTATGCCCTTCAATGTAATGCCCTATGGTATCTGATTTTACGTTGCTTATGCTCCTGCAAAACTTTCCGGGAGACCAGAAATGTCCTTTCCCGAATACGTTTCTCAGCCATGGAAAAGCGGCAAAAACCGAATGGCTTGACCTGCCCTTGAAAAGCCTCATGGCTTCTGACGGACTCGTATTGAATGGCAGGGAAACGAAAAGATGCACGTGCTCGGAGGCAATTTCCATGGAGTGAATCAAAATATTGTATTGGTGGGCAGTGTTAATTATGCTCTGCCACAAAAACCGTTTCACATCACCAACCATTACTGCTTTTCTGTATTTCGGGCACCACTCAAGATGAAACTGATTTAAACCCACGCTCCTATTACTTGATACAAAGCTTACGCTAGTCATTTCAACAACTCCGTAGCCGTCTTGTCAAGAACGACGAATCGTTCTTGATCATGCTCGTGAACGAAACGTCGTTCACGACATCTCTTGGAAGGTTGTGCGCCGCCTGCGGCGGCGCGCCGGCTACAGGGCATAAAAACAGTGAAAAAATAAGAAGAAAACGAATTTTTGACATAAAAAAAGAAGGGGGTCGCTTTCATCTACGCGAATGAACGGCGCTCCGTTCATTGCGCCCATTGTTCGAGCCGTCGAACAATCGGGACGGCTAAAGCCGTGTTGCTGAGTTGTTTCTGGGTCAGGTTTCCCGCGCCCCCCTTAAACCCCCTCGACTAAATTGGGGTGCAATCATATTATTTCTATTGGCATGGGCAATATCAATAAGTCCAGCGATAGAAAGCATGCTTGGCAAAGAAGTCCGGTATAATCCGTTTGACCTGGAAAAAAATTGGCAAAGACACGTGATTGGCATTGGTTTTATTCTGGCTGCGTTTTATTATAATTTTTCTCAATTCGAATCCAGGCTCGGATTAAAAACAGGTCCATTTGACATGGGCATACTCTTTTTCGGAGCATTCGCTGTGGTCGCATATATCCTAAATGAATGGATTGTGATGATATCGACAAATGAATTTGCCTAGTTCGTTCAATTAATTCCCAACCGCATTAATTACTGCTTCTCCAAGAATTCTCAGCGCTTTTCTGGGCTTATCTACATTCATGGCAAATATCCCATGGTCACTGTCGCTTGAGACTAGATGAACATTCTCAATATTCACCCGATTCTGGGAAAGTTTTGAAGTCAGTGAATTTATTCCTCCAAGAACATTGCCTACCCGTACAAACAGCGTATCGGATTCCGAAACATTGTAGCCGCTTTCGCGCAATGAAGATGAAGCTTTTTGAGCATCCTTGAGAGTAAGTGAAATAATCGCATCCCCGCCAACAACATCAACGCTAACACCATCTATGTTTATGTTTCGTTTTCCAAGGATATAAGAAATATCCGCAAGCAAACCAACCTTGTCCTTGGAAACTACTGTTATTGTCTTCATACGATCACCCTCCAGTAAAATGCACCATGTATCCTAATCACTCAAAAATGGCATGCAACCGCATGCCTGTCAAATAATACTTGCCACGTCACTTGTTATCGAATCAAGGCTTCTGAAAATTTCATAGCCACTATCATCTTTTGTGGAAACAAGGGCTCGTACCTTGGCTCTATTGAGCATCTTCAAAACCCGCACGCGCTCTTGAGTATCTAGTTCGGATACCACACCTCTTCGCAAAACACTTCTTATCCGCTTTGCGACATCCACAACCCGTCCGCCAGTCTTGGACGGAAAATCTGCATCCACATAGCGTTCTAGTTCAGATGCAAGGTTAAGAAATTCCGTTCTTCTGGCAAATTGAGGCGTTTCTAAACCCAAAAATTCCTTCAGAACTCCAAACATATTCCCCACCCCAGGGGGATTAACAATGTGAACTATATATAGTTTACGTTCAAAAAAATGTGAGAAATAACATAAGGCATATAAAGATTATGTTATAATACACACTTATGACACGAAAAATAGGTAAAATATTCGGAAATTACGATGAGTTTGACTTTCTTATATTAAAGGAACTGAGAAACCAGGCCAAAATCCCGATTCGCTCGCTTGCTAACAAGACCGGCTTGCACCCAAATACTCTTTTGCAGAGAATAAAAAAACTTGAGAAAGATGGGATTATAGTAAAATATGCTGCGGAATTGAACTATGCAAAGCTCGGCTTTGACCTGCACGCGATAATATTTATCGAAGTAACCCACAAGGCACACAAAGAATGGGATGTGGCAAAAGAACTGGGGAGCATACCTGAGATTCTGGCGCTTTATTCCATAACCGGGGATTATGACATAGTCGCGATAGTGAAAACAAAAAACAACGAAAGCCTCTCAAAGATTATACGGGAACTTAGTAAAAGAGATTATATAACCAGAACGTATACCCATGTCGTTCTATATGCATACAAGCACAGCTATGAGTTTAATCCGTTTAATGGAATGATGATAACTGAGAGATAGACGCCACACCGGCAGAGATTGTTGGATTTTTAACCATTTCGCTTCACAGATAGTATATGGCTCTAAAGGACAAAATATCAGATATATTAGACAGTTACAGGAATTTCACGATTGCAACGATTTGTTCTCATTCTTCATTGCAGATTTTTCATGGCGCACGGCAGGAAGGGATTAAAACAATTGGAATCGTGCGAAAGGACAGAAAAACACTTTACGAGTCGTTTCCATATGGAAAGCCAGATGAATTTATTGTAGTTGACGACTACTCAAAATTCCCTGTGAACGAACTCGTTGCAAAAAACGCAATTGTTGTGCCGCACGGATCCTTTGTCGAATATGTTGGCGAAAAAGTAGACAACCTGGCTGTGCCGATATACGGAAATCGCGCATCACTCGCATGGGAAAGAAGCAGGGAAAAAATGTTCGAATGGATGCATAAAGCAGGGGTAAAAACCCCAAGGATTCTGAAGCCAGAAGAAATAGATGGCCCAGCACTTGTAAAATTTCCAGGGGCCAAAGGCGGAAAAGGATATTTTATTGTTAATTCGCAAAAGGAATTCGAGGAGAGAATGCGCGAAACTGGAAACACCGAATATATGATACAGGAGTTCATCATAGGCGTGCGGGCATACCCCCATTTTTTCTTTACTCCGTTCGGAAACAGCGGATACAAAACAGCAAGGGGAAGAATAGAACTTTTGGGAATGGACAAACGCGTTGAAAGCAGTGCTGACGAAATAGCACGTGCGGTTTCAGTAGGACTTAAACCACGACTTTCATTCACAGTGACTGGTAATGAACCAATCGTCCTTAGAGAATCTCTCCTTTCAGATTACATGGAAATCGGCAGGAAGATAAGTGACACGTCATTTGACCTGTTTGGAGGAATGTTTGGCCCATATTGTGTTGAAACAATAATCAATGACGACTTGGAGATATTTGCCTTTGAAATAAGCGCGAGAATCGTTGCCGGGACAAATGTTTACCCGGAGGGTTCCCCGTATTCTATCTATTATCACAAAGAACCGATGAGTATGGGCAGAAGAATCGCAAAAGAACTAAAGAATGCAAAGAAAAAAGGAAAGCTCTCGGAAATAGTATTTTAGATAAAATGCACTCAAACAATCATAAGTAAAAATGCTTCTTTTCATAAGGCATATCATGGACAACGAGAGAAAACCATCTCATATTGCGATAATCCCTGATGGAAATCGCAGATGGGGCGAATTGCAGGGCATTACAAAGCAAGAGGCGTATGCAACAGGCATAAGAAAAATTGGCGATATCGCAAAATGGTGCAGGGACGAAGGCATCCATATGCTGACTATGTGGGGTTTCAGCTCAGAGAACTTTGAGCGAGACTCCGCGGAGATCGGCGGGTTGTTCGAACTTTTCAAGAAAAATCTTATAGATATTCTTACGAGCAATGGGAAAGAAAAACAACAGATACGTGTTCGGTTTTTAGGCCGAATCGGAAAATTCCCCAAGGCAGTGCAGGAACTGATGAAAAAAGTTGAGCAGGAGACTGCGGGCAATTCGGAATACCAGCTCAATCTTCTTTTATCGTACGGTGGAAGAGACGAGATCATTGACGCAGTCAAGGAGATAATACAAAGCGGGAAAAAAGCGGAAGAAATCGATGAGAAAACAATCGCAGAACATCTTTACACGCGCGGGCTTCCTGATCCAGATCTGATAATACGTACATCGGGTGAACTGCGCCTCAGCGGGCTTATGCCCTGGCAAACGGTTTATAGCGAGCTTTACTTCTGCAAAAAACTCTGGCCGGATTTTGCAAAAGAGGATTTTCTTGATGCGCTTTCAGACTATGCAAAGAGAAGGAGAAGATTTGGGAAATAACCAGACATGGATTAATGGGTGAACCCAGTGAAAATAAAAACAATCGAAGGAAAAATCATCTGCGAAACATGCGAAAAGGCAGATACTTCGCTGGCCCGCATACGAGGGCTAATGTTCTCGGAAAAAAGAAATATTTTATTTGTGTTTCCGCACGATGGAATCCAGCCGATCCACTCATTATTCGTATTTTTTCCGTTTCACGCGATTTATCTGGACGAAGAAATGCGCGTTGTGGAAATGTTCCGCGTTGAACCATTCGCGCTTCTTGTACGCAATACAAAACCTGCGAGATATCTTCTTGAAATCTCAGAGGGCACTTGTCAAGTGCCGCAAATTGGTGACAAATTATGCTTGGATGGAAAATGCTAAACAACGGAGATTATAAGCTTGGATTCCCTGTTCTCAGTGAAGAGGAAATACGGGCAGTGTTATACGCAGAGGAAAAATTCAAAGACGAAACAAGAACGCACGAAATCATTGATGAAAAGGAAGCCATGAATATATTTTCAGAACTCGTTTCCGAGTATGCGGAGAGAAATAAGGCATATCTTACCAGAAAACAAGAGGAGTATCTTACAAAAATAGCATTTCTCCATACATGCAAATTCGCATTCTTATCTCTTCTTCTTGATGATAAGGAGATAGAAGAAATAAGCATCATAGGTCCGAATATTCCGGCATATGTATTTTTGCGGGACAACGGCTGGAAAACAACAAATGCGTGTTTTGAAAGCGAACAGGGAATATCTGAAATAATAAATAAAATGGCCAGCGAAGCAGGAAGAAGAATTACGCTCCAAAACCCCCGGCTCTCGGCAGTTTTACCAGATGGTTCACGACTTCATGCATCGTTGCCACCAGTATCAAAAGGCGAAATAACAATAAGAAAATTCAGGGAACGGCCATTTTCGCCAAAAGAACTCTGTGAACACGGGACAGTGAGTCCCGAGGCAATTGCCCTACTGTCACTGATTATGCAGGGAGACTTTTCTGTTGCGATAGCAGGAAACACTGCAAGTGGAAAAACAACAACACTTAATTCACTGTTCTCGTTTGTTCCTGCAAACGAAAGAATTATCATCACTGAAGAAACACCGGAAATAAACATTCCTCATCCACACCAACTCAGATTAGTTGCAAACTCAGATATGAATATCGATCTAAAGGACCTGGTATATGACAGCCTGAGGATGAGACCAGATAGAATGATAGTTGGAGAAGTGAGAAATCAGGAAGAAATTGAGGCCTTATTTGATGTTCTTCTTGGTGGCCAGGCACGAGGAACTTATGCCACATTCCATGCACAAAGTGCAGAAGAAGGAATGCAAAGAATACGGTCGTTTGGAATAAATGAAAACGACCTTAACAGTCTTGACCTGATAGTCGTTCAGAGAAGGATGTTAAAATATAATACAAAAACAGGATCTGGAAAGGAAATTAGAAGAATAATAGAAATATGCGAGATAGAAGGAGGAAACCCATCTCCGCTTTTTGCTTATGATGCACGAACAGACCGCCTTGAATCAAGAGTCTCAATTTCTGGCAAACGTGCTGGAAGACACGGAGGAACCGGGATTTTGGAAAGACTCGCAGACGATCTGAGACTTAGCAAAAAAGAGCTTTGTATAGAAATTGAAAAAAGAAAAAAACTGATCAAAGACTCTGAAAACGACTTTCACACGGCATTTAGGAGAATACAAAAACAGCTTTTCAATATAGACGCACCAGATGTAGGCAACCGAACGAAACATGATCACACTACACAGGACGAGGATGAAGATGAAGATTATTGAAATTCTCACAGCAATGTCTGAAAAAATGCCTGGATTTCCATTGGAAAGCAGTTCTGCTGAAAAACTGTTGTTGAAACACCAGGATTATAATCCAAAGAAATATGTCACGGCATCATTTCTTGTAGCAATCGCCATCAGTCTGATCGTTTTTGCATTTTATTCAGTTATTGGAATGTTTCTTGCATTTGCAGGATGTTTTTTTGTTTTTCTGAAACTTCCTGAGATTGAAATCAAAATTATTGATGAAAAGATGGAGGCAGAAATGCCGATTGTCTTGACAAATTTACACCTTCATCTTAAAACCGGGATTCAATTCAGGCGCGCGCTGGAACTTTCGTGCGAAGATGGTGAATTCTCCGGGAGAATGCGCGAAGCATTAAGAAATGTTGAAAGCGGATCAACAATTCAATCTGCATTTGCACAGATTTATTCGAAGACAAACTCCCCGCGAATCAAGATGGCGATTTCCCAGACATTGAGCGCATATGAGCATGGAGGAGAAGCACGTGAGATAGGCGCGTTCGCAGATTCGATGCTTTCAATGCAGCACCATAAGCTCAGGGATACCTCTTCAAAACTTGGGATGATTGGCCTTATTTTCGTCACTGTTTCTGTGGTTGCACCGACATTTTTTCTAATAGGTGCAATTCTCTCAAAACCACTATTCAACGTGGAAATAGGAACCTTCCAACTCGCAATAATTCTGCTCGTGTTATTTCCATTGGTTTCATTTGCAGTACTCTACGCAGGAAATGCAATAATGCCTGCATTTTATTTATCCGCGACTAAAACCCGAAGAAATCTTAATCCATACTCAGTATATCTCCTGGAAAAAAAGACTGAAGAAATAGAAAATGCGCTCCCTGACGCACTGATTGCCATGTCAACACTTCCAAAAGGAGCAAATATCAAAAAGATTCTTGGTGTGATTGCAAATTCTTCTTCAAAGGAATTGACCAACGAGGGGCAAATAATGATAAGACAGCTTGAATCAGGGATTACCCCTCAAAAAGCGCTGGAAGATTTTTACATGAGAAATAAATCTCCCATAGTACGCAGGACTGTGACCGCCATAGAGCAGATAGTTGGAACCGGAAGAATGGAAAGTGTTTCTTCAGTAGCAGAATCAATAATAAAGTTTTTTGAGATAAAACGAGCCAGGGCAAACATTCTCTCGATGCATAAGTATACGCTTATTTTCGGAGCCCTGTTGGTTCCTGCGATAATGGCAGGTACGATTTCATTCACAAAGAACCTAACTAATGGATTTGGCAGTTCTGATATGATTATAACAAAGGCACCAGAAATAATTTCAATATACCTTATAATATATTCCGTGCTTGTCTCATTGTATATAGCTGATGCGGAAGGAAAACGCTCGCTCGCATTGCCTTATGCGGGAGTTCTTTCTTTTGTTTCGGTGATGTTGTTTAATACTATTGGAATGGTGTGGGGTTGAAATGGACCGAATAACCACTGTGATATCAACTTTGAATGATCCGCTGATTACCGCAGTTTCGCTTGCGATAAATGATAAAGTGATTTTTATTGCACTGATAACCGTACTTATTTTCTTATTTGAAAAAAGAACCGAGAAAATACTAAAGATATTCCTTGTACTTCTCACTGCATTTGTATTGGCATCGGCAGCAAAGGAAGTTCTGAGGCTGGAAAGACCATGCGATTCCGCAATGACAAAGATTCAGTGCCCGGATGATTTCTCATTTCCAAGCAATCATGCAGCCCTTGCATTTACGCTTGCACTTGCATTCATAAACAAGAAAACATACCCTATGCTGATGGGATTTGCAATTCTCACTGCATTCAGCAGAATATATCTGGGAGTGCATACATTTGAGGATATTGTAGGAGGACTTGTTATTGCTCCGATTGCATACCAAACCGTTGAAATATTCTGGAAGACTAAAGAGGAAAAACCATGGGAGAAGAAAAAATAGAAACAGACACCAGAAGAAGAGAAATAGTGCGCCAGATGGTACACGCACTCATAGGACTGCTTATGATTGCAATCATGTTTTTGCTTGGGCGGGGATATCTTATAGCATTTCTATTTTTTGTTACGATAATAGGATTATTGATAATAAATTTCAGGACAAGTTGGGGAAAATTTCCAATTGCAGAATGGTTTGAGAAAAAACTTGAAAGAAACCATGTGAGGTTTCCCGGATACGGCTCATCGTGGTACGTGGTCGGAATAATCCTGATGGCACTGGTAATTCATGATCCAAATAAGATAGCTGCAGGAATTTTTGTTCTTGCAATTGGGGATGCAGCCTCAACCATTTTCGGGATGAACGGAACGCACAGGTGTCCGTATAATGAACGAAAGACGTTTGAGGGTTCGGCAGCATTCTTCGCATTTTCACTGATTGCGTTCATTTTCATCGGATGGAAGGCGATTCCACTCGCACTTATTGCGGCAATCGTAGAGAGCCTTCCACTTCCATATGATGACAACATTGTGATTCCGGTTGTTGCAACCTCATTTTTCTTAATTGTTTGATATCCCGAGACAGAAAAGTTTTTCCGTCTCGATCTATAGTGAACCAACGTTGTAGGATATTCGCCTGAAAGTCGGAGTTATTTAGTTGGTTCAGTATACAACGGTGCTCACATGCCAACGATTCTTTACACCTCAAAACAGCTCGCAAGCAAGAATATTGCAGACGAGCTGGAAAAAATTGGCAGGATAAATGCAATTGATACAGAAGTTCAGACAGTTCTTGATATTCCTACTGACTTTGACGCGGATTGCGAGTACGTTCTGGTTTTAAGCCCGCACAAAAGTAAAGTTCCAAAGCCAATGCTCACGATGCATTTTCCTGGGAACTGGGGTACTGCAGAAATGGGCGGAGAACCGGAAACACTCAACATTGCACATGCGGGCAAGCTCAAGCAACTATTCCTTGAGACAAAAAGGGCAAATGTTGCGCTTGGACTTAACTGGGAAGTAACAATCGAGGCAGATCATCACGGACCAACCATGACCGAAAACGCGGTCCCGATAATCTTCGTGGAAATTGGGAGTTCAGAAGCAGAATGGGGAAATAAACTGGCGGCACAGGTTCTCGCAACTGCAATAAACGGAATAATAAAAATAAAAAACGATGAAGATAGTCAGAAATTCCGCACGTTTTTCGGAGTTGGCGGCGGCCATTATGCTAAAGAATTTTGCAGATTCGTGGAAAGCGAACAGGGAAAGGAATGGGCAGTCGGACATATAATCCCGAAATACGCTATAGACAATGCGAGCGAGAGCGTGCTAATACAAGCAATAGAAAAAAATATGGGAAGAGTTGAGAAGGCAATTATCCTCAAGGATTCATTAAACGCAAAACAAAAGGAGAAAATCCTGGATTTCTGCAAATCTCACGACGTGCCTGCGGAACTTATTTAAATCCTTTCTGTGAATTGAGAATACGAACAAAAAGGGATTGAAATGGAAAAAGAAAGCGTCCTGCCGCAAAGGCTTGGAAGAACTCCGGATATTCTTGGAGTATTTCTTGGTCGTGGGCCGCTCTTGGGTGCAACCAATGAAGGCGAAGAAAGCTAAAACCAAAGAAACAAAAAAACACAGCCACCACTCGCCCAGAATTCAATCCGACCCTAAATTTTTGGTTTCTCCTTCTGTAGAAAATAATTCCGCACTGCGCACGCTGTTAATGCTTCACCAAAACAACACGTTTGCAGGTGACGATGCGAAAATATTCGACTCGTTTTTGGCAAGATTTTACACAGAAAGGCTGGAAGAAGGGGAATTACGCGATTTCTTAAGGGATAATCCGGCAATAAGAAGAAAGATTTGGGAAGCTAAGCCGATAATCTGAGTTCACAACACCGCAACTAAAGCCCAAACGCTTTCCTGATTCTTGCTGCTTCAATTTCTTTTCCTTCAGACTCAAAATCATCAGCCACACTTCTTGCAATTTGTTTCAGATTAATAGGCACTGTCTCGTCAGGCATTATCTCTGGCTGCAGTATATGGTAAACTGCATCAAGTAAACGAGCAATTTCAAACACCCCTGCCCTTATAAATCGTTCCAGCATTCTTTTTAGAGCAATACCGAATTCGTCAGATAGCTCGGAGTTTCTTGCGAAAATTGCTGCTTCGTGTGGCTTAGTTTCCATGAGCTTTGAGATCCACAATCTTGCCGCACGCTTTGCCTCTGTGGCCATATTGTGCTCTCGCGCAAACTGTGCTGCGCCGGGATATTTCTTTTCTCTCATAAGTCGTTTGAACGTTTTATCTGGGTCTTCGATTTCAGCAGTAGTATTCTCAGGGGCTACCTTTTTTGGGCCAAGGCTTTCTTCCACTGCCAGACTTCCTTTTACTACAAGCCTATGAGGAAACCTGATTAAATTAGAATCACCCGTTCCTCTTCTCTTGCGGACCATATAAACAACCAAAGCAAGATAATCAAAATGTGAAATGCTAGACGCAGAACCATCAAAACACGGAACTCGAAACGCGAGACGCTAGACTTAAGACCATTAAATAAAAAGGGCGGAGTCTGGATTCGTTTGTTTCCAGGTTCCGCCCTTTTTACGAAAGTATCAGCAGCAGCATGGGTTCCCACCCATAGGGTAGTACAAACATTGCCGTGAAGGGGCTTAACTTCTGTGTTCGGGATGGGAACAGGTGAACCCCCTTCCTATGGCCGCTGACAAGCAAAATCTATGTATGATTATGTTTAAAAGGGTTTCCAGAGACAGATTGCTACAGGATGATCAATATGCCAGCCAAAAAAACGAAAAAAGAAACTGAAGTCAAAGTGAGCATTCCGGTGGAAAAAGTAAGCCTTCCACAATCTCAGGCACCCACAGTCCAGCCTGCCGAGGAAAAGAAAGGCTGGTTTCCAAAGATAGATTCAGCGTTGGAAATGTATAGTCTGCTTGTAAAACAGAATTGGAAAGGACTATTCATAGATGGACTAAAAATAGGCGGATTACAGTTGATAGTATCTGCCATAACCTTGACCCTCTTGGGTATACTGGCGTTCACATTATTTGCTTCGATTATGCAGGCATTGGAAAAAGGGGATATTACAACGGTGTTGTCTGGAATTGGTCCAAGTATAATAATAATCCTTACAGTGTTTTTACCAATAGCCCTTGTTTCTGCCGCGATTCAGGGAATTCTCAGCTTTACGATGTTTCCGGCAGTTGAGGAACGGGCAAACGGAAGGATAGTAGACATATTTGCAAAATTCAAAGAACTTGCATTTCCTGCGATAGGTTATACGTTAGTGGTTACGATCATATCAATCATTTTGCTCCTTCCGCTAATCATTGGGATTATTTCTAAAGAATTTGCAATTATTTGCCTGTTTGCAATAATTGGCGGAGCGGCATTTTTGATATTTGCATTTTCAATTCAATTCGCAGGATGGGAACTTACAGTGGGAAAGGCAGGCGTATTTGAAAGTCTGAAACGATCACATGCGCTAGTAAAGAAAAACATTGGTGGAACGATTGTTTTTGACATAATTTTGGTAGTTGTGTCAATACTCATAAGTATTCCATTCAGCATTCCGTCAATCCTGGTTTCTTTACTAACGATGAGTACGGATTGGTTACCCGCATTTATTATTAAACAAGCTTCCAGCTTAATCATAAATTTCGTTTTCACGGGGGTAACTCTTGCACTAATAATGACGCTTAGTTACTCGTACTGGAAAACATTAAGACAAAACACTGGAAACTGATTCAAAACCAGAAGCCAGACTGTGAACGCAAGACAGGATTCAAAACTAGAGACAACTATGCTAGACTCGAAACGCTGAACTCTAGACTCAACAAAGGAGACAAAGACTATGATACCGCATTGGGCAGAGCAACTGGCTCAAAGAATTATAACCGAAAAAAAGGAGCCGTACATTGTGAGCGCAGGCATAACCACTTCAGGGCCTGCACACCTGGGCACGCTATGCGAATTCCTTTTTCCAGGAACAATAGCAAAGGCAATTGAAAAACAAAGCTGGAAAAATTGCAAATTCTATTTTTTCGCGGATATATTCGACGCATTTGACTCGATTCCGTTGTCAATGGAAAAGTACTCAAAAGAGCTTGAGCCGCATCTGGGAAAGCCATTATGCGACGTGCCTGACCCAACCGGAAAAAGCAAAAGCTTTGGCGACCATTTCTTAGATGAAGTGAGGGAATTAATGAAGCTATTTGGAGTGGAAGCAGAAGTAGTTAGAATAAACGAATGGTATGCTTCTGGGAAAATCGACAAACACATTAAATTCTTCCTTGAAAACGAAGCGCAGGCAAATGAAATAATAGAAAGGACATCTGGGAAAACCAATTCAAAGGACTGGAGCGCGATAATGCCTGTTTGCGCAAAATGCGGAAAGATTGCTACAACGCGCGTTACATCGCACGATTCTGAAAATTACGAATATGTATGCGACAGGAATGTAAAATACACAACTGGATGTGGGTTCAACGGAAAAAACAGCATTTACGATCATAAGTGCAAATTAGTCTGGAGATTGCACTGGCCAATGTGGCACGACCTTGCGGATACGAAAAGCGAGGGTGCTGGCGTTGATCATTTTACAAAAGGCGGAAGCCACGACACGCTTTCTGCAGTCTTCAAAGAAATGTTCAAAAAACCAGAACCGATTGGCTATAAATATGGATTTATTTTATTCCAGGGAAAGAAATATTCCAAATCAAAAGGAATAGGAATGGGCGTAGCAGATATTGTCAAGGTAGTCCCTCCAGAAGTAGTGAGATATATCCTTCTAAAGCCGGATTTACAGGAGAATATTGATATAGACCCGACAAGCGAGAACCTGCTAAGGGCGATTGAGGATTTTCAGGGCGCGGCAGGGATTGCTACAAGTGGGAATGACCCCGAAACAATTCCGCGCGCAGAACAAAAAAGAATGCAGGCGTTTGGATTAGCCAATAATGGGGAAAAAATTCACTGGAAAGCACCATTCCTTGATGTTTTACTTTATTATCAAATTTACGGAGACTGGGATGAAGTTGGAAAACTACTAGGAGATGCCGAAGGAGTAAAGTACCTCGCTCCGTATGTAAGCGAATGGATAGCACGTGAATTCATACCAGAAGATTACCGATTCAAATACCAGCCAAAGAAAGCAGAAGGAAGCGTGCAGAGCTTATTTCAAAAGCTCGAAGCTGGGATGGACGCACTCGCAATTCACAATGCGGTTTTTGAGCATGCAAAGACAAATGAAATCGAGCCTAAAGAACTGTTCAAACAAATTTATCTCGCACTAATTGGAAAGGAAAAAGGACCAAGGGTCGGGAAACTGGTTTACGC
Source organism: Microcaldota archaeon (assembly GCA_038046805.1). Lineage (GTDB taxonomy): Archaea > Micrarchaeota > Micrarchaeia > Anstonellales > Bilamarchaeaceae > UBA10214. Next base: position 147,912 of record JBBSVO010000003.1, read on the forward strand.
GCTTGACGTGGAGAGAGTTAAAAAGGACGTTTTGTGAGTGTGTTGCATGGCCGAGGTAATCCAACAGGATAATGAATTTGCATCCCATAAAACAAAGGACGCTATTACGAGCGGAAAAATTGTAATTTATCCGACAGATACTGTTTATGGAATTGGATGTGACGCGCTTAATGCAACGAGCGTTGAGCAGATTAAAAAAATAAAAGGCCGCGATGCGAACAAACCGATGTCAGTTATACTTGGAACGTTGGATTTGGTACGCGAGTACTGCGAAGTTTCGGACAAACAGGCAACGATTCTTGCAACATATCTTCCCGGACCGTTCACGTTCATTTTGCGGCTCAAAAAAGGAAAGGAAAAAACACTGGAACAAGTTTCCGGCTCCGGAGGGAGAATAGGAATCCGCGTTCCAGAACATCAGTTAATGAGAAGGATAAGTTCGGGATTGGGTGTGCCTGTTGTAACCACAAGCGCGAATCCAAGCGGTGAGAAGGAGGTTATTGAATTTGGAAAAATAAATAAAAAAATTGTTTCCGCATGCGATCTTGCGATTGATGGCGGAAAAACGAAATATGCTGCTCCTTCGACAGTAATTGATTTAACCGGGGATGAAATGAAGGTTTTAAGAAAGGGCGCGGGAAAGATTTGAATGGGTTATCCCCTCAATGGCGTCTTCCTCAACGCGCAGGCATATCCAACGTCTCGTAGGTAGGCGGAAATCACCTCTTCGCGTTCTGCATCGCTCATTTTCAGGAAATTCCCGTCCCCTTTCCCATTCATGTATGGACAACGGAACATCTTTCCGTCATAATCAATAGTAACCGCTGCGCCTGCACCCATCATGCACTGCCCGCGTTCGTCTGCGGTACTGTGCTCAAGGTTCAATGTAGAATTTTCACGCGCAAGCACCTTCAACTGATTGTATTTATCCGAGTTGGGATCAAGATGAAATTCCGTGTTGCAGATGAAGAATACGCCATTTGCCTCTGCGGCTTCTTTCAATGCACGCAATCTCATCCCGCCATCGGCAATATCTCTTTCGCTAACAACGTAATTCATTCCGATTCTGGTTGTTCCTTCTATCAACGACGGCGCACTTTCGCTCAATGTACGATAAGTTTCAATTAATGTTCGCAAATTTCGTGCGATCTCCGCCTCGTTCTGGAATGAAAGCTCAGCTCCAGCGTATTCCCGACCATTGAAAAACCCCGCGTCTATGAACGGGTTTCCAAACAAGCTGATCATTACATTTGTTCCACACCCTGCAAGTGTTCTGCAGGTTTCGCTGTCAAGATTTTGGCCAGCGGTGAAAACATAGGAACGAATCCCAAGGCTTGCGGCAAATCGGATTTTGTCAAGTGTCATTGCTTTGAGTACTGGATGGAAAGGGTCGCCCCTCCCATTAATTGTTATTACGCATGTGCCGTGATTTTCCGCAAAATCGCGAATAATTTGTCTCACACTCTCCGGACTCATGCGCCTTCCGCCATGGAGTTCCTGGGTAACACAGCCAAAGCAAGCCTGTCGCGCGGTTCCATCAGGCATCCGTACCAGCTCTTTTCTTTTCTCGCAGAGATTTGCATCAGGAAGATTCAGCACATGAACCAGTGGAAGCCGAGTGTTTGGAGGATTTCGTACCCGTTCCATAATAAATTTGTTTATTTCCAGCATCTTTGCCATAAGGATCACCACCAATTGATAAATTACCACAGTTGGAGTATATAAAATAAAATATCAAAAAATTATACAAAACCGATAGAATTATATAGAAATATAGGAATAGTAAACTAATGAAAACCGGACTAGACGTTAAGGATAGAAGGATACTCTATGAATTAGACCTAAATGCACGGGCTTCAAATGCAGAGATTGCCAAGCGCGCGGGGGTATCCAAACAGATTGCAGGGCTTCGGATAAAAAGGCTTATCGGAAACGGAACAATCAACAATTTCTTTGCGGTCATAGACAACGCCAAGCTCGGATATACCATACATAAAAACTTTGTCAGGCTGCAAAACATGGATAGCAACACCGAGCAGCGAATGCTAGACTTCCTGAAAAATCATCCTGCAATTGTGTGGATTGTAAGCTGCGATGGAAGATATGATCTTGCATTCGGAACGCGCGCAACGAATATGGCTGAATTGGACCGCACGCTAAGCGAAATAGATGCACAATTTGGCAGCAATATTTCAGAACGTCAGATTGCAACCATTTTACATGGAGAATATTTTGACAGGGGGTATCTTCTGGAAAATCTGAAAAAGGAGATCAAAAACAAGGAAAGCACAACTGCAGCATTTGGCGCGATTCCAGAACCTGCACCTCTTGATGAAACAGATTGGAAGATACTTCTTGAGTTGGGAAAAAATGCACGCGCTACGCTGGTTGAAATCGCGAAAACAATCGGAATAAGCCCGGACACGATTGCGGTTCGGATAAAAAATATTGAAAAACAAGGAGTGATAAAACGATATAATTTTGTTCCGAGCGAATCGGTTTACCCATATCTTCATTACAAGGTTCTTGTCGGACTAAAAAACTCTGGAGAAGAGAGAGAACGCGCGCTTATAGGATTTTGCAAAACCCATCCAAATATCGTTTATATAGTTAAGGCACTTGGCCCATGGGATTTCGAAATAGATATTGAAGTTGAAACCGCTGAGGAGTATAGAGGAATTATGATGGCGCTCAAAACAAGATTTGCAGATATGATAAAGGATTACTCATCGCTCAGCATTTATCAGGTTCATAAATACAATTTCTGCCCTGGAGTGCCGGCTAATCCTAGAAGGCGTGCCTGAGAACAGTCGGTAACATAATCGCCAATATTTGCTGTTTATCGCTATTATGATAGCTACAATTTGATAAACTTCGCGATTACAATAGCAACATTTAGAGAATATCCGCTAATACGATGGCGACATAGACGTAAAATTCAATACCTGCATGAGCGTTTCTTCTCTTAATCTGAAGAAAAACCACACAGCAACCTTTAAAATCCTTAGATTACAGTAATCCACATTGATAATGTGGATAACAGTATGGCAAACGTCGTTTGCCATATATGGAAATGTGGCGATAACATGGTTGAACTGAAACGCACCATAAGGTGTTCCAACTGCAATAGTGAAGCTAACTTCTTTCTATCGTCGGATATGGGCATGAGCGAACTGCAGATTCAGGGAAGATGCCCAAAATGCGGCAATTCAATGCAGGTTACGTTTAGTATAGTGGAATCAGGAACAGGCAGTTCACCTGGACATCAGTCCTCATCCGATAGCGCATTTCAGGAATCAGGGCTTGCTGGGATAGATGAAACGATGTTCACACCAGATATAACCAGCGATGCAATAAAAGATTTGATTGATGGATAAAGAATAAAGATGCAAACGTGCGGTTTTACAATAATTCCGGCAACTCGCGAACCGAACCAATAACCAAATCAGGTTTCTCATTCTTTTTTAATTTATCAACGTCCTCTTTTTTCGCAATTCCGCTCAGAACAAGAACCGAACGGACTCCCGCCTTTTTTGCAACCGCGATGTCACTGTCAAGCCTGTCTCCGACCAGGATTACCTCATCTTTCCCTACTCCCAGCTCATCAAGAATCATTTCCAGCATATAGGTATTCGGCTTTCCGATTATTATTTTTGGTGGAGTTCCACTTGCGAATGAAAGAAACTCCACAAGAGCACCTGCACCGGGAAGCAATCCATCTTCAACGGGAAAGGTCGCATCGGTGTTTGTTGCAATGAAATCCGCTCCGCGAATTATCGCGCGGAACGCATTTGACATTTTTTCATAGGTCATTTTGGAATCAAGACCGACAACGACAATGTCTGCCTTATTCGTATCAACAACCGAAATACCAGCCTTAGCCAGCTCTTCGCCAACCCCATCTCCACCAATGTAAAATACGTTCCATTTTGATTTCGGATAGTTTTCAGAGATATGTTTTGCGGTTGCGTAGGATGTAGTAAAAAATTCGATTTCTTTCGAGTCTATCCCCAGTGATGCCAGCTTCTCAACCCTTCCTTTTCTCGAGCGCGTGCATGCGTTCGTTAAATATGCGATTTTTATTCCGCGTTTCTTTAGCTCTGCAATCGCCTTGTCCGCGCCTGCAATGAGCGTTCTGCCGCGATAGATAACTCCGTCCATGTCGAGGATGACGGCTTTGATGCCTTTGAAATGACTTGAAGCCATGTTTAAAATCATGAGCAGATAAAATATAAAATATGACAGTTCACGTTGCAGTTCTCTTTTCCGGAGGAAAGGATTCCTGCTATGCCGCAGGCTGGGCACTGGCGCAGGGCTACGATATAGTATTGGTTACAATGAATCCCGAGCCTTATTCAATGATGTTTCACCATCCGAATGTTCAATGGACGAAATTGCAAGCAGAGGCGATGGGAATCAAACAGGTAATGGTCACAACCAAGCATGATACCGAATTGAACGACCTTGAGGAAACGCTTCGCAAACTAAAAATCGGTGCGATTGCCACTGGTGCTGTTGCAAGCGTTTACCAGAAAGACCGGATCGAAGCGATTGGCAAAAGACTCGGCGTTCCGGTTCATTCCCCATTATGGCATTCTGATGAGAAAAAGCTGCACGAGCTTCTTGACACGATGGAGATTTACGTTGTTGCAGTGGCAGCAGAAGGATTGGGAAGGGAATTTCTTGGGAAACCGTTGCGCAAGCTTGTTGATGCCAAAGTAAAGAATATCCATCCATTCCTTGAAGGCGGGGAGGGGGAAACGTTTGTAACGAACGCACCATTCTTCAAAAAGCGGATTGAGATTAAAGGATGGAAGATAAGCTGGGATGGGGTAAGGGGCGTGGCGGAGATTGAGGATGCGGGATTGGTTGAGAAGGAAAAGAAAAAAACAAAATAAGTTTTATTTGGCTTAGTCACATGGCGCCAGTGGTTTTCCACCGCTAACGGTTACGGATGGCGCAGATTCCGAAGTACCACTAAACGCAACGGCCTGACCTCCATTCAATGTTTTTGGACCAAACTCAACAGCTATTAGTGTCCCATTCTCTAGTATAGTTTCTCCTTTAGATACGTCCATTGTTTTGCCATCTTTTGTCCGAAATCGTACCCCACTATTTGTTCTACAAAGGCCTTCTGCCATTACGTTGTTTAATACTCCTGTAATTCTCTCGCGCTCTACATCTGCCTCAATGGCCTTCTTATTGCCCCAACTTGCCAATCCCGCAATACCAGCAAACAGTACGGCTGCGGCGCCAAGCTTCGCCAAAGTATTTGCATTTCTCCTTACCCATCCTTTCTGTTGTCCTTCCATAACTTGTGCCTGAACCATTTACCCACCTCATTTGTTTAAGTTGTTTAAGTTGTTTAAGCAGTATATATAACAGAATCTTTAACAATGTTTGCGGAAGTTGTAAAATGGTGTTCTGCGACCGATAGGAAGTGCCTCTAAAGCATTTCCATCAAATCCGCGGTTTTCCAGATTTTGATTTTTTTCTGCTTCGTGAAATGCTCGTCATCGCTCCAGATGTCGGCACCTGTTACCAATGCTGCTGCAACGAAAGGCACATCTCCAACATCAACTTCGAGGATTAATTTCTTGGCATCATCCCAATGCTCAAAAAGGGCGTCGTTTTCTACAAGAACGCATCTTCGCATTAACTGCTCGAGAAGAAGATTGAATGATGCTTCGTTCATCCCGGATTTAACAAGCAACTCTTTCTTGTATTTCTCCAGCTCTTGATAATTGGTCTGAATAATGAAAAACTCAGCGTTCAAATGCAGAAAAAGCCTTCGCGTCACTGAGTCTTTTATTAAGGCTGCAAAGACGATATTGCTATCAACAACCAGTTGCATATCACACCTTCTTTCTTTTTGCCGCCTCTTTTTCGAGTCTCTCGAACATCGCATGCTTTATCTTATGCCCTATCCTGTTAACGTCCTCTTCCGTCAGCTCGCTCTTTTCAATCAACTTATCCATCCAGTGCAGTTCACTCACCTTCATCTCAAAAGCCTTTCTTGCGACTTCACTCCACTTTATTTCAGAGTGGAACTGCATCTCCTTGTAAAGCTCTTCCGGGATAGCCAACGTCATATTAACCATAAGCTCACCTATGTGTAGTATGTGTATGCAAATATTTAAAAATAGTTGGGAGCGAGAAAGTTACCAATCAACCTTCTCTGAATCTCTTTGCAATATTTTTCCTGACCTGTTTCCCTAATCTTAATGCATCTTCTTCGGTCATTTCACTTTTTTCCATGAACTTGTTTAGTATTCGTAAGTCATTTATTTCGTTATCTGACTTTCGTTTCGCCATCTTCTCACAACACCAAATCAAATTCCTTTCCGTCTTTTGTTAATCGCACGCCTTTTCCATCAGCAGCCTTTCCGATGACATGCGCGCCTACTCCGTGTTTTCTCGCGATTCCGCGGATTTGGTTCTCAGCAGCACGCGGAACAACAAGAACCATTCCAATTCCCATGTTAAACGTACGGTAAAGTTCGCGGATATCTTTCACCCCACGCGCAAGCTCTTCAAAAATAGGCTTTGGCTTTGGCATTCCGCCTGCATCGAATTCAAATCCAACAGTCTTGCTTAACCGGGTTATTTTTGAAAATGCGCCTCCAGTAATATGGGCTATCCCATGAATTTCCGCACCACTGTCAATCATTTCAAGCACAGGCTTACAATAGATACGTGTAGGCTCAAGCATTTCTTTTCCCCATTTCTCTAGGTCCAGAAGCTTCCGCGCCAGGGTATAGCCGCTTGAATGGATACCTGAACTTTCAAGACCAATAAGAATATCTCCGTCTGTGATGTCCTTGCCAGTGATCGTCTTCTTTCTTATCCTTCCAACCGCGGTAAATGCCAGGTCAAATGGCCTATTTCCACCTTTTATTACATCTGGCATTATGGCAGTTTCACCACCAATAATCGCGCAGCTCGCTTCTCTCGCACCTTCAACAAGCCCCTTCATTAATTCATCCACAAGCTCATCATCTTCGCTTGTAAGCGCAATATAATCAACACCAACCATTGTCTCTGCACCGAGGCAAAGGATATCATTCGCGCTCATTGCAACCGCGTCAATGCCAACTGTGTCAAACTTCCCGATATCCTGCGCAACAAGGACTTTTGTACCCACGCCATCTGTGTGAATAACAAGCTGTTCGCTGCCACACTGAAAAACTCCGCCATAGTGGCCAAGAATCGGAAGCGGACCACCATATCCCTTGCGAAAGTCGAACGTTTCCGCAATCCTGTTCCAAAGCTTTCCCTGGATCTTCTTCACGTGAGAAACATCAATCTGGTATCGCATAATTAAACTAAAACGAGAAGGAAATAAAAATAGATGTGTAATCTTAAGGTAATAGTAGATGTTTAAATTTGTTTTTATTCAAATTAAGAATGATGTCTGATTTAGAATATGTAGACCCCGAAGGGTTGCGCCTTATTGTATTATACCATCCAAACGACGACTTTAGAAGAACCGTAGAACTTGAACTCCTGAGAAGATATGTAGAGAAAGGAGACCTCGAACTATTAGCTCTATTAGTAAATGAACCTCTAACAACTACAGATGGCTTGACAGATGGATTGATAAGAATATTATCTGAGACTCCAGTTGAAGAATTCCGATCACAACCCGGATTCTTGACCGGTCTTCTTGAAGACAATAGATTACTCAACAGAGCAAGGGATTTGATAAAAACTATCCTGAATAGAATATCGGAACAACTAGATACAGGAATAGAAAATAAATCCGAATCAACACTCTTCGAAATAGCGGTTGATGGAACAAAACCCGAATCTCTAAGAATAGCTGCCGGAGTGTCAATAGTTAAGAAAAAATCCGGAGCAAAGAAAACTGATGATCTTCTCAGAATGTCGAAAAACCTCGGGCTACACCCACAAGTGCGACAGGATGCAGAAGAGGAATTAATTAAACTAAAAACAGAAGAAATCAGAGGTTATGTGGAAAAAGGAGATTACCATTCGGTTATCCGCATGTATCAGGATAAAGGTATGCCCCCAGTCGTAACCGAGGAAGCATATTCGCACATAAAAACAGCAGTTGACCGAAAAGTAGATGGATTGGTAAAGAACGGAGAGTATTCAAAGATACTGGATATGAAATTAGATGGAGAACTGATTGAAATGGGAATACAGATTAGTGAAGACAGTGTAAAAGACGCGACACTGGTAGCTGTAGGGTTTGCAGAAGCAAACGGCAGATATTACACAGTTATTGATATTTCAAAAGATGAACGACTGGGCCCGGAATTAAGAGTAGTTGTAAAAGGAAAAATTCCGGCCGCGGCACGACGTGCTCTGGAAAGCAAATCCATCAACCATGATCTTGAAAATAAAATGAGGATGGTTGGGCGAGAAGAGATTCCACCAGAAATTCGAGAACAAACAAGAATAGTCCTTGTCAGAAAGGCACAGGAGTATGCGACAGAATGGATGAAAATTAAACCTAGCCCTCGTAGAGATTTAGAGGCATATCTTCAAAATGCAAGAAGATGTGCGAAATTAGCAACATAAATTTTCATTGTGTCAAAAACCACTGGTTAGAGACCAGTGGCTTGTTTTTGACAGGCAGAGATTCCACGACTGGGCCAGGTAATGATTATGTGACCATTAGTCACAGACTAGTGGAATCTCTGGATTTAGAATCATTTCAAAAGGGCTTTCCCTTCCTCTGAAATTTTTTCCCGCATTTCCTCCGGGCACATCACCATTACCTTGCGCCTTTTTTCCTCGCTTGTTTTCAGTGCTGCAACGATATCTGAAATGCGCGAGATAGGTTCAACAATTCCTGTGTCAAACTTAACTTTAAAATCAATTGGCTTGAAAAAACCAGATGGATATTCAACTATAACATCACATTTATATTTCTGCTTTAGTACGTCTTCCAGCTTTTTCGTTTTTGTCTGAAGCTTTTCAGGATCGGTTTCCGAGGGTTTGAATGAAAATGCCTCTTTGTATAATTTCCGTCCGACAAGCGCGCTTATGTATGGAGACGAACCAGCCACGCCTGCCAATGCTGAAAGAATCTCGTCATCATTCATGATTGTAAATTTTTCCGGCTCAAAACCTTCTGAAACCGCGCTTTGAATCGCTTTATGGTAAATTGCCGCAGCGATTCGAACTGTGCGGTGCAGATAAACCGTTGAAAACATCAGAAAACGAGCGATTAAAAGGGATTCCGCGGCTTCAAGACCGCCTTCGTTGATGACAAGCGAACCTGTTTCGTCGTTCAACTCCATAGTGTGCATAATGCGTTCTGTGTCGATTACGCCGTAAGCAACCCCGGTATTCGCTGAATCCCTTACAAGATAATCCATCCTGTCTGCGCCCAGGTCAGAACAGACGACCTGGCCTATTTTCGCATTCTCGAGATTCATTATTTCTTCCGCATTCCACGATTCGTTCAAAATAGTGCCGATTTCTCCAGTAAGAACTTTTTTCTTTCCGATTTCCTCATGAGTTCGAAGATGAGGCTCGAGGACCTTTTCTGATTCATGCGAAAACGGCAGATGACCAATATCGTGAAGAAGTGCAAATAAGCGAACCTTTTGCGCATCGTCATCGCTCAAACCAAGCTTGCGGCACAACTCGCTTGCAAGATGAAAAACACCTATTGAATGCTCAAAACGCGTGTGGTTTGCGCCCGGATAAACCAGATAAGTGAACGCCATTTGTTTTATTCTGCGAAGCCGCTGAAAATCCAGAGTATCAACTATCCTTTCTTCGAGTTCGTTGAAATAGATATTTCCGTGAATTTCGTCCTTTATCATCATTCTAAAGTCACCGCTAACAGCCCATAGCTCAAGGCTCACTACCAAATGCCAATGTGCTATGCAAGGCAGAAACTGTCCTTCTTCTTTTCCAGAACATCTCCGTTGTCAGACATTATCCTAAGAATTGATCTGCATCCGTCTTCTTCGGTTTTGCACGCACTCGCGATCGCGGAAACAGTCATCGTCCCCTTAAGATTTTTCTGCACAAGTTCAGATACCTTGGCAAAGTATTGCTTTGTTGCAACATAGAATTTTCCGTCAAACCCCTTTATCCCAACCACGTCTCCCTTTGGCAGTTTCTTTATTTCATCTGAGATTTTCTGCGCCTCTCCCTGACTGGAAAAGATTGCGTAGCCGCGCTTTAGGATTTCCAACATCGAACTGCTTTGGATTGTTTGATTCGTCACTGGAGAATGGGCAGATTGGACTTGTGAAATATTTTGTCCGAAAGCGTTTTGTCCGGAAACCCCTGCCTTCAACAACGGATAGATTTTGTCATCGATATTATAAACGCCGGTATTCTTGTATTTTGTCCCGTAAAACACGCTTACAAAACCTTTTTTCTCAAGCTCTTTGAGAACTGCAAGCTCTTCTGGCTTAAAAACTTCTTTAACATGCGCCGGAGTACGGTTCTCAAAACGAATTGTCAGAAGGCCGTGAAGGAGTTTGCGCTCTGCTGGAGAAAGAGATAACGAAGATGAAGTTTGTGACACAGCTTGCGGAACCCCTTCTTTTTCCTGTTTTTTTGTTCCGTCTGGGAGCGATACAGAAACCGATGTATGCGCGGACATTCCTGACGTAAGCAGATAAAATCCGTCTTTGAGTGGGAACAACTCTAATTCACCTGAAACGGAAAGCGAATTCGCCAGCTCGTCCGGTATCTGTAAGTAGAATTTATCATCCTTTTTGAATAAAGAGAGCTGCATGAACTGATTTCGCGCTGGGGGTTAAAAAAGCTGATGTTTAATGTTTTTAAATCCGTTGTTCCTAATAAACATTTATGGGTTCAACCTTTAGAAACAGCGTCATACACGATCCAGGCTCCAAAGGATGGAAACAATTTAATCCGCTTCGCCTTGGCATTAACGGGTATCTGCTGGTTGACGACGTCGTTCACAGGTCAATAAACAGGCCCGCGGAATGAGTTGAGAGAAAAACAGGCATAAGCAAGTATGCAATGGGTTGGCTCGCGGTAACTACTGGCGTTAGCGCTGAATTGGTGATCGCCTCAAATTATGCACCACCAGACCAATTTGAGTTTCACGCACTTACGAGTATTCTCGGGCCACTATACTTATCTCTCAAGAAGATGAAAAAACTTGTTACCCCTGCAACTGGATTTACTTATGACAGCAATATTGAGTCAGATGCACGTGTTATAATTTTTTTAGGAGGATCAGTTATATCTGGCCTGGCGTACTACTTAGCTCCAGGGGTTAATCCTGGGCTTTATGGTGTTGCCGGTGGCGGCATAGGCCTTACTTCAATAGGTACGGCAATGTATCTTACAACCTCAAGTAACGGGACAATCGACGGGTTTAAGAGTTATGTTAAAGAAAAGTTGGGGAAATTAGTGACTGCATACAAGAAGCTCCGCACTCCGGCCCCAGTTCCTGAGACTGGATTGAACGAGCCGGTGCCTTCCTTAACTTTTTGATGATGAGGGTAACCGGTTCATATTCGTTTAAAAGAATTCAAATTCTATTAATAGAAACCTGATTATGTCAAACAAAAAACTTTATAACCTTGCAATTACTACTATCTCTATGGCAATCTCCCCTTTTGAAGAAAGATACAAAACTGAAATGAATTCGATTTTTGAAGAAGAGAACAAGCTGCGCAAATGGATGGATGTTGAAATTGCATTGGCAAAGGCGCACGCGGGGATGAAAACAATTCCAAAGGACGCTGTAGAAAAAATCGCCGGCGGAGCAAAGAAAGTCAAACTCGAAAGAGTAAATGAAATAGAAGCCGAAATTCATCATGATTTAATGGCAATGGTAAGGGCGCTCAGCGAGCAGGCAGGAGATGCCGGAAAATACGTTCATCTCGGAGCGACGAGCTATGATATCGAGGATACGGCAACCGCGCTCATATTCCTTGATGCGATAGCTCTGCTGGAAAAACATCTTTCCGGATTCGCGGAAGTGCTCCGCTCAATTGCGATTAAGCACAAGAAAACCGTTTGCATAGGCAGAACGCACGGACAGCACGCAGTTCCAACAACATATGGCCTGAAATTCGCGATTTATTATCAGGAGTGCCTCAGGAATCTGGAACGCCTGCACGAGGCAAAGAAACGCATCGGAGTCGGAAAAATGTCCGGTGCAACCGGAACAATGGCAACATTTCTCGGAAGCGGTGGAAAAATCCAAACTCTGGTCATGAAAAATCTGGGGTTAAAGCCTGCGCCAGCCTCAAATCAGGTTATCCAGCGTGACAGGCACGCAGAAGTAATGTTTGTACTCGCACTAATTGCAGCAATGCTTGAAAAAATCGCAAAAGAAATCCGCAACCTCCAGCGCACGGAAATCTTAGAAGTCTCAGAACCGTTTGGTGCAAAACAGGTCGGCTCTTCGACAATGCCGCAAAAAAGGAATCCGCACAAGAGCGAGCGTGTTTGCAGCATCGCGCGACTGGTCAGGGCAAACGTACAGACGGCATTGGAAAACATACCGCTTGAGCACGAGCGGGATCTCACCAACTCGGCAAACGAACGCGCAATATTTTCAGAAAGCTTTATAGCAACCGATTACATGCTGGGTGAAATGACGAAAATTCTTGGCGGATTGGAATTTTTTGAAGATAATATAAAGAAAAATCTCGAACTGACAAAAGGCTTAATAATGGCCGAACGTTTGATGATTTTCCTTGTTTCAAAAAAGAGTTATGGACGACAGGAAGCGCACGAAATAGTGCGCCAGCTTGCTCAGGAAGCATTCAGGCAAAAGATCCACCTAAAGGAAATGGTCAAGCGGAGCAAAATAGGAATAATCATGCGCGACAGCGAGCTGGACGAGATTTTCAACCCGGAAACATACATAGGGGAAGCCGAAAGAATAGCTGATGAGGCCTCAAAATAACCAAAAAAAGCCGCGAAACCGGAAACCGAAAACCGGAAACGGATTGGGGCAAGGCTTTTAATACCCGTTTCCTAATTCTACCTCAGAGATAGATAACGGGATTGAGTGATTCACATGGTCAGTCAGAACAAACTCCTAATGTATGTGTCAATAGGACTTGCATTTTTAGGTGCACTTTTTGCAATGATAGGCGGCGGCGGGATATTCTCAATGATAGGTGGGATAGCCGCCGGCATAGGCGGGCTTCTCGGAATATTGTTCAGCCGCTACGGATACATCATGATACCGCTTATCACAAAGGGAACCAAGACAATAATGATAACAGATACCGGATTTGAAGTGCCACCGTCCCAAGACGTTATAGTAAAGGAATCACAGGGAACATACTATGCCTCAGCTTTCCTTGGATTAAAAATATTCGAATCTGCGAGCGAAAAAAGCAGCGAGGAAAATGTATTATACAACGAATCTTTTGAACGCGCAATATCCAACCTCAGAAACGTTACAAAGATCGCATACATGCTTTACGTAGAAGATATTGGAGAAAAGAGAAAGACTATAGAGGCAAAAAGGGCAGAGGCACAATTAAGGCTTGCGCGAGAGCGCGAAAAACCAGAGCCGGATGTTCTTAGAATTGACAAATACGAACGTGAAGTTGCGCTGTGGGACCTTCAGCTAAACAAACTTGTAAAAGGAATAAAACCAATGGGGGTAATCGCATATGCAATGACAACCGCAACAGGTGTGAGTAAGGAAGGTGCAATTGCGGGTGTGAAGGTGCAGGCAAACGAACTCAAATCGATTCTTGCAAACTCCCTGAACGTAGAGGTTGAATGGCTTACAGCAGACGAGATGCTCAAATGCTTTGAATGGGAAAGAATGATGCCCACGAGCCCGCAGGAACTTGAGGAAAGCGTAGTTTAAAGTACTGGATAATGTGATAAAATGGGATGACTGGGAATAAAACCAGTAGTAGAGAATTGCAGCTAACCACGGAGATGGGGAAAAATGTTTGGCGGAAAAATAAAAATCAGTAAAATATCTAACAAGGAAATTTCCAAAAGAAATCTTCTTGTTCACCCTCCAGAGCCTCCGGCGGAGATAATATTCGCAGATCCGGCAAATTCTATATATGTAGGAAGGACCAGAGTTTTTCACGTTCCGTTTTACTGGTCATATGAACACGTGCCAAACCCGCACATATCAATCGTAGGAATAAGCGGAAGTGGAAAAAGCTACTTCATCAAAACATTTCTGTTGCGCGCGTCTTTTGTATGGGATTCGAATGCACTGGTATTTGACTGGGCAGGAGAATACAAAGACTGGGTAAAACAAACGAATGGGAAGGTAATTTCGCTAGGTAAAGGATCATATCTCAACTTGTTGGATTTGGGCGGAATGAAGCCGTATGACCGGATAAAACAGGTTGTCAGAACACTTGAGCTGCTTACAGATCTTGCAAATTACCCGGAACAAAGGAGACTCACGGAACAGGCGATTGAAAAGTCATATATGGAAAACAAATACAAAATGGATTCTCTTGACCACAAGGATGAATTGGGAAAGCCACTTAGCCCGCCAACGCTAAAGGACGTGGTTCGCATATTAGAGGAACAATCAAAACTCGGCACATATGAAATCCCGGCAGAACTTGAAAATGCGATATACCGGCTCAAACAATTCACAAAAAGCGGAGAGGATTTCTTTGCGCAGCAAAGCACAGTAAGCCTGGATGCGCTTGTGACCTCCGGACTCGTAGACCTTGATCTCTCAGGCCTTCCTGATGAAACATTTAGGGCACTTGGCGCACTTACCGTTCTTCAGTTTGTAAAGGAAAAGATGAGAGCGTCGGGATGGGCAAAACAAAAGGGTCTACGACTTATAGTTGTCATAGACGAAGCATGGAAAATTGCAAAAGAAGAAAACAGCGACGCGGTCATGATAGTAAGGGAAGGGCGAAAATACAATTTCGGGCTCATTGTGGCAAGCCAAAATCCGACAGATATTAGCGAGGCAATATTCAGCAACGTAGGCACTACGTTCATACTCAAGGTAAAATTCGAAAGATTCCTGGATTATCTGCAGGGAACGCTTAATTTCAGTCATTATATGCGAAATGAGATAGCGAAATTAGGGGTTGGACAATGCGCAGTAAACATGGCGTTCCATTCAACAACCCCATACCCGCCAACGTTCCTTTTGGATAAGATAGAGGGAGAGGAACCATCTAAGGAATTCTTCCTTGACCTGGATAAGGTTCTTAGTACTGCACAACGGAGGGATATTGCTATGGCAAAATCAGTTGCTTTTGTAAAAGAAGAGTTTAGGAGACGGGTAAGACAGTATGGACTCAATGATGAGAAGATAGAGGAAATATCCAAACTATTCGAAAGAAGTAACAGACACATTGATGTTGTTTCGTTCGTTATTCTCATGGAAAGATACGGACTGGTGCGAAGAAATATAAGCGACTTTCTAAAGGACGCGGGAATAGACGATATAACAATAATAAACATATTCGGAAAAGTAGATATAAAGAAAAACGAGCTCGGTGGACGGGACATAACCCAGGTAATACTGGAAGATTAGAAGAGTTGAAGAGTTAAGGATTATTACTGAGTTGAGTGGTGATGATATGGTCAACTGCGCGATTTGTAATGGAACGAATGGGGTAAAGGGCATCAGAGTGAAGAATGATTTTGTTGTAGGTGCCGCCAGACGTATAAAGAAACTTCTAAACAAGCCATTAAACAACAATGTTTTTCTATGCGGGGAGCATATGAAAGACCAGATGGAAAAACGTAAGAAGTTTGAAAAAGCAGCAATGATCGCAGGGATTGTAACTATGTTCGTAGTGCTGGTGTTAGTAGCGTTACCAGTCTTTCTTGGTAGATTTGACTTCCGAAATATCATTGTTTCGATAATATTTATAGCGATAATTGTTCTCTTCACATTAATATTCCGGTACGCCCCTTCGATTGAAGTTATGGGTTCGGAGGCTGCCCGCAAAGAAGAGAAGATAAAAAAGAGGTGAAAATATGCCGTTAATCCCAACACCGCAACAAAAAGGTGCCACTGCAACAGCGCAGCAGAGTGCGAAAACAGGACAGTCAGGTACATTATCTTCTAGAACACCGCTGGTTGATGGATTTAAGATATCTGCAAAACTTAAAACCAGTATAAAGGAAGTCTCGACAGCATTGCGTTCGATATCCTTCCTGGAAGTTGCGCAGGAAAAAGACGGTGCTAGCGCAGCATACGTTGAAAGCAGAGATATAAACCGTATTCCGTATCTTTTTTCAATTCTCAGATTAACAGATGATTCAATAGAACTGGAGTATACTATACCAAGCGGCATATCTCCAAAAAAGAGACGTCTGGATATGGTCAGATATTTTATGAATCTGGTAACTCTTCTTAGCACACATTATACGATTGACACAAAGGTAATCCTGCAGATCATGGAAAATGTTGTGAAGGATGCAACAGATTCTGTTGGCACGGAATATTCAAAACTTTATACGGAATATGATACCCTGAAAAAAGAGCTTGACGACGTTAAAAGAAAATTAAAGCGTCTTGAAGATGATAACAATGCATTGCGAAGGGAGAACTATGATGTTAAGGGAAGAAATGACGAGCTCATGTTAAGACTTGGAAAGCTCGAAAACCTTACAGATGACGTATTACGGGCAAAAGTACAGGAATGGATTGTTGAGCACAACGGAGAGATAAACATCGTGGAATTTTCTAAGGTAAACAATGTTAATGAAGTTCGTGTTGAAGAAGTTCTGAACCAGCTTGTAACGGAAGGATATATTGAATCTGTACAATAAGTTATATCAAACCAACAAAGTTTTCCGGAGTTTTATCCGGTCTCTCGGCGAGGCTGGTTTGATATATGTCAAGAACGACCTATAAAACGGCAAACCGTTTTATGGTCCATTGAACGATTCGTCGTTCAATTGGACGTTTCGTTCTTGGGGATTTGAGAACCGAAAAGTTCTCAAAGTGCTCGTGATCGTTGCGACGATCGCGACACTGTGAACCCGAAAAACATTTCGGGGTCGCTGTAAGCACAAAACGCGACGCAGATATTGCTGAGAACCAAGAACTCTGGACTGAAAACAGGAATATGGTGGTGCGGCCAGTATATGGAACTTAAAAAGATAAAAATCATAAAAAAACTTTACCGTTTCGAGGTAAGGAAAAGATACCAGCATATCTCCAGATTTAGAGTTAAACAAAAAAGTCCGATAGAACAAATTCGCGGCCAGATTTCGAAAATATTCGCAAAACCACATGATAAAGTTGCGGCCTCCAAAAGTCAAACGAAAGGCACGACTTCCGGGGGAGTAGAACCAAAGAATAACACATGGATAATGGTAGCAACTATTGCAATGGTACTTATACTTCTTCTGGTTGGAGGATTATATTTTTATGCTCAAAGCGCAAAGGCAGGGCAGATGTATTACACATCTCGACTCATACTCTCGCCTCAACTCAACACTACAATAGAAAATAGCGGGGTGATTACCGCTGGAGATAAAAAAGATAATACGAGTATAGGATACATCAGACTACGGTACAATACAGATGGTGTTCAAAATTTCACTATGAACTTCAAAACTTACGAGATGGGAATTCCTTCAGAAGTATTTATTCTATCCAGTCCGATGGATAAAGCCCAGACAACAAAATACGCAGACTTTAGGGCCATATTGAAAAAGGAAATGACAAAGAAAAGAATAAGCGTAAACGAACTTGACCTGGAACAACTTGAAACAATTCCGAAAGGCGCGTTTCTACTGATACCTCATGGAAGGATGCCACAAGAACTATTTGGAATTGAAAGCTCAATCGATATGAACAAACTAACAGAAAGAGGAGTGAACATCGTATATGTGGGTCTCCAATTTGACAAGATGATCCTAAAAAACGGACTTTTGGTTTCAACCCCGGAAAATGCATTGAAGAACGCAGGCGTTTCGTTTGATGAAAAAGAGGACTTGCTCACAAATGGACTAAACCTTTATCAGCCCCTGTATGTTGCAAAAGGAACCTCTGGAGACTCGAACTCCATAATATATGGTTCAGTAAGTGCGATTCGGAGAAAGAACGGAATGTTGATTTTTATCCCGCAAACGCTTGACGGAGGATGGAAACGAGATCCGGAAGCTGCTGCAAAGGATGTTGCGAAACTGCTTATTCAAACCGCATGGGCAACCCCGGATAATCCAGAGGGCATAACTTATACCAAGGAATCTCTTGATAATGAAACCCACATAGAAGATTTCTTCACAAATATTTTCAATGGAAATTCGAGACATGTAAAGATAGACCTTACTGGGAAAGATGTAAATGGAGACGATGTTGGGGAATTAAGAATAGCAGAAATAAAGAAGGAAGCTGCAGGTTCATGGTATATCAGTGGTGGATTCACAGTAGCGCCAACTGAGATAACAAACGAAGAAGTTCCGATAATACTAACCTTAAAAGAAAAAACAGGGGTAGAAAAATACCTGTATGTGGCCATAACAAAGAATGGCGGGCTGGTTGGAGAGAAAAAACTGCTCAAAACAGTGCCAATAAACATTCAGACAGAACTAACAGATTATCTTCCAATAAATCTGGATAGCGGGGATTATATTGCGAGTATAGAGGATGAAGCTGGTAATAGATATGCCCAAACATTCCTTCACGTGGTTTTTGTAGATGTTAAAAAACTCTATGATAAAGAGGAAAGACAGGTAATAAGATTCGCATTTGAGAAGGAAGGAACACCAGTAGTCATACGAAATGTTGAGGTTACAGTAAAATCAAAGAAAGGAGATAGTTACGGAAAATACGAATTCAGCGACGTATCCCAAATATCAGTAGATGTGAGCAAAAATGTACCGGGCTCGGATAAGTTACCATTCGGGGACTATGTCTTCAAATTCAAAATGGGTGAAATAGAAAAGGACGTTCCTGTTTCGTATGCCAGGGCTGCCACTATCTTCGAGGACCCGGTTTTCATCGTAATTGGAGTAATGAGTGTTCTTATCCTTGGTATCGGGGTGTATTTTGCAAGAAAAGAAGAGGTAATGTATCAATTAGATGTCCCGGATTTCCCACCAATAACAAAAACAAAGATTTCGATAACAACCCCGGAATTTATTTCTATTTTCGGCCAGGTAAATACAGATTATAGATGGAGATATACTCCGCTCAACACAACCGAAGTAAAGAACGGTTTCAGAAAAATCATGAAAGAAGGGCGAACCGTGTATATATCGGATTACAACGTAGAGTATATACTCGGCAATCTTGTGAAAAAAGATGTAGTTAGGGAATCCATTGGATATTATTGTCCAACAGCATGGGAAGGGGAAAGCAAAAGAAGCTCCGGATATCTTTGTATTTTCAGAAAACTAAGAGATATATTTGTGAATAATGCTATACCATTCACACAACTTGGAGAGGAAATAGAATGCGATACAAAAATGGATATGATAGGGCAGGAAATGCATGTTCATATTTTTGACAAGGATGGAGACGAAAAAAGAATGGAAACCCTTATTAGTAATGCTCTGAAAACAGCGCAGAAAGGGATATCCATGGTTATATTCAAAAACGACGACGGAAAACGCGAGTTTCAGGATATTTTATCATCTTCATCCGCAGGACCAATAACTCTGAAGCTTGAAGTCGATGCAAAATCAGTTCTTCTTCTGACAATAGACGAGTTTGAGAAGATGGTGCTGGAAATGAAAGGTTAATCCAGAATTTGTTTTTATCATTTTCTATTCGATGATTTACTCTTCCAGCAGTTCCATCGCCTCTTCCGCGTTCAGCCCTAATTTCAGGTATTTTATCTCTCTTGGAAACATCCACCTGAATTCATCGTGCTCATCACAAAGAGTTACGTTTGAGCCGCTGACTGCGCACTTGTAAACCAAATAAACAGAATGCTTATCATCCCCGCCAGGGGTTTTGTATGTTGCGGATGAAACACCCATAAATTTTGGCTCTATCGCAGAAAGACCTGTTTCCTCTCTGAGCTCGCGACTGGCAGACTGCGAGGGTTTCTCACCCCAGTCCACGCCTCCACCTGGGAATTCCCATAGCTCGTTCTTGCGCTTTAAAACTAGCAATTTTCCTTCGAATTCCGGAATCATATAAACATTCAATTCCTGAATCTGTGCCAAAAAAATCACTACAACCTTCGTTTATTAATAGCAAATAGCTCCTCTTTTGCTTCTTCATCTAAAAAGTCCAGATTTCTGCTGCATTGAACGCATTTGAAAGAACGTTCGGATGCAACCTCGAAACCAATAATACTCGCAATTCCACAGGAATCGCAGAAATATTCGTCAAGGCCTTCCTGGCCAACTTTTACACGGCATTCGAGCATTTTTGTGTTTACCCATTTTTCAAGACGTTCCTGATTCAAACGCCAGGTATATGAATACCACCCAGTTTCGTTGTCTTTTTCTCTGCAATAGAACACGATTCCTTCATTATGCAACCGATTCAGGGCCGCACGCACGTCGCTTATTTTCAATTTGAGATCACGGGAGATTTCTTCGTCACTCATTCCACCCCTGAAATGACGAACCATTTCTAGTGAATTCTCTCCAGCCAAATCAATTATCAATTGACGCGCATATGCGCTTGTCAATAAGGATGAAAGCTGTTCGAATCTCTTTTTTTCCATCTCTGCATCAATGAGTTTTTGTTCAGCCAGACGTAGGGTTTCAGCTTCGAGAGCTGCCTTTTTCCTAAGGTCTCTGGCACTTAATTTTTGTTTTTTTACATTTCCTGCCTTTAAACCTGGCTTTGGGGGATGAGGATGTTTTTTCTTTATATGAGGGCTGGCACGAGGACCAGTATGAGGGCTAGCAATTTTTTTCTTGCCCTTGGTTTGACCCCTCGTAACTCCTTTTTTGAAGGATTTGGCTGACTTGTTATGCTTTGAAGACAAAATACCACCTATGCCCATTTTCTAAATCAGGGCATCTAAATTAGCGCATTTTTTATATTTAAAGCTTTCGGTTTGGGGTGGAAAAACGGCAAACTATATTAATCTTAGATCATATGGTAAAATCTTATGCGTATCGCATTTTTCACAGACTCATACCTCCCAAATGTAGATGGAGTGGTAACCACAATCTGCAATTACAGGAGGGAACTTGAACGACTTGGACACGAGGTGTACATCTTCTCTCCGGGCACTAAAACGCAAAAGGACGAAAACAAGGACGAGAGAGTATATTATTTCACATCCACTGCATTTAAACCATACCCAGACTACCGTATAGCAATATTCAACTTTTTTTCCCCGGTAAAACTGGTAAAGGAGCTCGGATTTGATATAATTCATTCGCACGGAGTTGCAACAACAGGAATTGCTGCGATTCAATCATCTCAAAAGCTGGGAATCCCTGCGGTGGCCAGTTTCCACACATTCCTTCCCGAAGCGGTTCACTACATTTCCAGCAATCGAAATGTGCAGAATATACTCCAGGGGGTTGCAACAAAGTATCTAAGCTGGTATTACTCAGGATACAAAAAGGTAATTGCACCCAGCATATTCGCGAAAAAGGTTCTTGAAAGCTGGGGAATTAAAAATGTCGCAGTCCACCCAGCAGGAATAGAACTGGAAAAATTTGCGAGTATAACAGGAACCGCACGGATTGAAAACTCAGCGGCTATAAGAAAGGAATTCGGGATTCCAAAAGCCTCAAACGTTGTTCTTCACGTTAGTAGAATCGCAATGGAAAAGAATATAGAAATGCTGATAGAAGCTGCACCAAGCATCATCAACCTGGTTCCACAAACAAAATTCGTGATAGTTGGAAAGGGACCTGCAGAAGCACATTACAAGAATCTGGTGGAGAGAAAGGGACTTTCACAACATTTCATATTCACTGGTTATGTGGCAAACGAAAAACTCCCTCTTCTTTACTCAACTGCAGATGTATTTGCATTCCCATCGGCATTCGAAACCCAGGGACTGGTAGTACTGGAGGCAATGGCATGCGGAACACCGGCAGTTGTAAAGGTAGGTGGAGCGGCATCAGAATTCATCGTTGATGGAAAAAATGGATGTATATTCACAGATCATTTTGACTTTCATGATAAAATAGTATTTGCAATGAAGAATAAACAAATCCTTGGAAAGAATGCCATAGAAACCGTACAGGATTATGATATACGAAAAAACACTGAGAAACTGGTTGAAATATACAAATCCTGCATTGGTAATAGCGGAACTAAATAGAATAAAAAGGTTCTCATGGAGTGTAGGGTATGAACTCCATTGAATTTCATAAAACCGCGGATTTTAAACTGAAGAACCCTATAGTCGTGGTCGGCTTGCCAGGAACCGGGCTTGTTGGAAGCGTATCTGCATCGCACCTTACCGAAACCCTCGGATTTACATTTGGTGGATATATTTCAAGCGATCAATTCGCACCGCTTGCAGCAATACACAACTATATTCCCATGCCTGCAGCACGAATCCATTATTCTGAAAAACATAATATGATAGTAATACTTTCAGAAATGACGATTCCGGTCGCATCTTCTCAGGAACTAGCAGACAAAATATTGGAATTTGCAAAAGCTGTCAAGGCAAAATATGTGGTGTCTCTTGGCGGGATATCAATGAACGAGGATGAAAACGCTGTGTACGTCGTCTCGAGCGATGCAAAGCTTTCACAACCGGTAATAGGAAAGCGCGGAATAAAACAGATAAAAGAAGGGGCAACAACAGGAGTAAGTGGAGTTCTTCTTGCAAAAAGCGCTCTTGAAAAATTCCCAGTTATATCTATTCTCGCAGAGGCTTCTGCAGACTATCTTGATCCGCATGCGGCTGCAAACGCGTTGGGAGCATTCTCGTTACTTACAGGGGTAACCATAAGCACGGTTGAACTCGAAAAAGAAGCTGGAGAACTTTCAAAAGTAATAAAGGAGAATGTAATCAAATCAAAGATTCCGACAAAAAAGATTTCTAACATAAAAGATGAGGGCGGATCCATGTATGGATGAAAAATTTGCGAAAATTTTTCAGTATGGAGATTCGATAGAATTTTCATACAATAAAAAAATATTCTTGTTTGTGGGCATAGTGGCAGCTTTACTCATTCTTGCAGGCTGCATTAATATCCTAAATAGAGAGTGCCCGTCAAGCTGTAATGACGGAAATATCTGTACAGATGATTATTGCGGCGCAGACACAAATTACAAATGCGTCAATAAACCTCTAAGCGGAAGCCAGCCCGCATGCTCTGGATCAGTTACAGGAGCACCATGTGCAGTTATGGCATGTGACAGCGGAACATGTGTAACAAAAAACATCTCGAATTGTTGTGGAAATGCCAACTGCGAATATAATGAAGATATGGGTTCGTGTCCGCAGGACTGTAAAAACAGTGTTGAATTGAAATGCGGAACTGAAGGCACATTTGTCCCAATCCTTCTAAAACTGGAAAACGAGCTGGACAAAAGCTTCATCTCCTGCACGATAACGAATAAAGGAAAAAAACCAATTGAAGCGATACTAACTGCAGAAATACCCGAGTGGAGTAATCAGTTTTCAAAGAACATATTTATAGCTCCGGATCAGAGCCAGAACGTGAATATTTCACTTACATACAAGGACAAATTTTATTCAAATACCGAACTGGCAGATGCCACGGCACTCTTTACCGTTGAAAGTGCTGGCACTACTCTGTCTAAGGAATCAAGAAACATAAAAATAGCGCCAAAAGATAACATTGTATGGTATTACAATGCAAATGGAAAACAGTTGGATCTTTCTTATTCTGTAGTTGCATGGGTAACTCCGCACGATCCTTGCATAAAATCACTTATTTCTATTGCAAAAGAACTTCACCCAAAGAAAACGCTCGGTGGATACGCTGGATATGACGGAATGAACAAGCAAGAAAAAGAAGATAATACGCTTGCACAGTCAAAGGCTATTTACGAGGCAATAAAGGGACAGGGAATTTCATATGTGAATACGCCAGTAAGTTTTATTTCATCAGGCCAACAAGTGAAGCTTCCGTCCGAATCCCTTATGCAAAAATCAGGAAATTGTGTTGATGGTTCAGTATTGTTTGCATCTGCATTTGAAGCACTTGGAATGAATACAATTATTGCATTCATCTCAGATCACACGTGGGTTGGCGTGGAAAGTTACCCGGGAAGCGGTCAGTTCATGTTTATCGAAACGACTATTGTTGAGGAGGCCTCTTTTGAACAGGCCATTGCTGAGGGGAAAAAGGAATTTGAACAAGAACAATTTTCAAAGGACTTCTTTATTATCCCAATTAACAAATACCGTACAAAGGTAAAACCATTCCCATCAGCAGTTAGCACCTGCCAGCTAAAGGCAAGCTGTGATGACGGAACTCCCGTTGGGCAATGCTCGGCACAGAAACCAAAGATGTGTATTGGAAACGAATTTGTAGACAAGGCACTTACATGCGGATGTTCTGAAGGGCACATAAGAATGGGCGATTCATGCGTTTCCGGCAAGCTTCGGGACGAAACTATTTCAATCAAAAAAGGATTTGCGTATTATTATGGAGGGGACCCTACAACAGAATCCCGTTTTGTGAAATATCGTTATGTAGTAAGTTCCAACGAGGCGATCGATATCAAGATGGTACCGTCAGAGGCCGATTACAACGGAATCCTTGCCAATGGTGCATATGACGAATACGGGGCATGTGGGGCCATAAGCAATAAGTTCTACAACCAAACCTGCACGATAAACCAAAAAGGCGGGATAGTGATATTAAACAACGGTATTGCCGAGGCGACCGTGAATCTGCAGGTTTTTGTTGAAGACTAAAAAGAAA
Organism: Microcaldota archaeon; assembly: GCA_038046805.1. Lineage (GTDB taxonomy): Archaea > Micrarchaeota > Micrarchaeia > Anstonellales > Bilamarchaeaceae > UBA10214. Next base: position 172,656 of record JBBSVO010000003.1, read on the forward strand.
GAAAATAAAACGCCCCCACCGGGATTTTCGATTCATGCTTCCCCACCAAATATATTTTCTTTGGGGGTGAAACACTCAGACCCTTTCTTTTTTGAAAAGAAAGGAGATATGTGTTCGAACCCGGGTCGCGAGAGTGACAGTCTCGTATGCTAGACCAGTATGCGCAATCAGCAATCAAAACCCAAGATAAGGGACTGAAAACAGACTACCCTACACTATAGAGGCGTGAGTATCTATAAATCTCTTGCGAAGAGTTTTTATATTATTGGGATTAACAAAAGTTAAAGGCGAATATATGCGATGCAATATAATTGTTAAAGGAAAGGTTCAGGGCGTGTACTTCCGCGCGTTTGTGCGATCCATAGCGGAAAGAATGAACGTGCGCGGATATGCAAAGAATCTCGACAATGGAGACGTTGAGGTCTTTGCAGAGGCTAATGATGAGAATGCAATAGCCCGTTTTACACGTGGAATAAATGTGAAGAATACGGATGGCGCATTCGTAGAATCAATGGAAATATGCATGGAAGGCAAACCCGGGTTTCATCTTCCGTTAAAGAATTATTCGGAATTTGAGATCGAGAGATAGTAATAACTCATTTTCTGGCTCTCCGAAAGCTATTTATTGGTTAGAGGAAGCAAGCTAATTATGGCAGGACCCGCATTCAAGGAAAGGGAAACCGGAGAAACCGAATTAACGGTAGTTCCAAAAAAGGTAGAGGCAGAGAAAAGACTCGTCAGAGCTGAGATAAGAGAAACAACTGTTCAGGCAACAGTCGTAGCAGCGGCAACCGAAAAAATGCTTGAAAAATATGCTAAATACTGTCCAGAAACCATGGACGCGCTCAGGGCGGCGCAAAGACCGAAAAACATAGCGGATGTCCAGATAGCGATGACAGGATAAATGGTGTTTGTATGCCGGACCACATCTATTCCATGAAGATAACCCTGAAAGGAGAGCCGCGCGTTCTTACAATCCGCGTCGGAGATAAAGGAACAGATGTTCTGCTTACAGACGGAAAGGGAAAAACCATTGAATATTTCAAGCAGGAAGGAAGTAAGGTAACAATAACAAAGCCGAAAAAGAAAAAAGCGGCATAAATCGTCATCAAAGCTGATTTTTATGTCTTCGCAACAGGCTCAAAAGATAAACGCGGCAAAAGGCGCATTAGAACTTGTAAAAAACGGGATGTGTGTTGGATTAGGCAGTGGAACAACTGTAAAGGAATTCATAACTCTTCTCGGACAACGCGTGAAAAAGGAAAAACTAGGGGTTTGTGTGGTTTGCACTTCGTATGATACCCGAATGCTCGCGATTGAAAACGGGATATGGGTATCTGAACCGGATGCGATTACAAAGATGGACCTTGCGATTGACGGCGCGGACGTAGTAACGAAGACTGCGCTTCTCAAGGGCGGGGGAGCCGCACTTACGCGGGAAAAAATAATTGATTACGCAGCAACCGAGTTTGTAGTCATCGTGGATGAAAGCAAAGTAAAGGAAACACTCACTGGAGAAGTAGTCGTAGAGGTTCTTCCATTTGCAGTTCCGTTCATTGTTCCAACACTAAAAAAATACTGCAAGAATCCAAAATTAAGGATGAGTTCGGAAAAGCTTGGTCCGATCGTAACAGATAATGGCGGATTCATCATAGACTGCGAAATGAACATAACCGAAAAAGATGCAAAAAAAATTGAAACCGAACTTAACACCATCCCGGGAGTAGTTGAAAACGGAATATTCACTAAATTTTCAAAGATTATCATCGGGCAGGAAAATGGATATCGGATATTATAGATTAGGATTTTTTGAAGTTGAATATATTTACCCTTAGATTCTTGTTTTTCTCAAGACCGGATATGGCCCATGCCAACAAAACTTTCTTAGTTTCTAAATACCTCCCTTTTCCTACCTCCACATTACCTATAGCGTATCTCTTGTTGCGTGTATTGAAACAAAACATAGATTCGTGCACATTCTCGCAGTTATGGCAGAAATAGCAGTCAGTGCAGTTGTTTGAATGGTCAACCTCAAAACAGCGGGTTATTCTGGTTGAGAAATGAGAGTTTATAGAAAACTGCGCGTACCGCACTTCCCTGCATCCAAAACAGTACTCGGAATTTCGTGGGCAAAAGCAAAAGGCGCACAAACGGGACCACATGTTCTGGATACCATGATAACAATCAGAGGCATCAATAACCAGCGGGCAATCAATGTTATTTTGAAGCTTGCCTGCGAGCCAGAACGGGCAGAAATAAGCAATCTTGGAGATTATTGTTGCCGCATTCTCAAGCGCTAAATGAGTTACTTCATCTTCGCTGAGTAAAAGCTTTTCTCCGAAGAAATACGCCTCATCCTGCATAAGCAGCCTATTCCTTGGAAAATCAAGGAAACTGGCAAAATCAGGTAACAAAAGTGCCTTTCCAGATGCACAGGACTTTTCTTTGTCCAACCGGATACTGGAGGCATCTGAAAGCCATTCGGAATAATCATCTAATCTTTCAAGTGGCTTTCCAAACAAAATGCCAGTTGTCTGGGAAAACGCCTTTTCTATTCCGCCTTTTTCCGTATTTTTAGGTTGCACTGGTGGCAACTTTGGCGCAGCGGCTACCAGATAGGAATAGTCTGGTTTTTCCTTTTCAACCAGCTCTGTTATGAATGGGAGCCTCTTGTCTTTTTTCAGCCTTTCTCTGATTTCGGCAAGCAACTTGTCCTTGAGGGAATAATATTTATCTTTTGAAAGCGAAAGGTTTCCTATTACATACCTCTTTGATTTTAGGTTGAACGAAAACATACACTCCATGCAGCTTGAAAGACCGTGTGAATAGAAACAATCTGAAGAGAAATCTGCTTTTGAAGTCATAAAACAACGCGTTGATTCGCTGATCTCATTTGATTTGATTGAAAAGGAGGATGGACCAAACGCATAACAACCAAAAATATTTTCGCTATAGCTTCCGCGCGTAGAGTATGCAACATTCTTTGAAAACGCAACCCTCTCGGAATGCAGGACATAATGACATTCGGTTATCGTAGTACTTTGATCAATAAAACTGGAATTTCCGAGGATTATGTTGCCAGTGTATGCAATGCGCTCCCCGAGGATGGAGAGGATTGAATCTATGTCTTTTACCTCATCTATGCCCAGCGAATCCGTTTTTCTGTTGAAATCGATCTCGTCGTAGCCAACAAAATTGAAATCGCGGGCGTAATTAGTGCTTGCACAGATCACTTCTTTTCCGGAAACATGTGATTTTTTAACAAGGCGCGGTCCGTTCCCTTCGTATAACCATTTGGCATAATCATCCAAGTCTCCGACTTGCTCTCCAAGAAGAATTTTGCATGTAGACTGCCATTGTTTATTCAGGTTAGCATACAGGCCTGGATCCGTGCTTGAAGGCATAATCCATAATACTCGCTCAACAGTTTTAAGGATGGGGGTTCTCTACAGTGTGATTATCCGCCACCGTAAACTTCAGTAAAACCAGCGCAAACAGCGTCGTAGCAATCGCAAATACAAACGATGCATTTGTACCGAACAGGCTTTGCTCCCATAGTAATCCTGCAATAAGATTTGATGGGAGGGCCAGGATTCCTGCCACTGCACCATACAAACCGATTGCACTGCCATATTTTGATTCATCAAACGTTCTGGTAATGAAAACCTTGGGTGCAGTTTCAATTATTGCCATGAAGACTCCTAGAATAGCAAGCGAGAGGAATGCAGACCAGATAAATGGATAGAATGCCATAAGGGCAATGCTCATTGCAAAAAGAGCAAAACTCGCCAAAATCGCGTTTTTTGCTCCGAATTTGTCAGAAAGATACCCTGCAGGAACTGCAAAAATCGTATAGAACAGGTTATATGCCAAATAAATAATCGGAATCATAATCAACCCAACGATTGGATTTGCTTTAAGAAGAAAGAATGCCACGCTGAACTGCCCCAGAGTAAAAATGCCGATTGCGACAAGGAACATTTTGTAATTTTTGATGGATAACAGCGCAGAAAAAGAAAACTTGTACCCATCTCCTATTCCGTCTTTTTTGTCCTTTACGAAAAATATCAACGCAACTGCAATAATTGCAGGAATAAATGAGATAGCAAAAATGTTCCGGTATGCTGCACCAATTCCGTCTCCTGTAAAAAACAGGATAAGAAGTGCAGAAGCAAGAAGTGGCCCAATTGTGGCACCGGAAGAATCCATCATCTTAAGATAACCAAATGCACGGCCGAGATTTTCCTTTTTCTCGGACTGGGCAAGAAGAGAGTCGCGTGGTGCGTTGCGAATTCCTTTTCCAAGCCTGTCTAGGAATCTAAGAGCAACAACATGCTGCCAAATCGCAGCAAAGAAAAGAGCGCCTTTTGAAAGAGATGACAACAGATAACCTGCCAACATGGGCATTTTCCGTTTTCCTATTCTGTCCGAGTATACCCCGGCAATAAAACGCGAAACACCCGCAACGAATTCCCCTATGCTTTCCATGAATCCCAATACAAATACAGGGGCACCAAGAACACCTGTAAGGAAGAACGGGAGAAGTGGGAATATCATCTCGCTGCTTACATCGGTGAGAAAACTAATCGCACCGAAGAGTTTCGTATTTTTGCTTAAAGGAGGAAAAAGTTTTAGACCTGAAGGCACATGCATGAAAATTTGTTATTCGACAAACATTTTAAACAGCTGTGCAGAAATTAAAGATATGCCTGAAATTTCTGAAGAACGAAAAAACGAGCTGAAGAATCCGATGGGCCGCATCATAACTTACTCTGAACTCCAGTTTATATCCGGGAGATACAGAATTATTTCTGTAGGCGATATCTGCACTCTTGAACTTATTGCGCACGGAGTAACTCCATTCGTAGCAGTATTCGATTTCAAATATATGCGAAAACCGCTTGAGGCGGAAAAGGTGAAGATACTCAAAGAAAAGTTCAGAAGCCCCATTCACGTGACAAACGCTGCCGGAACAATATCGAAAATATCAGTCAGTGCGGCAAAAAAACTGCTAAAAAGTGAGAAAGGAGGGGCGATACTCGTTGATGGTGAAGATGACCTTGTTGCGCTTCCGTTTATCGCATTCGCGGACAGTAATACTGCAATAATTTACGGCCAACCAGATAAGGGAATGGTTTTTGTGCCGCCTGGAAGCGGCGCTGAGAAAAAGGCTAAGGAGATTCTAAAGGAGATTGGACTTTTGTGATATAAGCAGTTAGCTACTTGCTTTTAGCCACTGAGTGCAGATTTGAAATGTTTTCCGTTCCGCCAGTTACTAATTGATTCCCACTTATTCATTTGCTGTTATATTCGGCTAATCCCCGCCGCTTCCCTTTGTCAGGAAAAACATAGCAACAAACGATGCGAGCGTTGTTACAACCCCCACGCCGACTTTTGTCATAAATTCATCATCTGGCCTTAGGGATTCCCAAAAATAGAACATGCCTACTCCAAATATTATTGCGATAATAAAAAGAACAACACGAACAAAGGTTTTGGACATAGAGATTTCACCATCAAGACACAAGACCGGGAATCGAAGACCGGCTACTGTGGTACCGGTCCGCCACCCATCTTTGTGACTATAATTACATCTTCAACTGATTTTACGTTCTTGTACTGAACGCTCTTTTCCCTCAAGACCCTTTTTGCATCATCCTTGCTTGATGGAAGCTGTTCAATCAAAATTCTTGAAACCTCTCCTGATTCGACATCCATGATAAAATCCTGGGCATCGCCGAGATACTTGCCGCCATCCGTCATGATATTCATCCCATACATCCTAGAGAGTCTTGTCGTCATATTAATCACCAAGTAATTGTTTTCGTTGAGAGTCTATTGCGGAAAAGATATATAAAGATATCCGATTGGCCAGAAGCTTTGGGCTTTTGGCCTTGGGCTTTGGGCAGTTACAGTTTTCAGTTCCGAGTTCCAAATAGAACGACGCATCGTTCTTGAGCACTTCAAAAACGACGTCTCGTTTTTGAGGATTTTAGAACGGATCGCCGTTCTAAAAGTGCTCGCGAAGGTTCTCTGCCCATTGCCCACAGCTCATTGCCAACTGCTAATAGCCAACCCATCACATTTTTATCTTTTACCTCTCTTAACCATTGCGATGACTACTTTTCAGGATATTTTATCCAGGCCTTCTTTGTTCAATGACACTAATGTGTTATCCCCACATTACGTGCCGGATACACTTCCATTCAGAGAAGCCCAGATAAAAGAAATAATGGAAACGGTTTCATCTGCATTGAGAGGACAAAAACCGAGAAATCTTTTTATTTATGGAAAAACCGGAACAGGTAAAACATGCTGCACAAAATACGTCATGGATAGATTCAATTCAAATTCTGAAAATAATGGTAAGGGCGGAATGATGCAATACATAAACTGCCGTATATATAATTCGCGCTACAGGGTTTTGCAGAAAGTAATGAAACAATTTGTACCTGAGCTTGAAAAAGCAGGATTCGGATTGCCATTTCTTTATGAAAAAATGATCGAAGTTGCAAGCAACGGAAAACAGCTGGTAATAGTTCTCGATGAGATCGATATGGTAAAGGACCTTGACGATATGATTTATACTATGACAAGGGCGAATGACGAAATAAAAAGCGGCGGGGGCGTAAGCATAGTCGGGATTTCAAACAAGCTCTCGTTCAAAAACGAACTTGACCCAAGAAGCAAGAGCAGCCTTTATGAAAACGAGATAGTTTTTCCACCTTATTCTTCAACACAACTTCAACAAATATTATTACAGCGTGCCACTCATGGATTTAGACCCGGTGTTGTTTCACAGTCTGCAATAAACTTAGCATCAGCGATTACTGCCCAGGAATGCGGGGATGCGCGCTATGCACTAAAACTTATAGCAAAAGCAGGAGAGATTGCAGAAGCTGCAGGAAAAATGCAGATAAATGATGAGGATGTAGAAGCCGCACGAAAAAAGGTTGATGCGGATATAGCCGCTGAGACGATTGCAACGCTTCCATACAACCATCAGGTTGTTCTTTATGCTATCGCACATCTTTCCAAGGGTGGAAGCAAATATGCCAGACTTGATGGGATGGATGAAGGATTCTTGTTTTCCGGAGAGATTTACGAAGAATATGAACGTACGTGCAGACGTCTCGGAAAACGAGCAAGAAGCTCACGATGGTACAAAGAATATTTGACAGATCTGGAAATGCTTGGACTAATTATGACGACCCCTAGCGGGCGGGGGGTCCGTGGACATACCACTCTTGTTAAGCTGGGGCATTCTCCTTCTGAGATATTGACTATAATTTCAAGAGGATTGAATTTTACCGGAGAAAGCGAATAGCATATCAATGTTCAGAAAAAGTGAACAACTTGTTTAAAAATATGAACAAATTGTTTAAGAGAAGTAAACGAAAAAGCACTCAAACCCTCAGCAAACTTCCTATTCCGTATCCGATTAGCGCGGAAACCATCCCGATTATCGCCATTTCCAATCCTTCTTTTTTCCAGTTTCCAATAGTGAGCTTTGCTTTTATCGCTCCGGCCACGAATAAAACGAGTATCGCAATACCTAAAGCAGACCACATTGCCAAAGAGACGGGCAAAACGAAAAATGGGACCACGGGAATAAACGAACCAACAAGCGCGGAAATACCAACTACGACTGCATCTTTTGCAGGCTTGCCTTCTTCCGGCTCGCTCATGTTAAGCTCCTCGGACATCATAGTATCAAGCCATCTTTTCTTGTCACTGCAGATGGCATTCGCTATTGTTTCAAGCTCTTTTCCCTTGAAACCCTTTCGCATATAAAGAACCTTTATCTCCTCGCGCTCTATTTCCGGAAGCTCTTCGATTTCAAGTTGTTCCCGCTCGCGCTCGCTGTAATAATAATCCCGAGCTGCTTTTCCAGAGGTATATGCAACTGCGGCCATTGCAACGGATTCCGCAAAGGCAGCTGCTATTCCAGCAACAACAACTATGCGTGAATCATTTGTAGCCGAAGCTACGCCAAGCATCAAACCGAGAACATTGACTAAACCATCCTGCCCGCCAAGAATAACCTCACGAAGTGAACTGATATGGTTGTTCTTCTCGTTCTGCTCCCAATGCTCGCGAAGAGCCGGGGATAGGTCAAGTTCACGCATAAGGAAGCAACCATGTTTTAGATTAAAAAGGTTCTCACAGAAAGGCGCTTCACCCTCCGAGTTCGCGCGGATCACTACTGGGAAACAGATAGTTCTATTTTTATATTCTTTCGCACAGAGAAAGAAATATTAATTTTAGCTGGGGTCGCCTAGTCTGGTAGGGCGGCAGGTTGCTAACCTGTTGCGCGCAAGCGTCCGTGGGTTCAAATCCCTCCCCTAGCGATTTTTTATTCAAATCCAGAGATTCCACTGGTCCTTGACCTGTTGTTTTTGGCACTCACAGGCATCGGATTAAAATCAAGTGCGATTTCATATTGAATTGATAAGATGGAACTTCCCAGATTAGTCTCTAACCCGTGGTTCTTGACAAGGCCGTTTCTCCTGTTAACAGGATTTTTTTTATTATTTATTCTGTTGAACTTGCAGAGTTTCCTGGATAATGTCTGGTTTTATGCCTCTGGTAGCGCGATTGCAATCGCAATAAAAGGCCAGTGGTGGTTTGCTGCGCTTAATATTGCAATTTTTTTATCTCTGTTGTTATTCCTAAATAGAAAAAAAGCAAATTGGAAGACACACGGTCTGTTTTCCGCATTCGTAATTTCTTTATTCGTGGAAATGTATGGTGCGGCGTTGGCGATTTATTTTCTGGCAGGCGGCCAGGCATCGGTTCCCAAAGATACGGCACACGAGGTATTATTTAGTTTAAACTTTTTTGGCATTACCCTTGGGTTTGATTTTTGGATGACCTTTGGAACAATAGTGATTACAACGGGAATCGCGATAATTGCCATTGGCTGGTACCAGCTATGGAAATCTAGGAAAAAACTATTTACCGAAGGATTTTACAGATACTCCAGGCATCCGCAGTATATCGGATTTTTGTACACGATCTGGGGCTGGATGATCGCCTGGCCAACTATAACAACATTAATTTTTACCCCGATACTGACTATTGCATATTTGTACGCAGCAAAAAAAGAGGAAGAACAGATTCTAAATGAGAATCAAGAATACGAATCTTATGCCAAAAAAACGCCATTTTTGATATAATGGTGAAAAAACCGATAACGGAAACCCTGCGACAAACAATTATAGTCCTCTCAAATCGCGTACAATCGAACCAGAGCGAACATCAAAAACAACCATTTCGCTATGACGTTCGTCACCGTAACGAAGAACAAGCGCATCCGAATTCCCATCTCCTTTGGTTGAGCGCATTCTCAATGAAGCATGAACAAGACCATCGACATCAGGTATACCAGCAGACGGATTATACAACCTTGATAAACGTTCGGCAAAAAGATGAATACCAGCTCCACTTGCGACACGGGAAAGAGGGATATCTATGTCCAATTCAGATGCCCCGCTTAAAACACCAACTCGTCTTGCCACTCCGATTCCATCGCTTAATAAGACAGGGGTTCCGCACAATGAAAATCTGGATGGATTAAGAAAAGCGCCCTCGGAATTCAAAATACTCCATATTGCCGCCCTTAGCAAATCCTCTGGACCCGTATAAAGTGCTTCTTCGATTGGTCGCTGTTTTGCCTTTAGATCTACGCCTTCAGTTGAGAAAAAAGTTATACGCGCCAGTTCAAAATAAAGCGCAAACCCGCGAAGGAGACGTTCTTTTTCAGGTCCGAAGGATTCCATCTCGTCCAGAACATCCCTAAACATTTTAAGAGTCCGAAGGAAATACACATGTTTTGCCTGGATAACTGGATCAACTGCATCTTCCATGATTGGCGGAATAATTCTTTGATCAGTAACCGCACCAAAAACATTTCCCTCCAAAAGGGCTTGAAAAGAACTTTCGAGCACGGCTCTGAAAAATGATGGATCCCTGAATTGAATATTTACAAACCGGCTTCTTGATGCAGAGCAAAGAGACCGTAGGATTTCTGAATCCGTTGTTTGTAACGCACGCTCAAGAAGAGCGCTGGAAGCCCCAAGTTCTCTCAGGCTAAGAAAACCAAAATTGTACATCGCGAAGGCTGTAATATGGGACTCAACGACGCCCTCGGTCAAAACCCTTGCCGTATGCCCTCTGGACAACCAGCTTTGAACAAGAAGTTTGTCGCTGCGCGGAACCAACCTCAATCTTCTGCTCGTCCCTTCTTCTATGGCTGCAGCTCGCATGCAGTAAGGTCCAATCGCATGGGTATCCTTTGCCACCCGGGCGATGTTGTGGTATAATCCTGCAGTCAAACCCCGCGGCTCGGATATAGGTTCGGCTGGATGTTTAAACGTCATACGGGATTACAATGTGGTAAAGGATTTAAAAACAGATAGTACACAAAAGCGGAACAAACAAAACCCGAAACCGGATTTTCACGGAAACCGGAAACTGAAAACGCAACTAAGCCAGCTCCCCGCACCCCGCGAGTCTCCATCTCTGTCCAAGCTTTCTACATAGCGCAACTTTTGATGATTTTTCAACAATCATCATCTTCTTGAGCTTGATAGTTGCAGTTCCTTTTGCAAGGGCGGTGATAACCCCTACATTGGTAGAGGTGCTTGCATTTACAACGACTGCTTCGCCTTGCTTGAATGGAGGATTCTCCATATCGGTTCTTTTCAAAAGCTGATATTTCAGTTTTATTGTGTCAACTGGTTCGGGTAGTTCCCCTGGAGTCCCTACGACTGAACCAATAAGCGCATCTGATTTTGTAAGTGCTGGATCAATAAGCGTACCAACTGCCACAAGACCCCCAGGTAACGCCTCCTCGAGATCATCATTTTCTTTTCTTAGGGCAACAACCTCGAGAGTTATTGGGGTCGGTTTTGCACCTTCTTTTTTCACAATTCCTGGACTGAGTTCTATCTTATCGCCAACCCTGAGTGATCCGCGAACAACAGAACCACCTATAATTCCACCATGAAGCTTTGAAATCGGAGTACCGGGCTTATTGATGTCAAAAGAACGTGAAACGAACATTCTGAGCTTAGCATTCTTGTCACGTTTTGGTGTGGGCAGATATTTTTCAATCGCAGCAACAATTTCACCCAGATTTATTCTATAGTTTGCTGCAACAGGAATAATCGGTGCATTCTCTGCTACAGTGCCTTTTAGAAAACCTTTTATTTGATTATAATTTTCAATTGCCTTTTCTTTGCTGATAAGGTCAACTTTTGTCTGGACTACTATTACATTCTTTATTCCGAGAAGACCAAGAACCATCAAATGTTCCGTTGTCTGCGGCTGAGGACATTGCTCATTCGCAGCAATAAGGAAAAGAGCTCCGTCAATTATACTAGAGGCAGATATTGCAGTAGTCATCAGGGTTTCATGACCCGGGGCATCAAGAAAGGAAATTTTGCGCTTAAGCTCTCCGTTGGTGCCACAACCCTCGCATTTCTCAGAAAACGAATACGAATCGCATTTCGCACAGAAGTAGACAGACGCTTCCGCATACCCAAGCCTGATGGAGATTCCTCGTTTTATTTCCTCGCTATGAGTGTCTGTCCACTTGCCAGTTAAGGCATGAGTGAGTGTTGTCTTTCCATGGTCGACGTGCCCAAGAATTCCAATATTCAGTTCAGCCTGCAAAACCATAAAAATTACTTCTTTCCCTCTTTCTTTTCGCCTTCTTTCTTCGGGAACAAAGTCGCAAGATCTGTTGGACCCCATTCGACAACCTTTGCATTCACCTGCATTGTTGCATCACTGTACGTATTGCCTCTAAGACTTTTCTTCCTTCGCTCCCCTTTGTCTGAAGCATGAAAACCAACACCATCGGAAATGATCGATTGAATCTTTCTTCCGCCACTTATATCAGAACGCATCGGAAATCCGCTTGTATCACTTCCACCAGTAAGCTCAAGCTGATAACCAGCAGCACCAAACACACCACCATCGATCTTTTCGTGAATTTTCTTGCCAACGATGTGCGCTTCTTTTCCCTTTTCTACCTCCAATTGGTAGGATTTTCCACTTTTTGAATCAGATATTACTAAACGCATAGATACACCTCTAAATAGTTGCAGAAAAAGAGTTTGATAGAATGATTTTAAAAATGGTGCTGGAGACGAATTAAACGTGGAAATTTACAACTCTTTGAGTAGAAAACTGGATTCGCTTGGCACGGGCGACGGAAAGGAACCAAACCTTATGTACGTCTGCGGGCTTACGCCATACGACCAAACACATATAGGACATGCAAGAACCTGTGCTGCGTTTGACACTGTGAAACGATATCTAAAACTGCGTGGCCACACGGTTTTTCATATCCAGAACATAACGGATGTTGAGGATAAAATAATAAATCGCTGCAAACAAACTGGCGCAGACCCGAAGAAACTGACTACTGAAGTTCACGAGGATGCATTACGACTTTTTGATAAACTTTCCATAATTCGGGCAGATGAATACCCAAAAGTAACTGAACATATCCCAGAGATAATAAAAATAATAAAACAGATAATGGAATGTGGTTATGCCTATGAAACAAAAACCGGAATTTACTTCGATGTTTCAAAATTCAAGAATTATGGTGCGCTCTCTGGACAGAAAATGGATGAGATATTAGCTGGTTCGCGAAAGGAAGTGGATGAAACAAAAGACGACCCCTCGGATTTCGCACTATGGAAAAAAACAGATGGAGAACTTATTGAATTTGACTCCCCGTGGGGCAGAGGACGACCGGGGTGGCATATTGAATGCAGTGCAATGAGCCTAAAGTACGCGCGGGGCAAAGGAAAAACGACTATTGATATTCACGGTGGGGCGAGAGATTTGATATTTCCGCACCATGAAAACGAAATTGCGCAGAGCGAGGCGGCAACAGGAAAAAAATTCGCAAGATTGTGGATGCACACTGGATTTTTGACCGTGGATGGGGAAAAGATGAGCAAGAGCCTTGGTAATTTTATCACCGTAGAAACTGCTCTTAATATGTTTGAACCGAATGCACTGCGCATGTTTTTTGCAATGACGCATTACAGAAGCCCGATAGATTATAACGAGGATGCGATAAGGGCAGCAGGCGAGAGCGCGGAAAGGCTGCTCACCGCAAGCGGATTGATGGCAGAATCGGAAAAAGATGCGGAAAAGAAAAATAAGAAAGATTCCGAATTCCGCAAGGAAACGGATAGGCTGCTAAAGGAATTCCATGAACATATGGAAAATGATTTTGATACTCCGAACGCGCTCGCGGCATTGTTCAATTTCGTAAGGATTACAAACTCGCATTGTAATCAGGGGGAGGTTGACAAAATCCAGTTGAAGAAAATTAGTAAGGAACTTACCGCAGATATTTCCATTTTTGGGATTGTAGAAAGAATCTCTGAAGGAATTGAGGATAAAAAAGATGCATTGGTGGAAATTGCAGCCAGGTATCCTGAACAGGAGAAAGAAAAACTTGTCAGCAAAACCGCGGAACAACTTATTGAACTTATTTTAGAAATTCGAGACAATGCAAGGAAAAAGAAGCAGTTCGCTGTATCTGATGAAATAAGAAAAAGGCTCACCAGTATAGGCATTACGCTGGAAGACTCTGCAAAAGGACAAAAATGGAAGACAACGTAACAGAATAACGTAACAAGACAACGTAACGTATCGAAAGTATCAACCGTTACAAAAACAGTAAGCCTTTTAAATAGAACCTAATTAACCATTACTACTTTTGTAAAAGTTAAATGAAAAATTTATGATTGCGAGGTTTGTGTGGTTGCGACCACAAAACCATCAAACAAAATTTGAGGTGTATGAAAAATGGCTGAGAAACCTGAAGAAAAAAAGAATGAAACGAAAATTGAGGAAACAACCCAACCACAGATTCCAATTCACTTTTACGTGATGCTCGGACTTTTGGTAGTTGTGCTTGCGTTCAACCAGTTTCAGATAATGGGACTTAGCTCGCAGATTGCTGCTCTTGGCAGTGTAGCTGCATCAACAGGCGGAAGCGCGTCTGGAGGTTCGTCTTCATCCGGAAGCAGTTCAAGCGGAACGGGTTCATCTGCTGAACTAAGCGCAGAGCAGGTTTGGGAGAAGATAAAGCCAAGCGGAGTCCCTCCGGTTTACGGAAAGGAGCTTGGGGTAAACTATGATGACACGGTTGGCGCGCTTGGAAAGCTCGCTGCACTTGATGATAGCATTACATATAGCAGCCTTAATGAAAAGGCAAAAACAAGATACCTGAAAATCGGGTTTGCAATTGCATGTGAATACTGCTGTGGCGCAAAGTCGCTCATATTCTCAAATGGAGAAAAGGCATGTGGATGCCAGCACTCATATGCAATGAGAGGAATTGCCAAGTATATCCTGAAGAACTATCCTGAAGAATTCACGGATGACCAGATAGTGGAGGAACTCGCCAAATGGAAGATGACATACTTCCCGAAGCAGCACATATCTAAGGCAATGGAATTCATGAAAGCAGGAATGCCGCTTAACGCGATGGATCTTGCCAGCCAGAAATACCGTGGATTCAAGGCATCAACAGCAAGCTCTTCTGGTAGCGGAGCAGCAACAGGTAGTGGGGCATCAAGCCTTCCGAACATGGTTGGGGGATGCTAAGCTTGTTTCACGTTTTGAGTCTAGTGTCTAGGCGATGGTGAAATTATGCCGTTTTGCAAAAACTGTGGAAAAAGGTTTATGGCATGCTGTGGAGACGAAGATGAGCACTGCAACGAGTGCATGAAATCTTCGGACACGGGGAAAAAAGAGGGCAATAATTGAAATTGAATGAAATATTTGGGGTGGAAAATATGGCAGTTGACAAGATGATGTTGCTGACAATAATCGTCGGCGTATTGGTCGTAGTGGCATTGTTCCAGGCACTTCAGCTTGGGAAGACATCTGGAGAACTATCTGCAAAGAAGCTTGCAGTCGGTTCGGCCAGCAGCTCGGGTGGGGCATCAGCAGCACCTTCTTCAGGTTCCGGGGCAGGCAGTGCTTCAGGCGCAGGAGTTGCAAGTCTTCCAAGCATGGTTGGAGGATGCTAAATTTCTTCTTTTTTTTATTTTTTATTTAATTTATCCGTACAAAGCAACAACAAGTAAGTGTATGGTGAATATATGGCAAACAATCTGACTGGGATATTCTTCATTTTCGTTCTTTCATCGCTCATTTTCGCGCACTCTATGGAGGACTGGAAGATCATAATATACAAAAGCGCGGGGTGCGGGCATTGTGTTCCGTATCTTGAGGGCTTAATGGACGAATTGACAAAAGCCGGCGTAAAGGACATACAAAACAAGGAATTTCTGGGAAATGAACAGGTACGGGTGGAACTTGCGAACCTTCAAGATAAGGTCGGAGTGCCGCTAAATTTGCAGGGGCACTTAGTAGTATCAATAGATGATGGTTCTGGATCCGGATACGCATTGTTTGAAGGCCATGTCCCACCAAAACTTATTGTGGATTTTCTGGCAAATGACCATGAACGCCAGCATAAAGGAACAGTAGTCACGCAGGATGCGATGGATCTTTCCACGGTAAAGGAGTATTTCCATTTCAAGGACGGAATAACCAAAACGTGCGGAATAAATGAAAAAATAATTGATTGCGAGAAACAAGAGTCTCCAGCTTCCGGTGGTTCGACAGCCTCGTTTGAATGGACTTCCATTTTGATACCAGTGCTTATCGTCATAGTTCCAATGGCGCTTATCTGGAAACTCTGGAAAGAAGAGAAAAAAAGCAGTTAGATTGGTGTTTTGATGGAACCATCCGAATCCCTTAAAATCAAGATAGGCCTGGTTGGGCTGTTTCTAGTGCTTGTAATCGTAGCGCTAACATCCAGCAACGCAAATATTCTTCCGCTCGTGATATCAACCGGTTTCCTTGATGGAATCCACCCGTGCGGATTCGCAGTATTGTTGTTTTTCATAGCATTTCTTCTTTCAATCAAAAGAAGCCGCGGAGAAATAATGCTGATGGGCGGGCTATATATATTCGGAGTGTTTGCCGCATATCTGCTCATAGGATTGGGAATAATACAGGCGATAACTGTGTTCCCGCCGCATTTCATGGCAAAGGCAGGTTCTGTTCTTCTGATATTCATAGGCATAGTGAACATATTTGACGCATTCACCGGAAAACAGACCTTGAAAATCCCGAAATTCTCCAAACCATTCATACAGAAGACAATTGAGAATGCAACCATGCCATCAGCGCTTATTGCCGGATTTATAGTCGGCTTGTGCGCGTTTCCGTGCGCAGGAGGAATTTATGTTGCGATTCTTGGGCTTATCGCAACGAAAATGGCAACGCTCGAAGGTTTCGCATACTTGATTATCTATAATGTGATGTTTGTAATGCCACTCATAATCATGCTGGCACTGTCGTCAAACGAGAACGTTGTGGAGAAATTAGAAGAGGCAGAACGTACGAACAGGAAATTCTTCAAGATTGTTTTGGGGATATTGATGATAGCACTTGCCATATTCCTTTTGTTTGGAAATCTTCTGGTATAGGACTGAGTCAAATAAAGTGAGATTATGAAATGCAAGAAATGCCAAAAATTGTTCCTGCGATGTTGTGAAGGGGATGAACATTGCCTGGATTGCACACGGGAAATAGTAAAGGAGAAAATGAAGATGGCCGGAGAAAAGGGCAATTAGGGGTGATAAACAAATGGTTCAAAACGAAAAAATACTTGGCAGCGCAAACGCGATAAGTGGCGGACTTGGGATTATAAGCGCGCACAATCTGTGCCATAATGTATGCCTTGGCGCGATCGCATTTATAGGGGCATTCGGACTGACTGTTGATGGAATGCCGCTGGCGTTTCTTGCAGAGTACAACACACTATTTTGGGGAATGGCAGCATTCTTTCTTGTAATAAGCCTTGCACTCCATGCGACGAAAAAGGCGTGCTTTTCACAGAAGACTGTTTTGTTCAATGCTGGAATCGTGGTCGCAGGAGTTCCGTTCGGAGAGGTGGCACCAATTCACCCGCTTCTCTGGTTTGCTGGCGGGGCGATGGTAGTTGTGGCAATCGCCATGTTTGTTAAGGAAAAACTGGACGAACGGGCGGGCAAAAACGAAAAAACCGGGAAAACAAATCAAACGAAAAAATGCGAACAATGCGCATAAAGTTACGGGTGTTGAAATGACTGAAACGAAAAACGAGAGGTATATTTTATACGGAATCGGAATTATCGCTGTTTTGATGCTCGGATGGGTTTTTTATGGATTCGTCTCCCCTCCGCAGCCTGCGCAATATCAGGCAAATGGTGCGGGTGCGACACATGCAACCTTTTCCCAATCCGGCAGTGGGGTTGATGACGAATGCGGAGATATTACCGATGCAAGCAATGTTCAGCATTTGGGGCATCATCCGGACCAGTTTGCGAACTGCCTGAAAAAAGTAAATCCGCAATTACTCAAACAGGCAACCGGAAAAACGCTGGATGAGCTTCTTGGCGGATCAACAGATATGTCTAGTATGCATTGATTGATCAATTCATGGACTAAACAATCGCAGTGAGTAGATGACACTTATATATAAGGTGTATATGGCCATTACGGCATTAGTTGCATTGTGGATTATTGCGACTCCGGTTCTTGCACATGCCAATAGCGAATTTTATCCGCAGTTATACAAGCTTGGGGAACCAATCTGCCATCAGAAGATATCACGATCTTTTTGCCTGTTCAAGGATACGAACGCAGGCGGAATTGCATGGAGTGTTGGGGATTGTACACCACAAAATGGAATCATGCGTGAGGACCTAAGAAGCGAGGTATGCGCTGATGGAAACGGAAAAATCGGGAAGGTTGGAAATTGTTCCGCACTCGGTGCAGATGGTGCAAAGATTGGATATAAATTTCCGGTAAGCGCACGGGATATTACGATTTATCTGGGCGCGTTTGTTGGGGGAATTGCGATGTTTGCCCTGAAGCGGCACGATAAAAAGGAGATTCTTCCTGCAATTTGGCTTATTCTTGCAATTGTTCCGATTGGAATTGACGGCACCGGGCAGCTTCTTGGATTCTGGGAAAGCACAAACTTAATAAGGGCGATTACAGGAGGAATTGTTGGAATCGCAATAGCGGTTTATATGATCCCGATTCTTAACAAAATATTCGGCGGCAACAGAATGCCAGAAGGTCAATCACATGAAAAAACTTGAATTTCGCATAAAGGGAATGCATTGCGCTTCTTGCGCCGTGAACCTGGAGCGGGCGCTAGGCAAAAAAAGCGGAATAAAAAATGCAAACGTGAGTTATGCGCTGGAAAAGGCAGTGGTTGAATTTGACGAGTTAAAGATAAATGCGGAAGATATAGCAGATATTGTTGAAAAACAGGGATACCGCGCGGAAATGAAAAAAGAGAACGTGGAATCACAGGAAGAAACTAAAAAATCCGAAACTGAAACGTTCCGCGTGGAAGGAATGGGCTCTCCCCATTGCGTGAACATTGTAACAAATGCACTGAAGCGTGTGAATGGCGTCTCGAATATAAAGGCCGATTTTTCAACCGAACGCGTAACAGTAACGTTTGAGCCTCCCGCAGATTTCCTGAAAATGAAAAAAGCTGTTGAAGATGCAGGATATGGATTTTCCGAGATGGCCGCGAAAGCAAAGGCCCAAACCAAAAATCCAACAGAAAGTCCAGAAGATACTGAACGAAGGGAACGCGATGCGGAGATTATAGGATACCGCAATAAGTTCGCAATCTCGATGCTGTTTAGTCTTCCATTATTATTTATGTTTTTCAGGCACAGTGGAATACTTTCGTTTGCTCTTCCTGAATTTCTTGAAACAAACAACATGCTTGCACAGTTCATACTCGCAAGCACAGTTGTGATTGTGAATGGAGACACGTTCATACGGGGTTTTCGCGCGCTTTTAATAAACAGAATGCCGACCATGGATTCCCTTGTGGCAATAGGGGTTGGTGTGGCATACCTGTTCAGCGTGGCCGTATCTTTTGGTGCAATAGAAAGCACGGACCTTTATTATGAAGTTGGCGCACTTGTCATCACGTTTATAGTTCTTGGAAGATGGCTTGAGGCAAAGGCAAAGGGAAGAACTTCCGAAGCAATAAAAAAACTAATGGGTCTTCAGCCAAAAACCGCGAGGATAATACGCAACGGCAACGAAATGGAAATACGAATTGCAAATGTGGCGGTCGGAGATATTGTTGTAATCCGCCCTGGCGAAAAAATACCGGTCGATGGCGAAGTGACAGAAGGAGAATCCGCGGTTGACGAAAAAATGATAACTGGCGAACCAATCCCTGTAATGAAAAGAAAGAGCAGTATTGTTATTGGTGGAACAATAAACAAACACGGGACATTCATGTTCAAGGCAACTAAGGTCGGAAAGGACACGATGCTATCACAGATAATAAAGCTGGTGGAAGACGCGCAGATGAGCAAGGCACCGATTCAGGAACTTGTGGATAAGGTTTCGGCTTATTTTGTTCCGGTGATAATGCTTGTAGCAATTATTGCGTTCGGATATTGGTATTTTGTTGCCGCGCAAACGTTTGAATTCTCCCTTATTATGGCCGTAACAGTTCTTGTGATTGCATGCCCATGTGCACTAGGACTCGCGACGCCAACAGCAGTAATGGTCGGAACAGGCTTGGGGGCAGAACATGGAGTTCTTTTCAAGACTGCAAAGGCATTGCAGGGAACCGGAAAGATAAACATGATTGTGCTGGATAAAACCGGGACTATAACCAAAGGGGAACCTGAGGTAACCGACATAATTACGCTTGCAGAGATGAAACAGATTGACATACTAAAAACTGCAGCATCTGTGGAAAAAGGAAGCGAGCATCCGCTTGCAGAGGCAATCATACGAGCGGCAAAACAGGAGAAGATAAAACCAGAATCCCTTGAAAAGGCAACAGGATTCACCGCGATTCCAGGATATGGCGTAAGGGCAAAACTCGGGCGGGACACAATTTACATAGGAAACAGAAAACTCATGGAAAAACAGAAAATAGCAATTGACCAGCAAACTGAGGATGAGCTTCAGCGGCTTGAAAACGAAGGAAAAACCGCAGTGATTGTTGCAGTAGGAAAATACGCTGTCGGAATAGTCGCAATTGCAGATACGCTAATGGAACATTCAAAGGAAGCAATCGCAGAATTCAAAAAAATGGGACTTGGAGTTGCAATGATAACCGGGGATAATAGAAGAACCGCAAACGCAATTGCTCGCGATGTTGGAATAGAACCGCAAAACGTTCTCGCCGAGGTTCTCCCCCAGGACAAAGAAATCAAAGTTTCAGAGCTTCAGAAAAGTGGGAAAAAAGTCGCAATGATCGGTGATGGAATAAACGATGCACCTGCACTGGCAAAGGCGGATATTGGAATAGCTGTTGGCTCTGGAACAGACATTGCAATGGAAAGCGGGGATGTTGTTCTTGTCAAAAGCGATTTAAGAGACGTGGCAACGGCAATTCGCCTTAGCAGGTTTGTAATGGGAAAGATAAAGGAAAATCTGTTTTGGGCATTTGTTTACAACGTAGTTGGAGTTCCAATAGCTGCGGGAATTCTTTACGGAGCATATGGAATTCTTATAAATCCAGCTCTGGCAGGGCTTGCGATGGCATTTAGTTCAGTTTCTGTCGTAACTAATGCAGGTCTCATGCGGTTTTTTAAAGATAAACGAGAGTAACAAATTATGCCAGAAGGAATTGCGACAAGCGCGGAGGGAGTCCATTCGAAAACCTCCAAAGATGTAATTTCCAAACTTGCCACAAACGAGGATACTGGGATAACCACAGACGAGGCTGCCGCAAGGCTGTCAAAATACGGGCTTAACCTAATCTCTGGAAAGCACAAAAGAACTGCATTGGATATAATTATAGAACAGCTCAAAAATATCGTATTGATTCTTCTTATAGCTGCATCAATTGTCTCATACTTTACAGGGCACGTGCTGGACGCAATCGCAATAGCTGCGGCTGTAATCATAAGCGTAATATTCGGCTTCATGTTAGAATATAAAGCAGACCAAAGCCTGCGTGCGCTTCAAGAGCTCGTTTCGCCAAAGGCACTCGTCACGCGCGGCGGAAAGCATATTACAATAGATGCGGCACATTTGGTTCCTGGAGATATTTTAACAATTGAAGAAGGGGCAAAGGTTCCTGCAGACTGTCGCATAATCGAAGAGTATGGGTTTGAAGTAAATGAAGCGCCACTTACTGGCGAATCGGTTTCTGTTGTAAAAACAATGAACACGTCTGACAAAAACGCTCCTTTATCGGAAAGAACTTGTATGATTTATGCTGGAACCCTTGTAGTGAAAGGACACGCAAAATGCATCGTCGTTGCTACAGGAGACGAAACCGAAATCGGAAAAATTGCATCAACATTAAGCGGAATAGAAAGCGAAGAAACGCCACTCAAGAAATCGCTTGACGAGCTTGGGAAGCGCATAAGCCTGGCCGGAATAGCAGTTATACTTCTTTTTTTCATTATCGGAACACTGAACGGCATGGATCCGTCATTCCTGTTCATATTGGGCATATCACTTGCAGTAGCCGTAGTGCCTGAAGGCCTGATCACCGTGCTCACGATTATCCTGGCAAATGGGGTTCGCACAATGGCAGAAAACAAGGCACTGGTACGAAGAATGAATGTAGTTGAAACCATTGGAAATACTTCTGTCATTGTGGTTGATAAAACCGGAACTATTACTGAAGGAAAAATGTCACTTGTGGAAATTTTCTCTGATGGTGAAAATATAAGCATATCAGAAGTGCCAGAAGATAACAAAACCCTGAAATATGCATCGATGTGCAACATGGCAAAAATCACTGAAAAAGGAATTGTTGGAGATGAAATGGACCGCGCAATACTTCATGCGGCACAGCTTCGTGGGTTTGACATACATGCGCTGAAAAGCACCAAGCCGGTCCTGATAAAGCCTCTTGATTCTGTGAAAAAGCAGATGTCATGCGCATACGAACAAAGCGGAACAGGAAAATTCATTTCCATAGTAAAAGGCGCTCCGGAGATAGTCTTGTCACAGTGCACGCATATAACGGAGAATGGAACTGAAAAACGGCTAAATAATGACCAGAAAAAAAATCTGGAAAAAGAACTTGCACGAATGACTGGAACCGGGAGACGCGTTCTTGCAGTTGCATGTAAAGAATTAGATAACATAAAAGAAACGAGCGAAAAATCAGCTGAAAGCAATCTCACATTTATAGGTCTTCTTGGATTTAGCGACAGACTGAGAGAAGAAGTTGAGGGAACTCTCGCAACGTTCCGCAATGCGGGAATACGTGTGATGATGCTAACCGGAGATAACTTACGAACTGCGATTTCTATAGGAAAGGAATGCGGACTGATAGATAATGAAAAGGAAGCTGTGGAATGGAAAGAACTCGAGGGTAAAGGAGATAATGAACTAAAAGAACTCCTGCGCGGGTATAATATAATTGCACGCTCAACACCGATAAGCAAGCTAAGAATAGTTGAGGCGTTGATTAAGACTGGCGAAATAGTAACTGTAACCGGAGATGGAGTAAATGATGCGTTAGCGCTCAAAAAAGCGCACGTTGGCGTGGTAATGGGAAGCGGGACCGATGTAAGCAAGGAAGCTGGAAGCCTTATACTCATGGACGACAATATTTCCACGCTTGCATCTGCGATCAAATATGGAAGAGGCGTGTTTCACAACATAACTAACTTTGTAAGGTTCCAGTTCACAACCAATATCGCTACACTCGGGCTGTTTCTGGTTACATTCCTAAGCGGACTTCCAAGCCTGTTAACACCAATTCAGATTCTTTTCATAAACATAATCATGGATGGGCCACCTGCACTTGCATTGGGATTTGAGAAATCCGTGGATAGTGTCATGGACGAAAAACCAAGAAAAAATCATAGCGTGCTGACTCACAAGACACTGACGTCAATATCAATGACTGCAGTATTTATGATAATAATAACTTTGCTCGCATATATGTATTTTGAACCGCATGGAAAAAGCACTGCATTAACTGCAACATTCTTCGTGTTTGTTTCAATGCAACTAGCTAATTCCCTGAACTGCAGGTTTCACAAAGACCACTTCTTTTCAAAGCCATCTTCTAACCCATACCTGTTTGCCACCATAGTTGTAATGGGACTGGTATTATTGGTTATGGCATATGTTCCAGAACTGCATGAGATATTCTCGATAATAAACCCAGATAAAAATATTTTATTCGTTGCTGGAATTGCAGGGCTGGGGGTGTTGTTGTTTGAAGAAATGAAAAAGGCTACGATGACAAGATTGGTGGAGTATTAATACTGATTGCTGCTAGCTGCTGGGTACTAGCTACTACCTAGAAGCCAGAACCCAGTACCAACAGTTACTTTATCCCCAACATCGTCACATTAAATATTAGCGTCTGACCCGCAAGCGGATGATTCTCATCCAGAATTACATTCGTCTCATTTATGGAAATAACACGCACGAATTTCTGCATTCCGGCCTTGCTGTCAAACGTAACGTAATCCTTGCCCTCTTCCAAATCGTATTTTATTGTGAATGAATTCACGGATTTGTTTGCAACAATCTGGGGGAGGCCATTGAATTTGAATTTTGAACCTACAGGTAGCAGATATTCCAAAGTCGCAGTTTCGTTTGTGAAATTATAGATTGAGACTAGCCCGATGTTTGTCTGGAAAACAGAATCGTTCTTTATTTCAACATTTTGCGTCTTCAGCCAGGCCATAGGGACTTCTTCAAACCTCTCTTTTTCATAATAAAGCGGGATTGAAGTGAGCTTGTTTGGATCAAAAACCCCGTATCCCTTTTCCGGTGGAATTTCTATCTGCCGTTTTCCACCCTCCTTCATTCCTATTACACCTTCAACGAATCCATCTATTAAGCCTACACCTTTGGTAACCGTAAACTTGAGTGGGAAGTATTTTCTAAGAGGGTCGTATATGCCAGAGCCTTTGGCAACTGATTCCGAATTGGTGTCATAGACCGTGCCATTTTGGAGGATAAGGGCGTATTCCACTGCAACGGCATCCCCATATTGGACAACCTTTTCGAATGTAGTATTCTTACCAGGTTCTGGAGGTTTGATATCCGCAGGCTGCCCTATGCACCCGAACAACAGAAAGATTCCAAGGATTAGAATGACAAAAAGATTGGCTTTCATAAAAAGACATCTCTGCCATTGTTTAAAATTATTTGCCCGCCCAGATAAACTCATGGTTGCCAGGATAGGAATTAATATTAAACAGACTGTAGTGGTCGCTGCCACTGCAGGAGTAATTGCATTTGCTTCATTACTTCCAAAAATTGCACATGATAATCAACAACGAGATGAAACACGTTCCAGATGGATACAAAAACAGATCGTATTCGCAGAAGGATTGCAAAAAAGAACCAGAATACAAGGAACCATAGGACTCGTGGAACGTATTGCAGAAGACGAGACCATGAAAGCATCTGCAGGAAAACTGTTTGAAAGGGCAGGGGGATGCAAACACTTCAAAAAAATTGGACCGTTACAAGAAGAACTCGCGGCACAAAAATAAAATAAAAAAGTGGGGTCATAGAGATCGTCAGCTTTGCTGGCGAATTTTGAAATCGCCAGATTTCAATGCTTTTGAACTCTAACATGCTGGTTTCGCGGCCCTAAATTCCGCAATTAAGCGGAGGGATCTGGAGCCAGCCGCGCTACCTGGCAACACAGTTTTCAGTTTTCCGTTTCCAGTTCCGTGCGCTAAAACAATATGCGAAACCGGAAACTCGTGACCAAAAACTCTTACGCCATGACCCCTAAACAGGAATAATCTGATTGAACTAGTTTATATTGGTAACGAACAAAGGTACACCGTATTTAAATAAATACGAATCATACAAACTGAGGTGAATTTCAATGAACGGTTGTAGAATAATCAGCGGGCTACTGGTATTGGCATCAGGCGCCTCGTTTTTGGGTCTTGCATATGGAGTACTGGATGCAAAGACAACTTATACCGTGGCCGGTCTTGCACTAGGAATTTTTGGTTTGCACAAATTGCTTGCATGTATGGGGATTTGCCAATGCTGTAAGGAAGAACAATGCTGCAAAGACGAAAAATGCTGCAAGTAAAATTTTTTTTTAATATTTGTCAAAAACCACCAGTTAGAGACCTGGCTTGTTTATTTTTGACAGATGTCAAGAACGACCGATAAAACTTATCGAAGTTTTATGGTCCATAAATCGATGCGTCGATTTATCGGACGATTCGTTCTTGAGCATGTTCGTGACCGATGCGTCGGTCGCGACATAGATCTTCCCCATAGAACTGGTGTTTCTTGGGTGACCACCAGTTACAAACTGGTGGAATATCTAGATTTTAATATTTTTAAGGAATCCGGGCGAAAAATATGAAATCCAAGACCGCTTACCTGACTTTTAATACGCGAAATCGCATTGAATTCGTACGGATTACTGACGAAATTGAAAAGGTTGTCCGCGAAAGCGGAGTAAAGGAAGGGCTTGTTCTTGTCAATCCAATGCACATAACTGCCGCAGTTATTGTAAACGATAACGAAAGCGGATTGATCGAGGATTACAAACGCGTGCTTGAGCGGCTTGTGCCCTATCGCGCGGATTATGCACACAACATGGGAGAGGACAATGCTGCCTCGCATATCTGGCGCCAGTTGATGGGCCATCAGGTTGTAATGGCAATAACGAACGGTCGTCTCGACCTTGGAACCTGGGAGCAGATTTTCTATTGCGAGTTTGATGGACGACGGAATAAACGGGTTTTGATGAAGGTTATCGGGGAATGAAACTCTCCCTATTTTCAGTGCAATCTCCGTTTGCCCCTCATTTTTTTATGATCTTCGATTATTCGATTTATCAAAAAATAAGTAAACTCCTTAAAACCACCAAAGTGGGCTTTTTCCTGTGTTTCGAAGTACTCATCTCGTTTCTCATAAGGTATATCTAAAAATGGAAAGCCGTTGATCTGTAAAATATAGTTCATAAGCAGTCTAGCCATTCTGCCATTACCATCTGCAAATGGATGTATCGTTACCAGTCTTGCATGAAATTTCGCCGCGAGTTCTACTGGATGAATTTTATCCTTATTCTCCTTATACCAAGCCATTAATCCAGCCATTAGATTTGGAACGTCCTTCCAATTTGGAAATTCGTATTTACTGGTGCGTATAAACACATTTACTGTTCTCCATACTCCACGGTGCGCCCCATAACCCGGAATTGCCTTAAGTAAAAGAAAATGCAATTTTAATATCTCATTTTCTGTTATTTCAGCCCGATCTTCCAAATATCCATCATACAATTCAAGGCATTTTTCCATATTTATAACTTCAAGTTCTTCTTCATCAGCTTCATAATTTTTCTTTAGTTCCAGTATCTTTCTGGTTTGATCCAATGTTATTCTGCTTCCTTCTATTGCATTTGTATTTGTGATGAATATTTCTCTTTGCTGCCCCAACCATGCCTTTCTACTTTTTTTATCCATCTCTTCAAATAATTTTTTATGCTCGTTTTTTATTCTTTCGAGCTTTAGCACTATCTTTCTGTCGATAAATTCAGTTTTTGACCTGATGAGCTCGTTTTCAAGATAGTTACTTACTTTTTGATCCAGTCTTTTCGCTAGTTCTTTCAGCTTAGTTTCAGCTGGCTTCACTGAACCAAGATATAAATAGATTTTTTTCCATTTTTTATCCGCTAATCTAATTGTTTTTTCAAGGTAGTAATAAGTCCTTCCTTTTACTTTTCGTTCCGTTATTCCCATACATAGTTACAACCACTAAACTATTTAAATATTGTGGTTATAACCTACAACCACAGGATAGATTTGAAAATGTGGTTATAACCAATTAACAAGACGGGTTTTGGTAAAGGTTATTGGGGGGCAGTTTGGGTTTCGGGTTGCTTGCGCGGCTTGGACTGTACCCATCTAGCCATGAACTCTATCGCTCCTGCTAGAAATAGCATAAATCCAGTAATCACCCATTGTTTCATTTTCTCATCAGATGCTTTTTCCTCACCTAAGGAGAGTAATTCTGATTTGTTATCAACCCTGCTGCAGTTGATCGGGGCTGTGCCAGCAGCTATCCCGATATTACCAGGGCTGCAAACCTCAAGAGTGCAATCTGCAGGAATTGATTTTGCCATATCTCGCGCTTCTGAAAACGAAATTTTTTTCTCCATTTGACCGTAGGCGGTTTCACAGGTCAAAACAGTTTGTGGTTTTGAATCATAGAAACCCGTATATGCTACTTCTGCCAAAACCGCGCACCATACAAATGCACGAACTACAGGCACGCTGCCCTTAGGACCAATCAAACATCGCCCGAATTTTCTTAACCCGCTTTTCTGACCCGGGTCAGTTGCCGCCTTTGCGCCATTTTGTACAGAAACAGAATTCATAACAACACCAATAGCTTTATTATTAATGCGATAATTATAAAATCATGCCTGACAAACTCAAAAAATTAGCAGAAGAAAACAAGACGATTCTTTGTTTTGGAATAGACCCAGATATCCAGAGGATAAACGGGAAAAAGGGAAGCGGAACAATAGAAGAACAGATTATGCAGTTTTATTCCGCAATAACCGACGCGCTCCTTGACGAGAACCAAATCTCTGCAATAAAACCAAATTATGCCTATTTTGCCCAGTATGGATTTGACGGGCTACGTGCGCTCAAGAACATCATTGAACAGTATCAGAATCGCACGTTCGTAATACTTGACGGAAAACGCGGAGATATTGGAAAATCAAGCGAGGCATACTCTCGCGAAGTTTATGACTTCTGGGGTGCGGACGCTTGCACAGTTTCACCATACCTGGGCGCGGATTCAATCGCACCGTTCATGCGGGACGGAAAACTCGCTTATGTTTTGTGCCGCACTTCGAACGAAGGAGCAACGGATTTCCAGGAATTGAAAATCGGAAAGAAATATTTATACGAAATGGTAGCTGAAAAAGCGGTCGGATGGGGCGGAAATACGAACGGCAGTTGTGGGCTCGTTGTCGGTGCAACCAGCGATTCAATCGTGCGGATTACAAAAATAACAAAGAACCGCATTCCGATGCTCATTCCCGGAATAGGTGCACAGGACGGAGACCTAGAACTAGTCATGAAATCCGTGCGCAGTAATCCGTACATCCACCGAATAAACGCGTCATCGTCAATTGCGTTTGCATATGAAAAGGAAAAGGGCACAACTCCAATTAGCGCTGCACTAAAGGAAGCTAAAAAACTTAACGAGAGTATACGAAAATATCTCTGATTTATCCAAGCTGAATCTCTTTGGGAATTCCCGCACCAGAGCCCGCCTTTGGCATCGTCTTCTTTGGAAGGAAGAAAATACCCAACAGCGAAAGCACTGCAAGACCAGCAAACATCCACACCGGCCTGAGCAAAACCCCTCTTAACACATCGCTTGCACCGCCAACAGCCGCAGAGATTGCCTCTGTAAGCTGTACTGGAACTTCTGGACCTGCGATTGAAGAGGAGATTTTCGACAATATCGCTGGAAATACGAAATAAGCTATTCCGACCAAAATCAAATCAATAATGCACAGAACAAGAGACATGAAACAAAGAGTTCTCAAGGCATTTTTGAAATTCCAGTCATCAATGAAAAGAAATAGTAATGCGATAATTGCCAAAAATATGAATGCTCCGACAAGCGGGATAAAAAAGGATGACAGAAACACTGCCTTTGGCATAAATTCTGAGGCCATTGCAGAGATTACCGGCTTTGTGACACCCTTGGAAAGCTCTGTTTTGAATCCACTTACGTCGCTTATTTCCCCGGCAGATACCTTTGCACATATTTCCTGCATATTAAACTGCATCATTCTGTCCCCGCCGTCTCCCTGAGTTTCCTGACTGGCTGCGGAGACTAATTCTGGATTTTGGCATGCTAGTTTTAACTGCTCAAAATCAACATCCGAAGATGAAAGCTCTGGCAATTGCGCTTCAAGAGCTGAGAGAGCAATTGGAGACAGCCCTTTTTCAAGAGAGGCTGAAAGAACCTGCATATCCTGAGGAAGAGAAAAAAACATCGCAGCAAGGGAAAGCGCAAGAAAACCAATACCCAGAAGAATAAACGAAATTAGCCCAATAAGAAAACTTTTTATGCCTACCATGGTTTGAGATAATGTGGCAAGCATTAAGAATATTATCAGGAAGCTTTGTCTTCCTTCCAAATACTCGCATAAAGGCCAGAATGGAAAATTGCTGATTATAGGTGGAAGCAGATGGTATCATGGAGCGCCAATGCTCGCGATTCTCGCTGCACGAAGGTTCGTTGATTTAGTCTATTTTTATCCTGGAGAATGGAACGAACAGATTATTAGGGCAGTGAAGACAATCCCTGAGGTTATTGTTCTTCCGAACTTGCGGAGGATTGAAGAAATGGATTGCGTTCTTTTTGGTATCGGACTTGGAAACGCAATGTTTCCCATGCAAACGATTTCTGGAGCAAAACGACTAGTGATTGATGGCGACGGGCTAAAGCGGATTAAAGGAAGATTCGAACTAGCAAAGGGAGCAATCCTTACTCCACACGAGGGAGAGTTCGGGCTTCTTTTTGGGATAAGCGGAACAAAAGAAAATGTAAAGAAAATGGCGAAAAAGTACGGGTGTGTGATTTTGAAAAAAGACCCTAGGGGGGATATCATCACGGACGGAAAACAAATTTTTGTGAACCGCACGCACAATCAGGGGATGACAAAAGGCGGGACAGGCGATGTGCTTTCCGGATTGGTGGCTGCGCTTGCGTGTAAAAATGAACCGCTTGTTGCGACGATTGCCGGCGCGCACTTCTGCGGAACTACTGGAAACGTGCTGAAAAAGGAATTTGGATTCAATTTCTCTGCGAGTGATCTGGCAAATGGACTGGCAAGAACGATTAAACAGATTTGGAAGTAAAGAGCAAAATTATAAACTAATTTACACAGATAACCGCATATGACACATAGAAAAGTAGAACCACCAAGATTGCTCACACTTCCTTCAGTATGGCATCCATTCAAAAGACGAGAAGTACTTGAGTACAATGGTCGGGAAATGCGCAGGGTTGAACGGGAATATGTTAGATTGGTAAACGAATACGAAATTCGGGCACGCGAATTATCCGAATCTGGGCAATTTGTAAAGGCAGGTGCGGAATTGGACGAGGCTGCGGAACTTATGCGGAAAGCACACGAGTCATTCCCTGGAAGGAGATACGAGGAAAAGATGAATGCTCTCAAACATGCGGCAGAAGAAAAATATCGCCTTGAAAGTTCCGTACGCGGAACACCGGAAATCTCGGAGATGCGCGCTGACCATAATGAGAGATGGGGAAAAGGGGTAGCACAATATTATAAAGGAGAGGCAAGGCAGCTAAGGGAACGCGAGGAAAGTGATAAGGAATTCCGCGCACTCATGGACATATATCGCATGGAAAGGGGGATTCTTGAGAATCGGGGAACCGTGGATGCGAAAACGATCTGGGGTATGTTCTGTACAATCCTTGAATTGCTTCCCAGGGCAGCCTTGGGTTTGGAGCGCGAGCACGTAGAGCTCCTGAAGCAGGATATTCAGAATTTGGCGGCAGATGTTTATGGGAATGGACCAGGGGCACAACAAATAAATGAGAAAACGAAAAGGGTAACGCACTGTAAGGTGATGACTGCCGGCGAGCGGAAACGCAAGGCCCGGCGAGAAGGAGATATTTCCAGTTGGGCAAGAGATGTTTACCTCAGCTAAGCAACATCTTCTTTAATCTTTCAAATTCGTCCATGAAAGTAAACCAGACTAGACATTTTTCAAGAATTGCGCGTAGACAAACTCAACAAAAGGCTTTTCGGCCTTAGTTTCAACTGATTTTATCAAAACATCGAAGTAGCTTGCAGTTTCCTTTGAAATATTAAGTAATGGATAACCGCTGTCGAAAAGTGCCTTGTTCAGAAGCAGGCGGGAGATCCTCTTGTTGCCATCCTCAAATGGATGAATCATGTAAAAACGCAAGTGGAGCAGGGCAGCGAGCTCCAGTGCACTGAGTTTCCCAAGGTTTTCGTTGTACCATAAGATAAGTTTCCCCAGTTCTTTGGCAATAACCTTATGCCCCACGGGCCTAAAACCTATTTCTTCTACCTTATCGTAGCTTTTCAGGTATATGTATGCCTGTTTTTCACGCAACACGCCTGGTTTCCTTTCCTCAAAATCAGACATGATGATCCTGTGCAATTCTAGAATAAAATTGAGTGTCAGCCC
Organism: Microcaldota archaeon; assembly: GCA_038046805.1. Classification (GTDB taxonomy): domain Archaea; phylum Micrarchaeota; class Micrarchaeia; order Anstonellales; family Bilamarchaeaceae; genus UBA10214. The sequence goes on from JBBSVO010000003.1 coordinate 203,945, forward strand.
TTTAGCACTTTCCTTGACGTACCTAAGCCCTTTTATCATGTCCAAGGCTACACGAAGGTTCTCATCCCTAATGTCCTTTACATTCTTTTGATTAAACTTATAGGCAAGATTCGCATCCTCTCTGGTTATTGGAATTCCTTCCGTTGATAATGTAGTATAAATAAAATTAACCGTATCGATCTCTTCTTTTTCATCTTGTGCAGATTTGCCGAGCTTGGCCAATTTTTTTATGTAACGTCGCCTTCTTTTTTCGGCTTCTATGAGCTGCTCTTTGGTGAGATATACCGGGGTTACATTATCCAAAAGAAAAAGGTATATCTTATCCAATAGTTCACATTTCTTTTTTTCAACCTCGGCCTTGTTTGGGATTCTACGACCTAAGAAAACCGAGAAAACCTTTGGACGTTCGAGCCGTATTGACTCTTCCAAATAGTAATACTCGTGTCCATTGACCAGCTTCGTGCGTATTTTCATGGAATTAATTGGAAGCCAAGGTTATTAAACTTATCATACATTTTATATGTTAAATGTATGCCTAAAAATTACGTCTGAAAAACTTATCATACATTTTATAACATAAAAGTAAGATAACTCATTGGCGACCAGCACAATTGAGATTGTAAATATCCATCCCAAACTCTTTGTTCTTCTCCAGTCTCCTTAGCAATTCATCCATTACAATCTTTTTTACTTCCATGTATTTCTCCCGCCCAACCTCAACATTGGCAATAGCATACCGTTTGCTCTTCGTATTGAAACAAAACATGCAATTATCCAGATTCTCGGAATTATGGCAGAACATTGAGTTCGCGCAATTATTGCACCCGTTCATTTCTAGGCACGCAGTCATATTGGTGCAACCATGGCACCTTATGCAAAATTTTGAATGAACCGCACGCTGGCAACCAAATACGTTTTCCGAGGCAACTGCCATATTGCAATATGCGCAGTTTTTCGAATGCGCGCAATCCTCAACCTGATAGCTGTTCGCAACGCAATAGGTGACATGAGACTCGATATTATTGACCGAATTTCCCTCGGTAACATTAGTCGGGAAAAAGGCGACGCCGGCAAGTTTTGCGGCAAGCTGGCCAAGCCCTAGTGTTTCGCCTTCCTTAAGCTCCATCTTCATTCTGGAAGCATGCTCGGATTCATGGCAGGAGATAACCCTGTCTTTTGGCACTGAACCGAAAAACGTAAATGAAGGAGAGAACCAGACCGTATTTCCAAACGAAGTTGGATGTGATTTAACTGAGTTTATTCCATGAGTAAGAAACTTCTGGTTTTCATTTAGTCCGCCGATTTCTTTTCCGAATATTACCCTGCACGTGTCATGGAACGCAGTGTCGAGTTTGTTGAAGTCTTGTTCCGGCAGTTTGAACGCAAATTTCGGCATAACTGGAGCTTTTGGCATTCCGGGAATTACGAACGGCGGATAGAACCTTTTGTGTTTCTCGATATATTCACGAATCTCCACAATGAGCTTGTCCTTTAATTGCAAATATCGTTCTCTCGGCAATTCGAGATTCCCGATGCAGTATCGCTTTCCCTTTTGGTTAAATGAAAACATAAGGTGCGCGCAATCAAAATTGTAATAACTGCAGTAAACATCAGATACCGACGCGGAAAAATACGATTCAAAGGCGCGGATAAGCGTTCCTTCAATCACGTGTATTGCATATTTACTGCTCGGGGAATATGCGCATCCGAATGTGTATTCCGCCCCGTCCCGCATGTAAGAAGAATACGCCACATATTTTGAGCCGTGAATGTTGTGCGAATTCTTTACGCAGAAACTGTCAACGCAATTGTCGCTGATTTCGATTTGTTCCGAACGTCCGAATTTCTTGTTTCCAGTATAAATTACTCTTTCCTGTATCGCCTCAACAATGGAATCAACGTCCTTTATTTCATTAATTCCGAGAGGATTGAACGGCGCACCGTTCAAATTTTGAAAAAACAGTGGTTTTTTCAACGGCTCGAATTTTTTGTTCCAGTCAATCTCGTCCTGTGAAATAAATTTTGCGGTTTCAAGATAGCTCGAACTGGAGACCATAACTGGTTTTCCTGATACTGAGGATGTTTTTTGCCCAAGCGGAACCTGGTAACTGAGCAGCCAATCCTTTACTTCATCCATCTCCACGTTGCACTCACCCAAAAGAAGCTTGTACGTGAATTTGAATGCCTGATTGATGTCCATGAATTGATTATGTATTACATTATATTTTAATTCTAACAATCAAAAATTGCACAAAATACGAATATTTTATAAAGAAATCTCATTATAATTAATATATGACTGGACAAGTTGCTGGACAGATTGAACTAGATACGCTGGACAGAAGAATTATGTACGAACTGGACCTGAACGCACGGATAAGCGCGTCCCAGCTAGCAAAAAAACTCAGAAAGAGCAAGGAAACGATAAATTTCAGGATAACCCGGCTGCTTAAGGAGAAGTACGTCAAAGGATTCTACGCAGTGCTCAATATCGCCAAGCTGGGCTGGTTTTATTACAAGCTTTACCTCAAATTCAATCCAATTTCACCTGAAAAGGAAAATGAAATCATAGAATACATAAAGACCCAGGATTACATCGCATATCTTGCGAGCATGGAGGGAAAATACGACTGCATCCTGCTCTTTATGGCAAAGGATGCTATAGGCATGCTTGATTTTCTTTATCCATTCATGAAGAAGTACGGTGATCTCATACGGGAAAAGGACTTGGTATCGTTTATCGGTGCAAGGCGCCTAAACGAGCGGTTTCTTTACGCAGGGGAAAAAAGACAAAGCCTGGATTATTCCTTTGAACTCGGAAACTACGAGACAGATGAACTTGACGAGCGCATTCTCCGGGTTCTGGCAAGCGAGGCGCGAATCCCTTTGACAGGGCTTGCAAAAAGGGCATATTCCAACCCAAAGGCAGTGAAATACCACATGAAAAAGCTGGAGAAAGAGGGGATAATACTTGGATATGCAAGCTCCCCAAATTTCGACAGGCTTGGATTGCAGTTCATCCAGATAAACATCTCATTGGTGGATCCGACCGCAAAGCCCGCGATAATAGAATATTTCGATTCCACGAACAAATGCCTGTTCGTGCTTGAGTATCTTGGCAAATATGATCTGGGCGTAGAGCTTCATCTCAAGAACCATGATGAACTTAACTCAATTTTGGATAGCTTCAGGGAGAAATTTTCAGATAAGTATTACGATTACGATGTTGCCACAATACCAAAAGAGCACGTAGTTATATGGGGTCCGTTTTCAAAAGTCTGATTCAATGCGTCTTATCTCCTCTCCCCATATTCCCCTTTGAACTGCTCATATTCGCCAAGCATTGCTTTGGTTACCGAGGGCCTTCTTGTCTTTATTATCGCAAGCAGAGATTCAGCTGTTATCTTTGCGTCTCTTCCCCCTATCTTTGCCCTCACTGCCTGCATTTTCGCTTCCTGTGCAATTCCGGCAATATCTGCACCGGTGAAACCTTCTGACGCATCTGCCAGCGCTGCTAAGTTTAGCCCTTCTGCAAACTTTCCAAGATGAATTTTGAACATCTCCGCACGCCCGGCATTGTCTGGAGGAGAGATATAAAATATCTTGTCAAAACGTCCCGGACGCAGGATGGCAGAATCTAATATGCTCGGCCGGTTTGTTGCACCCAACACCACGACACCTTTTAGTTCCTTCAAACCGTCCATTTCCGTAAGTAACTGCCCTACTACCTCGCTCGTTCCTATTCCGCGCTGCGGCGCAAACGTCTCAATTTCATCAACAAAAATTATTGCTGGCGCATTCTCTCTTGCACGGTTGAATGCTTCCTTAATCACTGTAACGGCCTGAGTATAACCGAGTTTCATTATCTCTGCGCCGCTCAACACCTGGAAAGATGCTTTCAATTCACCGCTCGCAGCCTTTGCCATTAGTGTTTTTCCACAACCCGGAGGGCCGAACAGCAAAATTCCCTTGCTTGGCTTTACTTTGAATTCCTTCATTAAATCTTCTCTGAGGAGCGGAAGTTCCAGGGTTTCAAGAAGCGCTTGTTTCACGTCGCCAAGTCCGGCAACATCCTCCCATTTGACAATCTCGCCTTGCCCTTCTTCGTCTTTTCCGTCTTCCTTTCCGCCGCCGCTTCTTCTTTCAAAATCCATTTTGAACCGTTCGAAATCCTCAAGCTGTGCGATCCCAGTGCTTGGTTTTGTCCGCTTTAGCACTGAAAGAAAATGTTCCATAGAAACAAGAACTATTTTTCCTGTTTTGCCTGCTTCTTTTGCCGCAAGTCCGGTTGCTTCATCAACAACGTTCTTTAGGTCAGCACCAGAGAAACGTTCGGTCTTCACTGCCAGCTTTTCAAAGTCCAGGTCATCATCTACAGGAACTTTTCGTGTATGGACCTTTAGAATTGCTTCGCGCCCTTCTTTTTCCGGAAGATGCATGTAGATTATTTTATCAAATCTTCCAGGACGCAAAATTGCAGAATCAAGCTGTTGTGGAACATTTGTTGCACCCATCACCAGAACCATTTTCCCCTTTTTCTTTCCTGCGCCATCCATTTCCTGAAGGAATATACTCAATACGCGTGGCGTTACATCATCTGCTCCATAAGAAGTTCTTTTCTTCGCAAGCGCGTCTATTTCATCAAAGAACATTATGCAAGGTGCATTCTTTCTGGCAGATGTGAAGATTTCAGCCACATTTCTCTCGGATTCACCCATCCATTGGCTCAGGATATCCGAACTCTTCACATAATAAAACGGATATTTCAATTCCTTTGCAAGCGCGCGCATGAGCATTGTTTTACCAGTACCTGGAGGGCCAAACATCAGAATGCCGCTCGGTGGTTTTAGTCCGTACGTGATTGCAATTTCCTTTTTCTCAAGCGGAACAACAATAGAATCGCGAAGCTCCTGTTTAACATCCTCATAATTTCCTATGTCATCCAGAGACTTCTCACTTGAGCCAAGTGCCATGTCCTCGAATCCGAATTTCCCGAATGATTTCATTTTTTCCTTGTGCGTTTCTTCTACTTCGTGGCTTATCTGCACCCCGGATTGTTCGAGCGCACCAACGATTGCTATTGTCGCGATAACCGCACCGGCCAATTCAAAACTGAACATTCCCGGTATTATTGTTCCGAAAATGAAATATGCGAGCGGAACAAAAAATAAAATCAGGCTTGATATCAACTGAGTTCTCTTTCCTTTCATTGTGCCAGACATATAGCTTATCCCATACAGTGCAATTAACCAAATTATTGCCTGCAAGAGCCCGCTATCCGCAAATAAAACTGAGAGAAGATTTCCGAGAGAGTGTCCCATTGCCTGCGGAAGATTTGCAACACTTTCAGAAGAGAATAACCCTCCAAGTGAAGTTGCCACAGCCGTTGGGATGCCAAGCAATTCTATTGGTTCTTTTGTCAGCATCATCGGGGAATATGAAGGATATTTCAGAAGTGAAACCGGAAGGAACGCACTGTTTTGTACCATCCATACAGAAGAAAGGAACAGAATCGCAAGAACAGATGGAATGGAAATCATCGCACTTTTTCTTGAGCCGAAATGAAATGCACCAAGTACCATACCAAGTATGCTTATCCATCCAAAAAGAGGAAGCTGACCAAATGCAAAAGGCGCGAATATCAATACTTCAAGTGTTGAAATAACATTCCATCTTTCAAACATCTCAAAAAGAACTATCGCGAGCACCAGAAGGAATAACAGACCGAAAACCGAGGACTGAAATGCAACTGCGGGAATTACAAAAACGATTGAAAGAAGCGTTCCGAGCGGCGGGGATTTATATGCTGCAATCCCGCAAACCGCTGCCAATGCAACAACAACGTAAATCGGATAAAACGGGAATGTTCCCAAAACGAAAAGCGCACCTAGAAAAACAAGCAATGCGTTCCAGATTCCCTCGTTTTCCTGCATAAGCCTCAGGGTTGCCACTACCTTTTGGCCTTCCAATGATTTTCCCTTTAACTTAGAGGCTGGCATGATAACACAAATGCGGGAATGTTTATATTTGTATTAGCTAACTGGAATTTATTGCTGCTGCAACCGCGTTCTCAGTTACTCCATAGGTTATCAAAGCAAGTATTGCAAATAAGGGATAGATTACCCATGTATAGCCAGCATAACTGCTTTTTGATATTAGTGGAGAAACATTAAGATATGTCGATATGAGAAGAACGAGAACATTTAGGACATGCCGCTGAAGATGTATTCCATTCCAAACATCATAGTTTCCGTAAACCACATTGTTAGTTTCATCAAGATACGCACCGGGAGTATAACCCGCAGTGTCAATTATTGTTTTTCCAAGAAATATTTGCTCGATTGCCGGGCTGACTGCAAACAACCATGCAACAAGCATCATCCCAAATGCAATCCAGTTTATACCTTTGAATTCTATTTCGTAGAATGCTTTTTTTCCCTCAATTTCATTCATTAATCCTGAGGAAATGAAATAGAAGATAGCATATATCAAAAGGCTTACCAAAAGAAAAAACAATTTTAGAGAGATTAATCCTGCATCCATATTTTATCACCCCGAATCTGCAAACACGGGTTTTCCCGTAACAATGACCGATACAAGCATTTCTGTAAATGCGTAAGCAGTTAGAATAAGTATTACTCCTGTTATAACTGTAAATAAATCCAGTGCACTTGCTTCACTTTTTTTCGCAAGACCAACCAGTTCAAGAACAGGGCTATTGTTCGCATATGCTCCGATAGATAATACTGCTAAATTTATCGCATGCCTTTTCATATCCCAGATATCAAATTGGACCTGTTTTCCAAGCAAATGGTCCACGGCCGGACTTACTGCAAAAAGCCAGGCAACCAGAAACAACGAGATTACTTTCATATCCCCGACAAAACTATCCCAATCCGTCGCTGGTTTTTTTGCACTTTCTTCAACGCTAATCTGGGTTGTCATCCAGACAGTTATATAAAAAATAATTGTCATTCCAAGAAGCAACAACTTCCATAGAAGTTTCGCGAGATCCATGCCTCAAATCCCCGCGCAACCCTTTTAATAATTAACTATGTAGGTATACCGGTGAATACATGGTTCAGGATGCTGCGCTTTCGAAACCGAGAACAGGAACAATCGGAGTTTTCAATCAGTTTTTTTCCAATAAACAGGATGGACGAGCCGGAGTAAAGGCTGAAACGCTCAGGCTTACTTCTGAGGAAGCTGCGCATTGTGCTGCTGCAATGGCGAATTACAAAACCTTAAGGGAAAAACCGCTTGAGGCAATGGACTTAGCCTCAAAATCATTCCCTGCACTTGTTCGCGTGGTGCGAAACAGCAGACAAGACCTTGCCAATCTTCGTCCGGAGGAGCAGCTTGAATTGCGCGAATTCAGCCTTCTTGTATCTACTATGATGAAGGACCTTGGGGACTTATGCCATTCAAAAGAATATGATATTCGCACGCAGGCATTAGGGCTTGTCATGAAATACCCGGAAACTATTCGCCAGCTTGATGGTTTGATAACGACCTCCAAACACGAGGATATTCATCTTGGTATAGTAAAACACCTGTCCAATGAAATTTCACGTTTGAAAATGGAATCCCGTGCCAAGCAACAATCTCTGCCGCGCATTGGAGAATTAGATACACCTGATTTTTACAGAAGACAAATCCTTCGTGTTGGAGTCCTTAGCAGGTTTGAGACTGCAAGGCGGGAAGCAGTGATGTTTTTTGCTGGTTCTATGGACAGAGATTCCCTGGATTATATCGCAAGAACTTGTTCTGTTTCGCTTGAGGATTTTGAAAAAACCCGTGGTCTTGCAAATGAAAAGCTTGCGGAACTTCAGAGGCAGCTCAGAACAGCTGGCATAAGCGAGTCCGCACTTCTCAAAAGATTTGTTCGCGTTACACCATCGCCACCACCAGAAGTCGGCGGGTCAAAAGTAATTCGTCTGCGTCCAAGAGAGGGAGAAGGCGAACCCAATCCAGATGGCGGAGCCGCAGTAGCACTTCCAAAACCGAATGATGCCGAAACTCCAAGAAAAGAATTCAAAGAAGCGGCATAGAGCTGGCAATGCGTGAGCAAAGGACAGTGAGTAGTCTTGCTGATCCGAGGACCGTTTAGCGTTATTTTCTGACGCGGAACTCCTAACACGAAACCACGTTGGTCCAAGGCTCAAAGCCCAAGGCAATTGGGCAGTTAAACACAATTTTTCTTCATAAATGCCGCAATCTTATCCATCGCTTCGTTTATCCTCTCAATCTGCGGAAGGAATACAATCCTGAAATATGTTGGAGGAAGCAATGTCGTGAATGCAGACCCCGGAACAACAACAACGCCTTCTTTCAAAAGCGCTCTTACGAATTCCCAGTCTGTTGTAAAGTTTCCCATCTGTTCAATCTTCACGAATGAGTAGAATGCCCCTTTTGGACTAACCATGCCCAGGCCATCAATTTCACCAATGCGTTTTGCGAGAACATCGCGCCGGGTTTTGAGCTGCGAATTGAATTCAGAAATATGGTTCTTGGGTCCGCGTATCGCCGAAATTGCACCGCGCTGCATTTCCCAATTAACCGAAAGCCTGGCATTGCAAAGGCGTTGTATAGCATCCTTTACACCTGTCCACGCACCTTGTTTTCCCTCTCCATCATGAAATGCGATATACCCGACACGCGCTCCGGGATATATGTAATTCTTTGAAATGCTGTTTCCTGAAATAAGCGGAACATCTTTGTGGATTTTCCTAAGATTCACGTATCCGGAATCCTCGTCAAAGATAAGCATTTCGTAAGCATCATCTGAAATTATCGGGAGATTATATTCCCCTGCAACATCCACTATTGCACGAAGAATTTTTTCAGGATAAACGGAACCCGTAGGGTTATTCGGATTTATAACAAGAACCGCGCGCGTTTTTCCGCCAGTTTGGTCTATGTTTTTCCGCAACGAATCAACGTCCGGTTCCCAGCTGCGCTCGTCACACGCGTAAAACGTTTCCTTCCCCATGGCAAGCCTTTGCTCTGTTAAATAAAGCGGATAGGTTGGAGACGGAAGAATAATGTTTTGTCCGGGGTCAAGAAGCGCCCGGAAAAGGAATGATATCCCCTCGCTTAATCCTGAAGTTACGAACACGTCGCCAGCAGTCACCCCGTCGCCTTCGTATTCCGCGGCAGATTCCTTAAGCTCCGGGTCCCCGTCTGAGGGCGCATAAGCGGAATATTTCGTATTATCAAGTGCTTCCTTTACCGCGTCAAGAATATGCTGTGGGGGTCTGAATCCGAACGGCGCTGGATCACCGATATTAAGGTAAACCATTTTCGTTCCGCTGCGCTCAAGGGCTTTGGCTTCCTGGACAATATCACGTATTGGATACGAGACAAGTTTGCTTTTTTCAGAAGTTTTGATTTGTTCCTGCCCGATGTCCGTCATGACAACACCTAAAATTCGTCAGTTATCCATCTCTTATCAATTTCCATACGCACCCTTAAAAACATAGCAGAATTAATATTGAAACATGAGAGCATTCCTTGTAGTTTTCATGCTTCTGGCACTATTAACCCTATCAGTTGCCGAATTCAAGCTTACGACTGCTGAAATGATGGTAAACAATATCCAAAAGGATGGCAGTGCAAAGGTTACTGAGAAAATAAAATTCGTTGTTATCGGCGGATATGAACAAAGCAAGTACAAGGATGGAGTGAATAACAACGATCTTGGATGGTGGGTATCAACCACAGGAATAGGAGAAGTCCGCAAACACGTAACAGAAACTGCAGTTGATGTGAGCAATTTCAGATTAAGGCCACAACCACTTAAAAAATGCGATCCGTTCCTGAATCTTTGTCACGGAGAACTTGTTTTGGAGTATGATGCAAGACCATATTATAACAAGAATACATCTGGCCATATTGAAGGGACAGGATTATTTACAACAACTAACTACAAGCCACGCACGACAAGATATTCCCTTAACTCCAATGCACTTTTGTTCCGAAATGTCAATACGATACAACCTATGCAACCCAACATTTCTTCTGTGGTTCCTTCAACAACTGAAAACATAATCATAATCGACAAGAATATTTATTTCACAATCCAGTTCCCTCAGAATACGGTTCTTCTGGATGCAAGCCAATTACCAGAGAGTTCTGATATTTCTTTACCCGATACTGTTTCCAATCTTTCGTGGACTAATACGATTCTCAGTCACTTCACACTGGTATTCGATGTGGAGGAAAGCCTTGACAAAGAGGTTGTTGAATTCTTTTCCAGCACTCCGTTGATCATTCAGGAGATTTTCTTTGGAAAATATGGTCCGGCCGTTCTCGTAATAGTAATAGTACTTCTTGGTTCTTACCTTCTTTTAAGTGCGTCGGCAAAGAAACAAAAGCCCCAGTAAGGCAATATGGTGTTGATATGTACAAGGGTGAAATCGAAATTCTTAAACTGCTCGCAGAAGAAAAAAAGGCGCTGACCGTTAATGAAATTTCCAAAAAAACAGGAATCAATAAGGATACCATCCGAAAGGCTTTGGAATCGCTCAGGGATAGGAAATATGTTGAACTAAATTCGAATGATTCGTTTTCATTTGTGCCAACTGATGAACTGAAGAGTTATATAAAATCCGGAGAGCTCCCAGAATATTCCCTGTTTCTGAAGTGTGTGAAATCTCCCTCAAAATCAATTCCAATTTCTTCGCTTTCAGATACAGAAAAATCTATTGCATTGAGATGGGCGAAGGTTAAGGGAATGGTCAAGATTGAAGGTGGAAAAGTAATCGCTGCTATTTCCAGCGAAGAGACAAAGGAATTGAATGACTCACTTCTTCGCGTTGCTGCTGGTGGAAAGTCGAATGAAGAACTTGAAAAGAGAAATCTTCTTAAGAAAAAAACATCCAAAGAAATTTTAGCATCTTATTGCGGCACAAATATTTCCAGCGAACTTTCAGAACTTGAACGCGAGTCTGGAACATTTGACATATCTGTTCGAAGTGAGAATGCCCCGCTCGGAAAAAATCATCCTCTTACCGTGTTCAAAAACAGGGTGCGGGATATATTCGTTGAAATGGGATTTGAAGAAATGGACGGAACCGTGGTTGAGAGCTCATTCTGGAATTTTGATGCCCTGTTCCAGCCACAAGATCATCCTGCACGTGAAATGGCAGATACGTTTTATCTCAACGGTGAGCACCAGCTTCCTGACAAAAAACTAGTTTCGCGGGTGAAAGAAGCGCATGAAAAAGGTTGGGGTTCCAAATGGAGCGAGGAAATTGCAAAGAAACTCGTTCTTAGGACCCATACGACAGCACTGAGCGCCAGATACCTTGCAGCTCTTGCAAACGACAAAGACAAACCATCCAAAAAATACTTTGCAGTCGGTCGCGTATTTCGCAATGAATCAACAGATTTCAAGCATTTGGCTGAATTTCATCAGGTAGAGGGGATAGTTGTGTGGGAAAAAGCAACCTTCGGGCACCTGCTTGGAATACTAAAGCTGTTCTATTCCAAACTCGGATTTGAAAAAGTGCGTTTTGTACCGAGCTATTTTCCGTACACCGAACCAAGCGTCGAGGTGCATGTTTATTTCGAACCTAAAAAGCAATGGATGGAACTTGGTGGCGCAGGCATTTTCCGCCCCGAAGTTTCTATTCCGCTCTGCAATAGATATCCAGTTCTTGCATGGGGTCTGAGCCTTGAAAGACCTTTGATGATGTTGATGGATGAGCAGGATATCCGAACGCCTTACAAAAATGATTTAGACTGGCTGAAAAAATCAAAGGTTCCTGAATTGTAAAAATGGATTGCGCGGATTCGCGATAGACACGTCTGTGGTTTAATGGTTGATAAAAAACTATTGCTGATCGGAGCGGTTGTGATCGTATTGGCACTAATTGTGCTGCTTTTTATATTTCCAACTACTTCAGAACAAGAAAGCACAACTCTTCCATTTATTATACAGAAATATGGAAATGCAGGTGGGCAGGGTTTTGTTATTTATTCTGCTGCCGCAAATGGAGATTTGACTCTTCTTTCTTACTCTTCCAAACCCAGCAAGTCTGTTTTTGTTGTAAATGAAAAGGGTTTCGGAAACGAAAAATTCGGATTGTTTGTTGATTCATTGCGCGGCCTGGAGCATTTCGGATTTAATATCACTGAAATAACTCCGGCCACTGAAGTTACGGATGGAATTCTTGTAGTACCTACAGGTGCAATGCCCGCCGGGACGCTTAAAAGTGTTTCTGCGGCAGATCCCTCCCGTCTTCATGTGATATACATAGGAAAAAAGGATATGGTACTGGACGGAACAGTAAAGCAGTCAGATTGGTTCGGCAGTCTTTCGTCTTCGGTTCTATCCGCCATTTCTGTTGTAGATATGCTTCCTGATGAGATGGTTGAAAAAGAACTTGTGGGGCAACTTGCGAATGAGATTCTTGAAGCAAGGTGGATGATTCTCAACAATAAAACAATTAGCGTGAACGCAGTTTCAGGTGCAGGAAACAAAACCATGATTTTGGATATGAAAGGCGGAACATTTATGAGGATTATCCCAATTCTTTGCTCTTTTCCGCAGCCAGCTTCCCAGCAGGATTCAGAATGTTATCGCCAGGCATTTGATTTTAATACCATTTCGCTTCAGACTGCGCAGGTTTCAATTGATGGCGCGGTTTTCCCATGGGAAAAGGCAGAGGTTCTGGTGTATTTGAACAAAACAAACGGAACTGCGAGCATGCGCATTGAAAAAGACGGTGCATGGATTGAAACAAAAGAGCTGGAACGGGTTACAGAAGACGAAGCTGGAATAATTCCGCTTCGCGTTGGTTTTGAAACCCCTGGAGAGTATATTATAACCATATCTGATAATTCGGGCGATATTGGTTCGGCACTTCTGCACATTAAATCATTAACCATCCTGTTAAACGAAACACGGGATGGGTTATATCACCAATTTGACGTAAGGCTTGATGGTGAAAAGGCAGAAGGACTTGAGTTTAATGTAAGCCTGCTCAATTCCACTGAAAAGAAAAAAGCCAAATTCCTGGCAACCGGGGGGAGCGTGACGGTTCCTGCAAAACTTGGCAAGGGACTCAACACATTTGTTTTTGAAGGACTTGGTGGAGAAACTTTCGTTAAAATCGATAATACTTCTGAGAATATTTACGATGTTTATTTGAAGTATGGTCCGATAGGCCTTATCCTAATCATTATTGCATATATTGCTGCAAGACTGGGAAGAAAACCAATTTATATCATACGTGTTGGGGATATTGTAACTGAAAAAAGACAAAATCTTGCGATTTCTTCCAAAAAAGTTCTTAGTATAATGCAGGGGTGCAGAAACGAGCTTAGTATAACCGGCCCAATTACGGCACTGGAATTCGCAACTGGAATAAAAAAGCATTTTACAGATGGTGCGGACATAACCGAAGGCAATGCAGAAGTGATTCTAAGGCGCATGGAAGTGCTTGGTCTTGTTGAAGGCAGAAACGGTTTTTACCAGCTTGTTGGAGAGGGAGATATACGCGCGAATGCCATGAAGCGGCAGATAAGGGAAAAACTCATTGCAAAGGGAATTCATTTCGATGTAAATGGAGACAAGTTCGTGGCAACGGATTTTGAAATAGGCTTCTTCGATGACAGATTCTCGAAAAAGAAAAAGGCAATGATAATTTTTGAAGACATGGACGAAATAAAGAAAACACTTGCGGATATGTCCGATCGCGACAGGTCAATACTGTTCCTAAAGGAATTCAATGGGGTTCTGGAATTGCTTCCTGTTGATAAATTGGAAGATGTTTTATGATGTTTAAGGTTTCCGGACTAATGATTTGGTGCGTCTATTTACTTCTAGTTGTTCCGCTATCGTTTTCCCAGTATTCCGATCCACCATTATCGTCAGTGGTTTCAAACAATGCGCAAGTTGCATCAACTCTTTCTTCAGTTCCTGTTTCCCAGATGCAATGCAGCGTAACCAGTGATCCGCCCGGGATTGCATCAAACGTAGTACAGGCCGCAGCAATATTTCCGGTCGGCGCGTATCCATCTGTGGATAATCGGATTTCTGTCGGGTATATCCCTCAGGTTGCATGGGCCTGGGGAGAACAGCATTCTGGATTTTATGAATGGCAGACTTCTCTTGGTGGAACGACTTGCACTGGCAGTGCTTCATTTGTGAATAGGACTATTTATCCGAACATTCTTTATTCATTCAAAGGCTCAGGCTGGGTTGATACTACGCCTGGAATGCCAGCAACTATTCCATCCGCAGTGACTTCCGCGCTTTCTGCCACTAATGGAAGCGATAATCTTTCTATTACGGCTGGCGGAACAATAATTTTGACGTATGATATTGACAAAAATACAGTTGTCTGCACTGAAAGCACTGGCTGCACCTGCGAGTATGATTACATTGCGAGTGGATTGAAGAACCTCACCCTTTCATGCGGTTCAACAATAAATTACGCGGTTGAAGGCGGGGAGCCGCTCTTTTTCCTTGAGCGCCCGCTTCTTCGCGAGCAATGGTATAAAAATAATCTGTTTGACAATGCGGTGCTGTCCAAACAAAGGTTTTACAAGGGCGGGATATCCTTAAACGGAACTTCTGTAGGAAATTTTTCGCTTCGCGCGTTCAACATTTCAACTGATTCGTTCGGATTCCAGAAAATCGTTTCAGTTCCGCTTATTGTGTTTGCGAATGTTTCTGTGTTCGAAGGCAATATCGGTGCTGTTCCAATCCAGTTGAATTCGGATAATGGTTCGTTTGCTTATTCGTATGAAGTCAATCTCACCGCGCCCTATTCCGGGATTGGTTTGAATAATCTTTCGCTCGTTCTTGTGGACGATTTCGGATTCTCGTTTGAGACTGAAAAACAAATTTTGAGCCGCACGCTAACGTTTGACGGGAATAAGAGCGAGGATGGAGGGGCAATTACGGGGAATACGACAAACTACAGAAAAAGCTCTGCGTTTTTGTTCGACAATTTTAATATCGGGATACTTTCAATCGGTGCGGTCGGAGTCGCGGTGTTCGTGCTGTTGATGAAACGGTAGAATTTAACTCGTCAGCGCACCGGCTCAAGAATTAATGTGAATCCAAATTTAAGCGTTCCATCATCCTTTTCGCAGTGAACCGTAGCCTTTACGCTTCCTGCCGACCCTTCTGAACCTGCATCAGTCAATCCATCTGCCATCACAAAGAAGTTTTTCAGGTCATAATCCCCAAATCCCGTTGGCACAACGGAAATCGGTGGCTCAGGATCAATCATGCCTCCGGTTTTAAGGCGAAGTGAATATCCAAAATTCACGTTTGCACCGGGCATTCCTATAGGAAGTATGAACCAGTCTGAGCCGCGCAGATATATTGACGCGGTTTGGATTTGCTGGGTCGGCCATTTCCTGCGTTTCAGCATTAATTCAAGATCCAAATACGTTCCATTTCCCCTTCCTGCATTCCAGACGTGGAAAAACCCGTCTCTTGTAATCGTAGCGAGTACGGCATCCTTCCAATCCGCATATCTTGCCGTATCAACCGCAACCTGTATTATTTCCTTTTTCCCTACAAAATTTTCAGATGCATGGGAGGTATGGTCGTATCGCTGCATCAATTGCGGTTTTATGTGCTCGCCTTCAATGCCCAATGAGAATACCCTTACTTCCTTTTCATCCATTGTAAGAACAGTTCCGTTTCCAATCATCCTCGCTTCAAAAAAGCGTTTGGTTTGGCTGATGATATCTGTGCTTAGTTTAAGAAAGTCGATCTGCTCCTCAATTGTTTTACCATCAGGTAGTGTTGCCCTGACTCTTAGCTCAAATCTAATAAGTTTGCCTGTGCCTGGCTCTGTTGAAGTGCCTTTTCCGGTTTCTATGAAACGGGGCTGTTTTACGGATTCAACAGGAGCGCTTTGGTCTTTCGCACTGGTCGGCCTGTCAATAAGTAGGGATGGAAATAATGCAACAACTCCGGCAACTCGAAGCATATCGCGTCTGGAAACAGTTTTATACATATAAGGTTATTGTGTATAAAAAGGTATTAAAATGCGAATGTCTGCCTTTTGTGTTCCGTGTTCCCTGCTCCGCGTCCCGTGCGGCTCAAAATAAACTGTTCCGCGTCTTGCGTTCCGTTCGGCTCTTCATCATATCCAACAGTTTCGCGTTCCGTAATCGTGCGGTTCGGAGAATCTTGACGAGTATCTACAGATAAAATCATTTGCTCTCTCGACCACCACAACCTACGCAATTGTTGCGCTGCGCAACAATGCGCCCATTGTTCGTTGCGACGAACAATCGGGAAGGCAAAACGCCTTTGGCGTTTTGGTCGCCTACGGGCGACTTGTGGTTTGAAGGTCGAGGAGCAAAGGTTTTGAAAAATGGCGCTTACCATGCCTTAAAAGACATTGTTTGGCGCCATATTGCCATTTTTCAAATCAGTTTACATTTTTATTGTCCGAAAGAACAAATGTGTTGTTCGAATAATTAGGAACTTTCATGAATCACTGCGGCCCAGTTCTCGTTTTATATTCATAATCTTTACCTTTAATTCCGGGATGCTGGTTTTCACAACCTCCCACGTCAATTCCAAATCCACTCCAAAATATGCATGAATGAGCGTATCTCGTGTTCCGGCAATTTTTCTCCATTCCACTTCCGGATATCTTACTTTGACCTCCGACGGGATATTTTTGACTGCCTCGCCTATAATCTCTATTCGCCTTATAACCGAATCTTGAAGCGACGGCGTCTTGATGAACTCCTGTTTTGTTTTACCTTGGGTATATACCTCAATAAGTTGGATGCATTCGAGGATATGGTCTAGAAATACTGATGGATTTTTCTTCAAAGAATCAGCCTTTGTTCTTTCAGTATTCTGTCCCTGAGAAGCGGGTGCAGGGAACCATATGTAATAACATCTACCTTTCTTTTCAGTGTGTTTTCAAGCTCTATTTTTAACCCAGCTAAATCAAACAGGCTTTTTTTGCCCCTAAATTCAACTAAAAGGTCCAAATCGCTTTTCTTAGTGGCAGTGCCAGTTGCAACAGAGCCAAAAACAGCAGCCCGTTTGACTTCGTGTTTTTGCAGTATCCCTAAAATACGCTTCTGGATATTTTCAATTTCGGACAAAGATGTTCACCCCGTATATATTGATATTGAACGTGTTTTAACAATATCGTTTTTATAAAGAGCGGATTCTCTTTCGTTTGTTTCGTTTCCGTGCGGCTCAAAATAAACTGTTTCGCGTTCCGCGTCTTGCGTTCCGTTTCTATAACCTGTTTCTGATTGTTTGAACTGACGTTTTCAGTGAAGGTAGTTTGTTCTTTATTATGTCCCAAACCAGCAGTAGGTTAATGCCAAAATATTCATGAATAAGAATATCCCGAAGACCTGCAATTTTTCTCCATTCTATATCGGAATATTCTTTTTTCACTTCCGCAGGAAGGTTTTTTACTGCTTCCCCTATTATTTCAAGGTTTCGTATTACTGCATCAGCAACCATGTCATTGGAAATAAATTCTTCGTATGTCAATCCAGTAGTATAGCGCTCAATCTTTTCTACGCAATTCAGGATATCGTCCAGGTAAACCAGTGCCTTAAACATACCTTGCCTCTTTTCGTATGTATTGAAGGGCCGGCTTTAGGCTGCTCTCAATAACCAGGTCTACTTTTTTGTGGAACATTCTCTCAAGTAGAAACTTCAAATCCATGTAATTGTCAAATGTTGGTTCTTCAAATTCCACCAGAAAATCCATATCACTGTTTTTATTCTGTTTACCCTTCAGAAACGAGCCGAACAGCCCCATTTTCTTTACTTTGTAACCGCGAAACCTGTCTCGATGCTGTCTGAGAAGTTTTAGAATATTTGCAGGGGTCAGTTTTTTCGCTTTTTGCATATTATCCACTCCTTTACTTTGCTAAATGGTTTTCCGTTTCATCCACCAATTGTTATTTCCATCAGTGCGCTTATTTCCGAGCCCCGTGCGGCTCAAAATAAATTTATTATTCCTTCTTTGCCAACTCCCTCATTCTTTTCGCCTGTTCCCTGATAAGTTTGGCAATTTGTTTGTCGTCGTTTCCTTTTACAACCGCTGTGGGTTCGGATTTTCCTTTTATCCCGCCAGGATGCCCATCAAACTCTTCTTTCGGTTGTTTTTTTCCGCGGAATCCACCGGTTTGACCGATAACTTTTTCTTCCTCTTCTTTAGTTCCCGGAATTCCACCACGTTTTCCAGTAATCGTTTCCTCGGATTCTTCTTTTCCTTTAAACCCGCCTTTCTGTCCTGTGAGCGTCCCTTCCTTTTCTCTTGTTCCGGTTATTCCGCCTTTCTTCCCTGTGAACGTTTCCCTATCTTCTCTTCTGCCTGTTATCCCGCCTATTTGACCAGATACCTCTTCGTGCGGTTCTTCTTTTCCTTTAAATCCTCCTATCTGACCTGTTACAGTCTCAATATCCCCTGGTTTTCCCCTAATCGCTCCACGTTGTCCGATAAGTGGCTCCTTTTCTCCTTTCTGTCCTTCCATCCCGCCATATTGACCAGTTAATGTTTGTCCCTTTTCCAGTTTTCCGGGTTTCGGTTCTCGTTCGTTTTCTTTTTGTTCCGCACGTCCATCAAATCTAGTAAC
>JBBSVO010000004.1:0-161418 GCA_038046805.1 Microcaldota archaeon
ATTGAACCGTAGCATCCACCCCTTGTGGTGCTCCCCCGCCAATTCCTTTAAGTGTCTTGTTCGCAGAACAAATAATGAATTTTTGTTCTGTGTATTTCAACCTTGCGGCCGTACTCCCCAGGCGGCAGACTTAACACTTGCGTACCCTTAAGTCGTAAAAAGGGTTCTACGCTACGGCACTGCATTATCTTACGATAATGCAACACCACGGTCTGCATAATTTACAGCTGGGACTACCGGGGTATTTAGTTGAAACGAAGTTTCAACAAAAGATTGAAAACTACGTTTTCAAGATCTAATCCCGTTCGCTCCCCCAGCTTTCGTCCCTCACCGTCGGACACGTTTTGGGTAGGCGCCTTCGCCACTGGTAGTCCTTCCAGGCTCAACGGAATATAATAGTAACGGGACTCAAAATTCGAGACCCGAAACCCTTTTACCCCTACCCTGGAAGTACTCCGACCCTCCCCCGTTCCCAAGTCTAGTAGTATTCACTGCACGCGTTAGGGTCAAGCCCCAACATTTCACAGTGGACACACCAAACCGGCTACGGACGCTTTAGGCCCAATATTCGTGGGTACCACTCGAGGCGCTGGTTTTACCGCGGCGGCTGCCACCAGTCTTGCCCACACCCTTATTCTCCAAGCTGTTTACACTTGGCAAAAGATATAAACTAAAAGCTTATATCACTCAGAGTTCCCCTATCACGCTTGCGCGCATTGTAAAGGTTTCGCGCCTGCTGCACCCCGTAGGGCTAGGGTCCTTGTCTCAGTACCCTTCTGGGGGCCACCACTCCCATGGCCCCTAAGGATTATCGGCTTGGTGGGCCGTTACCTCACCAACTACCTTAATCCTCCGCAGTCCCATCCTAAAGCGGACTGGCTCCAATTCACCAGCCATTTAAATGATCAAGCATTCCAGCATAGATCATCAATCGCGGGTTGGCCTCAGTTTCCCAAGGTTGTCCACGTCTTTAGGGCAGGTTGACTACGTGTTACTCAGCCGTACGCCGCCCTCCCAAGTGAGAGAGCTAACTTGCATGGCTTAGTCGAACTCTGATAGCAGTACCCTCCAGCAGGATCAACTGGAGTTCAAACCAAAGTTTAAACCAATTGATTCTGCATATTACTTCGAATTTAGAAGCACTTTCGCAATTTCCAGAAATCTTACGATTTCTGTCTGTCCAAATTCTTGCGAATTTGAACATAGAATTTTGCGAGGAGACACACATTTCAGAAATCTTGCGATTCCTGTTTGTCCAAATCCTTGCGAATTTGAACAAGCTATTTACTCGTCCAGTACTTGAAGCATGAGTCAAACTTAGAAATATCTAAGTTTCCATAATTTGCATCCCAATCACAGAGAACGATTGCTCCGTGGTTTTGGGTGAAGGATATATTGTGATGCTCCTCTTTATAAATCTTCCGCCAGGATTTTCTGAAATGTATCCTTTTTGGTAAGGATTTAAATCTTCATTATCTCATTCTTTTTCATGGAAATTCTTATAATCGGCGGTTCGCGTTTTTTGGGCCCAATTTTGATTGAGCAATTGCTAAAAAACGGGCATTCTCTATCAGTCTTTAACAGGGGAACCATTAAATCCGAATATACTTCTGGCGTTCATTTCATTAAAGGAGACCGGAATGGCAGCTTTAATATCGATGATCATTTTGATGTAGTAATAGATACCTGTGCTTATACGGGTATCCATACCAAAAAAACATTAGACGATCTTGATTTCGACTTTTTTCTTCATATCGGAACTGTGGCATCCTATAAGAGAACGGAACTTTTTCCGCTTACCGAATCATCAGAAATTGGTGAATGGCCGTTATGGGGGGATTATAATAAAGGGAAGGTGGAATGCGAAAACGTTCTTGAAAAAAGTGGTGTTAAATACGCGAGCTTAAGGCCCGTATACATACTCGGTCCGAATAATTACGTAGACCGCGAGCATTTTATCTACTCATGCATTAAAAGAGGAGTTCCGCTGCGTTTGCCGGGTAATGGCCAGGCATTAGTCCAGTTCGTTTTTTGCAAAGATGTTGTTGATTCGATCGTTCTAATCGCGGAAAATAAGGCTATCGGAGCGTTTAACTGCGCTGGAGATGAAGTTATAACTCTAATCGGGCTTGTGCAATCAATGGGTAAAATAGCCGGTAAATCCCCCAAAATCGAATTCAATCCAGAAGCAGACGGGGTGCATTTTGACGAAAGCGAATTTCCTTTTGCAAATGAAAATATGGTTTGTAGTAATGAAAAAATTAAAAAAGCCGGAATCGGGTTTACTCCTCTGATTACCGGGCTTAAAGCGGATTATCAGCATCATTACAAAAAATCTATCTGATTTCGCCCGTATCCGAGTGCAATTAACAACCTTTTTAAATTCTCTTGACAAAATAACTCAAATACAATATGTAGAGTCTGTTCTAATTATCTTAGAAAAAGACCTATGACTTGAAAAAGGAGGTAAGAATATGCCATCATATGTAGATGTAGAAACACCGAAGGAACTCGTTCCGAAGATTTTGGAAGCTTTGTCTGCTGCAAAAGAAGGCGGAAAGATAAAGAAAGGTGTAAATGAAACAACTAAGGCAATTGAAAGAAAGACTGCAAAGCTTGTTGTTGTAGCAGAAGATGTTACTCCAGAAGAAGTAGTCATTCACATTCCAATGCTCTGCAGAGAAAGCGGAATCGCCTGTGCGTTTGTTCCAACAAAGAAAGAGCTTGGGACGGCAGTCGGTATTCCGGTCGGAACTTCATCCATCGCGATTGAGAATGCAGGTGCAGCCGCGGAATCCATTCAGGATCTTTTGAAGAAATTGCCAAAGCCTGCGGCAAAAGCAAAGTAAATTAATTTAACGTGATTTTTATGGCAGATGGTTATGCGGCTGAAATTGTTGAAATAAAAACAAAGACTGGCGTTTATGGAGAGATATACCAGGTTCTGTGCAAGGTTCTTGATGGACCGGATGCAGGGCGTGTTATTCTTCGAAATGTCAAAGGTCCTGTAAAAGAAGGAATGATTATTGTTCTTTTGGACTCTGAGCGTGAAGCAAAGGAGATTCGGGCGAGATAATTTCTTCAACGCGTGACATCCCGATATATGGGATGGAACGTGGTGTATTGTTGGTGTTATTATGGTTCGAGGAAAAAAGTTTCCGAGAATATAAAAATTTAAGGGTGAAATTTTTATGGTTAACTGTTCATTTTGCGATGACGTCGTGCGAAAAGGCACTGGCGTCATGTATATTAAAAAAGATGGAACTTTATTTTATTTCTGTACAACCAAATGCAGGAAAAATACGCTCAAACTAAAGCGTGAAGGTCGAAGACAGAAATGGACCAAACGTGCTCGTGCTGTAAAGGCAAAGAAATAACCAATAAGGAATAATCATTAGCCGGGAAATAAATGTGATGGCGTGATAATAATGGCAACAACCGAGAGAACACTTGTTTTATTAAAGCCAGATGCAGTCCAGCGCGGTCTCTGCGGAGAGATTGTCGGCAGGTTTGAAGACAAGGGCCTGAAAATCGTTGGAATGAAAATGATTCATATTACTTCTGCGCTTTCAAAAGAACATTATGCGCATCTTGTTTCAAAACCATTTTATCCCGACCTCGAGCGTTTCATAACATCCGCTCCGGTGGTTGCGATGGTTCTTGAGGGAAAAGAAGCCGTAGAAGTGGTTCGTTTAATGTGCGGTCCAACAAACGCAACAAAAGCTTCAGCAGGAACTATTCGCGGGGATCTCTCAAATTCCACTTCAAGAAATGTAATTCATGCGAGCGATTCAAAAGAAACCGCTGCAAAGGAAGTTCCGCGTTTCTTCAAGGATTCGGAACTGATGAAGTACGAATTGAATAAGGAATGGCTGTACGCGGGAGATGAATAATACTTCGTATAATCTCTCACTTTTCTTCTTATCCGCCCCTTACAAACGTCTTCAATGCCGCTAAGAATTTTGCCCCGTGCTGAACTTTTACTACTTTTTCAAGCGCTATTAGTTCGCTCAAAAGCGGAAGTTCGGCTATTATCGGGAAAAGTTTCAGCAACCTGAAACCTATAAGCGCGAATGAAATCGGCAATACGGAAAAAATCAATAACATATTCTTTTTGACGAATTTCTTTTTATCTCGTGAATCGTTGAACCTCATTGCAACATCAGAAAACAATACCAATGTCACTGGTATATCTATTGCATCAATCATTGTCTGCAGTCCGTTGGCATGAATCATTTCAGAATAAAATACATCAAGTATAATCGTTACAAGCATTATCACAAGAGAAAGCACTACCAGTTGCCCCCATCTTCTTGTCTTGTAAATTTTTGATTTTGTTTTTGTATTGGAATTTCTAAATTCCAATGCTGAAAAATTTTTGTTAAAATTTTTCATTGCAGTATTGGATTTGGTTCTAGCCCCAGATTTGCGGCTTCCGCTGCTTTTTTTCATTTTTTGCCTGGTTTTCATGTTCTGTCGCCTATATTTTTATGATGGGTAAATATTTATAAAGATTGTACCAAGCTCTACTCGGATAGCCATGATTCTTCCAAAACACCATATTGTTAGTTCTGCATTGGTTAGTGATACTTTGCACGAGAGTCAGTTCCAGCCATGCGGGGTGGATATGACTCTCAAGGTTGCATTTCAGTTCGCAGGAAGCGGAAAGATTGATTTTGACAATAAGGAACGAAAAATCAGCGAAGTTGTTCCGCTCGAATTTGTTAATGATGAGATTAATCTCCCGCACGGAGCTTATAAGGTTGTTTTCAACGAGTATGTTAAAATTCCGAAAGATGCCGCTGCATTTTGTTTCCCGCGTTCATCCCTCCTCCGTTGCGGTGCAACGCTTGAATGCGCAGTCTGGGATCCGGGCTATGAAGGCAGGAGTGAGGCGCTTCTTGTTGTAAGAAATCCGCACGGTGTCGTGTTCAAAAGAAATGCAAAAATAGGCCAGATGGTTTTCGTGAAACTCGCGGATGAGGCAAAGGAGCTTTACGAAGGGAGATATAAAGGAGAAAACAAATAAAAGCTATATTTTAAATTGAATACCCCAAAATCCTTTTATGGCAACAGCACTTATTTCTGCGATTCCACATGCCGTTCCACTGCAAGGCAGAGAGCCGCATTTTACGTCTTTACAAAGATTACGAAAGGTATTTGGTCGGGCAGCGAAAACAACTCCAAGTACTGCTACGCAAAATTGTGCTCCAGTACCAAAACCAAAAGAGCCTACGCCACAGTTGCAAGCAGAAGAGTTAACAGGACAGTTAGGGAGTTTGCGTAGAAAGATAACTGATTTGCTGGGTGGTGTAAAAATCAGTTTTGTAATGTTGGGGGTTGGAGTTGTGGGTTCTGCAATATCTGTTGAATTGGGGGTGGTCGGACTCCAGGAACAAGGCAATATCCCTAATCCAACGGGTTTACTTTTGTTATCTGTTTGGGGCTTGGAATTAAGTGTCCCGGTAACTTTAGCCGGCATTGGTTTTCTGTTAGATTCTTCAGTTTCATTACTCAGAACCAGCCTAAAAATCCGCAAACTGCAGAAACAGCTTGATAGTGCAGCACAAGGACCTGCGGAAACTACTAACTAAAGCGCGGCAATCATCTTTTTCAATTCCTCTTCTTTGAAATCCTCCAAATACTTTCCTTCCTTTTGCAATTTCTTGACCAATTTGCCGACGCGTTCGTGCGCCTCACGGAACGGCATTCCTTCCATTGCGAGTTTATCTGCGAGTAAGGTGGCGCGGGCATAACCTTTTCTGATTAATTCCTCTCCTTTCGTTTTGTCCCATTTTATTTTTGAGATTGTTTCCGCACTTATTGCAAGGCATGCCTTTGTCGTATCTATGCTGTCCATTATTGCGCGTTTGGTTTCCTGTGTATCTGCATTATGACCGGTTGGAGTCCCCTTCATCATTGTCAGCAATGCCATTAAGTTTCCGTAAATCCTTCCGCTTCTCCCTCGCACTAGTTCAAGCACATCTGGATTCATTTTATTCGGCATTATGCTGCTTCCAGTGCAATATTCTTCCGGGATTTCAACAAGTCCAACATAACTAAGCCAGATGAGGTCTTCTGCGATTCTGGAAAGCTGCGTTGAAATAAGCGAACAAACAAAAGCAAATTCTGCTTCAAGCTCCCCGCGCGAACTAATGGTTTCAATCGTATTCTCTTCCACTCCGTCGAATCCAAGCAGTTTTGCGGTCATGTTGCTGTCAATCTTCCAGGTTGTTCCGGATATCGCGCACGCACCAAGCGGATTTTTATTGATCCGCACGAAAAGTTGTTTCAGTCGTTCTATATCCTTTCCAAACGAAATCGAATATGCTTCGCCCCATAATTTGTTTGTTATTGGCTGTGCAACTCTCGTATGCGTATGTGCGGGAATTTCAACAGGATTTTTTCCCTGTTCGATAAGCGCTTTTTGCATTCGTTTAAGTAATTCCGCGATTTCCTTTACTTCATCCCGCAAATATAATCTCATGTCCAGGTTTATCTGGTCATTGCGAGAGCGCGCGGTGTGCATTTTTTTTCCGTGCGGAGTTTTTTTGCTCACTGCGACCTCGATATTCATATGAACGTCTTCAAGATTCTGGTCAAGTTTGAATTTTCCGGATTTCCATTCCGCGAGCAATTCCTCCAGCGATTTTACTATCTCGTCTGCCTCATCCGTCTTGAGTATCCTCTGCGCTTTCAACATTTTTACGTGCGCAATGCTGCCTTTGATATCATAGGGCACAAGTCTCTCATCAACCGAAATATTCTCTCCGCTATTGAATTCAAGTACATTCTTCTTCGGATCTTTTGAAAATCTTCCGCCCCACAACATTTGCATTCACCTGTGTCATCCATGCTTTGCTTTGTTGGTTATTGCATGGTGCGCCATCAAACGCACTGCGTTTATTTTTATAAATCCTTCGGAATCCTTTTGGT
Organism: Microcaldota archaeon; assembly: GCA_038046805.1. Lineage (GTDB taxonomy): Archaea > Micrarchaeota > Micrarchaeia > Anstonellales > Bilamarchaeaceae > UBA10214. Next base: position 6,937 of record JBBSVO010000004.1, read on the forward strand.
TGAACCCACCTGAGATATCCATGCTAGATAATTCCTGATTATATAGCGAGTTCGGGGATTCCCTTCCTTTCATCAACACGTTTCCTTTGTACAACGAAAGCCAGACTGTACCGTCAATAAGCTCTTGGCTTTTGTCTATTGCTGCCGAAAGAAAATCCATCTCCGGGCTGAACCAGAATCCGTAATACACCAACTCGGAAAATTTCGGCGCAAGCATATCTCTCAAACGCATAACTTCTCTATCCATGGCAACAGATTCTATGTCCATGTGGGCCGCGCGTAAGATCGTTGCTCCCGGGGTTTCGTAAATTCCGCGAGATTTTATTCCGACATACCTGTTTTCAACCATATCCATTCTTCCTATTCCGTTCTTTCCGCCTATTTCGTTCAGGTATGTGAAAAGCTCCAGCGGTTCTGTTTTTACAGTCCCGTCGCTTTTGTTTACAACCTTTATCGGAATTCCGTCCTTGAAATGGATTTCAAGTGTGGTTTCTTTATCCGGTGCGTCCTTTGGCGAAGTGGTTTTGCTGTACACACTTTCATCCGGCTGCTTTGCAGGGTCTTCAAGTATTCCTGCCTCATGGCTTATGTGCATTAGATTATCATCTTCGCTGTATGGCTTGCTTACAGTTGCCTTTACGGGGATCCCCTTTTCGTTTGCATAGTTTATCAAATCCGTTCTTCCCTTGAATTTTTCGTTGAATTCCGGTATCTTCCACGGTGCGATAACCTTTATTTTTGGATTGAGAGCGTAGTAAGTAAGTTCAAATCTTACCTGGTCATTCCCTTTCCCGGTTGCCCCGTGCGATACGTACTGGGCGCCCTCCTTTTCTGCAATTTCGATTTGTTTTTTTGCAATCAATGGTCTTGCAAGCGCGGTTCCGAGAAGATATCTTCCCTCGTAAATCGCGTTTGCCTTAATTGCAGGGAATATAAAATCAGTTACGAATTCCTTTTTCAGGTCTTCAATATAGACCTTTGATGCACCTACCTTCAATGCCTTTTCTCTTGCAGCTTCGAAGTCATCTTCCTGTCCAACATCCGCGATAAACGCAATCACTTCATAGTCCTTTTCAACAAGCCATTTCAGGATACAAGATGTATCAAGACCGCCAGAATAGGCTAAAACTACTTTTTCTTTTGTCATAATTAGCACCTCGTTATTTGCTATTAGCTTCTAGCCAATAGCTGTTTGTTCCTTTTGACGCATAAAACGAATTTAAATATTGTGTTTTAAATGTTACGTAAATAACATATATGTTCCAAATGGAACAATAGTGGTATTTTGATGTGATGTTATGGAAAAAATAAGCGAACTGGTCTGGCTGTATGTGAAGAAGCGCCCATTCCTGCAGGAGGTTCTTCGTCAGAAGGTTGTAAATTATAGTTCTCTTGCCCGCAGAATTGCAATGGAAGCGTTCGGCTCTAAAAAACAGATTATTGCGGTCAAGGCTGCGCTCATACGGCTTTCAGACCGTCTTGCCGCCAAGGGTTATGACATTGAGGAAAAAGTCCTTTCAACCCTTAAAGGCAGTTCAGTAAACATGCAATCAAAGGTTTCAGTGGTTATCTCGTCTTCGGAATTGCCTGTTCGTCCCATCTCATTTGTAAAAAGCCGGGATTTTATAACCTACATCCTTCGCGGGGATGAAGTGGGAAAACTCAGGAAGCTAAAGCAGGTAACCCGAATCGAGGAAAACGCGAGCCTGATTGTTATCTCCAGCGGTGAGGATATAGAAGAAACCCCGGGTGTTATTTCAATGATGCTGAATTCCATGGCTGCAGAAGGAATAAACGTGATTGAATTCATTTCCTGTTACACCGATACCTTTCTTGTGGTTGCGCAGGCAGATGCCACGCGCGCATACGAAGTGCTTGCCTCGCTTACCGATTAGTTTTTATGTTTTGATTTCCATTTAACTGCATGGGCATAGAGTTGGGTCGTCTTGCTGCGCGTACTATGAGCATTGAGGAAGCCCGCGTGGTTTCACAGCAGTTTGAATCTCAGGGTTACTCAGTCAATATAAAGGAAATCAAACAAGGTCATCTCTCAATGTTTGAAGTCTGGGTTTCAAAGGAAAAGGAAGGGTTTTTTGGAAGTGGAAGAAACGTTAAGACAGATTGAGGATTGTAGAACAAGTCTTATCTTCAATCCGAAGTATTTTAACAAGGAGCATAGAAAGAAGTCTAAAAAGCGGACAAATGTGTTTGCACGCTATATTTATACAAATTGGTGGTTGGGATGACTTCTGGGTTTTTGAATGACACGTTAAAAAAGCTAAAAGACAAACGAATAATTTTGTTGGTTCTTGCAATGCTCATCTTTTTGTCTCTTTTCTTAGTTGTATCCTATTTCACTCCAAATGTGTCCATATATGAAGAAAACAATTCCTTAAAACTCTTATATAAATACAAAGATGCGAGATGCGAAGTCAAATTTCCCGAAGGCTGGGTGGTCATGTTGCAGGATACTAAATACGAAGTTGGGGAAAACCCCGTACAGGTAAAATCTAACATTAAACTTTATTATTTTATCTGGGCTTCAACTGCTAAACCTGGGCTTCGGACCGACTTTATAATCTCACAACCTGTTTCTGACATGGATGGAATCTCCTTGAAGAAGGCATTCGAAGAGAAAAAACGTTTATTTGGGAATGCAAGTAATATAAGTTTAATGAACATTGGTAATATCTCTGTGTTAGATGTTTCGTCTATTAAAAATAATGGAGAAGATCATTACATTACCTTATTTTTCCCAGAGAATATATCCTTTAATGCACGTTATTCCCCTCGTAGTTATCCCTCAGCAGAAAAAGATCTGGAGTATATACTCAATAATATCTACTGTTTTAGGAGTAATAAAAATTAGTAATTTGTTGGTGGTAAGCGTTGAAATTTTTTAGCATAGGATGCAATGAGACGCCAGATACGACACAAACAAGGTACGGTATTAGTTCAATCGAACCTTTGAAAGAAGGAATACTCGGAGGTTCATTAAGACGCATAACCAAAACAGTGATTAAGGTAGTCGCTGCGACATTGTCATTTTTCTCCATCGGACCAGCACATTTTGCCTGCTCTTCTGGTTCGAAAAGTTATGCTGGTTCTGACCAAAGCTCGACGCAAAATAAATCCGTAACAAAAACAGGCAAAAATGATAAAAACGGAAAGGCAGTTTTTGAGGCAAATGGAAAAACCTATGAAATAAACCTTTATGCTCGGGAGACCGGTGAGTCCGTTTCAGGTGTTGATATTATATTCTCAATAAAGGGAGAAGGTGGGTTTTACGTTGTTTTGGATTCCAGTGGAGTTTATGTTCCAAGGCTTGCTGGCTTGGGACCAGTCATGGATGAAAAATCAGATTCTTCAGCCACAAAAAAGGTAAGCAATGTCGTCATGTTTAAACAAGGTGGCATCTGTCAGTTGCCAGCGAGTCTTTTTTCAACTGTTGACCTTTCAAGCGAAGAAGGGATGATGCAATTGGACAAATGGCATGAGGAATTGAAAAAAGATGAGGATGCAAAAAATCCGTTAACTGAAAATTTCAAAAAAGACGACGAAATTGTTACGTTGGCAGAGCTCAACGACAAAATATCGGAGTCTCTTCAGCATGTTGGAGGAGACGTTTCTGCAAGAGCCCTGCCAGCTATTGCGCTTTATTTTGGCTTCAAGAAAGTTGGAAAAGCAGTAGCAGGTTTACTCAACAAGGCAAATTTAGCACTTTTTGTTGCAGATCTGTGTGCTACTTCTGAAAAGCTTGACTGGGCAGGTGTTTATTATGGTTTGTGTTATTCTGATTTTGATAAATTTGAGATATGGAAATTTAAATATACTAATCTTGAAATAAAACCATTAATCCAAAATCCGTTCTTCCTTGTACTTCCTGCTGAGAGCAAGCAGGGTTGGTCACCTCCTGTTGCGTGGATAAGTGGCAAAGTCGTATATGAATCACCTGAAGAGCAGTTTTTTGGCATGTTTTATTCTGAAGTGGAACTAAAGCATGTTGATGGCAAGCTTCCAACGATTAAGTCGGAAACCCCACTTTTTTATCCTGGGATACCTGAAACCACATTCTCGTTTGTGGCAAGCGCGTGCGGGAACATAAATCCGACCTACGATATAGGTATCCCTTCGTGGGGTTATTCTGATTCTCTTCATCCCAAGACAACCCTGACGGTAAAAGATAAGGAAGAATATGCTGTAAATTTCTACATAAATGAAGACTGCGGGACAAGCCCGCTAAAACAGTATGTCGTGTCCTACGAGGACAAAGACAAGGATGGCTTTGGAAACAAATACAAGATCGCAGTTTCATGCGGTGAAGTTGAGGGGTATGTCGAGAATGGAGTCGATTGTGATGACAAGGATATCGGGATATTTCCTGAAAAATGTGGTCAAAATGGCGACAATTGTAATGGTGGTTTCATAGAAGGAGAATGTTCTAAAGTCAAATTACTTGCAAAACGTTCGTCGTGGATGAGCTGTCCCGCGATTGATTTGGATGGGAATGTCTATCTTTGTGAATTTTTTTCCGATCTTCATTCTATGACTCCATTTCTTCAGAAGAAATGGGACTTGAAACTGGAAGGCGGTTGCGCAGGACAACCATCTGTTTCTAGTTCCGGGGCCATATACGTCTATGATATGGGAGATAATATATATTCAGTAAATCCAGATGGTTCTATTATCTGGAAACTTAATGTGGAAAACAAACTCCAAGCCTCCATACTGTACGGCCAGCTTGGTATCGCATCGGATGAAATGTTATATGCTTTGAGTTGCTCTTCATCTAGCACACCAGATATATTTTCTATAACTGGCACCGGAGCAATTAGTTGGAGTAAGTCCTTTGGTACTGTAACCTGTCTTTCCTCTTTGATATTGGATGCAACTCGAGTCTACGCAGAGTCGGTTTCAGAGCTGTTGGCATTAGACTATTCTGGCGAGGTAATCTGGAATTCTTATACTCATAGTGGTTACAGTGGCATGTCTACGGGCATGTCCATATCAGATGATGGCACTTTATACGCATCCTCAACAACTGGATTGAGAGTGTTTGATCAGGATGGGAATATAAAATGGGAATTTGCCGATGGGATTCTGGAGGCCCCGCCTTCAATAGACAACGAAGGAAACCTCTATTTTGGTGTGAACATTGCATTTACTGAATACCGTTTCTATTCATTAAACAAAGACGGTTCGTTACGTTGGACATTCAAAGCCGATTCTATGGGGCCGTACCAAACATCTGACAACCCACCAATTCAGCCAACGCTCTCTGCGGATGGATCAATATACTTTCCTGTGAGAAAAGGGGTGTACTCATTGACCGAAAGCGGAGACCTGAATTGGTTTGTAACTACAGATGGTGAGATATACTGTCCAATCTCTGTCTCGCAGGACGGTTTAGTATATATAAAAAGTGGCGAATCTATGACGGGAAATGAGATTTATATATTCGAGGGTTCCTCTCCTTTGATAAATTCCCCGTGGCCTATGTCCCGCCATGACCCCCAGAATTCCGGGAATGCGGATTTTCCGATAGGTGGCAATAAAGATTCCAAGCAAAAATGAAATTGTATACGAGTGCTTTTTATGTGCTATTCAATTCCTGGTAAAGTCGTAGGCAAGAGCGGCAAATTGGTTACCATAGACTATTTTGGAGAGAAGAAAACCGCTTCTGACATCTCTGGCCTGTGCACTGCTGGCGATTATGTTTATGCTCAGGGCGGGGTAGTTGTTGATACAATTTCTGAAGAAGAAGCGAAACATGTTCTTATTGGATGGAAGGATAAATTTGTCAAGTTATACAGAAAAGATATTGCTCAATCTAAAACTCAAGCTGATTCTTCTGTGCTAGGTTCAATTCTCTCAAAATGTTCTAAAGGAGAATCACTTACTGGAACTGAGTTAACCCATATATTTGGCATAACCGACGATTCGGATTTACGCTCACTGTATTCATTCGCTAACAAAATCCGTCATGACACGTTGAAAAATTCCTGTTGTGTCCATGGGATAATCGAATTTTCCAATAATTGTAAAATGAATTGCCATTATTGCGGCATTCGTTGCGGAAATGAAAAATTAATCCGTTATCGAATGAACAAAGCCGAGATTGTTGATTGCGCTGTCCGGGCCGTCCGCGAGCTTGGCTTCCGCGCGCTTGTTCTTCAGTCTGGGGAAGATTCGTATTACACTACGGAAATTCTTTGCGAAATCGTTTCCGAAATAAAAAAACACTGTGGGGTTCTTTTGTTTTTGAGCATCGGGGAACGGCCATTTGAGGATTATGTGCGGCTTTATGATGCTGGTGCTTACGGTTGCCTGATGCGGTTTGAAACATCCAACAAGAACATTTACGAGCAGATCCGTCCTGGAAGAAATCTGTCCGATCGGATTTCACTCATAAAATCCCTGATTGGCCATGGCTATGTTATGGCAACCGGTTTTCTTATCGGGCTTCCGGGAGAAACTATTCAGGACATAATAAACAATATTCTCCTCACCCGCTCGCTAAAGCCGGAGATGTATTCTTTTGGACCGTTTATTCCGCATCAAGATACTCCGCTCGCTTCCAGTCCGTGCATTTCCGCTGAGCTGGCACTGAAAACAATCGCAGTTTCCAGACTTCTTGATCCGCAGGCAAAGATTCTCGTGACCAGCGCGCTTGAAACTCTTGACAAAAATGCGAAGAGACGCGGACTTCTCGCAGGTGCGAATTCACTTATGATAAATGTTACCCCGCAAAATTATCGTTTGAATTATTCCATTTATCCGAATCGTTCCGGAACTGATATTCAAACGCAAGACGCTATACGCGAAACGCTGAATCTTTTGGAGAAACTAGGGCGAGCACCTACAGATTTAAGCTTATCCTGAGACAAGAATGTTTTCCAGTGAACTTCGTTCATTGTCTCTCCAGAAGCTTTGCTTCTGAAGATCTTGTCTCAATCTATACTGAACCAACGGCATAAAATTAAGAGTAAATCGGAAAAACTTATTTGGTTCAGTATAAGGAGCGAGAGACGAGCTGGTTAAGACGAGCTGGTTATAATGTCATTCATCAACGAAAAACAAATTTTTGATTCTCTGGAAAGAAATGCGAAATCCTCTGAATCAGAGCTGACCGCGATCTTATCCAAGGCGCTTTTGCTCAAAGGCCTCACGCTTGACGAGACTGCAGCGCTATTAAATTGCCGCGAGGTTGCATTCACAGAAAAATTATTCTCCACCGCGCGAACGGTAAAGGAAAAAATCTACGGAAACCGTCTTGTTTTCTTTGCACCGCTTTATCTTTCGAACGAATGCATAAACAATTGCCTTTACTGCGCGTTCCGCAAGGATAATACCCTGCTTGAACGAAAAACCCTGTCAATGGAAGAAATCCGCAGCGAGACTGCGGCACTTGAATCTCAGGGTCACAAGCGCCTTCTTCTTGTTGCAGGGGAACACCCAAAATCCGCGAACGTGGAATATGTCACAGAGGCAATTCGCACTGTTTACTCTACAAAAAATCCAAAAACCAATGGCGAAATCCGCCGCGTCAATATCAACGTAGCGCCGCTTTCTGTTGAGGATTTCCGCAAACTAAAAGAAGCTGGCATCGGAACTTACCAGTTATTCCAGGAAACTTATCATCATGAAACCTATAAGAAAATGCATCCGAGCGGCCCAAAATCAGATTATGATTGGCGTATCTCAGTAATGGGTCGCGCGCAGGAAGCAGGCATTGATGATGTAGGGATCGGAGCATTGTTCGGCTTGTTCGATTACCGCTTTGAAGTCCTTGCACTTCTCCAACATTCGCAGCATCTTGAAGAAGTTTGGGGTGTTGGTCCACATACGATATCTGTCCCAAGAATCGAACCTGCATTCAATATTCCGCTTGCAACTGCGCCTCCGGCACCTGTTTCGGATTTTGATTTTAAGAGAATTATTGCAATTCTTCGTCTTGCCGTTCCTTACACTGGGATAATCCTTTCAACGCGGGAGCGTGCGGATTTTCGGGATGAATCCTTTCAGCTTGGGGTTTCACAAATCAGCGCCGGTTCGCGCACAGACCCGGGAGCATATTCGAAAAATTCAGCAAAGGAAAAGGCAGCTGCGGCTCAATTTAGCCTTGGAGACCATCGCTCGCTAGCCGAAGTCATTAGAGGAATCTCAAAAAACGGTTTTTTTCCAAGTTTTTGTACGGCATGTTATCGCCTTGGACGAACAGGAAAAGATTTCATGGTTCTTGCCAAGCCAGGTTTTATTCAGAATTACTGCACCCCGAACTGCATCCTCACATTCAAGGAGTATCTTCTTGATTACTGCGGAAATACTGATGATCTCGCTAAAGGGGAAAAATTAATCGAATCCGAACTCGAAAAGATAACAAATAAGAATTTGAAAAAAGAGGTAATGGAAAAATTAAAAGAAATAGAAAAAGGGAAACGGGATTTGTATTTCTGATTGCTATTAGATACAGGCTTTTAGCTCACATATATCTTCGTTCCCAGTTCTGTATTGCAAACAAGTTCTTTCCCGATCTTTGTACAGGGCCTGCTTTGCTTATTGATAATCGCCCCGTATTCCTCCTCGCTTTTTGCATTTTCTGAATATGGTTGGTGTGTTTTAACAGTCCACTTTAACACGACAACATTATCTGGTGAAAGTGCGCCGAGATTTATAGGGCAATCCAGGATCATCTTTAGATTAGAGCCTTCCATTGTTGCAAGTTTCTTCCAGCACCCGGCATCGTTTTGATTTGCTACGCCGTCCCCGCTTTTCGTTCCAATAAGAATCTGTGGGGAAGTTGCATCAAAATTAATTGATTCTATTGCATTTTTTACACTGCCTTCAATAATTACCTGATTCGTGCTAAGCTTGGCCGAACTGCATTTTAAAATATCAGAAGGCGTGCATAAACTCTGAAATCCACCCTCTATAGTATAACCTGGTGGTAACACGTTTAACATTGCCATAAACAGTATAAATCCCCCGATAGACACGACAAGTTTTTCTGACATGCATATGCTCTCGCCCTTTATATTTTTAAGGATTATAGGTAGGTCGTAATTTCACCCAGATGCTTTCTCTTTCGCTCTTTTGGTGTCTCTGCCGGATACCCAATCGGAATTATTGCGATTGGTTCCTCGTGCGGTTTTGCCCCAACTAATTCTGCAATTTCGTGCGGTTCAAACGCGCCAACCCAGACGCTTCCTAGTCCAAGCGCGGTTGCCGCAAGCTGTGAATGAGCCGCGGCTATAGTGGCGTCTTGAATAGAATATAAATCCGCTCCGCGTTTGCCATACTTTCTTTCGGATATACTTTTGTCTGCCAGAAATACGAGCACAACGGATGCGTCTGTAATGAATTCCTGTTCATGCGATGCAGTTGCGAGTTTTTGTTTTAATTCCGGATTCTTGACCACAACAATGCGATATGCCTGAAGGTTTCCAGCAGAAGGTGCGAGATTTACAGTCTTGAGTACTGAGTCTAGAGTTTTGTTATCTATTTCTTTATTCAGAAATGATCGAACCGAACGCCTTTTTTCAATAGTTTCAAAAAAGTCCATGAATTCTATTCATACAGCGAACCTCAAAAATATTTCGGTTCGCAGTCTATCAAACCAACCTTTAGGAAGTTGTATTAAACTCCGAAAAACTTTGTTGGTTCGATATAGTTAATAATTAAGAAAATTTGCAAAACCAAAATCCAAAAAGAAAAACGCGGAAAAAATCCGAAAACAAATCAAGAACTTATATTTTACTCCTACTGGACCTATTTAGCCAATTACTTAGCTATTTAGAATCTTCGTGGGGGCCTGTGTTTTGAGTAACAAGCTCTGCAGTATACCGGTCTTCCTTCCGTTGGTTGGAAAGGGACTTGGCATGTCTGACCGCAGTCAGAGCATGTGGCATCATACATTGGCCTGTCTCCTCTATCTCCTCTATCCATTTTTATACCTCTATTTTATATTTTTTCACCGCAAACTTCTGCTTGCGGTTCCACTCTTTCACAAAAGATAAAAGAATCCGGTTTCGTTATTCACTTCCCCTTCTACTCCCATCTCTTATAAAAAAGTAAGTATATACTGTTGTAACTTGTATTTAAACTTATGTATTCATCGTTTCTTTAGGTTTTATGGAGATTAGGACACGAGGAGAAGCCTGCGGTAAGGTTATCCTTTTTGGAGAGCATTTCGTTGTTCATGGGGTGCCTGCAATAGCTGCCGGAATATCAAATAAGACCACGGTTGAAGTTGAACCTTCATCAGAAATGCTTTTTATTCCTGGAAATCAGCGGACAATCCCTGAACTTACGTACCGTTCAATAAACAACGTGCTTTCAGCTATGGGCATTAAGGGGAATTTCAAGGTAACTCTTGGCGGAGATCTTCCAACTGCGGGTGGTCTTGGTTCTTCAGCAGCGTTTTGCGTAGCACTTGCAATCGCGTTTGCAAAACAAGCTGGGTTAACGCTTTCAAAAGAGCAAATCAACAATTTTGCCTATGAAGGTGAAAAGGCATTTCATGGTAATCCATCTGGTATAGACAACGTTCTGGCCACCTATGGTGGGGTAATGACATATACTCGTGGAACAACTTCGAAAGAGAATAAATTTGAGCCGCTTCGCACTGTCGGGCGGTTTTATCTCACTGTCGGAATCACTGGAAAATCCAGTCCCACTGTTGCAATGGTTTCAAAGGTTGGGGATTTCAAGAAAACAAAACCAGACGAGTTCGCAGAACTTGCCAAAAAAGCCGAGAAGATTGTTTCAGAGGCTGAGGATTCGCTCTTTTCCGGAAATATGGAAAGACTCGGTGCGTTGATGAATGAAAACGAACTCCTTCTCGAAGCGCTTGGCGTTGTTTCCGCGGAAAATATAAAAATAATCAATTCCGCGCGTGGTGCTGGAGCGCTTGGTGCAAAGATAACTGGTGGTGGCGGGGGCGGATGCTGCATTGCCATTGCCAAGGATAAGACGCATGCGGAACAAATTCTTGTTGCTATAAGAAAAGAAGGGTTTGATGGGTTTATAACTACGGTCGGCTAAATATGGACTGCCCATATCTGCATATTCTCCTTATTTTACATTCCGCGCATTTTGGCTTCCTTGAAAGGCAAACTGTTTGCCCATACGCGACAAGCGTGCGGTTGAATTTTCTTTTTAGTTTTTCCGGGACGAGTTTGTTCAGCCTTTTTTCAGTTTCTTCCGGCCGCTTAGTTTTCACTAATCCGAGCCTGTTCGCGATTCGATGAACATGGACATCAACTCCGATTGTATTTTTTCTGAATGCACGTGCCAAAACTATGTTTGCTGTTTTTCTTCCAACTCCTAGAAGCGAAAGAAGAGCATCAAATGTATTCGGAACATTTCCATTGAGTTCGTTAATCAGTTTTTCCGCAATTCCGCGCAGGTATTTTGCCTTTGTCCTGTAAAATCCGATTCCATAAAGCATTTTTTCGAGCTGTTTTCTGTCAAGTCGCAATACGTCCACTGGGCTGCTCACTGTGCGGAACAATCTTTTTACTATTGGAATGGTCATCTCGTCCTTTGTCCGTGCGGATAACATTGTAGAAACAAGAATCCGAAATGGGCTTGCTTTTCCCATCTCTTCGAACCTGAAAACCGGCGCATTTCGTTTCCTTGCCTCGCGTTCCATAAGCCTAAGCATTTTCTCAATGTTCATGCCTGCATTCATGTTTAAGCTTCAGCGTTAGTTTATTATATGTTTTCCGCATCTTTTAAATCATGGAAACAACGAAAAGCACTGCAATTGCTAATTCAAATATCGCAGTCATCAAGTATTGGGGTAAGCGGGATGATAAGCTAAATCTTCCTACAAACAATAGTATTTCATTCACAATGGATGACCAGCTTCAGACGATAACCACTGTTGAGTTTGACGAGTCTCTGCGTCAGGATGAACTGAAGCTTAACGATCATCATGCGACCTCAAAGGAAACAGAGAGAGTGTCTTCTTTTTTGGATATTGTCAGGAAAATGGCGAAAACAAGAACATGTGCCAAAGTCGTCTCAAAAAATTCGTTTCCAAAATCCGCAGGCCTTGCATCATCTGCATCAGGATTTGCAGCATTAGCTGGCGCAGCCAGTAGGGCGGCAGGCCTAAACCTCTCCCTTCGCGAGCTGTCAATTCTCGCAAGATATGGAAGCGGTTCTGCATCCCGTTCGATTTTTGGAGGTGCAGTCGAATGGTTAGCTGGAAAAAAGAAGAACGGAAGTGATTCTTATTCGGTTCAACTTTCTCCATCGGAAAAATGGACTCATCTGCGGAACGTAATTGCGGTCGTTTCTGAATCCGAAAAAAAGATTAGTTCGGTCGAGGGAATGAGGCGCCTAAAATCCTCCTCGTTATTCAAGTCTCGTTTGGAATCGGTTGGAAAGCGGCTCAACACAGTCAGAAACGCGATAAAATTCGGGAAATTTGAAGACGCAGCAATTCCAATAATGCAGGACAGTGATAATATGCACGCAGTGATGCTGGATTGCTGGCCACCAGTGCGTTATCTGACAGATATATCATTCGAAATCATAGAAAAAGTTTTGGAATTAAACGAATCTCACGGAAAAACCATTGCAGCATATACATTCGATGCTGGTCCAAATGCACACGTCTACACTACTGAGAAATATGCACACGAAGTAGAAAGAATGCTAAAATACACGGATGGTGTTTTGAGAACCTTAAACTGCAGGATTGGAAATGGAATTCAATTTACAGATAGGGGCCTATTTTGATTGGCTGATATAATTTTTACATCCTTATTTCCGTGCAAATCGTTTTCTTTCCCATTAAGATGGCTTCAAGTCGGTCTGGTTTATTTCCATTGATTATAAATGCATGCGTCTTTGCTTTGACCATTTCGTTTATTTTTCCTTCCATGCCGCCGCTTACGTCCGGCGCGCCTGCTCCTTTAAGATGTTTTGCAATATCTTTCAGGTTTTTGCGGTCTATAAGCTGTACAACTTTACTTTGAACCAGAACACCGTCAACATTGCTGCAATGGATTACCCTGCTTGCCCCTTTGCCGAGAATAGAGACAATCTGGTCTCCTGAGCATACGGAACCGCCCAGGGTATCATCCAAAACCATATCTCCATATAAGACCGGGACAAATCCCTTTTTTAGGTATTGTAGTATCGTTTCCTTGTCGAATTTCACAATCCTGTGATTCCTCTGCCTGATTATTGCAGTTGGTGGAAGGGAAATTGCCGGAACATCATTTTTGATAAGCGCGTCAACAACAAGCTGGGAAAGATATGCACATGCAGCATGAGTATCTGCAAAGGCAAGTTTTTGTCTTGGAGTTTTTATTCCGTCGTTTATTCCATATGCCAGTACAGGTGCATGGCCAAAAGAGCCTGCTCCATGAACAAGTACGATATCAGTTACGCCTTTTTTCCATACTGCGGCGATTGCCTGAGCTAATCTGTTAATATTAAGCTCGTCTGCTTCCATATATCCATGTTTTTTAGTGATGGTACTACCACCTAATTTTACAATTTGCATAATTAGTATACTCCTTCATGGTTTAAAAGCTTGAATGCGGGTTAAATTTATGCGATTTTTAGTTGCGATTACAGGAGCTTCTGGCATAATTTACGGGGGCCGACTTATTGAAATTCTACGCAAAGGAAGACACGATGTTGCGATTGTAATAAGCGAAGGTGCAGAAAAAGTTGCGGGTGCGGAAAAACAAAAACTTCCGAAATCTGATTATGATGAAAACGATTTGTCCGCCCCGTTTGCGTCTGGTTCTTACGTATGCAAAAATCTTGATGCGATGGTTATATGCCCGTGCTCGCTCAAGACGCTTGGGGAGATTGCGAACGGAGTCGGTTCAAACCTGATTGCGAGGGCCGCGGAGGTTTGCCTGAAGGAAAGGCGAAAGCTCGTTTTGGTAATCCGTGAGACCCCGTTATCGTATATCGCGATAAAAAACATGGAAACCGTAACATTAGCTGGTGCGGTTGTATTGCCGGCATGCCCAGGGTTTTACGGAAAGCCGAAAACAATTGGCGATTTGGTGGATTTTGTTATTGGAAAGGTGCTGGATCAGATTGGGGTTGAGAATAAATTGTTTAAAAGATGGGGCAAGTAATATTAAGCCGAACTCGGATTGCTTACCCTTCCCAGGAATAGTATTGCACCGCTTTGCGTATCACGGATTGCAAACATGAACGGATGGTTTGCATCGAATGTAAATGGTTTTGGTCGAGCCCCTAATGTTGGCATTACAATGGCAGTTGCTGCAGCAGCTTCTGTTCCCTGCTCGTTTACTTCTACAAATGCACGATGGAGTACGTTGCCTACGCGAAGATGCTCGGCCCCGCTATCCATACCTGCAAAGTCTTTGCTAAAGACAAATGGGGCAGACAAACCAATGCTTTTTAACGCAGCGATTAATTCGTAGCTTGCCTCAACATTAAATCGTGGCAATGAAACACTCCCATTCTTTAGGAACATCGGATTCAAACGGCTACACCATTCAAAAAGATTTTGTGTACTTACTGCGCCTTCTAATTCAGCCAATCCACCAGTTCTAGGCAAAAGAAGAAGCATTGATAACTCGTTTCCATTATACGGCAGTTCAAGAATCTGAAGGCCGGGTAGTGCAGATTCACGGGGCTCGATATAACTAAATGCACCTTTCAGATGCATCATACGAATTTTTATTGTTCTGCCTTGTTCTAAATTAAAAGTTTCAACTGTAGTATCTTTTACTGGAAATGTATAAACCCATGTTCCTCTGAAATAAACCGCATTTGTCAGTATAAAACGCGTTAGATCATCTATCATGTCTGGAGAAACTATTTCTGGTATTTTATCATTCGTATGCTGTCTTACCCATGCATTTATTCTGGCAACGTCAAGAGCGCCAACTTCTCCACGATATACTTCGGAGATAATCCTGTTGAATTCTTGCAATGCTGGGAACTTAGCCCATAATGCATTTGCCATCATAAGCTCGTATGGCTTGCTTGCTGCACCGCTCATGCTATTACATAATACTGCAAATGCCTGTCTTCGTTCTGCATCAACAGCTGGCAGGCCTAAAACCTGGTCTATTTCGCTGGCAGTTTTTCCTCTCGCGCCTTCCCTTACCATTGCCCATGCAGTAACCAGGCTAAGCGGTGAAAAAAATACGTTACCACTAGTGCCTTTCAATTGAGAGTATAGTCTAAACGCAAAATCATTGCTTGCGCCAACAACTCTCATTGCTGATTCTGAAAGCGGCTCTTTTGCTGGATACGTGCCCTGTCCTGCAAAATGTCTACCCATTGTAACAAAAACCGGACCATTGCCATTAGACATGATTATCACCTTATAGGATATAATGAAATACATATTGAACCACTACATATATAATGTATAGATGTTGTTAACAAAATAGGTAAATGTGAGTCGTTAGGGTGAAATTCATGACATCATTCCGGGATTTTATTGAACAATTGCGCAGGGAGGATGGACTAGTTGAACTAAAGAAACCAGTTTCAAAGCATCTTGAACTTGCCGGAGTTCTTGCTGCTCTTGATGGCAAGGCGGTTTATTCGGAACAGATAAAAGAAAACGAAAATCCACACGCACGTATTGCGGGAAATGTTTTCTCCACTCGCGAGCTTGTTGCGGAATGTCTTGGTTGCGGAAAAAATGAACTGGTTGCGAAAATGGCAAATGCTATAAAAAATAAGTCTGAACCGAAACTTGTTGATGCAAAAGATGCTCCAGTTCTAGAAGTAACCGAACCCTCTGTTGATCTTTTCAAATTTCCAATTCCTTTCCACGCGGAAAAAGACGGCGGACCTTATTTCAGTTCCGCAGTTGTTATCGCTCACGATAAAGAACTTGGAAGAAACTGCTCATTTCACAGAATGATGGTGATTGGAAAGGACAAGGTTGTGATGAGGGTATTGCCAAGGCATCTCGCGGAATTTATCAAACGTGCTGGCGATGCTGGCAAAGAAGGACTTGATGTTGCCTTTGTTGTCGGCGCACCGATTAACGTTCTCCTCGCTGCCGCAACTTCAGTTGAAATCGGAACCGATGAACTCGGAATCGCAAATACATTAATGCCAGTCCGAACCGTGCGGCTATCTAATGGAATAGAAGTCCCTGCAGACGCAGAGTTTGCTTTTGAAGGCAGAATCAACGCGAACGAATTGGTTGATGAAGGTCCGTTCGTGGATCTTACGGAAACTTACGACATAGTTCGCAAGCAGCCGACAATGCAAATAACTGCGGTTCATCATAGGCGCGATCCGATTTGGCATGTTCTTTTGCCTGGCGGTTTAGAGCATAAAATCCTAATGGGAATGCCACGCGAGCCAACGATTTTTAATGAAGTGAACCGCGTTGCGGAATGTTGCGGGGTAAATATAACCCCTGGCGGATGCTCCTGGCTTCATGCCGTGGTGGCAATCCGAAAGAAAAGCGAAGATGATGGAAAAAAGGCAATAGAAGCCGCGTTTAAGGGGCACAAATCCCTTAAGCATGTGGTCATAGTGGACGATGATATAGATATCTATGATTCGAATTCCGTTGAATGGGCGATAGCTACGCGTGTTCAGGCAGATAAAAGTGTTGTAATAAAGACGGGCGAGCGCGGCTCCTCTTTGGATCCGAGCGCAGACCCACATACCTATGCGACGACTAAAATGGGGATTGATGCGACAAAGCCGCTTGTGGCGCATGGAAAGAATTACGAAAAGGCAAAGTGGGAAAAGGTTGATATTGGAGATTACGTAAAATAGATTCATTCTTATTACCGTTTAGACACTATACATACATGCACGAACAAACTAGTTTCAAACTTTTACATGTTCCTGAAAGTATTAACCCAGAATACGAACAGCTGATCGCGGTCCAGGCGAGACACGGTATTGGTCCTAGTACTATAGGCAATCTCTGGAACCTGGAAAGAAAGGATTGTGTTCTTTCTCCAATCAAGCAGCGACTCTCAAGGAAAATTCTTGTGGATTTGGGTTGCGGTGCAGGAGAAAGTTGGTATTCGATGGCTGATTTTGCCAAGAGAATGGGCGCAGCTATGTATATTGGAATAGATAAACAGCTAGGTAAACGTGAAAATAAAGCAACTTCTGGAAATTTTAAGATTAATCTTGCATCAGAAGAAGAACGTCACATTCGTCTTCCCATGGAAGTATTTTTGTATAATGGGGATATGCTTGATTTTGTCTCCAGGTTATCGACTGGCAGTGTGAATTTTACGATGAATAATCTAACTAGTTTAGTGCGAGCTGATTCCGCAAATTATTCTACGGCACTTGCCTGGGAAATTGGACGTGCAACATCCTCTGGAGGAGTTGTATTTGGACACAGTTCAACTGTTTTTCGACATCTAAACAAGGGAATGTTCAGACAAATCTCAAATTATGCGCAAACAGATGATGGCGGGATCTTCGAGAGATCTGTGCACCAACTATATTCGTAATTATTTTTGTGGTTAACTATTTATACCTTTGATGCGATATCTATTCGATTATATGCCCCTCGTATCAAGAAAACCGTTTTTATATGCCTGTGTTATAGCGACTGGGCTTTCTATAGGAGTTGCAGCAATAACTAGATTACAAAATAAGGTTCTTACTGATAGAGTTCAGACGTTGACAAAGCAATTAAAACAGGAAAGGGATATGATTCAATTACATCCTGTTGGTCCTAATAACGATGATGCAACTCCTAATTCTTTTTGTTCTGTAAATCTTCCGATCTGTTGGGAGGCAATACAAAATGCTCAAAAACAAGCGGAAACTTGTGAAGAAAAACTCACGGGAACAACAAATGAACTAGCTTCCAAAGAAAAAGAGTTGAAACAATGCAGAAGAGATTCATGGATATCATTAACTTTATTTAGGAGATTGAAGGCGGCATTTGAACAAAAGAAACAAGAATGATCTTCAAAATCCATATCCTGCCCTAATTCTTTTCTTCTTCAGTCAAGGAAGCACAATTTTCTATTGTTGCTTTTTCAAAGTCAGTTGGTGGGCGAGTATGTTCTGATAATTCTTTAATTACTTTTTCTCCCAGCAAAAAGTCCAGGCACTCTTTCATTTTAGGAGACTGATTTTTGAGTATGTCCTTTTCCTGGGAAACGCATCCACTGACAAGAATAAGGAGTACAATTCCCATAGCATATACGGAGTATCTGAGATTGTAGTTCATATTAATAGATCTCAGAAAACTATTTAAAAGCTTGAATGTAACTAGTTGATACGAATTTAATGGTCTTTTTGACTTCTCAAGAACAAAAAATGCTTTCCGGCGAGCTTGGCGTTGCAGTACAGCAGTCCATGGAAATTCTTGTCGCACTTGGAAAGATTTATGGCGCGGATAAGATGATTCCCGTCACGTCAGTTCAGGTTGCTGGGGTTTCCTATAAAACTATTGGAGATGCAGGCTTGGAATACCTAAATGACCTTGTTGCGAATGGGGCAAAGGTCCGCGTCCCGACATTCCTTAATCCTGCCGGCATGGATACGGCGCAATGGAAAGAACTTGGAGTTCCGGAACAATTCGCTAAAAAGCAAATCCAGATTCTTGGGGCATATGAAAAAATGGGAATCCGGAATACCTGCACCTGTACTCCTTATCTTATTGGAATAAAACCAAAATTCGGAGAGCATATTGCATGGAGCGAGAGTTCTGCAGTTGCCTATTCTAATTCGGTGCTGGGCGCGCGGACAAATCGTGAAGGCGGGCCGTCCGCACTTGCAGCGGCAATTTGCGGAGTTACTCCGAATTACGGATTTCATTTGGATAAGAACCGTGTCTCTGATTTTGTAGTCGAAGTTTTATGCGAACTAAAGGATGAGAGTGATTTTGGTGCGATGGGATATTATGTTGGCGCGATAGTAAAGAACCGAAATCCCGCGTTCGTCGGTGTGCCGGCTGCTCGATGCGATACAGACAAGCTAAAAGCCCTCGGAGCTGCTATGGCCGCGAGCGGTTCTGTCGGTTTGTTTTTTGTGAAGGAAGTCACTCCAGAGTTTCACGTTCGCGATGGTGCGGAAAAAATCTCATTTACTGAAAAAGAATTGCGCGAGACAAAGGAGAAAATAAATTCGGAGAGCGAAAAAGAAAACTTAAGGCCGCAATTAATCTCAATTGGTTGTCCGCACGCATCAATTGACGAGATAAAGCGCGTAGCGGAAATCATCAAACGGAAAAAAATAACGAAATTAAAGTGCGATTTGTGGATTTGCACTGCACGGGAGACGAAAAAGAAGGCGGAAGTGCTTGGGCTGGTGCGTGAAATAGAATCTGTGGGTGGAAAAATAGTTGCAGATACCTGCATGGTCGTATGCCCGATAGAGCAGATGGGTTTTAAGGTAACTGCGTGTAATTCAGGAAAGGCTGCGAAATATTTGCCTAGCTTATGCAAGCAGAAAGTTGTTTTCGGAAATTTAGAGGAATTGATATGAAAACAAAAGACCCCGCTAGTAAAGACGTTAACATTCTATTTTACATAGGTATATCTACAATGTTACTTGATCTGGTTGGTTTATTCTTAATAGAGCCCGCTTCGACATTGCAAAAATCTTTATTCTTTATTAGCGCTTTCATTTTGACAGTTTTGGCCCATCTGAACAATCAAAAGATGTTTTATGTCCTTCAAATCGTTATTACTCTTGGGACTATCCTGGCTTTTTTCGACCTTAGCAATATTCTAAACTACATTATATTATTAGGCACTGTAACTATAGGGATCTGGTATCTTAGATCTATTCAGTATTACAAACGGGATGCATGGGGCGTTGTGTGCACACTTGGGTTATTGCTCATCGCATCTGGTTTTGCAACTAATGCTGTCGCGTATCCCCTTTATTTTGGTCTTTTCCTTGGTGTTGGTGCCTTGCTTGCTGCGCTATACTCCTTTGTTGATTTTTTCTATCGTAAAAACAGCGTGGCATTAATCTGGTTTATTTTAAATATTGCTTTTGCAATAAAGCCGTTGTTAATGGTTATTTCGTTTATGAAGTGAATTTTATGAACATTAAAGGCAGAGTAATCTCTCGCGGGATCGGAGAAGGCAAAGTATTGCTTAGCAAAGATGCCATCTCATTTCTCGGCGGAATTGACCCGAAAACCGGAATCGTAATTGAAAAAGGCCATGCAATAGAAGGAAAATGCATTGTCGGGACAGTTCTTGTTTTTCCGCACGGGAAGGGTTCAACCGTGGGTTCGTACGTCCTGCTCCAACTCAAAAAGAACGGAGTTGCGCCAGTGGCCATAATAAATATTGAGGCAGAACCGATAATCTCAGTTGGTGCGATAATTAGCAAAATTCCGATGATTGATAAATTGGAAAAGAATCCGTTTGAGGTTTTGAAGGATGGGCAGGAGATAAAGGTAGACGCTGACAATGGATCAGTGTTTATATAATTTTGTGTCCAAATCTCCGCAATATGAAACTAATTGAAACACCAACGTCCAGACGGGCAGTTGCACAAATAGCGCCAAGAATTATTGGAAGGAAATTAATGGTCAAAGATATAGATGCCCACCAAAAAGTGGAGCCTGACCCAGTATGGCGAGATATTCTTAGATTTAGCAATGGTGGATCGAGAGTTATACGAAGACAATTTCGGCCAGAGTGCATGAGCTGTTTAAGGGAAACTGGCTACAGAATCACTGCCCACCATGATGGCCGTGTTCTTGAAGATCGCCCTAACGAGTTCAAACCACCTGTAAGACTGGAACAATGCAAAGCAGAATTGGGAAACCGCGTTTCAACAGTAGAAATGGAAACAGATGACGGAGCAAGGTTTTCATTTGCATTTGTGGAAGGATGTAGGGGTGGAATGGGAAGAATAGTTTACGAAGATAGAAGGACCAAGATATTCCCTGTTGAACAGATTGAAGCCGAACAAGGACAAATTGCCCCGGTTGTTTTTGATGATCCAGATATAATCCCGGTGCGGATGGAGCTTGTTTTTTCCCATCAAGACGTCAGCACTGGTGAGGGCGGTCCAAGCACTGATATATTATGGCAACGTAGTCAAACACCTGAACTTCCAGTGACTGACATAAGGCTCATGCAAAAAATGATAGAGGGGGAGTATGGCGTGAGATTTTCCTCTATGGTGCTGAGCGTTGAATTCCCGGACACTGCGCATACGCACCTTTTGCCAGGCGTCCCTGGAAAAACAGCTATAGAATTTGCTTTGAGCAAGCTGGATTTTCCAGTACGAGAACCGTTTTTATGGATAGATGCAACAGACAGGGGTGAAACAACAAGATACCTGATACAGAACGGGTTTCCATCGCTTTTGCTGGATAGTGCTGTGGTTCGTCCTCAAGCTCCATAATATTTAAACATGTTTTACGAATTTCTTTCATGACAACCTATCAAAAAGGCTCTCGCGCTGAACGCGAACTCATCGAATATTTCTCAACAAACGGATTTTCAGTTATAAGGGCCGCCGGAAGCGGCGTGTCGTCCCTCTCTCCTGACCTTCTTCTTTTTCGCCGCGGATTGCAATACGCAATAGAAGCAAAGGCATGGGAGAAAACGAATCTAAATATCCCCAGAGATCAATTTCTTGGGCTTAAGGCCTGGGAAGAGAATACGGGTATAACTGCCTTAATTGGCTGGCGGCGCAACAGAGAGCAATGGTATTTTATCCCACTCTCCTTATTCGAGGAAAACCCGAAATCGTTTGCAGTGAACTGGAAAACTGCGCAGGATATGGGGAAGAAGATAGAGGAGCTAATACTGTAAGTATATTGACATAGCGCACATACTGTTGTAGAAAGGAAACAAAAACGAGGGTTTAAAAGGTTTTACCCTGTAATAGTTTTATGGTTTTAGCTCCATTCAGTCCAACTGCTGTCAAAGAATGTGCTGGCAAGGTTATCCGCATCGCTCCTAGATTAGCTACGCATTTACCAGAACCTGCAGTTGAAAGGGTTTCTCTCAGCGAACGTGCTTTCGGAAGAACGGTTTTTCAACCGATTCAACGTTATGCAAAATATTTGAATGGGGAAACCGCACTTCCGGTCGAGATTGGCGATGTAAAAAAAGCATTGGGGCATTTATCTACTGCTGAAACTCTTTCGGAAAGCAATATGTTAGAGCCTCTTATAAAATACCTTAGAGATATCATACGACATACTGCCGAACATAAGTTTGGGGCGTTATTGCCTCTTGCAAGAAAAGCCTTGCTTAATCTAAACGCGATACAGGTATTGCAAGATGAATCCGCCGCGGTCAATTCTTTCCAGTCATTATCTCTTTAATCATCTCAACCCTGTAATTCTGAATTGGCTTCCAATATTGAATAGGATGCGTTCCGTATTGTTTGAACAATACTTCCCCCGCATAAGCAATCATTGCCCCGTTATCCCGATTAAATTCGTCTGGAGCAACTCCAATTTGCACGCTATCTTCTTTACACATGGTTTTTAGCATTTCCCGGAGCCTGCTGTTTTGCGCGACTCCGCCACAAACTATCAGTTTTTTCTTTTTCGTAAGGAAAAGCGCCCTTTCAGTTGCCTCACAAAGCATTGCAAAAGAGGTTTCGAACAGCGAGTATGCAATGTCCTCTTTTTTTGCGCCTTCACGTACGAGTTTTTCCGCTTGAGTAAGAAGTCCGGAAAATACGAGATTCATTCCCTTTACCGTATACGGCAATTCGATATATTTCCCGTTCTCTGCAAGTTTAGCAAGAACCGTGCCATGAGCATATTCCAATCCGATCGCACGTCCAAAGCTGTCGAACAGGTTTCCTACGCCGATATCAAGGGTTTCTCCGAGAACGTGGATTGACGGATGCTTTGCATTGCTATTCGGTTCTTCTGTTAAAATCTGGGTATTTCCGCCGCTTACATATAGAACAAGAGGGTTTGAAAGTCCGGTGAGATGTTCACTTATTTTCACATGCGCGTACGCGTGGTTAATCCCTATTACTTTTTTGTTGAATTTTGCAGCAAGATATTTCGCCCCAATTATCCCAACGCGAAGAGGTGCGCCTATTCCAGGGCCCTGAGCAAAGGCAATAAGATCAATGTCTTCTATGCTTACCTTGGCTTTGCTTAGACTCTCTTGCAACACATTAACGAAAACATCTGAATGGTGATCCGCTGCCTTTCTAGGGTATATCCCTTCTCCTATCGGCTTATATGTATCCATTGAATTGGAAAGTACTTCCCCATCCTTGACTATTCCAATGCCAAGCGTATGTGCGGTGCTTTCTATTCCTAGCGTTATCATTTAATCAACCTTATTCCGGCGGCCTCGCGCGTGAGCGCGATTTATCCTGCCGCCTTGAAATTTACACCAATCTTAGCGTTCCTTGTATCACCATTAAGATAATTGATGTCACATTAAACAAGGCGTGCATGATAATTACCGTCAATATGCTTTTTGAATGTTTATACGCGATGGCAAGAGAGATTCCAAGCACGAACGCGCCCAAAATCTCAAAATAAGAACCATACATGAGATGTGAGGCCGCAAATACAATTGATGATGCCAAAATCCCAAATCTTGCAGTCAAAAATCCTCTGAAGAACAATTCTTCGCTTATTGGGGCAAAAACAAATGAGAAAATAATAACATACAAGGGCAAATCCTGAAGCTTTCCAGAAATTTTTGATGCATCAGTTGTTCCGAATTGTTGTGCAATAAGTGACATTAACATTCCAATTATCAAAAGCACAACAAATCCTACAAGTCCATATAATATCTTCTCTTTTAATTTACCGTCTAATCCGAGTTTTTGTTTAGTTGTTTTCCAGTTTTTTTCCCAGATGAAATAAGCTGCAATAAAAAATAGCGCTGCGTGCATGAATATTATTGGAATTGCCGGAATCCCAAGAATTAAAGTAATTGCTAGAGAAACCAAAGAAAAAAGAATCATTACAGCAAACTGAGTTTTCATCATCTTTGCCTTTTCGCATGACTTACTTCTTTTCAAAATAGCCGCATTTTCCACAGGAACGTCTGTTGTTGTGCTCTGCCAACCTTACACCAGTACCACATTTCGGGCAGTTCTTTCCTGGTTTATATGGTTTTGTTTTCTTTACTTTTTTCTCTTTTTTCGGAGCAGGTTTTTGTTCAGCCATCATAATCACCATATTTTAGTTAAATCATTTATTTCTTCTTAGCTGGCGCAGCCGTTTTCTTTTCTTTCTTCTTTTTCTCTTTTTTCGGTGCAAGTCCTTCGCGTACTAGCACGAAATTAGGTTCATTCTTTTTCATTGTTTCTGCATTGTCATATGAATGCATCAAGACTGCAACTTCCTGCTTTCCGAATTCGTTTTTTATCTTTCTTATGACGCACACTTCAGGGTTTGCTCCAACCTTTCCTGCGAGTTCGGCTTTTATTTCCGCCTTTTTGGGTGTCGAACCAACGAATGAAACATCAGCCTTTATCTCTTTTCTTTCATATAGCTTGTTTTCAGTAGTATCTGTAATTTCGACTTTCATAAAAACACCTTTATCTTATTCTTTCAACCTTTCTTCTTCCCATTGCCTCTAGAATTTCTGCTTCTTTTCCTGCAGCAGCATCTTTTAGAAGTTCGTCCGGAATCTCCAGATCATACATTTCGTATGTCTGCTGATCCATAACCTTTGCAGTTTTGCCTTCTATAGACATTATCTGAATATTTTTCCTTCCAATTACCGGGACTACGACGTCTGCATCACCCGGGGTTAGCATAACCTTTTTTTGATTTTCGAATATTCCAATACCTGTTATTCTCATTTTAGCCGCACCATGCTTTCCTGGCTTGGAGCTTTCAATTTCGACTACTCTGCAGGGAATATCATCTATTATGAGGTATCTTCCTTCTCTTAATTCCTTTGCGACCATATATGTTGTTTCCATTAATACACCTGGATTCCAATAGAACTGAGGATGTCAAACTGCTCGTCAGCAACCACTCGTCATAGATGGGTGGCATGCTCACTTTGTTCGGGTGAACTAGCCGGAGAAGTTTGACAGCTGGAGAATTCCATCATAAGGCAATGCTTAGTGGCCCCCAACAATACATACTAGTGGAATTCTACGGATTTTAATTAGGATGTGAGGGTTTAAAAAGGTTTGATAAACCGTTATTTCCATGTTCCTTATAGATTCCCATTGCCATCTTGAATCGTTAAAGGCATACCTTCCTTCCGAGAATGTTTTACCCATCACGTGCGGTTACTCTCATATATCTAATTTGAAGAATCTTGAAATTGCACGAAGGTTCAGGCTTCCTTTTTGCCTTGGTATCGCGCCACAAACAGCGATAAAACAGGGAACAACCAAGCTTGAAGAATGGTGCGAAACGATTCGAAAAAATAAACCAAATGCAATCGGAGAGATCGGTCTTGATTATCACTGGGCAGAAAACGATGCACATATTGCAAGTGAACGGATTGTTTTTGACAGGATGATCTCTCTTGCTGAAGAAATGGAATTACCAGTTGTTATTCATTCCCGCAAGGCAGAGAACGATGCTCTTTTGGAATTGAAAAAAAGAAAATTTGAAAACGGGATAATGATGCATTTCTTTTCCGGAACTGTAAAAGATGCAGAACTTGCTCTTTCTATGGGCGCTATTATTTCTGTCATTTGCCTGCATTCAAAGTCCCGCAAGGACGTGATTAAGCTTGCGCCGTTGGAATCCCTTGTTATAGAAACAGATGCTCCTTATGTTGGAAGAAAGCCAGAAGATGTAATCGAAGCTGCGAAATATGTCGCAGAAGTCAAGGGCCTGGATGTTGAAATTGTCGCGAACCAGACTGCAAAGAATGCTGCCAAGTTTTTTAAGATAAAGCTATGAAATATCTTTGGTTGTTATGGGTATTTTTGACAAGATTTTTAAAAAAGAAAAACCAGATATTGCAATTCTCGTTGATGGACCGAACATTATCCGAAAATCATTCGGTATAGATTTGGCCGAAGTCAAACGTGAGGTTTCCAAGTATGGGAATATTCGCGTAGCTAAGGTTTATCTTGATCAGTATGCTTCAGATAAATTAATTGAGGCAATGGTTAATCAGGGATTTGAGACTAAAACCACTACGGGTGACGTAGACGTTACAATGGCAATTGAAGGAATGGAACTTGTTCTTGATCCAAACATAGATATTCTTGCTTTTATGACACGGGATACTGATTATCTTCCAGTTTTGGTAAAAGCAAAGGCACGCGGTAAGAAAACAATGATAATCGCAACAGATTTTGGTTTTAGCGCAGCTCTTAGAAATTCTGCAGATACTGTTCTTCTTGTGAAAGGAAGAGGAATTGTTGAAAAAACCGAGAATCAGTCTGAGGTGTCTAAATCACTGTAAGCTACACAACCAAATCTTCTTCTTGCCATCCTTTTTGTCTTCGCTGCGGGAATTGTTGCACTAGATTCGGCGTTTGTGTTACTCCTTTTGACATTGAACGAATAAAGAAAGAAACGGGTCTGAAACCAGAGGAATTTCTTGATATTGTTCCTGATTTTCCAAATCGAGAGAGAAAAGAGCCTGCGATTCTGATAGATGGAAAACCTTTCATCCTTGTCCTAAAAAGAAAGCGGAAACAGGACGAAATTTGCAATTTTTATTCTGAAGACGGACAGGGTTGCATGATTTACGATTCAAGGCCAATGCTCTGCAGAACATATCCGTTTATCGTGCGGAACAACAAACTTTTGGACGTAAATTCTCGTGCGTGTGTTGAATGCTGGTATCCAGGTAGCCCAGACAAAGAGCAATATCTGGTCGACCTTAAGATATACGGGCGGAACATCTCCAAATACAAAAAAATCGCGGAAAAATGGAACAAAAAAGGCGGGGGTAGTTTCAAGGAGTTTTTGAGGTTTATCTCAAAGGATAAGTAAAATTTCAGTCAATTATTCCATATGGAATAATTCTTTCAACACTATTTATAAATATAGAATGAGTTAGTCAACTGGTGGTATAATGTCTTCTAAAAACTATTTGTTTACGTCAGAATCAGTAACAGAAGGTCATCCGGATAAGATATGTGATCAGATATCAGATTCGGTTCTTGACGAGCTTATAAAACAGGATCCAAAATCAAGAGTAGCTGTTGAAACAGCAGTTACTACAGGATTGGCTGTTGTAATGGGCGAAGTAACTACAAAAGGATATGTGGAAATTCAGCAGGTTGCAAGGGACGTAATACGGGATATCGGTTACACTTCTCCAGAATATCAATTCGATTATCAATCATGCGGCGTACTTGTTTCTATTCATGCGCAATCCCCGGATATCGCACAAGGTGTGAACGACGTACAACACGAGCAAGGTGCTGGTGATCAGGGGATTATGTTTGGCTATGCGAATAACGAAACTCCAGAGCTTATGCCATTGCCGATTATGCTGGCGCACAAAATGGCACATAAGCTTTCAGAAGTAAGAAAGAACAAAATCCTGCCTTATCTCAGACCAGATGGGAAGACGCAAGTTACTGTGGAGTACATAGATCATAAAGCAGTTCGGGTTCATACAGTTGTTATTGCTGCGCAGCACGATCCAAACATTACCCAGGAAAAAATCAAGGAAGATATTCTTCAGTGCGTCATAAAACCCGTTTGTGGCAATCTTTTGGACGATAAAACAGTTATTCATGTTAATGGAACAGGAAAATTCGTTATTGGTGGGCCAGCAGGAGATACTGGTGTAACCGGAAGAAAAATTATTGTTGATACCTATGGTGGGCGTGGCCACCATGGTGGGGGGTGTTTCTCAGGTAAAGATCCTTCCAAGGTTGATCGTTCTGGCGCGTATATGGCACGATATGTTGCAAAAAACATTGTCGCAGCCGGCCTAGCAGATCAGTGCGAAGTTCAAATTTCATACGTAATAGGGGTTGCAAAGCCGCTTTCCGTATTTGTTGACACGCGCGGAACCGCAAAGATTCCGGTTGAAAAAATCCAGGATTTGATACTTAAACATTTTTCATTCAAGCCCGCAGATATGGTTAAGCGACTCGATCTTCTCCGTCCGATTTACAAGAAAACCGCGGCTTATGGCCATTTTGGAAGAAATGATCCAGACTTCACATGGGAGAAAACAGATGTAGCCGATGTTTTGAGAAAAGAGGCTTATTTGTAATATTTCCTGGTAGCATCACCAGCGTCTGTGTTTTTAAACATTGATTATTAGAATATACCTGTTAATCAAATCGGTTGACTTTTGAGTGGCTATTTGTTTGATTTAATCAAACCACGAGTTCACTCGATAAATATGAGGTGTATACAATGGGATATGAAGATAGAGGCGGAGACAGAACAATGTACGATGCAGTTTGTGCAAAGTGCGGTCAAGCTTGTCAAGTGCCATTTAAACCTACCGAAGGTAGGCCGGTTCATTGCAGAGCTTGTTATAAACCAAGACCAAGATTCTAATAATTAACAAATGTTGTTATTGGAATTTCTTTTGTTTTTTATTTATTTTTTCATGCTAGTTTTTAAAAAGTGAATTTAAAAAGATAATATACGAATCGAACTCATGTTGTCTAGCAAAACGCAAATCAGACTCGATTATCTTCTTGTAGTTTTTGTATCATCGCTTGTGTCGGCCTTGATTCTAATGCTCGTTAATTGGTCAACTGGAATCTATTTGCTTTCTACAGGGAACGGTTATTGGATTGCACTTGTTCTATTTTCGTTTTTTTCATTTCTTATTTCAATTTATGTTTACAAATTCACGAAAGATGATGTCGGCAGTTTGTCTGTGGCGTTTTTCCTGTTTCTTCTAGGAATATACCTCTTAATGACGTACTTAAGCGAGCTATCTGGCTACAATTCATCCGGAGCAAACATGTTCTCAACTATATGGTCCAACCTATTCTCCACAATTGTTTTTGCCTTTTTGCTGTATGCGATGTTTGGGTTGAAGAATCTCCTCGTGAGGCCAATTAAGAAAAGTTAAAATAGTTTGAGGGATAACTGAAAACATGAAAAATACTTATTTGTTAGTTGTTCTTTTTGTTGCTTTTGTTCTTGTTGTTGGTTGTGTGCAGCAGCAAACTAATGTATCTGATAATATTTCAGATAAACTAAGTACGAAAACTGAACAAAAAGCAGAACAAAATTCAGTCGCTGAACTAGTTCTAGATAATCAAAGTACGAATTATAGTAAAAATGACTCGATAAATGTCATGTCCGACAAAGCCCCGGAAAAAAATGAAACAAAAAAAACCGTTGAGTTGCAAAAAGGCGTAGCGGATCCTTATATTGAAGTAGATACGTACGTGCCCGATAAAGCTTGGATTGGTTATACATTATTTCCAGATAATCACGATCCGGCCAATCCACGGGTTCTAGAAGTAAATATGCTTGGCGAAGTCGTCTGGGAATACAATCTTCCTGTGGAATTCAGTGGATATACTAATCCTGGTTTTGATGTTGAATTGCTATCGAATAACAATATTCAGATAGTTGTACCGCGCAAGGGGATTTTTGAGGTCGACAAATCTGGGAATATCGTTTGGCAATATAGAACTGAAAAGGTATCTCATGATGCAGATAGACTGCCTAATGGGAACATACTGTTTGCATTTGGTAACGAGGATAAAATAACTGATGCCCAGGTAAAGGAAGTAACTCCAGAAGGAGAGGTAGTCTGGGCATGGTATGCAAAAGACGAATATGATAAATCGCCTTACAAAGAGATTTCCAAACAAGGCTGGACGCATACAAACGCAGTATTGAGAATGGATAATGGAGATACGCTCATTAGTCCAAGGAATTTTAACATGCTAATCGAAGTGGATAAGGCAGGCAAGATTGTCAAAACAATCGGCAATGGTTTAATGAAATACCAACACGACCCGGTTTTTTTATCTAATGGGAATTTATTATTTGCGAATCATGACAAACCTAACGAAGTGATAGAAATAGATCCGAATACAACTGAGGTTATCTGGAAGTTCACCATAAGTAAGCCATCTATGGCACCTGTAAGAGATGTGAACAGGTTGCCTAACGGAAACACATTGATAACCGGTTCTAGTGCGCTTATAGAGGTTACACCCGATGGTGAGATTGTCTGGCGTCTGAAACTCAAGAACGTTGAGCTTACTCAAAGCACAGCATCACAAAAAGGTTTTTACAAGGCCGAAAGGATTGAAAAAATAATTGGAGATTAATCAGCATATTTAAATAACAAATTATAGACAATGTTAGTTAATGACTTTTAAGATAGAAGGTTATCGTAGATCATATTCTTCTAGTACTACGCGACAGCATAAGATAGAACAGAATGGTATGTTCGCATCTAAAGAATTCTCCAAGCTAAGAGAACCAAAATGGACGTGCAGCCAGATTAGAGGCGCGCTAGATGATTTTGTAAGAAGGGATTTTCACATACCTTTAGATTCTCGGTCAGAAGTTGCATTTGGTAAACATTTAACGGATTGCAGAAGTTGTAGCTCCTTAATTCCAAAAGTAATTAATAAAATTCAAAATCCTGGGGTTCCGTTTACGACGGTTGCACCAGACGCAGATGAACAAGAGAAAAGAATACGCCTAATAATCAAAACTCTTTTTGTAAAGTAACTTCGATCTAAGATCGTATTTAAAAAGTTGTTCCGTCTAATTTATTTTGATGGACTCAATTTACGAAGAATTCAACAAGAAATGGAAAACCGTTTCAAAATTAGTGCTCGGAGAAGAGGTAGGCGAGCTTGCTGATTTCGAGAAATGGCTGATGGGAACCAGCAGGGCTGCGCTTGAGCGGAAATCCACCATTTCCGGAAAGAGCGTGAGATTCGTATTGCCTTATTATTCTGATTCTGCAAAGTTCGCGTCGCTCGACGAGGTAGATTTGCTCAAAAAATTTGATCCCCTGGATATAAATGAGATCAAAGACCTTGACAGCATTATTGAAGCGGTAAAGGAACGCGTTATTTATACGGGTAGTGTTCATCTTGGGGAATGCAAATTTTTATCTGAAAGCACAGATATTGTTTCTTCATCTTATGTCTACAAATCTGCGCAAGTGGCGTATTCCAAATGGATTGCGTATGGCTATAACATGGAAAATTGCGAATATCTTTTTGGATGCCAGAATACTGGATATGGCACCCAGTTTTCAATTAAATGTAGTGGTGCAGACACGCAGGTAAGGTGCCTGCAAAACCATTCGACAAGTAAATGCCAGGATTGCTACTTTTCCAACTCACTTATTGGTGCTAAAAACTGCTTATTCTCATTTGGACTTAGGAATGCAGCTTATTGTGTTGGGAATCTACAATTATCCCCTGAAGAATATGCCCGGATTAAAAAGAAGCTTTTGGAAGATGTTGTGGATGATCTCAAGAGAAAGAAAACCCTTCCTGAGCTTGAAGATTTCTTTGTGTCATTTGAGCCAAACCTTACAAAAGGCAGGGCAATCCTTTCAAAGCCAAAAGAGCCGGAGAAATTAGACAAGGAGATTATCGAGGATGCGTTCCGGAAAACAACAAAAATCGTGTTTGGGAAAGAACTTTCCGGGCTGGACCGATATGGTTCGTGGCTGAAACAGCATACGCGCGATCTGAAAATTTGCAAATCGGTTTTATCCGGAGCGCGGATCATTGTTCCGGATTACTCAAACCTTTATCATTATCCTGAGAATCGGTTCGTGACTGAGGATGAAATCCTGTTGGTTGGGAAAAATCTTGCCATTGAAAAGGAGAAGCTT
The DNA here is from genome assembly GCA_038046805.1 of Microcaldota archaeon. Taxonomy (GTDB): domain Archaea; phylum Micrarchaeota; class Micrarchaeia; order Anstonellales; family Bilamarchaeaceae; genus UBA10214. The sequence continues at coordinate 38,601 of JBBSVO010000004.1, forward strand.
GCTGGTTTTAGCCTGAAAACAGCTGGCGAAATTGTAAATAATGTTGCGTTTTTTTGCGGAGCTGAGAATTGCGGAGTTTTAAAGAACAATATTGACAGCGAAATTAACATATCCTGCCAAAATTTTTATAAGAGCATTCTCAATGTTCAATGCAGGTTTGGTGCATTCAATTTCCATGGTCTTGAGTCAGAGTATTTGTTTGGAACGTATACTCTTCGCAGATCTTCCTTTTGCATAAGATGTTATCTGTCTGAAAATCTTACCCGTTGCTTTGAGGTCGATTCGTCCCGCTCCTGTGCGGACGCGTATTTCTGCCATAATTGCGAGAATGTCCGTGAGAGCATGTTCTGCTTTAATACTAAAAACAAGACTTATGCAATTGGTAATGTGGAATTGCCCAGAGAAGAATACCTGAAAATCAAGAGAAAAGTTTTGGATGGGATTGTGAATACGCTTGAAAGAGATGGGGCGTATAAGTTGGATGTATTTAATTTGGTTGAGAATGGTAAAGCGAAATAAGTTTGAGAAAAGACGAGAATTATTGTTGTGAAATTCCTTCCATATATCGTATAAGTGCCTTGACCGTTACATTCACATAAGCTATCCCTAAACCCGCTCCCCTGGCATTTCTATTTTCAACAGTCATAACTTTGCCAGTTGCTGGATCACGTACTGGGGTATCACCAAAACAAATATCTAAGTTATGGCTTGATGCCTTTCCATTCGATCGCAAGTCAAATCCGAACTTCTTTAGCTCGCGTCTCCAGTCGTTGTCGCTTAGTCCGCCTCTAATTCTAAATGCACGTAATCTTGTCAATGTTTCAGCAGCTCTTGTTCGGTCTATACCTTCTAATCTTGGTGCTTGACCTGTTCTTGGCGGCGTAGGTAAGGATCTCGATCCGAATCCAGATACTGGATGTTGCTTATGTGTCATGTATATCTTTCATAACTATTTATTGCAACATTTTAAATATTCGATTTGGTTGAATAAGGCGAAATAACAAAAGGTATATAAACATATACGTATATGTTAATAACATGAGCCACTTGGTAAATATTTCTGACGAAGTCTACGACGAACTAACAATGCTTAAAAAAATGAAGAGTGCCAGTTATACAAAAGTAATTGACGACCTGCTTCATCGCCTACGCGAATTAAACAAAACAATTGACTGGGAAACCATGATTTCCAAGGCAAAAGTCCGTGATGCGAAATTCAAAGGCAAAAAAGAAAAAATCGATTATGATCTTATAGCATACGGTGTTTCTCGTGATCGTTCTTGATACCTCGTTTTTGGTTTCGTTTTATCTTACGCAGGACGAGAATCACGAGAATGCATTAAAACTTGCAGAAGAAAATCGTTCAGAAACAATGCTTCTTTCAGAGGTAATTCTATTTGAAACACTCGCGGTGCTGAACTACAAGGGCGGATTGCAGCTAGCAAAGGAAGCGTATGACGAATTAATGGCTAACAAGCAAATAAGGTTTTTTCATTTTACCGAGTTAGAGAAGGACGAAATTACGGAATCATTTTTCCAGCAAACAACCAAGTTAAGTTTTCAAGATGTTTCAGTAGTTTATTTGGCCAAAAAAAGCAAGTCAAAGGTTTTGGCATTTGATGATAAAATTTTGAAAGAGATAGGTCACGAATAGTATTAGAAATGATAAAAGAGATTGAGAAATAGCTGGCGAGCGAAAACAAAACATTTAAATGTATGTTTTATGTACATACTATGTGGGTGATATGATGATTTTAAATATGAATCTTGCGGGTCTTCCCGAAGATGTAGTAAACGAATTAGTTCATCGGGGTATAGCGAGTAATAAGTCAGAAGCGATTCGACTTATGATATTACACTATAATGAACATTATGGGATAAAACCGATAAACCAACTAAAAAATGAAGACGATGAAGAAAAAGCATGGCAGATGGTTTCCGAACAATCGTTATCCGAGGCATTGGATAATTCAAAGGATCAGGAAGCGGCGAAGTGGTACGAGGAGCAATTTAAGAGAGGTGCGTACGATGAACTCAATAAATCCAAGAAGAAATGACCTCTACTTTGTCGAGATTCCGTATGTTGATGCGAACAAGTCAAAGGATAGGCCTGCGATAATACTGTCGAGGAACAATTACAATGAAAAAGAGCCGGATGTAATCGTTTGCGGAATAACAACAAATCTCGGTCATCCATGGCTTATCTGTATAGAGGATAAAGATTTAGAACAGGGTAAACTATTTGATAAAAGCGGCGTACGGGTTGATACGATAAGCCGCGTTCATAAAAGCGCCTTGAAATTTAAGGTCGGTAAAGTTACTGACGAATTTCATAAGAGGTTATTGGATAGGATTAACGAGCTGATAGGATAGTTTGAGAAATGATAGGAGAGATTGAGAAATCCGCTTTCGAACGCGGGAAGACGGGACGCGAGACGAGAGGATAGAAAGGACTGAGAAGAGACTGGTGGAATAATGAATGTTGAAGATTTAAGATTATTTCAAAAAGATTCAGAACAATCTTTTATGCTCAAATTTGAAAATGCAAAAAAAGAAAACGACGAAAAGCATGGAGATTTTTTTATTGAACTACACGGGCGCGTACTCGGGTTTGAGGTTTATACTCCAGAAGAGAATTTGAGTATCTCCACAAAAAAGTTGAAGGTTGAAACAAAAAATTTTATTAAAGATGTAATTGGACGTGTAGTTGGGGAATCATTTGGCGGCGGGCTTTCTCCAAATCGTTTCAGTGAATCTATCGAACGAGCACTTGCAAACAAAGCACATCAGTTTGATAATAAAACAGACTACCCGAAGATTTTGATAATAAACTGTTATTCTCCAAATTCATTTAATTCGGTTTCGTCTTTTAGTTCCGAGTGGACTACCGAACCAAAGATAAACAATTCATACTGTTCTGCAATTTTTGTATCTGGCGGATTTCAAAATCATTATATCCGAAATCCATGCGCACAATTTCCATTAAAAAAAGATGAGCACGAATTTGTTTTAGCTCAATTAAATAAACACCCTCTCAGTAAACCCAAATAAAATTTACATCATAGTGGTATACTGTAAATACCTCAAAATCCCCAAAATCCATTCTTTTGCCTAGTTTTATGCCCGTAACCTTGCTTTCACTGTCCGTTTTTGCCAATCAATACTGTTAAGGTAAACCGATATGCAAAAATGGGTTGATTACAAGCAGGTTTGGTTTACTGATATGGTTTTGAAAAAGAGAAGTGGTTTACTGAGAAGCGGTTTGTTCCTTTAGCCAACTCTCAACGCTTTCGCGAACTACTCTTATTGCGATTAGTTCCGGGATTTCTGTGTCAGCAAGTATCTCACCTTTAATAGTTAATACGCCACCATTAAAGGCTGTTGACCTGGAAACAAATTGAACAATTGTAGTGCGTGCAAGATTCAGACCAGTGATTGGTTTGTCAATTGTAATAACCATCCTTCCTATGGATTTTTCAGGAGCACGAGAGCACGGTATTTCAATCGTTGCATTAAAAGATTTTCTCAGATGAAACTTTGGTCTGGATTCACCTCGTAAAAACTGGTCTAATAGTACTGGCGGTGAAACAAAATTTCTTGGTTTGCGTACCTTAGCGAATGGCAGTACATTTGAAGACGGCGGGGCGCGTGTACGTTTTACTGTCATAATTATTTCCTCATATCATGCGATATTATTCCATACCTGTCGGGATATATCCAATATCTCTTAATGTCTCTCTAAAACCAGCTGGAAATGGTCTTTTAGATGGGCAGTTCATTGAGCTATGTGTAAAGGAACAAGCGATTAGTTCATCAACTAATCTTAATCTGCTTCTTGGTGTAAGGCCATCCCAGGTGTAATCGTCATAACTAGTCTCGAGATTGAGTGTGAATGGGATTGATCCTTCCATATCAAAAACACTAGCATACGATCTTCTAGCGGATTCTATAATCGCTTCTCTTTGTTCTGGAGTCAAATGATTGAAAATTACATGTAATGATTCATGCACATATGTCCAATATCTAATTCTGCCTAAAGGAAGCAATATTGCTTCTGAAACATCCAAGTCACACTGTTCTTTTAGAGTGCGTAGTACTTCTGTAGCGTCTCTTCTAGGCATCCATATATGATCCTGGCAAATATACAAACCCTGACAACCAGCTAGGAAGCCAAGTGGGTTATCAGTTACTTCTGCATAAAAACCAGCTAAATAGTGTACTAATACAATATCTAAATTGGTTGGGATAACTGCTCTGAGGTTTGCATTAGCATATCGTGAGAGTAGGTGCTCAGTCAATTTGATACGGTCTGGTACGACTAATGCTTTTACTAAATCTTCTGGTAGTCCCCGGTCTCCAAATCTTAACAATTTGCATGGTCTTGGAGATATATCCTGGGCAGATTTAACGCAGGCTCTAGACATATATCTCTCTCTCATTTGGCCTATTTAAACCTTCGTTTCCTCCCACTTATAACAACGGATTAGTCGAATATTTGGTTAACAACAATGCCTGGGCGGGTTCTAATAAATCCATCTGGGTCAGCTAAGAATTGTCTTAGCAAAGATTGTAGATCCGGGTTATTTTCTGGCGGGCAAGTTACAACAGCTACAGCTCCCTCGCGGGCTAATAGATTGAGATAATATGACATTGACCTAGCTTTTGTTTCATCAAAAACAGCATTTGGATTTATTTCAAGAACCTTATAATTTATTGGTTCCCATTCTGCAGTCTCATTTGTAGTTTTGCCCATCGTTACCGCAAACGCTACATACGTTCCATCTTTTAACCGAGTCAAACATTCTTTATAATAATCCCCATCGCGCATTCCTAGTTCTTGAAATTCTGGTGCCCAAGGTTTTCTGGGTGTGGGTTCAGGAGGTTTTTGTTCGTTTTGAACCGAACGTTCTACTCGCAGTATTTGTTCCGGGTCTGGTTTATATTGCGAAATCTTCGGAGCGCAATTCATAACACTGAGAGAAGCTAGAATCAGAGAGGTTGTTCCCAGCATCCGGTTTAAATGTTTCATATTTTAATTTCTCATCGCATCTATTTAAACTCTTCTCTTTTTACAATTTATAACAACAAACTAGAAAAAGTTACTGGGATGCAGTTATTCTGATTTTTGTAACCAAACAAAAAAGAAAAACAAAATTAAATCTTTTTACTGGTTGCTTAGATGGGCCTCAATTTTTGCATTTACTACCTTTCTGAATGTTCGTTTAGTTTTATCATTCATGAATGCATCTGCTGCTTGCTCAGCAATATCTGTTTTTACCCTAGGACTTAATTCTGAACAACGAGGATCTCCACGTATTTGTATTTTGGCATGCAATGCTAAATTAGCATAAGCTGACCCTGCTGCACTTTCACGTCCAGGCGCAATATCTCTTCCAAATGCGCGTATTGCACTTGGTTTTAACAAAGATGCGTAAACTCCTTTGGCTAAGACTCTCAATTGCAAAATATCACCAAGTTTATCTATATGATAATCCATTTAAACCCTTCTATTTCTCCCGTTTTCCCCCACAGTAATTAGTATGATAGGAAGAATATCCTAGAAATTCTAAGATTCTTTTGTATTCCTTATTCTTCAACAATTTTTATTTCCTTAATATCCGTCATATACTGGTATTCTCCCTCGTAACCTTGCGAAACCTCTCCGGTTTTATTATCAATTCCACCTGAACCAGCTCCTGTTTTAAGATATCCGGTAACTTCTACATATTTTCCAGCATATTTGGAAGAATTATCTAATTTAACAAGAACCCCATCAACATAAATTCCTTCCTTTGTTTCCTCTGCCATTCCTTTGATTGTTGTAAGTTTTCCTTCTGTTTCATTCCATATATTTGGTTTGTTTATTTCGCTTGCAAGTACCCCTTCAGGTGCAGCATAAGGTTTCTTGTTATCTAAACACCCAAGCACAACATAATTCGGAGAGCTGCCAGGCATATTGCTTTTTGATGGTAAATCTGTAATTTCTTTTACGATTATTTGACCACTAGCTGCAGGAATTGACTCACCTTTTTCAACGCGATGATTCTTTGAAGTACTAAAAACAAAAAGCGTTACGCGTAAAACTCCATCAGTATCTTTGAATATATTCCCTACGCCAACTCGATCGCCGCAAATCTCGCCGACTGTGGTTTCCTGGATTTTTATCCCGTCTAATTCGCCTATGTTTAATGATTTATTTGTTCCGCTTTGATTCTTCACAAGATCACCATTTTCAGTATTAATATTCTGCACGTAACCGAATGCGAGTAAGAGTATTCCAAGAATAATCCAGGTTTTCATAGCATACCTTCAGACTAAACATTATTAATTCTTTTCAGCCTCTTTAATCTCATGGAAAAGTCCTATCGTCTTCTTTATCCAATGAGAATTATTCTCGTCAGTGCAAGTCATGAAGGAAAGAATAATTTCATGCCCGCAGCTTGGTGTTTTCCATTATCCTTTGAGCCGCAGATTTTCGGGGTTGCAATTGCGAAAAAGCGGTTCACCTATAGTCTAATTCACGAGAGTAAAGAGTTTGTGATAAATATTCCGGGCGCGGATTTAATTGAGAAAATGAACGCGCTGGGAAGGATAAGCGGTCGGGATTGCGATAAATTTCGGGAATGGGACTTAACTCCGGATAAATCAAAAAAGATCGGAGCGTACGGAATTGCCGAATGTTTAGTAAGCATTGAATGCAAGGTAGTTAAGGAAACAGAAATAGGCGATCACGTTCTGTTTTGTGGCGAAGCCATTCACATAAATAAAAGACGCGAAGGTAAGGGGATTTACCAAAAAGAAGAGGAACTAATAGAATTTTAATTATAACCTTACATATTTTACTACATGCTTCTCAAACAACCTCCGCGCAATAGGATAGGCCAAATAATTGTTGCTTCTATGCTGGTGGCTTTGCCGCTTATTGAATACATATCGCCGATCAATGCATTTGCAAAAGGAAAACCGGAAACGCCGAACACAAAACCAAGCATAACGGCTGTTCATGGTAATTTCAGATGTAGGCTAACCCCACCAAAGGGAGCGATTTCTTTTGATAGTAAGGATGGTGCCTCGCATTTGCGTGTGAGGCTTGATATTCCAAAGGGCGTTGATTTGTCCGATCCAATTCTTTTCTTTTGCAGCGAAAGAATAACTGTTATAGCAACTCCGAGGTATCTGGTGCGTGGCATAGGCTATGAAGATGCGGTGTTAGGAAAACTAATGATTGGTACGCTTGGAGGCGTAGATTATCCACAGAATGTGATTGTGTGGGATATGAAACCCCTGGGAATAATAAAAAGAGCGGATCTTTTAGAGAGGGTAACCACGATTCATGGCGACGAAGTAGCTGTTGAGAATGTACGTGGTAAATTCTATAGAATAGATTTAGACAATCCGACGAGCCCAGTAGAAGAACTGTAAATTAAGCCTTATAAAACGAGAGATATTCCTCTTCAACCGGATGTAATTTTGCCGGAACAATCGCAATGAACGGAGGCTTGCCGGTGACTTTAGACATGAGATTCTTTGAGTCACCCACTAATATCTTTTCGTCTTCTTCTCCAATTCGCGAGAGCAAGATAACTGTTTTAAACTCTTTTAGGAATTCCAATGCAGTCTCTGCTGACATAGGTTCTGGTTCAGTATCAAGGAATACTAATGTATGGAGGTTTCGCACCAGATTTTCCCGGATTATATCTAATGAAGATGTTGGTTTGTAGTTTTCTCTTGGATTAACGAGACTCGCACTTTTCCCGAATCGGTATGCCTGCAATCCGGATTTTCCTATTGCTGCAGTGTAGATTGATGAATTATGAAAGATTTTTGTCTTGATATTCCGCTTTTTTGCTTCAATTACGAGTGAGATGTGGGTAGTTGCAATAAGCGGATCACCCGAACATAAAAGAGCGATATTACTGTTCGCGTTTTCCGCCTTTTTGATTAAAAAATCACTTTCCACTTCGTTTCGTCCGATTAAATTTATTTTTTTTCCGCACGATTTTTCGAGTGCAGCGATATTCTTGTCAGAAATTGGATTTGTGTATCTTTCAATGTAAATTTCACCACATTCCTTTAGTTCTTCGATTGCACTAAGCGTAAGGTCGAATGCAATACCTGTTCCTACGAAAATTAACGTCATAATCATACCATTAATAGAAAGCTTTTAACACCTTTTCGTTTATACTATTCAATGCCTTTTAGGCGAGGTATTTTATGGGATGTCGCGAATGCATTGCATTCACGAGCATGCTCGAGAACGAATCGTCGTTCGCGACATGGAGGAAATGGTATTTCCGACAGAATAAAAATTTAAGGTGAAATTTTTATGGGAAGGGCATTAGGTCAGCTTACGAGAAGTGGAAGAAGCGGAGAACCCAGACGAGATGAGGGAGTTCGTGTTTTGCATGTCGCTGATGGAAAGACAGTTCAATTTGGTAGTCAAATCCCCACAGAACTCTTTTCTAAGAGATTAACCGGGCTGCTTGAATCATTAAGAGATGAACACGGAAGAATACCAGACAATAGAGCTGATTTTATGGCGGCAACTCTTGCTTTTACTTTGCAAGTACAACAATCAAAACAATAATTTTTCCTCTTTTGATTTTTAAGAATTAGATTTTATTATTTTCGTTTTGAGGATGTTTTAGGGCCCAGGTGACTCGCTTTTACGCGCAAAGCGTCCAATCAAGTATCCCTCACGGTTAACTTGTTCCAAACGCCAAGTGCATATAGCCTAGTAAGCAGTCCACGGCATGCAACTAATTAAGCTTTGCAGATCGTTACAAACCCCTTTTACCAATCCACAAAACCCTGGAACAATTGCAGAGGCCTAGACATTAGCCAAATGGCTCTTAGGTTACTAAGATTTTTATCAAACCACTTGACCCGCCTGGTATACCCAAACATCCTCCACGAACCCGCGAAGGGAAATAGTATATTTCAATAAGAATTAAAAGGGTATATTTTCACGACGGAAGAAAAAGAACGCAAAAGACTAGGAACTACGATTTATTCAGATTTACCGCACGCGAAATATCGACGTAATCTAAGATTCTGAACCCTTTCATTTTGCTTAAATTCGCGTTTACCTCGAGAACATATCTGGATTTGGATTTTGGAGTGTAAATCCTGCAAGGATCTGCTTTGCAAGGCTCCATTTCAATAATATCCACGATAGTCCCGTTTGCCGCGATATAAATTGTCTCAAGCGGAATTTTTGTATTCTTCATCCAGAAAGGGTGAAAATCGTCGCGGTTCAATAAAAAAAGCATCCCGTGATCGGGTGCGAGCAGCTCACGGAACATGAGACCTTTAGATATTTCGTCTGGCTCGTCTGCTATTTCAACGAATATTGTTGTGATTGTCGAATTTGTTCCGCTCGCGTTGATTATTTCAATGTAATTTTTTCCGTTTTCTGTTTCTGAGCCTAAGCAACCAAAAAAGAGAAAAAGAAATGCAAAAACAGCGAAAAGAACAATGTGGTGGTTGCTCATATCTTCTCGAATCTCGCCTTTAGTTTATCCAAAACCTTTGGAAGAGTCGTATATTCCATATCCTCTGCAGGAAGTCTGTGTGGTTCAAAAGGTCCGTGCCTACGCATATAATCTGCGATTTTGAGTGCCTTTGCCCTGGTGTGGTCATATGCCTTGTCTTTGAACAGATCTACTGGTCCAACCAGCTTTCCATTCGCTACCTGGAATCCCAAAGCAACGACGCGAGGAGGACCATCAAATCGGGTTGGTGTCGCATCTTCCATTGCAACGGGCATCATCGGACCAACGTGCGAACCTCTCATCCATCCAGAGACTAGATGTGGAAATGCAAATGGCTCCAAAACCTCACCCAAAGCCGGAAGTCCTGACTGCGCACGAACTATCGCTACCGGATCATCCTTTCCGACATATTCCCCAGCTATAAGCGAGAGTTTATCCGTACTTACGCAGGCAACTGCCTCATTTTCTGGGATTTTTCCGCCCTTTTTAGGATAAATACGTTTGATAATATATTTACTTTTATTCCCAATTATCGCGAGAAGGTCGTACAATTCTTCTGGGGCGGATAATCTCACTTTCTTGTTTTCATACACGTCGTAAATTTCAAATACAAATCCGCTGTGCATTGAAGGGTCAATAACAAGTCCCGCGGTGCTAAAAGGATCTGCAAACATCTTGTAGATCGGAAGATTGAATGCGCCCGGATCTGTCTTATCCATCAAGAAACATACAATGGGTTCACTTTTGCGCTCTTCAAATTCAAGTTCCGCAACCCCGGGCCCCATTCCTTTTATGTTACCAGAAAATGCGTCTGAAAGAAGATCCTGCCCAGCTCCATAAAGCTTCAATTTCTTTGCGATTTCTGTGCATTCCTTGAAAGTATCCCAGGCCAATGTGTGAACCTCTTTGTTATCAACACCGTGAGTATGAGTCATTATAAGTTCGAGGTCATCCCCGCATGTAGCCACGTAAAAATCAGTGATTATATTCTCTTTTTTTGCCTTTGAAAGAAGTTCGTTTGCCTTTGCCTTCAAGTCTGGATGCACCGTAGAATGCCCTGGAAATCCACCAACATCTGCTTTAATTATGCTAACCGTTGTTTTCATAAAAAACACCTTCTCTCTCGTTATTTATTTGCAACAAAACCCATCTGTTTTGAATACGCAGCGGTTCAATTTAAATGTTTCGCAGCAATTAATTTTAAGCAACAACTTCAGCCGTTTCTGTTGATGGTTGCACCTTCTCTTTATCCATCGCATAATCTGGATTCTTCTCCTGAACGGGCATTGCCGGACCGATTTTTGCCTTTTTTCCAGCAGTTAGAACCTGTTCTCCGCGACTACCATCGCGATAAATCGTGATTCCTTTGCATTTCGTTTTCCATGCCATCAGGTAAGCATTTTCCACATCTTCTACTGTAGCATTGTTTGGAAGGTTTACGGTTTTACTCACGGCCAGGTCAGTATGCTTCTGGAACGCAGACTGCATTTTCACGTGAACATCTGATTTTATGTCGTACGAAATTACAAAAACGCGTCTGATATCTTCTGGTATTTCATCAAAACCCTGAACTGACCCGCTGTCAACTACTTTCTGCATTAACTCCTGCGAATAAATCCCCCGCACCTTCAGGATATGTTCGAATACATCATCATTATAATAAAGGCGTGTGCCGTCCATCACTGTTTTCACGTATGAAAGCGCAAAGAGCGGTTCAATTCCACTGGATGTTTCCGCAATCATTGAAATTGTTCCGGTCGGTGCAATTGACGTAACGGTTGAGTTTCTCATTGCATCATATTTTCCTGCCCAGATACTGTCGGCAAAACCAGGGAAAGAGCCTCTTGCCCTGCCCATTTCATGGCTCATTTTTCGCGCTTCAGTAGTTATGAATCGCATGATCTCTTCGCCGATGTCATAAGCCATCTGTGAATCGTATGGAACACCTATTTTGGCAAGGAGTTTTGCAAAACCCATCACACCTAAACCAAGTCTCCTGTGTTTTTGGGTCATTTCACGAATACGTTCGATAGGATATTTGTTTAATTCGACTACGTTGTCAAGGAATTGCGTTGCAAGCCTTGCAACATATCTCATTCTTGCCCAGTTGATTTTCTTTTTCCAGTCTGTTTTGCTCCAGTCAAATTCAACGAATTTGGCAACATTAATACTTCCGAGATTGCAGGATTCAAAATCAGGGGCAGGAACCTCGCCGCAGGGATTGGTGGAATTTATGGGGTATTTTGGAGTTGGATTCTCCCGATTTATCTCGTCAATAAACAAAACTCCTGGTTCCCCGGATTTCCATGCGCTATACGCAATAAGCTTGAACAGGCTACGTGCCTTTATTGTTCGTACAGGTTTCATTCCTCTTGGACTTTTTATAATATAATCCCCGTCATTTTCAACTGCGCTCATGAACTCGTCATCTATCGCCACGCTTACGTTAAAGTTTTCAAGAACACCGGGAGTTTGTTTTGCAGTGATAAATTCTTCTATGTCTGGATGCCATACGTGCATCACACCCATATTAGCACCTCTTCTCCTGCCGCCTTGCTTAATTATGTTAGTTGCATTGTCGAATGCACTCATAAAGGAAAGAGGCCCAGAGGCAACCCCTGCAGTTGATTTTACAAAATCTCCTTTTTGCCTTAAATAAGAGAAGCAAAAACCGGTTCCGCCCCCAGTTTTGTGGATTATTGCAGCGTATTTCACGGCATCGAATATGCCTTCAATATCGTCAGGAATGCCAATGACAAAACACGCGGAGAGTTGGCCAAGTTCGGTCCCCGCATTCATCAATGTCGGGGAATTAGGCACAAATTCAAAGCCAGTCATTATCTCGTGAAAAGCATCTTCATAATATTTTGTTGTTTCATCGTCAGCGCCAAATATCTTTTCAGCAGATGCAAGATATTTTGCAACTCTTCTAAAAAGATGGCTGGGAGTTTCTACGACTTTTGCATTTTCGTCTTTTTGCAGATAGCGGCGCTCTAAAACCTGAATAGAATTAAGGGAAAGTTTAAGATCATCTTTTACTCCAAGCATATGCTTCATTTCGCGTTCAACGCCCTTGCGGTGACGATAAAGGATGTATGCCTTTGCAGTAGTTGCATGGCCAGTTTCTATAAGTGCTTTTTCAACACAATCTTGAATATCCTCCACATTAGGAGTGTCTGTATCATTGAATCGTGAATGTAAAATTTCAATTGCCTTATCTGAAACATGATCTGCTTCTTTTTTGTCAGTTCCACCTACTGCCTGGACGGCTTTCCAGATGGCATCCGTTATCTTCTGCTGATCAAAATCCATGATTTTTCCATCGCGTTTCATTATTTTTTTTACGGCCATATCATCACCCTAAGAAAATCCGAGTGAACGACCGATAAATCGAATAATCGATTTATGGTCCATAAAACGTTGCGACGTTTTATCGGACGAATCGTTCACTTCTTTTAAGTTCTTCAGTTGCCACGTCACTTCAGAACTCAAGAAAGCTAGCTAATGTAGGAGATAATCCTTATAAATACAAGGTTCTCAGGCGCAATTTGTATTTCATATGTTTACTTTTTTGATTACTTTTCAGTAGTGATTTTAACATGAGAAGATGAATATTAATTTCGCCTTTGTCTTTTTGTCTAGTCTGCAGAAACCAAACCTTTCAAACTGGATTACGTCGCCTTCTTTAAGTTCCAAACAGGTTTTTTCACATAAACCAGAAACGATTTCAAGGCTGTTTTCACGATAATTACCTGAATCATCAACCAAATCCTTTGGAACAAGAACCTCGCACCTGATACTGTCCTTTGTTACCCATTGCAACTTTTTTTCTACGATTCCATCTCCTGTAAATTCGCAGACTGGGGTTTTCCCTTTTTTACCAAGCCGGACATTGTACAAGTCCTTTAACCTAAAAATCTCGCCTTCGGAGATTGAATCGTAATCCCGTTGCGGAATGAAAAATTCATTGTTTACGTCCAATTCGCGAGTTCCGAGCAAAGGATTTTTTGGATGTAAATTAAGAGTCAGCTTCTTTTTTTCCGCACCCTTTACTTTTATTTTGACTGGATTCGGTACGAAAAAATAATGCCTTGCGGTTGGATCAAGAAGCTTTCGATTTTCAACAAGAAGAGCTTCCCACGTTGGTTCGCTTTCAACTTTTGAAATTCCGAACGAAAGAACGAACTTTTTAACTGCTTCTGGCAGGATCCCGCGTCTGGCAAGACCTTTCAGAGTCGGAAGCCGTGGGTCATCCCAGCCCATGACCTTATTTTCCTTTACAAGCGGGGTAAGAAGCCGTTTTGATATTGGCGCGTTCTTTATCTGAAGGCGGGAAATTTCAACAAGATGCGGTTTTTTGTATCCGAGCGCATCGAACAACGTGAAATAAAGTTCGTCTCTTAGTTCGTATTCCTTTGTCCTTAGAGGATGGGTTATGCCTTCAATTGCATCCATTACAACTACTGCGAGATCATAAGATGGCCAAACAGAATATTTTTTCTTTTGTCTGTAATGTGACGAGGAAAGAATTCTTGCAAGTGCGGGATCGCGCATTACAGTATTTTCTGAGCTAAGGTTCCCCCTAAACCTAAGAATTGCCTTTCCTTCATCTATTTTTCCGGATTTCAATTTGTTCCAGAGCTCAAGATTTTGAGTAGGACCATTGCTTCGGCAGGCACAGGGATTTTTTTCTGCCCGGTTTTTGCTAATTTCATCCTGCGTGCACGTGCAAATATATGCTTTTTCCATTTGGATTAATTTTTCCGCGGCCTCGTAAATGCGCGGCAGGTTATCAGAGGTATAACTTTCACTCGCCCACTCAATTCCAAGCCATTTTAGCCCTTCTTTTAATGCTTCCACATATTCCTGGGATTCCTTTTCCGGATTAGTATCATCAAAGCGCAGTACCATCTTGCCGCCATATTGCTTTGCAATTTCATAATCAATGCATGCTGCTTTTGCATGGCCAATATGAGGGTAGCCGGACGGTTCTGGAGGAAACCTCGTTACTACGTGCCCCTGAACAGCATTTGGAACATCAAAACCTTTTTTTTCTTCTTTTGGTTTTTCCGCAAATTCAAAACTAGAGAGTTGCTTTGCCAGGTCGTCTTTTGTGAGGTGACTTATTTCCGCAATTACATCGTTTATCTTCTTCATTGTTGATTTCATATCCGTCTTTGCATCTGGAAATTCAGCAATAACCTTACCTACGACTGCACCCGGATTCGCCTTTCCGTAATCAAAGGCATTTTTTAGTGCATGCTTGCGGATAGTTTGTTCAAGATTAATCATTTAGATCGCCCACCCTGCTCGTATATATGAAATCCCCAATGCTATCAAAAGCAATCCCATTATCTTTGAAAATACGAAGATAATTTTATCCCCGAGTATTTTTTTAACACGGATCGCATTTCTCAGTATTATCAAAGAGATAAATAGTGTGGCAGACAATGCAATTAAGACATTCCCTATGGCAAATGTTTGAACCATTATTATCAAGCTGCTGATTAGACCCGGACCGGTTAAGAGAGGTGTTGCTATGAGCACCGCCACGGAATCAACCACATCTTTTTTATTGTGTCCATTTGACAGAGTAAAGTTCAAAACATTTTCTAAACCTAACAAAACAAGAACCATGCCCCCGGCAATCTTGAAATCCGAAAGGGTTATGGAGAGGATTTTAAGTATCTCCATTCCTCCGAAAACGAAGATAAAGGCTATGACTGCAGCAATCAAAACAGCTTTGTTGGCAGTACTCTTCATCTCTTCTTCTTTACAATTCCTTGTCAGCATGAGAAATGGGGGAATACTGGCAAACGGATCCATTATGATGAATAAGGTTATGAATGGAATGAACAACGAAATTAATTCGACCATAAATATAGGTTAAAGAGGTTAGATTTATAAATTACAGTTTCCCGCAGAAGTGCAAAAACAAATGAGGCCTGGCAGGCGGATGCAGTTAATCTTCAAATAAAAAAATTTGGGGTCGCCGAGATTCGTTCAACTCTTTTGCGCCAAAGACGGAAAAGGGTTCTTGAACTCAGATCTCTGCCTTTTTATAGCCGTTTTGACTCGTGATGCTCCAGGGTTTTCCGCTGAAGCGCTTTTGCCCTGATGTTTCATTTGTCAAAAGGGCTCCCCGAAGGCAGAAGTCTACCAGGTTAGCACAGTGCCCTCAAGACCCGAAACCCGAGACTCAAGACACTATTAGCCCACGACCCCGAATTAATTTTAGATTACTGCAGCTAACAATAATCCAATTAATCCAATAAATAAGAACAAGAGGCTTAAATTTCTTGCCTTTTTTAGAACTGAATGAGTTGATTCTGTGAAAACGACATATGCGAGATATAAGACTCCCAAATCCGCGATTGCTACGAGTGCGAGCGGAACAATGTCTGTTTTTAGTCCGAAATAGAACGGAGCGAATGCGAGCGGAACAAAAACAACGTATAGTAATGCGGCGAATTTGCGTGCGTTGTCTGCACCGATTAAGATTGGAAGCGTGTTTGATTTTCTTGCTTTCTTGTCCCCTTCCATGTCTTCAACTGATTTTATTATTTCCCGTGCGACTCCTGCAATAAACGCGATTGCGAAAATTGATAGGATGACGGGACTAAAGTTGATTGAATTCCGTACGACCACGCTTCCGAACAAGAACGGAATTGCCATACTTAGTCCGATATATATGTTTCCGGCAAGCGGCAAATCCTTTAATTTGTAATTATACGCGATTGCGAGAATGTTGAATATGAATGCGATTCCGAACGCGTAAATATTAATTAGAGCCGCGATTACGGTTGAAAACACCAGTGCAATTATTGAAAACCAAAGTGCGAATGCCGGAGAAAGTTCTCCTCTAACGAGCGGGCGATCTTCTCTTTTGTTTATCCTGTCCGATTCCACGTCAAGATAATCGTTCAATGCAAATGAGCCCATTTCACTGAAGATTGGGACTAAAAGCGAGAGAAGGATAACGAACGAGAATAGTGGTATCGAGCCGCCTGCAATTATTTCTCCTATCAGCACTGCTATTGCAAACATTATCGCATGCTCGAAACGAGTAAGACGAAGGAATGCTGAGAGTGAGACCATAAACAATTCATGATGTTCATCTTTATAAATCTTAAACAAATGAAATATTTTATGAACAAAATATTCATGAGTATTATTCTAGTTGGAGTGCTGCTGTTTGCTGGTTGCGTAAACGTTGCTGATACATCCGAAACCAAAAAGGATAGTTCCAAACAAAAAACCTTAACATATGTTGAAAAAACTACGGAAGATACAAAAACAACCAAAACAGAACCTGCCAAGAATAGCATGGTCTTAGAAGATGGAACAATCTTATATGAAGGCAGTTCTACTGTAGATCAGAACGTCTACGGATTTTACCGTATGAACAAAAATGGGATCCCGGAAGTTCGTATATGTAATAATTATAATTCAACGAAACACATAACATTAGATGTAACCTCTGAGATTGATAAAAATACGAATCTGGTCTATAGCTATTTTGTTGATATTGCAGGGGCTAACTGCAGCAAAATGACCAATCTGCAAGATAAAACCTATGAAATAACTGATGTCAAAATCTTAGAAGTAGGAGAACCTATAAAGTGAACTTAGAGTCAATCTTTTAATTCCTCTCTTCCTATTGAAACGCATGGCAAACTCTTACAAGGTCGAACTCATTTCCCAGGAGCAGAAAGAAACCGAAATGCGCCGAATATACAAGGGCGCACTTTACCAGAAAAAAGCGGACATTCACGGTACATGCGTCAAATTCTTCACAGATAATCAACAATTCAAGGAGATGTGGGAAGATAATTTCAGGCATATGCTGGAAGGAATAAGGCCGCATTGCCGGATTTTCTCGGTTTCGGATTCAGCTGGAAATGGCGCGAAACGATTGCGAGTTTTGTACGAGCCGCTCTCAAAAACAGTTATCGTGAAAAACTGCGGCTACTATGGCTGGGTAAAAAGCATCGCGCTTGCGCTTGTCGCGGATTTTTTCGAGGATTTCACATCCGAGCACCGCAGATATTCAATCCATGGTTCTTTTGTTGATTTTGGCGGGCGTGGAATTGCGATAATTGGTCCGAGCGGAAGCGGGAAAACAACGCTTACTTATGGTTTGCTTCTTGGTCGCGGGGCTAATTTCGTTACTGATGACTGGTTTTTTGTGAGATTAATGGGCGAGGATACGCTCGTTTTCTCATCAGAAAAGAATTCCTACATTCGGGATGATTTAGCACATAATTGGCCAACACTTGCTGCAAAACTACATGGGATTTCAAAGGATGCTCACGGACGCTCGGTTGTTGATGTAAAACACATTTTCGGAGAGGAAAAAGTGCGTGAACGGTCAGTAATGCAAGCTATCGTACTCCTGACACGAGAAAAAGGAAAACAACCATTTGCGAAACTGACTGCGATGCAAGCCGTGGCGTTCCTGAAAAAGAATGATTTTTGTAATCCACACCAGCTCAGGCGGGACAAAAAGAAAATGAAGACAAGGGCGCAATTCTTCAGCGAATTATTTTCACGCGTTCCAGTTTATCTTCTCAATACGATTGAAACACCAAAAGAGAGTTTGGAAAGGATTAAAGGGATTCTATAAGTTTAGTCGTCCCAATCCCGCATACTAAGCTGGGTGATAATATCGTTTCAAAGACTCGCAATCATGACATTCATAAAACTCCGTAAGATGCTTTTGAATTTCAGATTTTGTGCTGTTGAATACTTGTCTCCAGAATTGCTTCTGTAACCTTCTTTCAGGAATAATCTGATTCGCATATCTCGCAATATGCATCATTGCCATTTCATCCTCACGCTTTGGAATTCCAGTTCTTATTTTGTAAAAAACTCTGGAGAATATGCACGTAACTAGTTTTGTATTTGAAGACGGGATACTCGCCGTGGCCATTTTCATAATAGCATTATAAAAACGAAGTAATTCGATATCTTTTTGGAATACTGAAACTATAGCCCTGCCCGCAGAACGGCTCTCAGTATATGGAATTGCAAGGTCTTCGGTCAAACGGATCAGGCACGCATTTCGATCCATTCTGTCCGCAAAACTCCTAACTTTAAGCGTATGAAACTGACCATATTCGCATTGCACTGTTTGTGTGTCCTGTTCCCATCGTGCAATGTCTTCCTTTGCTCTTCTCACTTCATCTTCATATTTAGTTTCCTCATCCAAAATTTTATTTTGACAGTTCATACGTTTAAGTGAAACTGGAGATGGCCGTTCTATTATACCGTTATCGCGCATTCTACTCATAATGATTCTGATAGTGTTTATGCTAATCAATGGGTGGTTCGGTCTTATAGCATTAAAAACATCGAGAGGCAGTATTTCGTCTTTAGGAATCCCTTTACCAAGCATTTCCTTAACTATAAACTCCTCTATGGTTTTCGCTTCTTCTTGGGTTGGAAGTGCCAAAACACACGCTTGCTGCAATAAATCTGGTTTTAGCAACGTGAGTACTCCTTCTTTTCTTAATTGAAGGAACAAACTTCTTACTTCAGATGATCGGATATCTGGATAACGCGGTTTTAAATCCCGCACTACCTCAGAGGCCATTAGGCTATCTGGGGCTGCACCCTCGTTAAGCATTTTAAGCACATGCTCACGTACGATGGCGTTAACCTCTTCTCTGCTTAGCGGTTTTGTGCATGGCTCATCAGGAGCAGGTTTTGCTGCAGCAGACATTCGTTTGACTGCAGGTGGCGGAGTAGGAGGAGCTGATTTAGTTGCTCGAACTGACATGATATGAACTGTTGTGCAAAGGAAATAAAAAGGATATTATTAGAATAGTATTGTGGTGAAGCTATTATGGATTGAAATTTTTAAGAGAAAATTTCAAATATAAAAATTTATGGTGAAATTTTTATGGTACGTAACATTACTCTTGGTCTAATCCAAATGAGCATGTCCACAGATAAGGATGCGAACTTAGCAAAGGCAGTGCGAATGATTGGGGAAGCTGCAAAGAAAGGCGCGGATATTGTTTGTTTGCCGGAATTGTTCAATGTTGTTTATTTTCCGCAGGAGGAAAAGGCGCAAGTTGAAGCCGAAGAAATTCCTGGAAAAACAACTGCTGCACTAGCCGAGGCCGCGAAATCCAACCGCGTAGTTATTGTTGGCGGTTCAATTTTTGAAAGGGATACTACGGAAAAATTAGGAACGCGCGGAAAAACAACAAAAAATTACAATACAACTGCAGTCTTTGATGAAACCGGAAAGATGCTCGGAACATATCGGAAGATTCATGTTCCGCACGATGAGAATTTTTACGAGCAGAATTATTTTGAGCCGGGAGATTTGGGCTTCAAAACGTTCAAAATTGGCGGCAAGACACAAAACTCAAGACCCGAGACCCAAAACTCTAAACAGGAGACCGAGAACTGGAAACTGGCAACCCTGATTTGTTACGACCAATGGTATCCAGAAGCCGCACGCAGTGTTGCATTGATGGGCGCTGAGATTGTTTTTTATCCAACTGCAATTGGAACAGTGCAAGGAATTGAGCAAACAGAAGGAGACTGGCATAACTCCTGGGAAACAGTAATGCGTGGCCATGCTATTGCAAATGGAATGATTGTTGCAGCAGTGAACCGGGTCGGAACCGAAGGAAAAATGGATTTCTGGGGAGGCTCGTTTGTCTGTGATGCGTTTGGAAAAATAATCGCAAAGGGAAGCAGGGACAAGGAAGAGGTAATAATCGCTAAATGCGATATTGACCATGGTAAATCCGTGCGGGATGGATGGAGATTTTTCTATAACAGAAGACCGGAGACGTACGGAATGCTGACAAAAAAATGATAAAAGGTACAACCATGGGTGCACCAGAACCTAGGCAAAAGACTAAAGAGCCGACACGAGAAGAAATGCTAGCATTCGTGCGATCAGAGATAAATGTAAGGCCAGTAGCAATTGAGGATGTAAAAGATTTTATAAGAAAAAAATACGGCGATAACAAATTTGTCGCGTACTTGTTATCTGGCATCACGTTTGATTATGTTCGTGATTATAGTTTATCATTACGCGCAGAATCAGATTTAGGAGAGTCTAAACTTAACAGTCCAGAATATTCGTTTGGATGGAATAATTTTAACATTGTCACGCTGATTAGAACGGAACATCCTGTATTGAATGATGAGTATACAAATCTAATCAACACTAAAAATTTTGCAGTTATTTCGGAGAAGCTGCTTAAAGCATTATACGCGGTAATGCAAAAACAAAAAAAAGAACTGGAAGGCGAAAAGATCAAAGAAAGAATAATCGAGGCTACAGATCATGAGTTTGGGCATTTTATATTGTATAAAATTCAGACCAAAAAGGATAATTTTGGAATAGAATATGAAGAAATAGCGAAACACTTTACTCAATTGATGCGAAAAAAGCAGGAACTTTTGGCCAGAATTGCAATGAACTATATTTCGTTATATTCGCAAGAGACTATAGCCAAGGTGATTAAGCGACTAGAAGACGATTTTTTCGGTCCTATTGAAAAACCAGAAGATATCTGCCCAAATGGAAAGAAGATATTTGAGGAAATTGCAGAAACCGGGATTTCGTCAGAGATTATAATTGCGGTTTCATCAAAAGAAATTTCTCCACGCATAACTAAAGATATGTGGGAACGATTATCTGAACGACTAGGCGAAAACGACCTAAGACGTTTAAAGTCTGAGGCAAAAACTGTTTCTGACCTGGATGGAAGAATTGGTTTAGGGGTTCAGATAGATGGTTCCGAATCTCGTGGCACTTGGATTACAGTAACGTATAGTAAAGAAGGCCATATGCTAGTCAAAAAGCATGGGTTAACCCCTGACCAGTACTTTCGATTTTCAAAGCTGCTGTCTTGTACGGCCATACGTGAAAGATTAATCCACGAATTGTTTGCAAGGTCTCTGGATTCTCTAACCGACGGTGAGGTGCAGGATAACTTTGAAAAGTTAAGGCCAGGAATAACGCATAAGGATCTGGAATTCTTTTCGCGTTTCGTATTTGAAGGAGAACCGATGTTTGATGTATTCATTAAGAGTATCGAACAGAAAATGAAGAAAGCAACGCCAAGAAAAATCGAAGAGGATGGAACTGATGCTAGAAGAAAACGACGAAACCCCGAATAAACTCGGCTATTGCATGCCTACTGAATGGGAACCGCACGAAGGCACGTGGATATCCTGGCCAAAGGATCCGGACACGTTTCCGGTTGGCAAGATTCGCGATGGTGCGGAAAAAACATTCTCATTGATGATCAAGGCATTGCAGCAGCACGAAAAAATATTCCTAATTGTGAACGACGCAGCATCAGAAGCTCACGTGCGGAAAAAGCTTTCCGAGCACGGCGTCGGAACGAACAACGTAATCTTCCACAATATCAAGAGCGTTGATGTCTGGACACGGGATTACGCACCAATATTTGTAAAGAATGACGAGGGAAAGGTGGCTGCAATCCGATGGATCTTCAATGCATGGGGAAACAAATGGGAAGATTTGCTTCCTGATAATGAAACCGGAAATAGGATTGCCGAAACAGTTGAAGCCTCGGGCATTCGAGTATTCCGCCCTGGAATCGTAATGGAAGGCGGTTCAATAGATACGAACGGAAAGGGCGTTTTTCTCACCACAGAACAATGTCTTCTTAACAAAAATAGAAACCCGCATTTGAGCCGTGCGCAAATCGAATCGTATCTACGCGATTATCTAGGTGCAACAAAAATCATCTGGCTAAAGGATGGCGTAGCAGGAGACGATACCGACGGGCACGTAGATGATTTCGCCCGTTTTGTGAACGAGAATACAGTTGTATGCGCAATGGAAGATGATCCGAACGATGAAAATCATGCTCCGCTCAAAGAAAACTTCGAACTACTAAAAAAAGCCGGATTTAATGTTGTTCCACTTCCGATGCCGCGAAGGATTGACTGCCCAGAGCGGAGATTGCCAGTAAGCTATGCAAATTTCTACATAGGAAATGGCGTCGTGCTGCTTCCAGTGTTTGATGATCCGAACGATGAAAAGGCAAAATCAATCTTACAAAAATTATTCCCAAATAGAAAAGTAATTGGAATACCTGCGGTTGATTTGGTTTATGGGTATGGCGGGATACATTGCGCGACACAGCAGCAGCCGAAATAATAAAGGATATGTTTAAAAGTGTTTAATTGTAATAATATCTTCTATGTCCCTAATTCAAGATTTACGTAATCCTTCAAAAGCACAATTGGGGGCACATACCTGGCAATTAAGAGAAAAATTAGGCCATATGGTTGTCCTCGCAGAAACCGTTTCCCCCAGGGTACACAGCATTATGGTAACTACCGGATGCGACCATGGTTGCAGGTTTTGTTATCTCCCATCAGTTCCTCATGGAAGAGGAGAATCTATTTCTTTAGAAACTATACGAAAGGCGATTGTAACTCTTGGTCTATATAAGTCACCGGTTCTTACCGGCGGCGAGCCACTAGACCATCCGGATATTGCAGCCATTGTTACTGCCACAAATGGAAAAATTGATTTTACAAATGGATTTTCAACCGAAATTCAACCACAACGTTGCGTTGAAATCCTCAATAAGGTTTCAAACAGAATCCAAGCCGTTAGTTTTAGCATTCATGAAAAAGATGCCGGATCCAACCCTGGGAGAGATATTGTGTTGAAGCATGCTGTTTTAACTCGTCCAGAACCATATACCCTAAAATTTTTGGTTGAGTTCGGGAAGGGATATGAAATTTTGGACGCGTGGCTCGACACTTTGCTTACTTTGGTATGCGACAAACAGATACAAAGTGCGATGAGAGAAAACGTGAGTGTTTCTAATCATATTGCAGCTCTTCCGGGCATTCAACTGATTAACTTTAATCCCTCACCAATTGCAAAGGTCGGACGCGGATTGAAATTAGATGGGATATACGTCGGTGACGAAATAAGTTTTATACCCGAAGCCTTTGATTCGGTAGATAAAATTATTGGTGGTTCAGTTCTTTTTCCAGATGGCCGTCTTGCCTCACTGTTTCTTCAATGCTCTGGTCAAATGACAACAAATATTTTTGCGACTTTAGATGATGCGCCAGATGTGCAGAAAAGAGCGCTAAGATCCATGCTTAACGAATATCTTTCAGAAAAATTAGCGAGAAGCGACGAGGCGTTTGAGCGTGAAGCACACCACTATTTTGAAAGGGAATTTCAGTTGTTAAACTTTTTAATTGAATTTTTATCTACTTTCAGGAGACCAGATATTAAGAAAAAACTCGTTGAAATAAAGGATGCGATCGCCAAAGCAATCGGAATTCCTCCGAAAAGATGTAAAACATTGGTGGATCGCCTAAGCGATAGGGTAATAGACGAAGAAATAAAGAAAGTAGCGGAAGGACGCAGCACCCCGCCTATCGTTGAATTCTTTTTACAGAATAATGTGCATCTTTAAATACTCAAACACATGTTCCTGCATTTCTTTTCCCGAGCCAAATCCAAACTCCTTATGCAGCTGAAGAAGGTACGGATGCGGAGCAAAATGGGGAACTGTTATCGCGTAACCCTCCATATCCACCGAAGCCATTTTTGTCCCTAATCCTGTGCCGTATTTGCCATATGCATTCCGCAATTGAGTGGAACTAAGAACACGTTCACTGCTCACAATCCTGTTCTTCACAGGCTGATGAATGAAATTGAATTGAATTCTGATTTTTTCTGTTTTTCCGCTTATTAAGTTTCGCGCTGGCTTCTCCACGTCTGCTGAGATTTCAAATGAAGCAGTATCGTCGCTGCCGGTTACAGCCACGCGCAACTCGCTCTTATCAAAATGCGCCAAGAGATAAGATGTAAAAAATTCAAATCCTTCGGTATGGGTTATTGTTTTTGACAGAAGCATCAGGTATTTTCCTGAAAAGAAGATTGATCGCGTTGCACCATGGGCGAATGATCTTCCGGCCTGCTCTTCATTCATGACTAGAGGCTGGTAGTAATTATTTGGAACCGCATACGCCGCCCTTGGTTCAAAAAGCGGATGCTCGATTTTTGAAGGAAGATTCACAGTTGAGAAAACGTTTTTGCCGGCAGAAGAGAACGCTGCCAAGGCTTGAGGTGTTTTTGTATTTTCAAGACGCTTTACATCAGTTGAAAGCATCTCCTCCATAAATCGCAGATATTGCGGAATTTCCCTTGCCTTGTCACAGAAGTTGCACACGTTAGGACCTGTTTTATTGCCTTGTGCCCTGAGCAATGGGCCAACGGCTCACTACTCATAGCCAATCGCTACTTGCTAACTGCTTTGGTTTCCTTTACCTCTATTTTCTTAATCTCTGGCATGAAGCTTTTTGTCATTACCATAATAACCGCTTTCTTTTCCTCAAATGCATCGTCCTTTTCTATCTCGAACATTGCTGTGCCATCTTTCAGGGATACGCTTGAAACGATCCCGATATCCTCTCCTATGGCCCTAAGCCGATCTTCTGGCGAAGTTATCACTTCGGTTATTTTCACTTTATATCTGACTTTTTGCCCGGCAAGAGGATGATTAAAATCAACAAGAACCCTGCCTCCGCTTACGGATTTTATAGTTCCGTAAATCCTGCCTTGTTCGGTGTCAAGATGAACTGTAAGGCCTGGCTGTGGAGCGACATTATACCTTGCAAAATCTTCCATGCGCATTATTTTCGTATATTCCTTGCTTCTTTTTCCAAAAGCGTTTGCTTCGTTGAATTCAAATTCGGTTTCCTCTCCCCTGGACATTGAACGAATTGCGATATCAAGGCCTTTTATCAGCCTGTGTTTTCCAACAACCACGAGTAATGGTCCTTCTTTCTTGTGAAGCGCTTTCGCTATTTCGCCTCGCGTACTGTCGAAGAGATTTCCGTTTTCATCGATTGCATCGTATTCTATTTTAACAAATTCACCGTTTTTTAGCACTGGCTCACCTTGTTACTTGTATTTTAAATCTTTCTAGCAAATTGTTTATAAAACATCTGTTGAGCAGATAGGATGGGTAATACAATGGATTGAAATTTTTAAAAGAAAATTTCAAATATAAAAATCAAGGTGATTTTTATGGATAAAACTACTTTATTTCGGATATTCGCAATTTTGGTTGTGGCAGGATTTATTTTTGAACTGTTCGCATTCGGAGTAATCGGGAAGACAAGCGAACAGACGAATGGGCAGAATACCCAGGAATCAGCCACGTATAGTGGTTATTCAGAATATTACGGAACAATAAAAGCATACGAGCCATATCTCTTTGCAAAAGGGCTGGATTCTGGTCAAATAAGCGAAATAAAGGCGCTTGGTGGAGTTGAGGACGTTGTTGCCATGTCAGGAGGGTACGTAATATCACTCAAAAATTCTGATTATATAAATGCAGTTTATTCCGGTGTTTTGGACAAGATGATCAATTCTACAGTAATAGCAAATGTCGCCCTTCCTTACTCCATAGAAATTCTTGCGCAGGATGGAAAAAACAAAAGCGCGGCATCAAACGGCGCTATCGTGAAAGTGGAAATGTCGTCCCCTCCAAATGTTGGCGAAAAGATACGACTAAAAATGACTGTTGAAATCCAGGAGGGAATCCTTGCAAGATATTCCACCCCCACTCTTGTACCAGAAGAGAAGATGCTCGCTGGGAATGGAATCATTTTATCAGAAACTTCCGTGACTACGATCGCACTTGTTCCCTGGGAAGAGCGCAATAATGTAAATGTGGATGCCTTAAAGGAACAAATCGGAAACGACAGCGTAGCTTATTTAGCAAAGAATTATATTGGATTTGCGGATGAGAATTCTGCCAATGCCGCAATCGGAAAGAACCTGTCTTATGTCGTTTCACTTAATACGGGAACCGCAACAATAAACGAGAATTTCACAGACAAGGCACAGGTTATTGCGGATTTGGGAGAGGGAATCGTATTTCCGGATTCAGTTTTGCAGGTTAAAGGAACAGATGGCGCAGATTTCCCAAAGATTTTCAAAAAGATGACATATTATACTTATTTGGTTAATTCAACCGCTGCTGGAAGCGATACATTGGATGCAATTTCAGAAACAAAGCACACCTCAGGAGATGAAGTAAATCTGAGTGTTAAAGTACTTGCAGTTGGAAACAAAATCGTGAATCTGGTTGAGGCGAAGATAAATTAGTCGTTAGCAGTTGGTGGTTAGCTTCTGGCGATTGACAATTAGTTGTTAGTCGTTAGTAACTACGGACTAATGACTAAAGGCTAACGGCTAAAAGCTACAAGCTAATTGCAAGTCTCTTCCTTATCTCCAACCGTTCCAGATACGCAGCAACTTCCTTTGGCACGCATTTCTTCCATTCATTCCCGCCAGTGAGGATATCTTTTCGGATTTTCGTGCCCTCGCAGGATTTTCTTTCGTAAAATTCGAATTTTTCAGTGCGGATACCGCTGCGCGAAAACAAATAATGAACGAGCGGATTATTTGAATAAACAACTCCGAATTCCGGAAGATGGGAAACCAGATGTGCAACCCATATATTATTGTTGTTGATGTCCCGCACCGGAACGATTATGAGACGTGAGAGGGTGCTAGTGGGAAAACATCTTCTTATCATCTCGACCCGTTCGCCCGCAGTCATAGGATTATCTGAAGAAATCGATTCCTCGGCACTGCCTATTGCAATTATTACTTCGTTATGCCTTTCGAGTAATTGATTGATTACCGCCAAATGACCATTATGAAATGGTTGAAAGCGGCCGACAAAAAGAGCGCGTCCCGACACATTGACTTGGGTATTGAGACGACTCATTGTATCACTTCCACTTGTTCTGGAGAACCTGCATGCGACCTCTGTTCAAGTCTTACCCCTACCAATTTCGACACGCCGCCAACCTTAGTCACTCCTAAAACCGAATCTGCAAGAGCCATCGTAGTGTCATTGTGAGATACAACCATAAACTGGGTTTTCTCGGACATACGCTTTATCAATTGCGCAAGGTGCTTGCTGTTGTCCTTGTCCAATGCGGCATCAACCTCATCAAGAACATAAAATGGAGATGGCTTGAACAACTGCATAGCAAATATAAACATCAATGCGACAAGAGAATTTTCCCCGCCGGAAAGCGAATCAAGCGTATGCTCACGATTGTTTCTTTTGAGTTTAATATACATCCCGCTTTCAAATGGTTCTTCTGGCTTGTCAAGATAAAGGAAACCTTCACCAATGCTGATATATGCAAACATCTTCCTGAAATAATCATTGACCGCATAGAATGTCTTGAAAAACGCATCTTTTTTCTTCTGTGAAATTTCGTCCATCATCATCAAAATCGCCTTGCGTTCGTCATCAAGCGTTTTTATTTTTCCGCGTATTTCTTCTATCTCGGCCTTCTTTTTTCCATACATGTCTATCGCTGCCATATTCACATTTGTCATCGTGGTTATTGTTACTTCAGAAGACTTTACCAGAGTATGAAGTTCTTCTTTATTCATTGTGAGCGTTTCGTATTGTCCATGCCCGTCAAATTCAGCCTTTAAATCTGCAAGTTTTGTTTCCACAGTTGCTTTCTTGATGTTAAGCTGGTTCATATCTCTGGTAACGCGATCCATCTCTAATCTGGTCTTTTCCCGCTGCGCACCAAGCGATTGTAAATCAGATTCGTATTTCTTGATAGTTTCAAATATGCGCTCTATCTGTCTGCTTGTAGAGGAGATTTTCTCCTCTTGCTGCGCCAGCTCTTTTCCTTCATCTGTAGATGCCTTTTTCATTTCGGCGACGCGCGAACACGCATCCATTTTCTCCTGATGCATTACTTTTATTCTTTCTTCTAATTTGAAGAGCTCGTTCTTTCTAAGTTCTGCTTCCTTTAACTTGCCTTCGATTGTAGCACGTAAAGAGGAGACCTTTGCAGCAAGATCAGTTTTTTTCTTTGAAGTCTGGTCAGCACCTGAACGCTCTTTTTCCAGTTCGGAATCACGCCGTTCTTTCGCCTTAGATACATGAGTTTCCAGCTCAGAAACCAATTTGCCAAGTTTTTCTCCTTCTTTTGCAAGAGAATTCGCGGAAGCAAGTGCATCTGTAATTTCTGTTTCAAGCTGCTTTTTCCTTGCTAATGCCTTTTCCCGCGATTTTACCATCTCACTAGAGCCGCGTAGTTCTATTTCTGCGCTCTTTGCCTTTACCTCCAGCTCTGCCTTTTTTGAACGCAATTTCGAAGCGGATTCGCGGCTATCCAGCAATTCCTGCATTATCGCTGCTTTTTCCTCTTTGACCTTGCTGATTTCACCCTCAATCTTTGTCAATTGAGTCGAAGCCAGAACACTAGATGCAACCTTTCCGCCACTGATTATTCCTGAACGTTCGAAAATCTCACCATCCAGGGTTACCATTCTGGCATGACGCAAACCTATGCGCTTTGCATCTTCCATTGAATCCACAAGAAGCGTTTCCGCAAAGACATATTCTACGGCGCGTGCAACATCCGAAGAATACTCCATAATATTAATAACCGATTTGAAGCCATTCATTGCTTCTGGCGGTTGCGCAGTTTTTACATCCTTAAGCGGAATAAAGGTTGCCCTTCCGGCCGAGGCTTTCTTAAGAAGCGTGATTATTTTTGAGGCAGTATTAGAGTCTTCGACAACTACGTAAAGCAGTCTATTCCCCCCTGCTGCTTCAATTGCAGAAGTATATTTAGAATCGAATCGAATCAAATCCGCAACGGTACCATATATGCCGTCTACTGAACCTTTTGCCCTTAGGTCCTGAACGAATTTCAAAGCCAGGCTTGCCAGTGCTGGTGAGGACTGAACACGCATAACCGAGTGTTTTTCCCGCAGTTCAAGCAGTTTCCTGTCGAGTTCTGCGGATTCTGAATTCAGCTCTTTTTCCCGCTGAAATAAAGAGTCTATTTCACCTGCCAATTCTTTTACCTCTGCCTTCATTTTCTGGATTTTTTCCTCTGCCTTTTCATTTTCCAATTCCTTTGGAAGCGTTGAATCGATAGCATTTTGTTCCTGGCGCTTAAGCTCTGCGACTTCGTTCTTGGATCTAATTTCCGCTTCTAGAGAGATTGCATGTTCTCGTTTTAAGCGAAGGTCTTCTTCCTGGTTTGATATTTGCGTTTCAAGTTTTTCAAGCTCTCCACTTGACTTGAATGATGAGAATTTTTCATTTTCAGATTCCAATGCAACAAAATCTCTTTTCAGCTGTGCAATCTCCTTTTCAAGCTCGGAAACCGAGCTCTTTTTTCCAGCTGAATCAACGTTTAACCCGTTAATCTCTTTTTCAAGACGTTTTGCAAGCTCTTCTTTATCTTTTACCATCTGCTCTTTTGTTGCCAGAAGTGCCTTTAACTCCTCAATTCTTCTGATGATTCCTGCAGTCTGTTGTTTTGCCTGAAGCTCCTTGCTTGCATTTAGTCTTGCGCTATCAACACGCTTTATATCTGCTTCAGTCTTGGCAATTGCAGATTCCCGTTTTTCAATTTCTCCCTTGGTTTTTTGTTCAGATTCACAAACTTCTGTAAGGTCAGAATCCAGCTTTTTTATTTCCCGCTCCAGCAAGGTTCCTTTTGCATTCGCAAGATTCTTCTTTGCATCAACATAAACCAGGGCATCTGCACGTTCTCGCTCCAATTGTGCAAGAAACGCGTCTTTTTCGCCGAGAACAAGGTTCGCGTCCTTTATTTTGTTATTTACCTGTTCAAGCTCGCGCATTGCCTCGTCTTTTTTTGCCTCAAAATCAGAAATACCTGCAACTGAATCTATTATCTGGCGGCGTTCTTTTCCACCCATGTTGATAATGCGTTGGACTTCGCCTTGAGCAATAGTATTTCTCCCGCTCTCATCCACGTTGTGCTTTTTTAGAAGTTCAATAATCGCTCCGCGAGTTGTTTTTACTCCGTTCAGTTTGTAGAGAATTTTTCCATCGCTTCGAATTGCCCTTTTGATTTCTATTTTTTCATCGCCATCAAAATAAACAGTAACTTCCGCAGTATTTGTTCCTGAAAGGATGAGGTCTCTAACTTTTTTTGCCCGAAGAGATTTCAAGCTTATTTCCCCGCAGGCGAAACGAATGGCGTCTAGAACATTGCTTTTCCCTGAACCATTTGGGCCTGCAAGGCAAACATAGGTTCTCGGAAGCGTGACATCTACGAATTTAAATGATTTGAAATTATGGATTTTGATACGGGAGATAAACAACATGCGCCTATTTCGGAGGTTTGGTTTAAAAAAGCTACTTTGGTTGAATCCGAAACCTTAAAACCCAAAAAATTCTTCGTCAATGCGTTTTGCGAATTCGCGCATTCTTCGCATTCTTCTGATTAAATCCTGTTCCAGTTCATCAAACGTCTGATCCATCGTTCTTCCACGTAGGTGGTATTCCCTTCCTTCTTTAACAATAAGCCCCTCGCGCATGAAAATATTCATATGATAAACCACTGCTGCCTGAGTTACATGGACCTTTTTTGTTATTTCTATTGTTCGCACTCCGCGCTCGTCTTTTTGTGCTTCAACAATTTCTTTGAAGATTTCATAGGCCAAACGATCTTTTTCCGGATCAATGCCAAAGCATTCGCAGATAAGTTCCAGAGCAGCTTCTGGATTCATCTCTTCTCCACGCGACAGTCTGGATGGAGAGATCTCTTTTAGCATTATTCCTTTTTCCTTTCCCCGGGCTTTTCGTTTTTCTGTTCTTGCCGCAATTGTTCCGCTCGTCATGAGTTTAATTAAGAAACAATATATTTAAAAAGATTTGTTAAAATAATAAAAGATACTTTAAAATTTAAAGATATTGTCAAAAGGGTGATAACATATCAAACGATGCGCCGAAGGACATAAAGGAAACCAATGAGCTGCCAAAACATGATGAAGAGAAAAAACTCCCGCCTCAGCAGAAACACAAGATTCTTCCCGAACCTCATATCACTGGACCGCAGCCAAAAGCTTTTCGGCCGGAGCTGAAAATAAAAGAACTTGAAGAGACGGTAAAAAGACTTCAAGCTGAATTTGAAAATTACAAAAAACGGGCGGCAAACGAATATTCCGAAAGAATAGATTCGGGTAAAATGGAATTTGCAAATGAAATTCTTCCGTTTGCAGATGAGTTTGAAAATGCACTTCAGCATGTTCGCGGGGAGGAACGTAAGGGCATTGAAATGATATTCACAACATTCATGAAATCTCTTAACCAATTGGGTATCAGGCCGATGCAATGTGATGGAAAGAAATTTGATCCGTATCTTCATGATGCGATAAAGCAAGAGGAAAGCAATGAGGAAGATGGAACCATAATCGCAGTTTTAAGAAAGGGATATTACTACAAGGACAAGGTTCTGCGACATGCAGCAGTGATTGTGTCGAAAAAGAAAAAAGAGGATGACGCGATATGAACAAAACTGAAACAACTGATAAAAAACTCCAAGAAATGAACGATGAGGAAATTCGCGAATTCAGAAAAGAAGCGAAAAAGATTATGATACGCCCGAGGAATGCAAGGGCAAATGCGATGTAATATTTAGAAGGCGGCGTAATAAATCGCGCTATCGTGCGAAGCCGCCGGAACACAACGATAGTTTAGAAGGCGGCTAAAATAAAACGCGCCAGGGCGCGGGCCGCCGGCAAACGAGAATATAAAATGATGTTAAAAGGTGATTTGGATGACAACTGAAAAAATAATTGGAATTGATCTCGGCACCAGCAATTCGGCTGCAGCAGTCCTTGAAGGGGGACGCCCTGCAATAGTTCCAAGTGCTGAAGGCGCGAGCCAATATGGAAAGGCATTTCCGAGCTATGTTTCAATAACAAGTGACGGGCAAAGATTTATCGGAGAACCGGCAAAAAGGCAGCTTGTCGCGAATCCAGACGGAACCATAAATGCATTCAAAAGAAAAATGGGAACTGATTACAAATACAAGATTTTTGGAAAGGAATACAGGCCGCAGGAACTCAGTGCGATGCTTCTTTCGAAAATAAAACAGGATTCTGAAGCATTTCTTGGCCAGCCGGTGAAGAAGGCGGTCATTACGGTTCCGGCCTATTTCAATGACAATCAAAGGCAGGCAACAAAGGATGCGGGTGAAATCGCTGGCCTTGAAGTCGTACGACTTGTGAATGAACCCACTGCTGCATGTCTTGCATATGGATTGGATAAGACAGACAAAGATATGAAAATCATGGTTTTTGACCTTGGTGGCGGAACTCTTGATGTTACAATAATGGATTTTGGCGGAAAGGTTTTCGAGGTTAAATCCACAAGTGGTGATACACAGCTTGGCGGAACAGATATGGACAAGGTTCTTGTAGATTATCTTGCAGACCAGTTCACAAAAGAAAGCGGAATTGATATAAGAAAAGACAACCAGGCAATGAAACGAATTGCAGAGGCTGCGGAAAAGGCCAAAATTGAACTTTCCACAGTTTTGCAGACAGATATTAGCTTGCCATTCCTTGCATCGGACGTAAATGGGCCAAAGAATTTCCAGCACACACTCACAAGGGCAAAGTTGGAAGGACTCGTTCGCCCGATAATTGACAGATGCAGGCAACCGGTTGAACAAGCACTTCGCGATGCAAAGCTCTCTCCTTCACAGGTTGACAAAATAATCATGGTTGGTGGACCAACAAGAATGCCGATTGTGCAAAAATTTGTAGAAGATCTTGTCGGTAAAAAGGTTGAACGGGGAGTTGACCCAATGGAATGCGTTGCAATAGGCGCAGCTATCCAGGCAGGGGTACTTGCTGGTGAAGTAAAGGATATTCTTCTTCTGGATGTTACTCCGCTTTCGCTTGGGATTGAAACCCTTGGTAGCGTAGCAACAAAGTTGATTGAGCGGAATACTACAATTCCGACTAAAAAAAGCCAAACGTTCTCTACTGCTGCAGATATGCAGACTTCTGTTGAAATTCATATACTACAGGGAGAAAGGGCAATGGCAAAGGACAACATTTCACTTGGAAAGTTCTCTCTTGTTGGAATACCACCCTCACCACGCGGAGTACCGCAGATTGAGGTTACCTTTGATATAGATGCAAATGGAATATTACATGTTGCAGCAAAGGACCTGGGTACTGGAAAAGAGCAGACAATGAAGATTATTGCGCCGAATAAGATGGATAAAGGAGAAATAGAAAATAAGATGAAGGATGCAGAACAGTATGCTGAAGAGGATAAGAAAATCCGCGAACTTGCTGAAGCAAAAAACGAGCTTGAAGCAATGATTTACACTGGTGAAAAAACCATTTCGGACCTTGGAGACAAAATTACACAGGCACAGCGTGATAAGATAAATGAAACGGGTAAAAAAGCAAAGGAAATCCTGGCCACAGACGATCTTGCGAAGATAAGGACTGAAATGGAAAACCTTAAAAAAATCCTCCAGGAAATCGGAAGCGAGATTTATCAAAAACAGGGGGCGGGGCAGACTGGGCCTGGTAACGGACCCGATTCCGGGCCAACGATGCGAGACGGTGAAGATGGCGGAGATAGTCCAAAATCCGGAGGTTCTGGTTCCGATTCCGGAGATGATAAAACGCAGGATGCGGAATTCAAGAAGAAATAAGTTGGATTGGTAGGCTGACCAGATGACTTCCAAACAAAATTATTACGAAATTCTTGGTGTTTCAGAGAACGCTAGTGACGAAGAGATAAAAAAAGCGTTCAGAAAACTTGCACTTCGATATCATCCGGATCGCAATAGCAATGCAGCTGCAGAGGAAAAATTCAAGGAAATAAGCGAGGCTTATTCAATTCTTATTGGAAAACAAAAAGAGCCGGTAAGATACCAACGATATGATTCGAGAGTATCTGAAAGCTGGGAAGAAAGAGTCTTTAGGGTTTGGCATGAAATTGCAAATCGTAAAAATGATAATTCGTACAGGTAATTAGATGGCTACTAAAAGGGATTATTACGAAATTCTTGGAATTCCTAAGAGCGCAAGCGCCGATGAAACAAAAAAAGCATATAGAAAGCTTGCGTTAGAATTTCACCCAGACAGGAACAAAAACAAGGATGCAGAAGCCAGGTTCAAGGAGATAAGCGAAGCATATGCCGTACTTAGTGATTCGGAAAAACGTAGCGCGTACGACCAATATGGCCATGCGGGATTTGACCAAAGATATTCCCAGGAGGATATTTTCAGAAACGCGAATTTTGAGGAGTTTGCAGATATTCTCAGGAATTTTGGGTTTGGTGGCGGTTACGGACGTGGCGGAGGAAGGCAGGACGATCCATTCTCTTCAATGTTTTTTGATTTTGGCGGGGCAAGTGGAACGCGCGGAAGAAGGAGACGCGAAGTTGGCGAGGATCTTCAAACTGAAATACAGATTACGCTTGAAGAGGTTGCAAAGGGAACAACCCGCGAAATTGAAGTTTCGCACAACAATGCATGCGACAGATGTAAAGGAAGCAGGGCAGAGCCAGGAACGAACTCAATAACGTGCGATAAGTGCAAAGGAAGTGGAATGGTTTATGTAAACAGAAGATTAGGCCCTATGATTGTGAGAAGTGCCTCTGCGTGCAACTCATGCTATGGAGAAGGAAAAACAATCCGACAGTTCTGCTCGCGATGCAATGGCCGCGGAACAATGGAAAAACATGAGAAAATAGATGTAACAATACCTGCAGGGGTTGAAGATGGAATGAACCTGCGCGTTCGCGGGATGGGGCGATATGGGAAGGATGGCTCAGGAGATTTGTACGTTTATATCAATGTAAATCCGCACGCACAGCTGAAACGTGATGGAGAAGATGTTTATTTTGAAACAAAAATAAATTTTATTGATGCCGCACTTGGTACAAAAATTGATGTTCCAACTATTTCCGGAAAGGCAGAGCTGAAAATCCCTGCAGGAACCCAGCCTGAGACGATTTTCAAAATGAAGGGCGAGGGCATTCCAAGCATGAGAAGCGGAAGAAAAGGGGACGAACTGGTTAAGGTCAATGTTGAAATTCCCAAAAATATATCCAAAAAACAAAGGGAATTGCTTGAGGAATTCAAAAAAGAGGATGGAAAACTGTTCGGGGTGTTTTAGGTGGGCGAGGATAGAACAGACAAAGAAATATCCAAATTCAGGAGCGAAATAATAGAAAGATTCATCTCAATAGAGCAGCTTGTCGATATCATAATCTCATACCACTATTTCGGATATCTTAATCTTGATTTTGTATCCCAGGTATTATATGATGACAGTACTAATTTTGGATTGAAATGCAGGATAATTGAAAAAACGACCAATGCGGACAAACAGAAAATAAAGGACTTATATAGACTGAACAAAATAAGGAATATATTCGCGCACAGCAACCATGCGATGCTTGGAAATGGCGGGGGAAAGGAAGGAAATGAAGGTGAAGAGATATTCTACAATCCGCGCTCCATTGGAGAAAAAATGGATTTCGTGAAATTGCATGAAGAATTCACGAAAAAGGCGAATGATGCACTCCCATATCTGCTTGAATTATTAAAGAGCAAAGAAAACGAGGTTCCGGTTTCTCTAAGGGTTTTCAAGGATGATTTTCGGAAGCAATTATTTGAGATGATTAAAAGGGGGAGGCCTCAAATCTCCGAAGTTGAAACCAAAGAGTAAAAAATCATTTTTTTCTTAGAGTTCTTCCGATTTTATCTCGTTCAAGTATGGTTTCTGCCACTTCTGGTTCAAAATGCGCAAGCATTAATTCGAATTTTCTTTCTCCTGCAAAATATCGGTACATATGATGGACTACGGAATCACTTACAAGCTGATTTAGGTCTGTTTCCTTATCCCATCTCCTCAACGCATCCAATATGGCAATCATGAACTCCTGTTTGATATCATCATAATCCGGTTCTGCGAAACATTTCTATTGGCAAAGTGAATGTTCTTATAATCGGAGAGTGTGCGCGATTGAAAAAGAAGTGTTCAAAATACTGAGTTACAAACATACTTTCCTCTGCTTTGCTCAGTAATCTAAGCTCTGGTAGACGAAGAATTGAAATTCGCTCAAACGGTGTTTCTATCTTTTCCTTTCTGGATTCCCATGCCCTTCTGGCAATTTCAGTTCTCAATTCCGAGCTTAGTTTAGCCCATCGTTTTCGTATTATTTCGCTTCTTTGTTCGGAGGTCTTTCCTTCCCAGATTTGCCAAATTGCCCCCCCCTCTCTGCTCTAAATCAGCAGTTCTCTTTCGTGCTATTTGTTTTCTTTGCCCAGTAGTTTTGTCCTTCCACATCGCCCTGCTTCGCCTGCTTCGTTCTGCATCTTTTTGAAATGACCTGGCTTTCCTTAAAATTTCTTTTCGTTCTTCATGGCTTTTCTTTGCCCAAAATTGCGAAAGTGCTCTTCTCCTCTTTACGCGGGTTTTCTCGGCCCGTTTGGCAATTCTTATCCTCCTTTTAGGGGCAATTCTTTTTTCTCTCTTTCTCGCAATCTCGCTCCTTTTTTCAGCACCTTTTTGCTGTTCTCGTTTTATTGCGGCATCACTTCTTTCTTCGTTATTTTCCCTCAATGCTATCTGCCAGATTGCAGTTCCTCTTCTTTCTCTTTCCCTATTGCAGTCTATGGATATTTTCTTTCTTTGCTCCGAGGTCATTGCGGCAGTTATTTGCACTGTTGTTTTTCCGATTCGTTTTCTTGTTTCCTCTGCTCGTTGTACAATTTCTCGCAGGTCTTCGGAATTTTTAACTCTTTGACGATAAGACCACAGTTGATTGTCTACTACTTTGCTAGCTTCTTCTGGAGTTAGGTTCTTTACTTCGCCCCGGGGAAAGTATGCTGCCATGTATTCTTTAGTAGTATCCTGGCCGAGTCCATGCTTGAAAAACATTTCCTGAGCAATACGCTTCCTCGCTCTGCCTTTTTTCAATTCTGTGGCTAATTTTAATGCGTGAACAGGTAAAAAACGAACATATTTTCTTTTAGGTTGCATAAAAATCAGTGACTGCTATATGTCAGGACAAAACCTCAAACCCGCAACCGAAAACTTAACCTGCTCGCACCCTCGGCCCCCCGCATTTTGGATTGTTTCGCGTTTTGAGTTTCGTGTTTTGCGTCTTGTTTTCGATTCCGAGACGCTGAACTTCAAGACTCGAAACGCAACTTCGCCAAGCGGGTGCTCTGCTATTGCTTACCCAGTTGACTTGTGATTCTCCAGGGCTTTTACGCTGGAGCGCTTTTGCCCTTATAAAACAGAAGTCAAAAGGGCCCTGAGCTACGAGCCCTAAGCAAAATAAAATTTGGACTCGGAGGGATTTGCGAATAATTGGTTTCTGGCCTGCAGCCACTAGCTAGTATCCAGTAGCTTAACTATGACGGAGATATGTAAATTACACTGTCTCCACGCAACAGAATTGTTCCCATTCCGCGCTTTACTTCGCCATTTATTATTTGCTCTGCATTATCAAGCACTATATTCATGTGAACATCATAAGCAGCCATTACCCCGCGGAATTCTACTCCGCCTTTAAGGCCGATAACTACCGTATTGTTCAACGAACCGTTCAATACATCAAATGGTCTTTTTTCTGGCATAAATTTTCACCTCTATAAAAAACTAAAATCTAAACAGATTAAGAACACGACTGAATTTAAAGGTTATCTTTCACACTCCCAGGGTTCGCGACAGATATTATATCACCCCTTTGGCTTCCTGCCTTTGACCTTTGGAGGTTTTATATCTGGGTATTCCTTGCATAACATCTCCGGATTCGCATATGGTTTATACCCTATAGTCTCCATTACGCGAAGTAAAAGAAATGCATCCTGAAATTGGTTTCCACTTAGACTTATCTGCTTCAGAACTTCGATAACATTAGTATACGATTTCCGCTTTCCTGTACAGAGTTTCAAAACATCTACACTCGGATTTGATGCCCCTGCAAATTGGAAAACTTTAGGAACAAGAGAAAAAACAATTCCGGAAAGTATGCCAGAAACCTCCCACCCCTCAGTTTTCTGATTAATACTAAGCTTCTTTATCACAGCCCAGTCCTTGTAATGCCCTATAAAAACGATCTGGTCTTCTGATTTTTCTTCTTTTGGCTTAAATGCACTTTTGAACATTGAAGGAGTGAGAAAACAAGCAACACCCGCTGATTTGAAAAGCTCTAAAAAGAAACAGCACTCCGCGGCAGGCAAAAGAGTATTTTTACCTGCTGCATCAATCAAGGCTGCCCTTAATTCGGATGGTTTTTTTGACTCCAGGAACGAAATGACTGCCGGAAGTCCGCTTCCGTTCAGTTTTATAAAATCCCGAACTTTTTTAGTATCTATTCCAGAAAAATCAAATGCTGGCTCGTTTATGGAATTTAGAATATCCGCGAGCGCAAATGCTACATCGGTTTCTGAAGCACCCCTGAGGGAATAATATATTCCTCTCTTAAAACCCCTAAATTCACCGGAGAATAGAATCTCGTCATTGATTTCCATGGGGTTCAATTAAACATAAGTATTTTAATTGCTTTCCGGCACAAGAACCGAGTATAGATTGCTCCTGTAGCTCAGTGAAAGTCTCGGGTCTTGTCTTATGGTCTTGTGTCTCGGTCGCGAGTTTCGAAACACGACCAAGTGAACGTCGCAACGTTCACGGGTCCATGGAACAAATACTTCGTTCCATCGGAGACGCGGAACACAAGACACGAAACTTCTGTATGTAGAGCGCGTGCTTGGTAAGAACCCTTTTTGCGCGGCAAAAAGCGTTTCATCGGAAAACCTAATAAGCACGAGGTCGCGAGTTCAATTCTCGTCGGGGGCTTTTTACTTCTTCTTATTAGCCCGCATATATACGCTGCCATGTTTGGCGACAAACATGGCTTCCGGGTTGTAATTTGCTGCTTTTAGGCCAACCTAGCGTCGAAATAGTACAACATCTTGCATGAATAAATAAATGGAGTGGATGCGAGATGACAACTATGAAATACGATCCGCATAATTTCGGCGGTTTGGTGGAAGGAATGGTGGCGAAGCTCAAAGCAAACGAATACGGGGTTTCTGATGAAAACACGAAAATCATCCTGGACTTCTATTTGGATCTGAGAAGTCAAGGTTTTACGGATTCGAGGATATGCAAGCATCTGACGATGTTGCGTCTTATCGCCAGAAGGATCACGAAGCCTTTTGATAAACTGACAAAGGAAGATATCAAGCAGTTCGTGATCGATATCGAATCAGCTAATTATTCAGATTGGACAAAGCACGACTACAAGGTCTCCATCAGATCTCTTTTCAGATGGCTCAAGGGAAATAACGAAACCTATCCGGATGAAGTGGACTGGATAAGGGTACACGTCAAGGAAAGGCACAAACTGCCAGAAGAACTGCTTACGGAAGACGAAATGAAGCGAATGGTTGCTGCATCATCTGAACCAAGGGACAGGGCGCTTGTACAATGTCTTTACGAAACTGGATGTCGAATAAGCGAGCTCCTTACTGTGCAGCTCAAGAACTTGAGTTTTGACGATTATGGAGCAGTAATACGGGTAACTGGAAAGAGCGGAACAAGGCGAGTGAGGGTAATAGCATGCGTTCAAGCAATTGCAACCTGGTTAGAGCTTCATCCATGCAAGGATAATCCGGATGCCTATCTTTTTGTTAGGAAATACCAACGAAAAGAAAATCCTGTTCCGTTCAGGTACGAATATGCAGCAAAAATCATAAGCACTCTGGCGGATGCTGCGGGAATTAAGAAAAGAGTACACCCTCATTTGTTTCGTCATTCCAGGGCAACAGCGTTGGCCAATAAATTGACCGAAGCTCAGATGAAGGAGTATTTCGGATGGACGCAGGGAAGCGATATGGCAAGCATTTACGTGCACCTTAGCGGTCGTGATGTTGACGATGCTATTCTTGGGCTTTACGGTTACAGG
Source organism: Microcaldota archaeon (assembly GCA_038046805.1). GTDB lineage: Archaea > Micrarchaeota > Micrarchaeia > Anstonellales > Bilamarchaeaceae > UBA10214. Next base: position 78,914 of record JBBSVO010000004.1, read on the forward strand.
AGCGGAAATAAGGAGATTGCAAAGCTTCTAACCTGCCCACGGTGCAACCTCAACAATTCCCCTGGTTCAAAATTCTGCTCAAAATGCGGGTATACTTTTGATCTTGATCTAGCTATGCAGTTAGAGAAAGAGGATCAGGAATCGATAAATCTTGCTAAACAAATGGTCAAGGACCCAGAAATGCGTGAGCTCATGTTCAAGAAGATGCTTGAAAACAAGATAGGTTCGTCCAGGGTGCGAATATGATCATTAAAACTACCTCCGAAGATAGCTTTATATACTTTGGGGGTAGATAATACCCTTGTGAGGATATTATGCGTACCAAAAAAATAATGCTCGGAAGCATGGAATTTTCTTTGTTGTCCAGCCTGGAGCATGACAAATTGTCTGTGTTTAGCTTTTCTGATGCCTACAAAAGGGCATCCACTACGAGGCAAGTAGTCAGGAAAGTGCTGAGCAGATTGGTAAAAAAAGGCAGGATAAAACGCATAAAAAAAGGGTATTATCTGCTTATTCCACTCAGATTCAAAGAATGGGGTGAGCATGAATTCTCGTTGGTTCCTTTCCTGGCTAAAGAGTACTATATATCTTTCTGGTCTGCGCTGAGCTTCTGGTCATTAACTGAACAGATGCCGAGGCAGGTCTACGTTGCCGTGAAATTCCACGTGAAAGACAGGCCGTTCGAAGAGGTCAATTACAAATTTGTCAAACTCTCAAAAAGATATTTTTTTGGTTTTGTAGAAACTGAGATCCAAGGAAGGAAGATAAATATTGCTTCAAAGGAAAAGGCAATTCTTGATGGACTTTTACATCCGGAATATTGCGGTGGACTTGGTGAAATAGCAAAGGCTATACGTGATTATCACAAAGATATTGATTGGAAGAAGATGAAAGATTATCTAAAAAAAATGGATAATTCAGCAGTGGAAAGAAGGCTTTATTACGTGCTTAAATTCCTTAAGATCAAAAATGTTTTAGGGAATAAAATTTTTTTGGGTGTTAGACTCTTGGATCCGAACAAGTCGAAAAATGGGCGATATGATTATTCGTTTGGGTTGCAGATCAACACTAATTTGGAAGAGGAGATGCTATGAATAAGATTGATGTGGAAATATTACAGGAGTATGCGATAGAACAGGGAAAACTGCCAGTAGGTCTTGTAGAAAAGGATTATGTTCTATCTGTTTTGTTGGCTTATCTCTCAAAATTACCAGAAGCAGAACAGATGATTTTCAAGGGCGGTACTGCTTTAAGAAAAATCTATTTTCCAGATTATCGTCTTTCAGCTGATCTTGATTTTAGTGTTAGTGTAGATAATCGCACTTCATTGAAGAAATCAATTGAGAAACTGCAGAATAAAGAACTTGAAGGAGTCAAATTTCTCAAACTATCTGATAAGACGTTGAAAGGAACGAATAACCTGAGTCTTGCTCTCCAATACCAAAGCAGCGTTGCAATGGTTGGAGGCAGGGAGCACATTGATAATGTGAAAATGGACTTCAACTTTGACAATAAAGTTTATCTCAAGCCAGATAAGAAGAGAATTATTGCACCTGGCGTATATTCAATTGCAGATAGCGAGATGTATGCGATGCAGCTTGAGGAAGTTGTTTGTGAGAAAATCCATGCGATCTACAAAAGACCAAAGCCTAGAGATCTTTACGATTTGTGGTATCTGCTTGGCAAAGGAGTCAAACCTGACATCCATTTAATCAACAGAAAACTCGAACCGTTGAAAGTAAAATTCAACATGGAAGAATTCGCAAAGCATGTGGAAAAATTACGGGTCGGGTGGGCAAAAGATATGCTTGGACTTCTTCCTAAAGTTCCGGTATTTGATCCGATTGCGGAATATGTATTAACAGACATGAAAAAAATTCGCTAAGATCGGAACATACTCAATCATACTCAAAAAAGTTGTTATGTTTGAGTAATTCAAATATCTAGAAAAATAACCGATCATACCATTCTTTTGTTATTATTCGTTATTTTGCCGTAAAATTTAGGGGTTAAATTTCACATCAATACCGTCCCCTAAAAATCAAGGGATTTTTAGTCGTAAACACTACTCTTTTTCTTCCTCCTAATTGGGTCCATATCATGTATCTCTGACCGAAAATTTGGTCAGGGTTTCTTTTAGCGTGCTTCTGCTAATTACAGTTCCGTATTTGGAATATAGATATTTGAGTGATTTCTTTGTAACAAAAATATAGCTAATTTCGTATTCGTCTTTGTATCTAGCGAACTTAGTGCGAATAAAATTTGGATGCTTTTTCAAATTCTTTCCAGTTTCAACATCAAAACAATATTTTTTGTTTTCGAACTCAAAGACTACATCCGGACCGTTATTTACGTTCATTATCGGTCTGATTCCTAGCATTTTGAGTTCGTTTTCGATTAAATAACAAAAGAATGCGTGCTCTTTGCTTTCGTTATATCTCGATTTAATCCAGTAATAAGCAGCTCCGGATTTTCCAAATGGGCTGATTTTGAGGCGTTTGTAGCCATTTGCCAGGAGAGACTCTTTCTTTTCAGCTGCTAAACCTTTTTCTAGATAGAGATTTTCGTTTTGGACTATCTTGACAGGTTCTTTAACTGTTTCTTTGGGTTTTTGAACTTTTTTTCGTGGTTTTGAAATTCTTGGCTTTGGATAGAACTCCGGATCAACCTCGTAAATTTCGGCTTCTATTTCCTTAAGTTTTCTATCATCCGAGCACAGAAGTTTACAAAATCGATCCAATCTTTCCTCTTCTTGTTGCTGAATTTCTTTGCGTTTTTGTTGTATTCTTTCAAGCTCTTCAATATACCATTCTTTTTCTGAACCTGTTTTTCTTTCAAGTTCATATCTTGTCCAAAATTCGTCTTCAGTCATTTCAGAAACAATATTGTCAATATAATATTCTACCCAAATTGGAACCTTCCTGGTTCTTAGATATGTCTTCTGAGCTTCATGCGACATTATCTCCATCTCGGATACTGGTGTCAATCCCATATAACTTCAATTTCTGACGTATGGTGAATATTCTGAAATAGAGAGTTTCATATTCAACTGCTTTCTTCTTTATAGCATCATAGTTGTTCAATTTATCGAGGCCATCGATGCAAACAAATCTACTAAGACTGGAGCCATTTTCTTTCATCTTGAATGGATTAAGCTTTAACATAACCCGTATTTGTTGTGCAATGCTTTCATAGTCCTCTGCAGTTTCGTTTAGTTCTCGAACGAGTTCTTTCCTTCTTTTGTACAGTTCTTCAAATTCAAGTAGGAGCTCGGCTTTCTTCTTACGATCTAGATTTGGAGGAAAAAGCCAGTTTTGAAATTTTTGCAGTTTTTCTAGAACTACTTTTAACATGACAATAATAATTAGCTCAAGTCGATTTAATCATTCATGCAATATGTTGTATGCTACTCTACAATCTCAACAACTGCTTTCTGCTGTTTCTCGCTTGCTGTAACTCGTACTTTTTTATGAAAGATTAAAACTTTACCACCATATACATGAGTAACAGTTTCTGGTCTGCCTAATCTTTCCCAATCAATGTCGACTCCAATCATGAAAATCTTTTTTGTTGTGTCCAACAGGCCTCCGAAATGGCCTTCGGGTGCATCGCGGTGGTTTGTCTTGCCAGAATACCCCGCAGTTTCAACAATTACTCGCGCATTACTTATATCCGCATATTCCAAAGGATTATCCTGAATAGATTTCGTAAGGTCTCCCACATAAACTACTACAAAATCCGCTAGATCTCTATTTAACTTTCTAAGCAGCCGTATGTCATCTTCTTTCTGAACAAATAGGATTGTATCGCTTTCGACCTCGCCGCTACCTTTCACATAACCGCTTCTGATTACCGTTTTCTCGGTTTCTGCTATTTCCTTTTCATCATTCAGTTGTTTTTGATCTGCATCTGCTATTTGTAAAATCGCTACGTGAATTTGCCCCTCATTTTCCACTATGGCAAATTCAACATACTGTGGTTTTCCAGTCAATTGTTCCAACTTTTTCAATTTGACAAACAACCAATCAAGTTTGTTAAATGCAACTGTACCAAGTGCAATAGTAACATCATCAAAGTCTTTTTTAGTGACATATAAAAATTTCCCATCGGATAAATAATCAGTGAGTTTTCTGTAATGCAAACCGGCGCTTAAGCGCTCTTCTTCATCGTCTTGGATTTGAGATGGTGTGCGTTTGTCGCTTTCTTTTACTTTTATGCCATTTCCTTTCACCGCAGTGGTTGGTAAACCGGCTGCAAAAACGACATGACCTCCAGTATTATGAGAAGTATATCCAAAGCCGCCATATTTGGGTCCGAAACGAATTATGCCTTCACTATCGGTGTGTTTTTTGAATCTCTGCCCGAAAACAGGTTCGATGATAACTGCAACTCCACCTAGCAATCCAAGATCTTTTCTAAATACAATTGCCGATTCAGAAAACTCACTTATCATAACTGCTTTGATGGCCTTTACTAGGCCATCTAGAGTTTTAACTTCATTATTAAGGTTGATACAAAATTCGCTATCATAAATTCCTGTTCCCCTGCAATCACCATGTGCTGATGATCTTACCGCTAACGGAATTCCCCTAAAGTCCTTGTGAATCTGTTTCACAAGCCTCCGTAATACTTTCATTTCAGCTTCTTCGAACTGCCCCCCCCCGACTATCTTTTGGAGTTCTTCAGAAGAAGCTCCCCTTGTCAAAGCAGCGTTTAACCCGCATCGTTCTCTGAATGCATCAAAGAAACCCATTGCAAGAACAGTTCGTGGATTAACATCAAAACCAGCGCGTTCAATCGCCCATGTTTTTCGCATGAGCTCTTCAGCCTTGGCGCCAATAGAACCAGAACCAATGATCGTCCAGAACTTTTCAGTTAAAACAGAAAGCTGAGTTTCCCTAGCCTTAAGCAGATTAGCAACACATTGCCTGCCATTTGCTAAGGCAGTATCTGAAACGAGTGTCTGTGCCACGTAATAATAGTGCAACCATTGGTTTTTAAAGTTACTTTTTGCGTAGAAATATGGTGACCTAAATTTTGAAATTTGCAAAACTATAAATACACCCTTATGCAATATCTTGTACGAACATGCATGATGTTGTATAATTCGTGCAGGTTGCTAACGGCAGCATTCCACAACGTCGGGGGCTTCGTGATGTTTTGCGTTTAGAGTTCCGAGTTTTGTTTGTTTCGTATTTTGCGTTTCGCGTGGTGCATTCCATTCAAGACGCAATACTGAGAACGCGAAACCACCTTATAAAATCTATGTAACATTAGATATGTGATATTAATGCCAGACCAGCAATATGCCCAAAAAGGGCCAACGCATGGAGGAGATGACGATTCATCAGGTTCAGCACTCCCTCCAGAAGCACCAAAAAAACTTGACCTTCACAAATACCTGAACAAACCGGATGCAAATCCACGGACTCTTTTCTGGGAATTAATCAAGGCATACTCAGAAAAACAGGATATCCACGACCAGCTTGCAAGAATAAAGTATGAGAGAATGGTTCTTTTGAGAATAGCTCTTGGAATCGTCCAAAATCCAGGATTAGCCTCAACTGAAATGAAGCCAGCGGCCGTAGCAAAATATTTTATAGGAATGATTTTGGATGCAGGATGGGAGGACGTATTTGTTGAATTGATCGACAAGACTTACGATCGAAAGATGGGTATAAACACCACTTTTCTTCTTGCGATATCCAAGGCATGTGAAAATCCGGAAAATATGGTAAAGATATCTGAATGTCTCAAAAAAATAATCCTTAAGAATTATGAGATGGAGTCTGCACTTGCATATGTTGCTGAAATACAAAAAAAAGATCTTACAAAAACCCTCAAAAAAGAGCTTATGATAGTTGCAATGCAGGATGTGGACCAGACACAGCAATATGCGATTTATGCACTTAGTCCGCTAATAGATGAAGACGAAAACATAAAAAAATCATTTATTGGTTTGGTTGGAGATTGGGATGAATTAACCCGAAAAACAATCGCAACAGTACTTAAAAATACAAAAGACCCAAAACTTTTACAGGCTGCGGAACGACAAATAAAAGAGGAAACAAACGATCAGATAAAAAGCTTGCTGAAAGAGATAATCGACAACAATAAGACAAACGAACAAGCTGAAAAGAAAACAGAGGAAGGAGAACAAGGAAACTAAGACAATAAGGTGAAAAAAATGGAAGTAGTCAAAGTCCCTCTTGAACGCCTAAGCTCAATTCTCGGTGCGCGTGGAGAAACAAAAAAGCTCATAGAAGAAAAGGCAGATGTAGAGCTTAATGTAAAGGATGACGGCGAAGTCGAGATAGAGGGGGAAGGTGCCAATATATTTTTCGCAAAAGATGTAATAAAAGCAATAGGTCGCGGTTTCCAGCCAAAACACGCATTCCTGCTTTTGACCGATGGATACAACCTGCAAATTATAAATCTCAAGGATATATGCCGCAATGACAATGATATAAAACGCGTGAAATCACGAGTTATCGGGGAAGACGGAAAAGTAAAAACCATAATAGAAGACGCAACAGAATCATATGTTAGTGTTTATGGAAACACAATTTCGATAATATCAAAATTCGACACAATGGAAACAGCAAAAGAAGCAATTTACAAACTCATTGACGGCGCCCCACATACGCCAGTATTTAACTTTTTATCAAAAGCAAAAAGACGAATTATGGGAGAGCGACTGAGATCAAGCAATCCTAGAAAAGGCGACTAAAAAAGTGACGATCACAGATTATTTTAACACAGTTCTGGTCTCCAGATACCAAAGATAAAGATCTAATTCAGCAAGCGTAAGACGCGCATTTTCTGCGATTTTTTCCAGTATAATTTCTATCTCGAGATATTTTTTTCTTGTTAAAGATTTTGATTTTGGCCTCTCGATTAGCTTGTTATCTGCAAGAATATCAATAATGTGAAAATCGATTATGGCAACGTTTTCGTATCCAATATTGCGCATGAAATGGCTTGCCTCTTTGTACCCAAGGCCTTTGACATCCTTTACTATTCGGTCTCTCAGGCCTGTTTCTGAGGATGAATACTCTCCTAAAATCTTTCTGAGACCTCCTGCATGTTTCCTTGCCTCAACAATGTATTTTGCACGGGTATTGGGAAAGCGATGACCCGATAAACGAAGCTGTATGGCAAGATCCATCTCAGAAAGAGTAAGAAAACCCACGCCAATCCCGGACTGAATCTTCATGCTTTTCTCTGCCTGAAAATTCGCGGTTAAAATGCAAAAACAAAGTTCGGAAAAAAGTTTGTCCTCGCTGCCGTTTTTTCCAAGCGATTTGAATTCCGCAATGCGCATATGAATTGTTTTGGAGATTTCAGAGGATTTCAGTGATTCGACCCTATTGATTAGGCTATCCATGATAAACCCCGGGATAGAATATCCCAGACCCAAAACTCCAGACGCGAGACGAACAGCGGATCGAGAACTCCAGAGAGTTCGAGACCGATAAAACGGCGCACCGTTTTATGGTGTCGTAATCGACGATTCGATTACGAACATGCTCAGGAACGAAACGTCGTTCCTGACATCCATTGAACGTTTCGACCGACAAAACGATGCATCGTTTTGTGGTCCACAGAACGTCGCGACGTTCTGTCGGACGTTCAATTGGAGACTTGAACAGCAGTTCAAGCGGATCAGCAAAACGCAATTACGGCAGCCATTTTTTATTGTTTATTTTTTCCTTTACATATTCTCCGACGAATGTAAGCCTTTGCCCCTGCAATGCATCCTGTTCGATCTTCTTTTTTGTTTTAAGCACAAGATTCAGATTATCCACCCAGGGTTTATGCCGGTTTATCCAAGGATAACCAAGCATTTCTTCAGCGCGCTTGATATCCACATCCTTTGCTTTAATTGTCAGTTTCTGTAAAAATTCATAGTCATTTATGTCTTGCATCGTAACTCCAAGAAATCTTGACTCCGGAACAGCAAAATCCCTTCCAAGATATGCAAGATTCATGCTACCAGTCTTTATTGTCCAGTAAATGTACCATCCCCAAGCATCACAGTCCATAAAACAATAGACGGGCAATTTTTTGTCAGCAAGTTTTCTAAGAAGCCGTCTTGTTCCCCTAGAAGCCTGTCCTTTGGGAGTAATCAAAAGGCAATTTTCCTTTTTCCAGAACCTGTCCTCATTTAGCCTCTGCCAAAGCGCATCCTTTTCAACTACAAGAACCCAATCCGCCTCAAGCTCTTCTATTTCCATTCCGTTATCAACATCACTTGGAATCATCCAGCCACTTCTTCCCTGTTTTTCGCAGTTGATTACGGTTTCGTCGCCTGCGAATTTGTCCCGGATTTTTAACGCACCTGCAACAACACCTTTACGGTCTGTTGTAAGATGAAGATCTTCCCTCATAACACCCATTGCCACTTCAAGGTCCTCTATAAGAGCATTGCTTTCACTTTGCTCGCTGAAAAGGTCTTCATCCAAATCCTCACCAAGAGAGAATTTAAGCTGGTAAAAAAGGCCTCTGATGCTCGTATGAAGCTCTTCTTTGATGAATCGTTTTGTCTTTGCCGCGATTGCCACAGTTTGCATGAATGTTCTTGCCTGAGATACACTCAGAAACTTACGCAATTCCTTCTTTTCCCCAAGCCTCAGGCAACCGATGCCATCATCATAAATCGTGTTGCTCTTGGTTCTAAGTGGAGTTTCAAATGTCGGGCCTTCACCACCTTCAACTTCTTTCAGCATTTTCTTTCCAAGATCAGTCATTTTCTTTTCCGCATGTTTATCGCTCATAAATATCACCCTGAGGTACAGCCTCTATTCGTTCTCATCATTTCCATTACCGTTTTCGTGTTTTCCGTTTTCTGATTCCGAACTATTTCCTTCGGGTTTTCCTTCTCCGTTTTCCTCTGCTTCTAATATGGCATATTTTTCCTCAACCAGCTTTAGCAGTTTTTGCCTAAGTGAGTCCTTTGCTTTTGAATCAGAAAGAGATGCAAGATCCCCGCTTAATTGTTCTACGTATCTTAAGATTGCTTTTCGCTTACTTTCGATTTCATGCGCCTTTCGCTTTCCGCTTATGTAACGTTGTACTCCACGTGCGGCTTCCATCACTGCATTTTTTATTTCATCAAAAACATCTTCCTCTGTTGAAACCGCTTGCTTGCCTGCCCCGGTATATGGAACATGAACGCTGACAAAATTAACCAGCACTACAACCGGCTCTTCCTCAAAATTCTTCAAACCATAGCGGCTCCATTCCACGCTTTTGATAGATTCAGTAATTGCGCAGCCGCCTGCATCAAACAACAATGGAACGCGATTCGCGAATCGCATCATGTCCCCTTTTTTTCCTGCATGGGCAATTCCGCCTCCGTATGCAATTGCGGCTTCCACCATAAATGGAACCCCGCCACGATATATTTTAGGAGAACGTTCAGTTACCGAGATAATTTCCGGGGTGAAAATATTGTTGAACGATTTTTCTATCTGTTCTTTTCCGATTGGAACAATGGAATCGGTTTCTGGAGCGATCCATTTCACTTTTTTAAAGCTCTGCACGATTTTCTCCGCGTCCTCCCAGGACATATCAGACGGATCTTTGTCAAAATCAACATCAGGTACAAGTGTTCTGAGCTCAGATACCTTGTTTGCACTCACGCGTGCCAATGAGTTTTGGAGAAATGCTGAAATTTTTCTGTTTTCTTTCTGAGCATGCGCTACGTCAAGAAGGTCATGCGCACTTATTCCGAGCGGATGAGGCTGAATTTCCCTTGGCCTTTTTGGATTGCTTTCAATAACACGCGGAAAGGAAGAACTTTCTCCGTTCGGCTCTGTAATTGAAATGGAAGCATGCGGATTTGCCAACGCGGTGCGACGCAGATATTCATAAACGCCCTGTTCGCTTCTTTTGTATTCAACGTCCTTGAATTCCGCTTCGTATGTAAGGCCGGTTTTGCCATCCGGATTGTCATCCTCGACAAGATTAAGGAGTTCGGCGCGATTTGTTTTGAGATCAAGACTGAGTTCGCAGCTTAATTTTTTATTTTTATAACTGGAGATGATACGCGGATGTTTGCCAGTTGTGAGCAGGGAATACATACTGACTCCGGAGATTCCGATACCTTGTTGCCCTCTTTGCTGGACGTAACGATGAAATTTTGTGCCGGCAAGCATTTGGCCAAGCGCTTTTCCAAGATATTGTTTTGGAATTCCAGGCCCGTTATCTTCTACATGTACAAGAAAATGAAATTCACCTAGTTCACGTATCGCGACTTTTAGCTCTGGAAGAATTCCTGCTTCCTCACAAGCATCAAGCGAATTGCTTACTGCTTCGTGAATAATCGTGGTCATGCTCTTTGTTTTTCCGCTAAAGCCAAGCATCTGGCGGTTCTTTTTGAAAAATTCCGCAACCGAATGCTCCTGAAAATGTGAGAACGCATCTTTTCCTTCTGCCATCGTAAATCACCTGAGATTTTACCTTCCGCAATAAGTAAAATGTACCATTAACCATTCAAGTACTTCGAATTTTGGGAGGTCGAACGCGGGTATAAAACAGAAAAAGTATTTAAAGATGGCTACTGGCAGCTAGCCATGGACAGTGGGATTACTGTTTCGCGTTTAGTGTTTCGCGTCCTGAACTCGGAACTGGAAACTGAAAACACATTTGGCCCAAGGCTCGTGGTTCAAGGCTTAGAAATTAGTTCCGGAAGATTCTGTGGCGGGCACCCGGATTCCTTGCATTCTTTGGTAAGCGCGTAGTATTTAGAAAGTAGCCAACGCCCGTAAACCGCTCCCTTGTTATCCTTGGCGCAAAGCTCAACATATTCCATAAGGTCATCTGCTTTCTGGTGCTGCTTTTCCGCTATTGTGTACGGTGTTCCATCCGTGTCATGAACTATTTTGAAAACAGTAATATCGCACCCGTGCTTGTTTGATGCATATTCGTTTATGAATGCCTGCGGATTAAATCCTCCACGATACATCCCAGCGGCAAAGAAATATGCATACCAGTTTATCAATTCCGGTTTTTTAATTTCCCCATCCTTGTTCGCAATTCCGAGCTCTTTGAGATTGTCTGTTTTCGAAAGAACCGCCTTGCCACTGTCAACATATTTTTTCAATTTGTAGGCGCCAAGGCATGCGCTGTGAGTGACGTTGAATGGGTTATAGTCGCTGAAACATGCACTTGATATTTCCGAAGAGGAAAGACCATGTGGATTTTGCCCGTTCTCCCAAAACACAGATGGAAATTCTATGGTCTGGGTTAAACCGAATGCGCAATAGCGGACTTTGTCCGGATTTTCTATCCATAAAGAACACTGCGGCATTTTCTCGCTCAATTCAGCTTGATGATTAGTAATTTTGCTTTGGTCAAGCCCAACCGGGAAGCAACCCGTGTCATTCACCAGCAATTGTCCGTTATCCGTTCCTTTTACTTCTTTGTAAGCCGCTGCGTCCCTGGGCACCTTGCTTGCAGCACAATAATGAAACGCGCTTTCATGCGAGACGACTGCCCTCAGGAAAAGCGGATCAATATCAAATCGGTCAGCGAAAACATCAAGCGGCGAATAGATTGAACATTCCTTCTCATTTGCTCCCTTGTTGAAATCCAATTTAAGGTCTGGCTTTTCTTTTTCAGTTGCAACGCATGCATCGCATTTGAAAGCCGGAACCTCGTAACTGGTTATGAGCGATTCAGATGAACCGGAAGATAATTTTTTCGCAAGATCTGAATTATCAGAAAGATACATCCAGAATCTTTGATTCTTTTCTCCAAAAGAGCATCCTGAGGCATTCTCGCTTTGGCTTGGGAAAATAGATGGCGTCATACTGCCGCTTTTGAAATAATAATCTGCAAGTCCGAACCAGTACGAAAATCTTGGCTCGGATTTGAATGGCTGCGCTTTGTAATCCGCTGGCTGGTCAAACGCGGCATCTGGATCAGAATAATCCAAAAATGCAGAATCAATTCCATCAGTATCCCCTGTTGGATTGGGATTGGCTTCAACATAATTCAAAGCATCATTATAATTAGTCGGAGCGCAACCATCGCATCTTAGCGGATTGAACATATCATAATAAGCATACGGAGCGAAACCAATTATCCCGTTGCGAAGAAGAACCGGAAATTCGGTTCTGAACAAAAACGAATTGGCTTTGGCAGTGCTTCCTTCCGGCCAGACACACGAAGAATAATCGTGCGGAACATTTTCTTCAATCATGAAATAAGCGATAATTGACGGCTTCCGGTACGTAGTCAGGGCATATTGCGCATATCGTTTTCCCTGTTCTATAAGCCAGGCATAATTGCATTCTGTAAATGTTGTGTTGGCTAACCTTGAGTCGATTCCTATTGCAACAATGTCAGTGGATTTGTTTACCTGATCATCGCTTAACACCAGATCAAGCGCTGCAGTATCATTGAATGGCGGTGCAACTGCGATAAGACAGTTCGGGCATTCCGCCTTCATTCCGAGAATCTGATTCTGTACTTCGGAAACGATCGCATCGTCCCGGTAATTGAAATTCATTTCCGTTGTCAATATTACCGGACCTTTATCTTTAAACTGCTGCGCGATCTTGCGTGCACGATCCGCGCTCACCGCAGTGCTGTTGCTGTATAGAACATAAACCGGCAAAACATTTGCCCTTAGCATACATGTAGAACGATTCACTTCTGGCAAGGGATAATATTCATTTCCATTTCCTGTATCAACCGAAGGAATCCATTTCACTGCCATGCTAAGCCCGTTAAGCGAATAGGAATTTGCTTTATAGAAATCAGCAAAACCAGGACCCTGGCCTAACATGAACTGGCGAATGTTAATGTTATCGAAAGCGGCTTCGGCATCTTTATCATCCAGTGTTTTCTTTGATAATGCTTTTTTCGCGTATTCATAATCGCATTGCTGGTCTTTGCCAGCATTCGGGTCATTTAACCCTCTAAAATAGCATTTTCCACCCTCGAGCGTAAGCGGTGGCGAGTCAATCAAACCAAAGAACCAGCTTTCGTCAGTCTGGTTCTCACAAACCATGCAATAACAGGAGGCGTTTATTGTTTGAAAGGTGTTTTCAAGATAATCAACCTTTTGCGGAGTATAGTCATACTCATCTGCAAAGTTTTCCGTCCATTTTTCCCATTGCGCAACAAGTGCAGTGGTCAGGACTGCCACAACGATTAACAGAAGATATTTCCTTTCAATTCCAGATAATTTGCTAAGCAACTCCGCCACCTCGCCTTCTTTCATTTCTTGAACAATGCCAACAGGAACCCCATCTCTGCATTGGCCTGCTGCATAACGGACATGCTACCGTATCACGTGATTTATCGCTCCCATATACAAGGGATTTATGCAGTTTGACTTGACCCCTTTCATCTGTATAAACAGGGGAAAGTTTTGACCAGATATCAGAAAGAATGCTTGATCCGGGCTGCCCTAAAACAGTGAGTTTGGCCTTTTCTGCAGTAGACATATCATCCCAGTTTGCCATTCTTCTTGCTTCTTTATATTGCATCCATATATCACGCGGGGATATAGGCGACATCGGAAGATGCCAAACAAATAGTGCCGGAGAAGTCCATGCCCAGATGGAATTCATTAGCACCCCATACCCTCCAAGCTCTTCTTCTCTTCTTTTTTGAAGTGCATAAGGAGAAACAAGGCGCTGGACATAGGGGGTATTTGCCTGAGACCAGAGCTCGCTTACTTTTTCAAAATATCCCTGGAACTGGCCGACTTCCAATCCCTGGGATAATCTTCTTGCAAGAGGGGAATATAATTTGATTGTTTCGCGCGGGTCAGTTGCAGCTTCACCCGGGTTTTGCCTTCCGCCACCTCTGCCAACGTATGAATAACCTTTCATTATCCATTGCATATCAGCAGACTGGCCCTGGAGACCGGTCAGGTATTGCCTACCTCCTAAATCTCTGCGAGCCATTTCTCCACTAGACCCAATTGATGTGTAGAATGGATTGACAAGAGAGCGGAATGCGTCTACAACCCTAAGGCTTGTGGAACCCCAGGGCTGCATTGGGTTATATGTTTCAGCAGTCCATCGATTTGGATAACCAAACAGGTTCATCTGGAACGCACGGAATGCCAGCACAAATGGCCTGGAAGCCCTGCGGGCGATTTCCACAGTAGGATTGAAAAAGAAATTAACATTGGCCCATTCGTCGGTATCATGCAATGCGCGATAGAATCCAGGTGACCACGTGGTCGCAGGCCCAAGATGATAAAGGGTTGCAAGTGAATGCTGAAGACCATGAGATGTAGATGAAAGTGAGGGATTTCTATCAATTCCAAAATCCCATACAAGCTGATATTTCCAGTATAAGGCAGCATTTTCATTATATGCTTCTATTGCTTTGTCAGAAAGGCCAAGGTCAAGCATCTGTTCCCGGCTCTTTCTTTTTATTGCATCGGAGAGGGCCATCCAGCTGTGCGTGTAATAAGATGAAAGAGCGACCACATCAAATGAGCCGCTTATTGACCCTCCGCCATATCCAGCCGCATAAAATGAAGTTGACTCCACCCATTGGCCGATATCACGTGCCTTGTTCACGAATTTGCGCCATGGGTCCATTACTGAAGCTGGTGCGTATTCATGCGATGCATATGGCAAAAGACTTGTCCTGATTCCATAAACCTCATGCTTTGGACGAACCGAAACCCCGGATTGTTCCCAGAAGCTCTGCCAGTTGCCAGTAGAGGTTCCGCAGTGCCAGAGGGCAGCAGCAAATAATTTCTGGCGTTCTGGATTTCCTTCTGCCCAATCCTTAAGTTCATTTAAGAGGCTGCTCCAGGAAACCTCCAGATGGTAATTTTGAGAAACTCTTACGGCTTCGTAATCCTTTTCTTGCATTAATGCGAGGTACTTATCCTTGAAACGTAATCCTTCTTCAGAATCTCCGAATTCGATGTTTATTCTTTGAGGATCAAACCGCCTCCATTTTCCCTCTGAATCCTTTAATGCAACAAATCCATTTACAATCCTGTCAAAATCGCTTAACGGCATTCCGTCAACATATGGAACATAATAACGCTCATGCGTCATAACCCAGGGATGGTCCAGAGATGCAACTGTCTTGTACATTAACGGCTTGTCCATGAACTTTTGAAGGTCTTCCTTGTGATCAGTAAGCCGGTCTGCCCAGTCTTTTAGATTCTCGCCTGCAGTCGTTGTCCTGTCATCCAAAATGCGTTTTCCATCCTGTTTGATTCTTTCCCCTTCCTCCTGCAATGCATTGTTCTTTGTGCGTAATCCTTCTTCATATTTCTCTTCTCCTTTTGAGATCAATGCACCTCCAAGCATTCCCTGTGCTGCCTTGAGATAAAACTTCATTGTTTCATTTGTGTATTTGTAGGAGTTCATCCCCATAACGCCGTTAAGATGATCATAAAGTTCGTTCATCAAAATGTCTCTGCCATACATGCGTTTGTAATTGGCACGCAGGGTTTCATCTTTCAAAAACTGGCTGGACTGCGGATCAAAAGATTTCCCTTCAAGCTTATATCTGGCTTCGATCTCATGCTGGATATTTGGCTTATATGGAAGTTTATATCCTTTTGAGAAATGAGAATCAGTCCAAAAACTCACGGATCTTCCGGGGTCGCCAATCCAGCGGCGCTTCATATCGAATTTCCACCACCCCTGGTCAGGACCCATTTCATCCTCGCGGCCTGCCATATAAACTACTTTGCCATCCTTGTCTTTGAACATTACCTGTGCATTATGGCCTGCAAGCGCACGATAGGCTCCGATAATTTTTTCTCCATAAGACCCTGGATTGGTTATGGCTTTCCATGCATTTGCCCAAGGCTCCCCAGAGGTTAGCGGAGTTGGAGAACCGTGCTCTATTGCTATTGTTCCACCAATACCTTCTTTTTTGAGACCTGCCTTGTATACTTCGTAACCATAAAGCATTTTTTGAAGCTGCTCTGATTTTTTGCCGTCTGAAATGCCTGCTGCATCTGGATTCAGTTTAAGACCCTGCATTGCTTTTAGGCCATCTTCGGTGAGAAGCTCGCGGAGATAGCGCACGATCATTCCATTCATTGCACCTGTGAAATCTTTTAAAAATTCTTTTACCTGTGCCTTATCAGTTACTCCGCGCGTCTTCAGCCAGTCCGTGACAGTCCTTTCCAGAACAGCACCGTGTTTTTCCTTTAGGTCTGGATTAAGCGAAATCATCCTGTTTATTACATGAAGAGAAGATGCCATTGCGGCTTCGCGTATTCCGCCCTCTCCCCCAAGCAGTTCATGCTCAGCAGAAAAAATAAAATTATTGAGAAGGAAAGAATTCCACGCATCGCTGAATTCCAATCCGGGTTTTCCGCGATTGTAAGTCATACTGTCCCTCCCGACAGTGAGATAAAACTTATTTCTGTCTGGAACGTGGGTGGGATCATTGGTTTTGTGCTCATTTACCATGTAATCATAAAGTTGAACCGCACGAGAAGAGTCGCCATATTCCGTACTATCTGCAATTGCATTAATGCGGTCCAATGCACGCTTTACTCCGACCCGGTCAAAATCCACGCCCATACTACTGGCAAGAGAAGATAGTTTTGTCACGCGTGTTCTAAGCCATTCATTGTGCTTTTTATCCAGCTGGTCAATATTGATAGCTGTGATTTCTTCATCCGGCATATACCTTTCTGAAAATATTGCTCTGATTTTTTTATTCAATGCCGCGATTTCCGCACTTTTCGGATTGCCTTCTATGTTCATACGCTTTAGGATATCATTTTTATGATCAAACGCCAAATCAGTGATATCCATTTCCAAAAGCTCGAAATTCACACCATGGTGTTCGTACATTTTTTTCATCAGATACCGCATCATGTCATAATTCAGGTCTTTGTGCAATGTACGATAAATGTTTGAAAGATTGGAATCCAGGTTCATTATCACTCCAACACGTTGCGTTTCCTTTGAACCTGCAGTATAAAGGTCATAATATGCACGCTGGAAATATGTAACATTGGCATCAGGTGGGGCATCTACCTTCGCCGCCATCTCCCTTAGTTGCGCAGATGTTGGCTTCTTGACTGCCCTCATAACGGTTCCGACAACTGCTTTTCCATATCTTCCGGTGATTCTCATTCCCCGAACATATGATTCAATGGACGCACCTATACCTCCGCCCAGAAGTGTCATGCGCCCCATTCCCGGAAACTTCATCAGTGCCCATCCTAAAACAGGAATCTTGCCAAGTTGTGGAAAGGCATTAACAAATGCCTGACCGCCCTGAACCGGAAACCTCGCAAGCTTGTGGATTTTTCCTGTCATTCCCCATTCATATTCGCGTTCCCCGCTCGTCAGTCTTAGCACGTTCTTGTTTGCATAACCGACTACAAAATTGTGAAGCGCCTCTGCATAGAATTTTGTGCGTTCCCCTGCTTTTTGAAGTTCTTTTGATTCGCTTTTCATCTGCAGATCTGCCATTTTCTGCATACGCTGTATAATCTGCCCAAGCACACCCTGCTCCTGTTTTGAGAAAAATAACATCTCTTTTGCATTTTTTGGAAACGCATCTTTGATTTGGGTAAGAGTATAACCGTCCTTTGCCATTTTCAGGCCAAGGGCTTCCATAAATTTCTTTGTATCATCGTCTCTATACGTTCCAGCTAATCGCTTAACTTCATTTGTAATAGAGGATTTTCCGCTTCTTGTCAATTGCTTTGAGATAGAATCTCCTTCTGCTTTGAACACATTCTTTAGAGAAATAAGGCTCTGGTTAGTTATCTTTAGCATTCTACCATATACCAGATGTCCAAGCACCTGTCCGCTTGCAGTAAGACTCTTCGGAGTTGGAAGACTTGGCGTTGTAATATCCAAAATCGAAAGCGGGCTTCTTCCACTGAAATACATGGTTGCTAGAAGGATACCAAGAAGGACAAAACCTGTAATGCAGATGGGATATTTATCCTTCGTAGTCTGCAAAAGAGCATCCGATAATTTATGGGTGAATTTGGAAAGTATTGTAGACTCGTCATCACAAACAGTTTTTGAGCCTGAAGAAGGAAGGTAAAACGCAGACGGAATTTGGGCATTTGCATAAATATCCTTGCAGCCATTTGGCGTACCCGAATAAAGGGTTTTTGAAATCGGACAGGACGCATAATACACAGAGTCTTTTAGATTCGATGCCGGAACGTTCTCACATATATTGCTTTTGGTAGTGGCTCCAGAGACCTGGTCTTTTTCCAATGTAAAAAAGGTAACTTTTGAATTTGGCGGGGAGACAACCATGGATTCTCCGGTAGGGCTGTTTACATGGATGTATGCCCTTAGAATTGCAGATCCATCCGCAGACTGCTCTTGCTGAATGTCTAAAATAGTTGGATATGTAGTAGTTGAAGAAAAGGCTGCGCCTGCCAATATGAGCAGTGTCAATATTACTGCTAAACTGGGAATAATACGCATGATATATTCGCTCAAATGTTATTTATAAAGCTTATACTCAACCAACTAGGTCGCACGTATCCAATCCTCCTCAAAAATTCTCATGAATTCCACGACTTCCGGACCGGTGAAAACGACTGAGGCCTCGCGGTTTACCCTTAGGGCATTTTTGCTCAGGTTATGGGAGCCTACCAGAACCTTTGTTCCATCGATTATCATGAATTTGGAATGAGTGAGCTTGAATTCTTCGGATGCCCAATGAACCGCTATGCCTGCTTGTGAAAGAGCGGCAAATGTTTCCTCATTCTGCTTTCCTGCAATGCGCTTTTCCATTATTACCCGCACTGCTACTCCACGGTTCTTTGCCTTGATGAGTGCTGAAACAATTTCATCAGATGAAAAAGTGTAGATTTCGATATCAATCGATTTTGTGGCGCTATTAATAAGGGCGAGAATGTCGTCTTCGGCATCCGGGGAAAAAAGAGCGGAGATTGTTACCGGAACCGAAGCAAATGACGTGGAACCGGAACCCTCGAGCGAGTTGGCGAGCGGAAAAACAAGAATTAAAATTAGGAAAAGGAGTGCCGCAACGATGAAGCCAGCTGCGAAAAACAACAACTGCCTACCCTGCGTCTTCTGCTCCTGCGCTGTCTGCTCTCTGTCCATATTCATCCAACCGTTTTACCTCGATTTCGTTCTCCTTTATTTTCTCGACTGCCTGCAAGAGGGCGATTGCCGTCCTTACATTAGTTATACATGGAATTCCTTTTTCAATACTTGCCCTTCGGATTTTGAATCCATCTGTGTTGAACGCGCCTCCGCGTTGCGGAGTATTTATGACAAGTGAGATTTTTCCGCCATCAATTACATCCAGGACCGTAGTTCCGGAATTAGTATTGAACTCATTTTTGGAATCAGGATTAGCGCTTATTTTATCGACAACGACTGCATCCTGAAGATATGCCGCAGTTCCAGGAGTAGCAAATATCATAAACCCTGCATTTTTCAAAAGTCTTCCGAGCATTGGTGCATATTGCTTGTCCTCCTTGCGCAGGCTCAGGAGAACCGCGGACGACTCGCGTTTTTCTGGCAGGGAAAGACCGCTTGAAAGAAGTGCCTTCACATACGCCTCGTCAAAAGATTCGGAAATTCCCATTGTTTCGCCAGTGCTTTTCATTTCAGGTCCAAGAGCAATATCCGCTCCTTTTATTTTCAGGAACGGAAAAACAACCCCTTTGACAGAAAAAGAATTATGAACCCGTTTTTCTTTCTGCTTTTCCAGTGCTTCTGGGTTTAGTTTTTCCCCAAGCAAAACCCGTGTCGCGAGTTTTGCAAGCGGGATTCCAATTGCCTTACTTAGAAACGGAACGGTTCTGCTTGCGCGGGGATTTGCCTCAAGAATGTAGATTATTTCATCTTTTACTGCAAATTGGATATTGATAAGACCGATTGTACCAAGTGCAAGAGCCAATTTCCTGGTGTAATCTTCCAGAGCTGAAATAGTTTTCGCATCCAGATTCTGTGATGGCAGAACAATATTTGCATCTCCTGAATGCACGCCCGCGAATTCGATGTGCTCCATTATGCCGCCTATGAAAACATTTTTTCCATCACAAACTGCGTCCACCTCGCATTCAAATGCATTTTCAAGATATTTGTCTATCAACACAGGCTTGTTCTCGCTTACATCAACTGCTTCGTCAATGAAGGAACGCATACCATCTTCAGTATAAACAATCCGCATCCCCCTGCCTGCGATTACATAGCTTGGGCGGACTACAACCGGATAACCAATTCTTGCTGCGACACTTAAGGCACCTTCTGCGCTTGTGGCAGTTCCGTTTGCTGGCTGGGAAATTCCGAGTTCGTTCGCAAGCTGGCGGAATTTTTCCCGATCTTCCGCGACATCTATTCCTTCGAGCTGTGTTCCGAAAATCCTGATTCCCGCATTGTGAAGTTTTTCCGCGAGATTGATGCTGGTCTGGCCGCCGAATTGAAGAATCACGCCCTCTGCACCCTCGTTTTCAACGATATTGAGCACGTCCTCGAAAGTAAGCGGCTCAAAATAAAGCCGGTCGCTCGTATCAAAATCAGTGCTGACCGTTTCGGGATTATTGTTTACCATTATGCTCCTGAATCCCATTTCCTTTAATGCAAATGCTGCATGCGAACAGCAATAATCAAATTCAATTCCCTGCCCGATACGAATTGGGCCAGAACCGATTACAACGATTTTGCGGCCATCCATTTGACGGGCTTCGTTCTCATCCTCGTAAGTTGAATAGTAATAAGGAGTTATTGCCTCGAATTCTCCGGCGCAGCTGTCAACTATTTTATATGTTGGGAGGATTCCGAGCGATTTTCTTCTTACTCTTATTTCAGGTTCGCTGCTTCCGATTAATTTTGATATTTGTAAATCCGAAAAACCAGATTGCTTTGATTCCAGCAACAGCTCACGCGACACACTCCCAGGGCTAAAGCCCTGGGCTTCTGACGTTGCGGCTTTAGGCGGAAAGCCGGTTGGAGAAGAAAAAACGAAGCCTGCGGGTGCGCTTCCTCCAATGTTTAAAGACAAAGGCTTCCGCGCACCCTGGGAGTGTGAAAGAGGTTTTGATTCTGCAATGCGCAGCCTTTCTTCCATATCAACGATATATTTTATCCGTTCAAGAAACCAGGGATTGATTTTTGTTATGGAATTCAGTTCGTCAATGCTTTTTCCTTTCCTAAACCATTCAAATATTGCAAAAAGACGAAGGTCGGTGGGGGGCATGAGATGCTTAGACAAATCAATATCCTTTGGCAATTTTACTTCGAGACTCCGGATCGCCTTCATGAGCGCTTCTTCGAACGTTCTTCCGATGGCCATTGCTTCTCCCGTGCTTTTCATTTGTGTTCCTATGGTTCTTTCAGCATTTACAAATTTTTCAAAAGGCCATTTTGGGATTTTCAGAACGCAATAATCAAGCGCAGGCTCAAATGCAGCAGTAGTTCCGGTTATTGCATTTTTCAGTTCTGGAAGAGAACTACCAAGAGCAATTTTTGCAGCAACCCTGGCGATTGGATATCCTGTTGCCTTTGATGCAAGGGCAGAAGAACGGGAAAGCCGTGGGTTGATTTCAATTACGGCAAAGTCCCCGGTTTGCTGGTTAAGAGAGAATTGGACATTGCATCCGCCGACTATTCCAATTGCGCGAACGATTTTCAATGCGGCATTCCTGAGCATCTGGTGGTCACGGTCGCTTAATGTTTGGGATGGAGCAACAACAATCGATTCACCTGTGTGTACCCCCATCGGATCGAAATTTTCCATATTACAGATGATAATCGCATTATCATAAGCATCCCGGAGAACCTCATATTCAAATTCACCCCAGCCTGCCACAGATTTTTCAACAAGAACCTCGTGGGTTGCGCTCAGGCGAAAGCCGGCATCAAGAAACTTTTTCAGCTCGTCCTTGTCATGTGCTACCCCGCCACCTGTTCCGCCAAGCGTGAATGCAGGACGCAGAATGACTGGATAACCAATACTTTCAGCGAATGAATATGCTTCCAGGTAATCTTTTGCTGCAATTCCAGGAAGAATTGGAATTCCGATTCTTTTCATAACTTCGTTGAATTTTTCCCGACTTTCTGCGTTTTCTATGGATTCAAGACTTGTTCCTATAACAGCGACTCCATTTCGCTGAAGAATCCCCTTTCTGCCTAACTCTACCGCAAGGTTAAGGCCAGTCTGACCTCCCATTGTCGGTAGAATGGCGTCTGGTCGCTCGCGTTCGATTATTTTTTCCAGAAATTCCGGTGTAAGCGGTTCAATATAAACAATATCCGCGATATCATAATCAGTCTGGATGGTTGCTGGATTGGAATTAACAAGAACCACTTTGACCCCTTCTTCACGGAGGGAGCGGCATGCCTGTGCGCCAGAATAATCGAATTCTGCAGATTGACCTATGACGATCGGGCCAGAACCGATAACGAGAACCTTGGATGGTTTCGCGTTCTCAGTCTTGCGTCTTGATGGGTTATGAGACATGCTGAACACTCACCTTCTTGTTGACGAACTTAAGAATCAGAATTATATAACGCACGCCAAAGTTTATATAGATGCGCTTGTCGCAGAGCGCGAAACGCTAAACACCAGACCCGAAACGATCAAATCCTCAACGCCCTCCACACAGTCATGTGATTAGTTCCGATGATATCCGCGATTTCACGGATAGTGAAAAATTCGATATTGTAAAGCCGCTTTGCGAATTCTATTTTATGCTTGTCAAGAATCCGCGGTCGCCCTATTTTCTTAATTCGTTCGATCTGATTAACTGGAAAGTAAATCTGATTTGAATGACGAATCGTTCAAATCTCTCGGACAGAGTCCTCGATCCCTTTGTTTGGCAAATTTTTTGACCTGTTCACCCCCGTTTTTCATGTAAACTCCTCCACAGAAAATCCGTCAAACCGTTGTTTGCCAGCTCTCAAGTTCTTCAGTCGCTTTGCTCCTTCAGAACTCAAGAAGTAGCAACGCTAATTTGTTTCTGCATTATCTTTAGGGAACGCAGGTTTAAGAGGATTTGTAACGGAATCGTAGCGATTCAAAAATTGTTACCACAGATCATCATGTGGATCTTTTTCTCTCTTAAACGGTTTTGCGCCCTTTGAAATTCCAAAGGCATCAACACGCACATGTTTTTTTACTTGTATTTCGGGATCGCGATCTCCATTATCGACACCTTTCATAGCTTTACTCTGCGGGAAAGAGTTTTATAATGTTTCTGGTATAATGTTTTCATGAAATGCCATCTTAAAGCAAAACTTACAGTGCTAATTGTGATTCTTCTTTTTGGATTTGTATTTTCCGCTAGCTCAAGCACGAAGACGCAAACAACCTGCGAGAAAATGCTGAAAGCATACGGGAGCAAAATCGCGCTTCCTGAAGAAGTCGGACGATTCTTTAACGGAGAAAGATTAAACCTGATTTTCAAGATGAACAAGGGAAGCGATATCTCGGTGAACGGGCAGGTAATGAAAAACGCGATAGGCAATATTAAATGCGGAAGCAAAGGCATGAGCGATTATGACGTGACGCTCACAGAAGAGGCTGCAAAAAGCCTTTCAAAATCCGACACACCTGCCAAAACATTCGTTTCCCATATGAAAAAGGGCGAGATAAAAATAAAGGCGAATGGAATGATGCAGGCGTTTAAGCTGAAGATTGCGGAAATGATGATGGCGACACAGAAATAATTGTCGCTTCAATTTAGTTAGTACTCAAGATCTAGATAACGACGAATCGTTATATATCTCTCAAGTTCTTCTCTTGTTTTACTCACTCAGAACTCAAGATCCAGAGAACGACGATTCGTTCTTTGTCTCTCAAGTTCTTCCTCACTCTGTTCGTCAGAACTCAAGATCAGAGTGAACGACGAATCATTCACTTCTCTTGACTTCTTCGTCATTTCATTCCTCAGAACTCAAGATCTTCATCATTAATCAGAATAACTGAGTCATCACACAGACAGTTGTGGTTGGCACGAATTAAAATACAAATCTATTTAAACCCAATTAACATAAATTATAACAATAGGTGCAAGAATGCAATTTGTCTCAAAAGAATCTGCCGGCAGTGGCATTGCTCCAGGAAAGCATAGGGTAGCCGAGTGGGCAAAATGGAACTACGAAAGAGTAAGAACCGCTGCAACAGCAGGCGGAAACGTTATTGTGAACAAAACTATGTCGCTCAGCCTCGTTTCAAAACGGGCAAAAAAATTGGAAGAAAAAGCAAACAGTGAAAAAAAACAGCACGAAACAGCAGTTGAACTTGGTGAAACATTCGGTTTTTGGCCAGTTGTATACGGATTGTCAAAACTTGGAGAAAAAATTTCGCAATTTACTGGTCCGATAATTGGATACACCGTGGCATTGATGGTTCCTGCGGGAATAAAGAAAATACTAACTACGGTCAAGAAACTAACTCATAAAGAAAAAAATGCAGGAAAACCTGATGAAAAAAATTTCACAGATTACCTGTTTAATATTGGTCTTACCAGTCTTGCTGTAGTTCCAACATATTTTTTAACGATCCAGATAGTCGTAGACGGCGCAACTAGACATGTAAGTGCCTTACGAGCAGCAGTGGCCATAATCGCGGCTACAATAACATCAACAATAGCAGAATGGGGAACATTTGCCCTTTTTTGGAAAGCAAACAATGAAAAAAAATCGTTGGGAAACGTGCTTAAGGACCTTACCAGAATTCATGAATGGAAGGATTTCTTTAGAGGAGTCAAAAACGGATTTAATGAAGCAATATTTCGAAAAGAAAAAGAATCATGCGACCAATGCCAACAAAACTTGATGGAAGAAGCAGGGCACCTCATGGCAATAAGAGACTTTTACTTCCTGCCAATCCAATTAATGCGAACATTCTGGGCAGTTTTGATTGGAATGGGAGCATTTGAACTGACTACGGCAAAGGATTTCATCGATACATTTTTTGTAAGCTTATCTACATACCTGGGATGGTTTAATACATATTTTGTTTCTCTGAGCTATAAAACATCAGACAAAAAACTACAGGAATACAACAAACAACCCCTTGAACAGAATAAAGATTGAGAAGAATATAAAATTAAAAATTAAAGAATTCACAGGGATTATAGAAAGTAGCGAGTAGCTTCTAGCCAGTAGCTAGTAGCCAGAACACGGTAGCAATAGCATTTACTTTTTCTTTCCTTTCTTTCCCTTTTTCGCAGCAACATGTGGCTTGCAGTGAGCACAACTATCGGATTTGTGTCCGAACAATTTCTTAACCGCATGCACTAACCTGTGTACCATATTTTTTCACCTCAATGTTATTCTCGTAATTTTTATTCTACCTTTATAAACCTATCTCTTGTAGCCTCTCCCGACTAAAGGTTTATTTTCAAGCCCAATTCCTTCTTGAGTTCCCTGTAACGATTTCTTATCGTGACTTCCGTTACTCCGGCCACATCTGCAACCTCTTTTTGGGTTCTCTTTTCCCCGAACAATGCGGATGCGATATAAAGAGCCGCTGCAGCAACACCAGTTGGGCCTCTGCCGGATATAAGCCCCTTTTTCAAGGATTTTTTAATCAATTTGACTGCCTCTTCCTGAACCTGGCCCCCAAGACGCAACGCAGTTGCAAACTTCGGAACATACTGGCTCGGATCTGTGAGCGGAACGCTTACCTCAAGTTCAGTTTTCAGGAACCTGTAGGCACGTCCAATCTCCTTTTTCTCTATACCAGACGACTTTGCAATTTCATCAAGCGTTCTTGGGATTCCCTGAATTCTGCAAATAGCATAAATAACTGCAGCAACAACACTTTCAATAAGTCTTCCACGTATAAGTTCGGCTTTGACTGCTCTTCTGTAAAGCAATGCTGCACTTTCCTTTATGTTTTCCGGCAAACCAAGAGAAGATGCTACTCGGTCAAGCTCGGCAAGTGCAATAACCAGATTGCGCTCCATTGAAGTAGCAATGGACACCCTTTTGTGCCATTTCCTCATTCTGTAGAGCTGTGCCTGCTTTTTCGGAGAGATTTTTCCTCCCCGAATATCACGATTATACTGGTCAATCTCTGTGACAAGACCTTTGTTAGGTCTCATATAACGGATAGGGGCACCGCTATGCGCCCTTTTTTCCTTCTGTTCCGCATCAAATGCACGCCATTCCGGACCGCTGTCATGGATATTTTCCACGATGATAAGTCCGCATTGAGCACAGAGAAGCTCTCCCTTCTCGTAATCCCTTATAAGCCTTTTGCTGCTACATTCTGGGCATTTAGTTGCACCCATTCCTGACATGAAAATCCCCCTTTACCATAAAAAGACTTTTGAATTTTTATGAAAGATTTTTAAATCTTTATACCAATTTAGGAACAAGAATATTTATAAATGTTTCTGTGACGCTCCACGGCCTAAATCTGCTTGACCTTCGGTCAAATCTCTCGGGCAAAGCCCTCGATGCCGTGGCTTCTTCCTGTTTGATAAAATAAGACAAGGATATATAAGGCCTTTATGGGATGTCAGGAACGACGTATCGTTCCTGAACACCTCAAAAACGACGCATCGTTTTTGGGGATTTGAGAACCACAAAGTTCTCAAAGTGTTTGAGAACGTTGCGACGTTCTCAACAAGACCATGCTTAAGGAAGAAGCCCTGTTCTCATCCCATGCCTAAAGGAATGGGCTTCCGAACCGTGGAGCGTCAGTGACTGATGCCGCGCACCTGGACCCGGCATTCACTTCAGGAAAACCCTGAAAAGAAGCAAAATTGTGGGGATTATAACCGCGCCCATAAGATTTGTGCGTTCTACGCCAAGACGAATCGTGGCATAACCCAAACAAGACGCAAAACCAAGGATTACAATACCCGCAAGACCATTCAGAATAAACGTCATTGCAACCAGATATCCTGCAAGAAGAAGATTAAAATGTGAAAAATCAATTTTGGCAAGAGCGGAAATCCTGTTTCGCAATAGATAGATAAACAGAGCAGCTACTGCGATTGAAAATAAAAATACTGCCAGCACGAGCAGCAAATTATCCGCCAGCGCAATATGTTCGGAAAGAAAGACAGTTGAACCCATGCGCGCCTTTCCTATTGACGCGGAAGTGGCGAATGAAAAAACAGCCTCGCTTACAGAGATTGATGAAATCGCGGCAAGATATCCGAGCGTATTGACAGGCATTATTAGCGAGAAAAAGGTTGCGACCTGTGATGGAGAACTGACTCCCGGAAGAAGGTCTGCCAAAAGACCTCCAAAAACACCCAATACTGCGAACTTCAGGAAATCCAATGACAACGGTGCATCTTTTTGTCTGGGAACCGAACCGTGCGCATAACTGAATATCGCACCCATTGCAAACATTCCTGAAAATAAAGGAAGGAACGGATCGGCTAATCCAGCATTGAGCGAAAACACTCCGAGCAATCCGGAAAGAGTGAAAATACCCGCTGATAGAACGAGATTTTTTGTTCTTAATAAAAGAATTGCGGAAAAAATAACAAGAATGTATTTGATGTACGGCTGAATAAATTTATACGCGAGCGGATAAAACGAAAGTGCGGGATAAAAAAGAACAACAGATAAAAGCACGCCGATCAAAAAAGATGCGAGTACGACTTTAAGCGCAAGCGTTCCGTTTCCCTCGCGCACCATTCGCTGCCCGGGCAGAACGGAAAGAACCGAACCCTGTTCAGGAATTCCGAAAAAGATTGACGGAATGAACGAAAAAAGCTGATGGGATGCCATAACTGCGATTATCACGTAGGCAAAATCAATCCCGCTTAAACCAACTGACGAAAGAATAGAGATTATCGTGTTTGAATGAATGCCTGGAAGCAATCCTCCGAGCATGCCGAGAATGATTCCTGCAATGAAAAACCAGAGTGCCACGTGAAAAACCATGATCAGAAGGAATTAAAGCATTTATAGGCACAAATAGAAACATGCTAGAAGAAGCAAACGGACAATTCGCAGTGGTGAAATACGATTTAGGGAGCCATGTAATAAATGTAAGACTCAAGGCGCACGCAGAAGCCGCGCACCTGTACAAGATCAAGGAGTTTGCACCAGGAGAACAAGAGACCGTTATACTTATACTTGCAAAGGATCTGGTACATCCGGAGGCGGACATAAGAAAATCAGCAAAAGATGCATTATGTCATGCATTCAATTCCTCCAGGGCATATGGCTTGCTAGCCACAGCATTGGGGCAATCCAACTTAGCAGATGTTATTGAATTCGCAATGGAAGGACTGAAAAGCCAGATAGAGGAAATCCATTTGGCATGTAGATTTTTCATAGGAAAGATAATAGATGAATGCACGATAGAAAGGCTCAGGGATGTTGAGATGGCGCTTCTTGTGAGTCATTCAAAATTGCTGAAAAAATATGGAACTGACAAGGATATCACGTTGTGGAAACCAGAAATAGAGATGAGAAGACGCGAGATTTATTGCGGGATAAGCGGGGAAGAATCAGGGATAAGGCGCGCAGGACTAGACGAAAGAAGACGGCATTTGCGAATTATAAAAACAGGATAGATTACGCGAAGTCAAATGTAGCCCAAGGCTCACGGCCCATTGTCCAAACTATTTTTCTACCCAATCCTGACTTTTTTTATCCGCACGTGCGGCCCTCCATCACTCACCGGCGCATGCTGTCCTGCCTTTCCGCAAAATCCAGGGCTTGTGCCAAAATCCTTTCCAACTAATTCAATATTGTGGAGGGTTTCGAGAATATTTCCGCTTATTCCGGTATCGCGGAGCATTTTTCCAATTTCCCCGTTTTTTATTTCATATGCAAGCTCTGCAGCAAACATGAAACCTCCTGAAAAGATATCAACGCTTCCACCTTTCATTCCCTTCAGATAAATTCCATCGCGGATATCCATCACATCGTCTTTACTTGCTTTTCCAGGCATAAAATACGTATTGCTCATGCGGACAACAGGAGCACTTTCAAAATCCTCTGCCCGCGCATGACCATTAGATTTATGACCAAGTTCTTTTGCAGATGAACGGGAATTTATATAGCCTTTCAGCACCCCGCGCTCTACAAGAACGGTTTTTTTTCCCTCAACCCCCTCATCATCAAATTTGTAATTACCGAAATTCTTTGCAGTAGGATCGTCATAAATAGTTACAAGATTATTTCCAATGCGCTTTCCTATTTTGCCTCTAAGGATTGATTCCCGGTCTATTACGGCATCTGCCTCGCATGCATGACCAACGGCCTCATGGCTTAGAACTCCGGTCATTTCCGGGTCAAGAACAACTGAAAAAATCCCTTTTTTTGAAGGGATTGCTGTGAGGAGTGCCTCAGCCTTTCGCGCCGCATCCTCTGCCGCTTCGGTGAATTCTATTTCTTTGTAACCTATGCTGGATGCTGAGGTTTCCTGACCCCTTTGCTGCGCAGTTCCGTCTTTTGCTGTTGCAGTGCAGGAAAAATAAACATGAAACGAATCCTGAAGGATTTCAGTTCCCTCTGAATTAAAGAATCCTTTTTTGATTGTGGAATCAAAAAGCCTGCATGATCGATTGTGGATATGGGTTCCTTCAGCATGCCTTGCGGCTTCCTTTACCAAATCTATTTTTTCTTCGATGTGCGGCAAAACAGTCTTGATTGAAACGCGTGTGGATCTTCTTTTGCATGTCACAACTTTTATTTTGCCTTTTGAAAGAGATGCCAGCCGCTCTGCGCTTTTCAAAAGTGATGGCAAATCCGCGGCCTGATTACTTGAAGAGAACCCCCATGAACCGTTTTTGAGAACCCGGACCGAAACCCCATAAGACGGACCTGTCGTTGCATCAATTTCATCATTTGAAAGAAAGATAGATGTTGCCTCTTTTTCCTCGGTTCTTACTTCCGCGTAATCGCAATTAAGCCTTGAAAGAAGATTAAGAATGTCCATACAGTGACCAACCGGAAATCCCGAGAATTAACCAAGTGCCTTCAGATTTTCAGCACATGAACGCATTTCCTTTTTTGTTTCGCGGTCCTTTACTATCCCGCATAAAAGATAATTCCCAAGTGGAAGGATTACAAAATAGATTCCATCAAACATGAGCTCTATTTCTTTTTGCTCATCGTTAAAGGATTTTACTATTGCATCGCTTACATTGGCTAACGAGGATGCCACCGAAGGAACGTGCTCATCCAAAGTAACTGTGGAATGGATTAAGATTCCGTCTCTGCGCACAAGAAGGCTTTCTATTCCAGTGCCTTTCAGTTCCTGCATCAATGAAGCCGCAGAGCTTTTCCCACTTTCAGTTTCAAGTACGTGTGCCATATAAATCACAGTAAATCAACATTTCGGATTAAATTATCGCGATTCCCGTAGGGGAAAGCCTCATTGGTATCATTGCCTCAACATCCGGGATTTTTAATTCAAAACTTCCACCTTTATCATGAATCGTAAATGTTGAATCCATGGAATGTTCGAGCATTGCAAACAACTGCTTTTCATGCATTCCTTCTTCGATCAACAGTATCACAGTAGCATCCGCGTTTTTCAATCGCCCACCAACAACCTGAAGGAATTTGAGAACAGAATCTTTTTGATTGTAAAGCACCAGTGATGAAAGAGAGTGGAAGACAACTGCCATCTTCTTTCCAGCACTTTCTTTTATTGATTCGTTTATCGCAAGAGAAAGGTCATTCAATGCCGAAGGACCAGACACTTGAATAGTCTCTTTAAATGGTGGAGACGAGGTGCCAAGCGTGGATGAAAAACAGTCTATGAATTTGAAATCTTTTCCTGATGCAAGCTCAATGCCCACAGAAGAGGCCTTGTTGACGATATCCTCAGGGGTCGTATCCGTAGCTATGTAAAATACTTTATGCCCGTTTTCAGAACTTGCCTTTGCGAAATGAAATGCAAACGCGCCTTTTTCCATTCCGCTTGGACCAACCAATAAAATATTCCCTGGATTTTGGTATCCGCCCTCAAGCATGATGTCCAGCTCACGTATTCCTGTGGATAATTTTGTCTTTCTTAGGATGGGCATTGATTCATCCACTGCAATAGGGGGTAGAGCCATACGATTCCATCACAAAAAACGTTTTTAAATGCTATGGACGAATTCAGAAGTATGAAAATAGAAATACAACCAGAGATATCCATAATAATTCCCACGCTAAACGAGGAAAAGTATATTGGCGATACGCTCAAATCAATTTCCAGGCAGAAAACAAAAAGAAAATTTGAAATTATAATCGCGGACAGCTATAGTACGGACAAGACACGGGAGATAGCTAAGAAACATGGTGCACGGATTGTTTATGCTCCGCGTGGGATAATCGCGGTTGGACGCCAGAAAGGATGCGATGCAGCACGTGGAAAGGTTCTTGTACATGCAAGCGCGGACACAGTTTATGCCAGAGACTGGCTGGAAAAACTGGCCGAGCCGATATTAATTGGAAAGGCAATTGCAGTATGCGGAAGATTACTGCCATATAGAGGAAACGTTGCCGAAAATGTTTTTTCCCTTGCTATTTTTGAGCCGCTCGTGCGGATAACTTATAAATTGAAGATTCCGTTTGCAGCTGCGGACAATCTCGCGGTTAAAGCAGATACATATAGGAAAATAGGCGGATTTGATACGGAACTCGTGACGGGTGAGGATACGGATTTGATAAAAAGGCTTTCCAAAATAGGAAGGGTAATTTATGCAAAGGACGCGGTTGCAAGGATTTCAATGCGTCGGGCGCGCAAATGGGGATATATGAAATATTTGTTGTTCCATAATGCTAATTTTCTGAAAATGCAGTTTATCGGGAAATGCAATAAGGAGTATGAGGCGATACGGTAGAGCATCACACCAGCACAACAGAATTGTTATTTCGGTGTGAATTTCAGATGGATAAACTTCAATACCTCATCAAATTCAGGTACGTCCGCAATCAAATGGGGAAGTTCTTTCCATAGTTTTCGGTATTTTTCTAGGCAATCTAGAAATTCGTCCTTGGAAAACGATTTATTATAATAACGCATCTTGTCATTGACCCAATCGTAGTTTATAGATATATCTTGCAAAAGAAGGTGATGCAGATCATAAAGATCCCGTGGACGATCTCTCATGAGTATTGCACGTATTTTCTCGGCAACAATCTCATCTCGTGACATTATGATCACTTCATAGTCTGGCAAATCGGGATATACGGATTTGATAGCAACAACCTCTTTTGTTTTTGGAGTTTCCCTTCGGCTTACATCAACGTAAATATGGCATATCCCGAGTTCGGATTGCTCGGCGAGAGGCCCTTTTATAGAAAACCGATATCCAGATCCGATCTGCTCTTTTACCTTTATTTTCTTCAGAGTATTTACATAACCAAACTTCGAGAATAGTATCTTGCTTACTTCTCCAAGCAGTGCATCACAGTCTACATCGCTTATCTGAGTAAAGTCCAGGTCCTCACTGAATCTTTTGAGGCCATACGCCTTTTTTATCGCAGTTCCACCTTTAAATAAAAGGGCAGAAGTACGAGAGTAGATAAGACTCAATAAAAGATGCTGGAAATATTCTTTTTCTATCTGCCAGGACTTCATTTTGAATGTCTTAGCATAAACCTTGAGATCTTCTGCACTTATCATTGTATCGCCTCATTAACGATCAAATTCCATTCTGAAACATATTCTCCTTTTCTCGGGAGAGCAACATTTAGCAAAACATGATTTTTTCCAACCCTCTTTTTTAAGGATCGCGGTATTGGGATATTGTTCAAAGAAAGCAGATACCCCAGGCGTTGCACAACGGCTGACGAATCCATTCTCAATGCATAAATCACCAGCTTGTCGATATCGCATTCTGGGATTGCGTTGAGTATATCGCTAAATGAAACGATGTTTCGTTTATAATAAAGGCAGTCAATTACTGCTTTTTCTTTCTCGGCAACAAAGGCATAGCCGCCACGCACCACGCGCTTTTGATAGCCGAAGATGGATTTTGGCGCGAATTTAACAAATTCGACTTCTATTTCGTTGGATAGAACCCTTTTCTTTGAAGAAGGGGAAACTACCTGGATAGACCTGGGGATTTGAGTCGTAAGCCCGTGAAGATAAAATGCAAAAAGAAAGGAGATATACGATGGAGTGACTAAACTAGTGGATAATATGAGTGGATCGGCGTCCCGCAGAAGGTACTTCCCTCGTTCAACCCGAAGGATTAAACCTTTTCTTTCAAGACGATGGAGGTAAATTCGTATGTAAGAACGGGGTTTGTCTATAATGCGCTCTGCATCAGTTACACTAAACATTGGGCGTCCGAGAGATCTTAATTTTTCGATGAACGCAAAGGCCTGCATATAGATATATGAAATGAAAGATTTAAATAATTTGTTGTTACATAATTATCAAAAATGATAAGTATAATCAAACAAAACAGGAAATATCGAATTTTATGAATCAAAGTGACCGAAGAGTCCCCACTGCAAGCAGTGGGGTATGTGCTCATTCGGTCACTACTTCACAAATTGGGGTCGCTGCAAGCAGCGGGGTATCCGACCCACAATTTGTGAATCAACAGATTTGTTGATGGCATGGAAATCCGCTTGTGGCGAGGCCCAGGGATAAACGAAATGTTAATAAACCTTAGTTATCAAAAAGGATAACTATGGTTAATCGTATAAATCTGCTAAAACAGCTGGGGCAGTATCCTGTATTTACTGTGAAGAATGTAAAGGATATCACGGATAAAAAGAGCGATTATGCAAAACTGGTTGTTCACAGGCTGAAAAAAGCAGGATTAATTTTTGCAGTTGAAAGAAATAGATACACCATCCATAGCGATCCGTGGATTATTGCGTCTCATATAGTCTGGCCGTCTTACATATCCTCCTGGGCGGCTATCAGGTATTACAACCTCACGGAACAACTGCCTACGTATATCCAGGTAGTAACCACCAGGCCAAAAAAAAGGCGCAAAACCAGGTTTTCAAACACGACTATAGAATTCATAAGAATAAAAAGGAAGAATTTCTTTGGTTTTGGAAAGGTTCCGCATGGGGATACGGACATATTCATGGCAGAAAAAGAAAAGGCCCTTGCGGATGCATTGTATCTCCGCCATATATCTTATGAAACATTCAGTGAGATTCTGAGGGAGCACCGAAAGGAGATTGATATAAGAAGATTGATAGATTACCTGAAAAGGATGGGAGTGAAGCGCATTATTAAAAGAGGCGAAGCAGATGATAACAAAAAATGATCTGGAACAGGCCGCGAAACTGAAAAGCCTTTCCATGGAAAACTGCGAAAAGGACTATTTTCAGGACCTTGTGCTTTTTAATCTTTACCGGCAAGTCGGAAAGGAGTTTGTTTTCAAGGGAGGCACATGCCTGTATAAAATATACAAGCTTAACCGGTTCAGTGAAGACCTTGATTTTACGGTAACCAAAAGGATAGACATTGACAAAATAATGCGCCTGGTGGTATACTCGCTCCAATCATTGAACATAGGGACAACACTAAAGGAAATGGACAAATTCCAGAATCAGATAAACATCAGGATGGCGTTCCGGGGACCGCTCTATAAAGGCACAAAGGAAAGCATGCTTGTCCTTACCCTTAACCTTAGTTCGAGGGAACGACCGGTAAACAATCCCAAAAAGGAGATGATACTGCCCATATACCGAGATATTCCATCCTTTGAGATATTTGCCATGGATGAAAACGAAATGGTAGTGGAGAAGATAAAGACCATATTTGAAAGAAACAAGCCAAGAGACGCCTATGACTTATGGTTTTTATTAAAAATAAAGGGATTCATGGTGGATTACGGGCTCGTGTCAAAAAAGATTGGAAAATTTGACAGAAACGAATTCTCCAAAAAACTTGAAGAAAAGGCTCAAAATTGGGAACGGGAGCTTAAACGATTTATAATTGGAACCTTGCCTCCATTCAGCCAGGTAAAAAAAGAGATTGAGGAAAGGATTTGAGAGGGACCGTGGGAAATGCACAATCAGAATGCACTATCCAAAACGAGAAACCCAAAACTCTGGACCAATCCTGCCCTTTCCCGAAACAGTTATAATCCTTTATCGTAACAGAAAATGGATATGAAACCTGTGTTTTGGAATCCGATGTTTTTGGGTGCGTATGGCATTGCAAAAGTAACTGGGAATCATTTTAGAAGAGCACAGTTAATAGAAGAACGAGCAGATTACCTCGCAGCAAAAAATGCTAAAAAACCTGAGGAGATAGCTAAGATTTTTGAAAAAGCTGGTGAAATATTAAAATGGTATAATTATTGTCATTCTAAAAAGAGTGAAGAAGCAAACGCACGGGTTTATGAAAAGGCTGCGAGATATTATGAAAGAGCACATTCTAAGAATTCTGCGGGCACGATATATTACAGACTTGCTGAAATTTATGGGACTTCGTTGCACAGACTAGCTGATGCTGCAAGAGCTTATGAAAAGGCATACGCTATGAATGGAGGTCCATACGCTATGAAAACGGTTGCTAGACTATATCAAAAAATGGGCAGAATTGAAGATGCTGCCAGAGCATATGCGATGGGAGGATGTAGTTTAGATGCTGCAATAATATATGATAAACTAGGTAGATTCTCGGATGTTGCGAGAATGCTTGTACGAATAATTAAATATGAAACGCCACAACGGAATGAGAAGCAAAAATTTTATTTTGCTGAGTCTAATTATGGATGGGGCGAGGGTGGTATCGATAGACTGGGAGAATTGTTAAGACTCGTATATACCCATCAAGGAAATGAGGGTCTGGAAGAGTGTAGAAATGATATCGAGGCTTTTAAAGAAGCGGCTGAGAGACGATGGAGAACAAGAGTATATCTGTTTCAGTCTGATCTTTCTCCCTCACCATCCGACAGTAGAAAATATGATAGTCCACCTAAGACATTGGATCAGACTATTGCCGATAGTATAAACGGAATACCAGATCTTATATGGGATATAATTAACTTAGGACAAAAATCAACATACGATTCAGATGCGTTTTTTGGGGGTCAACATGGTCGCGGACCAGATACTGGCGGCTCCCATTAGCTCAAGACACTAAACCGGAAACCCTTTCTCAGCACAGGTTGGATACCCCGAGGGGCAATCACCCAAACGTTATGTTTTTATACCTCGCCAAAGTAAATTAATCATGACACGCGGAATAACCATGGAAATGCTGCATGAGGATTTGGAATCCCTGAAACGGGATTTTGCAGCGATAAGGGCGCTACTTCTGGAGCCAAAACTGAAAAAGGAGATAGTTACGCGGGTAAAAGAAGCCAGAAAGAGAATGAAATACGCCTATGTTTCAAACGAAGATATGCGAAAAGAGTTTGGTGTTTGAGTGGCTTACGAAATCAGATGGGACGAAAAAGCCAGGGACTTTCTGAAAACAATCCCACGGGTGGAAGCACAAAGAATTATAAAAAGAATCAACGGAATTGCTGATTTTCCCGAGCATTATATTGAGGCATTAACCGGGATAAATGCATATAAATTAAGGGCAGGAGATTACAGGCTAATTATTGACCTTGACAAAACAGATAAAATCATCATGGTGCGGTTCATAGGCCATAGAAAAAATATCTATGAAAAATTATAACCGGTAAACGCGGAACTCAAAACCCGAAACTGGAAATGCAACTCAGCACGTCGGTATTCCTGTTCCGGTATTCTTAAGCAGTACTTCCAATACAAACGGCACCAACAAGTAGATTAAAGCCGCGATTATCGCGCCATTGAACATTGATGTTGCCCATACTGAAGCCCGTGCACGTGTTTCCGCACCCATGACCTGCCCGACCGCGTAAACCAGAGAAGCAGATACAACCATGAACATCATGCCGACTGCAAGGGAATTCTTGACAAGTTGGCAAAGCTGGTAAAGGGCATCGTAGATTTCACCGCCCTGACCGGTGAAGCCACTTGTACCCCCTGAACTACCAGTTCCTCCACTGCCACCGGGGTTTGTACCAAAACCCCCTGAACCACCGCCAGCTCCTGGTGCGTAGAGAACAAGCGGGAGAACGAATATTATGAATACTAGCAAACTTAATTTTTTCATAGGACTACCTTTGATAATATATAAACAATGAACTAATAAACTTTAAAAAGCCGCGTCACCGCACTTATGGTTCAAACAAAGTCGTGATTTTTTTAATCAGATCTGTTTGCTCAAGAGATAAATCCTCTTGTGAAAGTCTGGCCACGGCAGATCGTATTGCAGAAACAACATTTGCACTGCTCTGTTGGATAATCCCACTTGAAACAAGTGCATCATACATTGCATTGTACAACGCAGATTTAGTAGTCTCGTCCAAAGATAACTCCGTGCCTCTTAAATACTGACTCCAAGGCCTGCTGTCAGATCTCAAATATGCTTCAAATGTTTCTGTAAAATCAAGAATTAAGTCGTCTTTAGACATTGATACGTCGTCCGCAGTTATTGCATTGATCTTGCTCAGGATTACATCATCCAATGGAACTTTACCGCCAGCTACTTTGAATACTCCCGACAATACACCTGCATCATAAACCGCCAAAGCAACTTTATACCTGACATCGGTAGACTCCCCGCTCAAAAGTCTTCCATTCAGAAACCAGTTCCATACGTCATTGGTTCCAAGCACTAAACCATCTACATCATAACCATGGGCGTCTTTATTGAAAAGCCTGTAGATGTCAAACTCTTCCGAATTAAGACGAGCTACGTTCACTGTTCCATTTTTCGTGTGAAAATCAACAAAATCAGTCAACTGATCGAATAGACGGGTCGGATTGTCCACGTAAACCGCCATTAAAGTAACATTTGTACCAGGTACTGGGCTATATAAAACCTTTGAAAGTGCAATTTCAACATCTACTCTCTGGGCTTCACTTACCGAATTGGACTCCGCAAATTTGAGTAGGTT
This sequence comes from Microcaldota archaeon, assembly GCA_038046805.1. Taxonomy (GTDB): domain Archaea; phylum Micrarchaeota; class Micrarchaeia; order Anstonellales; family Bilamarchaeaceae; genus UBA10214. The sequence continues at coordinate 116,727 of JBBSVO010000004.1, forward strand.
TTGCGTATCGCTAGCATCTACTACTGTTTCTAGCACAATTTTTGCAAAAGTTAATTCTCGCGAAACTTGTCCTGTAGACAAACCTTCGGCTTTTTGTAATGCTAATTCAAATTGGGTTATGTTTATCCATTTGAATTCCGCATCTTTACCTGTGCAAAGTCTTTTTGCAATCGAGGAACTGTAAACGGATGACAGGTTAGACAAACGCACAAGATACTTGTCAAATGTAGCTGCTGCCATACCTGAGACGTTCCAGACATTTATTATTTGTTCCTTGGAGAACCCCTTATCAAGCAAATCGGATAAATGATCTGCAATAAGTGGAGAGAGCGTTTTGTCTGTTCTAACCCCTTCAAATACTGGATTATTAACCTTATGCTCTCTCGAAGGTATCTCCATTTGAGAAAATGCTGCACACGATTTAATTTTACGGTCTGTATTTCCAGAAGATGCAGCCCAATACCCCTTTGATATATATCCCTGAATCGTTTGCAGTTCCTGGATATACTGTTCCGCAGTTTCTTTTGAGCCCGGACTAACGAATTTTCGCGTCACATTGTCCAAAATATCTTTTCCATCAACAGCCTCTTTGAATTTTGCCACTACGACTTCAAAATCAGAAATCTGCCTTGCCGTCAAACCACTCAGTTTTGGAACTAATGATTCTGGTAACTCGGCAGCAGTAACCGCTTTCTCTAATCTTTTATCTAATTCTTCCTGCGGAGTTTGTTCAAAAAATAATTTATGAGTCAGATTTCCTGCAGGACGCAAGTACCATTCCGCAGCAGGTCGTTCTCTGGTAAGAACTACGTTCCCAGAATCAAAAGCAACAATTAATGGAAGAAGTGTAACAAATACGTTAGTTCCTATGCTTAACGAGGACCCAAGACCACCAAAAAAGCCGCTTGACCACGGAGAACGCATTGCATATCTTGGATTTAACCACCATCGCGGTGCATATAATGGGTTTGATTTAGTTGAAAGCGCATCGCCAAGATCTCTTGTAAGTTTGTCATTAACTTCAATAGCATCGCGTGTAAACAAATTGCTCCATTTACCAACCCATATTGGCTTTTGTTGTACCTGGAAGCGCCCAAGATAATTTTCTCCAAGCTCCTTAAGATATGCAGGAACAGTTACTCTATCAACTTCTCGATTAAACGGCTGGGTAGCATCCATCAAAAACAGGTCTATGAGTCTGGTTCCGCCAACTGGATCCTGAGTATACATATGATCAAGAACTCTTTGACAAACTGTTGCGTTGGTTAAATTTCTTCGAAGAATTTGCTCGAAAGGACGTGCTCCATCTCCTGAACGATAACTATAATTAGTCATTTCATCAAGAATATCTCTTTGTACATTTGGGTCGATAGTCTCAAGATCAAATACGTGCGCAAGTCTTGCAAATACTATTTCTAGTGCGGGCTCTGCTGGACCTAACCTCATCTCGCCTGAGATAAGACGAGGCAATAATCTTGCCCTTCCTCCTGGCTTTTGTGCTTGTGCTAAATCCGTATAAATAACATGAAGTGAATCCGTACCAAGTGTCTCAAATACCCTGCCAACTTGTTGAGATGAAGCGCTATCTAAAGCAGATCGTCCTCCATTGATCAACCCTTGTCTTGCTTTTATCTTATCTGTTTCAGATCCTTTTGAATATTCTGCTATTTTCCCATCCATCCACGTCCTGTAAGTAGCTGGATTTCTGGCTTTAAGCCTGCTCATTGTATCATGTCGGGTAGCAATACCTAATCTAAACAAAAATTCGTCGAAAACTTCTATTTGTGCCTGACCCTTGATAATGGGATCATTTCGCAGAGCCTGCGGATCACCAGCAACGGGCTTGCCTAATGCTATGGCAGCGCGTGCATAATATTCATTACTCAGTTGAGGAAGCTGAACTTCGGGTGGCAAATGTCCTTTCAAAGACGTTTCAAGAGCCTCAGAATCTTTTAACATATTCCTCAATGTAGTTAATTCTGAAATATTACGTGGCCCACCATCCTTGGGAGTTGTAATATGCAATTGGTCTGAAGTTTCTAAAGCTGTAAGCGAAGTTTCAAATTTCTTTAAAGCACCTGAAAACTGAGATAACGTGGTCTCATCAAGAGGAGCACCCCTGGTTAGTGCTCTTCCCCTAATATCCTCGAGAGTATTCTGAATCGCTTCCAAGCGAGCCAACAAATCGGTATGGGCATTGGCAAAATCAGAGGCTTCGTCGGGAGGTAACCCCTTCCTTGTTAAACCACTAACCAAATCCTGTCCTTCTCCGACTAAATGAGGGACTAAACCACTAACTCTCCAACGCATACAGAATATTTGAACTCCAACTGCTCCACTAGCATGTGCAGTGTTAATGTCGTTCAGTAGTCCGTTTGCACGATTTACCTCACCACTTAAAAGTTCTGCTTCGACAGTATTAAGCGCTGTATTGAAAGCAACTTCGTTCTGGGTGGATAGTCTCATTTCACGCGGGACGTTCGAACCACGAATATTGGAAACCTCTTGTAAATTTGGAAGTATTGTTTCAAGATAATTAATTGCATTTTCTGCAACAAGCGGCCCACCACTTACTAAATTGTGTTCTATACTCCTTAGTTCAGATTCAAGCGCAGTTTTTGTAGTAAGAAGTAGATTAGCAAATTCTCGCCCTCCAAATGCAGTTCTGAGTGTACTAACTCTTCCAAATTCAGGGGAAATCAATTGAAAACCTGCATCTTTTGCCTTAAACGGATTCATAACGACTTCCGACTCATAACCCCTCAGATTATTAAGAAGAGCCTGTTTGGTTTCAGAAGTGAGGTTTAAACTATTTAATCGGGTTCTTGCAGTACTAGTTCTTTGTAGAAACGCGTATGCAAGAGTTTCACTTTGAGAAAGGTATGATTCTGCACCTGAGAGACTTCGAGTGAATAAAAAATTTTCAACAGATTGACGCTGTGGCGGATCATTAATTCTTAAACTTGTTTGAGAATCTAAGTTTAACCTGTTTAAATTAGACCAATACCGTTGATTCCTCTCTAGTAAACCGACCCGCGCTTCAAGATCTGTCACCCGAGCGCCTATATTTTCGCCTCTTGCTTCTGCAGTTCTAGCCTCAGTTATAGTATTAGAAATAAGAGAATATGTATCAGGATGTAAATTCGATCTAAGTCCGGCAGCTTTAGATTCTAAACGAGTTAATATTTCAGCTGAAGTTTCTCCAGGGGTGCCAGTTGTAGGCGCTCCGGCCCTCATTGCCCTTCGATCTGCCTCTTCAAAACTACGTCTGCCTCTTGGGGCGAAAACAGATCTTTTATCTGCAGGACTCTCAGGCCCATGACGCTCGTCTGGTGTTGATCTTGAATAATAAAGTTTTTTACCGCCCATCCCTTCTCTCCCCACTTCCACAGCTTCGGCTGGCCTTTCAACTTCTGTTCTAATTGGTATTACTTTAGCCCCCGAACCCTTTTTAATACCTTGTCCCACTCCTATGACCTTTGCCCCTTCCAATGCTTCCTTAAGCGAGGATTTCACTGCTGAAAGTCTTCCCGTAGCGACTCCAAGTCCGAACGCCCCGAAAACAGCATTCTGAACTGTTTCTTTTACAAGCTCCGGAGTATAACCATACTTCGCGCCTTCCACCGCCCCGCGAATTGCATTATAACCCATTGAGCCTGTAAAATATACGCCGATTGCCCTTTCCGAAAGCACAAGCGAATACGCTCCGGTGGTAAGTGCTTCTGAGCCGCTGCGAGACGCAACGGCCAGCATTCCCTTTGCCGCAGTGCCGAGCATTAACGGTGCCATCATCAGCATTCCCGCTAGAACCAGGTCATTGTTTTTCGTAACAATCCCCAGATGAGTATAAAATCCGCCCTTTACGGCAAAATATGCCGAAGCAGCAAGTGGAGCGGCAGGACCGCCGACTTTCGCACCGATTACTCCCATTCCCAGAACTGCTGCATCTGCAACAACCTCTTTCCATTGAGAAGGAGATATCCCAGTATTCGCATAAACCGCTTCCCCGATTCTCTTGTTTGCAGCTTCCCGGACTGAAACGATTTGCTCTGCCGCCTGCTTGAAAAGTTTTGCCGCCTTTTTTGAATCATCCTGCTTAAGCGAAGCAGATGCCTGGGCAAGAAGCACTTCAACTTCTGAATACGCATCACCGAGTTTTTTCCTGACTCCGGCATCAATGAGTTTTTCCTCAACCGGCCTGCCAGATTTATCAAGAACGACCTTTCCTTTCTTGAATGTGACTGTCTGTGCATCAAGCGTACTTTTGGATTCGTCTCTTACGCTTTTTAGTGCCTCTCTCAAAACATCCGCGAATTTCTCTGTATGGCCCTTTAGATAAATTTCGCTGTGTGTGTGCCAAAGCATCCTTTCCGCAACTGACGAATCAATCGCCTGTGCCTGGGAAATGAGGGCAATATGCTTAAGCGCCTTCTGACTAGGGGACAACTCCGCACCGAATAATTCAGATAAAGAAACCATTGATGCTAGCTTTAGGTCTCCACTTAGGCCGGCAAATGCGGCTTTTATTTCCTTTTCCTTGTAGATGGACGCGGTTTTCAGTAAATCGCTTCTTGCATCTGAAATATTTTGGCTACCGGAATATACTGCTGAAGAATATGCCTTTGCACATTCCAGCTTTACTGCGAATTCGGCTCTTTTCGCGGAAAAGTCCGCGTATTCTAATGCAAATGAACGTACGAAATCTTCGTCAGGTTTTCCGCTTTTTTTTGCGTTTTGGAGTGTGGTTTCAAGCCTGTTTGCCCAGTCTATTCCGGAATTGCAAAGCCTGGATAGATCCTCCTTTAACCTTGGCAAAAACTGGCCGCTTTTTATATCGGCGAGCGAGCCCTCAAGACTTGTTCTATCCGCCCTGACGGAATCCAATAAATTAGAGTAGCCAGCATCGAATGCAGAAACCTGTTTGTAATCCATAACCAACCACCATTAATGCCTATCTATAATTTGCTCAAAACAAGTTTATAAAGGCGATGGTTTGAGTGTCTTGCGTCTAGCGTCTTGGGTTTTGTGTCCTGGGTCTCGCGTCCGATAAACCAGTCTTGAGTTTTGTATTCTGGGTACTGGAAACTGGCTGCGCATTGCCGATTGCGCGCTGCCCATTACTCATTGCCAGAATAAGTCAATCTTTTCCCATTTTCAGGAAACTTTTGACCGATTCTTTCCCAAAATCGGGAAACTTTTACTAAAACTGCTTGAAAAAAGCCAAAAGGCTAAAAAAGGCCCAAAACAATAAGCTGGCGCTCACTAATAACCAGGGTCTTTTCAGAAAATCCCCTTAACTGGGAGCGGCCTTTTGATATCCCGCCTATTTCAATTATGAATTTCTCCCGCCCGCGCTCTACGATGTAATCCGGATTTTTCTTCATGCCCTTGATTGTGCTTACCCTCCATCCCCGCAACCTGAAAAAGAAAACCGCCAGCTCTTCCCTTAACGCACCGATATCCGGTTCTACGCCAAGGTTCCTGCAAACTGCTTTTCGCATTACAGGATGATAGAACATCAGTTTCGGGTCCCCCCGGACAAGCTTTGCACCACGGCCATAAGGCTTTACCAATCTGAGGATACGCATGAGCTCCAGGATATGAACCAGATGATATGCCTTGTTTTTTGGGATCCCGAGCGTTCCGGCAAGGCTGTTTATACTGAACTCCCCGAGCCTGGAGGTTGCGAGAAAAACCAGGGCGCGCCCCATCTGAAGTATAAGGTCTCCATCCACATTTGGAAGAAAAACCGCGTCCTCGGAAACAGACTTTTGAATGCTATTGTAGATGCTATCAAGCGTTTTATCGGCATAGGAAAAAAACGTCGGAAACGCACCACCGTCCATGTAAGCATTGAAGACTTCATAAATCTTAGGATTGGCCGCGATAATTTCAAGGGTTTTGTCCACAGACCTCCACGCTTCCTTGTCCTGCACATCGATTGAATCGCCTTTAAGCTCTGAAAATTCCAGAATTGAAAGCGGTTCCACCTCTATGATTTCGTATCTTCGTTCAGGCTCAAACGCAAGCGGGGCGCTGCCTGAAACAATTATAGTAAGCCCGGGAAACTCGTCATAAAGCGCTTTTGTATCTGTTTTCCAGTTTTTGTAATGGTGCGCCTCGTCCATAAGAAGACTAGAATACCCTTCCGACACCAGCTTTTGACCAAGGTCGTATAATGAATGAAGCTGAACATGCGGGTTATCCATTGAAAGGTACATGGAGCGGGGTGAACCTAAAAGCTGTAATAATGCGGTGGTTTTTCCCAGCCCGCGAAAGCCGCGCAACACCTTTATCCTCGGCTCCCTTCCAACAGCCACCCGTGATAGAAAATAACGCCTTTTGAATCCTTCAACTGTCTTCGCAAGGCGCATCGCAGTTTCCCGAATCTCAAGCGAATTGATGTCTACCATAAGGTATATTCAGCGTATGTGTTTTTAATCTTTTCCCATTTTCAGGAAACTTTTGACAGATTCTTTCCCAAAATCGGGAAACTTTTGAGATTTTTGCAACAATCAGATTAATGAGCCTCAACAGAGGCTTGTTCTCTTGCCCTCTTTTCAATGCTCTCGATTTCCAGAGAGGCAGTTTCCCGCAGCAACGGCTCTTTTGACATTTTCGCGATAAGCTTAATGGAAGAAACGGCCCGGGTAGAAACAAATGTTTTCAGATGGCGTTCGAACAATCTGACAAAACTGTCTGTAAAACAATTTGGATGGGAATTCATAATTGATTCCGCCGCAAGTTCCCACCTCTCATGCTTTAACAGAAAATGCACTCCAAAAGGACGAATGTCATCCCGTCCCCTTTCAGCCACATCTGCAATTCTCCCGAAGCGCCCGTGCTTTTCCAAAAGACCAATCGCAGTGAGGGCAGTTGGTACATCTGTAGTGTTTAGCAAATATCCGTGCATCCTGTGAAGACAGTCCGCCACTGCACTCGAATCGTCCAGATGGGTAAAATAATCAGAATGAATTGGTTCGAAATCTTTTGCGGAAACAGAACGACGCGGATTAAGGATATACTCGGATGGCGAGGACTCATCTTTCCATCTGTACCAGTTCGGTTGAATCGTCCTGCGTTGAAAAATAGAAAGGAATCTCATTGATGAGTATATAAGCGGAAAACGTTATAAAGATTGGTGGAATAATGGAGATTGGGAAAAGAAAAGATTTATAATTATATGTTAAGTATAATTAGATTGGTGATATAATGGACATCCGAACAAGAACAAGAAGATGGGGGAATTCGATTGGCATAACTATTCCAAAAGAGATTGCAGATAAGATGCACATCCACGAAGATGAGGACGTCATTATAGAGGTTAAAAAAACATTTTCGTTAAAGGACGCATTCGGCTCGCACAGGTTCAAAAAACCCACGGATCAGATTATGCGCGAAATTGACGAGGGGTGGGACTGATGTATTATCTTGATACCTACGCCCTAATAGAGTATCTAAAAGGAAATCCCAAATACAAAAGATACATTGAATACGCAATTTCAACAAGCCGCTTTAATCTCATGGAATTATATTATGCATCTCTAAGAGATTCTGATGAGGAAACTGCAGAACGGGATTATGAAACATTCGTACCTGCGGAAGTTGAAATTCCAGAACGCACATTGAAAAACGCGATGAAATTTAGACTTGATCTCCAACAAAAAAAGAAAGCTAACTTGTCGTATGTTGATGCTATAGGATACCGGTATGCACTGGAGAACAAACTAAAGTTCCTGACTGGCGACAAAGCGTTTGAAGGCCTGGAAAATGTGGAATTCGTGAAATGAAAGGCTGAATCTATGAAAATCCTTGCAATATCCGGCTCACCGCGAAAAGGGAATACCGAAAGATTACTGGAAGAGATGGTCAAAGACATAGAAGAAGAGAAACCGGATACGGCGGATGTTGAAACAATTCTCCTCCGAACATTAAATTTCTCCGGATGCTGTGGATGGGATGAATGCTACTACCACGGGGAATGCAGGATAAACGACAGGATGCAAAAGGAGATTTACCAGAAAATACTTTCTGCTGACGGATTTATCTTTGCAACACCGAATTATTTCAACAATATGAGCGGATTATTGAAGAATTTTTTTGACCGCACGAATCCGTTTGCACTGAAGAAAAAGCTCGCTGGAAAAAAAGCCGCGATTATAGTCGTTGGCGGGCAAAAGAAAACCTCTCTCGGAAAATGCGAGGATACGATTCGGGAATTTTGCCGAATCCACGGAATTCGGGTGATTGGAAGCGAACTAATTACCGCTGATAAACTTGGAGATGCGGAAAAAAATAAAAAAGCAATGGAGAAATGCAGGGAGCTTGGAAGAAAACTTGAGAGAAAGATTTAAAAGATGTTGTTAGATAAATAGGATTATGGTAACTGCACTACAACTCGTAAAAAAACCTATATGTTGGGCTGGTGAACTTGGATTGAACAGAACTGCGGCACAACTACGTAGTCTACAAACGGTTGTTCGGGAGAGAACCAATTTTTGGGGAGAATTCAAACCTCTCACAAGTGGTGGTGTGGGTACTGTGCGAGAATATATCCTGTCCGTACGGAACGTTCTTACGGAAGAAGAAGGATTACTTGTTGATCTAAAACCAAGTGAAAAAATGAAAACACCTTTAGTACATCTAAAGGAAACGGGTTCAAGGGCTACCTTCTGGACTCCTATCCTGGAGCTAGAAATAACAGACTCCAATCGGATACTCGCGGTCCTGCGCAGAGCATTCGATACACATACTTATTCGCTTGAGAGCTTCAAAAGAGAGGTTAGATATATTGCCTGTGAAATAAGGGATAAATTAGAAGAACTTGAGGGTATCTTAAATCAAATACGGCCTCCATTACAATCAGGATAGAACTTCAAAAACCTGGCGAAATCATTTGCTCTCTCGACCACCATGCCCTAAAGAACATGGTTTGGCGCCATATTGCCATTTTTCAAATCATATAATTCGCGAATTCTTGTAATGCTTGAAATGCGGGTCTGTTGATATTACAAGCGCGCCTCCGTGCGCATCTGCGATTTCCATGATTATGCTGTCAATGACGGAAATGTCTTTTTCAAACTTGCGCAGTTTTGCATGCCGTTTACCAGCATTGATGTAAATATTTGGTTCAACTTCAAGAAAAACAGTGTAAAAACGCAGAAGGTCCAGGAATTTATCCAAACCTGCGAAACCTTTTCTCTCGGAAATGCTTGAGAATTCTGCGAGCACGATCGAAGGTACGACCACGATATATCTCTGGCTTTCTATCAAATCCCTGACTATTGCCCCCTTTTGAGAGCCGTCCGCATACTCCACCAAAGCAGAGGTATCCAAAACAACTTCATTTGCCATGATAATCTGCCCTGTCTTTTTCCGTAAATGGACCAATCTTTCCGTTTGCCATCCCAAATGCACTTTTGACAACTTTCTTGCTTCTCAGCGCAAGAGTTATTTCGCTTTCAGGAGCGAGATTGTATTTATCTCGTTCATCCGCAGGAACGAAAATTGCAATGGAATTTCCAACCTTTTTTATTTTCCCGTGTATTAATTCTTCATGAACATCCATAGTTTCACCGAGTATAATTATACTTAGTTAAACTTATAAAACCATATTTTGTGAAAAACCTTGCGAAATCTATATAAACCCCAATCGTAGATTAAGTTTAACTGTTTCTAAATAATCAAAACTGGAAACTCTAGACTGTAAACTGGATTGGAGGTGCGGTAATGGAAAAACTGAACTTTAACACTAAGACAATAGTATTTTTGGCTCTGTTCGCAATAGTTTCGCTTATAGGACTTAACGTGAATTTCTCAAAACTGGTTGGCGCTGAAAACCAATTCTTCACTCTATTCCAGTTCTTTGGACCAATTGCAGGTGGATTCCTCGGTGCAACAGTTGGCGTGGCATCAGTATTGCTCGCACAACTGGTAAATTACCTATTCGTTGGAAAGGAATTGAATCTGCTGAATCTGCTTAGATTGACTCCGATGTTATTCGGTGCGTACTATTTCGCAAAGAACAAGGACAGGTTGCTGAACGACAGATTAAGCATTGCAATTCCGATTGTGGCAATGGCAGCATTTATGCTTCACCCAATTGGAAGAGAAGTCTGGTATTTCTCGCTTTACTGGACAATTCCGATAATTGCAAAGCTTTTGCCAGACCATTTAATCCTCAGAAGCCTTGGAGCAACTATGACGACTCACGCGGTTGGCGGTGCATTCTGGGTATGGACGATTCCGATGACTGCGGCACAATGGCAGGCATTGATTCCGGTTGTTGCATACGAACGCGCATTGTTTGCACTGGGAATTGCGGCGAGCTATGTTGCATTCAACACCGTACTTAACAAGATTGCGGAAATAAATCCCGGAATATTTGGCGGTATGGTGAACGTAGAGCAAAAATACGTGCTTGCTAAATTCTGAGGAAAAACTGTTCTTTTTTCTTTTTCAAATTTTTATTTTTTCTTTTTATCGTTCATAGTTCTGGTTTTTTTATTTTTACCTGCATTATTCTTCTGGTTTGATTTTTCCTTTTTTAATCCCTCGAATTCCCCTCAGCTTGCTGCGGGGGAGGTTCATCTTTCGCTCTTTTTCTCCTTGATTTTTATTCTTTCCCATATTTATCTTTCATATGAAAATCCGCCTTTGCATAGACAAAACAGTTCACGACAATGCGGCATATTACTACGATCAGGCAAAGGAAATGCGGGAAAAGGCAAAGGGACTTGAAACAGCAATCGCGGAAACAAAAAAAGAGATGGAAAAGGCGCAAAAAGAGGAGAAGAAAAAAACTGAGAAATTAAAGGAATCCGTGAAAGTCAAGCGCGAAAAAGAATGGTACGAAAAATTCCACTGGTTTAATACATCCGGAAACAGGCTCGCAATCGGTGGAAAGGACGCACAGCAGAACGACCTGGTCTTTGCAAGGTATATGGACGAGGGCGATTTGTTCTTCCACGCGGACATACAGGGCGGCTCAGTAGTAATATTAAAAGACGGAACAAACGCGAGCGAACAGGAGAAAAAGGAGGCGGCGCAGTTCGCGGCATCATTTTCAAACGCATGGAAAAACGGGAATGCAAGCGTTGATGTTTACGCAGTGCAAAAGAGCCAGATTTCAAAACACGCAACCGGAGGATATATACCCACGGGCGCGTTCGCGATAACCGGAAGCAGAGAATGGTTCAGGAAAACGACTCTTGGCCTGCGGCTCGGGAAGACCGGAAAACCGGAAATAGCTGTCATTGTTCCGCAACTATCGGAAAAAAAACTCGGAAATATGATGTCCCTTGTCCCAATGGTTGGGGGAAAGGAAAAGGGGGAGCTTGCGAAACCGCTTGCAAAAAAACTTGGCGTGCACCCAGACGAGCTGTTGCAGATACTTCCAAGCGGAAAAAACAAGGTCGTATAGCACCATTTATATTTCTTCTCGCAGAAGTCAGCACAGGAACTTTTTATAGTGCAGGTGTATCATCATGCCAATGCGTATCGAAGTCAGCATTAAGGATTCCGTAAAGGACGTCATAGGCGACCGCACAAAGGAACGCATAGAGCGGGAGCTTGGACTCAAGGCCTCATTTTCCCATTTCGTTGAAGCGTATAATATAGACGCCGACCTGAGCAACGAAGAAATACAAAAATTAGGAAGCGAGGTTTTCACGGATGCGGTAATCCAGGATTATCATTGCGACAAACCATCATTTGAGCACCTCTGGCGTATAGAAATCGGATTTCTTCCAGGAGTAACTGACAACGTAGGAAAAAGCGCAAAAGAAGGGATAAAGGACGCGTTCGGAAAGAACGTGGACGTGTATTATTCCCGCATGTATGCTCTGGGCGGGGATGCAATGGACGAAGATGCATGCATCCGCATTTCTCAAACTCTGTATAATCCACTTGTAGAGCGCGCGATTATACACGCACCGCTTCACCCTGCAAAACCATATGTACCACGTGTTGAATTAAAGCATGAGCCAAACGTTGAAAGAATAAGCCTTAGAATAAACGAGGACAAACTTGAAACACTTGCCAAGCAAAGGATACTTGCACTAAACATGGAAGAATTAAAGATAATAAAAACGCATTTTAAAGAGGAAAAATTCATTGCGGAAAGAGAAACTGTTGGTCTAGATGAAAAAATAACGGATGTGGAACTGGAATTGCTGGCGCAAACCTGGAGTGAACACTGCAAGCATAAGATATTCAACGCGCAGATAACCTATGCAGACAAAGGAGAAAGTCACGCGATACATTCTTTATTCAAAACATTCATTCAGGGAGCTACGGAAATGGCAAAAAAGCCATATGTTGTCAGCGTGTTCAAAGACAATGGCGGAATAATAAAATTCAATCAGGATTGGGATATCGCAGTAAAGGTTGAAACTCATAATGCGCCGTCCGCCCTTGACCCATATGGAGGCGCACTTACCGGAGTTCTCGGAGTTCAAAGAGATATTCTCGGAACAGGAATGGGGGCAAAACCAATTGCGAATATAGATATTTTATGTTTTGGACCGCTCGGAATAAAACAAAGCGAACTTCCAAAAGGTGTTTTGCACCCCAGGCGAATATATGAAGGAGTCACAAAGGGCGTTGAACATGGCGGAAATAAGATGGGGATTCCGAATGTGAATGGATCGATTGTTTATGAAAATGGATTTACTGCAAGGCCTTTGGTGTATTGTGGAACAATCGGAATACTGCCATCGCAGATAAATGGCAAAAGAACAAGCGAAAAAACAATAAAACCCGGCCATCTTGCGATAATGGTCGGTGGAAGAATAGGAAAGGATGGAATTCATGGCGCAACTTTTTCTTCACAACAAATAGACGAACATACTCCCCAAAGTGTTGTGCAGATAGGAGATCCGATAACACAAAAGAAAATGATGGATATGATTCTTGAAGCACGAGATTTGGGGCTTTATGATGCAATAACAGATAATGGGGCGGGCGGACTTTCATCCAGCGTTGGGGAACTGGCACAACTCTCTGGTGGTTGCGAAATTTATCTTGACAAATGTCCTCTCAAATATCCAGGGCTTGACCCATGGGAAATTCTTGTTTCTGAATCTCAGGAAAGAATGACTCTTGCAATCCATCCTGAAAAATTAAAACAACTGGAACATCTTGCAAAAAAACATGATACAGAAGTAAGTGTAGTCGGAAAATTCACAAATAGCGGAAAACTTCATGCATTTTACGGAGAACAAACCGTGGCGTATCTGGATATGAACTTCCTTCACGACGGCTTGCCAAAAATGAAACTAAAGGCAGTGAGAAAGCCAAAGGAATTTCCACAACCTGAGATAATCGAAACAGATCTTTCTGAAGTGTTAAAGAGGCTGCTTTCATCACCGAACATTGCAACCAAAGAGGTAATCACGCGGCAATACGACCATGAAGTAAAGGGAATGAGTGTGATAAAGCCCGTTATGATTGGACCAAACGATGCAGGCGTAATCAAACCTATTCTTGATTCTGATGAAGGGATTGTAATTGCACACGGCATATGCCCGAAAATCATGCAAGACGCATATGATATGGCAACTAATGCATTTGACGAAGCAGTCAGGAACGCTATTGCAGTTGGCGCGAAATTTGGATATATGGCATGCCTGGACAATTTTTCATGGCCAGACCCGGTACAGTCTGAGAAAACCCCTGATGGAGAAGCGAAATTGGCAGAGCTTGTTCGCGCATGCATTGCGCTCCATGATCTTGCGATTGCATATGGAATTCCGATAATTTCCGGGAAGGACAGCATGAAAAATGATTATTATTCAGGTGAAAGGAAATATTCAATCCCACCGACATTGTTGATCACGGTTGTTGCAAAAATGGACGATGTGAAAAAAGCCGTAAGCGCAGAATTCAAACAAGTCGGAGATTATATTTACGTTCTTGGAAAAACCCGGGCAGAAATGGGCGGAAGCGAATACTTCAAACTGTTCGGAAATATAGGAAATAACCAGCCAAAAGTAAGGCCGGGTGAAACTATGCCTACATATAAAGCAATTTCCGAGGCGATAGAAAGCGGGCTCGTTTCATCCGTGCATGATATATCAGATGGTGGATTGGCAATTGCACTTGTGGAATGTGCATTCCCAACTGGAATCGGAGTAGATGTGGATTTTTCACAGCTTCAACGCGAGACTGATAATGAAGATGCGCTTTTGTTTTCTGAGAGCCCGGGAAGGTTTGTGGTAAGCGTGAACGAAAAACACTGCGCTGCATTTGAAAAACTGATGCATGGAAAAATTTTCGGAAAGATTGGGAGAGTACGCGGGGATAAACGATTCATAATAAGAAAAGGACACGAACGGACTATAATCAACGAGGATATTGAAGATTTGAAAACAGCATGGAATAATCCTAGATACTGAAAGTAAATTGGTGATGTGTTAATGCTTCAAAAAGCAAAATCAGAAATCGCAAAATGGCTGGCAAAGGAACTCGGGGTAGCGGAAGAGACCTTACTTGCAACGCTGGATACTCCAAAGGATGAATTCGGGGATTTGACCACGAGAATAGCATTTGTGCTGGCAAAAGAAAGAAAGGAGAATCCGGTTAAAATAGCCGCAGAGCTCGTCAAACAATTGAAGCCGAACGGTTATGTGGAAAAGATATCCGCGACAGGCCCGTATCTGAATTTCCATTTCTCAAACGAATTTTATTCCGATGCGCTTGCGGAAATAAAAAAAGAAGATTCAAAATTCGGAAAAGGAAAAAAGACAGGAAAGAAAATGGCTGTGGAATTTTTCCATGCAAACACTCACAAGGGTGTGCATATCGGACATATACGAAATATTTCCACAGGAGAAGCGCTGAGCAGGGTGCTCGATGCCGCAGGAAACAAGGTGGTGCGGCTGAATTATCAGGGAGATATTGGTCCGCATGTAGCAAAATGTATTTGGGGCGTCCTCAATCTATACGGAGGTAAAGTGCCGGATGACAACCGAGATAACCGCGGAGTCTGGCTTGGAAAGGTTTATTCAGAGGCAACCAAAAAAACAGAAGGGAATCCGGAGCTTGAGGCAAAAGTCCAGGAAATAAACCAAAAAATTTACGCCGGGGATAAAAAACTCGCAGATGTTTGGAAAAAAACGCGCCAGTGGTGCCTAGATGACTTTGAGGAATTCTATAAGGAGTTTGGGGTGAAATTTGACGAGCTTTATTTTGAAAGCCAGACTGAAAAAATCGGAAAGGAAACTGCACTTGAACTGGTTAAGAAAAGCGTTGCCAAAAAGGATCAGGGCGCAATAATAATGGACTTGAAAGATGACGGGCTTGGCGTGTTCGTTCTTGTCACAACAGAGGGCTATCCACTTTATTCTGCAAAAGATCTTGGACTTGCAAAAATAAAATTCAAAAAATACAAACCAGACAAAAGCATTCATGTTGTAGGAAAGGAACAGGAATTATATTTTAAACAGCTTTTCAAAACGTTTGAAAAAGCCGGGATTGCAGGAATGGAGGATATGGCACGGGCAGCACAAGCATCGTACCACCTAATATATGAACTCGTTATGCTTCCAGAAGGCAAAATGTCATCGCGAGAGGGGACGATGGTGCTGTATGTTGACCTTCGAGACAAATTACTGGAACTGGTCAAAGAAGAAGTAAGAAAAAGGCACGAAGACTGGGAACAGAAACGAGTGGAAGAAACATCCATGAAAATCACACTTGCAGCAATAAAATTTTCCATGCTTAACAGGGAAAGTAACAAAGTAATGGTATTTGACTGGGATCAAGCACTTAATCTTGAAGGTGAATCCGGGCCATACATTCAATATGCGTGCGTTAGGGTACGGGGGATTTTAGAGAAAGTTGGAAAAATAAAGGAATCTGCAGCAACAGACTATTCGATGACTCATGAAGAACGCAAACTAATCAAAAAGCTTTGTGAATTTCCGGAGATTGTTAAAAATAGTGCAGAACATCTGGCAGTTTACAGAGTTGCAAATTATCTTATAGACGTGGCAGCCGAGTTTAGCAAATTCTACAATGTTTCTCCTGTTGCAAATGCTGAAAGCGAAAGCGCGAAGGCAGCAAGGAAAAGAATTGTTGAGGCAACTGGAATAGTTTTGAGAAACGGGCTCGAACTTCTTGGGATTGAAGTGCCTGAGAGGATGTAACAAGGTGTTACAAATTTAAATCAGTTTTCTTAGGGACGCGAATGCTCGCTCCGGCTCGTTATTCGCTTTATTTCCCAACAGTATAAATAAGATAAGGAAACACAATAACGGGCGCGTCCCCTTCGGGTTCGCGCGGAACATTATTTGGATTGTAGAGAGAATACAGATTTAAAGATTCTTCTGGGAATATATGTTGGCTATGCATCCTTCTTCAGGAATTCGCAGGACCAATGTGATAGTCAGACTTGAGGACGATAACGTATTCAAGCAGTATAGAAATTTTCCGCCAGTTGTCATGGGCCAGGTTTTGCTTAGACTTAGAAGCCCGCGCGCCCTGTTTGGAAGGCATCGTTGCGAAGTAGAAGAAAAAAAGACAAGGCTTGTAAGAGAATCTGGTCTTCCTCTCGCGGTAGAATATATCTATTTTTTACCGGAAGGAACTCCCCCAGTTACAGTTATGAAATATAAGCCATGTTTCCAAAACGTTGAGGAGCAGATAAGAAGCGGTGTTTCAGAAGAAAGAGCGTACGAATTAGTCATGAGATGCGCGGCTGCGTTGAACGAATTTCATTGCGCAGGCAGAACAAGCAAAGGTTTTACCCTGACACATGGGGATCCGTTCCTTGAAAATTTTGTTTTGGTGGATGGAAAAGCAGTTCTTTTTGATTTCGAACAGGAATACCGAGATGGATCGGATGCAGTGAGATTGGACCGTCTTATTTTCTTTTGGCATGCTGCGGATGTTCTAAGGGAATGTGGGCATCTGGAACCAGGAAGGCTTGACAAACTCCAGGACGCGATAACAACCGGATATAATGGTTTTGATGAAACTCTTTCAGGAATAGGGGCATTAAGCAGGCTATATTTTCGGGCAAGATTTATGTGAGTAAAATTGTGAATTACCATCAGGCCTTTAACCATTCCATCGTCTTCTCAAAATCCTTTTTACATCCGAATTTTGCGAAATATTTCAAAATGTTCCGCACGTCACGCTCTAAAAATTCCATTGCTCGCGGATGGGAAAGGATTACGCCCTGCCCGAAATCAATCAAGGTCGGCGGATCGCTCATCATAATATTGTATTCGCTTATATCCGCGTGAACCAGGCCCGCGCGGTACAACTTTTTTATATCCTCCAAAATAGAGTTTAGGACGTCTTCTGATTTCGAACCAAACACATTTAGCGTTGGAAATGGCAAACCCGTCGCATCTCCGACAAAGGACATTACCAGAACGTGCCTTTGCATATAAAGAGGACGCGGCGCATGAACACCCTCATCCTCGCAAATCTTCAGATTCTTGAATTCTTTTCTTGCAAATGCAAGGACTAGGTTTCGGTCTCCACCTTTAATCCCCATAAAGCGAGGATCGCCCTCCAGGTACTCTGCCTTTCTAAAGAAAGGAGCAGTTTCCAATTTATATATTTTAACAGCTACAAACTCCCCGCTGGATGTTGTAGCACGGAAAATATTTGCCTCTTTGCCAGTTGAAATAGGATAATCAACATTTGCAATAATCCCTTTTTTTATCATTTTTGAAAGAACAAGAAGTGTGTCACGGTCAAAAACCTCGCTTTCTATCTTCCGCTCGGGCTTTAGAACGAAATCTTCCTTTGAAGGCTTTTTCCTGCGAGATATTCTGCGTGCCATGACAGATCACTTCACAAACTCGACATATCTCTTTCCCTTGAAATGATTGTCCCCAGTCAAAAGTTTTTCTATTGGGGTCGCGTAAGAGTACATGATCGCATCTGCAAAAGATAATTTCTCTTGTTCAGCAAGCCTTCCTGAGTATTTGACATTTTCTTCCGTAAGCGGAACTATATAACTTTTCTTTTTTACAAATTCAAGAAGTTCTTCCTGCTTGTCTTCTGGTAATCCTTTACGCGTGAAGCTTCTGGATAGCTCCCCTAGGACAAGAATAGGGGTTTTGAGATAGTTATTATCTATAAACGGACCATAACTAGGATTCCCGCTAAAATACTCCATCCATGCGTAAGTATCCACGAAATACGTAAACATTAGTCCTCATCCTCAACCATATCCTTTGCGGATATCTTCCCTTTCAACGCACCAAACATGCTTTTTCTTGTCTCAAAAAGTTCTTTTTTCAGAATGCGATTTACAAACTCGGACATGTTATTGTCTGATTCTTGTTTTAGCTTCTGAAATACCGACTCTTCGAGAACCAGGGTTGTTCTGACCTTTTCACTCATATGCTCACCATAGAACATATGACATAAGACATTTTAAAAGGCTTCCGCTGAGCAAGAAGAAAGAATAAAAACAAGACGGACTGCCTAACTGCAAGCCTTTGAAACATCCATCGTCGGGTCATTAAGCAATAAGTCAAGAACCATCGGCATCAGCACATAAATTAATGCGCCGAATATCGCTCCAACAATCATTGAGGTTGCCCATACTGTTGCCCTTGCCCTTGTTTCCGCGCCCATCATCTGACCAAGTGCATAAACAATCGCTGCGAGAACAGCAAGAAGCATGAAACCAATCGCAAGCGCGGATTTGATCGTTCCGCACATTGCAAATAATGCCTGACCGATATTTCCTTCAGGACCTGCACCTGCATTAAGGGCTGAACCCAGGGTACTGCCAGCGCCACTGCCGAGTGCTGTAAATTGGCATACCCCTCCGACTTTGATCTGCCCGGGAGGGCAAAGAGTCCCTGCTGGCGGGATATATATTCCAGTTCCAGTTCCAGTACTAGTTCCGGACCCAACATCAGTGTCTGCTTTGACAGACTGGCATTTACCTGCTACCAAAACTTGACCAGAAGGACATTGAGTTATCGCAGAACCAGATGAACCGCTTGATCCGCTCCCGCCCCACTTCCAATTATCAAACCATCCGGAGAATGCCGCCCCTGATAATAGCAAAAAAACCAGACTAACTGCAAATAACTTATTGTATGGAAATTTGATAATTTCCATGCTGAAAGATTTTTGCGAAAATCTTTCATTATGAGAAAAATGTGTGCCTGACATGAGATGCTTAACAAAAATAGATTTTTAAAGGTTTATACCCCCCTCAAGACACGAAACTGGAGACTGAAAACTGGATTTTCACTAAACTCTCTTCCGGAAACCAGAGCCAAAAGCCGGTAATCAGATATGCCCATTCTCTTTCAACCATCTTGCCTGGTACGGATTATATCTCCAAATAACATCTCCTTTCTTGTCGCCTTCGATTTCATATGGCTCGACGATTATGATATCTCCTTCTCTTACCCAGACTGTGTTTTTCATTCTTCCGGGAATGCGGCACATTCTCTCCTTTCCATCCTTACACTGCACACGCATCCTGCTTCCGCCCATGAGACCGAGCACTAACCCAAGAACTTCTCTCCCTCTGGGCAGTCTAACTCGCTGCTGCTCTGGAGGAATCGGAGCCGGGCCATGTGGCTTGTACGGCCTGCTATGTTGATATCCTGGCATAAAATTACCTTTTATTTGACAGACGACCTTGCGCCGCATGCCTCGCATACGACCTGCTTGAAACCATGACCGCCATCTATTATATTTGTATCGGGTTTCTTACATTCCTTGCAAATCACGTATTTGGTAGTGAAATCATCTAGTTTTGAATTAAGAGATTCTGGAACAAGTCTTCTCTGAAGAACAACCCTGTCTGCATCCTGCACAATAGGAACTGCAAGCTCCTTTGAAAGAAATTTTATAAGCATTGATTTGTCTCGCCTTAATTTGGATACAACTGCATCAAAATTCTTTATGAATGTTTTAGTTCCTTCTGTAAAGCATTCAAATTTCGGATATTCAAAACGCTCGCCAGTGCCTGCTGCCTTGGCTGGAAGTTTTGAATAAAGACTATCCAGCAATTTATCGTAGTTTGAATCTGTCATCGAGATTAATGATAGAGAAAGGGTTTATAAATCCGTAGATTTCCAAGTGGAAATCTCCATCTGTCAAAATAATCTTGAATCGCCACGGCCCATTGCTCACAGCTCATTGCTCAGGGCCCATTGCCAATAATTTATGTCCCTTCTTCCCAGCTTCCCAAATATTTCTTCTGCTCTTGCGTGAGCGTGTCGCATTTTATGCCCATCGCGGCGAGTTGAAGGCGGGCGATATCATTATCAACTTCTTCAGGAAGTCGGATGACACCTGCGCTAAGCTTGCCCTTGTTTTTAACCAGGAATTCGCATGCCAAAGCCTGACCGCAGAACGAAGTGCTCATGACTTCACTGGGATGGCCTTCTGCCGCGGCAAGATTGACCAGTCGCCCTTCCCCACACAAGTAGATGCGCTTGCCTCCGACAACGTATTCGTCAAGGGATGGCCGCATTTTTCTCTTTTTCCCCTTTGATTCGGATTCAAGGAATTTCATGTTTATTTCCGCATCAAAATGCCCGGAATTGGCAAGTACGGTGCCATCTTTCATGAGACGAATGTGTTGTGCGTCAATTACGTTCTTGTCCCCGGTAACAGTTATGAAAATATCCCCAATCCTGCTTGCGTCTTCAAGCGGCATTATTCTGTATCCATCAAGCGTTGCCTGAAGCGCACGGAACGGTTCAACTTCGGTTATAATCACATTCGCGCCCATCCCCTTTGCGCGCATTGCGACTCCTTTTCCGCAGTCACCATAGCCACATACCACAACGCTTTTTCCTGCGAATAAAATGTTTGTTGCCCGCAGAATCCCGTCAATCGTGGATTGCCCGGTACCGTAATAATTATCAAGAAGATGCTTTGTCTTGTTGTCATTGACTGCAATCATGGGGCATTTAAGAGCGCCATCGCGTTCCATTGCATGCAGACGGATTATCCCTGTTGTTGTTTCCTCGCAACCTCCGAGAATTTCTTTAATGAGTTCCGGATGCTTTGTATGGATTTCTGTAACCAAATCGCATCCATCGTCAATCGTTATGTGCGGTTTTGCGGCAATGACCTTGTTAAGATATCTGTAATAATCTTCTCTGGTTTCGCCTTTGTACGCATATACTGAAATTGAACCGCCCGTTTCGCCCTCTTTTGCAAGCGCTGCAGCAACATCATCCTGCGTTGAAAGCGGATTACAGCCAGTGATTGATATTTTTGCCCCACCAGCGACAAGAGTCCTGACAAGCACTGCGGTTTCCTTTGTAACGTGAAGCGCAAGCCCTATAGTTAGTCCATTAAATGGCTTCTCGCGAACGAATCTTTCACGCACTTTGAGAAGAGCACCCATGCGCATTTCCGCAAGCTCTATGTTAAGTAAACCCTGGGATGCCAGAGAGATATCCTTTACTTCGTAATTTTTTCCACTGTCCATATACATTCACCCTAAAATTTCAACATAAAATTCAAATAAAAATCTCCACTAAGGTTTTTAATACGCGACATCTAAAAGCAAGAACATACCAGCGGTTAGTTGTATCCAGATATAGGTGAGCACTTGGAATTGATTGTAGCAGAAAAACCAAAAGTCGCTGAAAAAATTGCCTTTGCCCTGTGCAGCAACGCGAAAAGAAAGGCGCTTGGCGGGATTGCATATTACGAAGGCACGGCAACCGAGGATGGAACAGAGATAGCAGTGGCTCCGGCAGTTGGCCATGTTTACACGCTTGTTGAAAAGGAAAAAACCAATACTTATCCAGCATTTGACATAGAATGGGTGCCATCATTTGAAGTGGAAAAAGGCGCGGCATATACCAAGGGTTATGTAAAGTTACTTGAAAGCCTCTCCAAAAAGGCAGATAAACTGACTGTTGCCTGCGATTATGATATTGAAGGGTCACTAATTGGATATAACGTATTTCGCTTTGCGTACGGGAAAAAGACCGGCGCGAGAATGAAATTCTCAGCATTAACACAGGGAGACCTTGTTGAGGCATATCTGGAACGTGGTGAATTAGATTACAATAATGCATTTGCAGGAGAGGCAAGACATATTCTTGACTGGTATTACGGTATCAACCTTAGCCGCGCACTCATGTCTGCGCTTAAGGCAGCTAACAGATTCAAGATAATGAGCATTGGACGAGTGCAGGGGCCAGCACTTGGCATTCTTGCGCAATTGGAATTGAAAATCCGCGCGTTTGTTCCTACCCCTTATTGGGAGGTTTCCGCACACATAAAAGGCGTGGAGTTCATGCATTCTGGCGGGCGGTTTGAAAATGAAGAAGAGGCGCACAAAGCGCTCGGGGAGACTAAAAAGGATGGGAAAATTGAAAGCGTTGAGAAAAGAGAGCAGATAGTCCAGCCAAATCCGCCATTTGATTTAACTTCGCTACAGGTGGAGGCATACCGCGTGTTTGGAGTTGCACCCGCACGCACCCTGGAGCTAGCGCAGACGCTTTACGAAGGCTCCCTTATCTCTTATCCAAGAACCTCATCACAAAAATTACCGGCAAAACTAAACTTAAGCGGAATAATAAAAAAATTAACCGAAAATCCCGCGTATGTGAAAGAGGCAAACGCACTTTTGGATAATAAATGGTTCAAACCATTAGAAGGAAAGAAGGAAGACCCGGCACATCCTGCAATTCACCCGACAGGATTACAACCGTCTGGCAAACTGGAGGAACAGGAAAGAAAATTATACGATCTTATTGTCCGGAGATTCCTCGCGACATTCGCACCTGAAGCCAAAAAGGAAAGAACCGCAGTTGTTGCAGATTCGAACGGGCAGAAATATTCAGCGGGCGGAGTTGTTACCACTAAAAAAGGTTGGATTGATTTCTACGGCCAGTATTACAAAACTGAGGATAAAGAGTTGCCTCCGTTTTCAGAATCAGAAAAGGTTGAATTCGAAAAGAAAAAGAAAACAAAAAAAGAGACAAAGCCTCCGAGGCGTTACACGGACGCATCAATAATCTCGGAATTGGAAGACCACCATCTCGGGACAAAGGCTACTCGTGCAACGATTGTTGAGACTCTGCACAAGCGCGGATACATGACCGGAAAATCGATTCAGGTCAGCGATTTGGGGTTAAAGGTTATTGATGTTCTTGGAAAATACGCACCGGAGATTCTTGATGAAAACCTGACGCGAAAGCTTGAGGATGACATGGAAGAAATCCAGAATGGAAAGATGGGCAAGGAAGAGGTAATAACCGAAGGGAAGGAAATTCTTATTCAGATACTCGACAAATTCAAAAAAAGCGAGGCGAAGATTGGCAATGAATTGCTCGGAGCATTAGAAGCAAGCGAAAAGGCGCAGAGCCAGGTAGGTGTTTGCGACAAATGCGGCGCACAATTGAGAATAATAAAAATGAGATTAGGGAAACAATTCATTGGCTGTGGCGGATACCCGAATTGCAGAAATGCATACCCGCTTCCGGGCGGTGCATGGGTTATGCCGACGGGAAAGCCATGTGCAACCTGCGGGAAACCAGTTGTAATCGTAAAAATGTCAAAAGGACGAAGCGCGTTCCAGATGTGCATAGACCCGAAATGCCCTACGAAGGCAAATTGGGGGAAGGGAAAAAGCACCGATGTAAAGAAATCCGAGCAGGAGAAAACCAAAAGCGCAGAGACAACCAAAACCGCGGAAACAAGCGAGGTTTAATCGCATGACTAAAGTCATTTCATTATCATCTGATTTTGGAGTAGGCAATAAAGGAATCGCGGTAATGGAATCGGTCGCGTTAGGAATATGCCCGGATGCAAAAATTTTCAATATGAGCCACGGAATCCCCTTTTTTGGAATATCCCAGGGAGCACGTGTTCTGGAAGCAACGGCTTATTTGCCAGTTGGATGCCATGTAATGGTTGTTGATCCAGGTGTTGGAACCGAAAGAAGAGGGGTAATCATTGAAACAGGGAGAGGAGACAAATTAATCGGACCGGATAATGGTGTCCTATTGCCAGCCACCAGGTTTTTGGGCGGATTCAAAAGAGCGTTTCAATTGAAAAATGAAAAATATTATAGAAAACCTGTTTCACCGGTTTTTCATGGGAGGGATGTATTTATCCCAGCAGCGGCTCATATATGCAATGGCGTAAAGCTCGAAGATTTTGGGCCGGAGTTAAAAGAAGGTGAATTGGTTAAAGCACCGTATGATGAAGCAAAAGTTGATGACAATAAAATCATTGCCCGTATAATAGATGTAAACAATTTCGGCAGCCCTTTCCTAAATATAATGCAGGGAGTTATGCACGAATTGTTTGAGCCTGGCGATTTGATAAGGGCCTCACTAAACGGAAAAAATTTTGATTTGCCTTATAAGAGAACCTACGGCGACGTGAAGGTCGGAGAAGCATTGCTGGTGGATGACGATTTCGGCCGTGTTGAGGTAGCAGTGAACCAGGGATTTTTCATAAATAAGTTCAATGCAAAGGTCGGGAACGAAATAATTTTAGAGAAGAGATGATGCATTAGACAAAAGTATAAAACCGAGTAGATAAAAAGTATAACGAAGACTACTTTTTATGAAAACAGAGACATTTGCGATAATATTAATCGCAATTCTTTTTATCTCAGGCTGCATTTCCCAGCAGACCAAGCAGAGTTTTGCCAAGGACATTGAAAGATCTCTCCAGATTTTTGATTGGATGAATAAGTCTACATTCTGTTGTATGCCCCAGAACCCAGGGCAGGAAACCGGATTCCAGATCCCAGCAGATGGCAGTCAGCAGCCAGAACCCAAAATCCAAGACACAGGACTCAAGACGCAAGACTCTCAATCCAAGACACCAAACTCCGGACCCGAAACTCAGAACGCGAAACTTCCGATAGGCTGCGACAACATCTGCGATGATTTTGAAAAACAGGTCAAAGAGCAAAGCCCGTGCTATAATCCGGATTGTTTGGGTATAAAAAACGGGAATGAAACAATTCCGAAAACTGTGAATCAACAATCAATTCAACCACAACAACCCCAACAGGGAATGCAGCAGTTTAACTCTCCGCCACAAATGAAGAACGCGGAAATCCAGATAACAAAAACAAATTCAACTTATAAAATCGCGGATACTGACAAAAAACCATCTGGCTGGTTCTCAAGCGGGCAAAGCGCAGATATTATGCTTTCAGGAATTGATTTCAACAATTCGGGCGGCCCACTTTTATTTAATCATCCCGGAACGATTGCAAGCGATGGAACGCATCTTCTGCTCGCGGACCGGAATAACAATAGAGTTTTGATTTGGAACAAATTGCCGAAAGGAAACGAAGAGCCGAACCTGGTGCTCGGACAAAAAAATTTCTACACAAATAATCCCGGAAACGGGCTGAATGAATTTAACTGGCCTGTTGCTGTTGCAGTATCACCGGACGGAAAAGTAATCGTTGCAGATACATATAATGACCGTATCCTTATTTGGAACAAATTCCCGACAAAGAACGGGCAAACTGCGGACTTAGTGATACAGGACATTCGATCGGAACAAGGAACCCAAGGCCCAGGACTCGAGACTCAAAACTCTAAACGCAACCTCGGCTGGCCCTGGGCAGTATGGACAGACGGCAAGAAACTCATAGTGACAAGTACCGCTACCGGTTCTGTCCTTATATGGAACAGTTTTCCGACAAAAGACAACCAGGCCGCGGATATACGGCTCACTGCAAATGGGAAATTCGGAACCCCGAGAAGCATTGGAAGTGATGGAAAGCACCTTATAATAGGAGACCACAACGCGAAATTATTCACAGGAAGCGATGGCGGAGGGCAAGGCACATTTTTCTGGAAAACATTCCCGACTAAGGATGACCAGCCGTATGATTTTGCTATGAAAAATGCCGGGTCAGGACATGGAATGATTGGGGAGGAGCTTTGGGCAGCGGAATTTTTGGAAGATGGAAAACTCATGGCAATAGGAGAATCAATATACGTTTGGAACGGATTTCCGGAAAATGAAAACGACAAGCCAGACCTGACAATAGGTTACCCGTTCAAATCAAACAGCGGGTCGGGCATCATCGAAGCAAATGGAACGCTTTACATCGCATCAACAAACGGAAACATGATATGGGGGTATGGCTCGGTTCCGAAATCCGCGGAGCAAAAGCCGGACTTTGTTATTGGGAGCAAGAACATGGATTCTGACCCACTCGCTGAAAATTATTTTATGACAAATCCTGTTCCACTTACCGACGGGAAAAGCCTTGTTGTAGTCTCAGATTTTGACCGCAAGATGTACGTCTGGAAAAATATTCCTGATGAAAGCGGGGCAAAACCGGATTTCGTGCATTCAAATGTTGGCGGGCCATGGGGCGGCGCACTATTCAACGGAGTACTCGCTATTGGCGGAAAACGGGGAATTTATATATGGAATAAAATTCCGCTGAACGGTGAAAAACCAGATACAACAATAAATGAAAAAATCGGAAGCGTGGAATTCAAAGAAATACGCGGAATAGCGATTGATGAAAAATATTTCTATGTTGCGGATAACAAAGCAAACAAGATATATGTATGGAAAGGAATTCCGACAGAAAACGCTGAACCTGTTGCAACTATTTCAACAGACCGGCCATTCAGGCTTTCAAGCAACGGCAAGTATCTTGCAGTAGTCAAAACATACGGGCCTACATTGGAGATTTACAAAATTTCGGAACTGGGAACTGGAAACGCGAAACCATCTATTATCGGAGGTGCGGGAATTTTCAACCTTCCGGAAGGAGCTTTGCTGCATGAGAACAGCCTTTTCGTTGCAGATACCGTATTCAACCGCGTCCATATCTGGAAAAATGTTGAGGATGCACTTGATGGAAAGTCGGCGGATACAATACTGGGAAACACAAACACGGACCAGAATAAACTCAACCACCCGGAGATTGGAAAAAACAAATTATTCTGGCCTGCGGCAATTGCATTTGACGGAAATTATTTGTGGGTCGGAGAATTCAAGTTTTCTGGAAGGCTGCTAAGGTTTTCGGTGAAATAACGTAGTAATTTAAATTTGCGAGACATAGAAAGATAGTGATCCAAGAAAGTTTTGCGAAACCTTCTTGTCTCAATACATAGCAAACATGAAGGTTTGGCAACGGATACTGATAATATATACCATTGCAGTGTTTTCGTGGTTTGCTATAATTATATCAGCAAGGTGTTTTGAATGTCTCTTGGATTTTTGGAAAGTATGAAACCAAAAGAAATTAGTACATTCCATAAAAAAGTCGTAAGCTTCTTCGAGGAGAGAAAGAAAGAAGCAAACTATCCAAGAGCCATAACCCTATTCTTAATCAGCACATTTCTTCTTTCGCAGTTTCTCAGGTTCATTAACCTGGGCATATCAAAAGCGGATATTATCCAGGTCCTGAGCGAAAATTATGAATATTTCATATCTAATATTGCACCCACTGGATCAGCCACAGCAGGAGTACTCTTCATTTCTGCTGCAATTTATCTACTCACCATAAGCAAGGCCCTCAAAATAAAGATAAACTTCTCACAGATTTTGTATTTTTATGGTATGGCCGCACTGGTTGCCTCATTAGCCTTAATCCTGTTTATAGTCTATGAAAATGCAAAGAGCAACTCTCCTGCTTCAGTCTTTGCTGTCCTAGCCTCGTTGCTCATTTTGTTTGGAACGCTTACTTCGTTATATATGATATTGGTTATGTTCAAGGTTCTCAACGGAATTTCCTATAAGAAAACCGCGGCAATACTTATAGCCACAACCATTTTAACAAGGGCGCTCGCATCAACCATCTTTGTATTTGTCATGGTAATGCCGTATTATATGATATTTGGAGTTCACAATCCCCCGACGTATTACTATTACAATATAACCACGAATTCAGATGGCTCAATCACCGCCACCTATGCGTGGATGCTCAATGCGACGAACAAGCCACAGGAGATTTGCTATGTTGGGTTTCCTAAGGGGTGGGTGCTTGCAGAGTATAACATTACTTCTATCGTAGTGCTTGCAGAGAGGAATAGAACCGTGGAGAGTTATGACATGAGTGATGTTTTCTATAAATCAAATACTGGTGAGAGAGATATCGAATATTTTATTTTTGTACATTCGCCTCCCGAAGATTGGGGTGCTGGTTTGGTCGAAAGTATAGCACAGGGGGCTAAGAGAGATAAAGAAACCGAAGTGCTATTCAACGAAATGTTTAAAATAAACGACTTTAGATATGATACTTTTGACGATAGAACTAAAGCTGTCGTTGTTGAAATGTCTGATATAAATCGAACGCTCAATAGATATAGAATTGTTTTGCGAACTGCAGTTGGGATTGGTTACGAAGCGGTTTATCAATCTCCATACAACGAGAATAACGATATTAGTTATATTTTGAACCATTCAAAATGCTACAAATATGGCTAATTGTTGGTGTAAAACGTGAAGTTTTTCCATATCAGGCAGGAAAACGAAGACTACAAACTAGTTCGGCACTACTCAAATTCTGCCGAGCCACTGAGCGAAGGAATCCTTGGAAGGTCTTTTAGAAAAATCAAAGACACTGTAGCAACGGTTGTAGCTGCAACAATGTTCTTCACGGCTGTTGGAGCTGCTCACTTCCGTTGCTCTTCATCTCAGGAAGAATCCGATGAGACTGGCCAAAGTTCTCAGGCAAACCAGACGATATCAAAAACCGGCAAAACAGATGAAAACGGAAAGGCTGTTTTTGAGGCAAATGGAAAAACCTATGAAATAAACCTTTTTGACCGTGAAAGCGGAAATCCGATTGCAGGAATGAACGTAATACTTTCAATAAAAGGAGATGGTGGATTTTACATCGTTCTGGATTCTAGCGGAACATACATTCCAAGAATTGCCGGCTTGGGGAAACCATCGGATGAGAAAACAGATTCTTCATCTATAAAAAAGGTGAGCAATGTTGTCATGCATAAACAAGGTGGAGTCTGCCAGTTGCCGGCAGGATTTTTCTCCACAGTTGATCTTTCAACAGACGAAGGAATGGCAAAGCTGGATGACTGGCATGAGGAATGGAAAAAAGACAAAGGAACAGAAAATCCATTAACAGAAAACTTCGAAAATAAAGCTGAAGTAGTTCTCTCCGAACTAAACGATAAAATCCGATATATCCTTCAGCATATCATAGGAGATACCACTGCAAGAGCCACTGCTGAAATTCCAATTTATTTTGGCTTGATTAAGCTTGGAAAAGCTATCTCTACACTTTTTTCAAAGGCAAACTCTGGTCTTTTCATCATGGACATATGTGCTATGTCTGAACAGCTGGACTGGGCAGGCTATTACAAAGGCCTGTGCTACGAAAATTCTGATAAGTTTGAGGTATGGAAGCTTAAGGCGGCCAATTATTTTGAAGTGGATCCAATAATCCAAAACCCTATTTTGCTAGTTCTTCCTGTTCAGAGCAAGAATAACTGGACAGTACCAGTGGCTGGCATAAGCGGCAAAGTCGTATATGAATCACCTGAAGAGCAGTTTTTTGGCATGTTTTATTCTGAAGTGGAACTAAAGCATGTTGATGGCAAGCTTCCAACGATTAAGTCGGAAACCCCACTTTTTTATCCTGGGATACCTGAAACCACATTCTCGTTTGTGGCAAGCGCGTGCGGGAACATAAATCCGACCTATGAATTAAAGGTAAATTATGCAGGGTCCTACGGTGAAGGGGGCGAGCCAAAATTCATGCTTACTGTAGAGGAAGGCGTAGAGTACACGGTAAATTTCAAAGTAAAGAAAGATTGCACTGGTGGTTATACTTCCAAGACTACTGGAACGAATGGGTTTGAAGTTGTGTGTAAATCGGATAGTATATCACAGAATAAAATAAACTGTGAAAACACAGTTATAGAAGCCTGTGATGGGATAAAAGTAATTGCAAAATATTCCAGCAGTATCTGGTCATGCCCAGCAATAGATACAGATGGCAATCTATATGTACAGACCGGAAATATACTGACGGAAGAAGATAGTCTAATCGCATTAACGTCCAATCTGAGTGAAAGATGGTCTATTAAGGGAATAGATTTTGTAAATTTTGGCACTCTTCCCGGGATTCAACCCATCATATCGCAAACAAGCAACACTATCTATGTTATCTATTTTTCAACTTTGTATTCTATAGCCAATAACGGAACAATCAATTGGGATTTGGGGACTACAGGTCTTTCTATAGATGGATTAGCAATTGGAGCTAATGAAACGATTTACGTGGTAAGTGGGTTTGATATCTATGCAATAAGTCCAACAGGAAATATACTCTGGTCTGTTTATTTAAACACAAGCTTCATTCAACCTACTGTTGACCTTGATGGAAATCTATACCTTGGGCAGGACTCGCCAGGCCTCATTTTTAAATTTCTGCCGGATTCTACTTATCAGTCTTGGCAATTACCGAGTTCAATTACCGATGCAATAAGTGAATTTGCGATTGCCAATGATAATATTTATGTCGGAACGACCGAAGGTCTTTATGCGTTGAATCGCGAGAGTGGGGCGGCGCAATTAAAATTTGATACAACCACGGCGATTGATGGAGCAGGTTCAGAGATAACTACCCCTCCTTCGTTTGATTCAGCCGGGAATATATATTTTGGAGTTAATAACTGGTTATTTTCCATAACCCAGCAAGGAGATTTGAGATGGAAAAAGCAAACCTCGGCGTTTATTACACAACCTACAATCGCATCCAATGACGTAATATATTTTATCAACGTGGGCTATCCAGCGGAATTGCGAGCGATACGATCAGATGGAAGTGATATACTAACTACGAATATAAATAGTGGCAATTACTGCCCGGCATATATCTCAAAAAATGGCACAATATACATCACAAACACTTCAGAGATATATGCCATTGAAGGTTCCTCGCCCCTAATGAATTCCCCCTGGCCGATGTACCGCCACGACCCTCAGAATTCCGGGAACGCAGGAACTCCTTTAAAATGATGATGAAACGTTTATTTATCGTTGGTGAAAATTATGAAAACCATAGACGACTTGGATGTTAGGGGAAAGAGAATAGTTATTCGCGTTGATATCAATTCTCCTGTTGAGAAAGAGGGTGGAAAAATAGTCCTTAACCCACGGATTTTATCGCATGCACGAACCATACGAGAGCTTAGCCAAAAAGGCGCCCGTGTGGTCGTCATTGCGCATCAGGGACGAAAAGGAGACCCTGACTTTTTGGATTTGAAAGGGCACGCAGAAGTTCTTTCACAAGTTGTGAAGCACCCAATAACATTCATTGACGAAATTATAGGACCGCGCGCAAAGGCGGCAATACAAAACATGACGGACGGGGAAGTCGTTTTGCTTGAAAATGTCCGCTTCCTTGATGATGAGACTAAAGGCAATGCGGAAGAGTCCGCGATTGTCCGGGAAATTGCACCGCTTGCGGATTATTTCTTCCTTGACGCGCTTTCAGTTGCGCACCGCGGGCATGCCTCGGTTGTCGGATTCACAAAAACTGTTCCAAGCGCGGCTGGCCGAGTACTAAAGGAAGAAGTCGATGCGCTTGATAAAATCATGGACAGCACAGACATCACGTTCGTTTTCGGAGGCTCAAAGCCAGAAGATTCCATGGAAATAATGAAAAAATGGATGGAAGCCGGAAAGATAAAAAACGCCCTTGTTGGCGGAGTGCTTGGCATATTGTTCCTGAAGGCAAGCGGAGCAAATGTTGGGAAATCAGAGGCGTTCCTTGCATCAAAAGGTTTGCTTGAAAAATTAGGGGAAGTGAAAGTCATACTTGAAAAATACGGAGAC
Organism: Microcaldota archaeon; assembly: GCA_038046805.1. GTDB lineage: Archaea > Micrarchaeota > Micrarchaeia > Anstonellales > Bilamarchaeaceae > UBA10214. The sequence continues at coordinate 148,494 of JBBSVO010000004.1, forward strand.
AAAATCGTTATTCCGTCCGATTGCGGGATAAATATTGATGGAAAACGGGTTGATTGCGACATTTCCGATTCGGAGTGCATTGCAAACGGGGAAATATTCGATATCGGACCGAAAACAACGGAAAGATACAGGAAAATCTTATCCGAAGCCAAAACAATAATGATAAACGGACCGCTAGGAGTTTATGAAATAGATGAATTCGCTACCGGAACAAAGAAAATTCTAAACACAATCGCGGACTGCACGAACTTCTCCATAGTTGGAGGCGGACACACGATAACAGCAATAGAAAAATTCGGGATTGATAAAACGAAATTCAGTTACATCTCGCTGTCAGGAAAAGCGCTTATTGAATATCTGAGCGGAAAGGAATTAGTCGGGATAGCCGCATTGAAAGATAGTGCGAAGAGGCATTTCTAAAGAGATTGCAGGGTTTATCCTTCATCCGGCTTTGACGGAACCCAACCTAATTTTTTTACCCAGATATAAGACACTGCTATTGCAATAACCGTTGAAACCGTCAATAGAGCAAGATACCACCCGGCATCCTGGGGCCCAAGTGCAAATGCAGAACTGCCCATAATCGTAGCGATTGTATTTGGAACAAGAACCGCCGTACCTATTATTGTCAGATAGGTTACGACCATTGTAAGCCGATTGTTCAAAACCTGTAATTGATTATTGTATATGCTTTGCAGAACTTCCAGACCGCTCGCCAAAACCTCGCTCAAATGCTCTGCCAGACCGATTTGGGTATTTACCTCACTGCTCAATGCGTCCAACTGGTCCAGGAGACGATCTTCGTCTGTGAGTAGTACCGGATCACCGTAACGAAGGGAGTTCAAAACATCTAAAGTGCTCCACAGAGAACCTAAATAGACTATAAGTGCGTGCTTCATCTGATGGATTTTTGGTCCGATTACACCTCTCGGAGTTTTTGGATCTGCGAGAATTTGGCTTAACTGATCCCCATTTTCCTCGATTTCCCTTAAGTGGTCAAAATTTCGTCCGTTGTTTTCATCTACAATCCTGATGAGAATTTTCGTAACCTTGTCCGCCGCAGGTTCATCCACCTTAATTTTTTTCATGAATGTTTCGGCATATCTTCTCAGATGGAAAAATCTCCTGACTTCGGTTCCGTGCAAAGTGAAGACGATATTGTTTTTTATGAGAATAAGAAGCGGGTTTACTTTTACATCAAAATGATTCACGATTACGGCTGGGATAAGAATTCCGAGCTCTGAATCATTATCTACATAGGAACCACGTTTGTTGTTCAGCAGACTGCGAACAAGCTGCTTGCTAAAACCCATTGTTGAGGCAATGGATTCTGCTTCTTTGTGAAGGTCTACGGCAACAAAATCAACCCATGAGACTGATGCCTCGTCTACCAAATCCTTAAACTCTGTAACGTTCCTTCCTTCCTGTTTTTTAGTGCCTGAATTTTCCAACAAAGAAACGCAGAATCCCTGTGATTCTACGGCGAGAACCAGTGCTTGCTGGTCTTTGAGCTTGAGTTTCTTCCCCAAGGTGTGTCTTACCATACGGGAGAAAACGACAAGAAGATATAAATAGGTTGCTGGAGGAAACAAACTATGCAGCTGCAAAATGAACTCAAGAATTTGGCTGGGCAGGCAAAAAAAAGAAAAGGCGTGCTGGCGATTTACTTATTCGGATCTGTTGCAAGAGGACATCCAAATGCAAAATCCGACATAGACATATGTATAATTCCTGAAAAAGAAAAACTAGGTATGGACAGTATCATAGAAATGTTCGGCACTGCCAGCCCCAGTATTGATCTCGTGAATTTTTACAGACTACCTATTCAGATGCGCTATCGGGTCTTTAAGGAAGGGAAATCAATATATGAAAAAGACAGAGGTCTGGTGTCTCGCATCATTTCAAAAACAATAAGCGAATATCTGGATATGAAACCAGGACTCGAAAGGATTTACAAAGCAATACTAAAGGGGAAGAGAAAACATGGATAAGGAACGAATAGCCGCAATAATAAAAGGCATAGAACAGAATCTCACTGAGGCAGAAGAACGCTTCAAAGACGGAGATGCATTTAATGACAAGATAAAATTTGATGCAGGTTGCATGTCCATATTCCAGTCAATAAACCGATCCATAGACCTTGCTGAAGAGATTATCTCTTTGCTGAGGTTGCAGATTCCAGGAAGTTACAATGACTCGTTTGACATCCTGAAAAAAGCAAAAATCATAAAAGAAGGCACCTGTGAAGAGATGAAAAACTTGTCAGATATAGGAATTTGATATCACACGAATATTATAATATAAGCCCTGAAGATGTGAAGAAGTTAATAAGGAGAATACATGCGATTGACGATTTTTTGAACGAAGCCAAAAGAGCAATGTTATAGTAATTTCACAAACTCGTCAAACAGGAACTTCGAATCATGTGGTCCTGCTGATGCCTCTGGATGGTATTGGACTGAGAATATTGGCTTTGATACGTGGCGGATCCCTTCAACCGTATTATCGTTTGCGTGAATATGCGTAATTTCAAAATCCTTTGGCATGTTTTTTATCGCATAGCCATGGTTTTGGGTTGTGATTACGAGCCTGTTGCGGATTTTATCTAAGACCGGGTGATTTGAACCGCGATGGCCGAACTTTAGTTTATAGGTATCTCCGCCAAATGCATGGGCGATTAGTTGGTGGCCAAGGCAGATTCCAAAAATCGGGTAGCTGATGAGTTCGCGAATTGTTTTGTGCTGAGCGGTAAGGATTGCCGGATCACCCGGACCGTTGGACAATAAGATTCCGTTTGGTTTATATGACTTGATTTGTTCCCCGGTCGCATCGTGCGGCAAAACTACAACTCGGATATTTCGCTTGACTAATTCGCGGATTATTGACATTTTCACTCCGAGATCAATGAGGACGACCGTTTGTTTTGCAGTCTTGTTTCCGAATTCCATTGGTTTTTTTACCGAAACTTTCTCAACGAAATTGATCGAGGAATATTCATAATCAATTGCGGAACTGATGGAAGCTTTGGAAAGTTCTCCTTCATATGTTATAAGAGTTGCTGGCATAACCCCGAAATTTCTTACCTTTCTTGTTAATGCGCGCGTGTCTATTCCATAGATTCCAGGCTTGTTGTGTTCTTTCAGGAATTCATCGATGGACTTTGACGCGTCCCTATCCGAAAAAACCTTGCTTGGTTGCCTTACGATGAATCCTTCTGCCTGGATTTTATCGCTTTCAAAATCGGTTTTGTTTATTCCGTAATTCCCGATTAGCGGATAGGTCATCATTAGTATTTGGCCCGCATAACTAGGATCAGTTAATGCCTCCTGATACCCCTGCATTGATGTGGTGAAAACCAGTTCTCCGATCGCAGTTCCGATTGCACCGAATCCTTTGCCATGGATTACGGTGCCGTCCTTTAGCACAAGGACTGCCTTTTTACAATTGGTCTTGTGTCCAGAGTCTAGAGTCTTCATTAGAATCAGAAATTAATTAGGGGAGGGAAGAGAATTAAAAGGTTGGGTTCCTGTTTCGCATTCCGAATTTCGCGTGTCGCGTTTTGAGTTTTACGCATCGTGTTTGAGATTGTTTTTGAACCGCGCGGATTGGTTCGCAAATGGGAAACCGTTGACAAACGAGCTATAGCAAACCGCGAAAGTAATGCAACCGAATGAGGTACATTGCCCGTGAATTGCAGTCGCGGTTTGCTAGGTAGTAAGACAAGAAAGTCCATGTTTGTCCGACGAATCGGACAAAATGCATCTTTTTGCTCAAAGCAAAAAGATTGTCGCAAAACTTTCTTGGATTGCTATATAATTACAAAACGTTTTAAATTATCGGATGGAATGTGCGGATATGGCCAAGGCAAAGGAGGTTCTAATTGCCGGTGCCGTCATTGTCACCGGTGCGTGGGCAGTCAATCACTATAAGCCTGAAATTTTCGCAAGAGGGGCAAGGTTAATTGAATCCATTGTAAAACCCGTTGGAAACGCAATAAGAAGAGAAATAAAAGATTTTATCCCATTGGCAGACGAAGAAGCGGCCAGAACAGGCAAATACTTCTGCAAAAGGACAGAAATGGAAGACAACATGCCATCAAAAGCGATTACTGCTAAAGAAGAGGATTATGTTTCGGTGTGTATCTGGGATAATGGGGAATTTATAGCAACAAAACATTCTACCGGAAGAGAGATTACGCTGAGCGAGAAATGGTTTCCTCCGGATACTTATCATTACTGGATGAAACTTCTTGACATTCGCGGGGATGTAACTGTCACATTTGATGGAGACGACAAATTTGAAATGGAGGAAGAGGTCATCAAAGCTAAAGACAAAGGCGGCTCAGAGAAATTTACTGTGGAATACGAATGCGAGTACGAAGAACCTTGTGGAGGAGACAACATTCGCGCAGTTTTCATAAGACCATGCGAAAAGCAGTTGTTCAGAGACGGTGCTTTCGCAAACGGGGACCTCGGAACAAGAGTTGACGGCGGAAGCCTTGAAAGCGTCTGCGAAGACCTTAAGGAAAGCGAGATAACAGATGTTTTTGTTGCTTTCAAAGTAGACCATGAAGGGAAGGGTTGCGGAGACTACGGGGAACTGCTTTATGACAGTGAAAAATACCCTCAGAATGTAAGCGAAAGTTTCAGAAAAGCATTTGAAAGCGGAATAGACCCTATAAAAGAGCTGATGAAAGCATGTAACGGAAAGGGAATGACGTTTCATGCATGGTTTCCTGTGTTTGCTGACAGGATAGCCGCAAAGATTGCGGGGGTTTCTGCGAGAAATGAGGCTTTTGGATGTGGTGGGGAACCTATGTTTAGCGAGGTTTTTGCAGACCCTGAAAATGAAGCGGTTAGAAAATATCAAATTGAGCTTTTAGAAGAGATAATGCATAGGTATTATGGCATAGCCGGAGTAAATTTAGATTACATTCGATATCCGAACCCTGGTGATGGAGATATACCAACTTATTACACTGTAAAGGTAACTCCACAAGCAATCTTAGATTTTGTAACAATGGTGAAACATCATGTTACAAGAAGAATTTCTGCAGATGTATTTGCTGAGGAAAGTACAAGAATCAACTCCGGCCAGAATGGAATTTTGGGTTATGTTGACATAATTCTGCCGATGTCATACACTTATTTCGGAGATTTTGATGGTCCGAGTGACGTCAAGTTTTGGACACAGGACGCGTATTCTCTTTATCCTTTAAAACAGATTGTACCAGTATTGAGAGGGTGGATTGAAGGGATTAACGATTATCGTTCTGATGGATTAATAGATGATTTAACGCAGGATGTTGAAGCAGCAAAGAAAGGCAGAGCGAATGGTTACGGGATATTTACTTATGAATCGTTGTTATCCGAGCAGTGGAAATACCAAAGATTGGCGGACATCGTGAAAATAATAGAACCTAAAAACAAGGAAGGAGAGTAGATGAAACTTACAAAATTTGATATTTTCATATTTACACTAATATTGGTGTATGTGATTGTTCTTGGTTCAGCCACAATCTCCCTGCTAGGAGATATAAACATAATTTTTACAAATAAAGTTCCGATAGAATCATATGTTGAATATGTATCCAACATATTCACGTATGAAGACCGATACCGTTCCTATGCCTTAGAAATCTGTAAAATCGTGGATTCTGATGCAGAGAGTTATAGAGTTATAAGCGGAAACTGGGGGAACAGTGTGGAAACTCACTTCTTTTCAAACGGAACGAAAATATGCACATTTTCATCACATATAGAGATGAGGGATGGTGTAAAGTACTATTATGAAAAAGCAGGGTGTCCACCAATAGAGAAATGTAGGATTATTCTTGGGGGGAGTTAAATATTGGTTTATCGGATTTATTGTTTTTGAACCGCTCTCTGGTCCGCCGTAAGGTTATATATAGCCTCAGATTCGCAGTGAAATGAGTCAGTGCTATATGGTCAGGGAAGGAAAAATTACAGTGAACCTCATAAATTATTCGGTTCACTATGTCGCGACCGACGCATCGGTCACGAGCATGTTCATGAACGAATCTTCGTTCATGACATCTATCCAACCAACACCTGTAAATCCAAGGTATTTAATCCTGAAAACTTTGTTGGTTGGATATAGGATGCTTAAATCTGCCGTAGAAGTCCGATAAATTCGTCCCTTGTTAGTTCCATATCACGTATGATTTTTCTTAAAAGGCCTCTGCCGATTTCTCTGCCTGCATGCACCGGGACGGTTATGAGAACTCCCTTTTCGTTCTTGAATTGAACATGACTGCCACTTTGCCTTACCATCGTATATCCTTTAAGAACGAGTATTTTTATCAGGGTTTTTGCATCCACCAAGGGAAGCTTCATGCAGAAACCTCTATTTTCTGTACCCCTATAAACTCATGTGGCTTAACTTCTTTTTGACCTTGCAGACAAAGACTTATTACTTCCTTAATATTTTCAAGAACTTCCTGCAGGGTTTTTCCCTGGGTATAGCAACCTTTCAAATCCGGAACTTCTGCGACATACATTCCGTCCTCGTCTTTTTCAATGATTGCTGTAAAACTATATTTTTGCATATTTAACACCTATTTATTAAGACGGGCTTTGTTTTTAATCTTTTCCGATTTTTTAATTCGTTTAACGCTCGGATTTATTGAAGTTGAACCGCTCGTTGGTCCGCCGTAAGGTATATATGCATTAACGTGCACAAGTTGAGTTGGTGCAGACTATGAAACTAAGAGTTGTCCTTGAGCAGGATGAAGATGGTGTCTATGTTGCCGTTTGTCAAACTTTGCCCGGCTGCGTGTCACAGGGGAAAACAAGAGACGAAGCTTTAAGGAATATAAAAGATGCAATAAGCGGATATTTGCACAGCTTGAAACAGCATAATGAGCCGGTGCCCCCATCAATACAGGAAGAGATAGTTGATGTTGATGCCTAAGCTGCCAATTTTATCAGGAGCAGAACTTGTCAAACTTCTTTCAAAGATAGGTTACTTACCAGACCACCAAACTGGAAGCCATATTATACTGAGGCAGGAAAAAGAGCCGCACAGACGATTAACTGTTCCGAATCACAGGGAAATTTCAAAAGGAACACTACTGGCAATCATAAAACAAGCAGGACTGACACGAGAAGAGTTTGAAATGCTGTATTATAAAAGATAGATTTGTTCTTTGAACCGCTCTCTGGTCCGCCGTGGGCTAGCAGGCACATGAGATTGCAAAACATTTTAAATCGTCTGATGGAATATGCGAACATGAAAGCAAAAGATGCTCTGATTGTAGGTGCGACTATTGCCGCAGGTGCGTGGGCAGTCAATCACTATAAGCCTGAAATTTTCGCAAGAGGGGCAAGGTTAATTGAATCCATTGTAAAACCCGTTGGAAACGCAATAAGAAGAGAAATAAAAGATTTTATCCCATTGGCAGACGAAGAAGCGGCCAGAACAGGCAAATACTTCTGCAAAAGGACAGAAATGGAAGACAACATGCCATCAAAAGCGATTACTGCTAAAGAAGAGGATTATGTTTCGGTGTGTATCTGGGATAATGGGGAATTTATAGCAACAAAACATTCTACCGGAAGAGAGATTACGCTGAGCGAGAAATGGTTTCCTCCGGATACTTATCATTACTGGATGAAACTTCTTGACATTCGCGGGGATGTAACTGTCACATTTGATGGAGACGACAAATTTGAAATGGAGGAAGAGGTCATCAAAGCTAAAGACAAAGGCGGCTCAGAGAAATTTACTGTGGAATACGAATGCGAGTACGAAGAACCTTGTGGAGGAGACAACATTCGCGCAGTTTTCATAAGACCATGCGAAAAGCAGTTGTTCAGAGACGGTGCTTTCGCAAACGGGGACCTCGGAACAAGAGTTGACGGCGGAAGCCTTGAAAGCGTCTGCGAAGACCTTAAGGAAAGCGAGATAACAGATGTTTTTGTTGCTTTCAAAGTAGACCATGAAGGGAAGGGTTGCGGAGACTACGGGGAACTGCTTTATGACAGTGAAAAATACCCTCAGAATGTAAGCGAAAGTTTCAGAAAAGCATTTGAAAGCGGAATAGACCCTATAAAAGAGCTGATGAAAGCATGTAACGGAAAGGGAATGACGTTTCATGCATGGTTTCCTGTGTTTGCTGACAGGATAGCCGCAAAGATTGCGGGGGTTTCTGCGAGAAATGAGGCTTTTGGATGTGGTGGGGAACCTATGTTTAGCGAGGTTTTTGCAGATCCGGAGAATGAGAAAGTTGTCTCATATCTGTTAGATCTCATTGACGAGATCAGAGTAAAGTATTATCCACTGGCAGGCATAAATTTAGATTACATCCGATACCCTGGAGCGACTGATGGCGATATCCCCGCGTATTATACTGTAAAAGTAAATCCAGTAGCAATCCAAAACTTTGTAATAGAAGCAGAAAAAAGAGCCAGAACTCTTTCTGCCGACGTATTTCCTTCAGAAAGCAAAAGAATAGAGGTAGGCCAGAATGGGATTTTACAATATATGGATATGATAATGCCAATGACATATGTGGGGCTTACAGTTGATGATTCTGATTGGATCGCAATGTGGGTAAATGACATTTATTATTCATACCCTCTCAGGGATATCGTGCCGTTATTAAAAGGCTGGGGGACAGGCCAAGATTTGATTGAAGGTTTAAGCAAAGATGTTAAAGCTGCTAAAGATGGACGTGCAAATGGTTACGGAATATTTACGTATGAATCGCTGCTAACAGAACAAGGGGTGTATCAAAAATTAGTGGATGTTAAAAAAATAATAGAACCGGAGGAAGAAAAAGATGGCAAAGTTCATTAGTATTTTGATCGTAGCCTTCCTGGTTTTTCTAGCAGGTTGCATAAAAAACAGTACAACTGATAACTACGATAATATGGAAGAAATTTTCAAAAAAGCCATAGAAACCAAAAATAAAACCATTTGTGGTAAGGCATTGGGATTTTCCAATAGGTGCTACAACCAATTAGCAAGAATAGAAAATAGACCAGATGAATGTAAACCAATCCTTTCTTCTGAACCAACAAAAGGCACATGCCATTATGCCCCGGGGGATTTTACGCCAAATTACTGCTCAATTTACATAAAATACGGTGGTTATGAAGAAGATTATGGTGCGTGCATAGCAGAGGCATCAGATTATAACGTAAAATTGTGCACGCAGCTAAACGATATGAAACAACAGGAACTGTGCTTAGTCACAGTTTATCTAAAAAAAGAAAACCTGACAGATCCCGAAGTCTGTCCCCTTCTGGAAGAGAAGAATAGACAGGACGATTGTAAATTAATTATAATAAAAAATAGTTGTGATGCAAATCAGTCAGACTGCAAAGTACGACGATGCCTTGATTTGGGATTCTCAGATATTTCCAGTTTAGATCTTTGCAAACAAAGGACTGCCAAGACCACATGCAAAAACGATACAAAACAGTGCTCGGTTGATTTGTGCGAAGAACTTAACCTAAGCAATCAAAAAGAACTGGAAAGATGCGAAGAGATGGTATTTCGCAGTATTGACAAGAACTAGATGAGATCATAGAGAGAATAGAACCCGAAAAAGAGGGCGAACACGATGAAAAGTAAATTATTGCTCATTCTTATAATTTTCCTAGGAATCGTTCTGGGTTCACTCCTGATTTTCCTATTGTCTGATTTATATATGATTTTTTCCAACAAAATCCCTCTTTCGGCATATTTTGAATATACTTCATACAAACTTGAGTATGGTTGTCTGGATTGTTTTCAGCGGATGGAATCGTGCAGAGTTAAAGATAAAAGTACAATAGATTACAAGGTTATTGGTGGAGAAAAAGCAGAGGTTGGCAAAGAAACACATTTTGATATAAATGGAATGGAGATATGCAGTTTCGTTTGGTCTTATGGAATGGCAGATGCGTTTGGGTATTATTACAAAAAAGCAGGGTGCCCACAGATAGAAAAATGCAAGATTATTTTCGGGGGGAGTTGAATATTTTATTTATAGGATTTGTTCTTTGAACCGCTCTCTGGTCCGCCGTAAGGTATATAATAGTATATTACACTAATTATAACTATGCGATTAAGGAGTAAGGCATTACTTGCAGTCAGTGCTGTTGCATTCATTAGATGCTCTGCTCCTTTGATTGAGGATGCACATGCGCAGGAGAGACCAGCAGTTACTGTACCAGTATTACCTGCACAGACACAGCCAACTGCTAAACCAGAGCAAGACGCGAAACCCGAGGAGGAAGCAAAACAGGAACCAAAATGCACTGGAGTTACTGTTGAAGAGATTAGAAGATGGGATGAGGAAACGACACGAGCTGGTCAAAGAGAGGAAGCATGTTTAATGACTGGAATTGAGTGCCTTTTTATAAGAACTTTAGAAGGGCATTATTTTGCTATGTCAGACATTGCAAAAAAGTTTATGGTAATTAGTTTTGGATATAGAAAAGAGACCGTACAACCAACCGAAAAAATAGAACTTGGGATATTATTTGAAGACTACAAACATACTCCTGAAAAAGTGCCAATTAGTATCAGATTAGTTCGAAAATACGAAACTTCCGGTGTAACTATCTATGCATTTACTGTGCCTACCTCAACTGAAAAAGGAGAATCCCCTATTTTTAGCGAAACGATGCCTTATGCTTTTATAAGTGGTTTCCGAAGCAATACTTTAGATAAAGGTTATGGTCGTTTATGCCCTTGAGATAGACATTGTTATCTTTTTGTCTTAGTTATATATTGTTCAGCTAGTGCCAGAGCCCGACGAGCTTCTAAGTCGTTACCGTGGACGCTCAAACCAAATCGTTTAGAAAACAAAGCGAGTCGCTGTAATTCTTCCTCATTCTTAACCAGAAATTCCTTTTCATTCTCTGTAAATTGTTTTCTTTCTGCGGTTTTTCTCAAAATACCTCTAAGTTCTTCACCATCCAGCAGTTCTGGTTTAATCGTCTTATCTCCTAATTTCCCAACATCCTCCAACACTGCCCTTTCTAATCTCACTGCTTCATCAGTTGATTTGTCAGGCATTCGATGATACTCTGCTAGTTTGCTTTCAATCGCCAATCGTGCGGAATCCCAATCCTTGCTCAGGTAACGCTCTGTTTCATGCTGGGATATTTCATGTCCTGTTGGCTCTCTGGCATGCTGTGCTCTGAAATTGTCAAATGATTGGGCGAACTCTGCTCTGGATTGCTCTGCTTTGGATTCTGCCTTTTCGTAGACTTCCATTGCTCCTTTTACCTTTGGATTATCAAATAATTCAGGCTTGGATGATTGCAATGCAGGGATATCTTTGGACGATATATCCTCTCCGGTTGCCTTTGATAAATGCTTTACCAAACTATCTCTTGCTATGTCAGATGCCCCTTGTGCTACTTCAAATTCATGATGGGATTTTGCTAACCTGTTATCTTGATTTATTTCCTGCTTGTATTGCTCTGAAACACTGCGGATATGGTCTGGTGGTGCTCCTTGGAGCGATTCTGGCGGGCTTGTGACTTGGGTTTGCTCTGCTGTTCTCAATGCTCTTTCAACATGGTCCGAGACTGCTTGTTTTATTACTGGGTTTGTGGATTCGGAGACTGATTTAACGCTCGGACTTGTTGGATTTGAACCGCACGCTCGGAAACGATAGGTATTTATTATTTATTAACTCTAAATACCACTATGCGATTAAGGAGTAAGGCGTTACTTGCAGTCAGTGCTGTTGCATTCATTAGATGCTCTGCTCCTTTGATTGAATCGGCACATCCTGAGCCAACTGAAAAAGTCGGCTCAAGCTATTCAGAACCAAATAGAATAGAAGACGGAAAACGAAATCAAGATTTAGTTGGTTCTGAACATGCGCAGGAAAGACCTGCGGTTACTGCGCCAGTATTACCGGCACAACCAAGCGAGAAGCAGAAAGAAGAACCTGCGAAACCAAAGCCTCAGGACTCAAGACCAGCAGACTGTCCCTCGGTGGTTTATGAGCCTGATGAGAGATGTGGGTTGGAAAGGAGAGAGTGGAAAGGCGGACCGATTAGCGAGGAGGAATTGAATGAGGGAGAGAGAATATTATTTATCAAAAAAGAATTCAGAGATTGCTTAGGTCGATGGGCAAAGGAAGAACAAAGAAGAACAGAAACGTATGACCGTACTGGAAAGTGGCCTAGAAAATCAGGAATAACATGTAAAACGGAGTCTAAAAAAATTCCTAAAACACATCGAGCACTTATGAAATGCGGACCAGATGAGCATACGAACGCTTTTCAATTAACAACCGATGGAGCAGAGATAGCAATCATTGATGGAAACGATATTTTTATTAAATGGGATAATACTCCCGCAACCTTGGTGATAGTTATTAAAAATGAAAAAACAAATGAAGAAACAACGTATCTGTTTCGACTCGTTAACCAACCAAGGTACGCGGTTATACCAAATGGAGATGGTAAAACTAGTGATTTAGTAGTCTGGAGTGGAGGCAAACAGATACGAATTAATCTAGATGTAAGTTGTACGCCCGTCTATAGTGAATACCCGGATATTAAATAAAAAAATTAGTCTAATCTCTCAGCAGGTTGTTCAATGCTTCGTTTTAATAACGCGCCCCTACTCTCTCCTAACTTTTTATAATGAGATAAACTTAGATTCTTTGAAAGTTTATCTATTTCGTGTAACTCATCACCATGCTTTTCTATGAATGCATGCATTTTTTGTATTTCTTCATCTCCATGTTTTTCAATGAACTCATCAAACTTCTTTTTTGACGAGAGCGCGTCTCCCCTTTCCACCAACAATCTCGCTCCCTCTTCATCCATTATCTTCGGATTTATCTTCTCATTTCCGCTCACCCTCCCCATATCCTCCAACACTGCCCTCTCCAATCTCACAGCCTCATCACTTCCCTTATCAGCTAACCTATGATATTCAGTTAACT
>JBBSVO010000005.1:0-1298 GCA_038046805.1 Microcaldota archaeon
GTCCGAGACTGCTTGTTTTATTACTGGGTTTGTGGATTCGGAGACTGATTTAACGAAATTATTTGAAGTTGAACCGCTCTCTGGTCCGCCGTAAGGTATATAATAGTTATTGACACTAAGTATAACTATGAGAATGAGGAGTAAGGTAGCTATTGCAGCATTGGCAGTTACTGCGGCTACTGTTCTTTGGAGATGCTCAGGTCCAGCCCATGAAACAATACAGAAACCGGCAGTAGTTGAGCAGGCTAGGACTGAAGAGGGAGCCCCTAAACCAAAGGCGGGGGAAACAACTGCTAAACCTACACAGGAACAGGATACGAAACCAAAGACTCAGGACACGAGACAAGCAGAAGCACCTTGCCCCTCGGTGGTTTATGAGCCTGATGAAAGATGCGGGTTGGAAAGGAGACCATGGAAAGGCGGACCAATTAGCGAGGAGGAATTGGTGAAAGGAGAAGAGACGTTGAGATTGCACTCAGAAGATACTAAATGTGTAGAAGATTGGATTCGCAAATGGGGTGAAAAAATACACAGAGGAGAGGATATACCACGTGATGCTTACCGATGCAGCGAAAACTCAGCTGAGCTAGAAAAACTTCCACCAGCACTGATGTCATGCGAAGAGAGTCAAATCAAAAGTCTTGTAGACCTAACAATTAATGGGTCAAAAATAGTCCAAGATAAGGGTGTTGATATTCTTATTACATGGAACAAAACCGCAGCTGAATTAGTAATCACAGTTCGTAACGAAAAAACCAAGAAAGAAGAAGAACACAGATTCAGATTTAACATGCGCCCGAGATATGCAATTGTTTCTACCGATAAAAGAATTATTTCTACGAATAAAAATTATGTTGAATTAGTAATCTTTGATGGCAAAACACAATTACGTCTTGGTCTAGATAAATCCTGCAGACCGATATACGAAATTTACGAACCCACTTATTGAGTTCGGGGCATTCCCAATATTTTATCTCTATTTTCTCCCAATTTTGCATAATTTGACAAACCGAGTTTTTTAGAGGCATTATCTATATCATATATCTCCCTACTATGCGCTTTTATAAACGCCGTGATTGTATCCGCGTCCTTCTCATGTCTTTTTCGAAATTGTAAAAATTCAGTTGGAGAAGATAGCTCCTCCCCCCGTTCAACCAACAATCTCGCCCCTTCTTCATCCATTATTTTCGGATTTAATTTATCTCCGCTGATTTTAGAGATATCCTCCAACACCGCCCTTTCTAATCTCACAGCCTCATCACTTCCCTTATCAGCTAACCTATGATATTCAGTTAACT
>JBBSVO010000006.1:0-42980 GCA_038046805.1 Microcaldota archaeon
GTCTAGTGTCCAGCGTCTTGAATTCCGCGTTTTCAGTTCTGGGTTTTGCGTTTAGGGTTTGGGTTTTCAGTTTCCATGTCTTAATTTTTTTGTGCCTAGTATCCAACATCCTGTTTTCTTATTGAATTTTTTTAATTTTTCCGCATTATACGCACCTTTTTATACCTTATTTTCCCCTTCTATTCGGGAGGATGTAGTTTTAGAATAGTCGGGAGGTCGTATCTTGGAACTCATAGGAATGCAAGTAGCTGTCATTATTGTAACCATTTCAATTATCATCGCAGGCATAGCTCTTGGCATGGGCAGGGCACTTGGCTACAGGCGCATTGAGCAGTTCGGAATAGATGAATTGTTTCAGTCAGTTCTCAACGCCGCAATTGTCGGTTCAGCCGTGGTTGTCGTTGAGGGTATCAAGGCAACAACCTCTTCTTTGCTTGCGGTAACCTGCCAGGAAGGCGCAGATGCATTGGGAGAACTTTCCTGTATTTTCGGAAAAACCGCGGATTCTTCATTTCTTTTATTCCAGGAAATGCTCAAAATGTCAAACATTCTTGGTTATTACCAGAATCTTGTGCTTGATTTTGGTTCTTTCTCGATTCAACCACTTGCAAATCTGGGTGGCCCGCTTGCGATCCTCTCATCCCAGTTGCTCACGCTTCAATTCGTTCTCATCCTTCTCAATCTTAACATCCAGCTTCTTTCATTCTTCTCGCAGAACGGGCTCGCGATGTTCTTCCCGATTGGCCTGATACTGCGTTCTTTCTTTGCCACAAGGCGCATTGGAGGCTTCCTTATCGCATTTGCAATAGGTTTCTATGCTTTCTATCCATTATTCATCCTTGCATTCCCCAATCCAGATGCAGAAGTGGCCTCGTCCGTTTCTTCGTTTGCCTCATTCAATAATAATTCCGCTTATGCAGTTGTTCCGCTTTTGGATTTGAACAATAATTTCGCAATCGCATCAAAGATAGATAATATGAGTTTTGGTTTGGCAGGTAATTCGAACGAGTCAGGCGGAAATACCTCATCAAATAATACAAGCGCTGGCATTGGCATCGATTTGACCGGAGATATTTCGTTTTCCCTTCAAAAGAGCGCGAATGCAGTATCCAAGTTGTTATTTTATTCCGTAATCGCACCGTTGATTTCCCTTTTGATCACAATTGTTTTCATAAAAGAGCTGGCATCTGTTCTTGGCTCGGAATTTAGCCTTCCATCAAAGTTAATTTAGTATCTATGTTGCTTAATCTTGTGTGAGGTGAAAAAATGTTGATGAATCGTGGAATCGTAATCTCATCCCTTGTTGGCGGTGCAATAGCAGTATTGATTTCGTTTATTTTCGGAGGCGCCTTTTTTTCCGTAATCGCTGCGTTATTGTTTTTCCTAAGCATTGTCATGTGGAAATACGGTTACATATTATTTCCAATGTTCTCCAAGGCCACTAATCTGGTAGAAGTCCGGGATGGCTATGAAGTTCCTCCAACGCGCGATTTTATCATGAAAAAAGCCGAGAATGGATATTATGCAACAAAATTCCTGGAAATCCGCTTCTATGAAAGCAGTCTGGACAAGTCCAAGGAGGAAAAGCATTCAATGTTTGAATCCTTTGAAAAGGCAATCTCTTCACTCAAATATGTGGTTAAAATTTCTCTTCTTGTTTCAGCAGTTGATTTAGGCAAGCACATAGATGAAATAAAGACCAAACGTAGTTCCGCAGAGGCAAAGAAATCAAAGCTTAGCGGAGGAAAAGGAGACGAATCTGTGCGTCTTGACCGTGAAATCGCGATGTGGAACCGTTTGCTGGAGCGCATCACTCATGGAGAACGACCGGTTGAAGTTATTGCATTTGCATCAACAACATCATTTGGCCTTACTAAGGAAGAAGCCATCTCCAGAATAAGACGGCAGGCAAAGGAAGTTTCCACAATTCTTTCAAGTTCAATGGGAACTGATATTGCTGAACTTTCTGATACAGAAATGCTCAAATGCTTTGAATGGGACCGATTCTTCCCAACAACGCAGGAAGAGCTCAGGGACGAAACATTCTAGGTGAATTCGGATTGATTATTGATGTTTGAGGTGCGTTTGAAGTGCAATTAAACTATATACTTTCAAAAGAACTTGCCGGCAAGATGATTCTGGTCCATCCCCCAGAGCCACGCAAGGAACTGCTTCTTTCGCCTCCAGGTGATGGAATTTATCTCGGTAAAACCCGCTTTCTCGGAACCCCCGTATTTTGGGATTTCAGGAAACTCATTAATCCGCACATTTCAATTGTTGGGATTACCGGTTCGGGAAAGTCATATTTGGTCAAGTCATTCCTAACCCGCGCCTCTCTCTTGTGGGATTCCAATGCAATTATTCTTGACTGGGTTGGCGAATACGTCAAATGGGTAAAACAGGCCGGCGGCACTGTAATAAATCTCGGAATGGAAAAATTGAATCTTCTTGACCTTGCCGGATTAACGAAAAGCGAGCGCATAAAGCAAATCGTTTCCGCACTGGATGTTCTTCTTGACCTTAAGAGTTATCCGCACGAGCGGGATGATATAGAAGAAGCTCTCGAGGAGGTTTATGATTCCGCGAGGAAGGGCTCAAGTCCTACTCTTGCCGATGTTGCAGAACGGCTTTTGAAGACAAAAAAGAAAAGCGCTGCCCGTTTGGTTAAGCGCTTCACTGTGGAAGGAAGCGACTTTTTCTCTGGAAAAAGCAGCATTGATTTAAAGAAGATAACCCATTCTGGCCTTGTTTGCATCGACCTTCACAGCCTTCCAACAGAAGAAATCCGCAGTCTTGCCGGGCTTACTATCCTTCAATATATCAAGGAGATCATGCGCAGGGAAGGCATACGGGAAGAAAAAGGAGTAAAACTCTTTGTAGTTCTTGACGAAGCATGGAAAATCGCAAATGATGAACGCAGCGATGTCATAACAATCGTTCGTGAAGGTCGTAAGTATAATTTCGCCCTTATAGTTGCCAGCCAAAATCCGACTGATCTTCACAAGACAATTTTCAGCAACGTTGGTACAATGTTTGTCATGCGCCTTGTATTAAAGGAATTCCGGGACTACGTGCGGCAATCTGTCGGGTACTCCGACTTCATTGATAACGAAATTTCAAGGTTTGGTGTAGGAGACGCTGCCCTCAATATGATATTTGCCCAGAGGCAGGGGAAAAGTTCTACCTTCCTGCTTAATAAGATTGATGGAGAAGAACCATTGTTCTTACTGAAGATAAAAGGTGGTGAGATGGAAGTTGAAGTTGAACGCGAGCAGCTAATGAAAATGTTCTACGAGCTTGGTCTTACCGAACAGCAGATGGGTATCGTAAAAATGGAATTTGAAAAAGGGGACGGCCTTCTTGATGCAGAGAAAATTGTTGCCTTGCTAGAAAAATTCGGTTATTCCAAATCATCCATAATTGCATTCCTCAGGCAGCTCGGGATAGATGAAAAGAACATAATTCAGATATTTTCCCTTGTGAAGATGAGAACAGCTGGAAAAGGCGTAGTCAATATAACAATGGATGATTAACCCATTGTCGGGGAGATCTCTTATGGAAAATGAAAAAATATCCGTAACTGCGCGAAGGAAAAAGGCAGTTTCCAAGCTTATTCCTGTTTTGGGAGAACTTGGCTTCAACAAGGTTTCCTATGTTAAAGACAAACTTGTTGTTGAGAAAACCCAGGGGGAAGACCTGCGCGGGGAAAAGTTCCTTCATTACCGGATTATCTTCAGCGATAAATCCATTGACCTAGCATATTCGGTTCCTCCGCACCTTAGCAAGCGCAGGCGGCTGATTGAAGTCTTTTCTGTTCTTATCAACGTCCTCAGGCTTGCAGAAGGATATTATGATATAAGTGCGGCATCTCTTTATTCTCCAGTAGGGGGTTTGCTCGGAGAGCTGGATAGGTTTGTTGAAAAGGATATGGTTGATCTTTCTGCTGAGCTTGATGAGCTTAAAGGAAAATATGAAAGTCTTACTAAAAGATACACGGATCTTGTGCGTTCAAGCGAGGAAAATGCCCGCATTTTGATAGAATGTGAACGTGAAAAGGATGATCTTTTCAAAAAACTCAACGAAGCCTCTGGAATGAGCGACGATTCCCTGAAAGAATTGCTTTTCAACTGGGTTCGCGTGCATGGCGGCTCAATAGATATTTCCGAATTCTGCAAGGCTCATGGAGTAACTGCAAAGCGTGCCGAGGAGGGCCTTAATGTGCTTATACAAGAGGGTTACCTGAAGAAGAAGGGTGCGGTGTAATTATGATTATAGCAAACCACGAAAGTAATGTAAGTTCTTTAGGCCACTATGCCTTACAAAATCGTCGTGGTTTGCTATGTAGTGAGACGAGAAAGTTTCGCAAAACTTTCGTGGATCGCTATAATTTGTTTGGGAGTGCGGTCTGATGGCACGGGAATACGAATTCTTTGTCCTGAAACAATATCCCAAAGAGCGCCAGTTCGTTATTTTAAAGGAGATGGAAAAGGGGTTCTTCGGCACAATCGGGAAGATGCTTGGCAGAAGGGTGTAGCGCGAAACGATCCAATGATAATCAAGACTCAATATTCAGGTTCCCCGCTAATCAAGTAATCCACTCCAACTTTTTCCATCATCATATTCTTCAGCAGTATTGCCTCATTCATTAGTTTGACTCCAATCCCCCCAATCGGGGGCTTTGCATCCTTCCCGCCTATTATTTTCGGTGCAATAAAAAAACAAAACCTGTCAACAAGTTTCGCATCAACCATCGCGCCATCTATAATGCTCCCACCTTCAAGCAAAAGCGAGTTTATTCCGCGTGCAGCAATAAAATTCATGAATTTTTTAAGATCAACTTCCCCATCCTTTTGCGGGCATGGAAACACAATTGCACCGATTCGTTCAAGTTCTTTTTTCTTTTTCTTATTGAAGTTCCGCCCGCATCCGATTACAACCATTTCCTTTGCCTTTTTCAGAACATTCGCGGAAAGCTGAATTCTTAATTTCGAATCAACAATAATCCGTATTGGATCGCGGCCCTGTTTTATCCTACACGTAAGTTTTGGATTATCCTTTAACACGGTTCCAATTCCAACCATCACTGCATCGTTCTCTGAACGCATCTCCTGAGTTTTTCTTCGTGAAGCCTCTCCGGAAATCCATTTTGAATCTCCAACACGTGTGGCGATTTTCCCGTCAAGGCTCATGGCAATTTTCATTGTTACAAACGGCAGTCCCATCGTCACTCGCTTCGAATATGCTTCATTTAGAGTCGCGGCCTCTTTTTCACATATTCCTACTACCACGTCAATGCCAGCTTTTCGCAATGCCGCGATCCCCTTTCCAGAAACAAGGAGATTTGGATCAATCATCGCACAGATAACGCGTTTGATCCCAGTTTGTATTATTGCCGGAACGCACGGAGGGGTTTTTTTCTCATTTCCTGAATGGACGCACGGTTCAAGAGTTACATATAATTCCGCACCACTAAGCTGGTTTGGCTTCAATCCGTGTATTGCCTCAATCTCGGCATGGGGCAATCCTGCCTTTTGATGATATCCTGTTCCAATAACTCGGCCATCATTGACAATTACTGCACCAACTTTGGGATTAGGTGAAGTTCTTCCCTTTGCTGCAAGTGAAATTGCAAGTTTCATGAATCGTTCGTTATCTGTTGCACTCATACTAACAAATAGAAAATCAAGGGTTTTAAATCACTCCATTGAAATCAATCCATGGCTTCTGAAACGGCTGATATAGAACTTCATTGTCTTGGCGCCTCCCGTGAAGTCGGAAGAAGCGCGTTCCTCCTCAAAACCGACAAAAATCTTCTTCTTGATTATGGGCTTAAGATTTTTGACAAGAGCGGGCAGCCTCAGTTTCCAGAGCCTTTCAGTGAGAAAATCGACGCTATGATTTTGAGCCATGCTCATCTTGACCACAGCGGTTTTGTTCCGAATCTCTATTCAGGTTCCGGCGGTGTGAATAATCCGATTAATCCAAATCCTGGCCTGAAATGGTTTTCCACTCCGCCAACACGCGACCTTTGTGAGATTCTATGGCCAGATTCAATGAAAATCATGGGCGATACGCTTCCTTACAAAATCCGCGAGTATCATCTTGCGCTAAAGCACTGGGTACCTGTTGCTTATGAAAGGCGCATCAGTTTCGGAGAGACGCAAATTACGTTGAGTGATGCAGGACATATTGCAGGAGCTGCAATGGTCGAACTGGAATATCGCGACAAAGTGGTTCTTTACACAGGTGATTTCAAAAACAGTCCTACTCGTTTGCATAACGGCGTAGCATATGATTACGACGTAAATACACTGATAATTGACAGCACCTACGCAAAGCGCGAGCATCCGGATAGAAAGAAGTTAGAGCAAAAGCTCATGGACGAAATCTCTGAAACCATTGACAATGGTGGCACTGCGCTTTTGCCAGCATTTTCGCTTGGAAGAAGCCAGGAACTCATCAGCATAATTCGTGCGCATGACAGACATGTTCCGATCTATCTTGATGGGATGGGAAAGGACATCTCCCTAATCTATGCAAAGTATCCGGGTTATATCAGCGATGTAAAAAAATTCAGGAAAGATCTTTCCACAGTGGTAAGTATAAGGAAAAATCATCAAAGGATGGAAGCAACCCGCGAGCCTGCAGTGATAGTTTCCTCGGCTGGTATGATGGAAGGGGGGCCAGTTCTGGGGTATGTCGTGCGGCTCAATCCAAATTCGAAAATAATTTTGACCGGATATAGTGTGGAAGGCTCGAATGCCTGGCGTCTTCTTAATGAAAATGCGCTGATCATAAATGGAAATCGTCTTGAAGCGGAGTTTCCGGTGGAATATCTGGACTTCTCCGCACATGCCGGACGGAGCGATCTCCTGAACATGATAAAATCCACAAATCCTGAAAAAATAATTCTTGTTCATGGGGATTCCACAGAGGAATTTGAGCGCGAACTTAGGGAAGATTTCGGTCTTGATGCAATTGCACCTAAGATTGGAGATAGAATCAAGCTGTAATACTCATTTTCCTACTCATCCCATCTTTTTTAAACCTTATACCTCAAATACTTCCTTTACCAGTGATCGTTTCTAATCTATTAACACTTTAATTTTGTGATCTGATGATGGACGAAGCAGAACTTGGTGCAAAAATCACCGAGCTTGAAGTAAAGAAAACCGACCTTATCAACAGAATAAAAAAGGTCAATGCACGAAAGCGCTACAAGCAGTATGAAGAAAAGGCGCTTGAACCATTTTTAGAGAAAACAAGAGACGTTGATGTTGGCCCATTGAGAAGGCAGAGAAGGGCAATCGAATTCAGAATCGCCACACAGGCGTATACCCCAAAAATGGAAAAAGAGCTTCTCAAAGCAGCGAAAAAACTTGATGACCAGCTCGCCCAATTCCAGGAAGTTGAGCGGGCAAGACGAAAAAAAAGATATGTTATAGGAGACCTTGCTGAATGCGAAAAAGAGATCACAGAAATAGAAACTCAGCTTCATGTTATTCGTGATGAATTGAAAAAGCTCTACGATGAGGCCCGCACATATAAATCAGCAAGCAAGAAAGGAATAAAATTCGGCCCGGCTCCAGATGACGGTCTTGTAACTCTGGAAGAAATGGGCGTTATTATAGAGCAGGGCTGAGAAAAAGAATCAGATTTTTTTTATTTTATTTCTATTTAGGATCTATAGGACCCATTCCTGTCCTTGAACTGTCTGTACTGCTGGTTTTACAATGCTCATTGCTATCCCCAATTCCACCATCTTTCTTTCTGCAGCTTCACGGATTTCTTGATGTCTAGAGTTTCTCATACCGCATAAATCTGAGGGGGCAGTATCTGCATAAAATCGCATACTTTCAAAGGCTGCCAAAGCAGTTGATATATGTGGGACTAAGCTTGCTATTGCTGCCAGTACACGTTCCGCGTTATCTAGTGGTTCACCCGTAGGTCTAGGATGTACACAATACATTCTGCGTTCAACAATTCCATCTACTGCGAATCTGGCAACAACATCACTTTTAGCATAAAACGCAGCGCGTTGGGCTTCTATCAATGGCCAATCGTCAAGCGTATGGTAAGGTTCAAATTTACCTCTCCCATCACAAATTTTACGTAAAACGATTAATGCAGCTATTCCAAGTTCAGGTTGTTCTTCAACTAAATATACTATCTCTCTAATTTCGTTTAATCCCCTTTCTCCTCTTTTGGTAACAGACCCTATGAGTTCCATTGCTGTATTTCTATTGGCTGCACGTGGGTCTGTGGATAATTCAACAATTGCACATACCTTATCTTGAGGCACTTTACTCTTAAGTTGCATAGCAATTCGTGTGAGATCTAGTTTTACTGTTTGCACGGGTATAGAATTTGTAACTACCATAATTTCACCTTACTTGTAGTTTTTATAAAATCTGATTACACCAGCTTAAAAACCAACCACTTAGCACATAAATTGCCTACAAATCCCTTCCTCTCCACCCTCTAATCCTATTTTGTATTGTCCTGCCTCTTCGATCTTGGGAAAATGGGCTTTTTATCTCTCCATTCCCGAAATGCCCGACACCAAGGATGTGCCCGCCATGAGCAACGATTGCCGGTCCCTGTCCCCCGAGTATTTTTAATTTTTTCCGTACGTTTTGCCCGGAAATAAACAGTTTCGCATCCGCGTCGTTAAGCGCGATCACATTCCTTTTCGCGTGCATACCAACCAGCTGCATAAAATACGGATTTATTCCGCTTTTTCCTGAATATGCCTGAAATCCTTTCAAGCCGTAAACATTATCCATTAATCCTCTCACATGAACTCGTATTCCGTGCCCCTTTGTATCTGAAAGTAAAATCTCGTGCGGAAAAACAACTCCAAACCGTTCGGAAAGGAATTTTTTGAAAGTTTCCGCGTTTTCTATTTTCATCTCCATTCAAATCAACCTCAATTATATTTGTCGAGCACACATCATTCTTTCCTCATCGTTCTTACTCAGTTTTTGTTATCTTTGCAATGAAAAAACCTTCACTGTTCAAATGCCTTGGATAAATTCTCCAACATTTCTTGCATTCTGCAGTCAGTCCGTAATCATGTGGAACATCTTTCAAATCAATTTTCTCAATCTTTGCCTCTTCTCGCACAGAAAGCAAATACTCTATTACATTTTCGTTTTCTTCAATAGAGTATGTGCATGTTGAGTAAACAAGCGTTCCGCCGTCTTTCAGCGCATCAAACCCCTTCATAATAAGCCTTTTCTGGACTAATGCCAGAGATTCTGCGTAAGCAACCGAGAATCTTTTTATTGCATTCGGATTTGATCCAAGTGCGCTGCATGGCGCATCAAGAAGAACTCTGTCAAATTCATCCTTAAGAGGCCAATCACGTGCATCCCGATTGGTTATTATCACATTAAGGGCCCCGAGTCGAGCAACGTTGGCAACAAGCGAAGTTTCCTTTTCCGGCAAGTCATTCGCAACCAGTGTTCCGGAATTCTCCATGATTGCTGAAATCTGGGTTGTCTTTGATCCTGGTGCAGCAGTCAAATCCAGTATGTGTTCGCCTTTCTTTGGCCCAAGAACAAGTGGCGGAATCATGGAAGAAAGACTTTGTGGGTGCAGATATCCCAAAAAATACTCAAATGTATTTCCTATCTCAAATCTATCAGTGTACGCCCGCCCGCTTTCATCCCATTTTATTTTTTTGTTTTTTAGTTCAGAAACCTCGTCAAAAGTCCCTATAGGAATCTTTAGGGTGTTTATCCTAAATGATTGTTGCGGAGCGGTTCCAATAGCCTCTTTATCCTCGGTTATCGTCCTAATCCACTCCTCAAACTCTCGCGGTTCCATAACTAAAAGATAAGTATTTAACCTTTTAATTCCGGGGGTTTAAGGGGGACGCGGGAAAACCAGCCCGCTGATTCCTGAGAGGCATGGCTTCAGCCGTGGGATGGTAGCGACCTCCTTCTGTATTATTCAAATTTCGTTATCTTTTGTGGTTTATCGGCCAGTTTATCGGCCAATTCGCCCCCTCCCCCCTGCTCTGCTTTATATACCAGAATAAAACCAAGGCAAGCCATGCAACAGCAAATCAGGGCATACAAATTTCGTCTTTATCCTTCAAAAAAGCAGATTAAGGAGCTGAATCATCACATCTGGATTTCAAAGGAACTCTGGAATACAATGCTTGCAACAGTAAAGGATTCTTATCAGAAAACAGGGAAATTTCCATCAAAACAAGAGCTTATGGAAATGGTAAAGAACAACTGTCTTTATTCCCAAACAGGCCAGATGGTTGCCCTTCGTCTTCTGGATGCAGTAAAAAGAAAAATTACAATGAAAAAGAAAGGCATCAATGCAGGTTTTCCAAGATTCAAATCGTTCTATCAAATAAACTCATTGAATTACCCCCAGTTTGGCTTTTCCCTTAATGATAAAAAGTTGAAGGTCACTCCTTTTGGAGAAATGTCAATAAAACGCCACAGGGAAATAAAAGGAAAGATAAAAACACTCTCACTAAAGAGAGAGCCGTCTGGCAAATGGTTTGCTATATTCGCAGTGATAGAGCCAGAGCCAAAACCAAAATCAAATGCTGGCCCAGCTATAGGCATTGATTTGGGCCTGATGAATTTTGCAACTCTTTCTGATGAAACGGTAATAAAAAATCCACATCACTTCAGGAGATTGGAGGACAAACTTGCCTTTCAACAAAGAAATCTGTCAAGAAAGAAGAAAAGAAGCAAAAACCAAGGAAAGGCAAGGCTGAAGGTTGCAAAAGTCCATGATCAGATAGCAAATGCCAGAAAAGATTATCTTCATAAAACCGCGAATTTCATTTTATCAAAGTATTCCCTTGTTGCAATGGAAGAATTGCAACCTCAGAAAATGGCTATGCGAGGTCATGCAAAGGGAATCAATGATGCTGCCTGGGGAATGTTTGCAAATATCCTCTCGTACAAGGCTGAAAGTGCTGGTTCAAGAGTGGTATTTGTGAATCCAAGACAGACAAGTTCAATGTGCAGCAGATGTGGGTCAAATGTGCGCAAGTCGCTTTATGAACGCAGCCATAACTGCAATGTTTGTGGGTTGTTCATAGATAGGGATATAAATGCTGCAATAAATATACTCAACAGGGCTACCGGCGGGACGCCGGGAAGTAACGCCTGTCAAGATGATGCGATAGTGTCGTCTATGAAACAGGAAGCCTACGCATTTATGCGTGGGTAGTTCACTGCATGATGAGTTTGGTGTGGAGATGCAGAGTGCGACCGCTGCTGATATTCAAAAGCTTGTTTCATTAACTTTCGACGAAAGCCCCAAGGTTAGAAAGGATGCGGCCAAATCCCTTGGTGCAATCGATGATCCGGCCGCAGTTTTTGCACTTATTGAGCTAAGCTATGACAAAGATGCTGGGGTAAAACACGCCGCACAGGATATTCTCCAAAAAATGAAATCAACAGAAGCAGAGACTATGTCATTTGCAGAGCTGTTCTCATCCCGTTCAAAAGATCAAAACACAGAAACCCAGATTGTAGATGAGGAGAAGAAGCGCAGAATTCTCTCCCCAATAGAGCAACTTTTCGAGAAAAAGCTTGGAAAGGAAAAGGCAGATGTCGTAAAAAAGAGAATGATGCCAACAATAGAAAAAGTCTATTTCAAAAGTTTAGGGAAGCAGCCTATGACCAAGGAAAACCATGACGACATAAACAGGCAGGCAATGCAGGAATTTCTCACTAGTTATCTGGAAGCCATCGCTGGTATTGATGCTATCTCAGGAGTGCAAGTTCATCCAGCAGAGCCAACCCCGGTATCGTCTGCTGTTTCTCAAAAAACCCCGGTGCAGGAAACCCTTGTTGTTTCCGAGTCGGTTAATGTACTGGATGATGAAGTCGTGGAATCAGAACTGGATTCTGTCGGAACACAGGAGCAGGAAATAGATAAAATAACCTCAGAAGTAAAGAAGATAGAAACCGAGGAAGTGGAAGAGCAAAAAGAGGAAATCGCAGTGGAAGGTCTTCCCCAGACTTTCTTCAAAAAAGCATATGAAACAATGATGCTTTCAGAAGGAGACGATGGAATAATGAAAAAAGAGCTAAAACGCATGCTCCGCGAGACCGAACATGATGCGAAAATGGCGTTCACTCTGGCAAAGAGAAAATTCAAGGAATTGAAGCTTACAAATATCACAAAAATCAAGGATGGAATGCGCAATGTCAATACTGATATTCTGGATGTAAAAACTGTTGATCACAAACAATATCCAAAAGGAAGGTCAAATGAAACATTTACCCGTGTGGTTGTTGGCGACGACGATGACGGCGAAGCAGTTGTTTATCTGTTCGATGGCCGTGGCAGCTGGCTTGTTCGCGGAATGAAAATAAAAGTCCTGAAGGGAAACGTCAAATCCTTTGGGTTTTCGGGAGAGACCGCGCTCACGATCGGGAAGAAGGGGAATGTTTATATTGTCTTGTGAGTGCTCGAATTCGTATTCGACCCAAACCTATTTTAACCCCATTTGTTATGTTCAATCACGGCAGCAGTGATTATTATGTTGGCGAGACAAGAAACCGGAGCAAGGCATCTTGATCCAAAGATTCGGATAATTTGGACCATGGGTGCTGTTATCGCCTTGTTCATAATCTGGGTCATCGCTTCATTCGCTTCTTATATATTTCTTCAGGATTTATTTGGAATAAAAGAAAAGGGGTTCTATCCATTCGTACTTCTTGTTATTCTCCTTGCGGTCTTTCTACCCTATTTCATCTGGACAGATATGGAATACCGTCATTTTACGTTTTATTTAGGTGAAAAAGACATCATAATCAAACGAGGCGTCATCTCTTCACACAGGGATGTCATTCCATATGAGAAAATCCAGAACATTAGCATTTCCCGGAGCATTTTAGAGCGGTTTTTAAACCTAGCCACACTACATATAGAAACAGCAGCCCATAATCCAAAAGAGGGCGAGGGGATTATACCTGCAATTTCGGGCTATAAGCTGCTTGTGGATGACATTCTTGAGAAGTTAGAGTCTGCCAATCACACGGCTTATGTAGCTGATAATTCCAGATACTCACGAGATACTCCCCAAGACTCTGTCTCGGCTGATTTCGGGAAGAGCACAGAGCTTCTGGCAAGTCACATGCAGAATCTCGTAAAGGAAATGAAGGAATTGCGTGAGGAACTTGCCTCTGAAAAAGCCAATAGACGTGAAAGAAAAAGCCAATAAAATCCAATTATTTGTCTTCGTTATAACTATTTGAGGTGAAATCATGGAACTGACAAAATACGAACTCGCACGCATCATCGGTGCAAGAGCATTCCAACTTGCAGCCGGAGCACCGCCAATGGTCGGCGTGGGCGAAAATCCAACATTTATCTCAATAGCTGAATTGGAATTTGCAAAGTCCGTTATTCCGCTTGAGGTTCTGAGGAAGCCGCTTTCCTAATTTGAGTCTGTTGCGAATCACTGGTTCTGTGCTTCCCGTAATGATTTGCGCGAGCGTAAGCGATGCGCTTTGCCGTGCCGAACCGCAATGTTATCGTGATCTGCGCGAGCGCACCAGACCCTTACCCATAATCCAAAAATGGGGCTTCCTTTATTTCTATAGTATATGCCATTCCGTTTTCTTTAAGCAGCACTCTTTTTTCTTTATCTATCCATGAAGTTATCTTATCCTCTGTGTTTCCATTCTTGGTTATTTCAACAATATACGCTGTTCTGTTAAGGTATGTTTCCGTTCCAGTATATCTCATTTCTATTCGTTCTATGGTGGTATTCACGGGTCCATAATTCGAACGAAGCTCAACTTTCCATATCCACCCTTCCTTTACTGCGAGCATCCATGGCTTAAACATCAGGATAAATGGGTTTGATAGCGTTATGTTTGAGTTGTTCTGATCAGTGCCATCCTGTTTTAGGCATGGTTGTTTAGTGCTTTCATTAAGTTTTATTTCCTTGAGCGCAATTGTTTTGCATGTTCCATATTGTCTTACTTCATACGTCAAAGAGGTTGTTTTTGCAGCATCTCCAAGTCCTTCCACTACATATGTGTAAGAGTATTTATCCCCATTTTTCAGCTGGAGCACAGAGTTTTTTTCTATTGGCTGTTCTGTGTATTGAAATGTCATTTCTTTTTCCAGTTGCGGGATGTAGAAAGACGGGGCGATCACAAACAGGGCGAGCAATACAGCTATAGACAACAGCGCGATTTTGGCATTATCGCTAAGCATTGTTGTTTTTTTCATTTTTCCGCCCGTTTTCGTGATCTGACCATATTACTGTTTTCGTGCAATCTTCCCGAATTTTGCGTATGGCTTGCTGCTTTCGCTTTCCATTCTGTGGAAAATAACCTGGGAGATTCTCATTCCCTTATGCAGCACTATTGAGAACGGTGCAAAATTCACGATTTCCAGGACCTGGTGGTTGTCGCTTCCGGGCTGGACCACTGCCGAGGTTATGTGAACAGATAATCCCATTCTTGCGTATCGCGAGCGGCCTTCCAATTTTCCAATAATGTTCGCCGGAAGCGTGATTTTTTCAATTGTTTTGCCGAGGCACATCCCTCCGGGCGGCAATACTACACTCTGCGCAACCGTCCGTTCCATCGCCTTTTCAAATCCGACCTTGGATAAGTCTACCTGCTTTCCTAAATATTCCCTTTTGAAAAACCACCATTCGTTTGAGAGCGTTAAATCAACCGAAGCAGAGCCGATCTGGCTGTCTTCGCCCGCAGTAACGAGCGGTTCTATCCTCATTATCCCCCTTCTCAATGCGTTTTTTATGTCCCTGTCGGAAAATGCCATATTTCTACTATCTCTCCAATGAATTTAAACCTTAGCAACCACATTTCACTAACATGGGCGTGCTTAGGCAAGATGGATTGACTTCTTCCGATTCTGCACCATCTACAAGGAACGTTCAGCGAATTCCACTCGCCGAACCCGTTAATTTAGATATTTCATATAAGAAACTTAGTATTCGGTTACTTTCGCTTTATCTGCTTGCCGTAATTCGTGATCCTGATTCAGAAAGAACCTGTCAGCTTGCGGCTTTATTCAAGGAAAAGTATATCGAAGGTATTTCAGTAGGCCGGCATTCACTAAAACCTTTCGAAGACCTTGATTCAGAACAAGCACATTTTGTTGGAGAAATCGTTTCGGATTCTATACGTGAATTCCCCGGCTTTTTGGGCAAAGATGGGGATCAAGAAGTAGTGCAGGCTGCATTAGAGTCAATGGTTTCTGTTGCAAGATTTACCTCCAATGCAAAAAAAGAATCCACTGCCCTGCTGCATAGGCTTGAACATCTATCTACCTCTAGATTTCCAGAAAGAACACCGTCAGCAGATGCAAGTGATACCTCCTTGTTAAAGTCCGACCTTACAAACGCTTTAACTAAAATCACTGGTCTTGAAACCGAATTACGGAGGGTATCGGCCGCAGTAGCACAAAGACCGTCTTCTCAGGCAGTTCCTGCTTCAGTTGATACTACTCAGCTTGAACGAAGGTTCCATAGCCTTGGATTCAGGATTAATGAACTTCACCAATTGGTTGCTGGTTTTAATACACGAGTAGAACGTCTGGAATTGGCAGCCAGAAAAGCAGTAAGTTTACCTGCCGTTGTTCTACAAGATTCTGAGGTTGATAGTCCAATGGCAATTGCCCGAGTAGGTCAGTCAAAAGAATCTGATAAAACCATTCGTGAATTGAGAGAACGAATCGCACAGACTGAAGCAGCTATTCGCGAGGTTCGAAGAGATTTTGTTGAAGATTCGAAAGGTCGCGCCGGTGCAAAGCCGCAGGTTTCTGCCCCTGCAACCGCTTCTCCGGTCGCAGAAGGTATAGGTGCAAAACAAATTCTTCCGATACCCGAAGCGCTTGCACGTTTTGGGGAAAGTGTAATAGCTGCAGGGGGTTCAATGCCATTGGATGTTGGAATCGCAATTGCGGATGAACTTCGGAGGTTATCGATGCGTATTCGCCTGGCTCTGGGTGCGGGTACTGCAGGGACCGTCATTCCTTCCACTCCTCCTGTGCAGGATGGTGTACTGCATGGAATTAAATTGAATCCACCTGTGCAAGATGTCGTTTCCATGGCAGAACTTTCAAAGCGACTGATTGAGCTGAAAACCCTTAATCCAAAAATGAAAATGGAGGAGATGGCGGAAATCCTGACAGTGGAATTCCCGCATAATTCAATGGGAAGAATCAATGCGCGCTACGTTGAAACCCTATTCACTGCAATTTACAGGGACCATCCGGAGCTGAAGTCAAGGTCACGCTCAAAAGAAGCAGTTTCAAAAAGGACCGGAATCTCGGCCCTGGTTCAAAGAATTGCCGGATTAATGTCCGAAAGGAACCTGTCGCTTCAGCAAATGCTGGATGAGCTTAAAACAGGTTCTCCTTCAAGGGATTTCCAGACACGCCAGAAGCTTGGTGCATTCCTCAGCAAACACATTTATCCCGAACATCCGGAATTGCGAAAGTACGCTCATTCCGAAAAGCCCGCTGGTTCGAAAGCATCTGGTGTCCCATCAGCACAACCGCCCGCTTCCCAACCAGATCATCGGCCAATAATCGAGGTTTACTTTGAAAATGGAAAAGAAGTAGTGATTAGAGAGGGAGACGTGGCTTAAGCCCATCATTTAAACCCTATTCCCCAAATTTTCAGTCATGAAGATCAAAATCCTTTTCAATACGCGCAAGGAATGGGCGAAAAAACTAGTTCCTCAGGTCGCGGGATTCCTCAAGTCCGCAGGATTCGAAGTAGTGAAAAAAGGAGCCGATACTACTATTTGCATAGGCGGAGACGGAACAATCCTTTACTATAACAATATTGGAAAAACTGAAGGAGCAGTTCTCGGAATCGGAAGCTCATCAAGCCATATCTGCATTCTCAGAAATGATAACTGGAGATACCAGCTCATTGATTCTCTAAAAAACAATAAATCCGAATCCCGTTTATGCATATCTGCGTCAGTAAGCGGAAAAAATAAAAAAATAAAAAAGAATTCCGCTACTATCTCCGCGATAAATGACATTGTTGTTCATACAATCGATTACCGCGTAATCACCATCCGCGCAATTGTCAATGGAGTTCCGCACGAGTTTTCAGGAGACGGAATCATTGTTTCCACACCAACCGGCTCAAGTGCGTACGCGTATTCCGCGGGCGGGGATATTTTAAAGCCGCAATCCTGCTTAATAGAATTAGTCCCAATATGTCCCTACAAGCGCACAATCTCGCATGTTGTCCTTGATGAAAATGCAGAAATAGAAATTTCCTCAAACCGCGATGCGGATTTAATCATTGATGGAATCCACATAAAGCGGCTCAAAGACAAAGAAGCAGTAAAGGTAAAAAAGGGAAAAGACGTAAGGTTTTTGGTGTTGTAATGCAATCCCCATCCCGCGAAGAAATCTTAAAACAAGGATTTGTAGAAGTTCGCGTTAACATAAATGGATTTCTCCAGCGCCATAAACTGATTGTTGAAAAACAGCAGACTCCTAATGGCGCGGTTCCATACCTTACCCTTGAAAGTAGGTATTATGCACCTTCAACCGAGCTTCTTCGTATAGCTAATGAGTTCCAGCTTCCGGTAAGGTCAAAAGACGGCGTTTTCTTCCCAAAAGGAAAAATGAGCAAGGATTTTATTGGGTTATAAGATAGTCGCTTGTTCCCATAATTGCCTGAGGTCATCTCTCATCGCAAGAACCTGTATTGCCTCAGAAGTTTCAAGAGTTCTCCCTGCCTCAAAGATTCGCAAGAGTTCATCTGTTGGTTTTCCTTCCATGTACTGTTTTGCAAGAGTATAACCAAGACCACTAGAAAGTTCTCTTCTCGTTTTTTGGAGTTTTTTCACCAAAGCTGCTTCGATTGCATTCTCTATGGTCATTCTTAAAATAAACTCGTCTGGCACAGCTACGTTTGGATTTAAATTTAACATTCTTAAAATCAAAAACCCCGTTGGTTCCTCCATTGGATCGTACCAACAGGTCGCCTCCATCCCTGCTTCGCATGCCTTGTCGTAAATGGTGCGATGCGCCAGGCCATACCGTACAAACACCTTTATTTCTTTCATATCCCTGAATCGCGGGTACAGCCTTGCTAAATCTGATTCAAGAGTTCCCAGGTTTTCCAGGATATTTGGTTCTCTTATGCTGCACATTTCCATGCATGCATCCAGCAATTGTCTTAAGACCGATATGGACTCTTCAGACAGCATCCCTAAAATCTTCTTAATTCCTATGCTTTCCAGCCGGATTATTCTTTTTTCCAAATCATCTACTTCCCGTTCTTTTCCATGATCCTCAAGAAAAAACAATATCGCCCTGTTTCGAAGTAGTAGTTCATTTGTATACTGTTGAAATCCCCCTGAACCAGAGTATACCTCTTCAATAAGTGCTCGTTCTCCGGGCTTTCCTTTTCTAGCTGCATCTATGCACAGGTTTGTTCCAAGAATTTGTGCCAGTCTTTTTTCCCTGCTTAAAGTCGTGTCTTCAGATACAAGCACAAATGGCCTAAACGTGCGTAGCCTACCATCAAGTCCTGCGGCATCAGATCGAGTGCTATGCCATCCGAAATCAAAATGAAGCTTTAGTCTTGACATGAATTAAATCCCTCGTTAATCCTATAAGTAGTTATAATATGTGGGAGGAGATATTTATAAATCCGGCTTTATCGCACTAGGTTATTTGGTTTACTTCACTTCCTCGCAACAAGGTATCGTTTCACCAACTAGCGCTTCAGCAGAGGACATAATTTGTTCATTTCCCGTTTTTTCTGCGAATTCCAATGCCTTTTCCTGCTCCCCGCAATTAGCATATGCCACTGCAATGCTGGAGTATTCCACAGCTTCAATCCCAGATATTGTTAGCTCCGGGTCATGCTCTGCCTGCTCGCGCCATGCTGCCAATAATCCGAGTTTAGCATCTATGTCTCTTTTGTTTGCAACGCATTCGCTTTCCTGGTTTATCTCGGGATTTGTGCGTTGTGGTGTTGGCAGGCATAATAATTCTATCTGTTGGTCTGTTTTTCCTTCACAATGATCAGATACTCGACCATCCTCGCTTCCACATTTGATTATTGAGGATACAAATAGCAAGCCTGCTGCTGCAACAGATACGAGTCTTTGGCTTCGCAAGCCCGTTCGGTTGTTTTGATAAGTTAAGCCGAGCTTATTTTTGAAAAACACGGACATCACTCCAATTCTTTCTTCAATCTTTCCACCAGCTCCTTCCCAATCCTTTCCTGGGCTTCCTTTGTGCTTGCGCCAATGTGCGGGGTAAATAAGACGTTGTCCAGTTCAAGAAGTTTTCCAGTGTACGGTTCGCTCGCATAAACATCCAGTGCCGCACCCGTAAGTTTTCCGCTTTTGCACGCATCATAGAGCGCATTCTCATCAACAATCCCGCCACGTGCGGCATTGATTAAATACGCCCCGTTTTTCATCTTCGCGAGTGCTTCCGCGTCAATCATGTTTTTTGTTTCCGCATTAAGGGCGACGTGAATCGTTACAATGTCCGAACTTCCCAGCAACTCTCCGAGCGGAACAAATTCCACATTTTTCGTTCTCGTATCTTTAGTTTTTGAGTTTCCGTCCGCCTGCGTCATTTCCTTTGCTTTCGGGTCATATGCAACAATGTTCATTCCGAGTCCGCCCGCCTTTTCTGCAACAAGGGAGCCAATCCTCCCAAATCCGATTACTCCGAGCGTCTTGCCAGAGATTTCACTGCCAGTAAGCCCTTTCTTTCCCCATACACTGGTTTTCATCTGCAAATGCGCCTTTTGCACATTCCTGAGAAGGCAAATCATTGTCCCAATTACCAGCTCGGCAACCGCATTGCTGCTTGCTGCGGGCGTATTAATTACGGTTATTCCACGTTCCTCGCATGCCCGGACATCAACATTGTCAAGACCAACACCGGCACGGGCGACAACTTTTAATTTTAGTTTTTTTGTTCCGCTCGCACTTTCCAGTAGTTCCTTGGTTACTTTGGTAGCGCTTCTAACAATAAGAGCATCTGCATCCTTCAATGCATCTGAAAGATTCGCAGGCTTGTAAATAACTTTCCCAATCTGCCCGATCGCGTCAATTGTTTCCTTTTCCATGTCATCGGAGATAACCAGAACTACCATATGCTCACCTTAATTTTTCAAATATAATTTCGGGCCCGATGAGATTTGAACTCACGACCTTCACCTATGTCCATTATACCCCTCCGACTTATGCTTCTCCAAGGTTTTGGGGGTGAAGCACTTTTGCCCCTGGGCTTCTGCAGTCAAAAGGGTTCTAGGACGGTGCCGCTCTTTTTGGTTTCTTTTTGAAATATCCAAGCTGAGCTACGGGCCCAACAACTAGAAAATAAATATGGCAGAGGAGATATAAAAGTTGGTTTTCAGTTCTCCGTTTCCTGTTTTTCATCCCCTTTCATCAAGTGCAATTCCTGCTTCACAAACACCTTTGTATTTGGAGGAATATTTTTGTTCACAACCACGTTTGAGCTTATCCAGCAATTCTCCCCGATTAATTTTCCGGGCATTGTGCAGGCAAGAACCCCGAACTTTGTATTATCTCCTACCACTGTACCGAACTTCTTTCTTCCGGTGTTCACCCAGCCGCGTTCAGTGAGCACGTTTACGTTATCTGAATCAAACCTGAAATTTGCAATCTGGGTTCCAGAACCGAAATTCACGTCGCTTCCAATTATGCTGTCTCCGATATAAGAAAGGTGCTTCGCCTTAACATTATCAAACAGGATTGAGTTCTTTATTGTTGTTGCCCCGCCTATTTCGCAGTTCGCGCCTATCGAGTTGTTCCCCTTTAATATCGCGCCAGGACCAATTTTGCTTCCTGCACCGATATAGCTTGTTCCTTCAATATAGCTGTCAAACACCTCCGCGCCTTGTTCAAGGATTACTTTTCCGCGTATGGTTGAATTTTCAATTTTTCCGAGTGAAGTGTCTCCGTCATTGCGTGATAACAAATAATCATTTGCCTCAAAAAGATGCCAGGGATATCCAACGTCCATCCAGAATCCATCCACGGTAACTGCCTGTGCACCTATGAAAATATTCACTATTTCATATTCCCCGCGCTCTGATTTTGGAATCGTGCGGATTTCACTAAAAACAGTTTCGTCCATGCAATAAACAGAAAGATTTGCAAGATCGCTTTTCGGGTGTTGGGTTTTCTCTTCAAATAGTCTCACTGTTCCATTTTGATTAAGCTCAACAACTCCGTAAAGATGGGGATTTTTTACTTTTTTTACTGCGAGCGTTATTTTGTTTTTTGTTTTGCTGCTTTCGTTTTTATGTGCATCAATTACTGCCTTAATTACGCTTGCCTCGGTTACAATATCTCCGGCAAGTGCAACAAAACAACCGCCGCTCTTTCCAACGATTTCCTTTTCCGCTGTAAGTATCGCCTCGCCGGTTCCGTTCTTTTCTGATTGCTCAACAAATTCGATTTTCATTCCGAGTTCCTTTTGGATTTCCGGTTTTCCGAAATATTCGATTATTTTCTCCTTTAGATATCGGACAACAATCACAACCTCGGTTATTCCTGCTTTCTTAACCTCGTGAAGAAGATGCCAGAGGATTGGTTTTCCCGCGACTTGCAGCATAACCTTTGGCCGTGTGTTCGTAAGCGGTTTGAGCCGCACGCCTTCCCCTGCTGCAAGAATGATTGCTTTCATTGGTCTTCACCAGTGCTTTTTGTAGCATTACCATTATCTCCTGAAGGTTTTATGAAGTTTTTGACTCTTTCAACTATTCCATTGCTTGGGGACATCATATGAAGCGCCATTGTTACGTGGCTCCCAAAGATTGTATTTGCAAGATACTTTACATCTAATAAAAATGCCTGTAGAACACCGAAAATCGTTAAAACTGTTGCGCCGCCCCTTACCATCATCATCATTTTCGCACCAAGGTCAGATAAATCTGATTTATAAGTTTTAGACAGGCCCCACATGGCTAATCCTGCCAGAGCAAACGCACCAAGCTGACGCGGATTGATTGCAGAACCTGCAAGTACTCCAAAAATTATGCACCCCGTTGCTGCCTTTTCCCTTTTCCAACCATCTGTTTCCATGGTTTTAGCTAATCGTTCTGTACCTGCATGAATGAGATCATCTGTAAGAACCGCAATATTCAGGAATACCCCACGCGAAACCAATTCTTTTGCCAGGGTTGTTTTCTTGCCAGGGTCTGCAAAAATCGTTCTGAATGTAGCAACCTTTTCCCTAAACGTCATAATCTGTATTTGTGTTAGATCTATTTAAAAAATGATTTAAACCAACTAATAGCTAAGCTCCCGATTCCTTCTCAATAACCTCAATCAATTCCCCTGCCTTTTTTTCTTGTTTCTCTTTTGTTCTATATTCCATCGTTAATCTCACATATGGTTCTGTCCCGCTCGCGCGGATAAGGAACCAGCCGTCCGGTTCATCAACGCGTATTCCGTCGTCAGTTCGGATTTTGCAGTTCGCTTTCGTACGGTTTTCTTTTTCTATCTTGTCCCGCACGCGATCCACGATTTTATATTTCTCCGAATTCGCGCATTCGAACTTCCCCCTGAGCATAAAATATGTCTTGTACTTATTCCGCAATGCGCTCAGTTTTCCCTTTTCGCAGAAGATTTCAACGAATTTAGCTGCGGCAAGAATCCCGTCCGGTGCGTGGATTCCATTCGAGAATACGTATTCTCCACATGGTTCTCCTCCAAAAACAGCTTCGGTTCGTTCGAGTTCTTCCGAGACGTAAAGGCTTCCGACAGGGGTAACTAGCAACTCAGCACCTGCATTCTCGACCGCTTCCCTGACACATAAGGATGCCTCAACAGTGGAAATGATTTTTTTCTTTCCTTTCACAGTCGTGCGGCTCAACTCATTTTCAATCATTATCGCAAGCTGCACATCCAATGGTAAGACTGTTCCTGTTTCATCAACAACAACTGTTCTGTCAGCATCTCCGTCATGTCCAATACCTAAATCAGCCTTGAGTTCCAGAACCTTTGCCGCAAGTCCCTTTAGATTTTCCGCGTTAGGTTCGGATGGCCTGTCAAATCCGCGTAATCCGGAATTAATCGAAATAATCTCACATCCCATATCGCGCAGGAGGTCGGTGGTTATCACCGTACCCGCGCCGTTCGGATCTACAATTACTTTTGGTTTGCGTTTTCGTATTTTTTCCATATTTACGAGTTTGGTTATCATCTTCTTATGTTCAGAAACAGCATTATCATATATTTCAAGTTTTCCAAGATTGTTCCATCTGGCAAGCAAAAGCGATTCCGTTCTATTATACATAGCTTCAACTTCTTTCTCTATTTTGCGGCTTATCTCAACTCCATTTGCAAATAGTTTCAGACCATTATACTCTGGCGGATTGTGAGATGCAGTAATCATTATTCCATTGCATCTATTGTTCAGTGTAGCAAGCGCAAGTGTCGGAGTCGGAACAATTCCGCAATCTATTGCATTTCTTCCGGAAGAAAGTACTCCAGAAATAACCGAGTTCGCAAGCGATTCACCGGTTGTTCTGGTATCCCTCCCGATAATGACGTCCTTTCCATATCCTGCGGCAAAGATATTCCCTATTCTCAGTGCAAGCTCTTCCGTAACAAAGCTTCCGTAAAGCCCGCGTATTCCGGATGTTCCAAAAAGCATGTGATTATTTGTTCAGCAATATTTATTAGCTATAGCAAACCCGAAAAGTAATGTGTCAAGTAATTCGGGTTTGCTAGATATCATGAACGACAATTCGTTCATGAATATGCTCGTGACCGATGCGTCGGTCGCGACACTGCAAAACGCAAGATTTTTGTTGCAATACATTTGCGTTTTGCTGTATATCCGAATTCAGAAACCGTGCTAAGTTCGGGGTTGCTCTTAAGTTTTTGTGGTACATCATCCTTATAAATATATTCTAACACAAATTAAAACATCATCAATCTGTTCGCAAAATTTAATGTTAGTGATATTCATGCAAAAATTCTTTGATCAGGCAAAAGGGTGCGAAGTCCAGATGCCAAAATGGGTGGTTGCCGCAAGACAAGGGCTGGACAAGATGAACCGGCTTGCCTCAGCGCTACCTTTGGTCGAGGCGCTTCGCAGATCTTGCAGTATCTTTAATGGCTGTAAACTAAACGCCAACGTTATTCTGGATCCAGGAAAATCCAAGGAACGATTTTTTATAAATGGCCGAACCGAAAAGGAATGCTCATTTCTTGATTTTTTATTTATATTGGGCGTGCTGAGCAAGGGGGCGCCAATTGACGCAGTATACAATAAAAACACCAGTGACCTTGTCATGCTTGCCAACGAGAGAATCCCTGTCGTCATAAAAGAGCCAAAGAATGATTCACCGGCTGCATTTATCCGTTCATTAAATGATGCAATAATAGGTTATCGAAAAACTTTACTTGAGATCAATTCCAGAACCTTTGCCACGACCGATGCAGGTTTTCCTGAAGTTGCTGATAGAAACGGACGCGCTGCTATTGTCAGTGCGCGCAGAGAAATGGAAGACGATGTTTCCTACGGGGCGGATATCTGCGTTGCGTTGGCGCTTCTCAGATCTGTCGCCTCCCGTCTTTCTCCGGAGGTTAGCCGTCTCCTTGCGGATTTTCTTGAGTATCCAAATACGCACATAGTGCAGGAATATGTATCCTTGTTGTCAGAAATCTCCCGCACAAGGGCAAAGGGTCGAGATTATATTCTTTCAGCGCTAAAATCCAAATTCGAAATCGCATGTCCGGATGCAGTTGAAATGCTTAAGTCACAATCAGCGGTGCCACCAAAAATCCACTCGGTAGGTTATATAGCCGAATCTGATAACCTGGTTCAACAACCTGTGGCACCAATTGTACGGACTGCCAGAGAGGATGAGGATTACATTAAGGCGAATTTTCCGCGCTTTTATCGCATGATGACCGGACCAACAGATGAAGAGCGTACACGAAGAGAATTCGGACACAGATTAAAAATGCTTATTCGTCATGGTGTGCCCTCCGTTTTCATAAAGCAATGCATTTCTGATGGGGTTCACGACATCGGTGCGATCGAGGAACGGTATACTTCCTTCCAATCCAGGGATCAGGACGCTGATAGCAGGATATTGTCGCCTGCAGAAGTTTTTCATCTTCCAATACCTGCATATACAATTTCTTCTCCCGAACGGGGCACAATCGAAATAATGCCCCGAGTAGTCTCCTATGATGATTTCCTTTCCGGAATCACATTCAGTGAGACTGTTCAAAAATACATTTCTGGGAATGGAAACGGTTTAACTTCAAAAGGCGTCGTGTTATCCATTTGCAAAGGATTTGATTTTGGGAAGAAAAGCGGGGGTGCGGTTGGAGGGGCGCATTTCAGGGGCGCGATAATCAGGAATAACATACGAAGATGCGGCCTTGAGGCCGACAGGACATTGGCATTTCTTGATTCCCTTGACCTTATAATTCATCATGGCGGAAGCGCAAGAACAAAGGATGACGCAATGTCCATTAATATCAATCCTGACAATGAACTTGGTAAAGAGATATTAAGGACAATAATCGATGCCCTTTTGGTGTCAAGATATTCAAAGGTTGGCACAACAAATGGAAAATGAGGGAAAACCAATCGTGAAGTCGGCAAGAGTACCGCCTCTGTTTGACCTTTGGTCAAATCTCTCGAAGTTCTTCGAACTTCTCGATGTTTCGCTGGCGGGTGAATTGCCGACCGACTTCACGAGTATTTTTCGAATGGGCGGGATACCGCGCCCTTGGGCGCGGTTCCTCTCCAGCAGGAGAGGACGCCCTTCGAAAAATCTGATAGTATATTTCCAAATCTGGAGAATTGATCTGATGGTACACGCCAGTAAAGAGATTCCTCAAAAAACTGCAGAAACCAGAGCAAGAGAACCGAGGCGCACCAGGGTTCAGGCAGCATGGAATAATCCTGGTTTAGTGGACACATCCTCAAAGCAAGGGGCTGTATTAAGGCCAGAAGATGTGCACGCAATCCAAAAGCTTAGGGAAATCGGCGGGCTTACAATTGCCGTAGCCATGTCGAAAAGTATTGAGGATACGCGGGCTGCATCTTCGGATACAGAAATGGAAGCAGTTGCTACTGATTTTAGTCTCAAGATCCGCGAGTTGATTGATTATCTGGAGTCAAAACATCCAAACTATGGGCGGGTTTTAATGTGGCGGATGGAAGAATTAGGTTTGGATGAAATCGGAGAGAAACTTGGCGGTCTTTGCA
This sequence comes from Microcaldota archaeon, assembly GCA_038046805.1. GTDB lineage: Archaea > Micrarchaeota > Micrarchaeia > Anstonellales > Bilamarchaeaceae > UBA10214. The sequence continues at coordinate 26,239 of JBBSVO010000006.1, forward strand.
GGGAACGCATAAGGCAGATCGAGGTAAATGCAAAGAGGTTCCTACGCGAAGACCTGGAATTGCGCGCGCTTGCAGAAGCTGCTGGAATAGATACAACTGCTTATTATCGCAATGTGGCATTCCTAAAAGAACTCGGTTTCAGTGACGCGTTCATCTCCCGCTGGGAAAAATATGGGTTTCCTTCTTCCGACCATCTCACGATCGCTGCGGTGTTTATTGCGGAAGCAGCCTATCCACATTGCGTCGCTGTCAACCATCAAGACGCCGTAATTGAGCCCGGAAAAGACAGGTTGGATGAAGTTCGTTTTGCGAAGATACTCGCGAAAATAAATACATCTAAAATAGACGATTTATGCGAAGAATTTGGAAAGGACATGGGCGAATTGATAGACAGATTGCAGAAATACTTTTCAAAATGCGTTGAAAGGGCGAAAGCCGCGCTAAGCCCCAAATCAATAGCCAAAGAATCGGAAAATCCCAAGCCAGAAATTCAAGCCGGAGATGGAAAACCACTAAATCCCCCGCAAACCCCAGGCGTTTCCGAGCAGTCTTCCTAACGCGCCCGGGGTAATCATCCTCGTCGGCCTGTCCATGTGCCCGTGCTTTGATAAGAACCTCTCGAGTCCAGACGTCCTGAGTCTTGCACCCAATTGTTTTAGTTCTGCATCACTCTTGGCAGAAAGATAACGGTTCACAAACGAATGAATGAATAAATCCGCACCGAATTTTGCCCGCCATTTGATTTCATATCCAAGCGGATTATCAAAATTCTCTCCGGCAATGCGTGCGCAATTTCCTCCTATTATTACTCCTCCACCAGTCGTGCTTTTTGTTTGTCCTGCCGCATCCCCAACTAACAAGACGTTCTTTCCGTTCCTGCGCATCGCGGTTCTCTTTCTAGTTTCAATCGGAATAATTGCGCATTTAACCGTCGCGTGTCCGCCTTTGTTCCTTTCACCATTTATGTTTTTGTTCCGCACGATATTTTTCATTTTCAGGAGGAGATCTAGCGCATCCATCACGTTCGTTCCGCGATTTAGAATTTTTATTCCGCATCCGAATTCTGCTTTCTCCTCATTGTGGGGAATGACCCAGCCAAAGAATCCGGGAAACATGGAATTCGAAAGAAATACTTCGACCATGTGTGGGTCTTCGGCCGCATATCGCACAGTAGTTTGCGCGGTTGCAACAAATTTTCCTATCTTCGGAAATCCAAAACTTCTCGCAACAAAAGAGTTTGGTCCATCCGCTCCGATAATATTATCGGTTTTGAATCTGTCTACAATGCCGGTGCTTATCCGCTCGCCATATCTTATTTCCGCACCTTCCTTTTCTGCATTTTCAGCAATCCTTAAGTCAAGCAATGCCCGATTGCACACGTGTGCCACGGCATTTTTTCTTTTCACGGTTATTTTTTCACCGCACAAATCGATTACAGCACCACAAATATCATTAATCACAGTTCCACGATAATCAACATAATCTCGAAGTGTTTCCAATCCGTCAACAGAAAATAATCCAGAGCAATTGGCCGGAACTCCAACGCATTCATGTTCTTCAGAAATAGTTACCCTCGCGTTGTGCTTTCTTATCGCGCTTAACGCCGCAACACAGCCGGCCGGTCCGGCACCAATCACATGAAGGTCATGCATTCTTCCTCACCATCAAAACAGCAAATAGGGTCGCAAGCATCACAAATACAGTTCCGCAAACCGATGGTATCTCAAATTTTTTCGCATTATCTCCGGGAATATCCTCCTTCGTATCTTTCCCATCCTTTACTATTACCAAATTGTCCTTTACCACGTAATCGTTCACAGTTACTCTCAAAGGTATGTTATACACAAACCCATCTTTCATTTTTCCTTTATCTAATATATATCTAAATATCTTTTCTTCATCCGGCTCCAAAAGAAGAAGGCGTTCTTCAACTAAGCCAAATTCCGGTGGAGACGCAACTTCATACGTTACAAATACAAATTTGTCTTTTTTGTTATGAAGCGTAACTGTTATCGAATAATCGCTTTCATTGAATGAGTGCTGTAAATCAACGAGTTTTTCAGGGCTTGCCTCACTTGAGAGAACCTTCAACTCTTCGGTTGAATCAAATTTTATCGTCTTATCCGAGATTATTTTATCCACAACGCCCTCCTGGTCCTCACTGTAAAACATCATAACGTGCGAGTTATCCAGTGTCCCCGCTTCATTAAATGTAGCGTCAATCGGAAGCCAGCCATACTTTGGCACAAATACTTCTACCCACGAATGCGGCTGCCATTCTTTACTCATTACATAACCCGAAATATATCTAGTTTTTATTCCAAGAGATTTTGCAAATGAAATAAACAGATGTGAATACTCCACGCACACTCCGCGTCTATCTCTGAAAACAACCTTCGCCGGAACATTTTTTCCGAAATAACCTATATCATATGTTATGTAATCATGTACCCATTCTGTGATATTTCGAACAGTATTCAAGAGCGAACTGCGTTCTGCAAGTGATTCTGCAGTTTCTTTCATTTCTTTAGTGTACGCAGTAAACGTTTGCCCTTCAATCTCGTTTTCATCTACATTACTATCTGCATCAGGCGGAACCCCGTTTTTGTAAAATACCTCGACAATAGCAGTTGCCTTCAGGATTTTCTTTTTTCCATTAATCGTTCCATTGTATCTGGCTTTTATTGCACCATCCTTGTCATAAAAAATTTTCATTCCTTCACTTAATTCAATTTCCTTCACAACCTGGTGCGTGCTCCCATTTATAATAAAAATTCCGTCAAGTTCGATATGAGTCCCATCATTCTCGGCTTCTATAGTCCATGTCTTTTCCAGAGAAATCACTGATGGTCCATAGAGTGGAGATGCATTTAGCAAACCTATCATAACAAATGTCAAAACAATCAGAAAAATCTTCATTATTTCCCCCGTATACTTTTCATGTGCTCTATGCGCTTTCTTATAAGATCTGCGGTTCCGATATCTTTCCTGTGCCATACTGGCCCAATTATGTGCTTGCATGCGCGTTCTGCTTTTTGCTCTGCGTCTTCTATTCTTTCTGCAATTGCCATGACCCCGATTGATCTGGATTTCGTCGTGTATATTTCTCCATCATTTTCATATACTGAAGCGTAATATGCCTTTGCTCCTTCTGCAGCTATTGATGCTTTGTCTATATGTATCACAGAGTCATTGATTGGTTGTTCCGGGTAGCCATCCGGGACCAGGTATTTAACCACTGTGGCAAATTCTGAAAATTTTACAGTTCCCAGATTTCCATCAGCTATTGAGAGAAGAACTTCTGATATCTGGCTTTCCATAACACCCAGAACGTTCATTGCTTCCGGGTCTCCAAATCTAGCATTAAATTCTATGACCCGTATCCCGTCTTTCACTGCCATGAATTGACCGTACAATATTCCTTTGAATGGATTTCCCTCTTTTTTCAATGCATGGACAACCTCGCGCATTATTTTTTCTGCGGTTTCAAGATCGCTTTGCTCCATGAATGGAAGAAGTTTGCCTGTTGAATATGCTCCCATACCACCCGTATTTTCTCCACGGTCCTGTTCAAATGCTCTCTTGTGGTCCTGCACCGGGGGCATTGTGCTTACGCGAGTTCCATCGCAGAATACCTGAAGGCTGAATTCTTCGCCATCTAGTTTTTCTTCAATGAGGATATTACCGTCTTTTTTTAGTATATCTGTAACGTACTCTCCTGCTTCTTCAATTGTTGTAAAATGATCCCCACTAATTTTTACACCCTTCCCGCCGGTCAAACCAAGAGGCTTTATTGCGACCTCACCATAGTCTCGCATTATTCTTTTTGCATCATCTTCACTACCAACGATTTCAAATTTCGGCACACCATTTATTTTGTAGTTTCGCATGAGCGTTCGCATATACCCCTTATCCCACTCAATTCGTGCCGCTGCTTTTGTAGGAGATGCCGTAAGTATTCCAGCATCTGCAAGCGCATCACTCACTCCTGCTGCAAGAACTGCGTCAGGGCTTGCAAATCCAATATCTATTTCTTTTCCTCGTACACATTCTACGATCTTCTGCGGGTCACAAATATCACAAATCCAGAATTCCTTTGAAAGAGAAGCTATCGCTGGATTTTTTTTAGACATTATTGTGTAGAGTTCTGCTTCTGCGGCTATTTTTTCAGCAATGGCATGTTCTCTTGCTCCATTACCAACCAATAAAATTTTCATAAATGCCACCAAATATAATTCGTTCGTAGTTGAGATTGGTATCGCATTCTTTATTAATCTTATTTTCGTTATAGTCGCATGACCCAGTTCAAGCAAAACCTCCTTTATGCCGTATCATTGATATTATTGTTGTATCTCATTGGCGCACTAGTCTATCATAATATCGAAGGTTGGTCATTTCTTGATGCAATATATTTTCTTACAGTTACATTTGCAACTGTTGGTTATGGCGATATAACCCCAAAGACAGATATAGGTAAAATGTTCACAATTGTTATCGCATGGGTAGGTATTTCCACTGGTCTTTACCTTCTTTATACTATCTCATCTTATCGGGAACATGTATTCGATGAACGTTTGAAAAGAATTGGAACCCCTGTTTACAAATCAATAATGCCCAAATTCGGGGAGCCGGTAAGCTCTCTTGGCGGGGTATCCGTGGCCAGGAACAGGACTGCCTATCCGCAAATGGGTCGGAAATGAGGACGATGGGTTCGGAATTGGAAAATGAGATTTTTTTCCGCAACCGCGGTACAACCTCTATCTCAGAGCAGCGTAAGCTGAGTTGCACAGTAATTGGAATTGTTGGTCTTGGTGGCACAGGTGGTTTTGCCCTGGAATCACTTGCCCGTTGCGGTGTCGGTTCGTTTGTTCTTTTTGATTTTGATAGGATTGAACTTTCAAATTTTAACAGGCAGCTTCTTGCGACCATGTCGTCAGTTGATGAGGAGAAAACTCAAATCGCGGAGAAACGGATAAAATCCATCAATCCAAACGCGAAGATTATATCATATCCGAAAAAATTCGTTCCTGCGGATTTCAAAAAACTTTTTGGTTGCGATATTGTGCTTGACTGCTCGGACAATGTTGAAACTCATCTCGCTATCGCAAAAGCGTGTGGAAAACTCAAAATCCCGTTCGTTTTTTGTTCCGCATCAAATGCTTCCGGGTTGTGTTCAGTGTTCTATCCATCTGTTGATTTCCGCAAGATTATGCAACTTCCAAAAAACAAAACAAGGCTTTCTCAATACAACAAATGCACGAGTATCATCGCTCCAGCCGTAGCGCTTTCCGGGACTCTTGCAGCATCCCAGTCCATAAATTTTACCATCGGAAAGCCGCACGTTCGCGCACCAGATTTCATTTTTTTCGATCTGTTCAAAAAGGAGATCCTATGGAAAAAAAGACTGTGACAGACGAACGCAGAACAGGAGCGAAATTTTACACAGTTGAACCATGTGCCAGTTCCAATGCCTATGAAATAAAATTGCGGGACAAAAAAATAAATCTCGATCATGTGAATATTGGCGAAACGATTGCCAAAACTCCTGCAGTTCTGGTATCCAAATTCGAAAACTGTTCGCTAAGCATTTACGCAAGCGGAAGGATAATGATTAAAGGGATTGGCAAAGAGAAGGCTAATGCGGATTCGATTTCCGAAAAAATAATTTCAGAATTGGAGTGTTCCGGTGCTTTGATATGAAAATGGATTTCCACGTGCATACGAAGTATTCCGTAGATTCTTTGAATGAGCCACAGGAAATCATGGATACGTGTCGCAAACTCGGTTTAATCCCAGCGATAACTGATCATTCCTCTATTTCTTCGTTTAAGGAGTTTCGCTCGCTTGGATTCAAATTTATTCAGGGGGAGGAATGCCTTACCGCAGAGCGCTTTGACCTGACCGCGCTTTATGTCACCGAATTCATCAAGCCAAAAATTCCGTTTCTTGAATGCCTTGATATAATCAAGTCTCAGGGTGCGCTTAGCTATATCCCGCATATGTGCGATACAACCCGCCATGGAAGCGGTTGCCTCCCAGGTGCTGAAAAAGCAGACATTATCGAGGTTTTCAATGCAAGGTGCATGACCAGAGGCTTTAACCAGAAGGCGTTTGAGTTCGCGAAAAAGAACAAGAAGCCAATGGGTGCCGGAAGCGATGCGCATTTTATTTTTGAAATAGGAAATGCATATGTTGAAATGGAAGATTTTGATATTGATGATCCAAAGGCATTGCTCACTGCATTGAAAAAAGGTAAAATCTCCGGCAGGTACGCGCCATTATATGTCCGCGGGACAACAAGCCTGATAAAATTTGCAAAGAGGACTTTTGGTTTTGAAAAAGAATTTGTCCTCAGCAAGAACCCTGATTCGTTCTTGTCTGGCATTTTATTAAAATAAATTGCCATCCGAGTGAACTCACTTCATTCGTTCACTTCTGTCATTTTTCTGAAGAAAAATGCCAAGGGAGGGATTCGAACCCTCGGACCTCCAGATTTCTTAGAACGCACTAATTTATCATCGCCTTGCGGCTCATAACTCATATAGCTGTGCTTATGAGTCTGGCGCTCTACGCATATCAGAGCCTCGTGACTAGTGCTTCTTCAGGGCTTTTCGGTGAAGCGTTTTGCCCTTGGGTTTCAGTAGTCAAAAGGCTCAGCTGAGCTACCTTGGCAAACGAGCATGAGCGAGTTTGCTTAGGTTTATTGGCAGCAGCCAATCAAACCTTGGCAGATAACTAAATACTTTTCTGTCCCGTTTCGTTTTAAACTATTGAGGATTGCATTCCAAAACCTTTATAAACACGCTTTGTTACAATATATAACATGAGTAACCTTAGATTTAAGACTAAATTTCAAGTTGCAATGGTTTGCTCTGCGGCAATGCTTTCATCATTCGTTTTTGTCAAACCTGTTTCCGAAGAACTTAAATCAGGAAATGCAAAGGCCGGACAGTTTTTATCAGAGCTGAAAACTGATCGCATGAGTGAAAGATATGCTCATGTCGGGCAGGCAGGTGGTCCGGATCATTGGATTGCAAGAAGTAGAGTTGCGAACGGCATGAGTAGTGCAGACAGGGCCAATTTAGAATATTCTAAGATATGCCCAGTAATACGGTCTGGTGATCTAAGAGCTGATGGCACCAACGTGATGTTTCGTGCAGTTAACCCAGAGAAGCAGGATAGCCTGGGAAAAGCGACATCCAGAACAGCAAAACTTTGCAGATCGTTGTCTGATTCAGCTTTACAGGATTTAGAAACAAAATATACTCTCTTCCTACAAAGGGTTTCCGAGGAGGAAAATAACATTGCGCAAGCGGAAGTAAATGCCACGGCATCGATTTCTGCTCATGACCAAGAACATTCGCGTTACACCGGAGAATTGCTTTTGGCCGCGGTTGAAACCTTTTTGGCAGGTGCATTCGCATTTTTCTTTTCAAATCCGCTTTCCCGATTATTCGCAAGGAGAAGGGAAGATGACGGGAAAAAATCAGGAGGACTGAAAGGTGTTCGTGTTCTGGACCAGTTCGAAGAGGTAGGGATTGTTGTTCCAATAAGAACCGATAATGCAAGTGGATTTTGCAATTCAAGCCCTATGGCAGGAATAGTGACGACCGGAAATGCGGCAGTTATTCCGATTTCGTTAACAGTTCGGTCTACCCAACGTATCAAACGTCCAGAAAAATCACCAGAAGAAAAAGGTAGGGGCGCCATCGCCGCCATTTTCGGGGCAGAACGTGTAGATAAGATGATTGAAATCATAGAATTGGTTGAGCCTGGAGCGGAAATAGTCGCGCGTTTGGGTAAAGCTCGCAATCCAGTGAAAACCGCAAAAATCTGGTTTAAGGCCAGCCGAACTGTCAACTGCTACGGGTCATATGTTGGGAATTGGTATTTTGAAGCTCTTGGGATTAACAGAGAAGAAGGCGCATCAAGATGAAATTCTGCGAGATCGGAGTTTACCACCATGACTGCTGGTTTACGGATGCAATAACCAGATTTCCTGAGATGTCTATAAGGGAAACAAGCTCACGAGTTTGCAATTCTGATTCTGGAATAAAAGTCAACAAGGCAAGCTACAGGATATCCTCTCAGGATGAGATGATGTTGCACGATTTTTTGAGCCGCATTTCGCAGGGTGGAAGGATTTTGGAGGCGAAAACCCTAAGTATTACCGGCAATTCTGCAATTATCGAAGTTTCCTGGAAAGCCGCCCGGACCTCATACGATTCAGTTCTTGGAAGCGGATGTTCTGTTACTTCTTCATGCTATGCCAAGGATGGATACGAAACATATTCGATGTTCGCGGAAAAGCCAACGGACATAAAAAAACTTCTTGATGAGCTAGAGCAGATTGGTGAAACAAAAATATTCTCGATCAAAAACTCGGCAGTTTCAAAACAGAGTTTCGGCCTCACACCAAAGCAAAGGCATGCATTGGTCTCCGCGATTTCAATGGGATATTACGAATGGCCAAAGAAAGCTAATCTCGAGGAGCTTGCTGCGAAACTCGGTGTAAAACGCAGGACGTTGCAGGAAAACCTGAGAAAGGCAGAGAGCAAACTTCTTCCGAAATTGCTGGACGAACTTTCGGCGGATTAGGAATCGGGTTCCCGCATCTTAAGAATTAATTCCAGATGCTTCTGAAAAATTCTGTTGTCAATACGCCCATAAACTCCCTGCAAATTGTCCTTGAATTGTTTGTTTGAAACCTTTTCCCATATCTTTTCGTATTGTTTACTAAAGTTGAGCCTTAGCCCAATCTCGTTTCTTACCCATCCAAAATCCTTTATTGCGGTTGCCATCATAAAGATGTCCCGCATGTCAGTTGTTCTTGCACGTATGAATTTCATGGCAAATAATGCATCAGCACCGATTATCCTCGCGCTTATTTTTTCTGACATTGTTTTCCCAATAATGGTTCTTTTTGATGAATTTCCGAATATCCAGTTCGCATCAAACGAGACTCCGGTTTGCCTGTCGGTTACCTTATCAATCATTATATCCACGCTCGCGTGGATATTCTCTGCAACTTGTTTCTCAAACCTGGAAAACTCTCCATGGTATGGTACTAACGCGTTGCTTTCCACGGCAACGTAGCCTTCATTTTTCAGCACTCTTTCCACATCCGGCACGTCCTTTTTTCTTATGACGATGTCACAATCTTCTGAAAATCTTGGCAAGGCATAGGAATTGACGGCATATCCTCCTATCAATACGAATTCTATTTCACCGAGCCTTTTGAGAACTCTGAAGATTTCGGTTTCACGCAGTTGCATTCTGTCCATAGTTTTCCCTCATATAATTATAGGCGTATTCGTATAACTCATTTTTCCCGGCATTCTCCATCGTTTCGTTCAATGGCTCAACCTTCAAATTATCCTTTATCTTCCACGCCACTCTTCGCACAGGGATTAATACCACAAACTCGCCAATTGTCGTGCCTTCTTTTTCATATACCTGTATTTCCTGCGCTGCAAAAAATCCTTTCCAGTATCTAATATCCTTTTCCAATACCTTCACAAAATACGGGGAACGCTTTATATCCCGCTGGACATAAGAATAGTCGCTCCACACTTCTATCGCGGATAAACCAGTAAAACAATAGTCTCTTCCCGCAGTTTTCATTATCTCCGGAACCCTGAAATCCAATAAATGGGAGAATATCTCATTTGGCTTGTTGCACACATACGCATTTCGGCTTTTCTTCTTTATCCAGCCAGAACTTAATAATATGGAAAAAATCTTTTTTTTCATTGGTTGGGAAACTACCCAATCCAATTCTGACTGCTTGAACTGTCTTATAGTGCCGAAGCGGGTGTAGAACAATGCGTATGCCCTTAAACAATATTGTGGTATATCTCTATACATAGTTACCTATTAGGTAACTAACATTTTAAAAATGTTTGGGAAAGCATGACATTTGTCATCTAATCATTATATTTGCAAGGTAACGCGTTATTACCATGGAATCCACAGGAACCTATTCCGAACTCAACAACCAATGGAAAAGCACCTGCCGACTTTTGTTAGGCACGGACGTCGGAGAGCTTGCTGACTACAAGGATTGGCTGATGGAGCTGAACAACCCGCGTTTCGTGCGGAAATCATCTGTTTCCGAAAATGAAGTCGCATTCGCGAGCAGTGAGTTCTGCGATTCTGCGAAATTTATTGGAATGGGCGAGATTGACTTTAATAAAAAATTTGAGACGCTGACCATTAATGAGATAAAAGACATCGACTCTTTGCTTGGGTCGCTAAGTGAGCGGTTCTCCTACTGCGGAAATATCATTCTTGGAAACTCGAAATTCGTTGAAAAAAGCTCGAATGTCTCGAATAGTTTTTTCGTTTTGGATTCAGTGAAGATTGACAGCTGCAAGAACATCGCATATTCTCAGTATCTTCGCCTGTGTGAAAACGTATTCGGAACCAACGAAGGCGGGGAAGGCAGGTTCTGCATTCGATGCAGTATCCTTTTCAAAAACACCCGTTGCTTTGAGCTGTGGAACAGCCCAGTTTGCTCGGATTCTTATTATTCTTATGGATTGGAAAACTGTCGCGAGGCATTCTTTTCATTTAATGCTGTCGGAAAAAGCCACCTAATCGGGAATCTTACGCTTCCAAAGGATAAATATCTTGCAATAAAGCAGAAGTTACTGTTTGAAATTTCGGAACGGCTCATTCGTGACAAGAGGCTTCCGTCGCTTATGGGCTTAATCACAGGAGCCGAACCGAATTATAAAGAAGCTACTGCGGCGTTGGGCGGAACTACAAATACGGAAATTCCGAAGGATAAGAAAATCATCAGCGATTCATTCTCAAAAACATCCGCGCTTATTTTCGGAAAGCCGCTTTCCGGAGATATTGATGATTACGCAGAATGGCTCAGTGCGCATGTTGTTGTGCCGCATACGATTCCATCTGTCTTAAGCGGCAAGCCGGTTCCAATGTCAAAATGGCCTGGCCTTTCGCAGATTCCCCCAAATCGTGTTGTCACTTACTCGGAAGCGTTAGAGCTTGCGGAAAAATTACAGATGTCCGAACAGGATGCAGAACAAATTTCACTCAATTCCGCTCCGCACACGCTCGGAAGAATCGCATACTTCACCCCAGAGCACATGGTCGGTACAAATGATAATCTTATAGAGTGCCAATGGGGCAGTACAGCTGCAAACTGTTATCGCTCGGTCATCTGCGTTTATAGCAAAAATTGTGCCTATTCTTCATGGCCAAGAAGCTCAGAGTACCTGTTCGGATGCGGAATAGTTTTTGAATCCGGATTTTCAATGAAATGTTATGATTCGGTCAAACTCACAAGATGTCTTGAGGTTGATGGAGGAAGAGATTGTGCGGATACGTACTTCTCACACAACGTCGAAGGTCTGTCTCAGTGCGCATTCTGTTTCAATACAAAAAGCAAGCGTTACGCAGTAGGAAATGCAGAAATCGGGCAGGATAAATTCGCGGGGTTCAAAAAGATGATTCAGGAATGGGCAATAGACGAACTGGAAAGGAAGAAAAAGGTTGGATTAAGCATATATGATATTGGGTGCATGGTAAACCAATTCCAAAACCCAAGACACTAGACACAAAACAATAATTGCCACGTGCCTGATTTGAACAAGCGACCCCACCGTATCAGCGTTTCGAGTTTTCAGTTCCGGGTCTTGGTGGTTAAAAAACAAGACCAATTGAAATTCGAGTGAATTTCAATGGTCCATTGAACGGTGTAGTTCAATTGGACACTAGACTTATGACTCGATACTCTTCAGCGGTGTGCTCTCCCAGTTGCTGCGCCATGCGCGGCAAATCATGAACGATTTGTCGTTCATAGCTCTGAGCTAACGTGGCTTAGTAAGTTTATTTCATTGTGGAAAGATTATAAAAACCATTACTCCCCTCATTTCGTCAAACCGCCCAGATTCTTTAATCCTTCTATTCCACCGCCCTGCATCATCCTTTCCATCTGCTTTCTGAATCCGCGGTTCTTCTTGAACATGTTCATCATTTTGTGCATTTTTTCAAATTGCGACAGGAATTCCCGCACATCCTTAATTTCGCAGCCGCTCCCGCGAGCTACACGTTCGAGTCGCGTGCGGTTCTTTCTCAACAATCCCGCATCTTTCTTCTCTGCTTTTGTCATTGAATTTATCATTGCCTCGTATTTCTTTAGTTTCCCCTCGCTTTGCTGGACAATCTCCTTCGGAACATCCGCGGCTCCAAGCATTGAAAATACTCCGGAAAGTGGTCCCAATTTCTTCGCTGCCTTAAGCTGCTCATAAAATGTTTCAATAGTGAGTTCGTCCATTTCGGTTCCAGTACCGAGCTTCTTCATGTCATGTTCTTCTGAAATTTTCTTTACTTTTTCCATTAATCCCGCGATATCTGGAACTCCGAGCAGTCTTCCAACGAATTTGTTTGAATCATAAATTTCAAAGTCATCCATCTTTTCTCCTGTTCCGATAAATGCAATGTTTGTTCCGCTTGCTGCAACTGCTGAAAGCGCACCACCGCCCTTTCCGCTTCCATCCATTTTAGTTGCAATTACCCCGCTTAATTTCACTGCACGATTAAATTCTTCAGCTTGTTTTCCTGCGACCTGGCCAACATCCCCGCTGATAACAAGGTAAGTTTCATCCGGATTTAACGCGTTATTCATTCCCTGCAATTCCTCTGTCAATTTTTCATCAAACGCGCTTCTTCCGGCAGAATCAACAATCAGGATATCTTCTTTGCTCTTAGTCAGTGCATCCTCAACAATTCTTCGCGCACTGTGTTCTCCCTCTATAGTATAATATCTGACATTGATCTGCTTTGCAATCTGCTCAAGCTGTTCCTGCGCAGCAGGTCTGTCTACATCTGCTCCAACAAGCCCGACACTCATCCCACGTGATTTGTAAAAATATGCGATCTTTCCTGCCGATGTCGTTTTTCCGCTTCCAAAAAGTCCGCAAAGAAGAATCTGGTGTTTGTCCAGTTTTGGAGAATAACTTTTCCCCATCAGCGCAACCAGCTCGTCAAAAACTATCTTCATCACGTGTTCCTTCAGGCTAAGCGCAGAAATTTTCTCAGTCTTAAGAGTTTTTTCCTCGATCCTTTTTGAAAGTTCGAAAACCAGTTTCACATTAACATCCGAAGAAATCAGAACGCGTTGCAAATCCTTTATCATGGCTCGCACTGCATCTTCATCAACATAAGGCCTGTTGGTAAGCTTGGCAAGCGTTTCACGAAGTCCTTTTCCAAGATCCATTGATTTCCCATAGTCGCGTAGTGCGGCTCAAAACCAGATACACAAAACGCGGAACAATAATAATTAATCGGGCCCGGCAGGATTCGAACCCACAACCGCCTCGTCACTCCTGCAATCAGGAGAGTGCATCCGAAGCGAGGCGCGCTATCCGTTGCGCTACGGGCCCAATAATAAGATAAAATTAGGTTTCTAAGATAATAAAAAGGTTGGTTTCGTGTTTCGGGTTTTCAGTTCTCAGTCTTGCATTTTCAGTTTTTGTTTTTTCCGCATTTTCGCAACCGTCATCCATCTTTATATATTTTATCATATTTAATCGAATGTATGAATATCCGAATCCTGTTTTTTACATCATTAATTCTCACATTGCTGTCTGTTTCATTTGCAGTAGTTGAATGTCCGGTCAGTTTCAATGAAACTGAATTCATTCAGGTTCTTGACACAAAAGGAAGAGTAATCGAGGGCGCAGTAGTCCAAATATATTATCAGCGCGATTCCTCATTTAGCTACGGATATGTTACAACGCTTCCAAAACTCACAAATTCAAGCGGCATGATAAGAATTCCAATTTCCAATATAGAAACGAACCCTGCAAAACTGGACTGCAAATTCAAGACCAATGCCACATACGACGGAAAAACTGTAAAGCGTGAAGACAAGGTTGGTCTTCATCCAAAAATTCTTGACATGGTGCTTAACTTATCCGTTCTCTCGCTAAAAGTTACAGACCAGGAAGGTCATCCTCTTGATGGAGCCGAATTAATCGTTGATGGAATAGAAAAAACAACAGGGAAAGACGGAAAGACCCAACTCCACATCGCGCCCGGCCCAGTTTCTGTCTTTGTAAAATACGGGGATGGAAAACTTGAAGAGAACTTTAAAGTAGCTGGTGACACAACAAAAACCATTGCTCTTGATCTTTATCCGCTTACAATAAATGTCTTTGATGAAAGCGGAAAGCCGCTCGATGCAGAAGTCGTCATCGGTTCAACATCTGTCAAGACAAATTCAAGTGGGGCCGCGCGGGTTGAAAAACTAGGAACTGCTACTCCCGAAGTAATCGTCAAGTTCAAAAACGTTGAAAAAGAAGTTCTCGTTGATCTTGGTATAAAAACTTTCTATAATGTTGTTTTTGATACAACTCCTCCAAAAATAAATTCCATCAAACCAATTCAAACAGAGAAGGTTACAAAACTCATCATATCTGCGGAAGATCCAGGTGATTATCCGAGCGGTATTGATGTTGAAAAAATTTCTGCAAAATACAGCGCAGGAGATGGCGATTGGAAATCAACATCAGTTTATCTAAGCGGAAGTGAACAATATGCAACCGAAATTCCAAATCAGCCTTTTAATACAGTTGTGAAATTTTCAATAGAAATCTACGACAAGGATGGGAACTGGGCTTCAAAGGAATATCAATTTCTCAGTGCTACAACTCCCGAGATTAATGAAACTATCAACGATTCAACCATGGATTCGCAGCCATCGCCAACACAGTCCAAAAAAGACGAATTTCCACTCCTCTACGTTGGCGCAGGGCTTTTAATCCTTATGGTTGTTATCTATCTTGTTCGGAGGTTCAAATCAGGTGGTGAGGAATGAAGGGGGTTTAAGGTAGCTTTTTAAAGGTTTTTGATGATAACATATACACACATAAATAATCATAAAATACAAAATTGAAGGTGAAACTATGCCTCGTGGAAAAAGAATTGTGATTGAACGGGATTTGAATGATGCGTACATTGAAAAGTACAGGGCCATCGATGTAGATGAGATAAAGAAAGAGCAGACCGCTCATGAGCAGTCTATCTCAAGCTCTGTTGCGAATGTCTTCAAGGCAGCGCAAGGACTTTACAAGCAGAAAACATCCGAAGATGATCTTGAAAAAAGGGATCTGTTCTCGGTACAGTCTGCATATGAATATCTGAAAGGCAATGGGGTTTACATTTCTTTCCGTGCATTTGGCGGCAGAATCGAACGAGGCACGGTTCCGTTTGTCAAAGTCGGAAGAAAGAGATTTATCCCAAAGGCTGTTCTTGATAACGTTGTTGGCATGAAGGAAGACTTTTACTCAGTTCGTGAGGCTTTTAGCGAGTATAAGAAATCCAATCCAGTTATCAATTACCGCGCGTTTATCGGAAGGGTTGAAAAAGGTTCGGTTCCTTCTGTGAAACTCGGAACAAAGAGATTGATTCCAAAGGATGCAGTTGAGGCGCTTACTCACATCAGCGACAATTACTACTCTGTGAGCGAGGCAATCAAGGAGCTCCACAAAAAGGGAATCAAAATCAAGCGAAACGCGTTTGAAAGAAGGCTTGACAGAGGACGCATTCCGCATGAAAAAGTCGGCGGGAGAAGGTTTATCCCTGACGATGTCCTTGACGAGCTTGTAAGCAAGGAGATTGCTCTGAGAAGCAAGTAATCTCTTCTTTTTTCCTTTTATTATTTTTCTTTTTATTTTCCTTTATTCTTCTTTTCAAGTCATTCAAATGTTTTTTAATTTTTCAGAAAGATGATGCGTAAGTAAGTCTGGTAGAAATCCGGATTTTTTGTTTTTTATGTTTTGAGCCGCCCGAAACGCGCGGAACTCCAAATACAATGCTAAACCGGGAACCGTTAGTTGCCCG
Organism: Microcaldota archaeon; assembly: GCA_038046805.1. GTDB lineage: Archaea > Micrarchaeota > Micrarchaeia > Anstonellales > Bilamarchaeaceae > UBA10214. The sequence continues at coordinate 42,112 of JBBSVO010000006.1, forward strand.
TAAATCTGCTCCAGGCTCATTGCTCATTGCCCAAGGCAGTATATCCTTAATTCTCGTCATTGGAAGTTTCATTTCCGCTAGAGTCATTTATAAACCTTATTTTCGTATCCTTCTCATGGCATTGCGCCGTTTGTTCATCTTCGTAATCCTAGCTTTGCTTGTTTCTATATCCCATGCCCAGAATGCAGCTCCGGTTATGTCATCCGCGAATATCTCATCAACACCAGCTGTTGACAACGCCACTGACCAGAATCTCACGATTGCGGTTGCCTCAACAGATGCTGATGGAGACTCAGTAACATACGCGTATAATTGGTATGTTAACAGAGGCTCAATAAATGTGTTGAACCATCCTTTCATGAATAATTCCTCATCAACCGATGGTCAGACAACATATGATATTTCTGGCAATTCCCTGATTGGCCAGCTCGGGAGCTCCACAATCGGTGATAGTGCCGAGCCGACATTTCAGGCAGGCTCAAGCTGTAAAATAGGTGGATGCTACTTATTCGATGGTTCAAATGATTATATTCAGGTGAATGACAGTTCATTGTTAAATTTCTCTGCAACCCAAAGCTTTGCCGTCTCAGCCTGGTTCAAGTCAGCCGACGGAGGAAACAATATTCTGTCAAAAGGGTCTGTCAGCTCTTCAAACAAAGGTTACAGAATATTCTTTTCTTCCAATACACTCTCATTCGGAACCGATGGCATTAGTGGTATAGGACCTTCCGCCACAATAGCAAACAGTTCATCTGTTCCAATGCTTGACAACAACTGGCATCAGGTAATCGGAGTACGGGATGCCACTAGTACAATGATGTTCCTGTATGTTGACGGAGTCTTCAGGGATTCTGTTGCAGATACGGCCA
>JBBSVO010000006.1:43080-100351 GCA_038046805.1 Microcaldota archaeon
TTGGTGAGAACTGGAATTCAACCGCGGTTGCGATTGATGCGGGTGGATCGAACAGCTCTGTTTTCTGGAGCAACAATACAGTGACAATAGCAGCAATCCCCAATACAGCTCCATCCATAACTAATCTAAACATCACTCCCGTTTCCCCAACAACGGTCCAGAATCTTTCAATAAATTATTCTGCCTCTGATTCAAACAACGACGCATTTTCAGTAATCTATAACTGGTATGTCGGTGGCTTGTCTCTTACGGTGCTTAATGTTCCATTCAATAATCCAGCATACACTCCAACTGAGGATATTATCTATGATTATTCTGGCTTAAGCCAGACAATAAGGGCAGGTTATGCAGGATTAGGTGATCCCTCAGAACCAGTTCTGTTGAATGGCACGTCCTGCAAAACAGGCTCATGCTATTCCTTCGACGGTTCGGATGATTTTATCACTGTCACAGACCATGCAACCCTTAACTTCTCGGCAACCCAAAGCTTCTCGCTTTCAGCCTGGTTCAAGGCAGGGGAAGGAGGAAATTATATCCTGTCAAAAGGATCTGTTGGGTCTTCAGACACAGGATACAGGATATTCTTTTCCTCCAATACTTTCTCATTCGGAACCGATGGCATTGGTGGTGTCGGGCCTTCAGCCACAGTAGCAAACAGTTCATCTGTTCCGATGTTGGACAACAACTGGCATCAGGTAATCGGAGTAAGAGACGCAACAAGCAGCATGATGTTCCTGTATGTTGACGGAGTCTTCAGGGATTCTGTTGCAGATACGGCCACAGGCGTAATTGGTGATAACATTCCACTCTACATCGGTTCAGATTTAGATAAGGCAAGCAACTGGAACGGCTCTCTGGATGACATAAAAGTTTACAACCGTTCCTTATCTGCAGAAGAAGTTGCAATTTTATACACTTCCGAAAATGCGGCAATGGGAAACAATGCCACCGCCCAAATGGAAACATTGGTTGGTGAGAACTGGAATTCAACCGCGGTTGCGATTGATGCGGGTGGATCGAACAGTTCCGTGTTTTGGTCAAATAACACGGTGACAATCCTGGCAAACGGTTCTGCCCCTTCTCTCAATTCCGTTAATATTACCAGATATGCAATCAACACAACCAACCTCACGCTGACGTTCAATGCATCGACAGATGCGGATGGCGATATGGTCGTTGCGATCTATTCCTGGTATCTCAACAGCACTCCAGTAATGCTTCTTAATATCCCTTTTAACAATTACGTGTATTCCTCGAATGAAACTACGATTTATGACTATTCTGGTCTTAGTCATACTGCAAATCCTGGGTATGCAGGAATCGGAGATCCATCTGAACCAGCATTTACTGCATCTTGTAAAGTTGGGGGGTGTTACACATTTGATGGCTCAGACGATTTCATCACAATTTTAAATGCAGAAACTCTAAATTTTTCAGCAAGCCAGAACTTTTCTATATCCGCCTGGTTCAAGTCAGTTGATGGCGGAAATTATATCCTATCCAAAGGAGAACTCGGTTCAGGAGATGTTGGTTATACTCTCAAGTTTTCATCAACCACGTTAACTTTTGGTATAGACGGGACTGGAGGTGGCAGCGGAGTATCAACAACAGTAGCAAACAGTTCCACAGTTCCAATGCTTGACAACAACTGGCATCACGTAGTCGCGGTGCGGAATAATTACACCGACGCGCTTTATCTTTACGTTGATGGAGTGAACCGCTCTTATACGACCGACACAAGTACCGGTGTGATAGGCAAGCAAATCAATTTATACATCGGTGCGGATTCATCGCTTGCAAACAACTGGAACGGTTCCATAGACCAGGTCAAAATATACAATCGCTCGCTGACGGCCCAACAGGTCGCCTCGCTTTACAACCGAAGTGCAACAGGAAATGATTCCGACACAATCGTTTATTTTGAAACAGGTCCTGTCGGAAGCAGCAGCTGGAATGTCATAGGCTATCCTTTGGATTCTTCAGGTGCAAACGGAACCCAGCTGAGGAGCAATACCGTGAATGTTACTGTTCCTGATGTTTCCGCGCCAACAGTCGTGTTGAACAGCCCTGCAAACGTAACCTACACTAACAACACATCGATAATTCTCAATTTCAACTGGACGTGCACTGATGACCTTTCAACAGAGCTTATATCCAATCTTACTATTGACGGAACGTTAAATCAATCAAACATTTACACGGCAAACGGAACCGCAGTAAACTGGTCAGTAACCGGATTCAGCACCGCAAGACATAACTGGAGCGTTACTTGCTGGGATACCGCTGAGAATGTGACCACATCATCTGTCAATCAGTTCGTTATAGATACAACCGTGCCGCAGGCTTCTATTCTATATCCAACAAACAGTCTCAACCTGAGTTACAATTCCTCAATTCCGCTCAACTTCACCACGAGTGATGCACTCGCGGGAGTGAATACTTCCAGATGCACATATTCCCTTGATGGCGGCGCGGCAACGAACATCTCTTCGTGCGGCAACACCTCATTCAATGTCAATTCCGATGTGGAAGGATTCCATTACATCAACGTCACGGTTTCAGACTTTTCCAGTAACACGAATGCCTCTTCAACAATAAACTTCACGATAGATAAAACCGTTCCTTCAATCGCGCTCAATTCCATTCCCAACCGAACAAACACAACCGCGAGTTTCCTGAATTTCAACTGGACCGCAACCGATACGCGAAATAACACGATGACGTGCAATATAACGGTTGATGGCACCACCAATGCAAGTAGTATCTCCGCTTCTAATGGAACCTCAACAAATTACACGGTAACAAATTTTGGTTCAGGAAATCACTCGTGGAGCCTTTCATGCGCTGATAACTCCGGAAATTCAAATTCATCCGAGACGCGTAACATAACAACCGATTACGTTCCACCGCGCGTATCCATTACAAGTCCTCCGGGCGGCTATACATTTACGGCTGGGGATTCTGTTGCATTCACAGCCAATGTTTCAGATGACACATCCAGTCTTCTCAATATAACTGTTTACGTTGCGGAACTTTCTCCCCAGAGCTATGCTATGGAATATGATGCAACAACAGGCCTTTACAGAAAATCTGTTTCGTTTGCCGCGAGCGGTTCATACACTGCATACGTAATTGCAAACGACACGCTTGGAAACAGCAACAATACCTCCATTTTGCTCACTTCGAATCCCCCGACTACCACTTCAACTTCTACAACAGCAACATTTGATAGTCGTGTTGATGTAACTGTATTCGACAGTGGAGGCAGCAGCCTAACATCCGAATCCGAAAACGTTTATCATGAAGTTGAACGCGAAAGGGAGCTTCCGCGCACCAACGAATCTGAAAAAAATTCAATGATAGAAGATTGTTTTGATGAGGATGGTCCTGATCGTGGAATAAAAGGAAGAATCACCTGGATTTCATTAGCCGGAGGCTACAGGACTCCTTCACAAAGTTTTGATGAATGTGTTTCCGAAAAGCAAGTGTTGGAATGGACCTGCAAGGATAGGGATAGCCCTGTTTATGATGTCTATGACTGCCCAAAAGGTTACTCATGTTCAGATGGTGCATGCCTGTCAGACAATGAAACTGCAGAGTTTAGAGGGGTGCCTGTAGTCAGAAATAACATTTTTACTCTTTCCCTAAAAACAAAAGAGGGTGTTCCGCTTGAGGATGCAAGAGTCCGTCTTGTCCTTGCAAGGCCATTCGTTACGCTGGTTGGGGAAAAGAACCCGGATGATGAAGGGGACGTTAAATTCCGGTTGAGAAAGCGCGGCTTATACGAGGCAACAGTCCGCTCTGCGAAATATGGTTCAAAAACATTCCAGTTTCAGTATGTTCCGAGGGAAAGAACGCAGCGCCAGTCAGATTTCACATTCATGACATTCTGCCGTAATCCAACTGGTGAGCGCAAGGACAATGCAATCTGGGTTCCTCGCCGCTGCGACTGGATATGCGATGATAACTATATACTGGATGAAGAAGGAGATTGTGTTGAAATCGAAAGTGAAGACCTGATGGTAGATAATTTCTGCGAATTTGATACAGATTGTCCGGGTGGAGAACTTTGTTTAGAAGGCACATGTGAACAGGTGGACTGTGTCAGTGAAGAAGAATGTGGGTATAACGAGTTCTGCAATGATGACTGGGAATGCGAGGAAAATTCATGCGATGAAATAAGCGATTGCGCAGGGGAGATGTTTTGTTCTGAAACTCCGGATGAAGACACAATGGAAGAGGGCGCGTGCTTGTATAAAGAATGCGAGGTTGATAAGAACTGCCCGAAAGATAATCAGATGTGTGTGGATTACCTCTGCGTTTCAGTTCAATGTGTAGATGATTCGGCCTGTCCAGACCACATGGCCTGTGATTACTCTGACAACACGTGCAAACCCGTAACTGGTTATTGTGGTTATCCGGAAGCCCACCAATGGAATGCATACGAATGCTGCGTCAGCGCGGACTGCCCAGGATGGAAACGATGCGACACAGAAGAGAAATATTGTGTTGATCGTGAATGCAATTTTGATTCTGAATGTGCAGGTGATCAGTTCTGTTCAGACGGCGCATGTGTGCAGGTGGAGGAGAAGGAATGTGGCTACGTGGACAACCACCAGTGGAACAACTACCAGTGCTGCAGCGATGAGGACTGCGGCGAGCCTGAGCTAAGCTGTGTTGAAAATGCGTGCACCGAGGCAACATACGAACTGGTAGTGCCTGACGTCGCGGAGGTTGGCACATCAGTGACCGTAACAGTTCTTGAAAATGGAGCGCCGCTTCAGTATGCTACAGTTCTTGTAAAATCACCCAAAGGGGAAGAATTCTCTTTAGAGACCGATGCAGAAGGGAATACTGCCATTCTCATGGGCTGGAAGGGAACCTACGGAGTTGTGGCAAAGAAAGGAGAGAAACTAATCGGCTCAAAGAACGTCTTCACTTCATATGAAGATTATCTGGGGAAACAGTTCTCAGACGCGACTTCAAATCCATTCGATTATGTTTCCAGCGAAGAAGGGAAAAAGACAACCCGTCCGTTGATCCTCATAGTTGTTGCACTTATCCTGGTATTCCTTTATTTCAGGTTCAGGAAGGGAAAGAAGTCTGATATAAAAAGCAAAGAGTTAAATAATAAGGATGAGGGATATGTAGGTTTAGGGTGATGTTTGTGGTTTGACGGGTTGCGCCTAGTCAAATATAAAAATCAGGGTGATTTTTATGGTTGAAGCTTATGCAGAAAGGGAAAAAAAGCCAGTAAAGATGGACACGAAGACATCAGATTTCATTGAACAGGAATTCACAATTTCCGGAAGGAAACGGATAGAAGATTATCTAAGTGGTGCGATTCCTCCAGCAAACACTACTTTTGGGCGGGTCGCAGAGATAATCCGAAATTCAAGAGGCAAATTGTCAAAAGACCAGATGGACGCAGTTCACGCCTCGCATTTAAAAGCAATAGAGCATCCAAAACCGATACTTGTACCAGGTGCGCTATCAACTGAAAACATAGCGAAACCAGGGATCCTCAAATTCATGAAGCCTTTGCCAAAGCCGAGCAAATCACTTGAATCTGATGAGGCCTGGCGTTCAACAAAAAAACCCGGAGTTTCGCAGGAAGTTGCGTTTCCAGAGAAGTCAACAGAACGAATGCTCAAGCCAACCTATGCTACCCGTGGGGAAGCCGAGAAAAAAGAGGGAAAATACGAGCATCTTTTCGCGGTAACTATCTATGTTGATGAAAAGCAGAAAACCTATGGAGTAGCCTTTAATTCGGACGTCAAAAAACCGACGTGGAAAGACGTATCTACTGCCTTAGCAAGCGGGGATGCGGGCGTCTCCCTGGCAGAAAAAGGCGGAGTGATTCGTGCCATTCGTTCAGGAACTCCGGAATATGCCAATCTCACGGAACGGGCATCCGAGAATGATATGAAGCTGAAAATGCTTTAACAGTTCAAAAACCTTCATTTTTAAATATTTGCTACCACAGATATATGTCATGCGCACAGTTCTATTTGGTTCTTTATTGCTCGTAGCAGGGTGTGCTGGTTCATCTTCTAATAGCATCAGAACTGCTACAATTCTTCCACTTGTTTCAGAATACAAGCCAAAAGTCGGAACTCCAAGACAGAATGATGCCTCCAAGCCAGAGGTTGCCAGTAGATGGGGCGATGTCAGTTGCAGCTCTCCCGATGGGAAAGAGGTTCTTCTTTCCTATCGTGGCGGAAGAAAGGAAATCAGAATGGGCATGCGGGACATCGTAGATGGCAACGAAGAGATATTGTATGTCGTATGTGACAGGCAGGCAACCTCGGTTGTAACGAGCAGTGGTATATATCTCTTCTGTGGGGCCGAAGACCTGTTTTATCAGAATGGCGAGCTAACTTCTTCAACCTCTATTGATTTTGATGGTGCGACTTATATAAAAGGAACATTATCCGCGGATGGTAAAACTCTTGCAGGGATATTCGTGAAGGATGGTATGCTTGTTCTTATGAAGATACTCCTTACCGAAGAGGAAGGGATTCATTTTTCAACAGTTCCGCTCTTACCAACAGTGACTCAAACTATCTTGGATTCCGCGAAATTCTTCACACATGATTTTTCTGATGCGTATCTGGTACTAACCGGAGGTTTGGCACATACGGTTCATTTTGACAAAAAGGATGGAAGTTCTACTCATTTTGGTTATCAGCTTCCGTTCAGAACAAGCGATTCAGGAGTAATATCTGTCAATTCCGTAAATGGAGGTTTCGCAGTCTGTCCACCACACGTATCAAGTAGTTTGGGTGGTTGTGTAAATCTTCAGTACTAACGAGCCTCTAATTTAAATAATCTTTTACGTCTTTATATCCTCAGCAGGGGTAGCGAAGCACACTGTCCTGAGTCTTGTGTCTAGAGTCTCGCGATGTGTTCGCAACGGTTAAACGTGCTGGATTCAGGGAGCCCTTTTGATTTGTCAGATTGGCTAAGGAAAGTCCAGTGGCTTAGTGCCTTCAAGAGTTCGAAGAACCGCTTTTCTTTCAAAAAGAAAAGCCGTTTCATCGGCAAAAGAAACGATGATGTCGAAAATCTCTTCCCCTGCATATTGATCTGATCTGAGGACACTAACTTTTCTCTGTCCTCGGATCTGATCTAAAGACTCTGGTTCTGCACTGAGATCAGGTCTCAGTTCTTACCTAGCATTACAGTGCCAAATTCTACACGAAATAGTCATCCGCTAAAGCTGGGTCTGTAGAGCAGAGGTTAAAAAGCTTGTTCTTGGTTAATTACTGAAGATAAATTCAATTAAAATAGGTTGGTTGCATATGAATCAGGTTAGAGTGCTCATTGAGGGGTATGCTAAGAAAATCACAAACGGGTGGCTTGCAAGTTCTACAGTAACTCTTGTTAAATCAAATGGAAAAAATATAATCATTGACCCGGGTTGTAATCGAGAAAAACTTTTAGGTGTATTGGCAAAAGAGGGTTTAACCACGGCTGCAATTCATTACGTTATCCTGACACATAATCATACTGATCATACTTTACTTGCAGGAATATTTGAGAATGCCAAGACGTTGAACAGTTACGAAATTTATTATAATGATAATCAAGTGGCGCACAATAACGCTGTACCGGGAGCTGATCTGCAACTCATTTCAACTCCAGGTCATACTGAAGATCATATATCTGTGTTTGTTAAAACCCGCGATGGTGTCTATGTGATTGCCGGGGATCTTTTCTGGTGGATGAATGACGAAGAGCAAAAGGTAGATGTTGAGAAGGACGATCAAGCGCATCCATCGAACAAGAAACAACTTATCGAATCAAGAAAGAAAATTCTTGACATTGCTGATTATATCATTCCAGGACATGGAAAAATTTTTAAAGTTAAAAAGTAAATCAATTATGTGTGGGGGGTACTGATGGAAGAAATAACGTTTGACGAATGGAAGAAACTCGAGATACGCGTAGGTAAAATACTCAAAGTAGAGCGTGTCCCACGGACAGAAAAATTGTACAAACTTCAAGTTGATCTGGGCGATAAATCCGTTCAGATTGTTTCGAGTTTAGTTCCGTATTATACAGAAGAAGAATTACAAAACCGCAAAATTGTGGTACTTGTAAATTTAAAACCAACAAAATTTGCAGGGGAAAAATCTGAGGGAATGCTACTCTGTGCAGAAAATGAAGATGGAAGCAAATGTGTTCTTCTGACCAGTGAAAAAGATATCGAACTAGGTACTCGAATAACTTAATTCTTTTATGCGAAATTTTATCCTACAATGCCAATCCATCTCAGACCTCAGATCAGGTCAGTGAATTCTTCCCCTGCATCTCATTTTATATTCTCCCTCAATCCCTCAAAAAACCTTTTTGCTTCTTCGTAATCTCTTCCCTTTATGATGTGCTTCAGGAATTCAATTCGTCCGGAAACTTTTTCCAGCTGTTTTAGCGAATGCGGGCTAAACAATATCTCTGAAAGGAGCCAATCATCTTCTGAAAGAAGGCCTTTTGCAATCGTGCGGTGCTTCTTGAAAGTTGTTCCTGGAACAGATTTCGGTTCCATACATGCGGCAAATATGAGCGAAGAGGCAAACGGCAATGTAAGTGAGTATGCCATCATTTCATCATGCTCTTTGAACGTATAATGGAATAGATTTATGCCGAGCCGTTTTCCGAGCGTTTCGAAGATTGTGGCCCATTCTGCGTCAGATTCTTTTATTATTACCATATTCTCATCCGAAAGCGATTCGACATTCGCAAACGTTGGCCCGAACATCGGGTGAACTGAAACGAATTTCATCCCTGTCTTTTTGTAGAATTCCGGCATTCCTGCCTTTATCGAGGCAACATCCGCGAGAATGCAATCTTTTGGGATAAGGGGCACTACTGATTCAAATGCCGCGACTGTATTCCGCAGGCTAACAGCGTTAATCAACAATTGCGGCTCAAATGTTTTTATCTCCGAAAGTTTCGCGAGAAGGTGCGCGTTCTTTATTCCACGCGCCTTGTTTTCGTCTATGTCGTAAACTGCGACTTCATGCCCGCCCGTCTTTAGCAGCTCATTCGCAAGCCAACTTCCCATATGTCCAATACCAATAATTATAATCTTCATATTTTCATCTCCTTTTATTCTGTTTTCTCCTCTGTGTAACATCCAAGCATCCTAAACATCTCTGTCCTTTCCTTTGCCAGTTTCAGTGCCTCAGCGACACCTGAATCTCTTTCCGAACCCTGCAAATCCAATAGGAAAGCGAATTTTCCGTGCTCGCCTCTTATCGGTCTTGACTCAATGCGCGTGAGGTTTATGCCTGCATCTGAAAACACCTTTAGCACAGCGAATAATGCGCCTGCCTTGTGCGGGGTGGTGAAAGCGATTGAACATTTGTTTCCCACGTCATTGTTTTTTTGCTTAGAAAGCACGACAAATCGTGTTGAGTTTGACGAATGATCCTCAACATTCTCCTTTAGCACTTCCAATCCATAAATCTCTGCACATAGCCTGCTTGCGATAACTGCTGCTGCCTTTGGCCTTTCGTTTGCAATCATTGCTGCAGCGCCAGCAGTATCGTAATATGGCCTTGCTTCCAGCTTGTTTCTTGCAAGAAAATTCCTACATTGCCCTAATGCCTGTGGATGGGAATAAACGACTTTTATTTCGCGGTAATCTGTATCTGGAATGGCAAGCAGACAATGATGTATTGGAAGGTTTATCTCTCCGATTATCTGCAGGTCTGATTCGGCTGTTTCAATCAACAGGTCGTTTACTGCATTCACCGAACCTTCAAGCGAATTTTCAACAGGAACAATCCCCAAATCCAGCTGTCCGTTCTCCACTGCTTCGAAAACATCTGCGAATTCCAGACAGGGTACCGGAACAGCGCTTTTGTCAAACGCAGCAACTGCCATTTCCCCAAATGCACCATGCTCCCCCTGGAATCCAACCAACTTCAGGTTTTTTCCCTGTACGTGTTTTGCTTCGTCAATAAGTTCCCGGAACATTTTTTCCGAGAAATCCGGAGCAACGATGCCGTGGCTTTGTTTCCGCACGTTTGCGATTATTTCATTTTCACGTTCGGAATCATTCCCTACACTCCAACATTCGTTTCTCAGCTTCTTTGCCCTCAGTGCAAGCTCCATTCGCTTGCTTATGAGTTTTAGAAGTTCGGAATCAACCCTATCAATATTTTTTCTTGTTTCTTTCAAGTCCATGCTATTCACCTCATTCTTTTGAAACGCACCTTATTTTCTGTTCAATCATCATCAAATCAGCAAGAACTATTGCTGTCACTGCCTCTACAACAACCGGTGCACGCAATGCTATGCACGCATCATGCCGTCCTCCGGTTTCCAGTTCTGCAAGGTTTCCAGTTTCCAGATTTACAGTCTCCTGCCTTTTTCCTATACTCGAAGTCGGCTTTACCGCAACCCGGAACACTAATTCGTTCTCGTTCGTTACTCCGCCGTTTATTCCGCCGGAATTGTTTGTTTTTGTTTTTCCGCTTACTGTGTCAATTAGCAAATCATTGCATTCGCTTCCGCGCATTCTCGCAGATCCGAAACCTATACCGAATTCAATTCCTTTGACTGCAGGGATGGAAAATATCGCGTGACTTATGAGCGATTCAACCGAATCAAAGAACGGTTCACCCAATCCAATCGGAACTCCGCTAGCGCGGCATTCTATAATTCCGCCAACAGAATCATCGTCGCGCATTGCAGCTTCGACGGCTTCGTTTATTTGTTTTGAGCCGCCCGCTTCGGTAAGGCGCGCGTTGATTTCGATAGGCTTAATTAGCTTTTTCGCAATCGCACCCGCGGCTACCAATCCAAGCGTAAGCCTTCCTGAGAAATGCCCTCCGCCCCTGTAATCATTGAATCCTTCAAACTTCGCATGTGCAACGAAATCTGCATGTCCTGGTCGCGGTGTGTTTTTTATCCGCTCATACGGGGTTGAATCCGTATCGAGGTTCTCAAACAAAATCAATATCGGTGCGCCGGTAGTTTTTCCGTTGAATATTCCGCTTTTGATATGAGGTATGTCATCCTCGGTTCTTGTTGTTGTTCCTTTTGTACCGCTCTTTCTTCTTGCAATATCTGGCAGCAAATCCTCTGCAGATAATGAAATGCCTGCAGGACACCCATCCACCACTACGCCAACGCAATCCCCATGCGATTCCCCGAATATGCTTACGCGAAATAATCTTCCGAAAGTGTTCATAACAAATTCACCCCTAACGAACGCAAGTCTGTGAAAAATTCCGAATATGATTTTGAAACGCATTCTGCATTTTGAATTGTAACTCCGCTTGTTGCATTTAGCGCGGCTATTGCGCATGCCATTGCGATCCTATGGTCTCCGTGCGAGTTTACGGTTCCACCTTTCAGTTTTGTTCCAATTATTTCAAGCGCGTTTCCGTTAATCCGCAATTTTGCTCCGAGTTTTTCAAACTCCTCAACAAGCACCGTTGCCCGGTCGCTTTCCTTGTGCCTTAACCTATCAACCCCGATAATCCTGCTTGTTCCATTGCAATTGCATGCAAGTGCAACCAATGGCGGGAATAGGTCCGGGCAATTCGTTGCATCGAATTCAAATGATGAAAGTTTTGTTCCACACCTTTCCAGTGCAGTTAGTATCTCCTTGTCTGCTTGTGCGGGATTCTTATCGAGTCCATTAACTCGCACCTTTCCCTTTCCAGCAATCTCATTCGCTACAAGCATAAATGCGGCTCCAGACCAATCTCCCTCGATGTCGCAGTTCAGTGCAGAGTATTTCTGGTTTCCGTTGATGGCGAACGCTCCATTTGTTTCAGTTATTCTCGCACCGAACTTACGTGCAATTCCGAGCGTCATATCCACATAAGGTCTGCTTTTCAGGTTTTTTACGGTAACAACCGAATCTTTTTCACATAATGGCAATGCAATCAGCAGCCCGGTTAGGAATTGCGAACTTTCCGAACCATCCACTACTACGGTTCCGCCTTTCATTGGACCGCGAACCACTACGGGTGGCTTTCCGTTATTCGTTTTGTATTCCGCACCTAGCATCCGCAGCGGCTCTTCTATCATCCCAACAGGTCGCGAGAGAAGCGAACCATTTCCGGTAAGTGTAATCTCCTTATCAAACAATGCCGCGATTGGAGAGAACATCCGCATGCACAGGCCGGATTCCCCACAGTCGAGCGAACCGGATACGGAATTTTTACCCCCAGTTATCCGCACGGAGTTACCATCACTATTAACCTCTGCCCCAAGTGCCTTTGCAATTTCAAGTGCTGCCTTTGAATCATCACAGAATGACGCGTTCGTTAGTGTAGTTGTACCTTTTGCTAGTGCTGCCAGTGCAACTGCCCGTTGCATCATGCTTTTTGATGGAGGTGCAGTTATTGTTCCGCTAACCTCGCCTGGCTCAATAGTTACGTTCATTTTATGTCAACCTCTCAAAACTTCACTTGCTATCTGTTCTGCAACTTCCCTTGCTGATTTTCCATCCGTGTTCACGACTATGTCTGCCGTCCTCGCGTAAAGCGGAATTCTTCTTTCAATTATTCTTTGCGCAACTCCTTCCCTGTCTGCAACATTCAGCAACGGGCGGCTTTCATCTTTCCCTATCCTCTCGAATATTGTTTTTGGTGAAGCAGTTAACCACACAACCGTGCAGTTCTTCAGTAGGATTTCTACATTTTCATGGTCAAGTATTGCCCCGCCTCCGCATGCGATTACAGAGTTCGTTGTACCATTAATCGCAGTTACCTCCTTTTTCTCCATATCTCGGAATTTCATTTCGCCATGATTCTCGAAAATCTCTTTGATTTTTGTTCCAGTTTTCCGTTCGATGTTTTCATCGATATCACTGCAATTCATTCCGCTTATCTTAGCGATCTCCTTTGCAGTAGTAGTCTTCCCGCTTCCCATAAAACCGATTAGGGCGATGTTTGGTTTTCCGGCTGTTTTCGCGGTTGTACAGTGCGAGTAAAGCGCGGTTCTCATCATTTCTATTGGCGCGTCCTTTCCTGTAAACAAACTAAATGCAGCAGCACCCTGATGGAGCAGCCATTCCCGTCCATCTATCACTTTGCATCCCGCAGTCTTTGCATCCCGCACAAGTGCGCTTTCTGAGGAATAATTCGCGTCAAGAACAATCGTGCCGCGTTTCAGCAATTCGTGCGGAATAATTCTTTCATTTTGACTTCCGCCAGAAGTTATTGCCGAAATAATAATGTCCGCGTGCGGAACAACTCCATCTACGTTATTTAATTCCGAAATATCAATTGCTTCGCATCCGAATTTTTCTGCGAGTTGTTCTGCTTTCTCAAAAGTGCGGTTAGCAATCGTAACTTTCGCTCCTTTATTCATCAGAGCGACAACTGCTGCCTTTGCTGCTCCACCTGCGCCAATTATTAGTGCATTTTTTCCAGCAATTTCTATCCCGCTAGTGGCCAATGTTTCCATTACGCCAGTGACATCGGTGTTAAATCCGCTGACTGTTCCGTTTCGGTTCAATATAACTGTATTAACCGCACCCGTCTTCTTCGCGTCCTCATCAAGCGTATCGCATAATTTCGCAATTTCCTCCTTGAACGGAGAGGTTACATTCAGACCGAAAATACCGAGTGCTTTCGCGCTACGCAGTACGTCATCCGCGTTTTCGACAGCCAATCTCGTATAAATTGCATCAATTCCGCTCGCCATAAACGCCGCGTTCTGCATCTGCGGGCTAAGACTATGTAGTATTGGCTTGCCTGTAACGGCGAATAAAATTATTTTTTTCCGTGCGTCTTCCTCATTCATTTTTCGTTTCACCCAATATTTTCAGTATTTGTGCCATTTCATCTTTGTTTATCTGTCCATCTGCAGTTTCCTTTCCATTTCCAAGAGATGCAAATGTGAACGGGCTTCCAAGAAGTGGTGCGGCAATACGCACAATTCTTCCAGCTTTACCCATACCAACAACTACAATCTTTCTGTTATCATCCAGTAATCCAAACAATCTCGCGCAATCTTGTTCTGAATTCACCTTACACGCAATCTTTGCAATATCTGCGCCTGAATCAAAACACCAATCAATTACCTGTCCAAGTTCTGCTCCAGATGGCGTTCGGTTGTAGTTATGAGACGAAACAATCACTGCACATCCCTTCGTTTTCGCTGCAGAAATAATCTCTTTTTTGTATTCGTCGCGGTTCTCCACTTCAATATCAACGAATGATGCACCGGATTCAATTGCGGAGAGCAGTAGTTTCTTCCGCGCGTTTTCGTCAAGAGTTCCACCCGGACGGCATGTTGCAATCAAGCGAACCTGTTTTGAAAATATTTTCCCTATGTTTTCAACTGTCGCATCCCGCAATTTATCGATCCTGATTTCTGCAAACTCCAAACCATTCAATGCAGTAATGCATTTTTCCGTGCTATCTTCGCCAATGCTAACACAAATCATGAAGAGCCACCTCCAAATCCGCATCCGTTATTTCAACTACTTTTGCCTTTCCTATGCCTTCCAGCAAGATTATCCGCAGTTTTGCATTCCTTTTTTTCTTATCCTTCATTATCGCATCAATTATTGAGGTTTTATCGCATTTTCCGCTAAGCGTGATTGGGAGTCCGATCTTCTCAAGAAGCGCGCGCAAGCGTCTGAAATCCTTTTCTGTAAGCAATCCTTTTGCAACCGACAACCTTGCTTCGGCAACCATTCCAATGCTTATTGCCTCTCCGTGCGGCAATCCGGTTATTTTCTCGATTGCGTGTCCTATCGTGTGTCCGAAATTGAGTTTCATTCTTTCTCCATGTTCGGTTTCATCACGTTCAACTACCTTGGCCTTTGCCACAAGCGCGTCATGCAATACCTTTTCTATTGCGGTTTTCTTCAGGGAAATTGCTGCCTTGTGGTTCTCTTCCAGGTAAGCAAAAAGAGCCGAGTCACTGATTGCGCCGTGCTTAACTATCTCGGCAAATCCGCATCTAAGTTCGCGTTCGGGCAGAGTCACAAGAAGTTCGAAATCGCACAAAACAAAATCCGGCTGTCTGAACGTGCCTATTATATTCTTGTATCCTTTGAAATTAACCCCGTTCTTGCCGCCTATGCTCGCATCAACCTGCGCCAATAATGAAGTCGGAACAAACCCGCATTTTGTCCCGCGCATGAACGTCGTTGCTGCGAATCCAGCAATGTCGCAGACTATACCGCCTCCAATACCAATAATGGTTGAGGAGCGGTCAAGTCCGAGTTCAAGCAATCTGGAGTAAAGCATCTGTACTGTCTCAAGCGTTTTGTTCCCTTCACCAGTTCCAATTTCGATTACTTCCATTCCTTTTGGGAATTTTGTTCCGCACGCTTTTCGCACGTTCGCATCCGTGATTATTACGGAATTTCCGATATCACAGTAACCGGGCAAGTGTTCCATTGACTCGCCAAGTACAATCTTTGAATCCCCGGTCTTTCCATGAAGCTCAATGATTCTCATTTCAAATCACCCTTAATTTTGTCCACGTTTAGCTCATCCATAAATTTCCTTAGCGCCCTTACGTTTTTCATTAATTCCGCAAACTGTGGTGGGGTTAAAGCCTGCTCCTTGTCGCTAAGCGCTTCGGGCGGATTGCGATGCACTTCTACAATCATTCCATCCGCTCCGCAGGCTACTGACGCAAGAGACATTGGTTGGATTAGGCTAATTCTACCGGTTCCGTGCGTTGGATCCGTAATAACCGGAAGGTGCGTAAGCTCTTTTACTGCCGGAACCGAGCTAAGGTCAAGAGTATTGCGCGTGTAGGTTTCAAACGTCCTTATTCCCCGCTCGCACAGAATTACATCTGGATTTCCATCATTCAAAATGTATTCTGCGCAGTTCAACCACTCTTCTATAGTTGAGTACATCCCTCTTTTCAGAAGAATCGGCTTGTTTGCCTTTCCGACTTCTTTTAGTAAGGAGAAGTTTTGCATGTTTCTTGCGCCTATTTGGAGAACGTCCGCGTATTCACATACCCAGGAAACGTCTCTTGTGTCAATTACTTCGGTAACTATCGGCAATCCGGTTTCGTCCCGCGCCTTTTCAAGGAGCTTCAATCCCTTTAGCCCCAAGCCTTGAAACGCATAAGGAGACGTACGCGGCTTAAACGCTCCGCCTCGTAACATGTTCGCGCCGGCCGCCTTTACCGCACGCGCGGTTTCCAACAGTTGCTCTTCGCTTTCTACACTACACGGCCCTGCGATAACAGTAAACCCTTCCCCGACCTTAACATCGCCCACGCGTACAATTGTCCTTCCATTTCCGTTCAATGTGGCTAATTTCAGATTTTTCATTGAGAAAACCTCCGTTTTCGAGACCGATTGAAGCTTATGCTTCAATGGTCCATTTTTCGCTTCTGGCGAAAAATTGGATATTTGAAATCGCTAATGCGATTTCAATTTATGTTTAACGCAACCTCCTTTTGATTTTCGTTTGTTTTTCGTTTTCTTATTTTTCTTTCAGTTCAATTTTTTTTCATTCCTTTTCAAATTTTCATATTAATATCTCTAGTTCTAGTCATATAGCGCCAACACAAAAACGGATATTAAAATTCTTAAATTCGGTTCGTTCTGGTGTTGGCTATCAATAGTCAAACCAGTATCCAAAATAGCTAAAGCTGAAGAAGTCGAACGCATTAGATTTTATGTTTGCCTTAGCTGAATTCATAGATATTACTTGTTTTGATACATTTTTTAAAGGTTTGGGAACACATTAAGTACCACTAAAAGGGAGGAGTGAGGTGTATCTATGGGTGCTGTACAAAATCAAGTTCATGGAAAAGAATTGTTAAGAGTACAAGTTCAGGGTCCGCCAAGAAATTTGGTAGTTCTCAGAGGTAACGGTTCAACAAGACTTTTTGATGCTCATCCTTTAGTAGATGCATTTAACGCAGAACATGGAACCCGGCTTACAGTCGTATCTCATAAAGTAGCTGATGTTGCACAGACAGTTGGCGACACATGGAGAAGTTTGCTCGCTTATGCAGTTGATGCTTCCATTGCTTATGAAAAGCCAGGAACAAAATTAGGAAAAGAAATAATTTTTACTGCTGATGGTGAACCAAAAGTCGCTTTGGCAACAGGCAAATTCAAAGGAGAACAAGATGTTGCTTTGGTAGCTTTAGGCATTAGTTCAACTGATTTCAAGAGAGATGGAAATTCCATCACTTTAGATATTCCTGAAAATAGATTAGTTGTAGTTCCAAACTTCCCTGGTCCAGATGGTTGGTATATGCCACATGCTGAAACAGGCGTTCCCCGAGGTAGGCAAGTAGAGCAAAGTTCTGATGCCAGATACCTCTATAGATTAAACGATTCTTCGTATGTGGGCCTTCTGGTCCGCGGCGGCGGCAGGCAGGGCGTCAGTGCGCTCTACAGGGCGTCCATTAGGCTCGAGGTGGTGGCAGAAGTCCCCGAAGGGGACGTCGCGAAAATTGAGGCACTTCTCCCCGTGCTTGCTACCGAATCTTCGGCTTCCGGTTTAAGAATTATCAGGAATCCAAACGAACTTATCGTGCACGGAACTCCAGCGCAACTTGATGCCGCAGTACGGCTGCTTGGCGCGTCTCAGGGAATCCGACAGTGAAACGGAATTTCGGAGAACAAATCCATAAACCAGCCCAGGACATATTGGATAGGATACGGGGATTGGTTGGGAAGTATAAGAAAGGATAGAATGAGATATTCTGCCTACTTGATTCCACCCACAAACTTCCCGATCTCCTTCAGCGCATCCTGCTCATTTGCGTGCTTGGAGTAGAGTTCAATTATCCCGCTCCCCACAATCACCCATCCGTCCATGTCCTACTGTCCTTTCAGTAACCTTTAAATATATCACTATTTATAGATAATATCACTAAAAAGTGATATACAAAAACCGCGTTTTTGTATAGTTGTGAACGAAGTTCACGTGATATATATGAAAGTAACGAGCAAAGTAACCTATGGAATTGTCAAGGCCATTCTCGAAATGAAGCAGTTTACTCAGTACTTCATAAGCAAGAAAAAGCAGGCTACGTTCAGCCTGGTGAATCGTATTGTAAACTGGTTTGTTTCCCATGGTTATATCGCAAAACGTGCAAGGTTTTATGAAGTCGTAAGCCCGGTGGCCATCCTTAATCTTTTTCCGTTGTATAGAAAAATGAAGCCGTTTGCAGTATTTGATATAAACCTGCCAAACAAAGAAGCTCTTAAATTGCTTAAGGCTAAAGGGACATTTTGTCTTACTACTGCTCTTTCGTATTATGATGAATACTACCGAGACACTGCGATATACATATATCTGGAAGATAAGAACCTGCTTGAAGAGCTAAAATCAATGCCTAAAGGTTACACTCATATCGAATGTTACAAGGACGATCTCGGCAGCCATGATTTTGTAAGGAAAGATCATCGCCAAATAACTGACAAAATACGTACGATAATTGACTTATTTTGCGCTAATAAGACGTATGCTGCAGAAAGATTAATCAAAAAAGAGTGGGTTTGATGAAAGAACTTTACGGCAGAGATATAACTGAGCCAAGCCTGAAAGAACTCGAGGAATTTGCGCTATGGTATAATGAAAAGCTCGGGAATTATCCCATACTTGTAGGTGGGTGGGCAGTTTATTGTTATACCAAAGGTCTTGGGTCAAAAGATATTGATGTTGTTTTCCTAGGAGATAAAGCGAAGCATGTAACATTGTTTGATTACTTTCGATCGCATGGCTACAGCGAGCGTACGAGAACTTTCTTTGATAAGGAATTCGTAAAGATTGTCAAAAACAAAAACAATGAAGTTGAAATTATTATCGATGCAGTGTCCTCAAACAGAATTATAATTTTTGAAGGCAGAAAAACAAGGCTTTCTTGGGATTTGGCAGTCAGGAACAGTGTAAAACACAAAATAGGGGATGCTACGGTCTATATTCCAACCCTCGAATTGTTATTGACTTACAAGCTTGGGGCAATTCTTGGCAGGAATATAAATCTAAGGACAGGGTTGGATACAAATTATTACCGTTCAAAATTATGGAAGGATGTTTATGATGTGATTTCTTTATCTAAATTTGAGATGAATGCAGGTACCTTACATAATTTCTTAACCCGATCAAAATTATACGATTACAGGAGCGAAATTATGACTGCTATAGAAGATAATTATGACGATGAAATACGTTCTCTGTTAAACGACACCTCTTTGATCAAAATCAGAAAATTGCTTGGTGCTGATGGAGATAAATTATAATTCGTTTTTTATTTCTCCAAATCTCTCACAAACCCTTCAATCTCTTTCAGCGCATCCTGTTGCTTCTCGTGCTTGTTGTAAATTTCGATTATCTTACTCCCGACGATAACTCCATCTGCCCCTGCCTTCACGTACTCTTGTGCCTGCTCTTTTGTTGAGATTCCGAACCCTACGCACAAACGGTTGTTATTCTTGTTGCCATTCACAAATTGTGGGTCGGATACCCCGCTGCTTGCAGCGTCCACAATTTGTGAAGTAGTGACCGAATGAGCGCATACCCCACTGCTCACAGTGGGGACTCTTCGGTCACTTTGATTTCCCGCGAGCAAGCGGATTCTCTTTACGAATTCAGTGGATTCCGGACTTACTCCGTCCTTTGTTCCAGTCGTACCTGCACTTGAAACCAAATAGGTAAATGGCGCGTTCGTATTGCGGCTATTTTCAAGTATTTGTTCCGCCCGTTCGTTTGTTGTATTCGGCGCAATTAAATTGATTATTGAAATTCCGCACGATTCTGCGAGCTTCTCGAATTCCACGTCCTCGCCGAATGGCAAATCAGGAATGATGAGTCCTTGTACTCCGGTTTCTTTCATCCTTTTGAGAAACATCTCGCATCCGTACGCATAAATTATGTTGAAATACGTCATAAACACGAACGGCACTACTACGACTTTGTCCGTTCCGTTTGTTATGTCCGTAATCGTTCCGTTTGTATTTGTTCCGTTCTCGCGTAATCTCGCAACCATTTCAAATATCTGTTCGATAGTTGTTCCGTTCGCAAGCGAGCGGTTAGCTGCGGCCTGAATGGTTTTTCCGTCCGCAATCGGGTCTGAGAATGGAATTCCCAATTCAATTATATCGGAATGGGGCGCAAGTGTGCGGACTAACTTCTCAGTAAATTCAATGGAAGGATCTCCGCAGCAGACGTATGGGATAAATATCATAACCCTGCGCCTCCGGATTCTATTTTCGCCACATGCTCCACGTCTTTATCTCCCCGCCCTGAAAGATTTACGATGATTATTGAGCCGCTTTCACACTGCGGAACGAGCTTCTTCAAATATGCAATCGCATGCGCACTCTCAAGTGCTGGAATTATGCCCTCAGTCTTTGCAAGAAGATGGAATCCATCCAATGCCTCTGCATCTGTTATGGAAACGTATTCCGCTCGCTTCAACTCATGCAATTGTGAATGTTCCGGACCAATCGCAGGATAATCCAAACCAGCAGAGATAGAGTGTGTTCCGCGTATTTGTCCGTCGCGGTTCTGTAATACGTATGTAAGAGTCCCGTGGAGTACGCCTTTTTTCCCATCACCACTTATCCTTGCAGCATGTTTTCCGCTTTCAATCCCTTTTCCTCCTGCTTCAACTCCGATCATGCGTACGTTCGGCTCACCAACAAATCCGGAAAACAATCCTATCGCATTGCTCCCGCCACCAACGCATGCGACAAGCGTATCAGGAAGTCTTCCTTCTGCCTCAAGAATCTGTTTTCTTGCCTCTGTTCCTATCACGCTTTGGAAATGTTTTACGATTGTTGGATAAGGGTGCGGTCCAAGAGCAGAACCGAGAAGGTAGTGAGTATCCTTGAAATTCGTTGCGTAATCCCGCAATGCTTCGTTTATCGCGTCCTTTAATGTTTGTGTTCCGCTTTCAACTATTCGCACATTTGCTCCGAGCAGTTTCATACGATAGACGTTCAGTCTTTGCCTTTCTGCATCTTCCTTGCCCATATAAACATCGCATTCCAGTCCAAATAATGCGGCGGCAGTAGCTGTCGCAACTCCATGCTGACCCGCGCCTGTTTCAGCAATAACCCGTTTCTTTCCCATGGCCTTTGCAAGCAATGCCTGTCCTATTGTGTTGTTTATCTTATGTGCGCCAGTGTGCAGCAAATCCTCGCGTTTGAGGTAAATGCGGATGTCGTGGCCTTCACTTCCATTTCCCGTGAGTTTGCGGCTCAAATTCTTTGCATAATAAAGAGGAGTTGGCCTTCCAGCATATTCCGTCAGGTAGTAATTCAGTTTTTCGTTAAAGTGCGAATCATTTTTCAGTTTTTCAAATGACTGTTCGAGTTCTTGCAATACTGGAACTAACAGTTCGGAAACGTACGTTCCGCCGAATTCTCCGAATCTTCCAGTACGTGGGTTGGTGTCGCTCATCTCAATCTAAGCTCCGTTACCTTATCCCGTAAATTATCTGCTTTCCATATTGCGGTTCCAACTAAAATTCCATTCACTCCGCACGCCCGCACGAATTCCGCATCACTTTTTGTTTTTATTCCGCTTTCGCTGATTACTGGTTTGTTTATTGTTCCGCTTTGCGTGCGGGTTTCGTCCAATATCTGTTTCGTGCGGTTCAAATCAACTTTCAACGTCCGCAAATCGCGGTTATTTATTCCGAGAATATCCGCATTTGTTTCGTTTGCGCGCTTCATTTCATCTGAGTCGTAGCATTCAAGTAGCACTTCAAGCCCGTGTTCGTGTGCCGCTTCGATTAGTTTGTTTATGTCTAATCCAAGCCTATCCGCGACCTTCATAACAAGAAGAATACAATCCGCTCCGTAATAAGCCGCGGCATTTATCTGTTCTGTGGAAATCACAAAATCCTTGAATAGTACTGGGAGTTCGGGAGCCGCGCCCTTCACCATTGGAATATTTCCCAGGTTTCCTTTGAATATTTGCGGTTCAACTACAACCGAAACCGCATCAGCCCCACATTCCATGAAATCCCGCGCGGTTTTCTCCACGTCAATATTGTCAAAAGAATATTCGCCTGCCGGAGAGGCGTGCTTTATTTCCGCGATAAGGCTAAACAATTGCGAGAGAAGTTTTTGTTTTACTGAAACGCGAGCGGAATTTTTGTTTGTTTTTGTTCCGCTAATCGCATAATAACCATTCGCAACGTTTTCTTTTGCCTTTTCAATGAATGTATCAAGAATGTCTGTTTCGGTCATGATACTCGCCTCAGTTCATCAAGCTTTGCTAACACTTTACCTGAATCAATCGCTTTCTCAGCGAACGTTATTCCCTGTTGAATGCTTGATGCAATTCCGCTAACATAAAGCGCAGCCCCGGCATTGAGAAGAACGATATCGCGAGCGGAACTTCTGTTCTTTCCATTCAGCACGTTCAAAATCATAGCCGCACTTTCTTTCCTATCCGCAACAACCAATTCTGAAATATCTGCACGTTTGAATCCGAAATCTTCCGGGGAAACGGAATAATTTTTTATTGTTCCGCTTTTGTTAAGCTCGGATATTTCCGTTTCTGCGCTTATGCCAATCTCATCCGTATCGCTGGAAACAATAAGCGCATGCTCAGTTCCAAGAATACGTAAAGCCTCAGCCATTTTCCCTGCAGTTTCCCTGTCAAAAACCCCGATAACCTGCCTTTTTACATTCGCAGGGTTGGCAAGCGGGCCAAGAATATTGAAAACCGTGCGAAAGCCGAGCTCTTTGCGTATTGACGCAACGTTTTTCATCGCTGGATGGAATGCTGGGGCAAAAAGGAATGCGAATCCATGCGTTTCAATCATTCGTTCCGCATCGTGCGGCTCTACAGTAATCTTAATTCCGAGTTCCTCAAGCACGTCAGCGCTTCCTGTTTTGCTGGATGACGCACGATTCCCGTGCTTTGCAACCTTTGCTCCGCACGCAGATGCAACAATCGCTGCGCATGTGGAAATATTGAATGTTCCGCGTCCATCCCCGCCAGTTCCGCAGGTATCAATGAGGTGGCCTGCCGTCGCTTTCGGACTAATTGAAATCATATTTTTCCGCATCGCAAGCGCGAACGCGGCGATTTCTTCCGAGGTTTCCCCCTTTATTTTAAGTGCAGTAAGAAATGATGCAACCTGGGCGTTCGGAACAGCACCAGTAATTATCGCGTTCATTGCGGATTCGGCTTCAACTGCGTCTAGAGTCTTGAGTCTTGCGTCTAGAAGTTTTGCCAGTATTTGTGAAAATTCAGCCATCGATTCCGCCTCCTCTTGCCCGCGCTTCGGCAATATTGCAAAAATTCTCAAGGATCTTCTTTCCTTCATCGGTCATTATTGACTCCGGATGGAATTGCACTCCGAAAATAGGAATGGTTTTGTGTTTAATCGCCATTATCGCATTGTCATCAGTGCTTCGTGCGGTTATAGACAAGCAATTCGGAAACGAGTCGTTATCGCCAACAAGGGAATGATACCGCATAACCTTTAGCGGACTCACAATACCTTCAAATAATCCGTTTGCGTTATGCTTGATCTCGCTTGTTTTCCCATGCATAGGCTTTTCCGCGCGGATTATCTTTCCGCCAAACACGGAAATTATCCCCTGATGGCCTAGACAAACCCCGAGAATCGGAGTGCGGCTCTCCATATCCGCAAATTCGCCAATTACTTTTCCACATACTCCAAAATCCCGCTCGTTTGTAGGATCCCCAGGACCTGGAGAAAGAATAATCGCATCATAGTTCGCAGCGCGGATTTGCTCAATCGTAATTGCGTTATTCCGCACGACATCCACAGAATGCCCAAGCTCGCCAAGATACTGGTAAATATTATACACGAACGAGTCAAAGTTATCGATTAGTAGAAGCTTCAACTTTCTCTCCGGATTCTCAGAGCTCATTATCTCCTCCCCCCGTTTAATGCTGCCTCGTATTTCTCAACCCCTATTGCCTGCAATAATGCGCGTGCCTTTCCTTCTGTCTCGTCAAATTCTTTCTCAGGAACGCTATCATAAACTATTCCTGCTCCTGTTTGAATGTACGCACTTCCCTTTCTCGCAAACAGCGTCCTTATCCCAATAGCAAAATCCGCATTTCCATTAGCAGAGAAATAACCAACTGCGCCAGCATAAGGCCCGCGTTTTGTTCCCTCGAGTTTGTCAATAATCTCAATTGCGCGCACTTTTGGTGCACCAGACACAGTTCCGGCAGGAAATATTGAGCTAAACGCGTCAAAAGAATCCTTTCCGTCCGCCAATCTGCCCGTAACTACCGAAGCGATATGCTGAACATCAGAATACTTGTGCACTGACATGAATTCCGGGACTTTCACTGTTCCGGGCACGCTAATCTTTCCAATATCGTTCCGCGTCAAATCCACGAGCATAAGGTGTTCTGCCCGTTCCTTCTCATCGTTAAGCAGTTCGGTCTCGAGTCTAGTATCTTCTGTTTCGGTTTTGCCGCGTGGTCTTGTTCCTGCAAGCGTTGCATAGCTGGTTAATTCGCGCCCTTCCACGCGAATTAAGTTCTCCGGGCTTGAACCGATTACCTCGCGTTCACCGAACTTAATGTAGAACATATACGGAGATGGGTTTGTTGCCTTCAGCTTCCGATAAAATGGCATCATGCTGCCAGCATATCGTATCTCATAGCGTTTGGATAGAACTGTTTGGAAAATGTCGCCAGCGCGGATATGTTCTTTAGCTTCCTCAACCATCTTGCAAAATCTCTCCTTAGAAACATTGCATTTCTTGTTGAACATTTCAAATCGTTTTGTCTCAAAACTCGAATCGCGGATATATTGCTTTATTTCATTCAGCCTGCCACCATCGTTTCCATAATACAGATATCTTATACTTCCGTTCTTGTGGTCATAGACTATTGCATCATCAAAAATCCCGAATTCAAAATCAGGAAAACTAATTTCATCTTTCAACTGCGTTCGGAATTCTTCCACGTACCTGATATAGTCAAACGAGAAATAGCCGACTGCTCCGCCAAGGAATCCAGGCGTATTGAGCGTATTTGTTCCGATTTGTTTTTTTAGTTCAGAAAGCGGATTATTATTTTTGATTTCGTATTCCGAATTTCCAGTAGTTCCGTCCGTATTTCCTTCTATATTTATTATTCCGTTCTTTAGCCTAATGTGCTTTTTAGGAGAGAATCCAAGAAAAGAGAATCGCGCGAGCTTTTCCGCGCCTTCGCTGCTTTCAAGAAGAAATGCATTTTCACAATGTTCTGATAGCACTGAAAACATGTCTGTTGGGGATATTTGTAGCTCTAGGGTAGTCGAATGCGGAGTCTGGCCAAAGTAAATCCCTTTCCTGTTCCATGTTTTCACCTGTTCGAGTGTAATTGTTTGTAACCCGTTCTGCGACTTTGTATGTATTTAAACGTTTGTGGATAGAAGTATACATTATTCTCTTTATTTTATTTAATCTGCATGGTACTCTGATGATTTATATTTTGCAACATGCTCCACGTTCGTATCCCCGCATCCGGAAAGATTTACAATTATCTTGGTCATATAAACCGATTACGTGACAAATATCAACCTCGTTAAAGCATGCTAACTCCATTTTTTCACAGAAATAATGCGATTTAACGCCATTATCCTGAAGAAAACATTGAAAAAACTGGAGTTGACTGATTTCATAATTTTTTCCAGTCTCTGTTAGCGATACTTTTAAACATCAATGTACTAAACTATACATATGCTAAACCTCCTCGAAGAATTTTTTGCCCATGCGCGCGGAAGAAAGCAGGTTGCAACCGAGCTGTTGCGCCGTGGGTTCAAGGTAGACGGAAAAGGAAAGATTTATGCCGGTGCGATAGAGCTTCCGCCAGCCAAAATCGGGCGAGCGATTGGAGTGGATCGCCGCGTCGTGATCGAAACCGCGCGCGCAATTGCAGCAGATGATAAACTAATTCAAATTTTCTATAGGCTTGAGCCGCGTGCATTCCTTGGAAATGCGGCAAAAGAGCTCGGATTTGATGTCATAGAAATCCGGGCGGATCCGAAAAAGAAAGGGATTGTTGCGGCAGTAACAAAGGCACTGGCAGACAATAAGGTGAATATAAGACAGATAATAACCGATGACCCGGATTTGTTTCCTGACCCGGTGCTAACGATCATAATTGACGGCAAACTAGGCGCGGGAGTAATAAAGAAGCTAAAGGAAATGGATTTCGCGGAGAGCGTGATGATACGGTAGAATAGAATTGCCGGGAACGATTTAAATCCTCACACTTGGTGTGTTAGGTAATGTATTTTTAAGCAGAGTATACTAGAATATTAATGATACAAATGAATTTTGCTAAAGCTTTTCCACATGTGCGTGTCGGTTCTGAAGAATACCGTGCAATCATAAGCAAATTAAAGGATTATGTACAGCTGGAATTGGGCGGACTTTCTAAACATGGGATTGGTTGGTTGTGCGGTAGGAACTTGGCCACAATGCCGTCAAACAATAGAATAGATTTAACTAGAGAAGTGAGGTCGCGCATTGAACAAAACCCTGGTCGTTCAGTTAAAATATTTGAAGTGGGATGTGGAAAAGGGCACACACTTAGAACTCTGAAAACTTTGTTTGGGGATAGCGTACATGTAGATGGAATAACTTTGACAAGAAAGGCAGCCGATTATGCGGCTGGAAAATTTGACGCTCCGGACGTATATGACGTGTTAAGTGAAGTGTTTGTGTTGGTTCCTACTAATGGTCCAAAGATCACAAGGATTGAACCTGTGGATGTAAGAGTTGGGCTTATAGAAGGTACGGAGTTTCATGACCAAGATATTATCTTTTCTTTTGAAGCACTGAGATATGTATTTGACCAGGCGAGAGCTTTGGAAAAAATTATAAATGGATTGGCAAATGAAGGAGTAGCAATTCTCGAAGTCCCAGTAACTTTTCTAGAAGAGAGCCTCAATATACGCGAATATCTTGAAAGCTGTGGCATACACTTTGAAATGGGAAGAATTAGAGTTAGCGTACTTGGTTTACTTGGAAAAGTAGAACAACAATTTATAATAATCCGGAGAGAATCTGATACAATTGTAGATTTGTCTCAATTTTATAGAATAAGAACAGAAGAAGCATACCAACACCCAGTTGATACCGGAAGATAGTGTCGTTCCATTCCTTGGTCACTTTGATTTCCCAATCGAAAATATCCCCAATTCCAACCCTTTCCCCTCATCCAATTCCTTATTTACATAATCCAGCAGTATCTTCCTTATCCGCAAATATTCTTCCCGCCCAACCTCGGTATTCCCAATCGCATAACGCAGGCTTTTGGCATTAAAACAGAACATACAATTATCCAGATTCTCGGAATTATGGCAGAAATAGGAATTGCGCACATGATTAGAGCTATCAACCTCAAAACATCCCATCACATCCGCAACATCATAGCAGTTTATACAGAATTGGGAATTTAAAATCTGGAAATGGCTACCAAATATATATTCGGAGTACACTGCCGCAGAGGTGTACGCGGAATTCTTTCCATGGGGTGCATCCCATACGCGATAAGTATTGACTGCAGTAAATGAAGACGGTGTTTCAATTACGTTATCATTAATCCCATCTATGAATTCAAACGTAAAATATGCAACTCTGGCAACGCGTTCCATCAGTTCGGTTATGGTTGGAGTTTCCCCATCCTTTATCTCGATGGACTTACTCGCGGATTTCAGCGCCTCATCCAATGTAACGATCCGCGCGGGAGAAATATCGCAAACAATCGGCAGATCATCAATCATGTATGCTGGAGTTCCGAACGCACCCTGAATTCTCCGGACTTTTATCACATATTTCAAGAGCCAGTTTCCGTAATCTGCAATATTATGGCGCTCCTTTCCAAAAACGAGATTTGATGTTTTTCCGAATGCCTGCTCAACCTTGTCAGGAACCTTTGCTATTTCTACCGTTCGTTCTTTTGCTTTGCCATTTTCACTATGAACCGATATGTCTGCAATAGAAAAAATCCTCTTTTTTCTTTTTAGAACATCTGCTATTTCAGAAATCAATTTTTTCTTTAATTCCCCGTATCGTTCTTTTGGCAGCTGGAGATTTCCGATTACGTTCCGCTTTGAGCGAAGATTGAATGCGAATATGCTATCTGATACCCCGGAACAGTTGAAGCCATAGTAAACGTCGGAAAGATTTGTTGAGTAATAGCTTTCAAAACAGCGTGTAAGACCAATTCCCTCAATGCTGCGCATAGCATATTTCGAATTTGGAAATCCGCTAAGCCCGAAAACAAACTCGGAATCCCGTTGATAGGAAAGATGCGCACCATATCTCACGTTATAAGTTCTGTGCGAATCCGATACGTAAAAGCAGTTGGTGCAGTTATCAACCGCGGAAACAAACTCATTTTTTCCGAATAATTTATTTCCGCAATAGATTACCCGTTCGCTGACCGCACCCAGAAGCGAATCAATGTCTTTAATCTCATTCACATCGAGCGGCTCAAATTTAACAGAATTTATCTCGTCCTGTGAAATGAATTTCGCATCTGGAGGATAAAACGGAAGTGAAACAATAACGTCCTTTCCCGAAACTGCGGACTTTTTCGTTTGATAAGGAAGCCGAATCTCTTCAAGATACTCGCGAAACTCGTTCAGCTGTCCTATTTCCTGGCCGAAAAGGACTTTTGATACGGATTGGAATGCGGATTCGAGATCCATAATAAGCTATACAATACCTAAATTTTAGTTCTTTGCGCCTCACGCCATTTTTAATTCCTTTCCGCTTATACGTTCTTTCCTATAGTTGGGCTCATAGCTCAGAAGCAGAGCGCCTGATTCGCAGAAGCTTTTTGACTTCTGAAGCATAAGGGCAAAAACCTTGGAAAAAGCCCTTAAGCAGCAATGTCAAAATATTTTCGAGAATTCAGGAGGCCGAGGGTGCGAGTCCCTCTGAGTCCACTATATTTAAAATCTCTCTCAATCCAATACCTGCATAACTCCACAGCGATGATTCTATGTTCTCTTTCAACATTTACAAGGGCAATTACAAGCTTTTGATAATCCTGCCGTTGCTGCTTATTCTCGCATCATTATATTTCATCCCGCAAATCAAATTCGGGGTTGATTTCACAGGAGGAACTATGGTTTCTCTTGGTCTTACAAAAGCCGTAGATTCCGCCCAGCTTGAAAATGTGCTTGCCAAGGAAGGCCTGAATGCAAACGTACGGGTTTTTGATACAGCTGTTGGTCCAATGGCAGAAATCGAACTCCCACAAAGTGAAGCACTGATCAAAGCGGAAAACCTCAAATCTGAATTCTCCAGCAAGCTTTCCGAAGCATCCTATTTAGAGGTCGTGGCAAACCAGAATGTTTCGCACATGGCGAAATACATAGAAAAGCGCTCAGAGCTCAACAAGCTTGCGGATGAGATGTTCCTTCTCTCCAAATCAGGGGCAAAGAGCGCATCCGAGTTCGCAAATCTCAACTCCCTTCAAAAAGAATTTTTCACGTCATATTCCTCAGTTTATTCCGGTTATCAAAAGTCCGTATCCACGGCAATTGATAAGCACGTTTCCTATTCTTCGATTTCAATCCAGACTGTAAGTCCGGTTCTCAGCACACATTTCCTAGAAAAGGCATTGTGGGTCGTCGGAGTTGCGGCACTTTTAAGTGTCATATTTGTTTTCATTTTGTTCCGCGTTGTAGTTCCAAGCATAGCGGTTTTGACAGGCGCGTTAAGCGATGTAGTAATCGCAATGGGTGCCATGGGTCTGTTTGGAATTCCACTTACTCTTCCGTCATTTGCAGCACTTTTGATGCTCATAGGTTTCTCATTGGATACAGATATCCTTCTAACTATGAGAATGCTCAGGAGAAAGGGAGATCCAAGGGAAAAGGCGTTTGACGCGATGAAAACAGGCATGACGATGAGTATCGCAGCAATAGTTGCATTTTCGGCATTGTTTATCCTAAGTTCATTGACAAATATTTCAACATATTATGAGATTTCTGCAGTTGCTCTTGCAGGGCTTGTTGGAGACCTATTCGCAACATGGGGTATCAATGGTGTCATGCTCTTGTGGTATGTTGAACGAAACGAAAACGTAGTCCAGGCAAATGAATAACGAGGTATTCCCATGACACTTTCAAGCATTTCAAAAAATCCGAAATTCCTTACCATGCTGGTATTGTTCATTCTTTTCGCTGCAGGACTTATTATCTATTCAAAATTCGCCGGTCTTTTATTGATATTCTCATTAATCATCTTCGGAGCGCTTTCCATCTGGTGGAAAGAAAAAGAAGTCAAGCTCGCTGGTCTTGCTGCGCTTGTCATCCTTTCGCTCCTTAACATTGGGCTCAACGGAATGAAATTTGGAATTGATTTCAGCGGAGGAACCAGAATCCCGGTTATCCTTGAACAGGCCGTGCCTGCGGAAACGATGAATGAGCTTGTGCAGACAATAAAAACCCGTGCGAGCGTTCTTGGCCTTACAGAAGTCCGGGTTAGGGCGATTGGAGACACTGAAATAGACGTTGAAATTCCGAGCAGTGATGAAACCCAGATAAAATTCATAGAAGATGTTCTTTCCCATCAGGGTGTTTATTTTGGAGTTGTAGATGGTAAAATTGCAATCACCGGAGAAGATATCTATTCAACTTCAATTCGCCCGTCTCAATTGCAGGAACTTCAGCAAAGCGGGGCCGATTGGGGTGTTGATTTTTCAATAACAAAAAACGGTGCTGAAACATTTGCACAGACTGTGAAGGGAAAACCAAATTATCCTTTATTCATGTTCCTTGACAGGCCAAACGATGCAGTACTCTTTATTTCCGAGGCAGAATTACAGGCAGGTGCACCACCTTCTGCGGATATTTCCGAACTTGTTGCAGGTGCAAAAAGCGCGCTTTCGCTTGAAGATGAAAAAACAATTGAACTTTATCTCACCAATGAGTTTGAGGAGAATGAATCCTCATGGGAATCGATGAATATAACCCCCAAGTCAAACAAGACAAAGGCAATCGTCTCAGGTTCAATGTCGGAAACAACGAAACAAAAGATAAAATCTCTTGGTTTTGTGCTCAAAGAGGTTTCGCCAGATGATTTTACACCAAACTTCGCGAAATCACCAGCACTGGGTTATATTCCATCCGAATGGAAAGCAGTTGGAATGCTTTCTGCTCCAGCACTTTCACCCAAAATAACCGAAGGTCTCCCAAGCTATAGCTACTCGATCAGCGGTGCCGTCAGCGGCACGGGAAAAGACGCCACTGCAGAGGCATCAGAAAGCACAAAGAGAATCGTTTCAATTCTTAAAGGTGGTTCCCTCCCAGTCCAGATTTCACTCGGCAGCAGGACCTCTCTTCCGGCTAATCTCGGAAGCGAATTCCTTAAGCTGAGCCTTATTGGCATAATTTCCGCCTTAATCGCAATTTCGGTTCTGGTTGGCATCAGATATCGCCACCTCAAAACAATTTTTCCAATCGTCGCAATCAGCATTTCCGAACTTATTATACTTTTATCAATCCTTGGTTCTTTCACGGTTGATCTGGCAGCAATGGCTGGTATAATCGCAGCAATAGGTGTCGGTGTTGATGCACAGATAGTTATTACTGATGAAATCCTGAAGCGGGACAACTATAAAATGCTTGAAAAGATGGAACACGCATTTGACATAATCAAAACAAACGTAATCGTCGCGATAATTTCAATGGTTCCGCTTCTCTTTTCCGGGCTGGTAGAGGTAATAGGATTTGCAATTTCTACAATGCTTGGCTCTCTTCTTGGTTTCCTTCTCTCAAGGCCGGCATACGCCGTGATCGCGGAAAAGGTGCTTGAAGAGAAAGGGGGACCATCTACGGAAAGTGTGGAAAAACAATAAGCAGGAACTCCCGGATTTTTGTTCGTCCTTCCTGACATCCACAAAATGAATGCTTTGTTTTGTCGGACCTTAGAACTCAAGACAATGTTTCTACTCAGACCGCATACTAGGATAGAATTCCTTTGGCTGTTGCCAAAAGCTTCCAAAGAGCCTCGCTCTTCAGAATCGTCTGCCTGAGGCACACCATTCAAAGACACACAGTGCGTTTCCGATTGAAACCTGCAGGTTTCAATTCTGTCGAATTTTTTCAAAATTCTCCATGTCGTAATCGATGAACTGATTACGATCATGCTCAAGAACGGATTGCCGTTCTTGACATCTTAGGGAAACGAGGTGCCTAAATTGGTGCAGCTAACTAGGGACAGATGTCGAAATGAACTCTACAAAAACAGGATGCTCTGGCTGCAGGCTAATCTCGCTGGCGTTAATCATATCATCAACACCAAACATGTCGCTCACCCTTACATTTCCAGAGATTTCGCTTGGCAGTGTTCCGAACCATAATGCATAAATCGGTTTGCCGTCTACCGTGAATTTATATTGCCCTTCAGCGATTTTTTCCGCTTTGGAGAAACCGCTTATTTTTGAAGCTATCGTTCTTAGGGTAGTGACGAAAGATCGTGGCGTACCCTCAAGACTGAACGCCGCGGAACTGCCAATTACATCGTTGTCTCGGCCAATAAAATCAATGAAGATGCGATTTGCCCCATTTGCAAAACCAATAACTGAGTTCCTGAAGTACCACGCAGCCTGAAATTCTTGGCTTTGTGTAAGGAAACCCATTTTGTTTTGCGTTGGTTCGCCCTGCTGGTAAGGTTGCTGAAAGGATGCCTGTGATTCTACTGGCGCCTGAAAAGATGATCGTGGAGATGGGGTTCCGGAATAGGTGCCAAATTCTGTAATCCAGAAGGGTTTTCTACCCCCGTTTTTCTCCATCAAGTCATTGAAGAAATTTAGGTTATCCAAGAAAGATGCGGAATCCAGGTTTGCACCGCCTCCGGCACTCCGTTCGGCATTATAATGGAGATTGAAATAATCGAGGTATTGCAATCCGTCCAATTCGAAGAATTTTTTCCAAAAGTTTTTATTAGCCACTGCCTCTCTAATACCGACAACTTCTAGCGCGCCGCCGTTCAACACCTTTGCTTGCGGATCTGCTTTCTTGATTGTTTCGAAAGAAATCTTCAATAACTTCACGTAATCTTTAGCATTGTTCTCGAATCCTCCACAGTTGCCTTCGACCTCGTTTCCGATTTCCCAGTAAGTTACTCTTCCTTTATAGCGCTCCACAAGCTTAGTCAGAAAGTTTTCGTATTCGCTCCAGTCGTTTGGTGTGCCTGCTTTGTAATCGTAGTAAGCAAAGTCTAATGCCTTGCACTCGGACGTTGCCTGGATGTTTTTTTGGTCCCAAACCGTGAATGGCTGTACTACTGCAGTGAGCTCGATTCCTGATTCTCCAGCTGCTTGAACGACCAAGTCTGTTAATTCCCAGTCATATTGCCCTTTCTCCGGTTCGATGACGTTCCAGGTAAAGTAAGCGGCGATTTCTTTATCCACTGAGAAATCCGCTTTTTTAATGAGGGCTGCGCGTTCCTGGGAAACCAGTCCAATTGAGTTTTTCAGTGCTTGATACGATACAGTATCTTTCCTGAATTCCGACCATCCATTCTGAATATTTTTAACTATCATCGCATTCATTGCAGCATCGTTGATATTGTACGCCAGTATGGAACCGAAGAGGCCGGACTTCTCCAAGGCAGACGTTTCATTTGAAGATGAAATGGGCAGTATACTTTTCTCATTACCGATATTATTAGTAAATGTGGTATTCATTGCGAATGGTTTTTCACTAAGACCTATACAGCCACTTATGAGAAATAATATTCCAATCAAAATAGCAAAGATTAGATTTTTATTCATGTACCTAGTTCCCAGAAAAGCTTTTTGAGGATATCATTCTGTTGGTCAGCCAAACGATCCTGAAATGCCGCAGCATTTTGGGAGACTTTGGCTATCAGCCAAAGGAAATCTACTCAGACCATACGTCTTCCCTTATTTCATATACTGCACATTATATTCCGTTCCATCGCTCACAACACGCACGGTTCCATTCTTGTAGTTCTCCCAGTAATTCATCTTTCTTGTCTTCAGCTTGTCTCTGAGGGCCTTTCTCGTATCTATTTTATCCTTTGATACGTCAGTATATGCATATCCGGCCGGTCCGCCACTGCTTATCACGTCCTTCGGATTCACCTTGAGCAAAAACAGGTCTATTTGTGCACTTCCCTGCCCAAGTCCATGATAAGGAGCCTGCATTACAGGGCATTTTATATCCACGCCAGTCTGTTGGATTATGTTTGTCTGCGCGCCAACTACTATATCCGAAGTCAAAATAGCGCAGAATTTTCGGTCGCTGACTTTCAGGGCAATCGCATCATTCTTAACATCATTATATCTGTCTGCCAGGTCTTTTTGAGGATTAAGAATTTCTATTTTTATCCCATTTATTTCTATCTTATCTCCATATGCTGCAGCCTTCACTGTTGTCTTCTTTTTCATATCTGCTATAAATGAACTATAGACTCCATCGTCAAAGGTATTTCCAGCCCACCAGAATTCCTCAACAGGATATTCATCTGCAGTTGCAATGAGTCCGTTGTAATGCTCCGGGTCGGCATGGGTTGAAATCATTAGTTCAATATCATCTACGCCTCTGGTTTTCAAAAAATCGATTGTTTTTTCCCCTGTTTTTGAAGGTCCGCCGTCTACAAGAATTTCAACATCTCCTTTTTTTATGAGAATTGCATCCCCGTGCTTATCTAACTCTCCAACATAAACAAAATAAATTGCAATCATATCATCAGGAGTTGATTCGTACTTTATCCCAGGAGTCTTTCCCTCATTCTCATCAGGAGTTTTGTTTGCTGCAACTGTGAAGTTCTGTCCGCCGGTTTCTATTACTTTGGGTGTTTTCACCGAGGTGCCATTTCCGTCACCGGTTTTTCCATCAGGGACTGGTTTTTGTTCTCCACCAAGATTAATGCATCCAAATGCAACAAGTAACATTGCCACGATAGCGAATAAAAAAATATTTTTCATGAAATCACTCATCTCACTCCAACCGCACGCGTCCGGCCTCAATGTTTTTTCTGATTAATCCTTCCAATTCATTTATTTTAATTCTTTCCTGTTTTCCATCATTCCTGTATCTGATGGTTACTGTTTCATCTTTGAGCGTGTCATAATCTATTGTGAGTGCATATGGGATTCCGATTTCATCCGCACGTGCATACCTCCTTCCAATGCTTCCGCTTTCCTGGTAGAATGCTCCCAGTGTGCTGCGTAGTTTTGCTGTAATTTCCTCTGCCTTTTCTGCAAGTCCATCTTTTTTCATAAGTGGAAATACTGCAACATCATATGGTGCAATGGCTGGAGGAAAATCAAACCATTCCCAGTCCTTTGCCGCCCCGGGTTTCGGGTCTTCGGTCTTGCTTTTTGGTGCTTCTTTTTCCCTGAAGCAGTGTTCAAGAATGCAGAAAAACATCCTGTCAACGCCCATTGACGCCTCGAACACATGCGGAATTAACTTTTTCTTTTCCTCTTCGACAAATACGGAAAGGTCCTGCCCGCTTGTTTTCGCATGCTGGGAAAGGTCAAAATCAGTTCGGTATGCGTTTCCAATAGTTTCAACAATTCCGTATGATGTTTCCACTTCTAAATCAATGTTCCCCTTTGAATAATGTGGAACCTCTGTCTTTCCAAGAACTCTGAAATACATTCTTTTTTGGTCAACTCCACACGCTATGTAAAAATTCCATTCAAGCGCAAGAAAGTATGCCATTATTTCGTTTGCCGCGATTCCTTGTTCCGAGATGTTCCGCACGCTCATTTCGCTTGTCTTGCCGTCAACCTGCATCCTGAGTTCTTTCCCGGCAACTGTTTCAAATCCTTCAATACCCTGCTTTCCTGGATTAAAGAAATATTCAAGTTCCATTTGTGTGAACTCTCTCATTCGCACAAGTCCTTTTCTAGGAGAAATCTCGTTTCTGAAGCTTTTTCCAACCTGTCCTACCGCAAGCGGGAGTTTTGCGCCATGGTTTCGGAAAATCCTAGGAAATGCAGTAAATATTCCCTGTGCGGTTTCTGGTCTGCAATACGCAGAACTGTGATCTCCTCCAATTGCGGTTTTGAACATCAAGTTGAACATATATGCCTTGCCCAGAGCGCCGTCACCGCCAGTCTTGCACCCAGGGCATTTTACTCCGTGCTCTTTTATTGCTGAGGTTATACTTTCTACTTTTCCATCCCATTTCCATCCTTTTACTTCCTTTTCTACCAAAGTGTCTGCTCTTATTCTTGCTTTGCACATTTTGCAATCAACAACAGGGTCTGCGAAGCTTGCAACATGGCCAGACGCCACCAGAACCTGTTCTGGTGTTACAATCGCACTTTCCATCTCATGAAATCCATTTTCGTAAATGAACCTTCTGCGCCATAAATTCTCTATTTTCCTTTTTATCAGAACTCCTACCGGGCCATAATCATAGAAACCGCCCGTAGTCCCGTATGGCTCGTTTGCAGGAAAGAAAAAAGAGCGCGATACTGCAAGTTCAAGGATTCGTTCATGTAGTTCCATAAATCTCACTTGTGTTTGTTGTTTGTATTGTCGCTATCCAATATCTTTAAAAACACTTATAAATAAGAATGTTCCAACGACAACCCTTACTTGTAATAATGTAATCGTTATACAATAATTGAAATAATCTTAGGTGATACCTTGTATTATTTGAAAACCATAGAAGAAAAGATTCGAATTCCTTCAAATCTTCTCGGAAGCGATCTTGAAGATGCAGTTCTTAAAATACTGCGGGACAAGTTCGAGCGAAGAGGTTTCAGGGACACAGGTCTCGTCCTTTCAATCAACGAGACTGAGGTTACTGGCGAGGGAGTTATATTGCCAGGTGACAATGGAGTGTATTACGTTGTCAAATTCGATGCGCTTTGTTTTGCTCCTTTTGTTAACGAGGTTCATAATGCAGTCGTAAAGGAAATAGTAGATTTTGGAGCATTCGCAAGTATAGGTCCTCTTCAGGGTTTGCTTCATGTTTCACAGATTGGTTCAGAGAAATTCTTTTATGATAAAAAGAGTAAGGTGCTCTCAAGCACTGGCCAGAAAAGGAGCGTTAAAAAGGATGATGAACTTGTTCTCAAGGTTTCCACAGTGAGCCTAAAATCCAATCCGCAGGATACAAAAATTGGTCTTACAATGAGACCGCTTGGTCTTGGCAAAGTGGAATGGCTTGTAAAAGAAGAGAAAAAGAAGGATGCAAAACCATCTAAGAAAAAGGACAAGGAAGATAAAGAAGAAAAAACTGCGGATAGTGGAAAAGCAAAAGAAAAGAAATAGGTGACTACTCATGAAGGCATGCCGAAATTGTCGACTTATAGTTTATTCGGAAAAGATCTGTCCAAAATGTAATGGGGATCTTTCTGAGAAGTTTTCCGGCATGATTATAGTTCTTGATCCAGAACGTTCAGAAATTTCAAAGGTTGCGGAGATAAACGTTGTCGGTAATTATGCAGTTCGGGTAAAATGATCTGGTTAATCTTAATCACGCTTATGCGTTTTACTTTTTCTCGCGGTTTTGTTTCGTTTCTTTTGGTTTTCGTTTCCATTTCGTTACTTCTTATTCTCCTGCGTTTTCAAGGAGTTCAAATTAATCTCTCCAAAGCGATTGCAGTTGAGCAGGCGTATTATCTTCAAATGAATGCAAAGGAAGCAGTTCTCGAGGCTGCGCGATCAGGAACACAAGAAGGGCTAAGGCAGTATCTTGTTGAAATTGCTGCGAGCGGTGCCACTTTCAATATAGATTCCGCTTATTCGCGTGCAAGGGTGGAAGCGCACAGAAGAATGGCAGTACTTGATAACTTCGAGTCGACGGTCGAATCTGATTTTGAAATTATGTTATGGTGCGGGTATATAGATAAATCCGACTTGGGGTCGCTCAAAACCAGAATGCTGGTTGAGGAGAAAGTTCTCGCTTGCAATGGGTGCGAACCTATTTCTTCTTCCAAATGCGCTGATTTCGTTAATTTTGTTCCGCAAGCGGATTTTCTCGCGATAAGTTCTGTTTATTTTGAAGGGCGTTCTCCATTTTATCCACTCAAGCACGGAGTCGTCGGGGTTTCAGTTTATTCAAAAAAATTCAATGTTTCTGGGGTTTCTTTTATTTCTCCATCAAAACACGTTGAGGTGAAAGTTCTGTGATCGCATCTATAAAACAACATCATTTGCTCATTCGGTCACCACGACCTAAAGGCAAAATGCCTTCGGCATTTTGGTCGCCTGCTGGCGACTCGTGGTATGCGGACCGAAGAGCAAAAGTTTTGAAAAAATGGCACTTACCCAAAGCTAAAGCAATGGGTTTGGTGCCATTTTGCCATTTTTCAAATCAATATCTGCGCGGCCAGCTTTCAATCGAATTACTTACTTCATTCCTCGTTCTTCTTGCATTTATTTCAATCCTTATCTCCGGGCTTTTGCTTTATTCCAAACACTCGGAAGAGTTCGGTCATCGCGTATTTGCAACAGCGGAGATCGAATCAACCGCGCGCACGCTTGACGCGATTTCATCTTCTGGTGGAACAGTTGCAATCGGAGTGGTTCAAAACAAAAATTTCGGTTCAAATCGGGTTTCACTTGTTTCGGTTTCAGATGGAACTGTTGTCATGGACCTAGGAGAGAGCGGGAAAGTAGTTATTGCAAAGACCTTCTTTGGAAATAAGCCCGGAGTTGTAGGAGGAGCAGATTATGGCGAACCGATTTAGCACCGGCATAATTGCGCCGGCATCTGCATCCGGAGCGATTTTCCTTGATTTGATATTCGCAACTCTTCCAATTCTTCTAATCCTAGTCTATACGCTTACTCATGCTTCGTATCTTTCCAATAATAGCACACGTAATCTTGAGGAAGATGCGGTGTTCCATAAACTCGTTTCAGCTTCGGATATTATTGTCAAGCAACTGGCTGCGCAGAAATCCGGAAGCGGATGGGGTGCGAAGATTGAGCCGAATCTGATCGATGAGAGTGCGCACGGTTCATTAAATACTAAATCCGTTGCCAAAGCAATTGGTCTCAACAATCTATATGTTGGTTTTGAGCCGCAAAATGCACAAAGCGGAACAAAAAATTCAAATTACAATCAGATTTGCATTTACCGCATCGTCGTGGAAAGTGGTTCCAGTGAAATAAGAAAACTATTCGTATGTGGCGAGTAATCTCGTGATCTATATGCAAACTATCGAAGCATTAATTTCCCTGTTGGTCTTTCTTTCGATTCTCCCACTTATTTTATCGTCTATTGAGCCGCACGTTCCGGACGACGCGCTTTATCGCCTTCATCTTGCAAACGATATCTGGCGCGTGTTTTATCTCAGAGGCGATTTCGAGGATTTCGACAAAGCTGCACTCAATCGTGATGCGGAACAAATCACAAAACTAACTGGTTTGTGCATTGGTTTTGAAGAAGAGGATGTAACCAGTTGCATAGGAGAGAGCGAATTCATAAGGATAAAGAAGATCGCAATCATTGATGGAAATCCGAAATGGATTACAATGATGGTGTCTGTGAAAAAATAATATCAGCCCCGGTTTTCGTCTTTCGCCGTATTTTAATCTCGCGGATTTATAAACCGCTCCATATATCATTATCTGCGACTAATTACGCGGATTGATTGAAATGAGAAAAGTGGCAATTATCGGCGTTGGAATGACCCGTTTCGGGGAACACTGGGAGCGTGGATTCCGCAACCTTGTCATTGAAGCAGGAGTAAAGGCAGTGGAAGACGCCCATCTTCAGGGCAATGAACTCTCTGCCGGCTATGTCGGAACAATGGCTTCAGGAAGCCTTATCGGGCAGGAGCATATAGGTGCTCTTCTTGCTGACTATATGGGGCTTAATCCAATCCCGATTACAAGGGTTGAAGGTGCCTGTGCATCGGGTTCTCTTGCACTTAGACAAGGATTTATGGCAGTGGCCTCTGGCATGCATGACATTGTCGTTGTTGGCGGTGTGGAAAAAATGACTGACCTTGGCACAGAGGATGTCAGTGATATTCTCGGAGGGGCAGGGGATCAGGAATGGGAACTATTTCTTGGTGCAACCTTTCCCGGGCTTTACGCGCTTATGGCAAGAAGGCACATGCACGAATACGGAACTACGGAAGAAATGCTTGCCTCGGTTGCGGTAAAAAATCATAAAAACGGCGCGCGGAACAAATACGCACAATTCCAGAATGAGATTACGATGGAAACCGCCATGGGTGCAAAAATGGTTGCGGATCCGCTGAAAATGTTTGATTGCTCTCCTATAACGGATGGGGCAGCTGCGATTATTCTCGCTCCGTTGGATATGGCAAGCAGTTACTCCAAAAAACCAATCGAAATCGTTGCAAGTGCGCAGGCTTCGGATACAATTGCATTGCATTCCCGTGAATCTCTCACAAAATTAAGGGCTACGGAAATTGCGGCGAAAAAAGCATATGAACTCGCAAAAACCACTCCGAAAGATATTGATGTTGCTGAAGTCCATGACTGCTTCACAATTGCGGAAATAATCGCGATTGAAGATTTAGGATTTTTCAAAAAAGGAGATGGCGGGAAGGCAAGTCTTGAAGGAAAGACCGGGCTTGAATACGCTGGCGGAAAGGGAAATGGCGGGATTCCAATCAACACTTCGGGCGGGTTAAAGGCATGTGGACATCCGGTTGGTGCAACTGGAGTAAAACAGGCAGTTGAAATCGCATGGCAATTGCGCGGGGAAGCAGAGGGAAGGCAGGTAAAGGATGTGAATATCGGGCTTACGCACAACGTTGGCGGTTCTGGCGCGACTGCGGTGGTTCATATTTATAAGAGAGGATATTGAGGAAGTGAAAAAATAAAGGGGGATGGAAAATGACTGGAGTATTAAAATTCAACAAATCGTTAGTAATATCGGGTGCGGTCTTTGCAATCAGTGCGCCGTTGCTTGCCTTTTCTGGTGTAAAACTATCTACGCGCGCGCCAATTGTAGAGCAATTGAATCGTGAAGCTGCGACGGCCAGAGAAAAATTAGGGGCTGATACTGCAAACATTCGTTTAGATGGGCTGAAATGTGCGGCATCTACTAAAGATGTTAAAACCTGTTTTAATAATGAAACTGCTGCTTTGGCAAAAGTTACGGAGAATGTAAATCACCTAGACGCGGCCGCTAAAGGTGCCAAGACGTCTACTACTGCTTTCGGATTTCTTGCTGTTTTTTCCTTTATTGCTGCTGGGGTATCTGCATTACAGTTAGTACCTGGATTAAGAGGCTTATTCCGAAAAAAAGAACCGCAAGAACAGCAAGAATTGGCGCAGGGTGTTTCACAATGACTTTCAAAACTTCGTTTCGTAATAAATTAGCCGTTGCGGGCGTGTTGGCGGCAGGAGCATTTTGCGTGCCGAGAAATGCCACCGCCTTTCCAGAGCCTCCCTACACCGAACGTGGATTAAAAGAAGGCATTATGACGACAGTTCCAGCCGATTCGGCTCGCGATGAAATGGGAAAAGAAGTCGAACGTATGGTCTTCGTTGGAACTATTGAGGTAAGACCCGACTTTCTTGTGTTTGGCGTTTTGTTCTCAGCAGGTGCTCTAATCGCTGCCATATCTCTCACCAAGCCGAAAAAACCAGATTTTTCCAGTGCTGATGGTTTTATCTGTAGCGGCAGTTTTTGTGGAGAACCCCATCACAAGAAACTAGGGAAAGAAGGCGATGCTAAATGAAACAAACAACAAGAAACTTAATTCGTGGCGTAGGCGTGGTGGCAGTCATGGCGCTTCCAGTAAGTTCTCTGGCAGTTGGCGCGGCAAAGGCATTCGGGCATCCTTTACTTGAAGAAGGCCGCGACACCAAACCAAAAATAGTGGCCCAGCTCCAAACCTCACCCCGACTGGAAAATAAAACAGCACCAAAAAATGCTGGCGGTGGTCGGATTATTAGTTTAGATGGCGGGGTAATTCCCGAAACTCCTCTGGAAACACCTCGAGAAAAACAAACACCCCCAATAACTGATTGGCGTGCGGTTGCCGTTGGCGGTTTAATCGTTGTCGTAGCCAGCGCACTAATCGCTTTAGTACGGATTCGATTCAGTAATAGGGGGGATAAAGGCGAAGAATCCAAAGGTGGTTTAGAATGACTCTAAGACAAAGATTTTCAGATCGCAGAGGTACGATAATAGGTTCGTGCGTTGGCATTGTAGCAGCAGGTTTCATGCTTGCTTCGGTTCCTGCATTAAAGGAAGAAATAAGAGGTTTGGAAGGTAAGTACCTCGTAGCATCAGGTAACGTTGTCTTAGCCAAAGGAGATGGCAATTATCGTTCCTGTGCATTACTCGAATATCCTGTGTATAGAAAAGGCTGTGTAAGTGCTACCGACACATTTATTACGGTAAATAAGAGTCTCTCTGCTGCAAAAATAAATTTATCATCTGCGTTCGGATGGTCAAGTGCATTTGCTCTTCTTGGTTTGGCCATAGGCCAGCTTATTGATACAATCCGGTCAGCGAGAAAAGCCAAAGCAGCGCTTAAATTATTAGACGTCGTTAACGAACAGGTTTGTGCGGCTCTTGAAAACATGCGCATTGTTCTCGAATCTCACGCTAAAAAAGGTGATCCCCAATGAGAAGCTCAATACCATTAACATGGAGAAGAATTCCCGAGAGATATCGCATGATAGGCTCAAAATGCACAACGTGCTCCGGACATTTTTTCCCGACCAGAGAAGTATGCCCGAAATGCAGGAGAAAGGGAAAACTGGAAAAGGTGCAGTTCGCAGGAAAAGGAACGATTTACTCATTCACGGAAATTGATTCCGCTCCATCCGGCTTTGAAGAGCAAACGCCGTATGTTCTTGCAATCGTCCAGCTTGATGAAGGCGCAAGACTTACTGCCCAAGTTGTTGACGTCCGCGCAAGCGATATAAAAATCGGAGATAAAGTAGAAGCGGTTTTCCGAATGATTCAAAAGGATGGGGATGAAGGCTTAATCCATTACGGGTTCAAGTTCAGGAAGGCGTGAGGTGTTTATATCTTCAATAATTTTACGAGCTCCTCGGTGGTCACTATTCTTATTTCGTTTTGTCCTTCCCTTAATCTTCGGTCATTTGTCCATAGAACTGCGTTCAAGTTCTTTGCCAGTGCTAGAAACGGCCAGTCCATTTTGTCAGGAGTGAATTTCAAGACATATTCTTTGTGCATTGCATACTTCTCTTCGCGCACAATGGTAATTCGCGAGAGTACAAGCGAAAGAATCGTATAAAACTTGTTTTCAGTATCCCCGCTCTTTTTCATTAGTTCCTGCCGGTGTTTAATTATTTCTTCCCCGATAAACTCTGGCGCGTACGGTTCCAATTCTGGATTAAAGAGAATTTCCTGAGTTGTTGATCTTTTCAGTATTGCGGCAATTGCAATATTCGTATCCACGACGATTATCATCGTTTCTCCTCGTGTCTTTTCCATACTGCTGCTTTAATCTTTTCAGAAAGTTTCTGAATGTCTTCATCTGTTGCCTTGCTTTCAGAAGTTAATGCCTTTAGCAATTCGAGTTTTTCTATCTGGCTTTCAAACGCCGCTCTGGCAACTTCTGACCAGTTTATAACAGCAAATTCCTCCATTCTCTTTTTCATCTCTATAGGTACGGAAACAGTTATGTTCACCATATTCATCACACAGATTATATGTGCAATGAAGATTTATAATGTTTTCTGTGTTGTCTTATTTACTATTTTTAGCCCTTTTCGCAGCCTCAACCGTATTCCTAATTAGCATCGCAACAGTAAGAGGCCCAACTCCACCAGGAACAGGAGAACAATTCGCTTTTTTTATCACATTCTCAAAATCAACATCTCCAGTAAGTTTTCCGTCCGAGGTTTTCGTTGTTCCGACGTCAATCACAAACGCGCCTTCTTTCACCATGTCCGCGGTTACGAGTTTCGGACTTCCGACTGCGGAAACAATTACGTCTGCATTGCGGGTAAATTCATTCATGTTCCGCGTTTTGCTGTGACATACACTCACCGTAGCATTTTTATGAAGCAGCAT
Source organism: Microcaldota archaeon (assembly GCA_038046805.1). GTDB lineage: Archaea > Micrarchaeota > Micrarchaeia > Anstonellales > Bilamarchaeaceae > UBA10214. The sequence goes on from JBBSVO010000006.1 coordinate 86,988, forward strand.
CAGTGCCATGGGCTTTCCGACAATATTGCTTCTTCCAATCACAACTGCATTCTTCCCTGCAAGTTCAACTTCATACTGTTCAAGCATTTTCATAACACCAAAAGGAGTTGCTGGAGGAAACATGGTTTCGTCAAACTGGTTCAAGACAACCTTTCCCATATTATAGGGATGAAATCCGTCCACGTCCTTTTGCGGATCGATTGTTGAAATCGCCTTATCCGCGTTCATGTGTCGTGGAAGCGGTAACTGAACAATAAATCCGTGCGTTTTGCCGTCATGATTCAATTTTTTAATCAGCTTGAGCAGTTCCGCTTCTTCTGCGTTATGAGGCAGTTTATGAACATGCGCCTCCACTCCAACTTTTGCAGCCGTCTCAACCTTTTTCCTGACATAGACCTGAGATGGTCCTTCCTCTCCTACAACGATTATGCCGAGAACTGGCTTCAGTTTATGCTCCTCAATCTTAGCCTGAGCTTCCGCGAGTATCCGTTCAGCAGGCTCCTTTCCACTAAGAATTCGATAGTGCATAATAGTTCTTCGCAATAGTTATTTAAATTGTTTCTTACATCATAACCCACGTTAATTTACTACTTAGAAATGGTGATATAAATATCAAAATCATTGTTTAAAACAGTCGGAGGCCAGGTTGCAAGAGCTCATATAGCTGAGGAAAGAGGTAGAAATAGGTTTCTGCAAGCCAGGCCAATTTCTCATCAAGAACAGGAAGCAGCAGAAGCAAGTATTAAGGCAACCGTTGGCAGATTCTCAGGTCTGTCCGTCAGAACCAGAGAGAATCTTGAATTTCTTTTGAAATACCATCCGTTACAAAGTAAGCTTTTAGCTCTTTTTAGAAAGCTTAAGCCAGAAGAGTTTACCGGAATAAGCGGTGAACATACCCTGCGGACTTTATGCTGCAGGGAAAACGAACTTGCCGCGCTTGCATTTACGGATTCTTTACTCCGTAATTTAAATTTTCATATGGGAGATTCGGTTTCACTGGATCGCTTTATGAAAACAGTTCGTTCTGTCAGAAGGGAAAACCATGCGATTGTTCCCCCACTGTTTTTGAAAGAAGCGACTACCAAGTAACTGTATTTTAACCCTTTTCCAGCTTATCTATCTCATCTTTTTGGGCCTGTAGTGGAAAGCGTTCAGACAAAACAACGCCGACAATGGTTAACACGCCTGCTTGACAGCTTGCGGATTATTCCGTATGGCAAAATGCAGGAGATTCGCGGTCCGATTCCGCGCGGGCCCATTCCCATATCCCTTTTCTTTTGTGAAAAGAAAAGGTCTGAGGGGTTTACAATTCGCAAAAATTGTAAAGCTGGGAAAATCCGAAGGATTTTCACGGATTCACCCCAAAAGAAAACGTTTTATTCACCCGTTTTCATTTTGCCCAAACATAATCCTTAGCTATTGTTTCGGGTTTTCAGTCTCGGGTTTCGGGGCCAGTGTTTTGTGTCTCCTGTCCCGAATCCAGCCGCTAACTCAGTTTTATTCTAACCTTTACTTTTCTTCCTTCCGGAAATATCCTGCGCAATTCTTTCCTGGAAATTATTTCCAGAACGCTTTCATCATGGTGTGTTCGTTCCGGTATCACAACAAAACATTCCTCTTTTCCTATTTTGCACGAATACGCATATATCTTTCCGAATTTCCGTCCTTCCCTTTCAAATCCTTCAATTACCCTGGAAGCATGCCCAATCATCTTGATCTTTTCAATTTCGGATTTTTTATCCAGTCTGATATTCAATGTTCCAGGAAACGGGACAAATCCAAGAGCCTTTTTTATCCGGTCTGAATATTGTTTGACATAATACGCGCCCTCTCCCATTCCATTTGCCACTGTTCCAGTGACAGTTATCATCTCTCCATCCGGTTCATTCTGCGATTTCTTTCCACAAAGTGCGGCCTTGAGCGTATCGTACAGGAGTTCCAGTTCTTCAATCCCTTTCTTTGTTATATCTATCCCGCTCGCGGTGCGATTTATCCTTCCGCTTTTTTCCAGTTCTATCAAAATCCGCGATGAGTTCTGCTGTGACATATCTAAATCTCTGCCTATCTGTGTAGTTGATATCCTCACTGATCGTTTGTGCGCACCTTTTTTTGCCAGAAGAATCAAAATTTCAATAGTTGCCATATTTACCAGTTTTATGGTAGGTCGGAGGGTATTTAAATCTTCCAGACGTCGTATTTCCAACATAAAGATGTGATTTATATGGCAGACCCACTTTCGGCAAATCCGCAGACGCTTGTTGATGCAGCTGCGGCGGGATTGAATCAGTCTGTAACCTCGCTCGTCGGCGCATTACCAAACCTTGTTTTTGCAGTCGTGCTGGTGGTTATTGGTTGGTTTGTTGGCAACTTTGTTGCTATGGTACTGAAGAAAGTTCTTCAGCTGATAAAGTTTGAACCGTTCCTTGAAGCCCACAGGGTCGAAGATGCCCTTGGTAATGTCAAGGTGAGCAACGTCTTTGTTCAGCTGTTCAAATACTTTGTCATCATTCTATTCGTGCAACAGGCAGTTGCGATGCTTGCGCTGGGCTCATTGTCTGAGTTCCTTGGCAAGGTTATTGACTACGCACCGAAATTGATCGGCGGCATTCTCGTGGTCGTGGTAGCTGCAATTGTCGGAGAGCTTGCAAAGGAGAAAGTTCTTGAAGTCCATGAAAAAGAGGACTACATGAAACTCCTGGGAACCGGAATAAAATACATTGTCGTGTTCATGGGCATCGTAATGGGCCTTGACACGCTTGGTTTCCCGACAACAATCATCACAGCAACCTTTGTCTCAATGGTGCAGGCACTTGGCCTTGCGCTTGGACTTGCGGTTGGTCTTGCCTTCGGATTCGGAGGACAGGAAGCTGCAAAGGACTGGGTAAGGGAATGGAGAAAGAGGCTTAACGTATAAGCTTCTTTTCTTTCTTTTTTTCTTTTCTATTTTATTTTTCATTTTTGGTTTTTCCGCTTTATTTTTATTTTGTAGCTGCCTTTTATAACATATGAAATACGGTGGCTTGGTTCTAGAAATTCCGGATTCAGTTTACGAACCAGCAGAGGATTCATTTCTTCTTGCAAAACATGCATCTGGGCTGAAAGGGCGGATTCTTGAAATCGGATGCGGAAGCGGAATTGCGGCACTTCATAATGCGAAAGAGAATCCGAACAACGAAGTGATCGGAGTGGATATTAATCCGGATGCCGTGAAATGCGCAAAGGAAAACGCAAAGCGGAACAATATCAAGAATGTAAAATTCTTCAAAAGCGATTTATTTTCAGCAATAGCCCCGAGCGAGAAATTCGACGCGATTTTGTTTAATCCTCCTTATCTCCCAACATCAAAGGACGAGCGCGTAAGCGGAAAATTGAACGCAGCGTTTGACGGTGGAAAATCCGGACGGCGCATTCTCGACCGTTTCCTGCGTGCGTTTTCTAAATACCTGAAGCTGGGCAGCATCGTCCTGTTAATCCACAGTTCGCTCAATGACCTTCCGAAAACCGAACGTATTCTGAAGGAAAACGGATTCCGCACCGAAACGCTGGAAACGGAAAACTTCTTTTTTGAGAGGATTTATTTAATGAAGATCTCCGCAGGACGATAACTCCCTTTTTATACTTTTCGCAGCACAACGATTCGAAAGCCGAACTGGCAAAATTCCAGCCGACAGATTCCCAGAACCAGAATTCAGATCATTCGGACATCCGAATTCAAAACCGCCAGGTAAAAAACCTATTAGTGATGGTAGAAATTTCACATTCACTAAAAAGGAGAGGGGCGATCGCATTCCAAAACCTCCACCAACAAGGAGAGTAATTTGAGATGTTTTGATTTTTGGTATGGTGGGACCATTCGTTTAGCGTGTTCTCCAAATCTATTCACATCATCGCTTGGTTTTTAACCAATGCGTAGCTTATATTTAATTGCAATGATGACGTGAACAACCTCCTAGGCGCAAGCCGGTGACGATGCTAACAGCGTCTGAGCAAATTGCGTTCCCAGTTTTCCGTTTCGCGTTTCGTCCGGCTCAAATTCAACCGTTTCGCGTTTTCAGTTTCGATTTCAGAGTCCGGCTATTTATAAGTTGTTTCAGAACGAAGGTCTATCTTCAATATTACAATTGCCTGCTCTTCTTGGAATATTGAATAAATAAAACGATATTTCCCAATCCGAATTCTATAGTCCTGTTCACTACCGCTTATTTTTTGAACATCAAACTCCCTAAATGGTCTTGGTTCATATTGTAAAATCTCAAAAGCAGTTTTCATTCTTGCAGCGTATTCTTCTGGCAGTCTTTCGAATTCCTTTTTTGCCTGAGGTTTAAGCAGGACCTTGTACATTGCTATAACGCCTCTATAGAAATCAGTTTACCTTCCTTAAGCTCTCTTTTTGCTTCTTCCTTCAGTTTCCTGAGTTCTTTCATTTCATTGACCGTGAGCGTTACTTCTGGGATTAGAACCGTTTCCAGTTTTAACAATTCCTTTTTAATTGTTAAAATTTCGTTATACATTGCATCGAGAGTTACATTTGCGCATCCACTCATTTCTTTCACCAAATAGTTTATGTTCCGAACTGCTTTAAAGTTATTCGTTTGATTATCATCCCACTTTTTTTCGTGCGGTTCAATTCTAATAGTTTCGCGTTCCGCGTCTTGGGTTCAGAGTCCAAAGTCCTGTTTGTTGCATTCCGCGTTTCCAGTTCTCTGTTTTGCAGGTTTCGTAATTCCGCACGTTGGTTCCGTACGAAGCTAAGGATTTTAATCCATAACTTCCTATCTGTGTCATGCGATCATTTGCCTGTGATGCAGTCATTATCGAAGATAACAAAATCGTTCTCATTCAGCGTGCAGCCGATCCGTTCAGAGGAGAATGGGCAGTTCCAGGCGGAAGGATTGAAGATAACGAAACTGCAGAGCAGTGTCTGAAGCGAGAGGTAAAAGAAGAAACAGGCTTAGATGTCGAACCTATTATGTTAGTCGGAATATATAGTGATCCGAACCGTGATCCACGCGGGGTTATCGCAGCATGTTACTTATGCAAAAGAACTGGTGGCCAGCTAAAAGGCGGAGATGATGCAGCAGATGCAAAATGGATTCCTCTCAATGAGGTTCCGCAGCTTGCCGCTGACCACATGAGGATAGTGAAGGATGCGCTTAGGTATTCAAACGTGAAAAAGGGATTCACCGCAGTTTGCGACGACCTTTTGGCAATGGGGCTCACAAAAGAGGATGCAGACGTTGTAGCGGATTGCATAAAAACAAAGAAAGTCTGCTCCTGGATAAACAATGAAATGGTAAGCGAAAAAACAATTGCAGCATTGCAGCAATATCTCACAATCAACGGCCATCCGATTACTGTTAACATCAATGCTATGCCGTCAAGGGCAAAGTATATCTGGGAAGTCAAACTGAAGAAGTAAATCCGGGTCATGAGCTCGTAGTGTTCCGCGCGAGCGTAAGCGAAGCGCCATGCCCAAACACGACGATAAGTTCTTATTTCTTCTCTGTTTTTTAATTTCGGTGGTTCTGTGGCTGGTCGGATTAAAAAGAAAAAATTCGCGGGCGGAAAATTCAAAAAGACTGTGCGAAAAAGCGCGTCACTAAAATCAGGAACGAATCCCAAATCCCGTAGTTCAAAATCCAAACCACATATCACGAAACCAAAATCATTGAGCAGTAAACCAGCCCTTGAATACGTTTCATGGACTCAGGTCCAATCTATGTGCGAACAGCTTGCAGAAAAAGTGCGAAGATTTGCTCCGCATGTTCTTATCGGAGTTTCTCGCGGAGGACTTGTTCCGGTTCGCCTTTTATCAGATTCTTTAAACAATCACACTGTTGCCACAATCAGGATCGAGTTCTACAAGTCGATGGAGCAGACTACTGATTTCCCGCGAGTCACCCAACCAATCTCCCTTGATATCCGCGGCTTGCGTGTCCTGATCGTTGATGATGTTGTTGATACTGGTAGAAGTCTTTTAGTTGCAAAGGAACTTGCGCGAAGAGGAATGGCCTCTGACGTCAAGGTTGCAACCATTCATTACAAACCCCGCTCATTGATTAAGCCAGACTTTTATATCAAGGAAACAAACAAATGGCTTGTTTATCCATGGGAAGTTCATGAAGTGAAGAATCAATTGAAGCATCTTTGATCTACAATTTGAGGCGAACTAATGGGTGCAAAAGGTTTTTGGCTATTTATTATTCTAACTGCTGCGGTTACGGTTCCAATTTTTATTGTTCCGCTTTTGGCGCAATTCGCTCCTGATGTTTTCTCATTCGCACATGCTGCATACTCTCCAACCTGCCATCAACTAACTTCTCGTTCGCTGTGTTATTTCCCGAAAAACGGATCAGTAGGTTCATTTGAAGATTGTTTTCCAAGTGCGGAATTCAATGAATCAAAAGCAGCGAGCGTGAATAAGTCTGGCATGAGTGGTTACAAGATGCCCGTCTGCTCCCGCGATGTTGGCATTTATTCGTTCATGCTTATAGGCGGAATTATTTTTTCATTTGTCCGCAAAAAGGACGAGACCATGCTTCCTCCAGCTATCTGGCTTATTCTTGCGATTGTTCCGCTTGGAATTGATGGCACTAGTCAACTTCTCGGATTCTGGGAAAGCACTAACATAATGAGGCTTATCACAGGAGCACTCGCCGGTTTAGCGATTCCGTTTTATGCAATCCCGCTGCTAAATAGGTTTTTTAAGTAAATATGCGGTTATCTGTTCGGTATTTATGTCAAATCCGGACGAATCATCTGTTCCAATGCAAACAACCAGTGTAAAACGAATTATAGACGAGAATTACCGCATAAAAACATTCGAACTCGGAGTGTCATTGCCGGAAGCAAAGCCTGGCCAGTTTGCAATGGTCTGGGTTCCGCACATTGGGGAAAGGCCCATGAGTATTGGATCTGGTGCACCGCTTTCTTTCACGGTAGCAAAGGTCGGTCCAGTGAGCGAGGCATTACATAAATTAAAAGAAGGCGATCTATTTTCATTCCGCGGTCCTTTTGGAAACGGATTTAACATCGGTTCTAAATCATACAAAAAAATTCTTCTCGTAGGCGGTGGTTACGGAGTTGTTCCGCTTTCGTTTCTAGCAGAAGCTGCAAAAAAGAAAAAATTTTCAGTAACTGCAATTATTGCCGCCCGCAATGCAAGCGAAATTGTGCTGGAAAAAAGGCTGAAAAAAGCATGTAAGGTTATTGTTGCAACAGACGACGGAAGCAAAGGTTTCAAAGGAAATGCAGTTCAGGCCGCAAAAGCAGAAAATCTTTCATCGTTTGATTGCGTTTTCTCATGTGGTCCAGAAAAAATGATGTATTTTCTTGCGTTGGCCTGCAAAGATGCAAAAGTTCCGTGCCAATTAAGTCTTGAACGTCAGATGAAATGCGGGATGGGAATCTGCGGTTCGTGTGCAATGAATGGAAAACTGGTTTGCAAGGACGGCCCAATCTTTAGTGGAGAAGAAGCATTGGGAATGAAGGATTTCGGGAAATAAGTTTGTGGTCTCGTCACTACCATTTTTCTTGTAGCCACCATTTAAATAGTAAACAAGAGATGAAATTCTGGTTATCATGGCACTAAAAGACTGCCTACAAGAAGTCATACGTGGCATCAGGAAAGGCAAATTAATCGCAATTTACGATGGAGATGAACGAGAGGGAGAGGCCGACCTTGTTTTTCACGCAAGTTTTGCAACTCCGAAGAAAATCGAAATCCTCAGAAGAGCCGCTGGCGGTCTTATTTGTCTTGCTGTGGATAGAGAAATCGCAGAGCGGTTCTCCCTTCCGTTCTTTTCTGACCTCGTTTCTGATTCTGGTAATGCTCTAAAAGTAATCCTTTGCAAGAAAACAGCATATGGAGACAAACCTGCATTTTCGATTCCGATAAACCATAACGAAGTTTATACCGGTATAACTGACAACGACCGTTCGCTTACCATCAAAAAATTTTCTGAACTTGTAGAATCCGGGGAAGGAAAACAGGATTTTTGCAATAATTTTTATACTCCAGGTCATGTTTTTCTGCTTATTGGGCGTGGCATAGAGCACAGGCGTGGTCATACTGAGCTCTCCCTTGAACTGGCAAGGCGTGCTGGCATGAGCGGAACTATGGTTTTATGCGAAATGCTCGGAAAAGGAAAAGCGCTTTCAAAACAAAAGGTTAAGGAATATTGCAAGAAAAATAGAATAAATTTTATCGAAGGAAGGGAAATTTATGGAAGACAATAAACCAATTCAAAACTCAAAAATCCGCATAGGGGTTGTAGACACCACATTCTCACGTGTGAATATGGGTGCAATTGCTTTGGACGAATTCAAAAAAAGTTTTCCGCACGTTGAAATCGTGCGCCATACCGTTCCCGGTATAAAGGACCTTGCCGTTGAATGCAAGAAGCTTCTTGATGATGGTTGCAATATTGTTGTTGCACTTGGGATGGTTGGTGGCGCTCAAATTGATATTCAATGTGCCCACGAAGCCTCTCTTGGAATTCAGCAGGCAAAACTACTGACAAATAAGCATATTGTCGAGGTTTTCATTCATGAAAACGAAGGCTGGAGCGAACGCGAGTTTTTGGAAATATGTGAAAACCGCATTCGGAAGCATGTTGAGAACGCAGTTCTGCTCGCGGAAAATCCAAACGCACTTGTTGAAAATGCAGGAAAAGGAATCAGGCAGGGAAAGGAAGATGAAGGAACAATAGACGGCGAAAATGCGGACAAACCAATTGTTCTGGGGGTTGTCGTTGCCTCGTTCAACGAGGATATTGCAATCGAAATGGCAAAAACTGCAAAGGAAACTGCCGAGGAAAGTGATGCAATCATTTTAGAAGTTCTCGAAGTTCCAGGAGCTTTTGATGTCCCGCTTGCGGTAAAGAAACTGCTTCTAAACAAGAAAATAGATGCAGTGGCAACACTTGGTGCCATCATAAAGGGAGAAACTGCACATGATGAACTTATTGCCAAAAGTACGGCCAATAAATTGTCAGAGCTTTCCCTTGAATTCAACAAGCCCGTTACTTTAGGAATAATCGGTCCAGATGCTGACGAGGATGCGGCTGATGAAAGAAAAGAGGAATATGCAAAGCGTGCAGTTAATGCCGCGATTTCTCTTGCGAGAAAACTAAGGAGATAAAATGGTGCTAAACCAGGTAGCAGATGCGTTTTTTCCTTCAAAATTCGGAATGTTCAGGATTTATGCCTTTACCAACGGAGATGGAAAAGAGCATCTTGCACTTATTTGCGGGAAAAATGAAACCGGAACAGTGCCGCTCGTGAGGATTCATTCCAAATGCCTGACTGGAGACACGCTCGCATCCTTTCGTTGCGACTGCAGGAGCCAGCTTGAGGCGGCACTTAAAATGATTTCAAAGGCCGGGAACGGAATCCTGCTTTATTTAGATCAGGAAGGCCGCGGTATTGGTCTTTCCAACAAAATAAAAGCATACGCGCTTCAGGATAACGGAATGGACACCGTAGAGGCAAATGTTCATCTTGGCTTTCCTGATGATTTGCGTGATTATTCCGCTGCTGCGGAAATCCTTCGCATTCTCGGAATTCGTGAAGTGCGGCTCATCACAAATAATCTGAAAAAGACAGATTGTCTGGAAAAGTGCGGAATAAAAATAACCGAAAGAGTTCCGCTTGTTGTTAAAACAAATAAATTTAATAAAAAATACATCGAAACCAAAAGGAATAAGATGAATCACATTCTATAATGCGCCATGGAGGTAATCTGATGTTCGCGGAAATAGCGTATTCAATTGTTTTAGGAAAGACCGTCATCTTTTGGACAGGTACTTTGGCATTTCTAACACTTATCTCTGGTGCAGGCATCGCCTTTTTCAAAAAGCCAATATTTCACAAGAATTATCTAGATGATCATAAGATAATTGTCAAAATAGGGATTCTCTTTGCAATATTGCATGCCATCCTTGCCATTGGTGCGTATCTATGACCCGCAAATTCCTTCCGCATATGTCTGATGTTTTGATAGAAACATATGGAAAAACCTTTGAAAGCGCATACCAGGAGCTGTGTATTGGAATGTTTTCTCAAATGGGGCGTGACAGCGTTAAGAAGGAATCCGAGTCTTTTTCAGTAAACCAGAAAGCTAATACCCTGGATGAGCTCGTTGTCAATTCTTTATCTGAAATCCTTGCCGAATGCGAGATAGAGCGGGTTATCCCAAAAAAGGTAAATGTAAAAGAGTTCGACGAGGCGGAAAAATCCATTTCTTTGGACGTAATCGGTGGAACCGGAATTCCGAGAAATATAATAAAGGCGGTTACTTATCACGAATTGAAGGTTGAGAAGGATAAGAAAGGGAATTGGACGATAAGGGTGCTGTTTGATATATGACTAGTGCTATGCATAATGCTCTGAGAAATGCGAGCTTGACAACGCGGGAGCGGGTACTGCGCGATATTGGCAGAAAACTTGAACCAGATCCGATTGCACTCAAGCCCGGATTGGTCACGCAGATGACGGCATTATCCGGCTTTCCTCCGCTCAAAATCATCCGTTCTCCTGAGCAGCCGAGATTGAGCGAAAGGATTAGCAAAATTGAAGTTCATGACCGAAAACGCAAAATGGCGGCAATTGCAGCTGCAGCAAGCGTAATTATTCTTGCAGTATCCGGATGCAAACAGGCGAATCCTGTTCGTAGCGATGTCTGTTTTGTCCCAAGAGAACCAGCAATAGAAGATGCCCGTGGGATAACCGACGGCACGAACGAGAAGCCCGTTGATGTAACTGAGAGGGTTGTTTTCTCGTCTGTTCCTAACAATAAGTATTTTACTATGCCGCACATTCCGGATACAAAAGGAGACGGACAAGAATATAATCTAAGAAAACGCCTTTCGGACGGGTCTTCGATAACCGTCAAGTCACCTAATCAATCTTCCCCTTAGCAAAATTATCCACAACCTTCTTCATGGCCGCATGTTCCCGCACGAGTATTTTTGCCGAGACTTCCTCTGCGCTCTTGCATTCGCTGATATCTACTTTTTCCTGATAGATGATTGCACCGCCATCAAGGTCTTCTGTTACAAAATGAATCGTTAAGCCGCTTTCTTTTAATCCTGCTTCAAACGCATCTTTCTGCGAGTTCGTGCTTCCCTTAAACTGCGGCAAAAGGGATGGGTGAATATTGATTATTTTATTTTTGAACCGTTCGAAGATACGCGCACCCCTTAATATGCGCATGTACCCCGCGAGAACAACGAGTTCGGCACTATACTGCTCGAGTATTTCCGCGATCCTTTTATCCGCGTCCTCACGTTTCTGGAATGATTTGAAATTGACGATCTCTACCGGAATTCCCGCTTTCTTCGCCCGCTCTATTGCCTGCGCATTTGGATTATCAGTGATTAGAACCGCGATATTGCAGGCCACTTCCCCGTTTTCCGCACCATCTATCAATGCCTGAAAATTTGAGCCGCGGCCGCTTGCAAGAACCCCAATGCGGATTTTGTTGACCATAGAATCCTTTCCCCCCTAACAAATTTAACGCTTGCCCTCTGCCTTTCCTCTTTTGCGTTCCTCTTCATCTTTTATGTCCCCGAATATCTCCTCAAGCAGATCCTCAAACGCAATTATGCCTGTCTGATTCCATTTTTCATCAACAACAACCGCCATGTGAATGTGCTCGTATTGCATTTTCTTGAACAAGGCGTTCAAAGGCTCGTTTTCTGAAACGAAGATAGGTCCAAGCGTGGAGAGGATTTCACGCAGCTGAAGCGCACCCTTGCCTTCTTTTATCAGCCGGTCAAGGTGTTTTGTATGGATTATACCCATTACGCGATCTACGTCTTTCGAATACACCGGATATCTTGAAAATCCTTTTTCAATTGCAAAGGATTTGGCCGCCTGGACAGACATACTCGAATCTAGCATTACTGCATCTTCGAGTGGCAGCATGGAATTTTTAACTAGGCTACCGCGAAAATCAAGCAGTTTGTTTATCAGCTGGTGCTCGGCTTCCTCTATCGCCTTTTCCTCAACCCCAATCTCGAGTATGGCTCGGAGCTCCGTCTGCGTGAGCATAGGTCTGGACATGGCTGTGTTTTTCAACAACAATTTAGGCACAAACTCGAACCCTATGATAATCGGTAAAAAGAGCGACTCTAACAGTTGTAGAACTGGAACACAACTCCTTGCGATGTCTTCTGCCTTTTGCACTGCAAACGTCTTTGGAATGATTTCACCGAAAGTGAGGATGATGAATGTCATAATGCCTGTCGCAATGCCAACCCCTGCCTCTCCGAAATAAGAAATTGCAAGGCCAGTACCTATCGCTGACGCGGAAATGTTTACTACATTATTTCCTATTAGAATAGTTGTTATGAGCCTGCGGGGATTCTGTTTTATTTTTTCTATTGCATTTGCACCGGGAATGCCCTGCTTGACCATTCTCCGGATTCGTACGCGCGTAAGGGTGAAAAGCGCGATTTCACTTGCAGAAAAGAATGCTGAAAATGCGACCAAAACTACTAAAACAAAAATCCAAAATACGGACATCATAAACCAAGCACCCTCTTTTCGCTCACAACACAATCGAGCCTTACATCATGTTCGTGCCTTGGGATTTTTTCAACAATCTGAAGATCAAAACAAACTCCCAGTTTGAATGTTTTCAGCCGCGCGAACAGCTTGTCATAGTATCCTTTCCCATATCCTAATCGGTGAAAGTCGATATCAAACGCAAGTCCCGGGACAATTACGATATCTGGTTCGCGGTTCGGATTTATTTTCGTTTTTGGTTCAAGAATCCCGAATTTCGCGGGCTTGAGATCATCAAAGGATGTGAATTTCACGAATTCGATGTGATTGTCGGAACTGATAACCGGAACAAGAACCTCCTTATCAGCGATTGCTTGCAAAATGAGTGGTTTTACGTCCACTTCGCTTCCTTTCGGAATATAAAGCGCAACCGTTCGTGCGGATTTGAATTCATCCAATCCCAGGACGCTTTCGCAGATTTTCAGAGATGCTGCAGTGGCAATTCCTTTATCCCAATTATCTCTTTGTTGTCGCATTTTCGTACGCAGGACTTCCTTTGTTGAAGCAATCATGATTCTATTACAACATATCCGTATTTAAACATTTTTTATTGTATATTATCACATGAGTAGTCCAGTTTGTATTAAGGTATCAAATCAATGCAATTTTGTTGCCTTATCCAGCGGAAAGAGGGCTACACGGAGATTTCCACCTAGAAAATGTTTAGTGGAAACCCCTGGTTCAACAGCAGAGCAAGTAAAAAGAAAAACCCTTGGAAGTTGCAAAGAAGCAATAATCAGTTATGTTAGAGCTAATCCAAATTGCCATACTGCAGATCTTGTTAAGATTGCAAG
>JBBSVO010000006.1:100451-279165 GCA_038046805.1 Microcaldota archaeon
CTCAGGGGAGTGTGGCGGCAGCATTGTCTAGATGGAGAAAAAAAGATCCGACTATTCCGAAACTGAAAAAGGGAAGACTCAAAAAGTTCAATGTTTGCAAAGAAGCAATAATCCGTTATGTTAGAGCTAATCCAAATTGCCATACTGCAGATCTTGTTAAGATTGCAAGCGATAACAATGTGCACGTTACTCAGGGGAGTGTGGCGGCAGCATTGTCTAGATGGAGAAAAAAAGATCCGACTATCCCGAAACTAAATCCAATTGCCAAAACATATAACAAAGACGGCACAAGACGTCTATTCAGTGCAAGAGCAGAAATAATTTCTTTCATCACCGGAAAGAAAGAAGGCCACACAATGGATGAACTTCTTGAATTTGTTCACGGGCTGGGTCTCGAGACAGAAAGAAATGGGTTAAAGGTGCGTTTATCCCAATGGCGCCACGCGGGTGACAATATCCCATATTTAAAATAGAATTTGATTAATCTACTTCTTCATTATGGGCATTCAGGAAAAGATCAGGGAAATAGACGAAGAGATGCATCGCACCCAGAAGAACAAGGCAACGGAATTTCATCTGGGGGTTCTAAAGGCAAAAATGGCAAAGCTCAGGCACGAATTGATCTCCCCGAGTGGAACCAAAAGCAGTGGGCAGACCTTTGATGTAAAAAAGAGCGGCGATGCCACTGTTGCGATCATCGGTCTTCCAAGCGTGGGAAAATCAACCCTTCTCACAAGGCTTACAAATGCAAAATCTGAAGTAGCCGCTTATGATTTCACAACCCTGAAGTGCATCCCAGGAATGATGGAATACAGAAATGCGCGCATACAGGTTCTTGACCTCCCGGGAATAATCGAAGGCGCAAAAGACGGGAAGGGTAGAGGCAGGGAGGTAATCGCAGTTGCAAGAGGTGCAGACCTAATTCTTATTCTGCTTGATGCGGCTGCACCCAAACAAATCGGTGTAATCGAACGTGAATTATATGGTTTTGGAATACGATTAAACTCGGTTCGTCCGGATATCATTATTAAGAAAAAGGAGTATGGAGGCATAACGATAAATTCAACAGTTAAGCGGACCAACATAAGCGACAGGGAAGTGATGGCCATTCTCAATGAATATAAACTCCATAACGCGGATGTTGTTTTCCGCGTTAATGCCACTGTTGATGAGCTTATAGATATCCTTGAGGGAAACCGCAATTATGTGCCTGCGATAGTGGTCGTAAACAAGATAGATACCATTCCGCTATCTATGAAATCCCAGTTTCCTCCGAATTATATATTAATCTCCGCGGAAAGCGGGCTGGGTATAGAGCAAATCCGTGAAGCAATATATCGTGGTCTGCGCCTGATACGAATCTACACAAGACGGCGCGGAGAAAAAGCGGATCTGGAAGAACCGCTCATGATGCGAACCGGTTCAACAGTTGCAGAAGTCTGTGCACACCTTCATCGCGATTTGAAAAAGAATTTTCGATATGCCCTTATTACCGGAAAAAGCGTAAAGCATGCAAAACAAAGAGTTGGACTTTCCCATATTGTCGTGGAAGGCGATGTAATATATATCGTTAAAAAGTAAAATTTGTTATTCAGGTGATTTCATGCCATCAAAACAAGAAATCGAATCAATCATTTCCTGGTGCGAGGAAAAGCGCAGGGAAAAGGCGCAGGTTTACATTATAGAACGCAATCCATTTGGAGAAACTGTTGAATGGATGAGGCATTTTACTCTTATAGAGATAGGGCGGCCAAAGGAAATAGCTGGAAAAACGAGTCTGGTTTACGATCCAAGGATCAAAACACTGTGGCAGTTTATTAATGGAACGTGGCAGAAAGTGATCTGAGACGATTTCTGATTTAAGTGACAATGGTTTTAATCCCTTCCACAGATATTATATAAGCGCAGCAGCGCTTCTTTTTTTGTACTGCGGGTTGATTAATATGAAAGAGCCAAAGCTAGCACTAATGCAGGTAGAAAAGGCCAATCCGGCGTATCTCAATGCTAAAACTAAGCGCGGCTCAGTGAAAGAAGAGGTTTCTGGCCAGTTCAAGGGTAATACCTCAATTCCGGTTTATACACGAGATGTGCCATGTGCAGTACGTGAAACTTCTGGCAAAGACACGGTAATACGCGAATACTCCTGGCCAAGACAAAAAGCTCCAGCTGAAATTGATGAAACAAGAATTCGCATGCTGGAATACAAAAAAGGTGCTGATCTATCCTGGTTATTCAAGGTTTCCATGCGTGATGGCAGCGACAGAAAGGCATTTATGCGAAAAAACATTGTTTATGTTGTAAGGCATTGCGGTGAAGAGGTCGCAAAATCCCTGTTCCTTGTTTGCAGTCAAATCTCTGCAACTGTCGAAAATGTAGTTGCTTACTTCAGATCAGTATTTGGAAATTTCTATTTGGTTAGTGTATTCGAACGAGGTTGCTGGTCATTCGATGATTCAATGGATAAAACCTGCTTCAACCAAGCCGATGTCAGCAGGCTTGATTATTCTCACAAGGGAAAACTAGTCGAGCTTATATCAGAAAAACTTGCGGCACTTCACAAACAGCGCCTTTTGCTTGGCGGTTTTTCATCACGAAGTTTTGTTATTTCCGCAAAGGATCTTATACTCACTGACCTGCGTAACATGCGCGCAAGCAGGAAACGCTCGCTTTTAGTGGGCGATTTTATTGCAGCAATGCGCTATCTTTTCCTGGCAGGGCTTGCGTCAAGAGCGGACATCATGCACTCTGCAGCATCCTATGTTCATGAATTAAATGAGGAATGCCTTGCATGGTATGCTGAGAAATCAGGGAATGCACCTACGGATGATGTAGAACTGGTTTATTCACTTGAAAAAAGTGCACTTGGAACGGTGTGACTTCAGATGCGTTCCGTAACCGTTGCCCCAAATCCTTCTTTTTGTCTTGTTAATTTGTAGCTTGCAGCGAATTCTGAACCCATCAACCCTTCTTCATGTGTTATCACGATTGTTTGTCCGATAACCTCTGGAACTTTCAATTGCAGGGTCTGTGATAGCAGTTCAACTGCTTCTTTATCAAGATTATGTGTTGGTTCATCCAGAATAAGCATTCCAAGATTTGGGGTAAGTACGATAGAAAGCGCGATTCTCAGTGCAAGCGCAACACATGCACGTTCTCCTCCGCTTGCGATTCCGTCCAGAGATTTCCAGGTTCCATTTCCATCCTGTATTTCGAATACATAATCTTTGTCTGTTGCAGTAATCCTAACTATGGTAATGTCGGCGTATGGGTATATTATCCTCCAAATATTTCCAATCGCTGAGTTTATTGCCTCTATTAATTCAGTTCTTAATGCAATTTGGGTCTCCATTAAAGAATTTTTGAAAATCGCCAGCTCCTCTTCGATCTGTCCAAGTCTTTTTTCCTCTTTCAGCGCCTTTTTTATGGCCCCAAGTTCTTTTCTCGTTGATTCAAGGAGTTCCGCATGCGCTTTATTTTCTGTTACTAAATTCGTTCGTACGCCATTCAATCTCTCGACATTGACTTTTATTTCAGTTATCGCCGTTCTGAGCTCTTCGAACTTTTTTTCATCAAATCCTATTATGGAAATGGATTCGATCAACTGCTCAAGTCTGGCCTTTGCATTTTCAGTTTCCATTTTCATCTTTAGAAGATTGACCGAATTATTTATCTGAATCGCAAACTGGTGCGCTTCCAGTGTAAGACCTTCCAAGAATGCCACAATTGAAGTTTTTCTCTCAGTTTCCGAAGTGATTCCAGTTGCGATATTGTTTCGTTCCCCTGCAAGTGAACAGACATCCTCCTGCTGGCTTCTAAGTATCATCACCCTTTGCATGAGTGCATCTATGTCTTTTCCAAGAGTAGTTAATTGGTTGAGTTTTTTCTTTGATTCGATGAGTCGTATAGATGCACCGGAAATTTTGTTTTTTAGTTCCGCAATGCGCGCCCTTCTTTCATCAATCAAATGCGTTGCTTTATGCTCCTCAAGTCTGTTTCCGCATACCGGGCATTCCAACATTCCGGGTGCAAGTTGCATAGATATCTTTTCCACTTGCGTTATCTCAGTTTCTGCTGATTTTCTTTCAGTTTCCAGCGAGATTATCTCTTCTTCAAGAAGTTTTATTTCTGTCGCAACGGTTCCGTGCGGCTTTCCATCAAGAAGTGCAGTTATTTTTTCCTCAGTAATCTTAAGCTCAACCGCTCCTTTTTCCGAGCTTTTTATTTTGGTATCAAGAACTCCCGCGTTTTTTGAAAGTTTTGCGATATTCGCGTCAATACCCTTCAGTTCTTCCCCGGCCTTTATTCTCTTTGCTTCTATCTCATCCCGTTTCTGCTTCATTTCAGAGAGTTTTTCCTCACTAATGTCCTTTCCCTCAAGTTCCTTTGTCCATGTCGTAATGTATCCGTCGAGTTTTGTTTTTTCTTTGGAAAGTTCACCGGTTTGTTCCCGCTTCTTTGCCAGTTCTGTATATTCTGTATCTACTGTTTTTGATTTTTCCATGGCTTTTGAAAATTCTTCTTCTGTGCTTTGGAGTTTTTTCTTTGTTTCTTCAACCGCGATTGTCAATTCCTTTTCTTTATTTTCGAGTTCTGTAATTTCAAATGCTTTAATGTTCTTCGCAACTGCTTCACGTTCTGCTTTGATTCTGTTCATTAAGGTTACTGAATTCGCTCTTGCATCCTCAAACTTGTCCAACCCAAGCAGGTTATCCATTTCTGCCTTTCTTTTCTTTGGTTCAACTGTAAGAAAATAATCTATGTTGTTCTGTTCGGAATAAACAGCTCTTGAAAACAAATCGAAACTGACCGAAAATAGCTGGCAGACGTAATTCGTTACGGATTTTGTTCCGCGTTCAATTAATTTTCCATCCTTGGAAATACTGGCATCAGTATCTGCCCCGCCACTTTTCTTTTTTCGAAGTTCACGGGTAATTGTATATCTAATCCCGTTCCATTCAACATCTGCTTTTACTAGCGCATCCTGTTCGTTTAATCGTATAATCTCCTCAAGGCTTGCCTTTCTTCTTTCAATCGCAGGGAATGTCCCGAACAATGCAAAACATATCGCGTCAAGAATAGAAGATTTTCCGCTTCCCATTATTCCGATAAGAAGATTTGTTCCTTTTCTGAACTCAAGCGTTGTGTGCGAATGCGAACGCCAGTTTTTAAGTTCAAGAGAAAGAAGCATGAGAATCCGTAGATGGTATTTGAAGGAAAGGGATAAATTCCTGCATTTTTTGGTTTACACGTGTAAACTTTCGGAAGTTTACATTTGGCAACTGGAAGTTTACACAGGCCTAATCGTAATCAAGACACAAAACTCTAAACGCTAGACTCAAGACAATCTTAGCTCCCATATTTCTTCCCCTTTCCAATCAAATTCAGAATTATCGGCATCATGTCTTTTCCTTCAACATGTCCAAGTCCGCCCTTCATGCAATTCTGCTCGTCAAACTGTGCGACCTCGTCCTGCCGTTCATTCCCCCAAATAAGTATTGGCACTTCGTGGCCGCTGTGTCCGCGCCTTGCGCATGGAGTTGAATGATCCCCGGTAATAATAAGATTTGCACCACTTTTTGCAAGCAATGGAATCAATTCCGCATCTATGCGTTCTATCATCTTTGTTTTTCCTTTCGGATCTCCATCGTGCCCGAAGCTATCGCATGCCTTTACATGCAAGAATATCATATCATTACTTCTAAGTGCAAGCACGGCTTCCTTCGCCTTTTCATGCAGGTTCGTATCCTTTGTTCCGGTTGCGCCATCTACGGTTACCAGTGTCATTCCGATATATTTCGCAACTCCCCGGTAAAGCGCCCCGCCAGCCACACATGCAGCAGTTATTCCAAATCTTTCTGCGATTGGCTGGATTTTTTTGTAAGTTCCCGCACCGCGCAAAAGAATCGCATTTGCTTTTGGTTTTCCGCTTTTTTCCTGCTTTCGGTTCTCTTCATGGGCTTCAAGATGCTCTCTCGCGATTTTCGTGAATGCATTTACTACCCGCGCGGTCTTTTTCGCTTCTTTGCTTTCATCAAGTGGTTTTGATTCGGGCGAGTATCCGGTTTTTTGCGAGTCTGTTTCAGAAACATTTGCACTTAATCCGCTTCCGCGCAAAACAAGAACTCCTCTATGTTCAACAGAACTTTTGAATATGCACCGAATATCTTCTATGTCAAAATTAAGAGAACTTTCGAGTTTTTTGGAAATGGTTGTGTCAATTCTTCCGGCCCTTCTGTCTGTTATATTATTTCCCTGCGCAGTGGCAAAGTTTGCGCGAAATGCAACATCTCCTTCTTTCATTTGCACTCCGACGCCAAGTGCCTCAAGCGGTCCTCGTCCACAATAATATTTTTCTGGTTCATATCCTAAAATGGAAAGATGGCTCGTGTCGCTTCCAGGAACAATTCCCCGTTTTATAGTGCTTAACATCCCGGTTATTCCTTCCTTTGTCAGCCTATCCAAATTCTTCTTTTTTGCAGTTTGGAGAGGGCTATTCGGAGTGAGATCTCCTAATCCATCTATTATAATCAGTATCGCCTTGTTGTTTGCACCCATATAATCATCTCATATTTAATTCTTCCTTTCTTTCCGGCTATGTTTATATTCTTAACTGCGTAATTCATGCGGTGATCCAATGTTTGATGATATTCTTTCAGCAGCTAAAGGAAGTTCGGCAGATTCCAGCTCAAAGATTGAGCCAGTGAATGAAGAAGATGGGCATGTGCGTATTGCAGTAATCGGAGTTGGCGGAGCAGGATGCAACTGTGTTGATAGGCTTACAAAACTTGGCATCAAAAGTGCGACAACAATTGGTCTGAATACTGATGCAAAGCACATAAACATGATTCAGGCACACAAGAAAATCCTTATTGGAAAAACAATTACAAGAGGGCTTGGTGCAGGTGGGTATGCAGATGTCGCAAGAAAGGCAGCAGAAGCAGATCGTGAAATGCTCAAAAGAGAGATTGGAGAAAATGAACTTGTTTTCATCGTAGCAGGTATGGGTGGCGGAACCGGTGGAGGTGCTGCCCCTGTTGTTGCGGAAATAGCAAAGGAGCAGGGTGCAATAGTCGTTTCAATAGTAACCTATCCATTTGCCCTTGAGCGTGTTCGTATCAAAAACGCACAAATACAGATAAAAAATCTTGTTCAGAAATCTGACACCGTGGTTGTTATAGATAACAACAGGCTTGCAACCTATGTGCCAAACCTTCCAATTGACAAGGCATTTGAGCTTGCAGATTCAATCACATCTCGAGCAGTAATTGGAATTGCAGACACAATAATGTTCCCAAGCCTCATGAATGTTGATTTTGCTGATGTAAGGGCTGTAATGCAAGGTGGTGGACTTGCAATGATCTCTCTCGGAGAAGGAAGTGGGATGGATCGTGTTCAAAATGTAGTGAAAGACACTCTTGAACATCCGCTTCTTGATGTAAATTATGAAGGCGCAAAAGGCTGTATGTTGCATATCGAAGGTGGTCCAGACCTTACGCTTGGAGATGTCATAAAAACAGGGGAAATCCTCACACAGAGTTTTGATCCAACCTCTGGGATAAAGGTTGGTGCAAGGGTTAATCCAAACATGGGGGAAACAATCCGCGTGACTGCAATAATAACTGGCGTGCGCTCCCCGTATATCTTCAAAAAGGATGATGAAGGTGCAGGTCTTGATCTGGCCGCAACCGCTTCTAGTGGCGGTGGGGATTCAGCGCTCCAATACCTCTAGTCTTTTATTCTTTCTTATTTAATTTTTCTATATCCTGAGCCAACTAAAAAAGTTGGCTCAATCTATACTGAACCAACGAGATAGAACTCAGGAAATAAAATCGGTATTACTTGGTTGGTTCAGTATATCTCCGAAGTTATGTACTGTTTGTGACGTGATTTGCTATGTCTTTGGTATTATTCGATTCCTGGTTAATGTTGGTCTGGATTTTCATTACATCGTTTATTCCAGGTGCGTTGCTGGCCATTTCCATTCTTAAGCGCAGTGAACTCAGGCTATTCGAAAAAATATTGATTGGTTTTGGAATCGGATTCTCTCTTCCTCAACTCATTCCATACCTGCTTTCTTTTGTAGGAATAAAATTCTCATTCGGAATTGCAATTTTATCTACTCTGGTTTTCTATGCAATTGCAATTGCTCTTTTCCTGAAGGAAAAGCCATTCGAAGGCTTTAAATTCGAGTTTCCAAAACTTAGTGTCGAAGAGCTGAAGAATATCGAAGCACCTGTATGGAGCTGTATTGTCGCAGCAATTTTGGTTATAATAATGCTTTCTGCATTCGTGCTTCGTATCTCATCCAGCAGCCCCGTATTTTCTGAGCTTGATCCGTATTATTATACCTATGGGGCTCAGCAGATAGTCACGCTTGGCGAAATGCCTCTTAATGATGAAACTGCATGGTTTGAGGATGTAAACGGTGATGACATCTCGGAGACAAAGGTGGATCACCGTTCCCATCCAGTTCTTTTGTATATGGAAGCTGCATGGTACTCGTTCTATACAATGGGTGCGGATGCCGCGCAATATGATAATTATCTTTTGGCATTGGTTGCAGGTGCATACCCGCCAGTGGCAGCTGCCCTTGCATTCTTTTTCCTTTACCTGTTTTTCGCAGCCAATTACCCGCGTCAATTCGCTCTCATAGGAGCTGCAGTGGCATCATTTGTTCCGATTCTTGTGCTTAAACTTTCATCTGGAGAGATGGAAGTCCAGCCGTATGCATTTTTTGCGCTCGGGTTTTTCCTTTCAGCATATGCCTGGGGGGCAAAGGAGAAAAAATTCGAGAATTCACTTCCATTCGCGCTCGTGGCTGCGCTTGGATACATTGCTCTCGCGTTGGGGAGCTCATCCGCAGTCGTCGGCGTTTCTGCCATGGCTATATTCATCGGAATCCAGTCAATTTTAATGTTCCTAAAATCCCCGGAAACACGTGAAAACTTACTTGATTTTGCAAAGTTTAATATCGTTATCATCGGAATTGCATTGTTTCTTGTAGCTACAATAATCCATCCCATTTATAGAAACGGAGTCTTCACCTTTGAATATCTTTACACCGGTCCTGCTGTTTATATGATAATGGCTCTTGCACCGACTTTGCTGGCATTGGCCCTGTATTATTTGCGCAATATGATAAAGGACATAGAAACAATGTTCTATACTCTTGGGGGTATTATCCTCTTCGGTATGCTTGTATTTTTCTTTACTCCGCTCAAAACATTTATCTCGCAGGGTGCAATGAGTGGTCTCACAACAGCCACATTTGACACTGCACTGAAGCGCACTATCGCAGAACAGGGTGCAAGCGGAGCTCTTTTCCAGGGTCAGCTTGGTTTCATGGCAGCCACCCCCCAGGAAGTCGCGGAAACATTCCTTCCACCATCTATCTTCGGAGATTTGACAAATCTTGCGACTTCCCTTCTTGGAAAGATTTTCGCACCGCTTTCGGTTTTTGCCAATACGTTGTTCTCGATTATTTTTGCTGTGGTTAATGCACTTTTCAATGCAGGAATCTCCTATGATACAAAAGAAACGAGTCTCTTGCTGGTTATAATATCTCTTTCGTTCCTGGGAATTCTTTATTCTGCTTACCGCTCAATTAAGGGAAGCGGTAGTGAGCTGACGCTGTTCGCACTTTATGCCGCGGTTCTCTTTCCCCCGGCATTGGTTGGCCTTCTCAAAGCCAAATATACAATTTACGTTGGTTTCTTTTTCGCAGGCGCAATCGGACTTGTGTTTGCAGAGATTTTCATCGCAGGCTCGGCACTTATAAAAAGATTCTATTCCGAGAAAGAAGAGCTCGTGCGGAAATACATTACGGGTCTGTTCGCCTTTCTGTTCCTTTTCGGGCTTTTGTTTTCCTATCTTCAGTTTACCCACGAAGATTTTTCTTCTTCAATCCTGTATAACTCCTACAAATTGCGTTTCCAGGACAATCCAGCTGCATTCAAGGAAAAGCTTACCCAGGTATGTAACCAGCTCCAGCTTTCAGGTGGATACGACGCGGAAATATGTGAGGCTGCAAAAGATCCGGTTGCATACGCATCACGTGGAATAAACTATCAATTTGACCAGAAACTATGTTCAATTACTATTCCGGATAATCCGTTTACTGCTACGGCCTCCGAGCAGCGCGCAATAAGCTTCAAATGCCAGCGACTTGCAGTATCCTGGATAAACGTCATGGAATGGATTCGCTTTAACACAGAAAAGGACGCGCGCGTAATTTCCTGGTGGGACTATGGCCACTGGCTTAATTTCTTTGGCCAGAGAAACGCAGTTATACGAAATGAGCACATCTCATTGAAAATGATCGGCGAAGTTGCAAAAGGATATCTTCATGATACTCCGGAAGAGCTTGCTGCGTATATGAAATCCCATGATTCAAAATATGCATTGTTTGACGGAGAATTGGTTCTTTCAGGTGGCACAGTTTTTGGCGGAAAATATGGCGCTTTGAATTACCTTTCGTGTAACGCGATGGGTAAGACGGATGTATCATATAGTCCCGGTACCTCTCCATGCGAACTTGAACAGCTTTGGGAAACAATTTACGTACCAAGGACCGGAGGAGTGCAGCAGTGTTATGTGTCTATATCTTCCGGGAAGGCAGGAATTCTTGCGTACAGATTAAAGGTTACACAAAACCCAGACGGAGGGCTAAATTCAGGTCTTGAGCCAGCTTATTGCGTGAGCGATGTTGTTCTTGCAGATGGCCAGAAGGTGCTTGCGACTTATGAATTAAACCAAAAAGATGCTGCCGGAAACCTGAAGCTCAACAAGGCAATCCTTCAGCAGAATTATGAAACACAGGATGGTGTTGCTGTAATGTCTGCGTATTACACAAAGGATAAGATATGGAAGGAAGGCAACTCCACAGTTGATGGCTATTCTGACAGAAAAGGAAAATTCTATGATTCAAACCTTTACAAGGCGTATTTCCTGGAAGACCTTCCGGGATTCAAACTGGTTTACAAGACTGCTGGAAATGAGATAAAGATATTCAAGCTGGAGGAATAATCTGGGTTACGCCGTGGAGCGTCACTGTGCGTCCGGGTCAGTGGGCAAAAAACCAATTGTGACATTCCTTTTTAATCTTTTCCAGCGTCAGTAATAGCGTGGGAGGCCCTGCTGAAGTAACTCCGGCGAAGGTGAGGGTTGCACGCAATTCAGTCACGGCTCTTGCATCCACAATGGGCAGGACAGTCGGGAATATCGCTTCTTTTGGAAAATGGTTTAGTGAAGACGTAGAGTATATACCAAAAAAAGAATTGGAAACCGCGATAAGGAGAAAGGATTTCAAACAACTCGCCAGGGTGCTTTATGCGTGTGACCAGGAAAAAGTGCTTAGGCAGATCGTTCGAGATATCGAGGGGTATCTCTCAAACTTATTGCAACGCCAGGGGGGCGCCAGCATATTCGGTGGATTTTTAGACAATGCCATGAAGCATTGCAGTGAGCCATTGGAGTACGGTGGGGTGCCGCCCCCTTATGGTGGAGAGGTTCTCCTGAAAGCGTTTGTAGTTTACTGTGAAAGCAAGGACATTTCCGACAGGGCACTTTCCAAACTGATGTCTATGGGTCAGTATGATGTGATTTCTGAAATGGTCGAAACCGCCAAGGCAGAGGAAAGAAGGCGCTCCTGCTTGAGGATTTTGGAGGAAAATTTAGGGTTGCTGGTTGATGGCGGGGTTGATCCGGTGCTAAGGGTTGTACGAAAGCACACAAAGAACGATATTACGAGGCAAAGGCTTGATAAATTCCTGGCCATTGACGTAGGGATTAGAAGAGGGCTGCAACGGTTGGCAGCACAGGAGGATTTCAGGAAAATCGTAGATCTATCCCGTACACGGCAGTTGCAGGGTTGCGCGGAATTCGTGCTTGATCTATTCGAAAGGAACCTAGAGCGGGTTATTGCAACACAGGACGATGGTGTAATCTCATTTGTTTCAAATTCTACTCAAAATCCGATAATAAAAAAACGGCTGGAGTCGCTTCCAAGAACGCAGGCATCTAGTGAGACGCAGGGGCAGACAGGTTGAGTTGCCCATCTTTGACGTTATATTATATCCTCTTGCCGATAAGTCCGCCATAATTCGCACCAATGATTTTCACCATCGCCCTCGCGCCGATCTTTCCATGATACTCCTTCACCGCAACCTGCTTGTATTCATTTGTTCTTCCAGTGAAATCATTATGCCTGCCAAATTGTTTCTCGGTTATCAGGGCGCTTACAACTGTTCCGACCAATTCCCTGTTTTTTTCTGCCTGGATTCTCCTCGTTACTTCCGCGAGTTTGGCGCTCCTTTTCTTTACAATCTGGGTTGGCAGTTGCTTCATCTTCTTTGCAACCGTTCCCTCTCGCGGGGAAAATTTTGAAACATTCGTAATATCCGGGCGGATTTTTTCAATAAGCCGCACGGTTTCCTCAAAATCAGCTTCAGTCTCGGTCGGATATCCAACAATAATATCCGTCGCAATCGTTATATCTGGAATTTTTTTCCGCATTGCGTCTACGACTTCATAAAAGTCCTTTACTGTATGCTGTCTGTTCATCTCCATACAAACGCGCTCGCTTCCGCTTTGCACCGGAATATGAATAAATTTGTACATTCTTTCATGTGAGAGCGCCTTGACAAGCGCACCGAGCATCCTTTTTGCGTGCTGTGGATTTATCATTCCGAGCCTGACCCGAAAATCTCCCTTGGTTTTGCAGATGGCTGAAAGAAGAGCCGGAAGATCTGTTTCAGTTCCAGTCTTACTCCCAATCCCGTAAACACCCGAATCCATTGCAGTGAGTTGTATCTCCTTTGCACCGTGCGCCATTCCATCCTCAACCCATTTCAGGATTGTTTTTGGGTGGTAACTGAATAGGAATGGTCTTGCAATTTTGGTCTGGCAAAAATGGCATTTACTTGTGCAGCCTTCGCAAATTGGAATCCTCATTATAGGCGCGGTTATCGGACGGCTGGCAGTTTCCTTATCCTCTCTATTTTTGTATACTGTTCCGTTTCCAGAGAGTGCGTCGTTTACTGCCTTAGCTACACTAGCGATCGAAGTTGTTCCAACAATCGCTGCGTGCGGATTTATTTTTTTAATTAGCCGCTCGTTCGCGCTCATACACCCTGCAATTACAAGCGGAACTTTATTTTTTGTCAGTTTTTTCATGCGTTCCGCGATTTTGTTTTCTGTTGCTCCTTTCACTGTACAGGTGTTGATGACTACGGTATCCGCAGAGCTTTCGCTGGCAGTTAATTCATATCCGCTTTTTTTCAGAGATAAGGAAATTATGTCACTGTCGCTTTGGTTCAAGGTGCAGCCGTATGTTTCAATATACACTTTATTGCGTTTCGCAATCACTTAACTGCACCTCGAATTCGCACACCGTTTTCACTTGCTTTTCGTCATTATTTCAAGTCCTTCGGGTTTTTTGTTCACGTTTCCTATTTTTACCCCAATGATTGTTTTAACACCCTTATTGTGTGCAAGATCAACCAATCTTTGAGTAACTATCCCGTCAAATACTATTGCATGGACGTCTGTTACCTCTTCAAGCGCTTTTATTACGTCCCGCACTTGCATTTCTTTTACCCGTTCCATGCCGCTGTTGTAAAACCTTGCTTTCAAGGTGTTGCCCAGTTCTTCAAGCTCTTTCCAGAGTTCCTCCTTGCTTGTAATTACAACTGGCGGAACAACAGGCTGGATAGGGGCTACCTCGTTTCTCTCGGTTTTTTCGGCCCTTTCAATTCTTTCCGGTTTTTGTTCCACGGTCGCGGTTTTTTGGTATGGCCTTTCCACAGGTTGTTCAAACCTTCTTTCTGTTTGTTCAGTTTTCCTTTCAAACTGATGGAATACCGGAAGTCTCTGAGCTGGTTTTTGCACCAGTTCATCGCGTGGTTCATCGTACTGTCTTCTTTCAACACGTTCCATTCTCCTCGGTCTTTGATCCATACTGCGTCTTTTTGCCGCATCATCTCCGCCCTGCGAGCTGCTTTGTTCAAACGGAACCTTTCCGCGCAGGCATTTTATCAGCTCTTTTCTGGTTAGTTCTTCAACCTCTTTTCCAGTTGGTGCCCTTGCAACGAAGTCTATTTCTGCACCACCCTGAACGAGCTCGTTGAGGATTATGTCTCCTCCGCGGTCTCCATCAAGGAAGACAGTGACCTCTTTTCCTTTGGATAACTCAATTATAGTTGGAGTTACCTTCGCACCTTGTATTGCGACCACGTTTGTTATATCGTTTTTCAAAAGGTTAATTACGTCTGCCCTTCCTTCCACGAATACGACTTCGTTTGATCTGTCAATACCTGGTCCTGCTGGAAGTCTGTCTGGCCCATACTCTCCAATTTCAGCTATCTTTACCTCGTCGCGAACCATGTCAGATATTTCCTTGCTTTCTGGGAGTTCCACGTTTATGAGGTTTTTCAGCAGGCCCTTTGCCCTGTCAATGAGTATTTTTCTTTTCGCATTTCTGGTGTCTTCCACTTTTTGGACCTTTATATTTGCCTCGCATGGTCCAACTCGATCGACTGTTTCCAACGCCGCAGCTATAATGCATGTTTCAACCATGTCAAGGCTGCTTGGAACCTTTATCATACCAATTGTTTTTCCATCTCGTCCGTTAAGGTCAACTTCTATTCGTCCGATTCTGCCGTTCTTTTGAAGATCGCGCAGGTCTAATTCATCACCTAACAATCCTTCCGTCTGGCCGAATATTGCCCCCACTACGTCTGGCTTTTCAACCAGCCCGCCTATTTCTACATTCGCATAAACTAAGTATTTTACGGTATCAATGTACGTTTTTGCCATATTTTCACCTCATTTTTTCGTATTTCCTTTTTTGTTTTTTAGTTTCTTTTTTTCATTTTTCTTAGTTCAATTCCTTTTCATTCACAAATCAAACGTAATCGTTCACTCTTTTGTTTCCTCTGTGAATTTTTCATAAGCCCGTGCCATATCCTCAAAAAATCGGATACCTAACAGGCCTGCAATTGCCTTTCTCAATTCAATATCACATTTCACCCCATATCTTCCAAGTTCTTCGCGCACTTCAAGTGCGATTTCATTTCCGCGGTCATCTATATCTGTCAGGACGATTGCGTGGCCAGCACCAGTGGCTGCTGCCTTTTCACATGAGCTACGGGTTTTTCCCGAAACCGTAAACACATTTTCACAACCAAGCTTTGCAAGTGCTTTTTTGTCCCGGTCTCCCTCCACTAACACAGGAGATTCGCGCAATTTTTGCATGAATTGGGCGAGTCTCTTAGTAGCAAGCTGCTTTTCTAATGGCTTCGAGTATCTGTTGCTCATCCCCATCAATCTCTAGCAGTTTTTTTCTGGAGGTCGCACCGCGAAGTATTCTCACATTGCTTCCGGTGATTTCTGAAATCCTTTTCACAAGCTCTGCATTGCCCTTTCCCTTTTCTGGTTCTTTGGTTATGCTTATCCGCACTTCCTCTGAACCATCAGGCAATTTAACCAGTGTTATCCGGAATTTCTTTGACCTTGGAGTTATCCTAACATATAGCTGCATACCCAGCTACTCTCCGGGTTCGTCGCAAAATTAGTAGGAAACATTTTGGATTTGCTGCGCATTGTTGACGCCCTTTTCATAGGTTTTACCTCGGGGGGCCATCCATGCACAGCATTTATCCATGAGCGTGATTTATCTCAGAGCTGCTTGCTCTTCTATCAGGTCAATAACTGCTGGGAATATTCTCATAATATCCCCTTCACTCAGTACACCTATAAGCTCATTTTTTTCATTAACTACTGGCAGTCTTTTTATCTTATTCTTTTTCATTGCCTTTGCCGCTTCTTCAAGGTTCGTTTCAGGACGAATTACTCTCAGCGGCTTTGACATTGCTTGATCTGCAGTAGCCTTATAAGGATCCTTTCCCTGCGCGATGATTTTTCCAACGATGTCTCTTTCAGTGATTATTCCAACGGCGTGTTTTCCCTCTTTATCAGTGGTTACGATTATGGAACCAATGCCGTGTTTTTTCATGAGTGTTGCTACTTCGCCAATCTTTTCGCTGGCAGGGGCTGATATGACCCTTTTAGTCATTATGTCTCCTACTGTTAGGTCTGAACCCATAGTTAATTTTAGGTAGGATAAGGTATTTAAAGGCGAGTTTGCGCCGAGAACAACACGTTCATTTCTTTTTTATTCGGAATATTCTCACATTTCCACGCTTTTCTTCCGCTCTCCTGCTTTCAAGGATACAACCAGATTCCATTTTTTCAAGATGTCTTCTTCCGGTTCTTTCCGCGATACCAAGTTTCTTGTAAATGTCCGTGCTTTCCAATTCTCCATCCCCCAGTAGCTCTAAAATTCGTTTTTCCAATTCGTTTATGCCGGTTTTATTATTTTCATTAACTGCTCCAATAACCGTGGTAATATGCTGTTTTGCAGCTTCCACGTCATCAGGGGTTATTTTTCCCCCATTTCTTGCTTCTGTTTCCCTTCCACTAAGCCACAACAATGTTATCCCTATTCTTGCATCTCCGCCATTCTTTGCGGCAAATGCGGCGCATTTTCCAATTACCTCTTCGTCATACGTGTCATTGTAAATCCCCAAGGTTGCCCTTTCCGTAAGTATGCCCTTCATTTCTTCGGGAGAATACTGGTTAAATTTGATCGACATCTGTGCCATTGAGCTCCTTATTCTCTTGTCAAGCGCTATTACGAACTCGGGATTATTTGTTATTGCAATTACGGAAATTTCTATCCCTATGGTTTCTGAAGCACGCAGCAAATCGTAAAACACCTCGTGTTCATTCTTTTGCATGAGTGCATCTGCTTCGTCTAATACTACAATTGCAGTTTTTTTTGAATTTTTGAGATATGTTCCGATTTTGTCAAGAATCCGGTCCACGGTCATGCCACTTTGCGGGGCAAGCGGATCAATTCTCTCCAGGATTCTTGTTAGTATAGAATGCCTTGTTCCGTTTTGCCAGCAGTTTATATATATTATAATCGCGCGTTGGGTATATTCCTGCAATTGCTTCAATACGTATTTTGTGCAGCAAGTCTTTCCAGTTCCTGGTGGTCCGCTCAAGATCATGCTTGGAATGCGTGCCTTTCGTTCCACTGCCTTGAATGCCAGGGCCATTTCGTGGATTTCTTTTTCCCTTCCAATAATCTCTTCTGGCGAATAGTCTGCATTGAAGACGCGTTCGTCTCTGAAAATAAGATTTTCTGACTTAGAATCCCGGAAAATGTTCACAAAGTATATTCGAAAAATCAATTTATTAATATTGCGAGAGCAGATGTTTCAATGGCTCCCACCAAAATGCAAGGCTTCAAATCCAAGATCACCCCTAATCATCATGACCACTGGTCTTCCCATCTCGTATTCATACTCGCAGCCATCGGCTCAGCAGTCGGAGTAGGCAATATCTGGCGATTCCCTTATCTTGCAGGGGAGAATGGCGGAGGCACATTTATCGCGGCATATCTGGTTGCGGTTGCGGTAATTGGAGCACCGCTTCTTTTGCTCGAATTCATTGCCGGAA
Organism: Microcaldota archaeon; assembly: GCA_038046805.1. Classification (GTDB taxonomy): domain Archaea; phylum Micrarchaeota; class Micrarchaeia; order Anstonellales; family Bilamarchaeaceae; genus UBA10214. The sequence continues at coordinate 117,975 of JBBSVO010000006.1, forward strand.
AGGCATTTGCATGTTCTGCGCTTCGCGCGTGCGAACAGATAAGCAAAAAATTTTCCCTGTTTTATTATGCTAACTTCGCAATGCTGCTCATCATCTTCTCTTATTATATCGTTGTCACTGGTTGGACTCTCGGATATTTTCTCCTATCGCTTTTCGGGATTTTCATCCCGTTTTCCCAGTTTTCAGCAACCTATCTCTCTCTTATTTTTGCGGCAATCGTTGTCCTAATCCAGTTTTTCATAGCTCGCGTTGACATCAAGGCAGGATTGGAGAAGATTAACACGTTTCTTCCACCGCTATTGTTCATCTCACTCATCATCCTTCTTGCAAATGCGTTTTCATTCAAAAATCTCGACAAGGCATTTGCATTCTACACGACCATAAATGTGCCAGCCCTTTTCAGCAATTCAAACCTCTGGGTTGTCGCAATCTCCCAGGCGATTTTTTCGCTCAGCATCGGATATGGGATAATGCTTACTTATGGGAGCTATCTGAAAAAGCGCGAAGAGCTCTTCAAAACAACGTTTGCCATAGTAAGCGCCGATACTGTCGTTTCCCTTATCGCATGCTTTGTGATATTTGCCTTCGTATTCGCGTTCGGTATTGCCCCTAATTCTGGACCATCGCTTGCATTTGAATCATTACCGCTTGCGTTCCAGCAGATTCCATACGGCGGTTTCCTGATGCCGATTTTCTTTTTCCTTTTGTTCGCCGCTGCGACAACTTCCGCTGTTTCTATGTCTGAACTTGCGATATGCAACATTGAGGAAAAATTCGGAATGAACCGGAAACGCGCATCCGTGATTCTTCTCGGCTTGCTGACACTGTTAATGCTTCCATCCGCCCTTAGCTATTCCCCGTTGAATTTCCAGATTGACGGTTCAAAGGTCCTGGATTTCCTTGATGAAAAATTGGTCGGGCATTTCTCCCCGCTAGTTGTCCTGATTCTTGTGCTTTATCTTGGTCATGGGTATAAACATCTTGAGATGCACGTGCGTGCGGATTTGCCAAAACAATTTGTTGTTCCATTTCTTCTCGTGGTCCGTTATCTGGTTCCGTTCCTGTTGTTCGGATTTTTCGTGAGGCAGTTCTTGTGATATCTTGTCATGGACCCTGAGCAGTGAGAATTACAATTATAAATCCTGTGCTGGTCATCTGGGCATTACCCTTTTAATCCCCTGTCGCAATATTCCATTTGATTCTTATGAGAATTTACATTTCAGATGCGAAAAAGGAAAAGGGAAAGAGCGTTCTTATCTCCGGGTGGGTACACGAGATACGAGACCTTGGAAAGATGAAATTCATTCTTGTCAGGGATCAGAGCGGCACAATGCAGGTTACAATGAAAAAGGGCGTTGTACCTGATGCAGTAATGGATTCAGCAGTAATGAACCGCGAGGACGTTGTCTCATTTGAAGGCGAGGTAAAAGAAAACAAAATAGCACCAGACGGAGTAGAATTAATCCCAATCTCTTTCCAGCTTTTGGGCAAGGTTGAACGTAAGCTTCCGGTTGATCCAAGTGGAGTTGTTCCATCAGAGCTTGATACGCGACTTGATCATCGCTATGTAGATCTGAGAACTCCGCGCGTTCTGAATATCTTCAAGGCAAAATCTGTGCTTGCAAATGCCTTTAGGGAAAAGGTGCTTGAGCTTGGTTTCACGGAAATTCATACTCCGTCTATTACCGGAGCTGCAACTGAAGGCGGAACAGATGTTTTTCCAATCACATATTTTGAAAACAAGGCATATCTGGTTCAATCTCCTCAGCTCTACAAACAACTTGCAGTTATTGGGGGACTTGATCGGGTGTTTATGACTACTCCCGTCTTCCGTGCGGAAAAACACAATACAACTACGCATCTAAACGAAGTTGTTCAGATGGATATTGAAATGGGTTTTGCAGATCATCAGGTTGTAATGGATTATCTTGAAATCGTTGTTTTGCATATGCTTCACAAGGTGGGTGCTCTTGCTCCGGCAAAAGTAATCCGACGCCATACCTATTCCAGCCTTGTTGATGAGCTGAACCGCCATGGATTCAAGATGGAATGGGGAGAAGATTTTTCAAAGGAAGCAGAAAAGAAAATTACCGAGATTCTGGGCGAGGAGCTTTATTTTATCTATGACTGGCCAACAAAGGCGCGTGCATTTTATTCAATGCCAAGTGAAAAGAACCCGGAAATCTGCCATGCATTTGATCTCATTTACAAAGGCCTTGAAATAGCAAGTGGGGCGCAGAGAATTCATAAAGTTGATTTGCTGGAAAAGCAGTTGCAGAGCCGTGGTCTAGACCCTAATAAATTTGAATTTTACTTAAATGCGTTCAGAATGGGTGCACCGCCACATGCCGGATGGTCCATTGGCCTTGAGCGGATTACAATGAAGGCGACAAACCAGGATAATATCCGCGAGTGCGTGCTGTTTCCAAGGGATAGGATGAGACTGAGCCCGTAAATTGCGTCTCGGGCTTAGTCTTGCCTAGCGTAATCTTCCAGTATTATCTGTTACTTCCAATACCATCCCATAAAGTGCAGCTGATCCACTAACTGCAGAAATAGTGTCTTCTCGTCTTCCGTATCCATAGGAACCAACCCCAAGAACTACTGGGCCACAATAGTCTCGATTCTTTTTTAGGCACAATCTTCTTAATGGTCCGGGCGTTTCCCCTATTTGTATCGTGTGTGGAATCATTGTTTTCGGATCCAATGCTGCCCAATTGCTTCCCCAGAAATGGAATCCCGATACTTCAAGCAACCTGCTATCTGGAATATCTACTACTGTTTCCCGAATCGTGGTCTCGCCGCGCCTTATCTTTGTCATAATCTCTTCAAGAGAAATATCTCGCAATAATTCTGGCAAATAGCCGCCCCCGATTTTTGGAATCTCCACACTAAAATCAGCTGTTGATAAACCAATAGCTACCAATGCGATATTTTCTCTTCCTTCGTATTTTCCCGTAGAAAGAAGTCTTGCTCTGTAAGATTTTCCAGTTCCATCTTTATAATCATGGACAATCGTGCTTCCAAGCACGTGTCCTTTTGCAATGAAAAGTGCCTGGTCAACAAAGAAATCAGTAGCCATTCCTAAAGATGGTTTAAATTTATGTTCAGTTACTAGGTGCTGTCCCAAGTGTGGGTCAATTATTCTAGCTTGCAATCTGCTTCTTCGCCGTAATGCGCTAAATCCTTCAACTTCTGCATAAGCAAGTGCCCAGGGAAAACCTTCCTTTTGTCCAGAGTCTGCATGTACATATGCATGTCTTGTTCCCTCAAATCTTGTCAAAAGATTTTTGCTTCTAGCTGGTTCTTGTTGTTTAAATTTCATAACCATATTATTTACCCCCTTAGCATTTGTTATTTTGTTTCAATTCTTTGAATCCAAGTCTTTAAATACCTATTTTTTAACACAAAAAGTCATCAGAACAATTCCTATTTAATTTTTCCCTCATATCTATTCTCATGACCATTTTAGTTACCAACGATGACGGCTACACCGAAGGTCTTTGCGCGCTTCTTGAAGTCGCAAAAAAAATTGACAAAAAGGCGCATGCAGTCATTCCAAACCGCCAGCGTTCCGCAGTTTCAAACAGCCTCACGCTTCACAAGCCTCTGCGGTTCCACAGGGTTGCGGATTCTGTTGGCGAGCTTAGTGGAACACCTGCCGACTGCGTGCTGTTTTCGCTATTTTCAGGAGAGGTTGAGCCCCCCAAGCTCGTTCTTTCAGGGATAAATTTCGGGGATAATTGTGGAATGGATAGCCTGCTTGGCTCTGGAACTCTTGGTGCATGCTGGGAATCTGTTCTTGAAGGAATTCCTGCAATTGCATTTTCAATGTTCCGCAGTTCAAGAGACTGGAGGGACAAAACCAATTGGGGTGATATTCCGCATGGGCATGAGAAAATAGAGGAAATCGTTCGCATGTTGAAGCCGAAACTCGATAGTGATTCATTTTTCAGCGTTCAGCTCCCTCAAAAGTTCCTTGATGCCGAAATTGTTTTCAACAACAATCTCCAGCGCCTTAGGTTCAAGGCATTTATTGACAAGAGAAAAGACCCTTACGGGACTCCGTATTTCTGGCAGCATGGGGATTTCGGCAGGTATGAAAAAGGAACCGACATAAGCGATGTGCGAGATGGAAAAATAGTGATAAGCAAAATCGGTCTCGGTGCGTTTAAGAATATTAAATAATATAATTTATTTTGATATCAATGAACTGGAAATCCCATTGTTTGATCGCGTTCTTTCTTTCGCTCTCCGTTTTCTATTTTGTTTTCTCAGTCCGCGATGCGGACCAACTTCCTCAACTTCTCGTTCTTTCAATTTTTTCCGCACTAAGCGCGCTTGTCCCTGATTTGGACCATGACATAAGCAAGGGAAGGAAGTTGCTGGATATTGTAGCAATCGTTCTCGCGCTCGCATTAGCTGCTTATTTTTATTTTTTTAATTCCGCTTCTTTTGGTTCAGGATTTTCCGGTTCATTAATCGTTTTTCTCGCAATAATCGGCGCATACTTTATTGCATTCAAAATTCTGAAACCATCTCACCGAGGGATAACACATTCTATTGTCTTGTGTTTTGCGTTTAGTGTTTTGGTTTATTTGATTGCAGGTTTTCAGCTTGCAGTTGCAGGATTTGTAGGCTATTTTTCACATCTACTGGCGGATAAGGAGATGAAAGTTCTATAATAGCCCACGGCCCATTGCTCATGGCCCATAGCTACAGGGTATTCGGCTTTTTTATTTCGCATCTAATGTCTATCGGTTTATCCATCCTGGTTTGGATTATTCCATCCTTGTTATACAAATAGAGCGCAATCGTGCATCTGTACATCTGCGGATTTGTGTATGTGTTAGCGTAAACTCGCACAGATTTTTCGATGTATTCGCTGCCATCAACTATTCCTATGCGCACTCTTCCCTTGCGCAGGCTGTTGTCCGGGCTTAAGGAAAGCCTTTCTGGCACGTTTATGTCTGCCTCTGCCCAATACTTTTCCTTTCCGTCGTTTTCCACCCTTACTATGACTTCTATATGGTTTGGCGAATACGCGAAAACTATTTGGGGGTGCGTCCTTAATGTCAGGTTTGGCATGTTTGGACATTCGGCTTTAAACTTTAAAAGAGGATTGTTTGTATATGTCGCGTATATCATTTGGCCGACTCATAGTGGTTTCTGACTTCTGCTAATTCCTTCAGCTATTCCCTCTTTTATAGCGGATAATGCTTCTGAGGCTGTTGGCGGAAGAACTTCCTTAAGCCCGACTCCTATAAAATCAGATATTTGTTTGGCTTCCTTTCGCTTTTTTTCATTAGGCGAACTCAAAACATCCATGATGCCTGCGGATACTCTTCCGAATTCCAGAGACGTCTCCTCCCCGTTTTTCAGAGCAAAAATCAAGCTGTATTGATAATATTGTTTTCCCCGTGATGAATGTCCGATATAACTTTTGAGAATTAATTCTTTAATTTCATCAAACCCAAATTCTTTGGATTCTTTTTTTAGAATGCTCTGAAACGAGAGAGAACATTTCCGTTGTTCCTTGTCCAACGTAACCGTAATTGATTTTGTGGTTAATATGAGGTATACTCCCACAAGGCCAAAAACAACTCCGATCGCAAGTGCAGCAAGGTTTGCAGGTCCGGAGAAAAATGCAATTCCAATCCCGAATGCGGAAAAAATTATTCCACCCGCGAAATTTGTTATGTTGTGATCCTTCAGAACCATTTTTGCCGGATCATCAGTGATAATCTTCATAGCGCATCAGTTTCGTTATCCCAGCAATCTTTTTATTGCTTGCATTGCTATCAAAATCATGATTCCAGAATCAAGACTCATAAAATCAGAAATAACCCTTAGGGATCTTTCCCTGCCAGATGACATCAAACTCTCCCGCAAATCCCTGATACGCTGGCTTGCGCTTTCCCTGGGGTTAATATCTCCAAATGAAAGCCGCAGGCTTCTTCTGGATATTCTTGATATTTTAATCTCTTTTCATGTGAAAAACGAGCAGCCCACAACCATACAGATATTAGAGACTCTGGAAAAATCCGGAGAGAAAAAATTCCATCCAAAAGCAGTTTATTATCATCTCCTGAGGCTCAAGGAAAGTGGTTTCATATCCCGTAAAAAGGGGCATTATTATATAGGGGATGGCGATAGCGGAAAACTCTCCCATATTTTCAGAAGAATATACTCCCAGAAATCCGAGAATGTGTTCAAAAAGGTAGACGAGGCATTTTCTTCAGTTGAATCGGGGTATTAAACTGACTGTAGTGTTTTCGCACCTCTTTTAATATTTCCCATTTATAACTTCTGTTAGTGATTTCAGATGTCAGACTTTTCAGGTTTTTATAAACTCTCTATTGAGGAAAAGCTACGACTGCTAAAGGAAAAATACGGGCTTACAGATGACGAGCTGGCAGTCCTGCGAAAGGATGGCTCGCTCGGATTGGGCACTGCGGTCAATATGATAGAGAATGTGATCGGCACGCATGGCCTTCCGCTCGGAATCGCGACTAATTTCATAATTAATGGCAAAGAATACCTTATTCCATTTGCAATAGAAGAGGCAAGCGTTGTTGCAGCCGCGAGTTATGGTGCAAAGCTCGCAAAGGAAAGTTCGGGGGGGTTTACTGCGGAATCAGACCAACCGGTAATGATAGGCCAAATCCAAATCGTTGGTGTCCCCTCAATTAAGGAAGCACAAAAGAAAATCTCCAAAAAGAAAGCCGAGCTTATTTCTTATGCGAATACTGTCGATCCGATGGTGATGGTAAAATTCGGAGGAGGCCTGCGCGACATTGAAACAAAGGAAATCAACACCCCGAATGGAAAAATGTTGATCGTTCATTTGTTAGTGGATTGCCGCGATGCAATGGGTGCCAATGCAGTGAACACACTTGCGGAAACTTTAGCACCGCAATTCGCAGAATTAAGCGGTGGAAAGGTGCGGCTCAAAATAATCTCAAACCTTGCGATTCACAGGAAGGCACGCGCACGCGCAGTGTGGAAGAAAGAAATTCTTGAACAAAGCACAAAAGGCCTGATGAAAGGCGAAGAAGTAGTTGATGGAATAATCGACGCATGGGCATTTGCAGCAGGAGATCCATTTCGTGCGGCAACCCATAATAAAGGAATAATGAATGGAATCGATGCAGTGGTTATGGCAACCGGAAACGACTGGCGAGCAGTGGAGGCAGGTGCTCACGCGTTTGCTGCAATGGATGGAAAATACAAACCGCTTACTAAATATCACAAGGATAAAAACGGAGACCTTGTCGGAGAAATTGAGTTGCCGCTCGCTGTCGGGCTTGTTGGAGGTGCTACAAAAGTCCATCCAACCGCGAAAATAGCAGTAAAACTTCTCGGAGTAAAAAGTGCGCAGGAGCTTGCGCAGGTCATTGCGGCAGTCGGCCTTTCGCAGAACTTCGCTGCATTAAGGGCACTTTCATCCGAAGGTATCCAGCGCGGGCACATGCGGCTCCACGCAAGAAACCTCGCAACCCAGGCCGGTGCGTCAAGCGCAGTGGAACTGGAGGAAGTAGTAAATGCGCTTGTGGAAAACAAAAAATTCAATGTTGATTTTGCAAAAGAAACACTAAAAAAATTAAGAGGGGTCTAGATTTTATGGAAAAAGAAGACATTGCTTTATCTTTGCTTATTGCGCTAGTGGTTTTTGGTCTTTTCGTGGCATTTTCTCCAGCAGGTTTGTCTGAGGAAGGTTATTCAGAGCTTCTGGGGAGTTCGTTATTCGTATTATTTCTTGCTCCGTTGAGGCTGGAGGGGGTAAAAGTTCTTCTCTTGCTTGCCGCAATTGCAAGCGGAATTCTTGTTTATCTGTTTTCCACATCGTTCGGAAATCGTATCTCTGCTTTTTTAATCGCGCTTTTGGTTGTTTTCGCCCCATTCGTAATCTCAGGTTTTATTTATGGCATTTCAATTTTTTCCTTTATCGCCCTTCCGTTTTTCCTGTCGGCCATTTTCTTATTCAGGCAGGATAGTGCATTAAAATTCATATCCGCAGTTCCAACGCTCATAGGTCTGCTTCTTGTTTTTCCTTCATTATCGTTTTCACTTGACAGTATCGCTAATTTCAGGCATGTTGGCATTCTTCTTCCATTTGCAGTTATTGCGCTTTCCGAAACCGTGCGGAAAAAAATAATCTCAATAGAGTTTATCGCGTTCATACTAGGGGCTGCACTTTGTTTCCTTAGTCCTGCTCTTTCAATTCCACTTTTGGTTTTGGCTTCGGCGCATCCGCTCGCAGAGTTTTTCAATTCGCAGGACAAAATCTCATGGATCCTTCTAACATTTGCATTTGCGTTTTTCCTTTCATTTAATCCTCTCAATCCATCATCCGAGCTTCTTTCTGCAATCGCTCTTTCCGCCACGGCAACAGTTATTGCATACCTTATACTGTCGCTTTATGATTTCAATATTTCTACATCAATTCCGATTATCGTGATTTTCATCATCACGCTTGCGTCGGGTCTCGCACTGTTGCCGCTTTATACTTCTCCGGTTCAAGCACCTTCGAATGTATTGCTTGAGGCATTTCGGTTCGATGTTACCAATGATTATTCATCATCAACAGCCATAACCGAATTCCCCAACGCATATAGATATCATACTGCAAAAAGTCCAATCCTGTTGACATCAAACGATCTTTTGTCAGAAGTCCCGCTTCCATATGATTATACTATCCTTTCCTCCAGCTCGGTTTTCAACATGTTCGGTGAGCGTATGGTCGCATTCCGTCCAATATCAACGAATACGGACCCGGCAACCGGAAAACAATCTGCTGTTTTAGCGAATCGCGATCTGTTGCTTTCGGTTCCAATTTCCGCGGATGGTTCTACGATATCAGGAGATGGCCAGCTCTACGATTTCTCTTTGCGTTTCGTAAAATCAGTTCCGTTCACAAAACTCAGGATGTTTGACAAGTCTGCATCTATTTCTGATCCGCAGAACGTGTTGATCATCACGGAACAGATAACCGACAGCAATCTTTACAAGATTATTATGTATTCTGATGTCGTTTATTCAAAGGACGGGGTAAAGATATTCAAACTGGTGAAAAAATGACGCAACTGCTTCCTATTCCGATTACTGCTGGAGGTCCGATTACGTATATCCTCCTAGCAGTGATTTCGTTCGCAGTTTCATATCTTTTCTCTTATTTTCTTGTCCCAAGGCTCAAACGTGCCGGCATAACCGGACATGATGTAAACAAGCCAGATAAGCCTGAAGTCGCGGAAATGGGTGGTTTTTCAATAATCGCAGGATTTACGGCGGGGGTCCTGCTCGCGGTTTTCTTCAACACGTTTTTTTCATACAATTTTGACCTGGTAAAGGTTCTTGCTGCATTAATTACAATTCATTCTGTTGCTTTTATCGGGGTGGTTGATGACCTTATTTCAATCCCCCAGAGAATCAAGGCATTTCTTCCACTTGTTGCAGCAGTTCCGCTTGTTGCAATAAAAGCCGCAGGTAGCACGGCAATTCTCATTCCATTCATAGGCACAGTTGATTTTGGACTTGCTTACACTCTGCTTTTGATTCCGCTTGGGGTTGCGGTTGCATCAAATCTGACAAATATGCTTGCTGGTTTCAATGGGATGGAATCTGGGATGGGAAGCATAATATTCGCTGCAATGGCGCTTCTTGCTTTCAATAATGGAAGCGTGGAAATGCTTGTTCTTTTTGTTCCAATGCTCGGAGCACTTCTCGGATTTCTTCCATATAATCTCTTCCCAGCAAAAGTGTTTCCTGGGGATGTGGGTAACCTTTCTATAGGCGCGGTTCTCGCAGCAGGAGTGATAATAGGAAATATCGAAGGCGCGGGTGCGTTTATCCTTTCCCTGTATGTGCTGGACTTTTTCATAAAGCTGAAAAACCGATTCCCAAGCAGAGATTGGTGGGGAGAGATTCGAGCCGAGAAGGGTGCGAAGGCAATTGGCGAAGTAAAACTCTATCCAGTGGGTGGAAAGGTTCGCGGGTTTGCCCAGTTTATAATGAAATTGCACAACGGGGCTACTGAGTTGAGGCTTGTTGCGTGCTTTGTTTTCCTGCAGATAATTGTCGCGTTGCTTGTTCTTTTGGCATATTGGAAGTAGTGAGAGTGAGCTGGTCGTGAGTGGGGCTCAAAGTTAACTGATTTTTGTTAATCTTTTTTTAACCTTTTTTGTTAAAACGTGTGGATTATAAATTGTTTTATTCAATGGATATATGTGAATATATGGAAAGAACAAAGGTATTCATAGTTTTGGGAGAACACGGTGGCCATGGTAGTCCTGCCAATACGCGATTCTTCAGGCGTGCAGTCTGCTCTTTCTTAGATGAGATACTTCAGGATGGGAAAAAAGCAACGATGATATATGAAACTGCGTTATACAATTATCCGTTTGGGTGTATGCCGGGAAAGAGTCTTAATGCATCTCGAATCCAGGGCTACTTGGACGAAGCCGAACCCAAAAAACATGAAACGATGGCGGCTTTTCAAGCCACGCTTTCTAGTTTGGAGTCGCGTGCAAATGAAAATTTAAACGCAATTGTCGGCAAAGGAAATCCACTTAGCCTATTTGATGGACTTGGCTTTGAAGATATGGTTCTTGCCATGAATCGCAGAAATATTTGGCAAGTCAACGTAGTCATTGATCCGCAAAACGTAGATGCAATGTATGCGACATGGGCGCTTAAACAGATTGAAGGCCTGGTTTCAACAGCAAGAATTTCTATGGCAAGATTGTGTAGCAGTGAAACGACTGAGCTCATAAAGAAATGTTTGAGTGCAGAAGCTGAGTTTTTGGTTTTGCATGATCGTCAGGTATTCTCATTGGTTGAACGGCTAAGAGCTCAAAATCCAGAAATGCCGGTAATAATTGTTAGGGGTAGTGCACATGCAGGGATTTCCAGATTGTTTGATCCTAAAGAATATGATGTTCGGATTGAACAGGATGGCAGAATCATTCCAGGGTTTGGTCCTGATGCGGCTTCAAAAAGATATATCGGAGAAAATTTGACCGAATGTGAATTGAATGGTTATGCGAAATTAACACAGTCATTTCTGCTGTATCTGAACGACCTTTCTCGCGGATTACGCGGATTTGTAAAAATGGTTTTGGTTTTTGTCGGGGCACAGGATGTTCTATTCAGGTGGGCTAAAAAATATGCAATAAAGCAAAATCCTGAAATTGCACAAGAACTTGGTTTATCTACTTAACCTCACGATACAAAACCCGAGACCGAGTGAACGTCCGACAGAACGAAGCGTCGTTCCATAGGACACTAGACAAAAAATAAAATAGCGGGGGATGGATTGACAGCTTCACTGGAAATTTTTGGTTGCCAGACCAAAGCTTTTGAACCATCGACCTCCGGGTTATGAGCCCGGCGGGAACTATGGTTAGTGCGACCTAAATCGCAAAAATCTCCAAGCTCCCCCACCCCGCTAACGTAAAATGTTATTTGTCCACGAGCATTTAAAAATACGTGAGCGCAAGCGTTCCAAGATATGCGAGCAAAACATATCTCGCAGTTCTTCCAATCACACAAGCCAGCAAAAACCTTTTCCAATCGATTCCGATACTCCCAGCAGCTATTCCTGCAACATCAAACGCGGGATTAGGAATTGCGGACAAAACAAAAATCGCAAAAAAATCATTTTTCCTGATCCATTCCTTCCATTTTTTGAATCGTCCGTCCAATTCTTTCTTTACAATGTTAGATGCCCCGGCGCCAACAGAATATCCGGTTATTTCTCCAAGTCCAGAACCAATGCCTGCAACAACTCCGACGATATATGGGTTAAGCACTCCTCCAATTGCGATTACTGCCGCCCAACCCGGCGCAGGAATAAAAATAAGCGCGGAACTTAATAAAGAAATTACGAATACTCCGGCGTATCCCAGTTCTTTGAGTTTTTCTATATCTGCACTAATATACCAAATTGCTGCAATTACAATCAGTGCAAACAGCACCTGAAGTGCTCCTTTCGTTCGCTCATCCATAAGAATTAGTCTCTGCCAGTCTTTTAAAATTGTTCTGCATCCAAATATTATTCTCATTTGGGCTCGTAGCTCAGAAGCAGAGCACTCGCCTTGCACGCGAGGGGCCGAGGGTGCGAGAGCTTTGAAATCACCGATTTCAAAATTAGTCGGCAAAGCCGTCTATCCCTCCGAGTCCATTTTGAAGAAATGGACTGACTTGAACCGCAGTTCAAGCCGAAGTCCATTTTGAAGAAATGGACTGACTTGAAAGATTCGTCTTTCAAGCTGAAGTCCAATTTTTTTCTTTGGAAAACAATGCGCATTAACAGCGTTTTTTTGCCCCGCTGTTAATTGCGGACAAAATTTATGAAACTTTTTCCTCCATCAAAACCTTTTTAACCATTTCGCAGGTATTACCCTCAATTGTTTGAAATTCGGGGTGTGACAAATGAGACCGATATACATTGACGAGGACGAAGATATGGACGACGATGACTTTGACGAAGAAGAGTGGGATGAAGAAGGTGGCGAAGAAGACGAAGAATTCTAATCCTCACTGGTGTTTTCATTTTTTGTTTTTTGTTTTTTAAAATCCGAGACGGGGTATTGAAAACCAACTTTTATATTATCTATTATACCTTAGAATATATTATAACGGGCCCGTGGCGCAGCCTGGATAGCGTAGCAAGGCTTATTAAGTAAGTTTGTTAATAAGCTCTAGAAGCCTTCTAAGCTGACGGTCATGAGTTCAAGCACAAGCCTTTTGGATTTCAGAAGCATTAAGACAAACGGCTAGTGTTTACCCAAAATCATGGAGAAGCATAATCAACGCGAAACTTGTGGTGTAAGAAAGAACATATCTCATCGGGCCCGAAGTTTATTATCCTGCAAAATTAGAAACAATAATGCGAAACACAATTTAGGTGAGTCTATGCAAAACAACAAAGTAGGTGAGGCCATCTCTCTTTTGGATATGCTCTCAAATGAATCATCAATTCCAAAGAATATACGAAAAGCACTTTCAGATGCCAAACAAAGGCTTGAATCCAATGAAGAACTCAATGTTAAGGTCAGTGCTGCAGTTTATATTATAGATTCTATAAGCGATGATATCAACATGCCAGCTCATGCACGAACCCAGATATGGGGGGTTGTGAGCATGCTGGAATCCATGAAAGCATGATGAAATTTTTAAATTTCATCAATCATGAACGATTCGTCGTTCATGGTTTGATCTTGTAGTTAATCCGCACGCTGCGCTGTGGCGGTGCTTTTTTATGTCCGAATCTTCCGATTTTTCTCAGCTAGGGGTACGCATCTCGCTAGAAGCAGAAAGTCTTCTCAATTCACGGCAGGATAAAGAGGATATTATCAAACGGCTGTTAAATTCCGGAAAGGTTTTTGTTGATCTAACAGATATAGAGAACGAAATTGCAGGAACCCCTGATTTGATAAGGAATACTGGTGCCACTGAATTGTCAGAACCACTGTTTCAATCCATCTCATCTAACGATTCTACAAACCAAAAAACCGAAGTTCGTTCCCCTGATTTTTTTCATCCGACTGCAAAAGAATTTTCATCTGATTTCAAAATCATCCATTCGCGGGAGGTAACTGGAAAATCAAGGACCACGGGCAGCGCGGACGATTTTGTCGCATATTTCCGAAACCGATACGAACGATTAGCACGCATTCTTCGACTTGGCCGAAACAATCTTCCATTGATTGATCTCGTAAATATAAAGAAATTCGTAAATCAGGAAGTCCGCGTTATTGTGATGGTTATTGAAGTCGCCAAAACAAAAAAAGGAAATATTCTCGTTACGGCCGAAGATCTTTCCGGTTCCTTCAAATTCGTTTTTTCGCATGGCGGGCAGGGTCGCGACAACGAAAAACTGTTTGAAAATGCCGGCAGAATTATTGTTGATGATGTGATTTCCATAAGCGGCAAGGTTCTTGAACCCTATATTATTGCAAAGGAATTCGAATGGCCGGATATCCCGATCACCCACCAGCGTAAATTTGCGGAGAATGATGTTTCTGCCGTGTACCTCTCTGATATACATTTCGGAAGCAGATATTTTCTTGATAAATATTTTGAATTGTTTGTGGATTGGCTTCAAGGGAAAGGAGAAGCAAAAGATATAGCTGGAAAAGTAAAATATCTTTTTATTTCAGGGGATATTGTTGATGGTATTGGAATTTATCCAAACCAGGAAAAAGAGCTTATCATAAAAGATGTGTTCAAGCAATATGAAATGTTTCGGGATTTTGTAGAACAAGTTCCTGATTATATTGAAATTTTTGCCTGTCCTGGAAATCACGACGCTGTCAGGCGCGGAGAACCAATGCCTGCCCTTGGAAAAGAATTCGTTGGCGACAGAGTAAATAGCCTTGGTAATCCATCCACACTTATTGTCGAGGGAGTAAAGCACGTCATGTATCATGGCACTTCCATCGATTCATTAATCGCGACCCTTCCAAACTGCTCATACAATCATCCTGAAAAAGTCATGATCGAATACCTCAAAAGAAGGCACCTCTCAACAATATATGGGGGGAATCCAATTGTGCCTGAGAAAGTTGACTATATGGTTTTGGAGGAAGAACCGGACGTTCTTCATTGCGGTCATGTTCACAAGAACGGTTACACGCAATACCGGGGAACTCTTCTTATCAATTCCGGGACTTTTCAGGATCGAACAGAATTTCAGATAAAACAGGGTCATGTTCCAACTCCTTGTCTTATTCCAGTATGTGATTTGAAGACAGGAAAATTAAGGACGCTTGATTTCAAATCCGCTTGAACCGCGGTTCAAGGGCCTTGAAGTTTTTAATCCGTGGAATTCCACCGGTCTATTTGACCGGTGGTCACATCAGAAAACCTGGCGGTGGAATTCCCCAGCTGTCAAAATGCTCACCAATAAGCGAGCGCCCCTCACAAGCCTTGGTCTATGACCGAGGGTGGGCGCGAGCATTTTGACACTTCAAGAGCTCATAATTTAAGACGTGTTTAAATGAATATCGATGACTACAATGACCTCCTTAAGGATGGTCTCAATAAGGCATTCTCCGTTGCATCAGCAGCGCGCATGAAAAACCTTGATCCAAAATCAGATGTAGAAGTAAAAATAGCAAAAGATGTGGCTGCCAGAGTAGAAGGGGTTGTGGGTCCGCAGGGAGTTGCTGAAGTTATCAGGAAAATGGAGCAAGGCGGTAAATCAAGAGAAGAAATCGCGTTTGACATCACAAAAGAAATCGCATCCGGGAAAATTTTTCAAGGCACGCTCGAACAACGAATAGAACAGGCAGTTCGTACCAGTGTTGGGATACTTACGGAGGGTGTTCTTGTAGCACCAACAGAAGGTATTGCAAAAATAAAGGTGAAAAAAAATCCAGACGGAAGCGATTTTGTAGCAGTTTACTACGCAGGTCCGATAAGAAGTGCAGGAGGAACTGCAGCAGCTCTTAGCGTAGTTATTGCAGACATCGCTCGCAGGGTTGCCGGAGTCGGCGATTATCGTGCAACAGATTCTCAAGTCGAACGTTATGTAGAGGAAATAAATATTTACGAGGCACGCGTTGCGCATCTGCAATACAAACCCCCGGAAGAGGATACAAGAATAATTGTGATGGGCTGTCCGGTTTGCGTTGATGGAGAACCGACAGAAGAAATGGAGGTTTCGGTTCACAGAGGAATATCCGGAGTTGAAACAGATCGGATACGTGGTGGTATTCCATTAGTTATTTGCGAAGGAATAGCTCAGAAGGCTGCAAAACTATTCAAATATACGAAAAAGCTTGGGTTGGGGTGGGATTGGCTAGAAAGGATAATCAAGATAAAGCGAAAAGCGGATACATCTGAAATAAAACCAGATGATGCCTTTTTGGAAGGATTTGTTGCCGGAAGGCCTGTGTTTGCTTATCCTTCAACAAAAGGCGGTTTTCGCCTTCGTTATGGCAGAAGCAGAACCAATGGTCTGATGGCCAAAAACATACACCCCGCCACAATGCGCGTGTTGGATAATTTCCTTGCGCATGGCACACACATGAAAATAGAAAGACCAGGGAAAGGTTGCGTGGTTTCAACATGTGGTCAGCTTGAGCCGCCAGTGGTAAAATTAAGTGATGGAAGTGTCGTGCGGGTAGAATCAATTGAATCTGCGGAAAAACTTTCCAGTCAGATTTCGGAAATCCTTTTTCTTGGAGATATGCTTGTTGCTTTCGGCGATTTTGCAAAATCAAACCACCCTCTCATTCCACCCGGTTACTGCGAAGAATGGTGGCTGCAGGAAGTTGCTGCAAAGGGAATCGTAGTTCCAAAAGACATTTATGAAAGTGCTGCGGCATCTTTTGATTTTTCCAAAAAATGGGGCGTTCCGTTGAATCCTAAATTTACATTCATGTGGGATTGCATCCCAGTTGCGGATATTTCCATCCTGGTACAATCTCTTAGAACAGCTAAAATTTCCTGGGACGAAGATACGCCCAAGCAACTTACACTTCTCAATGGAGATGTAAAACGAATTCTCGAATCTCTCCTGATAGAACACAGGGTTGTTGGTGAAACTCTATCAATTTGCGGTGAGGATGGAATCTCCTTGTTGCTCTCTCTCGGAATGTTTGACATGCGTGATAAATCGATCATTCACTCCCAGGCTATTTCCCCAGGTATTGATCCAGTCAATTCTACCAATCCTGCCAATTCTACGGGTTCTACCAGTTCTACCAACGATGTGGTTTCATCGCTTTCCGGAATTAAGATTAGGCCAAAAGCAGGTACCTGGATTGGCGCAAGAATGGGCCGGCCGGAAAAGGCAAAGGAGAGATTTATGGACGGGCATCCAAACATTCTTTTTCCAACTGGATCAGACAAGAACAGGAGCCTTCCAAAACTGTGCAAGGTGCTTTCTACAAGGGAGGGAAGCAAAAGTACGAATCTTGAGCTTGCACGTTACAAATGTGGCAATTGTGGAACTACTTCTCCATGGCCTTCGTGTTACAACTGCAATTCCATATGTTCTATCGAACGAGTATGTCAGAAGTGCAGTGCAATAACAACATCAGATACTCATTGCGATGTGAAAACCGTTTCCTTTGACAAACGGCCGTTTGATTTGATTTCTGCAATGGATTCTGCAAAAAAGAAAATCGGAAATTTTATGCCAGATGATCTAAAAGGAGTAAAAGGCTTGTCAAATCCAACCCGTGTTCCGGAAATGCTCGAAAAAGGATTGCTCAGGGCAAAGTATGATTTGTATATATTTCGCGATGGAACCATTCGTTTTGATTCAACTGATGTTCCGCTTACACACTTCATCCCCGCGGAGATCGGTTTAAGCATGGAAAAAGCCAAAGGGCTCGGTTATATCAAAGACTATAAGGGGGAACAGCTTGTTTCTGAAAGTCAGCTCGTTCCTTTGATGCAACAGGATGTTCTTGTTTCAGAGGATGGTGCAGAATATTTCTTCCGTGTGTCTAAGTTTATTGACGAAATGCTCGTGAATTTATACGGGCTTCCTTCTTTTTACAATCTTTCAAAGTCCTCTGATATAATCGGCACGTTTGCAGTCGGCCTTTCCCCACACACTTCTGCAGGTGTATTATGCAGAATAATCGGAATAACAAAAGCGAATGTTGGTTATGCTCATCCATACTTCCATACAGCTAAGAGAAGGAACGCTGATGGTGACGAAGATTCCCTAATGCTTCTCACGGACGCCCTGATAAATTTCTCACGCGCATATCTTGCTGAAACACGCGGCGGGACTATGGATACTCCGCTCGTTCTTACAACCTTCCTTGAACCAAAAGAAGTTGATGATGAAGTCCACAACATGGAGCTTGTCTGGTTTTATCCGCTTGAATTCTATGAAGCCGCGACTAAATATGCTTCTCCAGGCGATGTGAAAATAAAAACCGTAAAGGACGTTCTTGAATCTCCGGAAAAATTTGAAGGATTTCCGATAACTCATTATTGCGAAAGCATACATGATGGCAACTTACGTACTGCGTATGTCACGCTAAAATCCATTCCTGAAAAACTAGATCTTCAATTTAATCTTCAAAAGAAAATCCGCGCAGTGAATGTTCGTGATGCTGCCGAGCGCCTTATTCTGAGTCATTTCATCCCAGATCTTTATGGTAACCTTCGTTCATATTCCCGTCAGAGCTTTCGTTGCTCAAATTGCAATACGATCTATCGCAGGGTCCCTCTTGTTGGTAAATGTACAAAATGTGGGGGAAACCTAATCCTGACAATCAACAAGGGCGGGATAGAGAAATATCTTAAAGTTTCAAAGAAAATAATCGATGAATTCGATCTTCCTGTTTATCTGAAGCAGAGGCTGGAGCTTGTTGAAAAAGAAATAAAAAGTATCTTCGAGGACGAGAAGATTAAACAACTCGGCCTCTCAGATTTTGTATAAACTACTTAAAATTTCTGGCCGATAAACCCACCTATAAGGGCGAGTATCAAGCCAATTACTGCTCCTATTGGCAATCCTATCAGTGCCCCAACCACGACTGCAATTGCTGCACCAGCCGCTCCTCCGCCTGCCATTGTAATAGCGATTGTTGCAAGTATTATTCCGACTATTCCTGCAACGACTGATACAACTACACCTACTAATCCAGCGCCCATAAGGTCAAGTTTGAATGCCTTTACTGCATTGTATCCTGCCCACAGAGATACTGCCAGACTAACTAATCCCAAAATAGCTCCGAGAATCCCGACTCCTAATAAACCTAGGATAAAATTCAGAATTCCAAGACCAACCAAAATGTATATTGGCATTTTGGATGCTTCAATAATTTTGCCAGTGTCTACCATAGATGCACCTCAAACCTTATTATATTTTTTTTCTATGCTCGCAGGGAAGTGTTAAAAATCTATTCTAGTGCAACTTCGACGATAGTCTCATATTTGGGTCCTTTTCCAGTGTCTCTTCCAAGAATGCTTTGCTTCAGGAAAAATTGGGTTACTTCGAACTCCCCAAAGTCTGCGTTTTTGTATTTTGCCAGAAAATCCAGCAAATTTATCCTTCTTTTTACGCGAGCAATCGTCAGATGCGGCGTGTTCTCTTCTCTGGGAAATCCGAGTTCGCCTATTCCCTCATTTATTCTATCAGAGAGTTCTTTCAACGAGTTATCCTTGCTTTTGCAGCCTATCCACACCACGCGAATATAACTCTCGTTCGGAAAAACTCCGACTCCTCTAAGTTTGACTTTTATTCTTTTTGTTTTTGCCGCAATTTTGAGAAGTGCATTTTCTATCTTTGCAATGTCATCATATCCTATGTCCCCCAGGAATTTCATGGTTATATGCAGATTTTCATCCTCAGTTGGTCTTATACTGTCTCCTGCCTTTTCCAATTCTTTTTTTACAGCACGTAACCTATGGTGAATCTCCTTTGGAATATCAATCGCAACAAATCCCCGGAATGATTTTTTCATGTTATTATCATGGCCACAGTATTTTTAAATATTTGCCACATTATCTGTCTTTCATGGAACCAAGAACCAAAAGACCCGGATCAAGAAGCCCTACTGATCACACAAGACCTGTCACGTTTGCAGGTGGCAAAAAGCCAGGTTTGAGAGACGGCCCGAGGACGATTATATTCCTAGCTACTTCTGATGTACAGACCATTGGAATCATATTATATGAGTTATCCAATCGTAACATATTTGTTAATGCAACTACGGATGCCTTCACGTTTCGTGGTTCAAAACCAAAGCGTCCATTAGAATTTTAAACTGTGCAACTTATCTAATCTCATGCTCGAAAAGATTCTTTCGTATGGTGCTGATTCTGCCGAATTATTCTTTCAGTCGGAAAAAGGAACCTCAATTGAGATCGTCAATGGATCAATAAAATCCGCGGAATCCAGTATTTCTTCTGGTTATGGACTTAGAGTCGTGAAAAACAAACGTATTGGTTTTTCTTATTTTGAATACGTGCATGGCGGAAATCCGAAAACTGCCACGGAAAACGCGATAAAACTGTCACAACTTTCAAAACAATCTGATTTTTCATTTATCTCAGGTTCTAAATTTCCAAAAATCAGAACGGTTGATAAGACATTGTCCGGAGCTGGAGAAAATGACGCAAGAAATTGGGCCTATTCAGTGGCTAATCAAATAAATAAACACACCAAAACTTATCGTGTAATTGTTTCGTTTTCAAATTCGGAAACCCAGATAGCGAATTCGGAGGGTTTCACTGCAGCATATCCTTCAACCAACTTCTCAATCTATGCCGAAGCAATGAAAGGAAAGAGCTTTGGTTTCTCTCATTTTTCCAGCCAGTTTATGCCAGACTCCGTAGAAGTGGTGGGTCTGAATACCTCTAACATGCTGAAATCCATGAAAGATGCAAAAAAGCCGGAAAGCGGTAAGTATGTAGTTGTTTTTTCTCCATTTGCAATGAGAAGTGTTCTTGGAATCCTTCTTCAGTCTTTTTCAGGAGATTGGAAACGGAAGGGAATTGGAGTATTAGCAGATAAGTTAAAACGAAAAGTGTTTTCTGATTCTTTCTCTTTATCTGATTCTCCACTTTCCATAGGTTCATCCTCTTTTCCATTCGATGATGAGGGCATTTCAGCTCACGAAACAAAACTTGTCGAAAAAGGAGAGGTCTCATCATTCATGTATGATCGTGCAACTGCTGCCCTGGAAGGGGAGTCTAACACACGTGCTTGCGGATCGTGCTCTCGTTCTTCTTATTCTTCGCGTCCTGGTATAGGGTATTCGAATCTCGTTATTGGTCCTGGAAATTACGGTGATTTTGAAAGAGAACTGGAAAACTTCATTCTCGTAGAGTCACTGCATGGTGCCCATACTGCAAATGCACTCACCGGAGACTTTTCCCTGGAAGTTCCAGTTGCCTTTCATTTCCGCAAAGGGAAATCCTCCCCAGTTCGTGGTTTCATGCTCAGTGGCAACATCTTTAAGCTTTTCAACTCAATATTAGGAATAGAAAAGGAATTCACGATATATGATAATCTTATTTCGCCAAGGATTGCCTTTTCAGAAGTAAATATTATCTGAACATTATCTGAATAATACCTGAATAATACGCCGTATACTTCGTCTTTGTGGTGAATTCTAATGCGTGATTTTGAAACAACTGAAAAGATCGCAGTGCCGGAAAAGCTCATAGACCAGATCATAGGTCAAGATAAGGCAGTTGAAATAATAAAAAAAGCTGCAAAACAAAAGCGCAATGTCCTTCTCATAGGTCCGCCAGGTACAGGCAAAAGCATGCTCGCACAGGCAATGGCAGAGCTAATGCCTGCTGAAGAACTGGAGGATGTTCTTACTTATCCAAATCCAAATAATGAGAATCAGCCACTTATCAAGGCAGTTAAAACTCATCCTTCACCAGATGAAATAGAAAAGAATAAGGAATACAAAATGCTGTTTCATCCAAAAGAGCTTTTGGATATGAAAAGAGGAACTACCGGGAAACCCATGCCTTTGATTGGTATGGGAAGAAGAATATTTCGCATGAGCCGAGCCATGGATGATCGCATGGCAGGTGGCGGTTCTAACCTCTTCATGTTGATTCTGATTGGTATAATTCTTCTTGCAATAATTTTCTATCTTGATCTTGCAGAAAACATAAAATGGCTTCTTCTGGCGGGAATTTTCGGTATTGCATTTTTATATATCATTTCAAGTGCTACCCAGGGCTTAAGCCGCAGGTTTATGCCGACAGAAAATGCAAACCCGAAATTAATCATTGATAACAGCGAGAAATTTACTGCACCATTTATTGATGCTACGGGTGCAAAAGCCGGCGCGCTTCTCGGAGATTGTAAACACGATCCGTTGCAATGTTTTTTCCCATCATCTACGACCTATATCGTTAAGGACGAGAAAATCCTTACAGTTGCTTTGAATGAACTTGTTGATAACTTGCTAGCAAAATACCCAGAATTAATTCAAAGAGATGAAAAATATGAAGGGTTGATTCTCCCAAAAAACGAGGAGATTTACACTATTGGTTCATTGAACGCAAACACAATACCTGTACGTATTTTATGTGTAAATAGAAGACTGCGCACAGGGAAGGTATCCATTGTTAAGACTGGTATCACTCGTTTATTAGTAACCCCGGAACACAAAATATTTTCCGGTGGAAATCTCATAGAAGCCGAAAAAATTAGGCCAAGTTCACAATTTTCTTTATATTTTAATCCAGTGATAACGAAGGATGACGTCATAAGGACATTTTCAGAACAAGACCAGGCAGATGCAGTTAACTATTATAAATTCGTAAAAATAAAAGAGTCAAATCCTCCTTTTGGATACAAGAAAATTGCCAAAATAATGGGGATAAAATCAGGACAGACCCGGTGGTGGAACAACAAAAAATGTAAACCAAAGGCAGTTCAGACAATAGAACGCCTTGAACATCTTGGTTTGCTTCCCTTCGGTGTTAATAATGCGGTAGCACCAATAGTTGCTAGAGTTTTAGGCACTACCTTTGGGGATGGAGGTATCTTTTCAACTCTCAATGGAATATTTTTATCTTCTTCTGAAGAAGATTCTCTTAATCAATACGCACAGGATTTAATCTCCATCTTCGGAACGTCTATAGAACATAATTTTGAGCGCCGAATCAGCGGTGTCAATAATACCGGAAGAGTTGTATGGAACACGAATCGCGATGTCGTTCGTTTCTTCATAGCTCTCGGAGCCCAGGTTGGAAGAAAGAACAAAAACGTTCGAATACCTTCGTGGATTAATCTGAGCTCGGAAGTGCAGCAGGAATTTTTCGGAGCTTTTTTAGGGAATGAACTATGTAGTCCAAGATTCTCCAATGACCAGAACAAGATACAGTGTTTTTGTTTCGGACTTGCCGGAAGTCGTTCATTGGAACAAAATCGAAAAGAGATTTTATCTACTCTTGCCCATTATCTGAATTCTTATGGAATCCAAACCTCCCCAAACATAAATGAAAACGAATTCAAAAAAGGGAGATATATATGGAGACTGGGAATATCAACAGAAGTTGAGAACTTAATCCGATTTTACCAGCTTATTCCTATTCGTTATTCAAATGCAAAGCTATTGAGAGTTCAGGATGCAATAGAACAGGTTTTGGAACGAAAAAAATCAAAATACAAAGACTTCCTACGCATCGGAAAGAGTGAAAAATATGTTTTGGCCACTCTTCGCGTTTCGGGAAACACACTTCAAAAGATTATTTCGAATGAAAAGTTGGTTTTTGATTCTTCATCTGTGCAATTTTCCGGTTATGTCTATAACATAACAACCGAGTCTGGCAATCTTTTCGCAAATGGAATCCTTGCAAGCAATTCGGGAGGTCTCGGCACCCCCCCTCATCTCCGTGTCGAATCAGGCGCAGTCCACCGTGCGAACAAAGGGGTTCTTTTCATTGACGAAATCGCATCTCTTAAATGGCACTGGCAGCAGGAACTTCTGACTGCAATGCAGGAAAAGAAATATCCAATAACCGGGCAGAGTGAAATGAGCTCCGGAGCTCTTGTTAAAACAGAATCCGTTCCTAGCGATTTTGTTCTAGTTGCTGCAGGAAATTTACCTGATCTTCAACAGATTCATCCAGCGCTTCGTTCGCGTATAAGAGGTGCCGGCTATGAAGTTTATGTTGAAGACAGCATGGACGATACTCCTGAAAATGAAGACGGGCTTATTCAGTTTATAGCTCAGGAGGTCAAGAAAGACGGGAGGATCCCCCACTTTAATCGGGATGCAGTTATTGAAATCATTGAGGAAGCGCGGCGCATGTCTGGTCGAAAAAAGAAATTCACCCTGAATCTAAGAGAGCTCGGTGGACTTGTACGTGCCACCGGAGATATTGCGCGTGAGCGGGGCTCCCGGTTTGTCGAACGCGAACACGTGGCTCTTGCAAAAAAGGTTTTCAGTTCTATAGAAGGCCAGCTCGGAAAGAAATTCGTAGAGCGAAAAAAGGATTATGAAACATTCATGCATGAGGGTTCTGCAGTTGGAAGGGTAAATGGCCTTGCAGTGCTCGGAGAATCCTCTTCTGGTCTTGTTCTTCCAATTGTTGCTGAAGTTACGCCTGCTTCATCAAAAAGCGAGGGAAAGGTTTTTGCAACAGGAAAGCTTGGAACAATTGCCAAAGAAGCAGTTGAAAACGTTTCGGCTATCGTAAAAAAGACAATGGGAACGGATATATCAAAAAGCGATATTCACATACAATTCCTTCAAACATACGAGGGCGTGGAAGGAGACAGTGCTTCCATTTCCATCGCAGTTTCGGTAATCTCCGCGATGACAGGAATTCCAGTAAAGCAGGATTATGCTCTTACTGGTTCTGTCGACGTACGTG
Source organism: Microcaldota archaeon (assembly GCA_038046805.1). Classification (GTDB taxonomy): domain Archaea; phylum Micrarchaeota; class Micrarchaeia; order Anstonellales; family Bilamarchaeaceae; genus UBA10214. The sequence goes on from JBBSVO010000006.1 coordinate 142,302, forward strand.
GGGATGTTCTTCCTGTTGGTGGTGTCACGGCAAAGACCGAGGCCGCAATAGAAACAGGCCTCAAATATGTGCTGGTTCCGAAAATGAATTTTGAGGATATCATTCTTTCGCCGGATAAAAAAGGAAAAGCAGAAATAATTCCGGTTGCGAATATAATGGAGGTTCTCAGGCATGTTCTTGTTGATTGTCCAGAGAAGGTGAAACTGCTTGAATCGATGAAAGCTGGTGGAAACGTCAAATCAAAACAAGGAAAGAAGAGAAGATGATCCGGCGTTATGCAATTGTCATCAATCGCTCACATCCCCGTCTTCACAATTATATTCTCCCCAACAGATGTTATCAAATTAAACGGGAGTCCGTACTTCTTTTCGAACATCGTCTGCACTAAAATTGAACCTTCTGTTCCGTTTATACCTACGACCTTTCCGATGTATGTTCCGTGGTCGTTTATTACCTCTTTTCCCTCAAGCTTCATATTGACTAGAAGGTCTATTCTCATTCCGCGCACAATATTTGTGCTGACATAACCTGCAATTATCGCAATCAGCAGGACCGAGAAGAAATCCGCGAAACTAACATATGGCGGTTTATAATTAAGCACCCAGTCGCTTCCGGTTTTCAATACCAGCATTGCAAGTATAAGCGCTATGGCGTAAAGCGAATATCTTGTTATAAGGAACGTTCTTTTTTCCAGCACCGAGTCTATGCTTTTTCCGACTATCGCGAACAGTGCTGCAAGGATGAATATTGGAAGTGCGTTTCCAAATACGTTTGCAACGAGTTTCTCGCCGGAGAATCCCATACTTATTCCATTGTTCCACGAGAAATACGTGACAAGAATTGCAAATATGAATATTACAAATGTGCCGACATAAGCAACCCAACTCGAATTTCCAAAAGAAAATCTAAAATCGCTTAGAATAGATGTTATGTAATCCTCAATTCCAAATCCTTTTAACAGCAGATAAATGCCTACAATTACTCCGACCGGCTGCCATCCCATTCCAAGATAGCTTGATGCAGAAAGAAGAAGGACTAGGAGCGCAGGTATCCCGATTATTATTCTGGCATAATATGGATCGCGTATCTTGTCAAGAAGCACGAAGTATGTTTTTTCAAGTTCCTTTGCCTGTTTTATGAATACGATCTTAGTTGAATTTATCTTTAATCTCGAGCGGATTACTGGTATTATTTCTTCATCCGATGCACCGTCCGATACCAGAATGCAGGATTCCGCATGCGTTTCGCGGACGATTCTATCCAACTGCTCACTTATCTCCCTGTCTGCGCTATAACCAAGTTTTTTGTGGCCTGTAAGCGTTATTACCTCCGCGTTTTCTCCATCTTTTTTCAGCTTGTCATATATTTTTACTGCGTAAAATATTGTATTGGAATCCGGGTCTTCCGGGTCTGCAAGTGCAAGCTTCAATGCAGCGTTTATGTTTGCCTCCCTGCCAATGACAGGACCACTTACTTTTCCCTTTTCGTAAATGTCGTTGTCCCGGTCTATGCAGAGTACAAGCAACGGTCTTTCCATATTCTCCATAATGTTATAGTGAAAGTTAAAAGGTTAAATAGATTTGGTTGCACTGTTGATTGCTGATGTCGGTCCCTTCTTATAGAAATGGCGGTCGAGAGCCTCGTGAGCGGTCGGCCAACGGCTCTCTGAAGCTTTATCATATACGTCATGCGATTCGGGAGAAATGGTGCCTGGTTGAGCAGGCCGTAACCCTCTCGTGGTCAGCCGATTCCAATGATATCCGCGTAAGAACCCGGTTCTCAAATATAAGAAAAAAACAGCTTCGCTGCATGAACGACAAAGAGATAAAAAAATTTTTCTCAGCGTTGGAATATGTTGTGCAGACCCACATGAGTCCGATGCCGCAAGTTCTGCGCTGTTCTGCAGATTCTTGTTCAGGCCGTAAAAATGGAAAATCAAACGGCTGTTGTTTTATTTGCCGGGGAATCCAGGATTTAACAACGCATCACGTAATTCCAAGAGAAGTTGGCGGAACGGATGACGAGCGCAATCTAATGTCCCTTTGCAGGCCGTGCCACGACACCCTCACAACAATCACCAATGAAATGCAGGATGAGGGGAGAAAGATTGGTGAAAGCCCCCATTTTGTTGATTACGTTGTCCTGGTGCTTGAGATAAAATCCAGATTAAACGGGAATAAAACATAATCAAGACCCGAAACGCGAAACCAAAAACATGGAATTTTAAAGGAGCAGGCGGACATCCGATAATTTAAACTTTGTTCGCAAAATAAATTGCATGCCCGAACCGTGGTTTCCCTTGCCAATGGCACTTGCCCCGCCAAAGGAGAAAACCGAAAAAACAGGTTCGACAATGCCGTTGCCAGTTTTTGCATTGGAGCTGCTGGAAACAGACAAATTGAAAATGAAGCTCGGTCTGGACAGGGCGTATTCCGCCTTTGAAAACCTGCGTGGTCTTTACAAAGGAATGCTTGCCGGAGAAAAAAGTGGCGAAACGGGAACGCTTGGCATAAAATACTTCTTAAACAACGGTATCACAAAATCCCAGTCTGAGGTTTTGGCGACAAGAAAAGGAGACTGCGACGAAATAACGCGGCTGGCATTTCTTTCTGCCTCCGGACTGGGAGTGCAAAACGCAGTCATGGTTGAGATGACCTGGATAAATCCAAAGACAAAACAGTTTGAGGGGCATTCCGCGCTGGTTCTGAAGCCTGAGAATCCGTTGGATGCCCCCATAGTTTTTGATTTTACATATCTGCATGATGGAAAACCGCTGGAATCGGCAAATCTTGAAAAAGGGCTGAGAACGCTTTACGCAGAAGATGCGAAGAACCCTGATTTTAAGATGGCGCAGTTTGGCACTGTTGCGGAAGTGGAAGCGTCGTATTACGACAAGGTCGGATGGCATTATTCCACCGTAGGGAATTGGGAAATGACCGCGCTGGCTTATGAAAGGGCGGTGAGCCTTGTACCAGATAGCTTTGAGTATACTAAGGATTTGGCTTTGCGTATAAGAAATTGAAGAAATACGAGAAGGCATTGGATGCGTATAAACGCGCTTTAGAAACAGTGGACGGAAAGTTGGATCTGCAAGTGCATGCTAACGCAGGTGAGATGGCACTAAGACTCGACAGACATGATGAAGCAATAGATTCATTGAAGACAGCACTTTCTATTAGTACTGATGTACAACTTGATATAAAAATAAGAGGAAATCTTGCAAGTGCGCTGTTTGGTAAAGGATTAATGGCCAACAATGAAAAAAGATATGAAGAAGCCCTCAAACTGTTTAGAGAAGCATTACTATATGAACCAGACGATAAGGATATACTAAAAGCGATTAGAAGATTAGAAACAAAATAAAGAAAATAATTATCGTATATTTGGACGCGGTTTGAGTTCGGTAGTGGTCTCGATGGGTACAAATCCGACTGTACCGTCTGGATCAAGTTTCATTAAATTTCCACTTTCTTTACTAGTAAATAGTATTGATCCATCTTTCTCTCTTTCTATTATTTTACCTTCAGCCAAAAGATCTCCGTCTCTAAAAAATATTTTTATATTCCCATCTCTTCGTTCTAACAGGACTACCCCATTAGCATACGTAATCTGTGATTTCGTAGGCACCGAACTTTTCGCATCAGCCATAATTCCTTCTCGCGTTGAAGATTTAAAATCAGTTGGCTTGACGGGGGAACAGGATAGGGCGAACGCAGTGATTGAAGCACCAACAATCAATCTTCTCATGTTGTAACTTTAGTCAAAAAAGGATATAAACCTATCATTATGACTATCCTACTCGGAGACTAATATAAGACTCAAGACGCTAAGCCCGAAACAGGCTGTGAACTGGAAACCGTTTACTTGCACGCATGCGTTTTCTCGTCACAGACTTCACCGGACGCACAATCTTTGTCAAATGTGCATGAGCCTATCTTTGCATCACACATGTGCTGCTTTGTATTACAAACCTGCCATATTCCGCAATCCTTGTCGCTGCTGCACATTCCTTTATTGGGAGTGCATACATGCTTTTTCTTTTCGCAGTATTCCCACGCAGAGCAGTCATTGTCCATCGCGCAATTTCCCTGGGTTGCAACGCACTTGTTTGTTTCCGGGTTGCATCTTGCCCATTTCTCACAGTCTCCATCGCCTATACAAAATTCTTTCTTTGCAAGGCAGAAGTTCGTCTTGACATCACATGTCTGCCATGTTTCGCAGTCTCCGTCAAAATTACATCTTCCTGTATTCGCTTCACACTTTCTGCTTAATTCATCACAGCTTTCCCAGCCCTTGCAATCATAATCTGTGCTGCACAATCCAGGTCTCATGGAACATTTGTGGGTTTTCTGGTCGCATACCTCGTATGTTTTATCACATGCCTCATCGCTTGTGCAGAATCCCGCCTTTGGAACGCATGCATTATCCGCAATAGAACAAACCTGCCATTTCTCGCAATTTGCATCTCCTTTGCATTTGTTTGCCTTGAAGTCGCAGGTATGCGTCTTACTGTTACACGTTAGTAATGGGTCGTTACATTCTTCTTCCTTTTCACAATAACCCTGTTTCAACACGCAGGATTTTTTCTCAAGGTCACATTTCTGCCAGTCTTTGCAGTCCTTGTCCTTACTACACCCGCTACCTCCTATGCATCCCGCACCGAGAAAGCTCAATCCACCCAATACAATCAGCAAAAGTATAATGCGCTTGTCCATGGGGATGTAGTACTTACGAAGGTAATTAAAATTTAGCTTTTTCTTCGCGGTCTTGCGTCTCGCGTCACGTGTCCCGTATTTTGGGTCTTCTTTCAATAAAAAAGGAAACGTGCGGAACAAGAAAAACAAAAACCGGAAACTTATATTTTTTCAAGAATTTTCGGAAGTCCAGAAAGAGTTTTGATTGTTGAATCCGCGGAACTTTTTTTTCGTTTCGTTTTTATTTTTTCCGAATATTTTCCGCGCTTTACAAGAATCGTTTTCATACCCGCCTTTTTTGCGGGAAGGACGTCCGCGTCCTCACGGTCGCCGATCATAACACATTCGTTCGGTTCCACACCAATTCGTTTAAGAATAATCTCGAAAAATTTCCTATCCTTTTCCCTTCCGATTTCTTCGGAAACAAAAACATCCTCGAAATAGTGTTCTATTCCCATTCTGATCAGTTTATCCCATTGTTTTACCGCGTTTCCGTTCGTTGCTATATATAACTTGTATCCGCTTTCGCGGAGCTTTATCAGTAATCTCGGGACTTCGGGATAAGGTAGAATCCCGGTTTTTGTATTATGGTATGCAGCAACAGCTGCGGCAACGTAACGGGCCGGTCTCCTCACTCCGAGCTTGCGGCACAATTCGTCAAACTGATTAGGGTAATTCGAGCCGCGTTTTTTGATTATTCTTGCGAGCATTTCGTGCAGCCTTTCCGCCTCCTCGTCAACCCCTGCCTCTATCATCGCGCGTATGGCATTCTTTCTCGCAAGTTCCGCGAATTCAGAGCTGGGAAAAAGCGTGTCGTCAATGTCAAAGAATATATACTTTACCATGTTATTCCATTCTGATAATCGTCAGATAGCTTTAAAAATGGTTTTAGACACAGTTTATGGTTGGGTGTGATTATGCCAAATCCGAAACAGATCGTATTGCACGTTAATTCCGGGAAATCTTCGCTTGTGGATATGCATGAATGGATGAGGGCCACTATAAAGAAAGATACAACTGATGAGCAATTGAATATACCGGCGACCAAACCAGACGTTTATGATTCGGTTTTTATTGGTTTTATCTATAAGAATCCAAGGGATAATGACGAGATTTGGGCAAGAGTTTATACTCCGATTTATGATAAGAAGAATGCGTTCACAGGTAATTTTCTTGTAACAGAAGCCCGGCTTTCTGATTTGATTGGTGACAAAAAGAAAATAGATGCAATAGAAGGGGCCATATTGAATCTTCCCAGTCGTTCAATTGGCGAATTTCGCATGTTGAAGGAGCTGGTATCTCCTCAGCATTCTCTTAATGATGACGGGTATGATTCTGGTACGGGCTATAGATTTAGTTACGGGAAAAGTGTGGGACGTGACAAAATAGTTTTCCCAATGGGCCGTGAGCTTAAGCACGTTAACGTAGCTGCACAAGAGCCTGTGGATGTCACCGTATCCCGAGCCGGTGTAGCCGCCCCAATCTCTCGAATAGCATTCGATGGCGAGATGTGGACTGCAAAAAAAGCAGTTAAGGAAATAATTGAAGCTCCCGCAACCGATTTGAGCAAAGTAAATCCAAATGACCAGATTGGGTTTGGCAAGTGGCTGAATGGGCAGATGAAAGAAAAATTCAGTAATTTTGATTTTTCCAAATTATCCAAGGATGACCAAAAGGAATTGGTGAAGCATGTTTCGAATCTTATTTCGAATAGACTGCTTGCCAGTCTTGCAAAAGCAGAACCGCCCGCTGCAACAGAAAGACCGCCAGCCACAACCGCGCAGGCGCCTGCTGAAAAACCCAAGAGGGAATTATCCGAGCGTGAACTTGATAATTTGCTTGATGAATTGGAAGCCCCGGATGCGCTCAAAAAAGCTATTCCAAAACCGAGCGGTTCACCACGAATTGCAGAAAATGTTGAACTTGCCAGACGCGAGAGCGCTGCCAAAGAGGCGCGTCTCTCCAAAGTAAGCGAACCGGTGCAAGCCCCAGTGTTTCCAACCGAACAGGAATTAAACGCAGATATTCGCCAATTTGTCAATTCTTTAGACAGTACAAATCTGGCAACATGGGGTGAAGCAAGCGATGTTGTTGACCATATTCTGGAACAGCGGAAAATCACAGTTCCATTGAATTTCGCGCTCAGGGAAGGACTTGAATTATATGCATCGAACGAAATCACGGCTCACACGCAGGACGTGTCACCAGCGGTTATGTATGAGTTAGAAGACCTCAAAAACGAAGTAACGAAAGTCGTGAATCGGGTGAAGTTTGACAAGTCCGGCCAGGGTGCAAGCCCGTCCAAAGTAATTAACGAAGTTTTGCGTCAAAAGAATCTAGGAAAAGATTTTGTTTCCCAGAACGATATGAAAGAACTTTCCAGTTTTGCCGCAAGCGAGCTTGTGCGCAGGCTTAATGAGGTTGTTGTCACTACAACGAATCCAGAGAGGCTGAAGCCGGAAGTTATGAACTTGATTAAAGGAGACTTACAAATGTTTATTTCAACAGGTAACTATTCCGAGATTTCTGGTGCTACTCCTGATTCGGTTGTAAGGCTCATTCTCACAAGAAGCATGCGACATCTGGTTAAAACGACTGGTGGCATTACCGGAGCGGATATAAAAGAACTCGAAACATATGTGCAACCCCAGTTAATCGCACGCAGAGCTGAACTCGTTAAGCTGGCCGCAGAAGCACAGTCCCGTTCTCGCGCAGAGATCGCTCCAGCTGTCTCAACATCAAGAACGGAATCGAGTCTTCCTCCAACTATTCCCCCATCGGAAGTTTCCGCTCAAAGAGAGGCAGAACGACAACGACAATTAGCAGCCGAAGCAGAGAGGAGAAGAACACTGGCACCACCAACTCCCGCACCAGCCGCACCAATAGTTGCGCCAGCAGTTTCCACCCCCATCGTTTCATTATCCCGCAAAGCAGTTTCAGTTCAGGATGTCGCCAAATCATTCACCGGAAGCTATACTCCCGGGCAATTGATTGAATTGAACCGCACTTTTGCAGAAGCGCCGGAAGCGCGGAAATACACATCTGCATATCACGTCGTCTATCAAAAACAAAGCGATGACGGCAGCATGCTTCTTTTCGTAAAGGCGCACGGAGGCGCACGGATTTACAGGTATGATATTCCTGCAGGGTTTTTTGATCCATCTTCGGTAACGATTTCGAGTGCGGTTCTACAAAATCTAAAATCTGCAGGTGCATCTAATTCAGAGGCAGATGCGATTGCGATGATAATGACGAAGTCATTTGTTTCCAACATAGTTACTGGGGAAGTCCAGTCTTTTGTTTATGCCAATGGCGGCATGAGCAACACGAATTATCTTTCACTTGGCAAGTCACGCGATGAATATCGTATTCCCAAAGGAACAAGATTCTCAAGGCTTATTACGCCACTTGATTTTGTAAAGGACTTTTCAGCAGAAGATAAACGAAAATACCTTGCAGAGCCCACAGAGAATCCAGACGATTATGAAGTTCTTGGTACAATGATTGCCGGAACCCGCGCCATGATTTTTAAAGAGCATAAATCCGCGATGGAATCTGCAATCTCCTCGTACTTAGAAGGTAATCCAGAACCGTTTGCAAAATTGCTTCTTTCCTATGCAATGGAAGGTCAGGCCACTTCAGCAGTACATATACAGGTTCTTTCGGTTTACTTAATGTACAGGCTTCAGCAGGAAGGACTGATGGATTTCACCGGAATCTACGCGAAATTAAACGGAAAGACGATAAAGCCGTTAAAGGATGCGGAAGATATTCTGAAAAGAGCAAGAACCAAATCCGGCGCGCAGGAAGTTTTCGCAATTCTTCAGGAATGGGAGAACAGAAAAGTAATGGGGCTTGGAAAAGAAGGTGCAGTTTCAAAGCTCACGGAAATCCTGAATTACGCAAATGAAAATTTCATGGCAGAAAAGCCGCCGAAAGGGTACAGCAGGAGCGGAAAGATTTACCCATACCTAAAGAGCCGTGCAACAAAGAAGGTTGCATCGGAAGTTAATCCGGTTGATGGAAAGCTCGGGCCGATTACGCTTATGGCATGGATGTTCGTGATGACCGAACCATCTCTGGCAAGGGGGCCGGATAAGGACCCAAGAAAGAATCGCTTGGAAGCCGAACCTCTCCATGTCGCAGATGTAGCGGTTTTTAAGGAAAAGAGAGATGTAACTACCAAACGAGGGGAAGGATCAACTTATGAATTGAATCTCCATTTCTTCTCTAAAGGAGGCGATAAGCTTACCGAAGCAGCATATCTCAAATCCCAGGGCCTTACTCGCGATCAAGCACTTTTTATGTATTATGGGCTGATGCTTGCACGTGATACGATCCCAGGTACAGATGGAAATATGGGTTGGTTCATCATTAATCCGAATAGGAAGGAAAGGCAGGATAAAAATATATTCTACACTGGCTTTTTGGATATGGACCGTGGCAAAATATTCCCAGTAACCTATGAGAAGGATACAGCAATTATTGGGGATAGCCCTATACTTGAAAATGTTCAATTTATGACACACATTGATAAAGACAAAAAAGAGATCCACCCCTGGGTTGTTCCTGAAAAACAACCTTGGGAAATGGATCCAGCAGTTGTAAGTAGGTTGTATTCTGTCCAGTCAAATAACAACACATTTTTCCTTCCCAATTACGGAACACCATCAAGACCAGATAAAAACGGAAATATTTACCCGGGTTCGTTTATTATTGGGAATGGTACGATAAAAGATTTGACGAAGTGATACTATGCCTGAACCAAAATTTAAACAAAGAGATGATCTTGCTTCTGTACAGTTAGAGTTGGCGAATGCGTTAAGGCCACTTCTGGAATACAAATCTCTTTCTGCCAGGGAGCTTGGAAGACAGCTTACTATCCTTAGCGAAGTTGTTAAGCGCATGTCCACTTCAGGTAACCTTGATGAGAACAGTGCGAGTTTCATTGGAAAGACATTACGTCCGATTATAAGCGATTCAAACGTCAGTGAAAATACCCGTGCATATGCACGGTCTATTTTAATTCCGCTTTCCAGGCCAACACCTGCTGGTGCAAGGGAAGGCGCTGCGGCTGCAGGAGGAGTGGTTAGCGAACTTGATCCATATCGTTACTCTCTTTTGACCGGGACAGATGCAGCTGCTCAATTTGGAAGAGATTTAGAAAAGATACTCCATTATGAACCAATTATTCAGGGTGCAATAAAACCAACTACTGATAAGGGAACCTCATTTACTTTGGCTCCAATCGTTCCTGCAGAGCTTGGAGGGTATTTTGGTTATAATCTGATTAGCGACAAAGGAGACATCGAGACCGCACAAAAACTTAGTAATGCTGTTTTAAGGGTTCAAGCCGGACTCGCCGGTCCACGAGAGACTGTGTGGCTGGCAAATCAATTCGCCGGGTCAGATCAGCTAAAAAAAGAACTTGGGGCAGATACCTTTTCTAAATTTGTTTCTGAACTCAAAAAAGGAAATGTTGATGAGGCGATGAAACTGCTTCCAGAAGGCAATGCAATGAAACAATATCTTGGTAAGGTAAAAGAACAAGGCGTTTCTATCGAGGAAAGGTCGGATCGCGAGAGCATTACCTTATATCGTTGGGGCGCAGGAATAATCCTCAAATTTGATGAGCAGGAGTACAAACTTTGGCGCAAATTAAATACCCGTACAGAGAGCAATCCTCTTTATGTTGTTATTTTGGCAGTAGGTGTTGGTTATTCAGATTCAATGTTAAAGTACAATATGGTGAAGACTGAGAGAAGGCCTGGAAAAGAGCCGGTAGTCACCACTACAAAAAAGTCAAAAGAACTGACAGACGCATGGTATGAAAAGGGAACACTGGATGTTGCTGGTGCGGTTGGAGTCGGAGCCGTAGCTTCAGTCCTTAAGGTTCATGTGGATGCATATGAGCAGTCTATTTCCATTACACCTCTCGCACAGTATACTGCTGGTGGTGCGGGTCTTATCGGAGTTCCTTATTTGTTAGACTTTAGGGAAATTAAATTTAAGCGTGGAACTACCGGAGAAAAGGATTTTTGGGACATTGAATTAAGAGGGGGTAAAGAGCTAGGGCCAGTTGGAAAAGTTCCGCTGGCAAGGTTACTTTCAGTTGATCTCGAAGCTGGCTGGGGGATGCTTCAGAACGGAATTGACGGAAAAGTTACTTTATTGGCACGCCCGGGAGAGAGAGTCTGTATTTCCATTTCAGGCAAATTGGGCAGAGACGATATACGAAAATCTTTCTATGGTGGCGCTGCAGGAGTAAGATTTCCAATCTATGGGCCGTTTGAGGGAGAATTAAGCGGTTTTGTAACTCAATTTCCATCACCCAAATCCAAAAATCCGTATCTTGAAGCTGGTGGCTGGGCTAACTTAGTTGTTCGTTTCTAAGGGCGCAAATCCGAGTGTTCAATCAACTGACAATATTCATGAACGGTTCGCCGTTCATGACATCGATTGAGACAGGATAACATTCTTGTCTCAGGATAACTGATCTATATGGTTTCATATGTCGCTGGAACGTGGCGCTTCGTTCTACCTCTACTGCTACTTATTGCCTTTTTTCCCCTCAGCTCTTTTGGCGTAGATAAGACTTATTCCTCTTATACTTTCTATAATTCTCCAGGAGTAACTGATGTTTATCTGAAAACAGATATAGGTATTTCCAACAATGTCGAGGTTACGTCATTAGGCCTTCAGCTCCCATCTGGAGAATATTGTCCTGGGAAATTTTATGTTTCACCAAAGGTAAATATAAACTGGCCGAAAGACAAATCCAATTTTTATGTGGTTTCATATTATCCTCTTGGTAATACCGAATCCTGTTGGCCGCTTACTGGTTCGAGTAGTAAAACCCAATGTCCTTATCTCCCAATTTCGTACAGTACTATAAACGAGAATAAAAATGCGGAATTTTTAAGCGATTCATCTTACGCGAGTGTTTTGTCTCTTGGTTTTTATCTTTCTTCATCATCAAATGTTTTGACGGATTTCTATGACCAAAAAATTGCAAAATACTTTGTTGAGGCAACAACAGGAAAGATATATGAAAACAAAAAAGGCGGAGTCAATCTCTTCTGCAAAGGCGCGTCATCAATTGTTGTTGATGGCGCCACGATGACGACACAGTCTTTGGCCAGTACTTCATCGCAGAGCATTGCACTTGGAGAAGGGGCTCACTCTGTCTCATCCAAATTATCTGGTCTTGAATGTGTCGGTGCAGTAAAAAAGTATCCGGATGATGATAAATTTTTCAGAGTATATCTGTTTAAAGAGAATCCATGGGTTCCGAGTTTGAGTGACACCACTGCGTCACTGTCGGTAACTGTTCTAAATACGCAATTTTCCGCAACAGCTACAAAATCCTATCCAACTACTTCAAATATTCTTATTTCGCCAGGGGGGACAACCAATGTATATATCCTGGTTAAAAATACGGGCGATGTTCCAGTAAAGGCATCAAGCATAATGCTTGGTGCGTCGAGCCCTGGTTTTACTATTGGTCCAGGACCTGTCAGTGCGGTAAATCCGTTCAATCCATTCGGTTCTCCAATCCAGAACAGCTATAACAAGGAAATCGCCCCGGGTGAGGAGGGAACAGTTATCCTAACAATTACTGCGCCAAATACGATTCCAGATAATGCAAAAGTTAATTTCAAACTCAAGGTTTCTGCAACTGAAAAAACCTGCGTTGGAAAAGATACCTACGAAACAGTTGACTTGTCATTTGACTATCAGATAACCCCGTTGAATCAGGCGGATAACTGCAAATTCGATCCTACTTCAAAAACAATAAACAAGGATGCAACGGATTATTTCACTCTTTCCTGTACTGATCAAAACAATGCTCCCATTGCATGTCCGAAAGACATTTCCGTGACTGCTGATCCAAGCGATATTGTAAGCCTTTTATTATACGAGCCGACAACCGGAACAACCATTGTAAAAGCTCTTGATTCCGGAAGCGGTGCCGTTGTCGCAATAAATTCATTCCCGTTCTTCATCTGTTATGCTAATGTTACTGTGCCCAAGGTTGATGTTCCTCCGCCACAGAAAAAGAAAGACTGCGTGCTTGCACCATCCACCCAAACAATAAACGGAACAGGAAATTCCGCGGAATACACTCTCACGTGTCTTCAGGATGCAGTTGCAGTTCCATGTCCGAACAGCAACGAAATTACAGTCACTACAAGCAGTCTTGTTTCTTTTGACAGCTATTCCAAATTAGGTTCTGGTCAGGCAAAAATACAGGTTACTTCCAAATCAGAAGGCAGCGGTTCAATCGCAGTAAGCGACAAAAAAGGAATGGTTTGCAGTGCAGATGTTGTTGTTGAAAAGCCAACTCAGCCTCCTCCACCCGTAGAGCCTGTAAAGACCTGTGCAATTTCTCCTTCACCCCAGACAGTTGAGGGCCTTGGAAAAAACATGGAATTCACAATGCTTTGTTATTCTGACGGAAATCCGACTTTGTGCGAATCTACTGCATCTGCAGCAGGCCTTACGGTTACAAATGGCGTTGGAACAATCAGTAGCTATTCTGTTAAAGGAAAATCATCCACACTTATCAATGTCACAAGTACTGCGCTTGGAAATGGAAAGCTTCAGGTTTCAACAAGCAAATCAGGGCCCCCATTGTGCGAGGCAGACATTACTGTAAAATCTCCGCCAACACCTCCGCCAAATCAAACTCCTACAGTTTATTCCTGCGATGTTACTCCGGATAATCCTCTTGTAACTCAGAACAAACCACAGACATTTTTAGTAGAATGCTTCAACAACAGCAAATCAATTCCATGCACTGATGTTTCCTGGGGAGCCGTACCTGCTCTTGAAGCAAAGGCAAATCTGTTACTCAATAATATGGCTATTTTCACTATTTCCGGGCAACCAGGAACTCTTGGTGCCGTATCCGCGCTTCCATTTAATCAGGCAACAATCTGTTCCACAAACGTGGTTATAGCCGCAGAGGTGCCACCTCCACCGGCAAACGAGACGCCGGTAACGCCACAAATTGATTCCTGTGCAATTTCCCCGGATTCCCAATCAATAGAAGGCCAAGGCGTTTATACATCCTATTCGCTTGTGTGTTATGCAAACAAAACAGTTACTACCTGTCCTGAATTTTCCGGCATGGGTATTTCCATTCCTAATGGTGTTGGTTCTGTAGAGAAATATGAGGTATCAAAGCAAATTGCAACTATTGATGTCCTCACCCAATCATTTGGTATAGGAACCCTTTCGGTTTCATCAAAGAATAAATCTTTTTCATGCAGTGCCGCACTTGAAGTTACTGAACCAGCACAACCAACAGTGCGGAACACGTGTGCAATCGCTCCGTCCGGGGTTACCGTTACCCAAAACGCGTCCACTAGTTTCTCTGTTGCGTGCATGACAAATTTTGCACCTGCGCCCTGTTTTAATATAACCTGGACCGCAAGGAGCATCGATGCCAAACTAATCTCCTTTGGTCACCAATTTGCGATATTTAATTTCACTTCTCCACCGGGAACTTTGGGCGAGGTTGATGTAAATTGGAACAATGATGCACTATGTACTGCCGCGGTTCTCGTGGATACGCCCGTGCTTCCACCAGGAAACTTAACCAACCTCACAAACCTAACCAACCTAACTAATTTGACTAATTTAACCAACTTGACAAATCTAACCAACCTTACGAACTTAACCAACCTCACAAACCTAACCAATCTGACTAATCTAACCAACTTGACAAACCTAACCAATCTTACCAATATTACTAACCTGACTAACATAACCAACGGAACCACGGGGTTCAGGGAATTTTGCAGGATTACCGCACCGTTTTTGGTTGTGCCTAACGTCAGTTTTGACATGGATTTGAATTGTTACGATGAAATCGGGCTTCCGGTATCATGCGACAATGTTGCATGGGGCACAAGCCTTCCAGGCGGTCTTTATGTGTGGGATGCACAGGAGGACCGCGGTGCGTTAATGACTGTAAATTACGGGGGCAACATTACCTTTTCAGTATCCGCGGATGTAAACAAGTTGTTTCCGTATTCATGTTCCGCGAACATTACTCTTGTCGGTTCAGGTGCAAACATAACCAATCTGACAAATCTTACAAACGCAACCGAATTCTTTGAAGCATGCGCCTTGAAGCCATATTTCTGGCTTGCAAAACCAGGTGAGCAACGCGATTTTGACCTGTCATGTATTTTGGATATTAAGAATGGAACAACTGAGGACTGCTCTAATGTAAACTGGGATGTTTCAACAACTGATTTCAGCATTACCGAGCACGCCATCAATGAGTCAAAGGCGATAGTTACATCCGCTCCGCTCGTTGGAGGAAACTACACGACAATCCTTTCAGTTACCGCAACCGGAACAAAAACAGGGAAGAAATACAAATGCACTGCGGACCTGATGCTTGGCGGAATGTTCTGCCATGATTACGTTTAAATGGCATTATCTATTATCTCCTTAATCCCAATATCCACTTCTTCAATATCTGTTTTTTCTATTCCTTTGAAAAAAGAACCCATCGCCAGTGGTTTCATAGAGGAAATTATCGTTTTCCCATCAGTCTCAAAAACCGAAATTCTGCACGGCATGCAAATGGAGATGAACGGATTTTTCGTCAATACCATATCCGCGTTTTTCGCAGAGCAGAATTCGATTATCTTCATATTGCCGTGCGAAAATCCCTTTGCCGCGAGCCTTTCCCGGATATCGTAAACCGCGAATATCGCCCAGCTCTTTTTTTCAATATTTTTCATTACGGAAACGACCGCATCATCAAATAGTTTTTCCGTGATTTTTGAGAATATAAAATCTGTTTCATCCATTCATCTCACCGTCCATACGTTCTGGTATGAATATCCTGTTTATATTATCCCGTGCGTCTCGGTCAATCTCGGAACAATAATCTCATATTTCCGCTCAATTTCATCCTTGAATTCCGAGCTTTTCTCTCCATGCACAAGGAAAATCCGCTTAAGCCTTTTTATTCCCTTGACAAACCGGACAAGGTCGTCGTGGTCTGCATGCCCTGAGATGCGAACTTCAGCAACTTTCATGTTTATCTCAATCTCTTTTTCTCCCTGGCCTCGGAATTCGTCTTCCTCGTCAGGTTCTGGTTTAATGCCGCCCACGTTCGTTTTTGATGCTTCTTTCTCTCCATGTCTTCTTCTTTCCCTGCCCCTGCCAAGCCGCATTCTTTTCTGGCCATTGAGAAGCGCCCTTCCGCGCGTTCCCTCTGCCTGATATCCGACAAATATCAACTTGTTTTTAGGGTTTCCTGCTAATTTCTCTATGTAAAATAATGCCGGACCGCCGCTGAGCATACCTGAGGTAGTGACTATTATCGCCGGCTCTGCCAATACGTCCTCCCGTTCCTTTGATTTCGGGTGGAAAAAGAACGGGCTGTTGAACGGGTCGTCTTCGCTCATCAGGATTCTTTTCTTTATGTCATCATTGGCGTAGTACGCGTTGTGCCTGTATATTCGCATTGCCTTTCCGATCATCCCATCAATGTATATTTTTGTTTTTCCGAGCGCTCCAGAGCGCATGTAATCGTCTAATAAAAGCAAAATCTCCTGCGCCCTTCCAACTGCGAACGAAGGAACTATCACGTGCCCGCCTTCATTCAGCGTTTTGTTTATCTCCCCAACAAGCTTTTTCGCGGATTCCTTCATGGTTGGCAAAACATCATGTTTTCCGGCATATGTGGTTTCCATAATCAGGGTTTCCGCACTTAATCCCTGCTCACACCCATCCAGTATTCTGGTATTGCGCGTGCAAATATCTCCGGTATAAAGTATTCCGCCTTTTTCGTTTATTCTGACCATTGCACTTCCTAGTATGTGCCCTGCATTATGTAATGTAAATTCAAATGGTCCTTGCGTAGGCTCATGATACTCAACCATGTTCATCTGCTGAAGCGCATTATCCACGTCCTGTTGTTTGAATAATTTTTCCTTTTGTATTCTGCGATAATCTGATAACAGAACTCCGGCAAGGTCTCGCGTTGGTTTTGTTGCGTATACTGTTGGTTTTGCCTTGGCAGCGTAAATATGCGGGAGATATCCAGAATGGTCCAGATGTGCGTGGGTTATCACGATTCCCTGAATGTTTTTTATGTCATTATCTGAAAGCGCAGGGTATTGGGTCACTTCTCCAAGTTTTATTCCGCAGTCAAGCAGCATGCTTTTGGGTTTGCCCCTTCCTCCGTGGCCGTGAGCCTGTCCGGTTTCCTCCAGCAATATCGCGCTTCTTCCGACTTCTTCAGCTCCGCCGTAAAATGTTGCCCTTATGATCTCACCATTCAAACCATCCCCAACTTTATTTTTGCTTCTTCGCTCATTAAGTCTGGCGTCCATCTCGGTTCCCAGACAACCTCTACTACGACGTCTTTGACGCCCTTAAGCTTTTTGGTCTTCTCCTCGCAATCACTTAGGATATAACTCAAAAGCGGACATGCGGGTGTAGTGAACGTCATTTTTACATGGACGTTTTTGGTATTTTCATTTTTTCCGCCCTTGCGCGAGGTCTGTACAGTTTTTTCTATCAAAACATCATAAATAAGGCCCAGGCTGACAATATCCACTCCCAGTTCGGGGTCCATAACATGTTTCAGTGCATTTAGAACTTCCTTTTTTGTGACCATTCAACCAGCTGTTTTTTTTGACCTGTTTTGATTTCCTGACGCACAATATTAAAGCTTGCGTTACAAATTAAGTAGGGGGATACAATGAAAGAAATAACTATTATAGCAAAGAACGCACTGGGCTCATTGGCAGTTGTTTCCGAGGCATTGGGAAATGTCGGGGTAAATATAGAAGCTATTTCTGCATATGAGAAAAATGACCGGGCTGTCTTTCGTCTTTTGACCAACGATGTTAATACTACGATGAAAGCTCTTTCAAAAGTTCCGGATGTAACCGCACGTTCTGAAGATGTGATTGTCCTGAGGCTTGTAAACAGGCCGGGAGAGCTTGCCAAGATTACGAGAAAACTTGCGAATAAATCTGTTAATCTTGAAAGCTTATACATCGTCAGCAAGGCAAGCGATTTCACAGAGGTTGCCGTAAAGCCTTCAGAAGCTGATTTTGAGAAAGCGAAGGGAGTGCTGGGGGTAAAGTAATTGTCTTACTGAGTCGAGGATCGTCTCGCGTTTTGAGTTCCGCGCGAAACTAGCAAATCATCCGCTCGCTACTGCCGCCTGCGGTCTTGCAGCTTCCATTGCTCTTGCTTCCATATTCTCGTCTGCCATAACTGCCCCTCTTGCAAGAAGTTCGTTTACAACGGCATCTGCCATACCTTTGGTATAAACGCAAAGGATCGGTTTCCAATCTAACAGAGCTGCAGTTCTAATCATTTCATTAACGTGCACTCTGGCATTAACTCTCGTTTCCTTTCTTCGACCAATCCAATTCCCAAAAATTCCGCCTGCAACAGCACCGATAACCATAGAACCAACGATCAATAAGCCAGGGTCTGTCTGGCTTTGTAGTTGTGTGTGTTGTACATACAATAGATCTATCATAAGACCCGTGACAACTCCGCTTGTCAGGCCTATGCCAAGATATTCCATTACATCCACACGCAGGTCTTTATTGAGCGTGAATCTGTGGCTGCAATCTGTGCTTTGCTGGATATGCGGACAAGCGAATCTCCCACTGTCCATTATTATTTCCAGAGTTTTATCTTTTCTCGGCGCCTCGTACAAAAAAGCCTTTGACATTCCGGCACTTCTCCCAATCGCGCTAACCAGTCCGGATGGTAGCCCGCCATCATCGTGTTTCGGAATCTGCGAAACCCCTACAACCGAAATCAATGCGCCAACGGGCTCATACATCAATTTCCTGCAGGTTGCGAATGGTCTAGCTATCTTCCTCTCAGCAAACGCTGTAGTTCCCGTTGCAACTTGTCCACGCATCATGGCTTCACCATATATTTCGTTTTATTTTTTCGCATCTGGCCCTGGCTCAACTTTCGTGAATGGCACTGTTGCAGTTACGGTTCCAGCGTATGGTCCCCAACTCATGCTGAATGCGCCTTCATCAAAGCTGCATTGCGTTTGTGCAGCATCTCCCTTTGGAGTGCTTACAACCAATGTCGCGCATCCGACATATTCCGTAGGAACCCCCGTATCTGCCACCACGCCTTCTTTTGGTATCGCGTGAAGAACTGATACGGTCACAGTTTTCCCATCAGTTGTCGGTATTCCAGTGCTTGTACCTTCTGCGAGTACCCAGGTATAATCGTTATTTGCATATGTCAGCTCTACCCCTGCCTTTGGAACCTTGCAATTCGGATTTCCATGAACCGGAGAACCAACAAGAACAGTTACAAAGATAACCTCTGTTCCAGTGCTGATAACATAATTCTCCGCAAGTGATGCGCTGCCCCAAACCCAGCTTGCGCCATCTATCGCATCAAACTTCATCATCAGGTTTCCGTTTTCATCCCGGGTTGCCTTATATGCTCCATCTGCTTGCTGTTCACAATCCAGGCTCACGAAAACTGCAGCACCTGTCATCACTCCGTAAAATTCGTGCTCTGAACTGCAGTCCTTTTCATCAAAAACCAATCGTTGCGGAACTGCGCCCATAGTTGTACCAAACGCTTCCAGTACACCCTTTTGCGTATAAGTCGCGGTTCCCTCAAACTCATTCTTTACCTCGTACGTCCCGAAAAGTTGTGTTTTCAGTTCATCCTGAGTACCCTCAAGGTGAATAGTCACGGTTCCATCCGGATTTTCATCAATCGCGGATATTTTATATGCGACTCCATTGTATTCAAGGGTTCCTTCAACATAAACTGCGGCATCTGTTGCATCCGGCCCGACCTTTATCTGATACATTTTCGTAATCATGCTTCCGCCGCATTCCTCTTCAACCACCGGAGGCTGCGACGTCTCTATTGGTGTTGAGGTGTCTGCTCCTACATATTGTTCGCCATCTACAGTTTGTGGCGGGTACGAAGTATCCGCTCCCTGTGGTGGTTTTCCGCCATCCGTCCCACCCTCGGTAGTATCTACCTGTGGTGGAGTTGTAGTCTCTTCATCAGAAACAACTCCATCCCCGGTCTGAGATGGTTTTGCATCTGATTTCGAATCGGGTTTTGGCGGTGCGTTTCCATCTCCAGTTGCTGCTGAACCATCCTTTCCAGAAACAACATCCAAATAAACATCAACTCCTGCCCTTGGATTTGTAGAGCATTGATCTCCTTTACAATCCTTTGCAACTGCATCTCCCTGGGTAAACCCTCCGCCATTAACATCTGCAATGCATAATTCTCCCTCGCATTTCGGCTTGTCAGCGGTTGACGAAGAATCAGGGCATGCTGCAAGAGTTGCTCCTGATAATGCAAGTCCTACTGCAGCCCCAAGAGCTTTTCCTGATTTTTGGGAAGCAATTTTCCCAACTTCCAACCCAAGACCTCCAAGTTCTGCCTTGAATGCTGCCCACCCTTTGGAAGCGCCTTCTCTTAATTTTTGCCTTACAGTTGCATAGTTCATCAAAAACACCTCATATAATTAGATTTTGTAACATCCATTATTGTGAAGGAACATTTTTAAACATGAATCTGGACATCAACATTGATTCATTGGTGTATTTATGCCTGTTCAGGATGTTATACTCGATACAAATTTCCTTCTCGTGCCTTATCAGTACAGAATAGACGTTCTCTCCGAGATTGAGCGCCTGTTGGATTCAAGGGTTCATTTCATCGTCCCTACGGGCGTTATTGCGGAATTAAAAAAAATATCCAAGGTACGCGGTTCACAGGGAATGGCAGCCAAATTTGCACTCAAGCTTGTTGACGCGAACAAGCTGGCGCATAAGCTTTCAGTTCATCATTCAATTGGCAGCGTGGATGACTGGATCGTCCATCTCGTGCATTCCAAAGGTTCGATCATCTGCACAAACGACGTGGAATTAAAAAAACGGGCAAAAAAGATTGGGGCTAAGATAATCTCAATGAAATCACGGAGCAAGATAGGTATTGTATAAAGTTTGCATAATCTACTGCGGTTGGTGTTTACACAAATGTTGCTTGAAATCTTCATTGGCACGATAATCATCGCACTTGCGCTTTACTCAATCTGGAAGTTAACCGAGTCGCCCATCTCATTCAATAATAATATCTCTCGCGGTAAAAACACCTTGAACATTGAGGCAAAGAGGGACATAGATTATTTGGTTATTCTGGATAAAATCGGAAAAGCGCAGCATATTTCATTTGTCCGCAGGAACATAAAGAACGGAGAAACACTGGAATTCACTTATCCAGCATCGTCCCATACTGCAAAAATAGTTCTTGAATGCAAAAACAAAACTTATGAATTCGAGGTTATTTAATGGCTGAGAGCAAAGGAAATGCCAAAATGCCAATTTTGCTTTACCGTGGGGAGCATTTTGATTCAAATTTTTTCTATTCTTCCGGAGTTGATCTAGACCACTCATTTTTTCTTTCAAATCCCCGGGTTCTTTTTGTTCCGAAGCTTAATTTCACGCTTGCCAGAAGATTGTTTTCCGGACGGGTTATCGCTTATTCGAATGTTTCCGAGGTTTTAGGAAAGTTTATACGGAAAAAACAAATCAGAATGCTCGGAACAGACTTCCGTTCTCTTCCGGTTTCGGCTTATAAAAAACTGTCAAAACTAGCGCGTTTGAAGGACTATTCCGAGCAGTTTTTGCTCGTTCGCGCTAAAAAGCGGAAAAACGAAATATCAAAAATACGAAAAGCAGTTCAATTTTCAAAAAAGATTTTCTCAGAATTGGAATCTCGGATCCATCATATGAAGACCGAAAGCGACGTGCGCAGCTTTCTTCTCACCCGCACGCTTGAACTGGGTTTAGAACCTGCATTTGAACCCATTACTGCAAGCGGCTCAAATTCGAGATTCCCACATTACCAGTCCGGGAATAATGCGAAGTTGCACGATATGGTTTTGGTGGATTATGGCGTGCGATACGAACATTATTGCAGCGATTTAACCAGGTGTTTTTTCCTTAAGCACGGTACAAAAGCAGAGAAAACCTATTTGGTTATGCAGGAAATGTTCGCGGATATTATAGATAATTTCCCAGATTTCGTCTCAGGAAAAGATCTCGCGGTTTTCACTGAAAAATTATACGCGAAGCATAGTCTTCCACTCCCGCCGCATTCAATAGGTCATGGGATCGGACTTGATGTTCATGAATACCCCCGACTAAGCAAAAGATACAAAGATCTGCTCGTTGGAACAACGATGGCGATTGAACCGTCTGCTTATTTCAATTCATTTGAAAAACGCAGCTTGCGGAAACCCTGCACTTCAGTGCTGGGAGGAGCGTTTTTCAAAAGCTTTGCTCTTCGGCCCTTGAAACCGCTGCCTTTAGGTTGCGGTGGCCGAATGAGCAAATCATTCGGGGTCAGGTTTGAGGAAACAATTGAATTCAACGGAAAAAAGGCGAAGGTTTTATAATTTGTTCAGCGTCTAATCTTTTATTATTCTTCGCAGGGATAGCAATCCGCTTGAACTGATGTTCAAATCTTGTCATCCCTGCTTTAGGTATTTATTCGTACCTATCCTAAATTCATACTACTGCAGGGATAGCAAAGCCTGGTCAAATGCGCAGGACTTAAGGAGCCTTTTGACTTCTAAGTAGGTCTGTGGTTTCGGAAATCCTGTCGCTTAGTGCGTTCGCAAGTTCAAATCTTGCTCCCTGCATTTTGTTTTCATCTGAGTTCTTCGGGTTTTTCGTGAGGAAATACCTCATGAACTACCTTCCGTCAGTGAAGGTTCTGACGTAAGATCTATTTAAGCCCTGGCCTGAGGCGAGTTAGACGATTGCCTAATTAATAGTAGTCCAACGAGTCATGGTGCTTATTTTTAAATCCTTTGAACACTAATATACTTCAATGCACACAACTATGTCTAGATCAAGAGAACATAGAGCCGACCATGCAGGTAACACCAGCCATAAACAATTTGTCAGACCAAATCCAATGTTGTCGTTTTATCAAGACCCAGAAAATCCAAACTGGACTTATTTTGGAACAGGTTCTGCAGGTGCAAAAGCAGACTGGCTTTATGATAAAAGTCCGATTATAAGAGCTAATGGTTTTATCGAAGATCCAAGAACTGTTCTTAGAATGGGTTTGTTCGAAGATCATAGAAACAGAAATGGTTTAGACCGAGCGATTAGAAACCCAGAGATCTTAGGGCACTTAGGAATCTTACACTCAACAGTCCTTTTAACAAAAGGGAAGTTGAAGTTCTAGAGTATATCCTAGATCGTATTCCAGAAAAAACCCCCATGGTCGTGCGTTCATCGGCCCATGGAGACGCTGCGGGAACTGGATTTTACGATAGTGTTTTTTATATGAAAACTGGAAATAAAAAAACAGACTTAGCAAATCTCGAACTAGCAATAAAAACCGTTCTTGCAAGTGAATTTTCACAAAGAGCTTATGCTTTTAGACAAAAAAGAGAGTTAGATCATGGCGTTGCAGTCATGATCGAACCCGCTTTTGTACGAGATGTGACCCAAGAAGTTGTTGAAACAAATCACCTACGTGAATTGGATAAGGGTACGTACCTTTCACCTGATATTTCTGGTTTTGCATATACAAGTACAGAAACTGGCCGGGGGTTTGCCGGGGTTGTACTTGGTTTGCCAACTTCTGCAGTAGCGGGCAAGGGCGCAGTAATAACTATCAGACATTCTGATAACGACAGCTTATTTGGTCGTGTACCTTGGGATACGCTACCACGATTTCAAGATTTAGTAGATCAGGCAGTCGTCTTTGATACTAGAAATGGCCAGTTAAGCGCTGCTGGGTTTTATACAGAAACAGCGCATTATGAGTTAGACAAATTATTTGGACCATTACTTGGTCTAGAACGAGATATTGGAGAACCGATTTATGCTGAATGGGCTTTGAGACGAATAAAGGGGCAGGTAGAACGAGCGATTTTGCAAATTTCGGGAGTTTCTAGATCTGATTATTCTGTAGTTTTTCCAGCAGATCCCAAAAATATTTTTGCAAGTGCAGAATTTGTTCTGAGAAGCGGATGTGAAGATTGTCAGGGTATATTCTTCTTACCTGATACTGTTTCGGCCAGACAACTTGCAGAATTTAATAAAACCCACAAAGGATATGTACTAGTGGCAGATTACAAATTCTTTTCAGATGTACGTGGTCAGCATGATTATCTTGCACCAAGAGTTAATGTTTTGAGGGATTTCCATTTAGACTATGGCCAATTTGATAATACATCTGCAATTCTTGTATGCGGTCCACCTGAAGCAAAAAATTCCGTAAAGGGACACTTCGAAGGTGCCTTAAAAGAAGCACAAGTTGTTGGCGGATTTAATATCGGTATGGTTGACTACGTACGTGAACGTCTTGCTTCATTGATGGGTTTGGAAAGAGAAGGACTTGACGGTAAGAATTTTGTTAATGGAAATATTCGGGCAATTGCAAGTGCGAAAGAACAGAAAATGTTACTTATTTTAGGTTAATTTAACCGTTAAATTTGTTTATCATAAATCTTGCAAATTTTCAACTTTTTCTCATTCGATAAGCTTAGTTTTTGCTCGAACTTCTTCGAGAATATATAAAGGGATGGCGAGTTCCATACCCTTGAAGCGTATCTCTTGCGAGTTCAACATCTGAAAGGCTACATTTTTCTGTTTTTCAAGTATGACAATTCTCCATACTTCAAACGATCCGGGCGTTAATTCGCTTGAGTTCACTCAGAAACTCGTGCAGAAGTATATTGATACCAAAGCCGTAAAAGTTCGTGTACATGATTTCGTTAATTCTATTCGTGCACACGGTTTTTTGACCCTTAAAACTTCGTGTGTTTCGCCTATTTTCAAGTTATAAACAAGCACACGAAAATCACACGAACTTAGGCGATCTGGAATCCACAACACGCAAGAAACGGCGTTCTGGCGCATATATTGGTGTGTGTGAGTGCTGAGTGAAAGCATGAGCACACGATCAAACACACGACTTCAAATGAATTAAGGCGTAGAACACACGAAGTCGCTAGTTTTTCCGTTCCTTGATGGAGAGAGTGAGAAAGAAAGAGAGTTAACACCTATTCTTGCATTATAAGCAAACACACGAAAAACACTCGACTTCGCTCGGATTAAGCGTTAGAACATACGAAATCAAGCGAATTGGCTACACTGAATAGATAGAGAGATAAAACTAGAAAAACGTTTTATCCAATCCTTTCTCAACTATTTTCTTGAGAAGCAAATTCTTGACTTCTTCGTCTTCAATAAGGATATTCATTAGTTCATTTGGTTTCTTGTTCGGATCAATTAACAATGTTTTTTCATCAAGAGGGTTTCCGCATTTACCGCAGAATGATTGGACTGGCGAGTTTTTCTCTTTACAACGTAAGCAAGTTTTGATATTCAGTTTAACTTCTTTTTCTTCTGTTTTTTCTTTCAATGAATAGACCTGCAATAACGCGTTATCAACATCCCGACCTGACAAATGAACATAGGTTGAAGCCATGTCTGAGCCTTGCGTCCAGCCAAAGTGTTCTTTCATCTGACTTTCAGTAAGTTTGTTTGCCAACGCAGTGGCTCTTGAATGTCTAAACAAATGAGGATGAACTCTTTTCCGTATCCCTGCCTTTTCAGCAAGTGTTTTGACAAGCACGTAGATCGAGGCATAGCGGAGATATCTATTTTTGTCCGAGTAATTAGTTGCAGACTGGGGCCATAAAGCAGCTTCTGGATCTTTTCTTGCAGGATGGATGTCAATCCAAGATGTCAGGATTGGAGCAGCCATTATTATGCGAACTCGTCTATCGCCTGTTTTGCCAGTTACTCTTAGCACAGCTCCGTATTGGTCAAAGCTGACATTTTTCATCCGCAAACTTAATATTTCGCCTATTCTGCAACCAGATTCGTATAAAACCGTGATAAATGCGCGATCTCTTTGCGTGGTTGCCATTTCAGCCATTTTCAAAACTTCGTCTTCAGTTAGCAAATGCTCGGGTAGTTTGTGATTTTCATTCTTTAGCTTTGGAGTAAGCCACCGTATCTCTGGAGGGAAAATCTCATCATTTCCTTTCAACCATTTATAGAACATTTTGAGAACGATTTTGAAGTCGTATTTGGTATGCTCTGCATAGTCCTTTGTTTCCAGGCTTCCGATCAAGTTTATGAGGTCGTCCTTTGTGGCTTCCTTAAATGGTTTCTGAAGCCATATCGCCAGGAACCTTAGGCAGTATATGACTTTTGCCACCCGGCCGTGTCCAGAGCCTTTTGCCAAGCGTATATTAGCAAATGCCTTGATCTCCTCGATGTTTTCTTTTCCAATGCCCTTTTGTTTACTTAACTGCTGCAGGCTTAATTCTAGCCTGCGCGGATAGTCATACAATTCCAACCTTCCGTTTTTCATGGTATTACCTCTGACGGAAGATCTACTTATAGTTCAGTGTCGATATTGACATTATCGTGCTATATTCAAGCCATTCAGAACTCAGAGGTGGTCTGATCATGTTCCCCCTGCATTTCTTTTTGGTCTGAGTTCTTACGCTTTTTTCACGTAAAGCTCAGAACACAGAGGCGGTCTGTGCATGTGCTCCCTGCATATATTTTTTGTCATTTGAAAAACGCAGCTTGCGGAAACCCTGCACTTCAGTGCTGGGAGGAGCGTTTTTCAAAAGCTTTGACGCGCTTCGCGTCAAAATTTGACATCATGGATGTCAAAGCCTTGCTCTTCGGCCCTTGAAACAGCTGCCTTTAGGCTGCGGTGGCCGAATGAGCAAATCATAGTCCTGGCTTTGCCAGACGGGCAAATGACTATAATCTATATGTTATATCAACTATATGGTCTTTATAGCAACAATTAAAAACTGTTCGAGGGTATAACTAATCATGGATTTAGACAAAAACTCCATCTTTTCAACCAATTGGCGCATGTTCTACTGCCTCAGGCCATTCCAGTTCGATCCGCTTGGCGAGAAATACGGACTGGAGATAGAACGTGAAATCAGCGCTACGGGATTCGATATCTCCCACGAGACTGTTTTTGCATATTTGAATCATTATTGCAGGTCGGGCATACTCAGGAAAAAAAAGAGGGGCAGACAAACATACTTTTCAGTTGTTCCTGAGAATGCGATGTCTGTCCTCGCCCTTCTTGAGCAGGAGCGCACACATTTATTCCTCCAGAAATCCAAGCTTGCCATGCTGCTGACAGAAATTTCTTTCGAATGCAGTTTTGCCCTGCTTTTTGGTTCTGCCGCAAGAAGCCAGGAAAGGGAAAGCAGCGACGTAGACATTCTAGTTGTAGATGGAAAATCAAACGAGGATATAATCTCAAAAAAAGAAGCAGTATTCGGAATCAAGATAAGCATTCATTCTGTTTCTATGAAGGAACTCAAGAGTCAATGGCACAAGGAGCCAGTCTACAAGGGCATATGGAGAGACAGGACCATACTTAAGAATTATACTAGATTTTGGGAATTGGCCTTGAAGGAGGGAAAACCATGAAGCTTGAAAGATGTTTCGAAGGAACGCCAGAAATACCACCAAGACTTATTGAGCAGGGTGTGGATATTGACGCTGCAAAAACCCATCTGGAAAAAGCCGAGCATAATCTTCATGCTGCACAAAAAATGGCAGAAAACAAATTCTTCGACTGGCAGATAGTGTGCGCTTACTATTCAATGTACCACGCCACGATGGCGGCATTGTTTTTGGTTGGGCTTGAAGCCAGGTCACATGAATGCGCAATCGCTGCTTTCGAGGCGTTCTACATAAACAAAAAGGTTCCAAAGGAATACACTGCCTACCTGAAGAACGCCAAACAGCTTAGCAAGACATATTCGGATACTTTGGCTGATGCAAAGACGGAACGGATAAAGGCGTCGTATGGTCTAGGAGAGATAAAATCCGATCAGGCAGGCAAAGTAATGTCCAATGCACGTGCGTTTGTAGGAGAGATAAAGACTCTCGTTTATGCTGCTTCTGGAAACGAATATGTGAAGATGAAATGATTGGTGAGAACGTGAAGGTTGTCCTTTATAGCGATCCAAGAAAGTTTTGCGAAACTTTCTTGTCTCACTACATAGCAAACCACGATGTGGGGCAGTAGAAAGATTGTGTCGCACAGTCTCATTACTTTCGTGGTTTGCTATAGCTGGATGGATCGGCTTCTGCATTTTCTTTCCCTTTGTTCGGTTTTTCTCCATTTCCTAACTTCGGTTCTCATATAAATACTCCTAAACCTCTAAAGAGATTTAGGTAATCCTAATGAACGTAGTTAAAATTTTAAGATTTAGTACATCCCAGGATGCTGCAATACCCAGAGTATCAGAGCGGGAAACATCCAATGACAATAATCCGCAACCACGCGTGCGGAATTTCTGGCGTTTCAGAAAACCAAAAGAGGAGTACGAAACCGGTAGTGTGCGGCTTAAAAAATCAAGAACGAATCGCGACGGTGATAAAGAAAAATCCGAAGATGGCGGCTCTGGTGGAGAAGGGGAGCATGATGATCCTCCAGACGAATTGGAACGCGAAATGGAACACGAAACCGATGTTGATGTTGACGTGGGCAATGACGGCATCAGCTTCCGTATGCGCGAGACGCGAAGGCCGCACCTGAAAATGGTCCGCCAGAGGCACAAACAGGAAAGCCATGCGGGAAGCTAAATCCTATTATAGCCATGGGCAGTGGATCCGTGGGCAGTGAGCTACGAATAAAGATTAACGTTGGCTTAGGGCTCAAAGCTCAAGGCCCACGGCAACAGTATGTGAATCCAAACCAATTTAAGGTTATCCTAACATTTATGCACTTCATGAATGGCAAGCACGATATTGGCTTTGAAGAATTCACGCGAAAGGTGGAGGATTACCTTGAGGCAATCTATGTTGTCGCGGATGAGCAGGGCTATGCAGGCACAACAGACATTGCCAAAGAACTTGGGATAAAGCCGCCAAGCGTAACCGAAATGCTGGCAAGGCTCAGGGTTCTAGGTCTTGTGCAATATGCGCCATACAAGGGAGCAAAACTCACAGAACGCGGGCTTGAAATTGCAAAAAGCGTCAAATCCAAGCATGATATATTCCGCCGGCTTTTGCATGAAATCAGCGTTCCTGATAAAATTGCAAAAATAGATGCATGCACGCTTGAGCATAATCTCGATCCCAAAACCATTAATTGTTTTGCGGAATTCGTTTCTTTCCTGGAAACCGCGCTTTACCCTAAATGGAAAAAGGATTATGAAAAATTTCGGGAAAGGAAAAAATAGAACGGATTTTATTGTATGCCTCCAGAACCTCCGCTAAATTGTCGTTTATACTCGCCAATATTGGTAGGTGGCGGTTGCTGAACCTGCGGCGGCCTGAAAGTAGTATCTGGTTTCTGAGCCTGTTGCCCTGGCCTTGCCCTGGTTGCTGTGAATTTTTCGCCTTCGGATCTGATTCGTTCCAGTACGCTAGGGTCATTCGAGTGAACGACTATTTCTTTTGCATGCCCTGGCAATTGATCTAACATAATTTGGCGTTTGGTTGCAATATCTGCAACTGCCATAACTCTGGCAAGACCTTTTGTCCATAAGCAGGATACACGCGCACCGGCAGTGCACATTTCCTCACGTGAGAATCCAGATAGAAAATGCATCGAAAATGCAACTAGATCATCCCGTGTCGTAGGTCCAGGCAGTTTAATCGTCATGGGATCTGGATGTTTTCTTTCCATTTCCGTTTGCCATGACTCTCTTCGCTGGCCGCTTTGACCAGGTTTTTCCTGAACTTTTGGAGGTGTAGATAATAATGTTCGAGCAGCCTCTTTACCGTCTACGGATCTACCAGTTATCGAATCATATCTCAGGAGATTAATTACATCAATATGTTCTTGCGAGCCGACTATTGCTACCTCCCCTGTGCCCATATAGAAAATTACTTTAAGAGTTGGAGGGGTCGTTGTATTCTTGGGTCGGAATTTGACTATTACTACTTCGCCTTTTGTTTCGTCTTGTGCACGGGTTCGTTCTGCCTCTGCAAGATTAGGGAAAAAATGACTAATAAGATTAACAACATTTGCAGGATTGATAACTTGTTTTCTAACTTGAATTGTGATGCTTGAAGTTTTTGAAGACCTTACCAGTTCTGCTTCCATCTCACCAATTGTGGGGCAACGCACGCCTGGCATGCGGGCATGAAATTCTATTATAATCCTGCGTGCAGCTGAATCCAACCTGATGTTTCCCTCGTAATTATAGCTTACGAATTTGTATCTGCCATCCGCATCCTGCCGAAGATTAAATCGCTGCTCAAAGAATCTTTTGGCTATCAGATGAACATCTGCATCTGTGGGCACTCTGCCAAGTCTAACCTCAAGTTTTTTTGTTTCCACTGATTGCAGTACTGGTTGTGCGGGGGCTGCCATCTGTGCCTGTGCGGCAGCTCGCGGGCCATCAATAGTCTCTATTCCATGCCATCTCAACGTAAAACCCAATTTCGCATCTGTAAATCCAGTTTCATCTAATCTTCTTTGCAGGGTTGTGATGGAGAGCCTTCCAGTTTCTGAATTGTAACTGACAGCAATCGGATATCCACCTGGAACCACATAGTTGAAAGTAAAACACGATTCGTTCTCATCCAATGTAATCCGCCCTCCTGCTTCAGGGAAAGCGACACGAATTATTACGTTTATTGCATATTCAAGGTCACGTAAATTGATGTGTGCCGCAACAAACGCTGTTACTGTACCAATCCGTGTATCTTCTTGTCTGGCAGGCGCTGAGCTCGCAGGCATACTAGCTCTTTGGCCTTCAACTGCGATTTCCAATCCATAATGCTCCAACTCACTTGCTAATACTGCTTGACGAAATCCACTTACTTCAAACAATTCGTTTTCTCCTCTAACGGAAAGTTCACCAGTCGCAGATGTATAAGTTACTTCAATATCGCGTCTTTTGCGTCTTGCCCTAGTGCGATCAAGGTATCTGCAAGTAAAACCAGTAGGAGTTGATTCCATTCTGCTTTCATCAAATTCCATAAATAAACCGAGTAATGTGATGTGTACTGCATCTAATACATCCTCATCACCTCTCATGCCAGCGATTCTTACCTTAATCTCAGCCATCTCCGGCGAAGCTGGTTCGGTTGCAGGTTGAGCCTGAGAAACTTCTGTTGCGGTTAATCCTCGTTCTGTTGAAGAAATCTCCACCGCAGTTAATCCCAGTGTGTTCAATCCATTAATCATTGTCTGGCTATTGAAATTATTCGGGACAGTTGGTCCGGAATATGTGACCGTAAGTCTATTGGTCCTTGGATCCAATCTTGATTCTATTCTATCGCTTGATCCAACAGTTTTGTGCGTCCAAACATGCACACCTTCCTGTATATCTACACCTTGCCCCCAAAATCCAGGATAGTTTGCGTGGATAATATCTGATACTACATTATAAACTTCAGTTACAGTTCTTTTGGTTAAGGCTCCATCAAGTTCAATTTCAACCTTTTTTCCATTGTATCTCCTCAGAATTTAGATTACAATCCTATGTTCAGAAACGAATATAAATTATGACTTTCAATCCTGTTTGGTACGAATGTCATCAACAAATAGATTGTCCAAATCCAAAATCCAGGAAACTGCCGTTCCAGTCTCTCAGATTTCTCAGAAATCCGAGATGCTTGCCAAAAAGAACCCGGATGGAACCATAACCTGTCTTGCCTGCGCAAGATATTGCAAAATCCCGGAAGG
Organism: Microcaldota archaeon; assembly: GCA_038046805.1. Lineage (GTDB taxonomy): Archaea > Micrarchaeota > Micrarchaeia > Anstonellales > Bilamarchaeaceae > UBA10214. Next base: position 173,726 of record JBBSVO010000006.1, read on the forward strand.
TCAGGCCGGATTCTGCGGAGTGCGGGCAAACGATGACAGGAAGCTCAAACTTTTAGTCTATGGAAAGCCGTGCGCAATCTGGGTTGATCCTGTTGAGAAAAAGCCATTGTTTCATTTTCTTCCGGGGAGCAAAAGCTATTCCATCGGGACGTTTGGTTGTGATTTCGCATGCGATTTTTGTCAGAATTTTGACATTTCACAAGCCCCTTCCGAAGCGCGAGTCCGCGATCCAAAAGGCTGGAGAGATTATTTTCAGAGGCTTATCGACAAGCTGGAGTACGTGCCACCGGAAACAATCGTGAGCCGCGCAATTGAAAGCGGATGCAAATCAATCTCATTCACCTACAACGAACCGACAATATTCACAGAATACGCGCTTGACATAATGAAGCTCGGGAAAAAGGAGGGGTTGCGGTTCATCTATGTTACAAATGGCTATGAATCGCGCGAATGTTGGGATGCACTCGCACCTTACCTAACGGCTGCAAATATCGACCTAAAGGCATTCAACCAGAATTTCTATGGAAAATTGTGCAAGGCAAATTTAGAGCCAGTTAAAGAATCAATTCTTTATGTAAAAAAGAAATATCCAAAAATGTGGATTGAAATAACGACCCTTCTTGTTCCAGGCTGGAATGATACTGAAAACGAACTTCTAGATGAGGCAAAATGGCTCGCTGCGATAGACGCAGGCATGCCTTGGCATGTGACCGCGTTTCATCCGGACTATAAGATGCAAGACTCAGAGTCTACAAAACCTGAGACGCTGATGCGTGCAAGGGAAATCGGGCGGAGCGTTGGCTTAAATTATGTCTATTGCGGAAATCTTGGTTTCAGCTATTCAAATTATGAAACAACGGTTTGTCCGAAGTGCAAGAAAGAATTAATAATCCGGGCTGGTTTCACTGTAACGAATAATAATGTCATTGACGGCAAATGCAGGTTTTGCGGAGAAGGAATTCCGGGTGTTTGGAAATGAAAGTGAAGCCATCAGGAGAGGAAGAAACCGAAGTCATTCTGCGTCCTCCAGCAGTCGCCGGAATGTTTTACCCTGATGATCCGGAAGAGCTTGAAGACATGATAAAAGGATTCGTGGAAAGGGCAAAGGAAGAAACCATTTCCGGCGCACTTCGCGGTCTTGTTGTTCCGCACGCGGGTTACATATATTCCGGGACCGTTGCAGCCGTAGGATATAAACTTCTTGCGCAGCATGCACAACATGCAAAAAACATCTTTTTGTTTGGCCCTTCACATCATTCATACTTCAATGGGTTAGCGGAATCAGGAATGAATGCCTGGGAAACACCTCTTGGAAGGATAAGTGCAAAGCCAGCCGGAGGCAGTCTTAAAAGTGGTGGTCTGATCTCCCTTAATCCCGCAGCGCATGCTCCTGAGCATTGTCTTGAAGTGCAGTTGCCGTTCCTTCAGACAATCCTTGGGAAAGATCCAGATTCTTTCTCAATTATTCCGCTCTTAACTGGAGATGTTTCTTCTGCGGCAGTTGCAAAGGCAATCGAAGAGAATTTTGACAAGGGCAGCGATTCGTTTTTCATTGCAAGCTCGGATTTGAGCCATTATAATCCCTATCAGCGGGCAGTGGAGCTGGATGGAATTGCGAACAAGGTAGTTCCGGCCATTGACATACCAACAATGCAAACACGTGGGGATGCGTGCGGAAAAACATCAATTTTAATTTTAATGTATCTGGCAAAGTTAAAAGGATGGAAGGGAAAATTTCTGGAGTATAAGAATTCCGGGGACACAGCCGGGGATAAAATGCGCGTAGTTGGTTATGGCTGCTATGCGTTCTATGAAGAATAGATATGGATCGGAGGGGTAGATATGGAAATCGCGATATTTTCAACTGGCGGAACAATAGATGATATTGACTTGGATTCCGTGACTGACAAATCGCGCGAAACCTATCTTCCATCTGCTTTTGAACAGGCAAAAATCAGCAAAGAGATTAAAGTAACAAGAAAAATTTTAATGAAAAAGGATAGCCGGGAAATAACCGATTCGGACCGTGAACTGATCGCAAAAGAATGCGAGAAATGCATGGAAAGCCGAATATTGATAACCCACGGGACGTTTACCATGGCCGAGACTGCGGCGTATCTGGGAAAAAGGATAAGCGACAAAACGATTGTTCTGACTGGTTCAATGATCCCGCTTACAGAGCCAAAAAATGATGCAGAATTCAATTTGGGTGGGGCATTTATCGCGGTCCAGCTTCTGCCCGTAGGCGTGTACGTAGTGTTCAACGGAATAGTTTTTCATTGGTACAATGTAAAGAAGAATATAGAAGGTGGGTATTTCAAGAAGTTGTTTTAGGGCAAGGTGTATTCATGCCAGACATTAGCGTAATTGCGGAAATCCAAAAAATAAAAGAGCGAAACGTTCGCGTTGAATCAGATAAAGCATGGGAAACCAGCTGGGCAAGGCGCGGCCTGCTCGCGGTAGCAACCTACGTCGTGGTCAGTCTATTCCTCGTATCAATCAATGCCCCGAATCCATGGATAAATGCACTTATCCCGGCTGGCGCGTATGTTCTTCAGACGCTCACAGTGCCTGTGCTAAAGGATTGGTGGGTTATCAATATGTACAAAAAATAATGGTTGAATTTCATGTTTGACCCGCTCTTAAGTAAAGCCTGGAAAGATGCTTGTCGAGTCCTTTTTGGACAGGAGATAGGTGAACTCCAAGATTATAGCGATTGGCTTGCAGAAATGGTTGATGCTCCAATAGTAAAAAAATCTAGTATTTCTGGAAAAGAAGTCATTCATTCAAGGGCGGACTATTCAGATTCTGCACGGTCGATAAGCCTTGAAGAAATAGACATCGGAAAAAAGTTCAACCCACTCAGTATAAACGAAATAAAGGATATTGATAGCATAATCGAGGCAATTCAAGATAGGATTTTTTATACTGGAAATATCATACTTGGCAATTCAAAGGAAGTGCAAAAAAGCTCGAATATAAATGACAGTTTTTACATCTATAATACAACTCTTTCCGGGAATTCAAAATACATGGCTTTTTGCACCCTTGCGAGGTTGGACTCATATGGTTTTGGAGGAAATGCTTTCAGTCAATGCGATTTCTGCATCAAATGTCATGAACTTACGCGCGTGAAAAGATCATTTGAACTGTGGATGAGCCAGGATTGCTCTGATTGCTATTACTCGCATGGATTGAAAAACAGTTCAAATTGCTTTTTTTGCTTTAACCTGGACAATGCGCGATACACTATAGGAAATTTGCAATTGCCACCAGATAAGTATGCAGAACTGAAAACCAAACTGATTTCTGAAATAGTGGATGAGTTAAAACGTGAAAAGAGAATACCTTCTCTTACTGAGATAGTACGGGATTGCGATGGTGAGATACGTTTACCTTCCAGTAATTCAAAAGTTGCAGTTAAGCAACCAGTCGACCAGAAAAAAATAGATGGGGAATTTGTCAAGACCTTTGAAATACTATTCAAAAAAAGACCATCAAAAAACATTGACGAATATGCATCTTGGTTATCCAGACACGTGAGAGGATTTGAAAGATGCAAATCCGCGGCAAGCGGAAGCGACGTATTTCTTGCAAGATATGGAAATTATTGCGACTTACCCAAGAATCGTCTTTTAACTTTGGATGAAGCAAAGGGAATAGGCCAAACTTTAAAACTAACTGCCGAGGATGTAAACTGCATTAGTTTCAAAAACATCGGTAAAAACCTGGGAAAGATCGCATTTTTCAATACAGACATCCAGGATGGGCAAAATGCGAATAATTTTGAGTGCACCATAACGATAGATGCGTTTAACTGCCATAGGTCAGTATGCAGCGTATACTCTAAATTTTGCGCTTATTCTTTTTGGCCAAGAAGTTCACAACACATATTTGGCGGGGATACTGTCTTTGATTCAGCCTTTTGTATCAATAGTTATAACTCAGTAAATCTTCAGAGATGTATGGAAATGGATGGCTGCAACAGCTGTTCTGATTCTTATTTCTGCCATAACTGCGAAAATCTCCAGAATTCGATGTTCTGCTTCAATACAAAAAACAAAAGATACGCGATCGGCAATGCCGAATTGGAACGGGAGAGCTATGCAAAAATAAAAGAGGGCATTCTGGAACAGATATACCAGGAACTCGAAAAGAGTGGAAAAAGCAAATATGATATTTTTAGCCTTGGAGAAACGTAAGGATTAAAGTCATCACTAACGTTTTGTTCCATGATCCCCATGTCCGATTCGGCTTTCACAAAACCAGAACGCGAATTCCTGCTCAAGTTGGCAAGGCGCGCAATAGAGCATTATCTTAAATCCGGCACGCGTTTGGATATAAAGCCGAGCGAAGTTCCGAGCGAGCGGCTCATAAAAGACGGTGCGGTTTTTGTTACTCTTTACGCGCGCAAGGACAACTCGCTCCGCGGATGCATCGGTTCTCTTGAGGCAAAACGCCCGCTTGTTTTTGATGTTGTTGAAAACGCGCTTCATTCAGCATTTGGTGATCCGCGTTTTCCTCCCCTCAAACGCGAGGAGCTGTCGAACGTGCGGATAGAAATCTCTATCCTCACAGAACCAAAACCCCTTAAAGTATCAGACAAGGACGACCTTCTTAGTAAACTTATTCCGAACAAGCACGGGTTAATTATCCAAAAAGGTTTTGCAAGGGCAACCTTTCTGCCAGTCGTATGGGAAGAATTGAAGAAAAAAGAGGATTTTCTCACGCATCTATGCCAAAAGGCAGGGCTTTATCCTGATGAATGGAAAGATACAAGGGAAATGAAATTCTTTGTTTATGAGGCGGAGAAGATTGAGGAATGAAACATCTAAGGTTTTTTAAATAGTTGCCAATAATATAATTTCATGAATTGTAAGTTTAGGAATACTGCCCATCCAGTATCTGCAAAGTCAGTGCGGATCGCTGGAGTGCCCGGGATAGAACTTTTCATAACCCTTAGAACAAGAACGTGCAGTTGGAAAAAAGAAACTGGCGGATGCACATTCTGTGGAGTAGGGGGTCTTGATGGCGATATGCCACCTCTGTCTTTCAGCGAGGCAAATCTCCAGGTTGAAGGTTCGATCAGGGACTTCAAAAGCCAGGGTGGGGATGTTAGTGCAGTCACAAAAGTCTCATTTATTTCAATGAGTGACAGCCTTCTCAATCCAATGACAATTGAGGAAAGGGCCCTGAGAATTGCGATGGAAACAGCAGTCAGAGCATTTCCAAACGTGTCTTGTTTATCTGTAGAATCCCGCGCGGATATGCTGCATTCTGATTATCTGAACCGATTATGGGATTTCATGCAAAACGAGTTTGGAAACGGAGTTAGTGGAGAGGTTGCAGTTGGAGTGGAAACTGCCTCCGAGTACAACAGAAATCTTTTAGGAAAGGGAATTTCAGATGCGGTGCTTGTATCTGCATCACGAGTATTGTCCGACACAATGTGGAGTATGCGCGGAAGTTTAATCTATGCACTTTTTGAACATGAACCTCTAGCAAGAGTCCTGGCATTAAAGAACGGAATAGACTTAATGGCTGGACTTGGCGAGAGAATGCGCACGTACACTTCAATACTTTTGCTGCGTGGGTATGTCCCTGAGGATATGGCTAGTTCAAATTTGTTCCGCGATTTTGTTGAAGTTCCTGACGAGGTGGTGTTGCGAGAGTTGCGGGAAGCAGCACTACATGCAAAAAGACGCAAGCTTCATTTTGAAATTGACTCAACAACCGCAGATCAGGAAGCTGTCAGAGCAACTTTGGGTATCATGAGTCCAGAATACCGTGCTGCGCTTGATAGATATAATCAGAGTCTTGACCCGCGCGAATTGGTGCTCAAATAAAAAAAGAGATAATTCTTACATCGTCCCTACCAGTCTTCTTGCAGCGCGTCTTGTGTCAGTAAATTCCGTTTCATCACGAATATATTCCAATTGGTGGCGTTGGTTATGTTCTCCGAGCGTCTTCACGGCCATTTTTCTTGCACTATCATTATCTGAGTAGGTCGCTATCATACTAAGCTCAGTTGTTATTCGTTTAATCTCCTGTCATCCTCTCTTGCGTTCAAATGCGAAAGTGCATCTATAGACTGTAGGCGTGCGCTTTGTCTATTCTTTGTTTCCAGATATTCCCTAGCTAACATTCTTACCACTCCGACCATCTCCGCGGAATGATTTCTAATTGCTTTTTTGGACCAGTCAAAACCTTCCCGGCTGTGAACTGCACCCACAACTGCATTACGTGCGTCCAGTGTTCTTGTTTCAATTGTTTCCCGAGGATTTCTTTCAACCTCGCGGCTCACTTTGTTTTGAAGCAGAGTTGCCAACCCCCTCACGTTTATTCCATTAGGAACTCTTCTTCCGCTTATTATATCCGCTACTTCACGTTGAGCCATCTAATCACCAGTCCAGTTCTTTGGCCACATGATTTTATACCCTTATCTCTGAATCGGTGAATTGCATATATTTTTATACTTTATTCTACCAAAGTATACTCATGTATACTACCATAAAAATTGCAGAAGAGCTTAAGGAAAAACTAAGCAATATGCGGACATATGAAAGCGAGACATATGCTGAGATCATAGAAGACCTTATTGAAGACCGTCTTTCTCTCAACCCATCCTTCGTAAAAGAAATCGAAGAACGAAGAAGAGAGTACAAATCCGGAAAAACCATTTCTTTCGAAGATCTGAAAAAAGAGATGAAACGATAATGTATTCTATAGATTTTACCGAATCCGCGCGAAAGGAGTTTCTACGTATGCCCACGCAGGAACAAGAGCGCATTGATAGCGTGCTTGATCGCATTAGATTAAAGCCCTACTTTTTTGCTATGCGTCTGAGCGGTTCAAAAGCATATCGTATCCGCGTTGGAAAATTGCGAATTATCCTGGATATCCTGGAAGAGAATCAGCAAATAATTGTTCTCAAGCTAGGAAATCGGGAAACCGTATACTTACCGTGATTTCGCAATCCCCAGACACTCCTCCTTAGTCAATGTGCGGACGCGCCGTTTTGCAAACTCTTCCGGTGCGACAATTCCTGCGTGTGCATGCGCCAGAGCATTGCGCACGGACTGGTTTTTATGCTGGAAAAGAATTCGGATTATTTCCTCATCGTGTTTTGTGATTTTTGTTCCGCTCGGAACTAAAGTAATCATTTCCGAATCCACTTTCGGTGCAGGAGAAAACAAATGCCTCGGAACTTTCTGGACAAGTTCAACATCAAACGCGAGTTGTGCGGTTACCGACAGGCGGCCATAATTCGAATCGTTCGGCTTTGCAACCATTTTCTCAGCGAATTCCTTCTGGATAATAAGAACCGCGCGTTCGAAATCATAATCCTTCAAACGAAATATTATCGCGGATGAAATGTAATAAGGAATATTACCCATAATTATGTCTGCGTGGATTGGTTCAATCTCCAGAAAATCATCAGTGATAACGTCCACGTGCGGATTCCCATTAAATTTATCTTTCAATCCGCTTGCGAGTTCCTTGTCCTTCTCAATCGCGAGCACTTTAAGCGCACCGCCTTCTATTATCTTCTCGGTAAGCCGCCCGTCCCCTGCGCCAATCTCAAGCACAGTCTTGCCAACAACATCCGCAACCAAAACCTCCTTGCGTAAAATGTTCGCATCGCAGAGGAAGTTCTGACCCATTCGTGCCTTCACTTATTCCCCTCCATAATCAGTATTCCGTCAATTATTCCATAGGCATAATTCGCTGCCCCGAACGCGGTAAAATAATCCTTTTTCTCAAAATAGTGCTTAGCGTCCTTGTAGTAATTCTCAGCCCACTCATGGACCGAAGGGTATTTCTCTGCCAGTCCGAGCTTCTTGAATTCTGAAAGTATCTCTTTTAGTTTCTCAATATCTTTGTGCGTTCTTTCACGTTCGTCCATCAAAGCCATACATTTAATAACCTTACAAGAGAATATAAACTTACTTTTTGTTTGATTACAACAGTGATACTAATGGACAAAACTAACGATTCAAAGCCAGGAACTCAAGACCAGAAAACGCTAAACCCAAAACACGAAGCGAGCAAACTGGTCGAGCCAGGCACATATCTGGCAGGAGCAGAAGAAGTACTTCCAGGACGAGGTACCTTTAGCGAAAATGACGAGATTTTTGCCGCAACTTTCGGTCATGTCGCATCAACCGAGCGTAACGCAATTGTTGATTCAAAGAAGCGTATTCTTGAGATAACTGTCGGAACAGAGGTTTACGGAATCGTAACCAATGTTATGGATAGTAAGGCACTTCTTCAGATTATTCCATTAAGCGATGACAAGAATGCGAGATTCCCTCCATCCGAAACTGCAGTGCTAAAAGTATCATCTATTTCCCCTTCATTCATTCGTGATATTCGTGATGGCATACGTATAGGTGACATTGTCCGTGCAAAGGTTTTCTCCACTCGTGACGGAATGGAAATAAGCATGCGCGAATCAACCGAATATGGCGTCATAAAAGCCTTCTGTTCAAGGTGCAGGCATGATATGATTCTTAAATCTGGTGGTCGTCTTATGTGCAGTTCATGTGGCTGGATGGAAAGCCGCAAGGTTTCAAAATTTTATTCTCTTAAGGAATGATGTTTTGTGAGGTGTCTTTATGGAAGTTTTGATTTTGATAAATGAAAAAGGAACGCTCGAATTTGAAATGAAAGACAGTGATTCATCGCTTGGAAATCTTCTTGTTTCGAAACTTAATGATGAAAAAGGAGTGGAATTCGCTGGTTTTAAGGTAGAGCACCCATCTGAAAACAGGTGCAGCGTCATAGTTAAAACAAAGAAAGGTGACCCAGTCAAACTTGTAAATGAAAAACTTTCAGAAATTGAAGAAGAGCTCGAGTCATTCAAAAAGGATTTTAAGGCAGCAGTGAAATAAATTAACCGTGAATATTATTCTCACTGTCGTGTTCCTATGAAACTTAGCGATGCACTTCGTTCTCCAAAATATCAAGCGATAATACTGGTAGTCCTGCTCGCATTTTATCTTCTTTCTCCAAACGATTTTTTCAGGGTTATTTTCGGTATCTTAACTGCCCTTACATTTCTGGCAATGGTTGCACTTGAAATGAAATCTGGTGTTGATCAGCAGGGATGGAAAAACGAGATTAAGGATACTGCCGTGTTAATTATTGTGGTTTTGATCTTCTGGTTTGCAATCCAATTCCTATTGAATACGTCCTCTCCAATCTCTGCGGTTGTTACCTGTAGTATGCTTCCAAATCTCCAACGCGGAGATTTTGCAATCGTGCAGGGTGCGATTCCAAACGCGCATGAAATAGAATTAACGAAAGCGGAATTACAGCAATTGTTCGGAAAGAGCACACTCATTTTCAATGGTACAAATACGGAAGTTTTCGGTTCTGCATATTCGTATTGCCTTGGCGTTGGTTCCGGGACTCAGTTATGCGCCGCGTTTGTAAGCAGTCCGGAATCCATCACTGAGGTCCGCGGACCATTGGAATTCAAATATTCAAAATGCAATCTTGACAAGAAGACCGCAAGTGGCGGAAACAACGGAAACAGCGGCAGCGCGATAATCCGATATGAAGAGCCGTGCGTGAGCGAAGTCATCCTTTCAGCGAGCGGCAAATCTTTCAAACCAAATTACAATAACGACGTCATAGTCTATCAGCCAGCGAAATACGAATATTATTCACTTAGCGGAGATATAATCCACCGAGCCTATTTCAAAATCAGGGTGCAGGAAACAGGAGAATTTTATTTCCTTTCAAAAGGAGACAATAATCCCGTGCTGGATATCCAGGTTTTTGATTATTATATCGGAATGGGCAATGAGCCTATCTCAAAACAGAAGCTAAAAGGAAAATTAATTGCCAAGGTTCCGCTTCTCGGTTACTACAAGCTTCTTCTCTCAGGTTTTTTCACAGAACCGCCACAATGCGCAACGTTGTTGGAACAGAAGTAGTGATTCAACTGCCTTGGGCTATGGGCCTTGAGCAATGAGCCCTGTGCTCTGGGCCACCTCATTTAGAATCAGCAACGTACCCACTATCGCGAGCAATGCCGCCATCATTGTCCTTTGTTTTTTTTCGTCTATCCTGGCAGAGTGTCCGGCGCCAATCCATGCCCCGGTCATTGCACCAACCAGCACTACCCCCGCCACGCTGAGATTTACATTCCCAAGCGCGTAATGCGTCATTGAGCTGGGTATTGCGTATATCGCAATCATCATCAGGGATGTGGGAACCGCTTTTTTGATTGAAATCCCCCGCATTTTCGTCAGAAGCGGGACAAGAAGTGCACCCCCGCCTATCCCGAAGAATCCAGATGCGAATCCTGCAGATGCACCGATCGCAGTTGTATTGATTATTTTTTTATTCAATTCTCCTTCTGCACTTTCTGTATCTCCCATCGTCTCGGTGTTTTTTTCTCTTTCCAAAAATGTCATTGCCGCAAGCACAAGGATAAGGATTCCCAGAAGTGCCATAAGCCAGCTTCCGGCGATATACTGCGTGAGCATTGCGCCGATGATTGAGAACACAATGCCGGCAATCCCGCCAATCAGAGCGGTTTTGTATTTTATCAGCCCCTGTTTGGAAAACTGAAGCGCTCCGGCAATAGCGGTTGGTATCGTCAGTGTAATTGCAGTACCAACTGCCTCGGTTCCAGAGAACCCAAGGAGAATCCGGAAAACAGGTATTGCTACAATTGCCCCGCCTATTCCGAACAGCGATGCAAGAACGCCTATGAGAATTCCTGCAACGAATAGTAATGCTATCAGCATGATTTCCATATCAATGCGCCGGGTTATCCGTAATGGCTGTCTCCGAATTCAAGGGTTAAAATCTGTCTTAACCTATCTGTTAATTCGTCTTTCTCCTTTTTGGACAGTTTAAGCCCTTCCATTTTCTGGTCCCATTTGGCAAGTGCGGAAGCAATCCGTTGCAGTGTCTGCTCTCTTTCTGTGCAGGTTGCGTATTCAAGAAGTGATTTCAGCGCATAGGGCGAATTGCTTTCTCCAAGCGTATCTATTACGGCATTCTTCAGCATGTGCATAGATTCCGCTTCTATAGAAGAGAAAAACGTGAAGTGGTATGTCAACAATTTTGCCGCGTCATCCCCCTCAAGTCTTCCAAGTAACTTTACTAACGCAATAAGTCCCTCTAGCGAGAAATTATAATTAAACATCGCTCTATATACGTTTATTCTGATCTGAGAAGGATCTGCAGTTGGTAATTTTCTTTTGAAATGTTCAAAATTGTGCATTGTTTTCATATCTGCAGCCTGCGAAAGGTTTTCATGAATCATGTAAAGTATCATCTGCTTTACTGTGTCGTCTTCCTTTGCATATGCTTCAATGATTCGGTTCTCTGCCTGAATCCTGGAATCCTCCCTTGTAGCAACAGGATAAAATCTGAATGCAAAAAATGCCTGTTCTATTTCCTTAACCAGTGCCGCCATGCGTTCATCTTTCTTCCGTTCCTCTTCGTTCTTTTCAGGTTGTGGGGGGGCTGGAGGCTGGGCCCGAGTTTGGACTGGTTGCTGCACAGGATTAAGATTCTCGTTTTTCTTTGCTTCCTTTATTCCGCTTGTTTCTTTTTTCTCATCAGGCATGGAAATCCCTTTAAACAGCATATTTGTTAATCAATTTGTTATGTATTATCTGCAGGTGGTTTTTTGAACATACTACATGAGTTATATTTCGCCACGAGCAATGAACATAAATTCAGCGAGGCAAAACCTATTCTCGCCGCATCAGACATAACTATAATCCATTTTCCTTTTACTCATAATGAAATCCGCTCGGATAGCCTTGAAGATATCGCATCGGAGGCAGCCATTACGGCCCATTCCAAACTAAAAAAACCTGTTTTTGTTGAAGATACTGGTCTTTTCATCAATGCGTTGAATGGTTTTCCTGGAACCTACTCTGCCTGGGTCCAGAAGAAAATAGGAAACGAGGGTATTCTCAGGCTTCTCTCAGATATGCCAGCACCAGAGCGTTCCGCATCATTTAAGACTGCCATTGCGTACGTGGATAAAAGCGGAAAAACAAAAACATTCATAGGCGAGTGCGCAGGGTCTATTTCGCTAAAAACACGCGGAAAAGGTGGCTTTGGGTATGATTCCATCTTTATTCCGAATGATTATACTGTTACATTTGCCGAAAACGTAAGTTTAAAAAACAACCTCTCTCATAGATATAAATCCTTACGGCTTTTTGCTGATTATTTGACATCCATGTGAATAGCTGTATCAATTGTTAGATTAACAAAATTTATTTAGGTGAATTAATACATTGAACGGCGTTCCGTTCAAAAATAAAAATTTCGATAAAGGTTCTTAAGGTGAAATTTTTATGGCACGATTACATTCAAAGAAGAAAGGAAAGGCAGGTACGAAGATGCCTAAGCAGAAGTCTGCACCAGAATGGGTATCTGTTTCTAAAGCAGATTTAACTACGATGGTTGTAAAGATGGCTAAGGAAGGAGTTCCTGCGTCGAAGATAGGTCTTGCATTGCGCGACCTGAAAGGCGTACCGAGCATTCGGGCGGTTACAGGAAAGCGCATGTGCGAATTGCTTAAAGACGAGGGTGCTTCCCCCGAATATCCAGAAGATCTTATTGCTCTTATTAAAAAGGCAGTGAAAATACGCACACATCTAAAGGATTCAACCGCTGATACGCACAACGCGGTCAAGCTTTCTCACATTGAGTCCAAGATAAACCGTCTTGTAAAATATTATGCTCGCACAGGCAGAATTCCGAAGAACTGGAGATACTCTCCGGAAAAAGCGGCTTTGCTGGTTAAATAATACTTCTAAATGCAGGTAGATTTGATGGCTGATAAAAAATCCAAAGTAGTTGATAAATGGAAGACAAAGGTATGGTACTCTGTCCTTGCTCCAGAAATGTTTGAAGGAAAAGAGATAGCAGAGGTTGTAGCATCTGATGAAAAGCTTCTTCAGAACAGGATTGTAAAATGCAGTCTTATGGAAATGATCGGTTCGGGCAGCCAAAATGCGATGTTTACCTCTTTGAGTTTCAGAGTTTGTGATGTAAAGGGAAAGAATGCACACACAAAATTAATTGGCCATGAGATATCTCCTTCATATATCCGCACACTTGCAAGAAGGGGAAAAACACTTATCCACCTTGCTCTTCCTGTCAAGACAAAGGATGACGGTGCTATTAATATTAAACTGGTTGCAGTCACAGGCGCACGTGTGAGTGCAAATACGAAAAAGAACCTGCTCAATACGATGACGGAAGAAGTGCAAAAAGCCGCAGAGGAATTAAGCTATGACCAGCTTATGCAGGATGTTCTTTACGGAAGACTCGCATCCAAGATTTTCAACAAACTGAAGCAAATCACATTCATGAAACGCGTTGAAGTGCGCAAGAGCGAGAAGAAAGAAGAATTTAAGTAATTCTCGGCTGATTTTATGCTTCCAAACATGGATCCAAAGCAGATGGAGCGCATGATGAAGCAGATGGGGATAAATTCAAGACAGATCCCTGCATCCCGCGTTGTTATTGAAACTGATTCTGAGAATCTTATTATTGAAAATCCACAAATTACGGAAATTTCAATGCAAGGCCAGAAATCTTATCAAATCGCCGGAACAATCCGTTCGGAATCCCTCATCAGCGAGGAAGACATCAGGATGGTTATGGATCAGGCGGGTGTAGACAAGGAAAAGGCCGTGGAATCCCTGAAAAAGCACAAGGGAGACATCGCTGCGGCGATAATGGAATTGAAATCAGAATAACCAAGTTAACTAAAGTAGTTTAGTATAATTTAATTTATTCTCAGGATTAACTATCAGGATGTGTTCTTATGTTGGCTATGGCTATTGCTCGAAAACCTTTTTTTGATAGTTTAAATCCTTTCAAACGCGGTCCGAGCCGATCGACCGTTAAAGACTGGTTGCTAAGCGGAGATCATACTGCTCTTTGTGAAAACACTGTTTTGTATCGCGGTGCTGTTCTTTCTGCCGCAACCAATCTCGTTTCAACATTAGGTGGTGAACCAATGCGCGTCAGGGATAGAGCTGCGAAATTCCTTTTAACAACAGCAAGAAGCGGCGAGGATCTTTCAGAAGTTGCCGATATTCTAGCTCCAATTGTCCGGAGAGAACTTGATGCTGACATTCGTTCAACCATCATCTTAGCGTTAAGAACGAGTTTTAATGCCGATCCAGTTTCAAGGGAGAAAATTCTACGAGCAGTGCCTGACCTAAGAACGCTTCAACTGGACTAAATCCTCTTAAATGCCAATCAATAAAAATCTTAACCGCCAATATCTGACATATGAAAAAAGAGCTCATTCTCATTGCATTTCTTATAATCATTGCGGTTTTCCTTGTGAGTGTGAGCAATTTTTACAAAAAGAACATTGAAATTGCAGATGCAAAGAAATTCGTGATGGATGACCTGGCATCGAAGTATCCTGGTGCATCCATGTCGATCCTCAGCGTGACTAATAGAACAAATACAGCTGGGGACAAATATTTCGAGATAAAGGCAAAAGCGACCCAGGGCGATTCCACACCCTGTCCTGAACGTGTGCACATCTACTATAATTATCCAGCGCAGAATTTCGTAACCCAGCCACCAGATTATGTTACATTGAACTGCAAGGTTTGTTCAGGAGTAGAGAACAAGAAATGCGTTATTGCATTCTCTGAAGAAGCCATAATTGCGTCTCATACAATGTCTGGTACGGCTGAGGTGGAAGCGTATATAAAGAGTTATAAAGATGTTCTTCCACTAACCTCAGAGGATGATAGCGGGTGGCTAGTCGTATGGGATTCTCCGTTCGCTTCATATTCTTATACAGTATCGGTTTCAAGAAGTGGTTCCATCTTAGGAATTGCAAAAAAAGAGAAAAGCAATAATCTTGAAAAAAACACAACTGGTGATTAACAATGAGCTGGAAACAATCAAAAGTCTCTATGCCTATGGCATCCGCAGGTATTCTTGGAGTTTCTTCTGATGAGAGGATGGCAGGAATAGAGGTTGATCCCAAAACCGTGGTAATCGGAAGCCTGCTTATAGTAGGGATTATAAAGTTAGTCTCATTCCTGTTCAAAGCTTAACATGACCGCATAGATGCGGGCTGGTGATTTCATTGTCTGTTGAAACCGTTCTTGGTAGCATTGCTTTGGCTTTTTTCAAATTATTGATAGGCCTTGTTCTGGCAATAGGATCAATTTATCTTGGAACAAATCTTCTTGATCGTCTAACCAGGGATGTTGATGAGTGGAAGGAGATAAAGCGTGGGAACTTTGCCATAGGTATTCTTTTCGGCGGGGTTATTCTTTCAATTGCTATCATAATAGAAAATGGGGTTTCTGCCGCTCTTTCCGCGATTGTGCCTGGAATGAGTTTTCCAAGTTTAATCGTCTCATTGTTTGTGTCAGTACTCAAACTTCTCGTAGGAGTTCTTGCAGCGGTTTTCTCAGTTTACATGGCGCTTCGCGTGATCGATTCCATAACCCATGATATCGATGAATTAAGCGAACTGAAAAAGGGAAATGTAGCAATGGCTATTGTAATGGCCGCAGTGATGATTGCAGTATCCTTTGTCATAAAGAGTTCAGTGGATATTGTCATGGCTGCAACTGATTTTAGTATTATCTCGGATTTTTTCGGAGTGTGACTTTTTAAATTCAATTTTGTATAATTATAGTTATGCATGTTTCCGCATGGTATGATAAGGCTGCAGTAAAATACGCGACTTTCAGGAGACCTCAAAAGGAATTTGAGGCAATCGATCATTTTCTTTCACCCAGCCAAAGGCGCATTCTAGATGCCGGGTGCGGTCATGGAGACGTATCTCGTTATATGGCATCCAAAGGAAAAGCAGTCACTGCAATTGATGTGTCTACAGAGTTAATCCGTATCGCAGGTTCAATGCGGGCTAAAGGCTGTTCGTTTCAGGTTGCGGACATGCAACAGTTTCAACCCGATGCCGGCACCCTGTTTGATGGCGCGGTTTTTCTCTATTCCCTTATCCACAATACAAAAGATGAAACAGTCTCCATTTTGCGGCGCACTTCGCAATTTCTCAATCCCACCTATTCATCTCTTTTTGTAGTCCTTCATAACATTAATCTTTATTCGGGTTGCGTAACCAGGGTGGTTGTACCATCCCAATTTTCCGACGATCAGGTTGAACTTTACCTGTGGCCAATGAAAGAGATTTACCAGGTGTTTTTTGATTTGGGTATGCGCAGCATCGAAATATCTGTTCGTCAGCCGGAGAGTAACGAGCTTCCGTTTCCACGTATTTATGTCGTAGGACATAACATCCAAGGGGTTCCATTGAATTATTTCGTAACTATAAAACCATTGTAAACTATTCATCGTCTCGCAAACTACGAAGTTGTTTTTTTTGACTTCGGATATTATGGATGGTCACCTCATATTAGTGGTTTGCTATAATGTGGCCTCTCTTTTTATTCTTTGTTTTTCATTATATCCCCAGTTGATTAGCATGCAAATTGACAAACACTCCAAGTTCTCAGAATGGTATAATACGATTACAAAGGATGCCGAGCTGTGCGACCTCAGATATAATCTTAAGGGCTTTATTGTTTTCATGCCATGGGCGGTCATGAGCATGAAGCGTATGTATTCCATTTACGAGCGCGAACTCGAAGCACACGGGCACGTTCCTGCATTGTTTCCAGCACTTATCCCCGAGAGCAATTTTAAGGGGGAAAAGGAGCATGTTGAAGGATTTATTCCGGAAGTGTTTTGGGTTACCGAAGCAGGCAGGGAAAAACTTGAGGAAAGATATGCGATGAGGCCGACAAGTGAAACTGCCATGTACCCGATGTATTCTCTCTGGATTCAGGGTTTGAAAGATTTGCCTCTCAAAATCTATCAGAGCTGTCAGGTGTGGAGACACGAAACCAAAGCCACAAGACCATTCATTCGTTCGCGTGAGTTCTGGTGGATCGAAGCACATGATGTTTTTGCTACTGAACAAGAAGCATTTGCACAGGTTAAAGAAGATATGGAAACTGCAGAGAAGATCATTCACGGTGTGTTCGGAGTCCCATTTCTATTCTTCAAACGGCCGCAATGGGATAAGTTCGCAGGAGCAGATGATACTTATGCAGCAGACTGCATAATGCCGGATGGCCGTGCCCTTCAGTTGCCTTCAACACATATGCTTGGTCAGCATTTTTCAAAGGCTTTTGGCGTAAAATATATGGATGCTGAGGGGAAGGAACAGTATGGATGGCAGACGTGTTACGGTCCATGCATTTCAAGAATTTATGCTGCAGTAATCTCAGTTCACGGGGATGATAAAGGTCTTATTCTTCCGTTTGAACTTGCCCCAGTCCAGGTCGTAATCGTTCCGATTTACAAGGGTGAAAACAAAAAAATCGTTGATTCCGAGTGCGGAAAAATTGAAAAAATATTGCGGGAAAGCGGAATAAAAGTGAAGTTCGACAATTCCGAGAACACGCCTGGCTTCAAGTTCAATCATTGGGAAATGAAAGGGGTTCCGCTTCGTGTTGATATAGGTGAGCGGGACATTTCAAACAAAAGCGTAGTTGTAGTGCGTCGCGATAACCGTGAAAAATCATTCGTGAAAGTTGCGGAACTTATTGAAAAAATAAACAAATCTGCAAAAGATGTTTCAAATTCCATCAGGGAAAAAGCCGATCAATGGTTCAAAGGCAAGGTCAATTCTGCAACAACTATGAAAGAGCTATCAAATATCCTCGAAACAACTGGTGGATTTGTACGTGTTCCGTTCTGCACTGATGAAATGGAAGGAGAAAAATGTGCGGATAAGATAAAGGAGGAAACCCATGCGAACATGCGCGGTTCTCTTTTTGAAGGAAGAGAAATCGGAAAAGAAGGAAAAGAAAAGCCAAAAGAATCCGAGAAATGCATCGCGTGCGGGAAAAAGGCGAAAATCTATTTGTATGCGGCGAGACAATACTAATTTTTATTTTGTTGTGCCGCAATAACCTCTTTACATTAGCCCCGTCGTCTAGAGTGTCCCGTGTCTTGAGTCCAGCGTCCAGAATACGGAACGTTAAACGGGAGACAGACTTTGGTCAAGGATAGTGGACTTTGGATCCATTGACACCGGTTCGAATCCGGCCGGGGCTATATAATTTTTTTCAGTTTCCGGTCTCGGGTCTCGAGTTCCGGTTATATTTTTGGGCCCGTGGTCGATACGTTTGCAAAAACGCGACAGCGGTAAGACGCTACTCTCACACAGTAGAGACACGGGGTTCAATTCCTCGCGGGCCCAATTTTTCCTTTGTATTGCGTTTAGTGTCTTTGGTTTTAACTCTTGAAAAATTGGGAAGAAGTAAAATTTCAGCAGAAATTTTATAACAGCTCATTTTTCTATTTATCTGCTTTAAGCAGCCAGGGCAGTTATTCTATCAGCTATTCTTTCGGCATTTGTATTCCTACATATGACAAATGGAATTCCCCTGCTTCTGCATATCGATGTTGCGCTTCCGGATGCGTTGTGGCCGATATGAGTTACTACTATCACAACTGTGTCGTTCTCCCCAATCGCAGCGGCAATCGCGCTGGGTTTTACATAACTTCCGTCTATAACTCTTACTTCCTTTCCAGTTCTTTCAGCCAATGTGTCTTGGATATTTGTCATGATGTTGCCACCACAAATCACGATAATTCTTCCAACGCTTGTTTGCACAGCAACACCTTTTTCATCAATATAATTTTGCATTATTTCTATAATAGTTCTTTCTCGGGTTTCTGCGTTGTGTTCCCGAGATCCTGCTACTGCATTAATCCAATCCAGAATCTCTTTTTCATCGGCTGCAATCAACCTGACGAGTTCTGCAAACGTCCTGCGTGCATTGTCTGATGCAAAGATTGTTTTAAGTGAAAAATCACTAAGTCCTGCAGTTATTCCTGCAATTCTTGCAAGAGCATCTACACCATGCTCCCTGAGACTGCTGAATCTGGTTGGCCTGACGCCATTTCGTTCAAGTCGTACGTATACTCCTCTGAATAATCTTACTTGGTCATCTTCTATATCTGGAAATGCCCTTTTTACCAGGGCTTCAATCCCAAGTTCTTCCTCACGTTTTTTCCCTTCCTTTCGCCTATCTATTATTTCTATAGCATTTTCTAATTCCCCATATTCCATTGCTTGCAATGTTGCTTTTGCAATTTCCCTATCTTCCGCATTTCCAGTAAGGAACAGAGCAAGATCTTTCCATCTTTCGGATATGAAAATTATCGAGGCAGCCCTTATGATTTGGGCAAGCTCTGTAATATGTACGCTTGGTTCTATCTGTTTTAGTAGACTATGGAATGTTGCGTTTCCTGAGTTATTTACTGTCTCTTCAGCAATCTCCAGGATATATGCGAGAAAATCAGAACGACTTACCATTCTTTTTGGCTCAGTAAGTCTCTTATATAACTCCAGGTACTCCGGGGTTGTTTCAATTTTTTTCAATATTTTTATCGCGGTTTGCACAGTTAACCCTCCAACCAATTCAAAGGCGCAAGATTCCTTTTTTACCGCAAACACATCAAGTAATCCCGTGAGTTCCTTTAGTTCTTCAAATCTCCTGGGGGTTATCCATCTTTGATTTTCCATAACTGCTCTTGCAGTTCTATCAGTTTTTATTCCTCTTACAATTTCAGCAGCTTCGTCCAGCACTTGCGTGTCAAAGAAAAGGAGATATGGGCAAAGTCCTGCTTCGCTTGCAAGCATGCTCTTTCCCAACACCGTGTCCATTCTTTGCTCGTACATTGCGTGTACATTTGCGCTTTTTTTCGCGTGGGTATAACAGATTGCCTTGAAACATGCAGTCTTTGTCCATTCTTTTTCAGAAATGAATTCCTTTGCAATTCCTAAAAATCTATCAATAAATGTCCGGATGTGGGTGCGGACTTCTTCATCCATGTAGCATCTTATTCCACTCATATATTCTCTTAGTGCACATTTTCCAACATTAAGCATGTGTTCCATATTTCCTGGATCAAGGATTGCACGTATGTCATCTCTCAAACTGGGGCTTATTGCTACGCCTAAATTGCAGCTGGTTCCTTCCAAACCATCTATCGCTCTCAATGTTTCTATGATTCTGCTATATCTTTCACTTGCGCCTTTGTCTAAATCGTCATATCCTAGTGTTACGGTTTCCTCCAGTCTTTGTGTAATGCGTTCAGTTGCAGGCCCTGCGATTTCATCAAGTGCTCTATCTAGTTTTGCAAAACTTTCCTCCAATTTAGCAATAACCCGTTTTTGGTTTCCTTCAGAATTCGCCATCAAATCTATAATCCCCAAATATGTAGTATCCATTTCATGTATCCTTGTATCAAAAAGTTCTTGTCCTTTTACCAGATCCTCTGCTTCTAACCCCAAGCTATTCAGTACGTCTCGCTTATTTTGGAGAAATAATTGTCTTAGCTCTTCTCCAAGTTGTCTTAGTCTTTCACGTTCCGGGGTGTGGAAATTAGGTCCACCCACACTTCGTATTCTTGCAGCTGGCGGAATCCTGAGCATTAGCTTTGGCATAATTTTTATTTGGACAGAAGAGTATATAAATTGTAACTTAGATGATTTCTTAAGGCCATATTTCTATGTCTGCCATTATGAAGCTGAGAGGAAATCTTCCAAGAGTTGCGCTTACGGCGGGTTCAATTGTTGCAGCGATAGCATTATCTAAATGTGAACCCGATACGACTATTATCCGATACCAACCGGATTCAGGAGCAGCGGCAGAAGAAACTGTCTCAAGAGTGGCGAGAGTAAATTCTGTTTTTGAAGGAAAACCTTGTAGTACCATATCGGATATGGCCCTCACTAAAGACGCCCCCCAAAAGTTATCATCGGAAATTTCAATTAATTTAAATGATGCAATACTTGAGGGTGGGAAGCCAGTTGCGTTTCTAACTATATCTGGTCAAGGCCAGAATACACTTGACACGGAAAATGATTCGCGTGGCGTATACACTATACATTGGAGTTCTATGGTTAATTTGAAAATGAGTAAAGGTAGTTTTGAGCAAATTACTATGGGGCAGAAGGGGGAATTGTTAATTTCTCTTAGCGTAGGTGCGATTTCTGTTGGTGGGCAATCTTCCTCGCTATTGTTGGATGCTTCGATTTGCAGGAATTATTGAATATAATTTGCATGCGACAGGGAACGGGGATTCGCATGGTGGAGAATACGGGATTTTGAATTGAGATCGTTCTAAAACTTCTCCTTCATAATCATATTTTATGGATCGCAGGATAATCTCGCTCTACAAAAAACTCCTCTCTCAATTCGGCCCCAAGAAATGGTGGCCCGCTAATTCAGATTACGAAGTAGTCATAGGTGCAATCCTCACCCAGAACACGAATTGGAAGAATGTTGAGAAAGCAATCTCGAATTTACGTGCGGCAAAAAAACTTAACGAGAAATCGATACTCAAGATGCAAGACGCGGAACTCGAAACACTAATCCGTCCAAGCGGATTTTACAAACAAAAAGCTGAGCGGCTCAAACTTGCGACAAGGAAATGGATGGAGTTGAAGGATAGCCGAGACTTGACTTTGGAAGAACTCCGCACTGAACTTCTATCAGTAAAAGGAATCGGAAAAGAAACTGCGGACAGCATTATCCTATATGCATTCCACAGGCCAATCTTTGTAATTGACGCATACACGCGGCGGTTCTGCAAGGAATTTTTCGATGTTGAATTCCGAGACCGGGACTACGACGAATACCGCAAATTCTTTGAATCCGCATTGCCGAACGATGTCGCGTTGTTCAAGGAATACCATGCGCTGATTGTGGAATGGGGGAAGCAAAATAACAAGCTTCACCTCTAGCGTAAACATTTATAAATCCTTATTACACATAGTTATATGTGAATACCATGGTAAATGTAACAATTGCAGTCCCAGAGGAATTGAAGAAGCTGTTAGATGCCCATGCCGAAATAAATTGGAGCGAAGTTGCCAGGCAGGCATGGTGGAAGAAGGCAAGAGAGCTGGAACTTCTGAACAAATTAACCAGGGAAACCAATGCCAGCGATAAAGACGTGCTCGCACTTGCAAAATTGATAAAAAAAGGAATCGCAGACTGGCATGGTGCACAGATGTAATCTCAGGTATTTTCATGGAACTTGTTGTCGACACCAGCGTAGTCGTTGCAGCCATACTTAAGAGCGGGACAACACGCAATCTTCTTTTCAACTCTTTTGTGAAACTTTATTCTCCAGAACGGCTTGAGGCAGAACTTTTTAAGAACAAGGAAAAGTTTAAGGAGTATGCGAATCTTACAGATGACGAATTCAATAATGCAGTTGAACTTGTGCTGAAACAGATTGAGATAATTCCGTTTGAGGAATATCGTGAAAAAGAACCAGAAGCAAAATCGGCATGCAGAAGAGACGAAAGCGATTGGACGTTTGTTGCGCTTGCATTAAGGCTGAATATTGCGATATGGTCTAACGACCCGGATTTACTGGAGGGTCAGAATAAAGTAAAGGTGTTATCTACTTCTGATTTGTTAAGGATTCTCACTGGATAATTTTACGAATATCACGCGCTGATTGTGGAATGGGGGGAGAGCCAGATGCTACATCTCGCGTAGCTCTTCAATTTTTTTCCTTTTCCATTTCTTGAACTCCTGGAAATCCATGCCAAGATATTTTATGTCATTGTCACTGAAGTTTGCAATAACCGCCACGAGCTCTTTTTTGTAATCTTCATTTTCATCAAGTTTGTATTCTTTTAGAAGTGCAATATATTTTTTCAAATCCACCGGAGCGTAAATCAATAAAGTCAAAATATCTATGGAATCTTTTATTCCCTTTACTGAATTCCGCCTTGCTATTTCCGCTCCTTGTTTGAGAATCAGCAGAGCCTCTGGCTTTATGGTTTTGATGTTCTGAACTTTGGTAGTATGGTCCTTCATTATATCGTTCACTGGTAGTGTCAATTCAGAAAAGAACGGAACATATATGTCAATATCGAATTTTTCAAGCTTTATCTCGTATTTGTGGAGCCGTTCGTTCTTTTCCAGTCGGTAGTTTTGCTGCAATTTCGCCAGAGTTTCATAATCAACAATAATGTCGATATCCTTTGACTTGTGTTTGCCAGTCCACAAATAAGCTGCCCATCCGCCAATAAGCACGAAATCAATCTCCTTTGACAGCTCCTGCAGCCTTTCCCAGCTCGCTTGCGTGACAAGTTCATTCCAAAATTCATTCATGCCAAAACCCCATCAATTTTTTTCTCAAGCGCCTGCAAAAATTCCTTTGCGTACCAAGAGTTGATGTTCCATAAGTCAACGAACATATTCGCAATTGAGCAGATGCTTTTTTCCGTAGTTTCATTCAGGTGCGAATCCACTTCGAGCATAATCAGATTTGGAGGGCCGTCCTTTTTCGGAAACTGTCTCTTGAATTCCTTTAGCACCTCATCATCCGCGTAAACATAAATCTCGCTGTAGTCTGCTGGTACATCGTCGAATTTGAATTTATAGGCGCTGTACGCGGTGTAAACAACTCCTTGCGGCATGTTCTTTTCTATTTCCTTTATCGTTGTATCCACTCGCGTTTGATAAATAATATTCTTTGATAAATTCCTTTTGCTTGCCCAGAACAAGAGCAGTTTTTTCGGGTCAATCAGCCTGAATCCCATAGGGGTTTTCCTTATTGCGCCCATTTCTTCAGTAGGCCTGAGCGCGTAATTCACAGTGCTTAGCGAAATTCCAAGCTTTTTGGCTATCGCTAATTGCGTGAACTGAAATTGGCCTTTCTCAATGCGCTGGTAAAGCAGCTCTCGGTATATCCACTCGCTCCTCTGCATGTTTCTATTTTTAACATTTGTTCTTTATAAAGGTTTCGAAGATTATCGAAAACTACGTTATTCATTCAACGGCGGAACATATTTCCGTAATATGACTCTCTCACGTTCAACTCCAAGACTTTCCGCAAATTCAATGTACTCTTCTGCTGTTCTTGTTTTCACTTCTCCATCATCAAATCCTATAACAAAACTTGCAAATGTGGCTATTCCACTTTTAATACAATTCCGGACGAATTCAATCAATCTTCCGAACGCATCCTCGTCTTTCCATCTTGGTCTGGATATGGCCGCGTATTCATCGCGGTTTATCGCATTAACCGAAATTCTTATTTCATCAAGTCCAGCTTCTCTTAATTCTTGTGCCGGATTTCCATCCCTCCAGCATTTTACTAATCCATTCGTGTCTATTCGCATTCTTCCTGTAAACCCACCCGATTTTGTTCCAGTTATTACTTTACATGCAAGCTCAAATTGCAAAAGCGGTTCTCCAAGTCCAACAAATGCAACCTCACTCGTGTCCGAGCCAATGTTTGCCCTCAGTTCACGCAATACCTCTTCTGTCAATGGTGCCTTTGCTAGCCACAACTTTGCGCCAGCCTTTTTCTCGTATATATTTGCTTTGCCTTCTATTGCTGCGCCTCTGCTGCAAAACCTGCATGAATTCGAACAAGAATAACTCGGCACTATATTCACATATAAAATATCCGCTTTTGGGTCATACGGGGTTGCAAACTGGTATACTATCCTGTTCTTCATTCCATCACCTCCCGTATTTTACCAGGAAATTTTTCAAAATCTGCCCCGTAGTTCGTAAGTAAGGCAAACATCATTCGTTCCAGCCCGATTCCAGTGCAACCACTCCACAATGCTGTGCAGTTCTGACCAGTAATACTAAATCTTGAAGTCAGGATGGTTGAGAGAACCGCGCTGCCAGCGACTTCCAAAAATGAGCTTCCGTTTCTGTATCCCGGGCAATATATTTCCAAGTCTTTAACCGGTATTTCATCTAATGTTTGCGGAGGCCCTAGCTCCCCGGGTTTTATCTCGTAGCATCCACTACCAACAACTATCCGGTATTCTAATCCTAAATCAACGCATAATCTTTCCAATCGGGCAAGGCATTCCTCTCTAATTTGTATGGTCTGAGCTTTAGTTCCCAAATATATAAATTCTGCCCTATGGAACTCCCTTTGTTTCACAAGAGGAACTATCTTATCAGAATCCTCGTTTCTATATGTTGGGCCAGAGCAATCAAACCATTTTACGGGCAGGGAACTTGGCTCTATCACGTTTCCTTCAAATATCTGATAAAATGTTGTACATTGCAAGGGATCCATAAGATATTCTTCCCTGACGCCTTTCGTACTTGAAAATGGTCTGACTACAATTAAATAGTCATCCCAATTACCGGTAATTCCTGCTTTTCTAAACGTTTTCACTGGGGCAATTTTTGGCAGGACTACTTCCTCAAAGACAAGCGGTTTTTGCATATCCTCCGTAAGCAACGTGCAAACCGCATTCAGAAGTCTCGTTCCTTTTGGCAATAGCACATACTGCCCTGAGCCTCTTACGAATTCCTTACAGATATCATTTTCAGCGCGAGCATCAAAGCCCCCCGGGGTCCCTCTAAATCCTTTCTTCCCTCTTTTGATTAATGCGCCCTCGGTTGTCGGAATTTGTTTGGTTGCAGTTGTCAAAATTGGCATGATATGTTCGCTCAAACCCCTTATTTATATATTTATCCTCCCAAAAGAGACTACACATGAAAGAAGACATTCTGGAGGATTTGGGGCTGTCAAAAGCCGAGATAAAAGTGTATATTTCGCTTCTTGAACTGGGCAGCTCCAGCGCGGGCGCAATCCTTCAAAAATGCGGGCTTCAGAATTCCGTAACCCATCGTGCACTTAACAGTCTCATAGAAAAAGGATTAATCAGTTACATCACTGAAGGAAAAAGGAAAACCTACCAGGCAACCAGCCCGGATTTCTTTTATGATTTTATCGAAGATAAGAAAACAAGGTTTGAGTTGCTGCTTCCGGAATTAAAGAAAAAACAGGAGGGGGCCGAGGCCAGGAGCGAGGCAATGGTTTACAAGGGCAAAAAAGGAATAAACGAAATCTACAATCGCTTGTTGAATTCCGGAGAAAAGGAATACCTTACTTTTGGTGGCGGCAAGCGCGTCACTTACGAAGTTATGGGCGAAGACTGGTGGAAGCTTTTACATTCAAAGCGAATTGCAAGAGGGATTCGTGCAAGGCAGGTCTTTGACGAAACAATAAGAAAATTCGGAGATGAACTCAACAAACGTCCGTTGTCGCGCGTTCGTTTTCTTTCCCAGGAATTCGAACAATTGACTGAAACCGTAATCGTTGGCGAATGTGTGGCTATTGTTATGTTCACAGAAAATCCATACGGCATCCTGATAAGAGACAAGTCTGTTGCCGACAGTTACAGGAAAAATTTTGAAATTCTATGGGAAAAGGCGAGGAAGTAGCCGCAAAACTCAGTACCTGTCCAATGCGCCATACTGAAATTTCGGGAAGTAAACGCTCCCACCTATAAATTCCCGCATTATTGAATCTGGAGGTATTTGTGCGATCTGCCCCGCTGTTGCAGTCTCCAATTTATCAAACAGTGCACATACTCTTTTCGCACGCAAAAGAGCATCTCCTAGTTGCTTATCAGATTGCCGTTCAAAAATTCCAAGGTACTTTCTGAAAAATCTTTCGGCATGCATCTTGAAAATAGGCAGTTCGTAAGCAAGCCCGCCGTTGATTCTAACATCTGCGGTATTGATCAACGGGAACATGGACCCCTCTCCTTTTCGTACAAGATACCAGTGCACCAACGTAAGCAGCGTATCCTGCCCTCTTGTGGCAACATCCCTGAGCATCCTTCTTATAAGGCGTACATCTGTCCATCTGGTATATCTCTCTCCGTCGTGTATTGTGTTCATTGCCTCTATATAGAGCTTGAATTTTTGTTCGTTCGGGACTGCCGAGGTCAGGTCTGGATAAAGTCCGTGCAGGCAGTCAAATACCAGCACTTCGTTTGGCCCGAGCGCTTGAAATTCCGTATGGTTCGGAATGATCTGCCCGGTTCCGAAATCATATTTCGGAATCCAAACAACTTCCCCGCGTATTATCCGTTCAAGCACTTCATTAAGTGCCTCAAGGCCGTATGCAAACGGTGTTTCATAATCCCAGTCGCTTACCTCTTTTCCATCAATTACATAAGCATGCCTCTGGTTTGAGGTTTTTGGCTGGAAGAACATATCCACCTCAAGAGGCCTGAAGGTTGTCTTGCCACGGGTAATATCATTTATTGTCCCGCAAATCCTGTTCGCAGTAGTTGTTTTCCCAGAAGATGATGGCCCGCATACTATAAGCATGCGCAATCCTGTCCGCCCAAGGAATTCCTGTGCCGCATTTTCAAGCTCAACGTGTTTTTGCGCTTCTGCTGCACGGATAAGCTCGCGAGCATCTCTTTCCCTTCCACCGAACCAGGCATTTAATCCTTCAATGGTATGACAATCATGCTCTTCGTTCCATTTATATACTCTTGAAACTTCCGTGCGCGGAACTCCATCAACAGTAAATTGATCAGCACGGATCAGCCCCCTTTCCACAAGCTCGACTCCTGCGCCATAAAGCAAATATTCTTCTGCGAGTTCGTATGCACCAATGTTCCACATCGCCTGTTTTACCGCATTTTGGACCTCGCCCCTAGTCGCGGTTTCCCTTTTTGTTCCGACAAGCGTCTCCACCGCCGAATCGGTTAAATCCCTTGCCCTTTTCATCGCTGGCCCAAAAGGACAATGCTCGGTTCGCATTATCGCATCGGCTATTGCCTGTCTTATCGGAGCCCTGTTAAAATCAGTTTTTGCTCCTTTAATCGGCTGGAAATATTTTAGTGCTACTGCCATAAAATTTATGTTGTGGAAACAATATTTAAACCTTGTTTTTACCACAAAATTTGCATCACACTTACTGCAAAATCCGTTCTTCTTCTTTATAGTCGTGGTGATGAATCGGCCTTAGCCTGAGCATTGACGGGTCAATACCATATGTGGCTTCAATTCTATCCCTAATGTTTCTATCCACTCTCGCGAGCAGGAATTGTCTTGCATTCTCGGGCCCGGAATGCCCGCATAGGCGCATTGCGTCGAAAAGCACCTGTTTTCCAGTTTCGGCTCCAAATTTGTCAAGCACTGCTAGGCATTCAAGATAAAGCATGAAATTTTCCACACAGCTGAAGGCAACTGCAGTGGCATCACCGATAATCATTCCTGCGGTTCTGTTCAAAACCCAGATTGCATTGGCACGCATTTTATCCAGTCCTGAGTTATCCGTCCCGACCAGAAATCTTACAGAGTATTTTGCAAGAAGGGAATTTACTAATAATCTCTTTAGAATCTCTGTTTCATTGTATCTTCTGGATAGCACGTTATCTTCGTACGCATATGCTGCGGATTCTTCCAATGGGTTAGTCCATGCGCCAACAGATGGTATTTTCAATCCTGCAACCATTGCATGAAATTCCTCATGAACCTTTGTTCCGAAATCACCAGAGCGCCGCACATCCGAATAAACGATTTTTCCATCATAATACACCCCAGCATTTTCGCGCAGGCATGCGAATCCGCCATTGCCATTACCCCTTGCCTTTTCCAATTCCCCGATTGCCGTTTTTTTGGCATCTAGTCTGGGCAACCCATTTCCGAATACTGTAACTGAAGCAGTAATGACGTGCCTGTCGCATACCGTAATATCTGCCATGAACTGTCTTTTCTTTAAAGCGGGCATGCAGTTTATTGTCTGTAGTATGTTATAAAAAATAATCGTACGATGCTGTCGCAGATGTATCGGTATCCTTTTTATTATTTCTCTTTCAAACACCTTCAGGTGATAATATGCCAAGCTGTTTAAAATGTCAGGATTCGATGCCAGATACAATGTTTTTCCCGTGTTATCTTGAGCAACAAGGGGGAACCGTATATTATTGTTGGAACTGTTATGGAACAATGCTCAGCACTCACAAGGCTTTGAAAAAGTGAGTATCAGTACTCATTCAAGCGCATTGTAACTATCCGTCTCAAACGTACAGTTCTTTTCGAGCGCGCCCGCGATTTCCCAGCAAATCTTTTCCTTTATCTTCATGTAGCTCTCGCGCCCGACCTCAACATTCCCGATTGCGTAATTCTTATTTTTCACATTAAAACAGAACATTGAATTATGCACATTCTCAACATTATGGCAGAACATTGAATTGGAACAATTCCGTGCTAAATCCATCTCCATGCATGCGGAAAGGTTTGAGGTATTGTAGCATTTCATGCAGAATTTTGAAGACGCTACACGATAGCAACCAAATAAGGATTCCGAATCTATTGTTGAGAATGAATATGCGGCATTCCTAGTTTTGAAAATGTCAAACGATTTGTACACGTTGATGCAGTCCAGGTACTCCGTAGTCTCGGATACGTTTATGTTCGTTCCTTCCACGAAATCCGGGACGAATAATGCGTTCTGTTTGAGTTTTTCCGTTATTGTCGAGAGCGTTTCGTTCGCTCCAATTTCAATTTTTTTGTTTTCCGCTTGCTGCAAATTGTTCCATGAAACCACTTTCCCGCGCGGGATTTTTCCAAAGAATGCGTAGTTTGGGAGGTATGTGCTTCCAGTCCCGATAACCGAGCGGATGGTTTCGCCATTCGAAATCCGTGCGGAAAACCAATCCTCGAATTTGTCAAGTGGCGAGAGTGCGGTTCCGATTATTAATCTTGTAGTAGTTCCGAACGATTTTTCCAGTTCAGGATTTGTGTTTGCCATGATAATGCCTCACGTATCCGGCCCAGCAATCTCGAACAAGGACGGAAATTTCTTATTCCGTGCGAGTTCATCCGCAATTTCCGCAATAAGTTTAGCTTTCAGTACAAGATACTTCTCTTTCGGCAATTCATTATTTCCGATTATGTTCCGCTTTGAAGTCTGATTAAATGAAAACAAAGCATCGTGACAGCTTCGGCAATTGAAAGAAAAGAAAAGGTCAGACGAATTTATGGAAAGATACGCTTCAAGGCATCGCACGGATTTGAATGTCACCTGCGTTCTTATTGCAAACCTTACTTCGCCAACAAGCATGCATCCATAAACGTTTTCGCATTCCCTTGCTCCGTAGGTATATGCGACGTTTTTCGAACGTATGACCTGGTGCGAAGCCAGTGTAAACGCAGCATCATTGCACGCATCGCTTTGCTCAACTTCAACACAATTGCCAATATTACTATTCCCGCAATAGTAAAGCCGCTCGCTTATAGCGGAACGGATTGAATCAATATCCTTTATGTCGTTCACATTGATGGCAGGAGTCGCCTGCTTATCAATCTCGTCAAGCGAGACAAATCCCGCCTCGCGCGAGTAATATTTTCGTGATAAATACACGTCCTTTCCCGATATCGCAGACCGCATCAGAAGCGGCTTCTCAACCATTTCTGAAAGATATTCTTGACATTCCGAAAGCTGTCCGATTTCCTTTCCGAGGAGGATTTTTGCGGTAGAAAAAAATTGCGAATCGAAATCCATCTGGTGCCCCCAACAAACTACACTACTCAAAATATTTTTGTTCCTACAACTGCTTCTTTTTCAGGCATCAGCAAGGCAGTTCCGTGTTTTTCAGTCCTGGCTCCTAAAACAAGCACTTCTGAAATTGCATTTGCGATCTGTTTTGGAGGAAAATTAATAACACAGATAACCCGTCGTCCCATTAATTCCTCTTTTGAGTAATTCGTTGCCTGTGCACATGATTTTTTTATTCCAATCTCAGATCCAAAATCTATCTTTAGTCTATAGCTTGGTTTTTTTGCTTCTTGAAAATCTTCTATTTCGATTATTTTTCCAACCCTGATTTCTACTTTTTCAAAATCGTTCCAGGTTATCTGTTCTATCTTTTCCATACTCTATCACGTCCATTTTACTTATTTTAACTTTTCATAAAAAAAATCCTACAAAATTAGAAAGATTTATATACTTTATAGTATTATGTTGAAATGGAAAGGCAAGGAGCCGAGGTCCTCCCAAAGGAAATTCATCTCCCCCTCGGCGACCTTCCTCCCCAAGTTGCGTTTCCAGTTTTGAGTTTCGCGTCTCGCGTAACGATGCGGGATACAAAACGCTAAACGCAAGACCCAAGACGC
Organism: Microcaldota archaeon; assembly: GCA_038046805.1. Lineage (GTDB taxonomy): Archaea > Micrarchaeota > Micrarchaeia > Anstonellales > Bilamarchaeaceae > UBA10214. Next base: position 204,727 of record JBBSVO010000006.1, read on the forward strand.
TGGGTCCAAGACAATAGTGCGTGGCGACCAAGATGCAGAAAGAAGGCGAAGATGGACCAGTAAAGTTGGATAGGTTGGACTACCAAATCCTCTATGAGTTGGACTGCGACGGGTTCCAATCATTGTCAAAAATCGGAAAGAAGCTGCGCGCAGGCAGGGACGTGATGCATTACCGCGTAAAACGTCTTGAAGAACTCGGAATAATAAAAAAATACGTTCCGATTATTGATTACGGAAAGATGGGTTACACAGCCGGTGCAGTGTATATCAAATTCCATCACGACACTCCCGAGCTTCGGGCGGAAATCATAGAATACTACAAAAACAATAACGATGTCTGGTGGCTTTTCGACATGACGCCGAACTTTGATATTGCGTTCGGATGGTTTGGCAAGAGTCTCGCGGAACTCACCGACAAACGAATCGAGCTGCTCCGCAAATACAGAAAATATTTCCGGGAATTTAAATTCCGCATTTACAACTGCCATCATCATTTCAAAAGGGATTATCTGATGCAGCCGCAAGGCAGGCGGGACGCCCGCACTTTGCCATCGGTTGTCGTTTCCGCAGGAACCGAAAAAATCACGGACGAAACTGATGATAAAATCCTGAAAATCCTTTCCGAAAACGCGCGGCTCCCATACACGGAAATCGCAAATAAGCTAGAACTCTCCGCAGCACAAGTTCATTATCGCATCCAGAATCTAAAATCAAAAAAAATCCTGCTGGGTGCAAAACCAATGCTTGATTTGCAAAAACTGGGGCACGGGCTTTTCAAACTGGACATTTACCTGGATGATTATTCAATCTACGAAGACCTGAGAAAATTCGTTTTCTCGCTTCCAAATGCCGTCTATGCTTATGACGTAATAGGAGGCGCAGATATAGAGCTTGATTTTGAAGTCAAAAATTTCCCAGAACTTTCGCAGATTCAGGACATCATCAAATCAAAATTCGGAAAGTCAATCAGCCATATGGAATATTATCATTTCCCGAAAGAGTATAAGCTGGGCTATTTCCCGGGGATATAACTAAATTTTATCCCTACAATCTGTGTATCACGCCGGCATTCTCGCACCGTTTCTCCTATCTAGGCCAGAACCTCTTCCGGAATCCATATGTTTTCTTCCCATCGAAGCAGTTTTTGTATTACTAATATTGTGCACGATTGTTGCTATCCTTCGAATAGTTGCATTCTCACCGGAAATAAATCCACGCATTTTTTTCCTTACTTCTTCATCCCCGCGTGCCAACTTTATCATGTGTTCAGTAATAAGACCTTCCAATTCTGGTTTTGCCCCAACATATTCTGCAATCCCATCCATCACATCTCTTTTGCACGGGCCGAGAAATCCGAATAGTTCCATTGCTATGGAGTGCATTGCCGTATCTGCAATGTTCCCGCCGCCTTCCAGCATCTTGTCAAACAGTTCGCGTACCCCCGGCCTTCTTTTGAACGAAATTGCGACTGCCATCCTCGTTATCACTAATTCTGCTGTTTTATTCGTAATTTGTTGATTCACAAATTGTGGGTTTGAGACTGAGGCCTCACTGCTTGCTAGGCATGTTGTTTGGTTACGTTGTTCAAGTGTTCGTATCACTTTTTCGGCAAATGCAACAGCTCTCCATCTTTTTTCCGGGTCGTTTTTTCCAAGGCGGTATTCTATCCCAGATGTTGCTGCCCTCCAGTGCGGTCCTTCCAATACCTGTGCAGTAATACTGATTAGTGCATCATTAGCTGGCGTATCCTTGTCTGGTTCAAATCTCTTTGCACATTCCCTTGCTGCGTGAAAAGTTTCTCTAGACCCCATTGTAATCTCTTTTATTGCGTCCTTACATCTCTGGTTATACCCTCTTTTCTGGGCAAGTTCCATTAGGTTGGCCAGGCATTCAACGCCGAAAGTGCTGTTGAATGTAATTTCTATGTACATCTCCTGGCCACGTCGGGAAATACACTCATCAACAGCCCATATTAATTCGCCAATGTTTTCGGACGCCTTTTTCATGAATTCGGCATCTTCCTTTCTGTTCCTTCCTTTTACAATCCCTGCCAGAACCGTTTTGACGTGGGGATATGAACGGTCGTCTGCAATCGCATGCTTAATGAATTTCCATATGGGCCAGAATTCCGGAATTCTGGTACCGAGCATAACAAGCAGTTCTGCACCGCGTTTCTGTTCCTCTCCATTGGCCAATGAGCGGACCAGAGATTTTATAAAAACAGCGCGCTCGTCAGGTGGAATAGAGCACACAATATTAATTGCGGTTTTTGTGAATTGTTCTGTGCATGTTGGTCTGAAAAGCACTGCATTCAGACTGCCACAGATACCGATCGCCATTTTTTTATCTGCATTTGCAAGTGAAACAAGCGCCCTTTCTGCATCCAACAATGTTTTTCCTTCCACTCTTGCTGCAACCTCAACTGCGTTCACAGCAACTTTTTTAGGATAATCTCTAACAAGTCGCACAATGAAACTCTCGCAGAACAATCTTAGCCTGGTCCGTCCGGTTTCATTTGCTCCCCCCTCTTGTAAATGTTCAATGGATTTTTCAAATATCACTTCGGTCAATGTATCCGGGTCTAATACTCCACTCTTTCTTATCTGCTCTTCCAGTTCAATAAGCTCTCTGAGAAATCCGTCCAAACAGGTTGCAAATACTTCGGTTTTATCGACTTCAAAATAAACAGGTTTGAGCCATTCGGTCACAGTAGTCGTTATAAGTTTTTTTCCAGAACGTATTTCTGTGAATAATCTATATGTAAGTCCGTCAGTAAATATTCTCGCACATATGCGTGCCTGTTCCAGTTCTGCTTCGGTATACATACATCACATTATCTGGTCGGTTGTATTTTTATAAGTTTGGTGGGCCGTTTCTTTTGTCAATTTCCTCGTTTCGGAGGGTTTTTAAATTGTTTCTACGAATGTATATTTGTGGCATCTATTATAGGATGAATTAGCAATATCCCGAGACAAGAATGTTTTCTCGTCTCGATCTATACTGAACCAACGATATAAAACCAAAAATCGTAAATCGGAATTACATACTTGGTTCAGTATATAAGATGAATTAACAAGGTTGATACACATGACACTTCAGGCTGGATGTAATGTCCGTAAGTTAGAAGACTGCTCGGTGTTGATTACTATGGGCAATGTCCCTGGTGGTTCAGTGCTTGCCGTTACGCTTGAAAAACAGAATCTGAAAGCATTTCTGCATTTTGTTTCCTGCAAACAAATCCGTGCAGCTGCGAATCTTTTGGCTTCGGTGTATTCCATTTCACCTGGGAACTCTCTGGTTTTTGTAGATATATTTGTGAATTCTGCTGTTGGAAAACAAATGATTTCTGAATTTAATTCTTCAAGTGCCTTGCCTGCGTCTCAACAAATGCTCGAATCACCGCGCAAACCACATTTGCAATCAGTATCCCTTACCCATGACGGCGGAATCCAAATAACTACAAAAAATGGCGGTTTGGATATGAAGCAGGATTTGTTGAATCGCATTTTATCTGCGTATGTACATAACGGGGAGCAAGCTATGACAGATGAGCTTGTAAACGGGATGCGAGGGCTAAACAGGGATTTTGCAACAAAATGTGTTCGTGCGTTTCTTGAGTCTGAAGTTGGCAGGGGTCTGGTCCGCAATCACAATCCCAAGGACACGCAGACAGGTGGCCAGAAGCCCAGAACAGGAAGGCACTTGGACTTTACCACGTGGACCGTCATATTATTCGCAGCCGCATCTATGGGTGTAGGTTCACTAAGCCATTTATCCGAACGCGATGATCGGATTGTAAGAACAAGAGAAATGGTGGCAAGATTTTGCGGAAAAGCAGAACAAGGCGCAACTCGCCCGGCGGTCAACACCCGTCGGCTATTTTACTGATTTTTTTGGCAAATTCCTCGTTTCAGCAGGTTTTTAAATTGTTGTGGTCAGTATATATACATGGCTTTTGTTCTTAGGGTCTTTGATAGGGGTCATTCTATTACAGTATTTACTAAAAGCCCAGATCTAAGTAGTTTTAAGGATTTGGATCCTTCAAAAAGAAAAATTTTGGAAGATCATACTTTAATGCATTTAAATAGGGATTATGAGATCCCACACAGCAACTTTTCTATTGGCAGGAGTAGTTACAGGCATTCATTGGGAAAAGGATGCATCCTGCCCAATATTGCACTTGATGATGATGCCGTATCTCGATGGCACGGAACTTTTCATATTAGAGACGGTTCTGTTTTCTACGAGGATCACAGCAGCAATGGTACTCTAGTCGATGGGAAGTGGATCGATCATCGCATTGCGCAACTCAAAGTTGGCGCAGTCCTAGAGTTGGGAAGTAGCCTTGGGAGTAATCCAAGATTTATGCTCATACTTCTCGAATTAAAGCAGGCCTCAGGTTATCTTGATCTTGGTCCGGTAGATCCCCGCTTTATTACTAATCCCGGAATGACGGTATAATCTGGTTTAGTATATCCGCAATCCGAAACGCGGAACAACAAACGCAAAGTCCAAGCCCCTAGACTCTAAATCCCTTTTAAATTCTACGTCTTCTAATTCATCACTGATATTTATGATGCAAATAACCTTTATCGGAACAGGCGGTTCTGCTCCAACTCCATCACGTGGTTTACCCGCAATAGCGATCCATGCAAAGGAACTCATGCTTTTTGACTGCGGCGAGGGAACCCAGCGTCAGATGATGCGATATAAAGTCGGCTATGGTTCAGTGCGTGCAATTTTCATCTCTCATATGCACCTTGACCATTATCTCGGAATTTTCGGGCTTCTTGAAACACTGAGAATGAATTCTCCCTCACCAAAGCCACTTCACATTTTCGCTCCAGCGGCATTCTATGAAAAATTTTTGGCAATCAGCGGTTACAAAGCGGCAAACTACAAATTTGTTGAAATACATTCAATTCGCGTCGACGGTTCGAATTCGGAAAGTAAAATTTACGAAAATGATGAATTCGAAGTCAGTGCGTTTCCGGTAGAGCACGGAATGCGGGATGCGTTTGGTTTCATAATAAAAGAAAAGGACAAGATAAAATTCCACGAAGAAAAAGCACACGGACTCGGATTAAAAGGAAAATTATTCCGCACGATTCAGGACAAGGGTGAGGTCACGGTTGGCGGAAAGAAAATCAGACTCAAGGAGGTTAGTTGGGTAAAAGAAGGCGCAAGGATAGTTTACACTGGAGACACAACCTCCTCAAAATCCGTAGCCTCTGCGGCAAAGGGAGCTGCCCTTCTTATCCACGACGCTACTTTTTCATCCGAATCCAATGCCTCCGAAACTGAAAAGCGGGAGCATTCCTCTGCAAAGGATGCTGCAGAAATCGCAAAAAAAGCTGGAGTAACTCAGCTTGTCCTCACGCATATAAGTGCGAGATATTCTGAAAAAGAAGACAAAACCAGGCTTTTGGAAGAAGCAAAAGCGGTTTTTTCATCAACAATCCTTGCGGAAGACGGTTTGGTAGTTGATGTAAAATAAAGAGATTTTATGACGTTATCTTCGTCCATTCACGAAGTCTATCTCCGTTTAGTGTCGAATCCCATTGGTCTTTTTATAAACCACTGTTTATAATACCACAGAACCTTTTTAAATGTTGTGTTGAACACTCTCTCTAATCCCGTTAGAAGTTATTCTCTAGCGGAACCGAGAGGGATCTTTCCTTTCGGGTATGGGGCCTGTGGCGGGAAAAAACCTAGGATCCCGTCGCGAAAAACCGCCGTTAAAAATTTTAATTCGGCTCCACAAAGGCGGTTAAAAAATTGAGGTGAAAGAATGAAAGTGAACCTGAAGAAAATCGGGGCCATAGTCGCAGGCGCGACAATATTGGCCAGTTCCGTAGCCTTTGCAGGGCTATGGTTTGGAAACACCCAATTGGTAAACGATAACGGCGCACCAGCTGTTAAAGTTGTAGTGGGTGAAGGAGCGGCTGCCTCAGACGGTGTTGCTGCAGCAAACATTGCGGCAAAAATCGCGAGCTCGGCTTTCAAGAGCCAGGAGCTAAAGGCAGAGCTGAAGGGTGAGCCAACCTGTTCCGCAGGAAGCGGAGAGGGAAAGTGTGCTATTAGCAATGAAAAAGTAACTCTGGAAATTACAGTTCCGGGTACGATTGCTGAAGGTACATATCAATTGCAGACCCTTATCGGCGACAACGTAGACAGACTGTTGGTTGACAGAGGTGCAAACAGCCTCAGTACCAGTGGTTATGCGTTTGGATCTGATGCAACGGACACATCAAACCCGTTCACAGACAGTTCGACTTATTTGTCTGGTGGTCCATCCGATACGTCAATCTTTAAGGTTGATGGTGGAATGTTCACACCGTTTGCAAAATACACTGTAGAGGACCCATATGCGGGAAAGACCTATACAGAAGAGCAGACAATGTGGGTTAAGGGTAAAACAAGATACTCTGAGTCAAAGGATGCAATCGTTGCAGATCTTGACACTCTTGCATATGTATTGAAATTCAAGGGTGCAACAGATGATCTGGGTATCCAGAAGTGTACAACGCCAACAAATACGACATTGTACGCCTCATGTACCTCAACAAGCAACTCAGACTACCTGACAAGCACACACAAGACACAAGTTAGTTTCTTGGGTGAACCATGGGTAATCAGCGAAATGGATCCGCCAACAACGGCCCTGACAACAGAAACAGGCCTTGTATCTGGTGGTTACGTTAAGCTGGCAAAGGAATCAGTAACAGGCGTTCTTAACCAGGGAGATTCATTCGACTTGGGTGACGTGAAGATTGTACTGGATGACCTGGAAGCCCACGGTGAAACAGTCGCAGCTATAGTATCTATAGTTGACAAAGCCACTGAAAAAGTCTTGAAAAAAGACAAGGCATCAGTAGGAACAACAAAGGAGATAAGTGCAGGTGGAAAAATCTATAGAGTTCACCTCTACAAAGTTGCTCCAGGTTATACCTACGGTGCAAAGTGGGCCGACATGGCAGTTTACTCGAAAGAGTTAAAACTCCAGAGCGGTTCCAGGCTTGACCCGGACTACGACAACAACAAAGAATGGAGAGTTGTCCTTGGTTGGAAAAACAAGGGTGGCGCATCAACAGACGATGATCCAGACTCATTGAGAATGGTAGGCGTTTGGACAAGCGATGCATACAACCTGATAAACAACAACCTCGTAAAAGGAGACTATGCTCCGTTGGTTCAGGACCCAGTCAAGTGGAAATTGAGCTTTGCCGGACTCACTACGGTTGAGTACGACTCACTCAAATTCACCATGACAAGGGACAGCGCAAAGAACAACATGCAGTACATTCGTGTAACTGGTACGGCTGATGCACAGATCTGCAACTTATCTGCCCCGTATGTATATGTATCATCCTCTAAAGATGGTGCAGTATTTACGATTAGCGGTGCTGCAGGTGGATCAGGTTCTGGTGCGTCCAACAAGTTCTATGTAGCTGTTGGAGGAATTGACTGCAACACAACTGACACGGCAAACATGCCATCTGGTTCGGTTCTTATGCCTGAATCATCCACAAGCGATGATTACTGGGTATTGAGAAACTACTCTGGTCCAACCGGTACGCTGAACGTCACTTACTCATTGGCTGGAGATTCCCAGACCTATGCGTCAGGTGGTGTGATTTCAGTCCAAAACTGGAGTGCTGCGAACACAACTGCAAACGGCTCGATGAGCGAGTTGAGGATGAACTTTTCCGGAAGCCAGTTAACTAACTGGGTATTCGGTGTATCCGAAAAGGCGGGTACAGGGGAATCCTATACCTACTCAGACCACTTTATCTTTGGTCTTGATGTAGCGACCCAGGCATCTTCGTCAACATTTAATTATGACGAAACAACCTACCCGGTCGGCGACACATCTGGTACGGCGCAGTATTTGTTCAAGAAGGACTATGTAAGGTATGTCTTTGCTGGCCCAACTGATACGGGCAACACAACCAAAGAAGAGGGATTCATTTCAGAAAGAGGATCCCAATTCGTGGCTGTAGACGATGAGTCTGTGCAATTCAAGATTGCAAAAGACCTGGCATATGCCAAATTCGTCTTGGCTGCTGCAGAAGGTTCATCTAGCACCGAGGCAACCACAAAGATTCTTGGAGAGGGTGATGAGACATCAGTTAGCGGTGTCAAAATAAAAGTAAAAGACATCAGCGAAACTGTTGGCGCATGCAGTGTTGGAACTGGTGCGGCTCCGGCATGCACGGTTGACACAGCGGGTCAATCTGCAGTTATAATGCCTGAGGACAAAGCATCAGTGATGGCAGCATTGCCATACTCTGGCTCTCTCGCAGGATTGGTAGTTCTTGACAAGGATGCATCAGACACGGACGTACTCGTTACGGTCGGTGGTCCTGCAGTCAACACTGTCACTGCGGCTGCACTCGAAGGTTCTGCGGTTGACTTTACTGCAACACCAGTTGTAGTAAAGGAAGTAGTTGCTGGCAAGAAGATTGTCGTAGCAGGTTTGACTGCTGATGACACACTTTCTGCTGCGGCTGACTTCGTATCCCAGCTTAAGAGCCAGTAAAGTGCTGAACTAAGGAACGGATAAAACCGTTCCTCTTTCTTTCTTTTTCTATTTTTTATTTTTCTTTTCTAATTTTTATTTAATTTTCAAGGGTGACGCGTAAGTAAGCCGGGGAATACAGAACCATCTAAGTGAGATATCGTTTTTGGATATCGAAACCAGAAACTGCGTTGAATCAAGGCTCATTGCCCACAGCTCAAGGCTCACGGCAATCCAACCACTTATATAAACCTCACGTGCCTAGTTCTTCCTTATGTTGTGTTCCCGTTGTGGTCAGGAAGGACATACGGAATATGGTCCTGATGGCCAGTCTTATTGCTCTTCATGCTCATTTTATGGGATGAACAAGCCTTGTTGGAAGTGTAGGATGTATCTTCCCAGTTCAGAGCTTCAACAGTGGAGGGGTCAGTGGACTTGTCCGTATTGTAGGATGGACCTACAGGATGAAGAGCAACGCATTGAAAAAAAACACGAGAGACACGAAACCCCAACGACTGTGCATGGGCATGAAGGTGGCGAATACGTTCCTGCAAAACCAATGGGATTTGGTACTGGTGGAATGGCCGAAGCGCATGCCGAGGGCGAACGTCGCCTTGATTTTGGTGCAGAACAGGAAACCTGCGACAGGTGCAGGCGAAAGCTTACTATGGTGTATATCATCAATGGAAAAAAGTTCTGCGAGGTCTGCATGGAAGCCGAGAAAAAAAATTGGGAAAGGGCGGATGCAAGGCCAATGATCGTTCGATTCAGAGCAAAAGGCAATGAAGGCCTGCTTGTAAGCCTTCTTCGCAAAATGGGCGTTGCCCTTGGGGATTACATAAGAAAAAAACGGGAAGAAAAGGTGGAAAAGGAAAAAACTCTGCTATGGAAAAAAGAACTTCACGAGAACAAAGGGAAACTGGAAAAACCAACTGTGGAAAAACCGGAAAAACAAGGAGACCCTGAAATCTCCCCAACACAAAAGAAAAAGCACCCGAAGCCAGAGTTTGAAAAACATACGAATGACTCCGAGACGGAACTCGCGGAAAAAAAGAAAAAAGATTAAACGCTAGACGCAAGACTCAGGACTCAAGACCCAAGACTCCAGACACATACCCCGAGACCCCCTCTATTTTTATTTTTTGCCGCATTTATCCCGCGTATGTGTGCCCGGTTTGTCCAGAAAATGAGCTATAAGTACGAATTTTCAGAGGGCGAACTGAAGCCACTTGTTGATATTCAGACAATGCTTGAGGATGACGATCCGTTGCAGCAGTTCTCTAAATTCATGGAAAAAGTAGAACCGCCAGCCAAAGAAGCGAAGAAAGACATTTCGGTTGCTATCGCAGAAGTACAGGATGATGTTGCATCACACTCTGATTCGTCATTAACAAGCATGCAGGGAGCGACCGAAAGAGAGGACGTTCAATCCTCCCACTACGTCATCACGTTCTTCAATCCAGAAACAGGAAAGGCAGAGGTTCTCGGTGTTTCCTCGGAAATCCGGGTTAAGGATTATGCAAAGAAAGTGATAGAAGAATCTCTAGGCCAGCAATCAACATTGCCATTATATACGTTTATAGCAACTCCCATCATTCGCAAGGAAGTCAATCCATATCTTCTTGAAGACCTCATTAACAATATGGAATATGGTACCCCGCCCCCATTTGGCGGTTCGGTAAAAATTTCAACCGAAAAATCTGCCGCAATATTGCGTGAAAAAGCAGCTTCGGTAAAACAGAGCGAAATCGTGGCGGTATCCAGGCTGGAACAAAGACAAAAAAATAAACGCGCAGATGAAATTCAAGAGCCCGTCATTGTGGCGACATCCGAAGTCAAGAAAGAAAAACCCTCCAATTTGAGTGCGGAACACTATAACAAAGCGCTTCGCGCGGATCAACACGACAAAGCGCTTCGCGCGAAACACAACGAACCAGAACAATTCGGGACAAAGCAGTTAATCGAACCTGTTCCGATAGATATCGAGCATGTTCCAATAAACGCAGGTCGTTCTATCAAATCATCTGCTCATAGTTCTGAAATAGTTTCAGCTACTCAAAATACAAAACTAGTCAAAGCATCCGAGCAATTACCGCATTCTGTTTCCGTTTCTCAGAAAAAGGAAAAAACATATGTGCCTGCCATTAAGTCCGAAGTCGTGCTTGAACCTTCTGTTAAACATGCAATAGAAGAAAGCATTGTCAGGAAAGAACGTGCAGAGACGGATATTGGTCAAGAAATTGTTTCAATCGAGCGGGTTGTGGTGTCAATTCGCGATAGGCATATCCCGCTGGAAAAGGCAATCCTTGCCCTCCCCCCAATAACCAGGGCACGCTTCAGTGCAGTTGTAAAAAAGAAGCACCTTCCTGCATCAATGATTCTCTCTCTTTTGGAAAAGGACATCTCTTTCCTAAAATCAGTCAAAAAGAAGCTTGCAACGCTTTCGTTTGATGACCTGCTTTCCGTGGTTCGCGCAGTTAAATCTCTTTCTGCGAAATAGCCATGAGCCTTGGGCCATGAGCCTCGGATGTATTTTGAATAAAAATAAAAAAAAGCCTCAAGAGAGATTTGAACTCCCGACCTCCTCCTTTCTACACCCAATCTCCCCGTAAGAGGGGGTTTGGGCGGCATGAAAGGCACTAAGGGGGACGCTTCCCCCTTTGGGCCTTCTACAAGAGAGGCGCTCTACATCCAGAAGTCTTGCGTTTCGTATTCCGTGTTTTGAGCCGGATAAGACTCAGGACAATAGGACAAAACCCAAAACTTTCACTGAGCTATTGAGGCTATGTATGATTTTTTGTGCCACGTATGTATTTAAAGGATTTCCATATATAGTTTTTTCACTAACTTGTTGTTTAGGTGAATCTTTATGGGTAAATTTCCAGAAGCTGATGCTGAAATATCAAAAATAATGATCTGTAGAAAATGTAAGTCAAGGAATCCAAAAGGGCTTAAAAAATGCAGAAAATGCGGCTCCCAATACCTTAGACCAAAGAAGAAGGAAATAAGGGCAAAGAAGTAACGGTCATGTGCCGTTAATCTGGTGAAAATATGAACATTGGAGATCTTAAGGCAGGTTCAAAGGAAGTTTCGATAGACGCAGAAGTTGTTAGCATAGATTCTGTACGGGAAATCAACAAATACGGAAGAACCCTTCGTGTTGCGAATGCAAAAATCGAAGACAAGAGCGGTTCAATAACGTTGGTTTTGTGGAATGACGACATAGACAAGGTCAAGGAAGGTTCGAAGATAAAAATCGAAAATGGCTATGTTAACGAATGGCAGAACAACCTGCAGCTAACAAGGGGAAAATTCGGAACGCTTACTGTTTCATAATCCCTCGAGTTCATTAGCCTATCTTTATTTTTCCGCCATAGTTTTCTATTTTTATTTTTTTGTTTCCGCTTCCCTCAATCCTGCACGTAGTGTTTTTATGAATCGTTTTCGTTTCACTACCAGGATTAGAAACCATAAATCCGCTTTCGGTTCCGCTTACTGAATTTTCTCCGGAGATTTCAATTCCACGCGAGTTTCCACTCCCAAGTGCGCAAACCGCTTCTATTTCTATGAATAACTTTTCCGCGTTTGACTCCAGCTCTATCTGTTTTTTCTGTTCTTCCGCGTAATTCCTAATCCCGCTTAATGCAGCTATGGAAAAGGTTAGTGCTGCCAACATAATAAGCGCCAAAAATAGATACTCAATCGAAACTTGGCCACGGGACATAATCATACCTTGTCTCTAGCTTTTGGGTAGTGGCTAGGGGTTAGTACCTGAAAGCCAGTAGCCAATCATGTGCATGATTTTTCCTGGGTATTGCAGTTATTGGACTGGCAATCTATGTCATCCACGCAAAAATCTCCACTTTTTCCTTTTACTGCCTGTTCTGTCTTTTCTAAAATAGATGCACTCTGAACCCCTATTTTTTCGCTGGTTTTTTGCGCAGTGCCTATTAGCTGGGTTGCCACAATTGCTACTATTGCCAGTATGACTGCAATCAGAATCAGCATTTCTGCGGATAATTGCCCCTTTACAACATTTGTGGTGTTATCCATCTACACAACCCTTAAGATTAGTCTTTTCTTCACGTAATTGAGTACCTTTTCGTAATTGATATAATGCGAATATGCGGTTAATTCCATAGGGTAATTCCCATCTCTTGTCTGGTTGCTTCCCCAGATAGGGATAACCAATTCTACGGAAACCCCTGCCTTTATTTCTCCAAGTCTTTTTTCCATATGCTTGTTTATGCAGGTTGGTTCAAATCCAATCATTTCCTTTTTTGGAAGTAGGATATCTACAGATACCAGTTGCAGTTCATTCGTAGTATTCGTCAATTTGACGATCATCCTCACCATGTTATCCTTTCTTGCAGACAATCTTACTGGAACAAAAGAAGTAACTACGTTGAATGGGGCATTGGATTGTTGTACCTCTGTCCGAACTTCTTTGCGTTCACTAGAACTTCCCATCAATGAATCTAAAAATCCCATTTTGTCACCTTTTACATCTATTATAATTCGTTGCCTTTTCTGACGTATATGCAAATGGACAGAAACCTTTAAATATAGTTAGTAATAAAGGAAATTTGCTAATAAGAAAGACATTCATTTCACGCTCTTTCTTTGTATGGGAGGATAACTGGTCGCCTTGCCAGCGCATAATTGCGCTGGCCTCTTTCTATTTGAAGCTTTTTGGATAAGGAGTTATAAGGGCAAAAACCTTCAGGAAAAACCATGGAGGTTTACGGAATCCTCCCATGCAGGGATTTTAAAAAACAATTGAGCCTTTTTGGCTTAGGGGTTATCAGGGCAAAAACACGTCCGGTTGAACGGCGATCCGTTCAATGGACCATTGAAACCACCTTGTTTCAATAGGTCGCGAAAAACCATGGAGAAGCCAATAGTTTCGGCGCAATACTCCCATGCAAAGGATGTTAAACTTCTTCTTGCAGTCCACATGTTTTTAACAATAGCGGAACAAATTTTCAATTATGTCCGAAGCACCATTAGTTGAAATAGACGCGTCAAAGGGAGAAGGCGGTTTGTTTGAACGACGAATCGTCCAAAGCCCGCCTTCCCAAAAAGGCAATTGCATGGTTGAAATAGACGCGTCAAAGGGAGAAGGCGGCGGTCAGATTATCCGAACTGCCCTTTCACTCTCAGCAATTACCAAAATTCCGGTTCGTATTTTCAATATTCGTGCTAAAAGACCTAATCCTGGCCTTCAGGCACAGCATCTTATGGCTTGCAAATCCGTTCGCAATATTTGTCGCGGAACTCTTGAACATGCGGAATTAAATAGCAGCGAACTTGTTTTTCATCCAGGGGAAATCGTCGGGGGCAATTATGAATTTGATATAGGGACTGCGGGTTCTGTTGTTCTTGTTGCCCAGACTTTGATTCCTATTCTTCTATTTGCAAACAAGAAAAGCACCGTTCGGATAAAGGGCGGTACTCATGTCATGAAATCTCCAAGTTATGATTATTTCGCAGAGGTCTTTGTTCCTGCTCTTCGGAAATTTGGAATCGCTATTAAAACCCGTGTCTTGAAAATCGGTTTTTATCCTGTTGGCGGAGGAGAAATAGAATTTGAAATAGAACCGAACCTTCCGCATGGTGTGGTGAATTGGGCAACTCCTGATAATTCTGAAGGAAAAAGAGTATTGATCCGCACTTCCTCGTCTTTGCCCGAACTCATCTCTATTCGCGAAAAGAAAATTTTTGTCCAGAATAATCTCGAAAATGTGCGGGTATTCTCCGACCAAACTGCTTCACAAGGAAACGCCATCTTGTTCTGGGAAGGTTTCTGCGGAGCATATTCTCTTGGAGAAAGGGGAAAACGTGCAGAAGTGGTTGCTCAGGAAGCTCTTGATGAATTCAGAAAAGAAGAATCTGCGCAAGCCGACGTAGATAAGCATCTTGCAGACCAGCTTCTTCTCTACGCGGCCCTTGCTGACGCTTCTGGCGAAAAGGCGGAGACGCGGTTCAAAACATCTGAAATAACGGAACATCTGCGTACGAATGCAGAAATAATAAAAAAATTCAATAATAAAAAAATAGAAATAAATGAAGAGAAAAAAGAGGTTTTTGTTGGATCACTATAGTTATTTGGTCGTCTCTGCTTTATTTAGTATTTCCTCCATATTTTTCTTGTCATCCTCGCTTATGTTCTGCCCGGTGGTGTTCTCCTTTGTAGGATTTTCGAACGGTTCATCACTTTGTTTTATCGTAGTCTTGTTTGTGGTGGCAAACTCCTCGCACATCGCAACCTTGGTGGAGTTCATTATACTGCTGCATATACTGGCGTTTTTCATTGTTCCGCCAAGTTCAATGTAACAATCGTCTTTTATGCCAGATTCGGTTACGAGTTTGCATATTCCAGTGTCTTTAGCCATTATTGCTAAATTGAGAATGCAGATATTCTTTCTTCCACCGGCAAATTCGCACAGTTCAAGGTTTTCTTTGTCCAATGCCATAGAATAAACGCATTTATCATGTTCTATTCCCTCTTTTTCAAGGCATGCTATAAACGCATTCTGGTCATCGCTTGCAGCCTGAAGCAGGGTGACGGCCTTTCCGGCAGTCAGGTTCTCCGGAACTATTATCTCCTTATCATATTTCCAATCGGATGAAACAAGATTCCATTTACTCGTGCGATCCTTTCCAAGATAATTATATGCGAATTCCTTAGAGATAATTTCGTTCTTTTCTTCGTTATAACATAGTTTACTTTCGTATCTCTTTGGATCTCCCTGTCTTACATTAAGGCTCATCGCCTCGCTTAAAGTAAGGTTTGAATAGTCTATAACAAAGTTTACTTCCGAGCATTTTTCTCCTTTTTCCGTGGTTTCAATAACCTCCTCAAACGTAATGGTGTTTTTTCCCTTCAGGAATTCAAATGTTTCCTTTGCAGAATCTATCTTTTCGTTGCTGAAAAATTGCCCTCCAATCACCTTTAAGTATTTCGAGAGGGCTGCACTGGTGTTTTTTACAGAACTGCAGGCATATTCATCTTCATATTCTACACACATTACCGTGTCGTTTTCCGCAAAATAAATATTTCTTTCAGATATTGGAGTTTCTATAGTTACCTGGCGCACTGCTCCGTTCTTGCGAAGTGTTGTCCTCATGACATATTCATCAAGCGTTTCGTCATAGGCATATTCGTAATCTGTTGCGCCCTGGCCAACAAGAAGGCTTTTTTCATATATTTCAAGCGCATTGCCTGTGCTATCTTCTCCTTCACCACCGTGTTTTTGAAGGTTCGGAAGTGCATACATATAAACCGCATAACCTGCGGCAAGGAAAACGATAATCCCTAAAACCACCAGCAAAATATTTTTTACATCTGTCATAAGATAACCTCTGAACATTGGCTTTTTATATTTCTCATCTGTGCTTAAAAAGTTATTGCAGGGGACAGGATTTTCAATTACCACGGGAGTATCACGCCTACGTTTTTCTTTTGGCGTGTCAGGAACGACCGACAAAACGACGCTTCGTTTTGTGGTCCATAAAACGTTACGACGTTTTATCGGACGCATCGTTCCTGAGCATGTTCAAGAACGAAATGTCGTTCTTGACATGAAACCCTCAGACCTTTTCTTTTTTAAAAGAAAAGGGGTATGGGTTTGAACCTGTGAAGACGCTAGGTCATCAGATTTCCTATCCCGCATTCGGGAAAAGAACAAACGAGATCTTGAGTCTGACGCGTTTGACCGTTGCGAAACCAGTTTCCAGTTGCCTGTTTCCAGTTCCCAAAACGCGAAACTGAAAACCCTAGACAGAAAACTGACTTCTCCGCCACCCCTGCGCATTATATTTGCTTTTTGCCGCACCACATTTTAAAACCTTGTTAGTCTATCATCTACTCATGGCAGAGCCACTATGGTTCATTGAATACCCAGTATCATTCATCTCAATTTTCGTAGCCGTATTTTTCACACTGATTTATCTGAAGAATTTCAATAGGATGGAACACAAGTCAAAGCAGGCGCATGGCTGGGAACCAAAAATAACAATTCTCATTCCTGCTTACAATGAGGAGAATTCTATAGCTGCATGTTTAGATTCAGTTCTGGCATCAGATTATCCTCGGGAAAAGATGGAAATACTTGTTCTGGATGACGGTTCTACTGATAAGACTGCAGAGATTGCCAAGCGTTATTCAACACATGGGGTAATCGTCTGCTCAAAAGAAAACACTGGAAAAGCAGACTCTCTTAATTTCGGAATAAAAAAATCAACAGGAGAAATAATTGCAACGCTTGATGCGGATTCGTTTATAAGTCCATATTCCATACGCAGAATGCTTCCATTGTTTGAAGATGAGACTGTTGGAGCGGTTGCTTCTGCAGTTAAAGTGAAAAAAGCAAAAAACCTATTGGAGGAGATCCAGCGCATAGAATATCTTTTTGCATTATTTTCCCGCAAGGTTGTCAGCTTTATCGAATCCGTGCAGGTAACCCCCGGACCGTTTTCCATGTTCCGCAGATGGATTTTTGACAAGGTCGGCGATTTTGATACAAAGAGCCTTGTTGAAGATCAGGAAATAGCACTGAGAATCCAATCTCATCATTACAAAATACGCTGCTCTCTCGATGCCGACGTTTTCACCGAAATCCCACGCACGTTCCTTGACTTGATGAAACAGCGCACCAGATGGCAACGCGGAGGGTTCTGGAACTCATTAAAATATCTTAAAATGATTAATCCAAAATACGGGGATCTGGGAATGATTATTCTTCCGTTCGGTGTGTTTGGATATCTGATGCTTGTCATCTTCCTTGTGCTTGCGGTGTACTATATGTTTTATGGTTCTCCCTATCAGGAAGCGCTTAGCTATGATTCCTATCTGCTGGCATTCCGCGAGCTTCATGTTTTCGGAATTCTTATGATAGGCCTTGCGTTCCTGTGGCTGTTCTATGGGATGGGGAGGCTTTTCCGCGAGCAGGAGCTGCATCCAGTGTCAATCTTTTTATATATCATACTATATCCTATGTTGATAACGTTATTTTGGTTCTCCGCAGCGTATAAAGAGCTGCGCGGAGAGGGTTTCTCGTGGTAGGTGTTGAAGTCGTAAAGGTGAATCCATGGAAGACGATGCAAAACTGGAAAGAAAATCTCCGAATATTTCTCTCTATGTAATAGCGTTGGCTATTACGATCCTGATCTTCTTCACTGGAATCTATCTTGGTAGGGTTGTTGATAATTCGGTTCAACAGGGTATTGGCACCGATGTCGCATCACTTATTGAGCGAACAAATTCAATGGAGCTTTTGTTCCTTTTGGATAATTCTTCTGATTTTTGCCCGGTATTCAAAGATGAATTATTGAAGATAGATTCGGATACAGAAAAACTCGGATACAAACTTGCGTATATCGAAGATATAAAAGGTGCTGGTGCGTCTGACCCAGACCTAAAGAAAAAATATTTCGTTCTTGAAACCGAGGCCTACCTTCTTTCCAAGAGAATCGCGGAAAGTTGCGGGTCGAGTTACGCTAATTTCGACCTTGCGCTTTATTTCTATTCTAACAAAAAGGGCGCCTGTTTTGATTGTGATGCACAGGGAAAGGCCATTCTTGATGCGAAAAAAGAGCTTAACCGACCATTTAAGGTTTATTCTTTTGACGGGGATCTCGGAAGCACGGTTGCGGATGCGCTGAAAACAAGACATGGTGTGACGGTCTATCCTTCACTTGTAGTCAACGGGGTTCTTTATGAGGGTTTTGTTTCAAAGGAGGAATTGCTCGGACTTCTTTCCAAAAATGCAAAAGGTGATGAAGAAATGAAACTTACAGGGGAAAAACTTTTTGCACCGTTTGGCGGGCAAACCTGCGTTTATTGGGAGAATTATGTCATAGAAGAAGGTCGCGTTTCTCAAAGTAAAAATCCATTCTATGCGGTAATTGACGGAAAGAAAATCGAGCTCGGTCTTCCACCCGCGCGCATTTTTATGAAACCGACATCTGAAAACGAAACTGTAAAAGAGTGGTGCCTCAGTCCGGATGCGGTTTATCTTGTGGAAAAGGTAACTGAAACTGCGTCTCTTCCGGATTGGGACGAAGAAAAGACTGCGTATTACATTTCTGACGCAAAATACTCTTCAGAAGAAAGGAAAAAATATTCGACGCCTGCGAGCAAATGGACATACTAATATTTTGTCAGAATCGAAGCTTGTCAATGGAAATGTTTAAATATCCGCTATTCGTTATGTCCTTGGTGATATCGAATGGTATTAGAGCTTGTCCTGATTGTGATCGTAGTCGTATTAGTCCTTATCTTATTGTGGGCAATGGGCACTTTCAATCGTTTCATCGTCCTGCGCAACAGAATTGACAATGCCTTTTCACAAATTGACGTTCAATTGAAGCGAAGATACGACCTTATTCCAAACCTTGTTGAGTGTGTTAAGGGTTATGCAAAACACGAGAAAGAGACGCTTAATGATGTTATCAAGGCCAGAAGCGGGCTTGTGCAGGGAACCCCTGATGAAAGAATTGCAGCCAACAACATGCTTACTGGGGCATTGGGAAGATTAATGGTTGTCATGGAACAATATCCCAAGCTTATGGCAAACGAGAATTTCCTGAAATTGCAGGATGAGCTTGCCGGAACCGAGAACAAGATTGCATATGTGAGAACAGCTTATAACGACTCTGTGCTTGAGCTTAACAATGCGATTATGGTGTTTCCCGGAAGTGTAATTGCAGGAATGTTCGGATTTGTCCAAAAGGCATTCCTCGAAACTCCGGGAGAGCAGCGCGAGAACGTGAAAGTCAAGTTCTAGGCGCGCACTGGAGCCGTCCGGTTCCATTTCGTTATTTTTTCTCTTTTATTCTTATTCCGCTTTGTTTTTCGCACGGGGTTGCCATTATGGAACAAAAAATCAGTTTCTTTGACGCGATTGAAACGAACAAGCGCAACTCCCTTATTCTTCTTGTGTTTTCATTTGCCCTGTTGATGGCTGTGGGATGGGCATTCTCAGAAATATTAGGCCTTGGCGGGCTGGGCTTTGTAATCTCGCTGGTTGCAGTGCTCATCTATATGGGAGTTGCCTATTTTCACGGAGCAAATTTCGTTTTGTCCATGAGTGGTGCAAGGCCACTTGAGCGCAACGAGTATCCTTTTGTTTATCATACTGTGGATGGACTTGCTGCTGCGGCAGGTATTCCTGCGCCGAAAGTTTATATCATCGATGATCAGGCAATGAATGCATTTGCAACCGGTAAAGACCCGAAAAATTCCTATGTCGTGGTTACAACAGGTCTTGTCAAGAACCTTAAACGGGAAGAGCTTGAAGGCGTAATCGCGCATGAAATCTCTCACATTGCAAACTATGACATCAGATTCATGCTGTATGCGGTTGTTATGGTCGGAGCAATTGCGCTTCTTTCCCAGGTAGCGAGCAGGGCGCTTTGGTTTGGGGGTGGGCGCGGCGGTTCTGGCAAGCGTGGCGGGGGAAATGCAGTAGGGTTAATCATTGCACTGGTTCTAATCATTCTCGCACCAATCTTCGCCGAGTTAATCCGATTTGCGATTTCAAGACAGCGGGAGCATCTTGCCGATGCCAATGCAGCAAAACTCACGCGTTATCCTGCAGGGCTGATAGGTGCTCTAAAAAGAATAAGCGGAACTCCTGAAGCTGCAAAGGTAGCGACTGCAAATGATGCAACTGCGCCTCTTTACATCGTTTCTCCGTTTTCTGGAAAAATAGGGCATTTATTCTCCACACATCCACCAGTTGAGGAAAGGATAAAACGACTTGCTGCAATGTAGAACTGTCAAGGTTGGTTCTTTATCAACGTCTAACTGCCAAATGCCAACCTTTAAATATGTGTTCTGCAAACATCTGTTTGTTTCTAATTTAGAGGTGAAACTATATGTACGGAGTATCCCCACAGGCTTATGATAGGGCAATTACTGTTTTCAGTCCAGATGGAAGGCTGTTTCAGGTTGAATATGCAAAAGAGGCAGTGAAACGCGGTGCAACTGCAATTGGCATTGTTGCAAAGGACGGAGTTGTTCTTGTTGCGTATAAAGCAACTCACTCCAAACTCGCGCTTGCGGATTCCCTTCGCAAGGTGTTTGATATCGATTCTCATATTTCAGTTACTGCAAGCGGACTTATTGCAGATGCAAGAAGGCTTGTTGATATGGCGCGCGTTGATGCGCAGAGGCACCGGATTACCTACAATGAACCTGCGAATGTAGAATCAATCTCCAAAAGCATCTGCGATCTTATGCAGGTTTATACCCAATATGGCGGTATCAGACCGTTTGGCGTTTCTCTTCTTATTGCCGGTGTTGATAGCAAACCGCGTCTTTTCGAGGCAGAGCCAAGTGGTGCAATGACTGGCTATCTTGCAGATTCCGTCGGAAGCGGAAAAAAAGAAGTTGACGAATATCTGGAGAAAAACTACAAGGAAAGCATCACAGTTGAAGATGCAATCGAGTTGGGAATAAGCGCATTGAAGAAAGCAGTTGATGCGAAGCTATCACCGGAAAACGTGGATATTTCCTATATTGAAGTCAAGACAAAGAAATCCGTTGCTGTTTCGGACAAGGATGTGGCGAAGTATTTGAAATAGACTGGGTTATACTCCCTACCACTTTATAAATCCTTGCAAAGAAAATTCTATTTATGAACTTGGCCAGTGCTTATGCTGTAAATAATCATCAGGACGCAGTTAGGTTTAGATCCAGCGTTCATTCTTACAATCCAAAGAGTCGAATGTCCAGGGAACTGCGAAGAGCATTGGGGTTCGAGTCATGCCATCATTTGCAGGAACCTTTACGTATTTTGGATGCAATGTGCGGCCCGGGTAAAGTCGGTCAGCTAATAACTTCGGAAGCGCTGCTTCATGAGGTCCCCACAAATCTCTTTTTCAATGATGCCAGAGCCGCTGCGCTTGAATTGGCCACCCCTGATTCGGAAAAAAGAATCCCTGGGAACGTGTGCTCGGTCAGAGATTTATATGCTGGTTTTTTTGATCTGTCGGTGGTTCGGTTCGGCCTTAAAGATATTCCAGACCTGGCCAAATTGCAGGCAGTGGAGTCATTGCATGCATCTTTGGTTCCGGGAGGGCGCCTGGTTGTTGCTGATTTGTATGCCCCAGCTTCTATTCGATCTGATGTTAATACTATCCACAGAACCAAGCAGCGTTTTAGCGGGAGAAATGAGTCTATAGAAGGAGAATTATTTATACCGACCAGGGGGCAATGGACCCAATTGTTGTTGCGCGCAGGTTTTGCTCGGGTTTCAACAGAATATTTTGGCCGTACGGTGGTAAAAATCTCTGATTGGATAGACCAATTCGGCACCGATCCGGTTGTGGCATTATCCAAAGTCCGGTTGATTGAGCAGATGATTATTGCTATGTCGGCATTAGACAAGAAATTCAATTCAGTAATGCGGATAAAAACATCCGAACCACTCAATCCGGATGATGGAATATTGAGTTTTGAATCACCCATCGTAATTCTAGTGGCACACAAATCTCCAGGTGTCATTTAACTATAGTCCCATTTATTCTTTTTCCTTCAATCGCATTTTTTATTTCTTTGAGACCTTCCGTTCCCTGCCCACCAACGAAAAACAGCTCTATTTTTGACCTTGCCGCAAGCTTGCATGCCAGCATGTCAAATACAAAATTCGTTCCGGCGGTTCTTTTATCCGAACTGTTTGCAAGCGCAATAAGCTCGTCGTACGTCATACCGTCAAACTTCATTGCATTTGGATTAGTTTTCGGATTTGAATCATAAATAGCATCCACGTTGCTTATGTTTACAAGTCGTTTTGCTCCGAGTTTTTCCGCAAGAAGAACGGAATCTGTATCTGTTGTTATTCCGGGAATCGTCCCGCCCATTACTACAACGGCATACTTCTGTGCAGCCTTTCCGGCTTCAGTAAAATCCTTCGCGACTTTCGGATAAACTTTAATTTTTTTTCGTTTTTCCGCGCGAAGCGCACCAACCAGTAGTTTTGCGTTCTTCCATGTTTCCTTTATCGCTTCCTCGTCTGCCTCAAACTCGCTTCCTCCGCGAGTGCGTACGGCATTTGCCTTCTGCCTTGCGGTCCACCCCCCACCAGTAACAATTCCAAACTTCCCGCCATTATCCCCAAGAATACTGGAAATTCTCTTCAAAAACCCATCATCAATTCCGTTTTCCTTATTTATGAGACTTCCGCCAACAGAAAGAACTGTAATCACAACCATGCACCTCGTTCCGATACAATTAAAACCTCAAAACTTAAAAACTAAAGTATAGGTGATTTGTTTGAGTTTGGATTTGGGTATTTCGGAAATAGAATCCTCATTAATGAAAAAAGAGGAAAAACTGGATAAGGTCATGATTAAAAGCAGGGAAATAGTTCGGCTCTGTTCAAATGCAATCAAGGCAATACATTCAAAGGAATTTGACGCGGCAAAAAAACTTCTAAAAGAAGCCGATTCCGAGGTTTCTGCAATAAAAAAATTCGAAGACGAGTTCCCTGGTCATGTTAATCATATAATGCAGGAATATGTCGAGGCAAGGATTGTATTTTCCGCAGTAGAAGATGGGAAAATCCCCTCATTCAAGGACCTTGATGCGCCAATGGAGGCATATCTCACCGGGCTTCTTGATGCAACCGGAGAACTAAAGCGCGAGATGTACGAATCACTAAGACGAAAGGACAGAAAAGGCGCGGAATCCTATTTTAAGATGATGGAGGACATTTACGACGCGCTTCTTCCACTCCGCTTCTCAAATGCGGTCCTGCCTGAATTCAGGAGAAAGCAGGATGTGGCGAGGATACAGTTGGAACAGGCTAGGGGAGAATTATTGTAGATTAATCCAAGCCAAGAAGGGCTATTCGTTCCTCATTCCGCCACCGGTAGTTATTCGCGGCAGTTCCTTTTGTTTTGCCATCTGTTCTTCCTTATATTCTTTCATTTCCGCATGTGCGAGATTCTTTCCATGAGAAAGCGCAAGATTTGCGAAAATCTTTGCAGTAGAATCAGTGAACGTTTCCCGATGGAGTTTTGGAAGGTCAAGTTCGTCAAGTCCCTTTTTTATTTTTCCAGCTCCCAATCCAGTTATTTCCAGCCTATGTTCGTCTATCATTTCTTTTACTCTTGCTATAAAATTCACTTTTGAGTCTGCGCTCATTCCCTCCCCCATGCGTTCGTTACGCAAGGCTTCTGATCCAAATGTCTTAAGCATCTCTCTTTCGTCATTATGAAGATTAGCACTGAGTGCATCCCAAAGCTTTTTTGCCTGCTCAAAATTTTCATTCCCCATTTTCTCACCACTCATTCTTTACCAGAACCAATTTTAATCCTATCCCCGAAATGACAGATGATACTATGCTCCTTTTTTCAGATGTTGCTAAAGTTTTCTCGGAAATCGAATCCCGCTCGGGAAGACTGGAAATGACGGATATTCTCGCGGAATTGTTCAAGCGTGCGGACAAGTCCGAAGTTGGCCGTCTTGTTTATTTAATCCAGGGAATTCTCGCACCACCATATGAAGGAATAGATCTTGGGCTCGGTGAACAGTTTGCGATAAGGGCAATTGCCGCCTCAGCGGGCTATTCCCGCGAACAGGTTGAAGCCAACTACAAAAAATCCGGGGATCTGGGTCTAACTGCCGAAGAACTTCTAAAAAAGAAAAGACAACAGGCACTTTCATCAACCGAGATGGATGTCGTATACGTTCATACGGCATTCGTGAAAATGGCAAAAACCGGAGGAACCGGTTCACAGGAATTAAAGATAAAATATCTTACTGAACTTTTGAATAATTCAGAACCGCTCGGCGGGCGGTTTATTGTTAGATTTGTAATCGGGCAGCTAAGGTTGGGCGTAGGGGATCCAACAATCCTGGACTCGCTTTCTGTTTCTCGCACTGGGGATAAATCTCTTCGCGAGGAATTGGAGCGTGCTTATGGTGTTTGCGCTGACATGGGTTATGTTGCAACCGTTTTCTTTGAAAATCCAGATAAAATAAGAAAATTCTCTGTTCAGCCTTTCAAGCCGTTGATGCCTGCGCTTGCTGAGCGTCTTTCCACTCCTGAAGAAATCATTGAAAAAATTCCAATTTGTTCGGTTGAGATGAAATTTGATGGGTTCAGACTTCAGGTGCACAAAAAAGGCAGTGGTGTGGAGTTCTACTCCAGAAAATTGGAAAAAATGACCCCCATGTTTCCGGAACTGGTTTCCGCGGTGCAATCCCTAAAATGTGATTCAATAATATTTGAAGGGGAGGCGTTGGCATATGAGGAGACCGGAACTGGAAAATCATTAAAAAAGAACTATCTTTCTTTTCAGGAAACGATCCAGCGAAAGCGAAAGCACGGTATTTCAGATGCAGCAAAAGCATTCCCGCTTAATTTGTTTTCTTTTGACATACTTTATCTTGACGGAAAGGACCTTACAACAGAACCATATGAAAAACGCAGGAAAATTCTTGAAAAAATATTTCCGAGCGGAAAAAATTTGAAACTAAGCGAAAGAAAAATCATCAAATCAACAAGCGCATTGGAAAAATTATTCCGTGAATCGATGGATTCCGGGCTTGAAGGAATAATGGCAAAGGATCCAAATGCCCAATACGCCGCCGGAAAGCGCAAATTCGCCTGGATAAAGCTGAAAAAATCCTATGGTAAGGCTGTGGATACAATTGACGTGGTTATTGTTGGTTACTATCTTGGAAAAGGTGCTCGTGTGGAGTTTGAATTCGGCGGTCTTCTCGCAGCCGTGCAGAATACCGAAAGCGGAAAGCTCGAAACCGTGGCTAAAATAGGAGGTGGTTTCTCAGAAGACGAACTGCGCCAGTTTAAGGAAATGCTTGAAAAAATCCAGACAAAATCCCCACCAAAAGATTTGGAATTCAACGATGCACAGAAGCCGGATTACTGGGTTGTTCCAAAGCATGTGGCCGAAGTTGCGTTTGATGAAATTACGCAATCGCCTACGCATACGTGCGGAATGAAAACTAGTAAAGAAGGGGGTGCAAAAGGACCTTCAACTTCGCAGAAGTTGGAGGGGCAGAGAACGAAGTTCTCTGGATATGCACTGAGATTCCCGCGTCTGCTCGTTCTCAGAGAGGATAAAAGCGTGAAGGAAATAACCACGAGCGAAGAAGTTGAGTCGCTTTATTACAAGCAGAGAAAATGAGAAATACGGATATTCAATCAGTTTTCTTCAGGGCTTTCGTGCGGCTCTCCAAATATAAAGAAATCACATTAACCATAATCAATGCAATTGAAATCGCCGTAACCCCGTTCATACGAAAAACTTCGTTGGTTTGATATATTTACACTAATTTCAACCCTTTCACAAACTCAAAATCCTTTCTATTTTTTGTGAAAAGGAATGCGTTGTTTTCAATACACGTTGCCGCAGTAATGACATTATCCACTGAAAATTCCTTCCCTCGGTCTCTTGCCTCGTCTATTATTCTCGCAGCAGTCTCTGCGGTTTTTCTTCCAAAATCAAGAATGCTTATGTTATTTATGAAAGCAGAAAGAGCCTCCCCGTTTTTTACTCCAACCATAATCTGAAAAAGCGAATTTGAGGTCATACATATCTCTTCCCTGTCTGCGTAATACTGTATTTTTTTAACGATTGTTTTGTCCCCGCGCAGGAAATCAACAATAACGTCCGTATCAAGGCAGATTTTTTCCATATGCTCAACTATTTCCTTTAGATTTTATTTCCTTTAGATTTGCTATTTGTTCCTCTTCATCCTTTCAATTACGCGCGTATCAATATCCAATTCGCTTATGCTGCCTGCAAATACCAATATGTTCCGTTTTTCTTCTCTTTCTTTAACCAGATATCTAAGCACTTCGCTAAAGCTCATTCCCTTTGCTCGTTTGATTCGGTATAATTCCGCGTACACATCGTCCATTATCGTGATAACTCTGACCATATTTCTCAGTAAATGTATTTACTAAATGTATTTAAAAGTTTACCTCTTAGACCTTGTTTCTGTGAAGTATGCTTAACAAGCATGGTTTAACTTCATCGTCGTAAAGATGCATGTTTTTAAATAACTCTTTTTACGAGATAGATACCAGACTTTCACTCCCGTAAGGCGCACATGTGTCTACAGGAGGTAAAAATGCTGGCGACCAGAAAAAAGGTGTATAACTATGGAAGACTTGGTAAAATCCGTTATGGGCGAAACTGTAGCTCCCTCTACGAGCGATGATGGAAGCTCCGAAACAATTAGAATTGTTACAATCGGAGTTGGTGGTGCTGGAAACAATACTGTAAACAGACTCATAAAATCAGGAGTAAAAGGTACAGAGCTTGTTGCAGTAAACACAGACAAGCAGCACTTGAATATTGTCCATGAAAGGGCAAGAAAGGTTTTGATCGGCCGATCAGTTACAAAAGGACTTGGTGCAGGTGGTTATCCGGAAGTCGGTGAAAAATCTGCAGAAGTTGACAGGCCATTGCTTGAAAAAGAGCTTGAAGGTGCTCACCTTGCATTTGTTTGCGCAGGTATGGGTGGTGGTACTGGTGGTGGTGCTGCCCCAGTTGTTGCACAGGTTGCAAAAGAGCAAGGCGCAATTGTAGTTGCTATGGTTACCTACCCATTTGCTCTCGAAAGAGCAAGAAAAAAGAAAGCAGAAGAGGGTATCCAGAAATTGAAGAAATTCTGCGACTCGGTAATTATTCTCGACAACAACAGATTGGTTCAGATGTTCCCGAACCTGCCAATGACAGAAGCATTTGCAGTTGCAGATGAAATCCTTGCAAGGGCAATCAGCGGTCTTGTATGGACGATTACCCAACCATCTTTGATTAACATTGACTTTGCAGATGTTCGCTCAATTATGCAGGGCGGCGGAGTCGGATTTATTGCAGTTGGCGAAGGAAAAGGCACAGACAAGGTTCGCTCAGCATCCGAAGGTGTCATAAAGAACAGGTTGCTTGACGTTGACTTTGAAGGTGCAAAAGGTGCATTAATCCACATCTCTGGCGGTGCAGATCTTACACTTGGTGACGCAATAAAAGCCGGTGAAATGATCACAGAGAAAATGGATGCAGAGGCTAACGTAAAATGGGGCGCAAGAATAATGCAGAATTACGACGGTAAATTGGAAATTGTCGCAATAGTTACCGGAGTAAAAGGAGCGAGCATTGTCGGCGGCTCAACTGACGAAGAGCCAGCATCTATGGGTGCATTCAGCTCTGACCTGGAAATTCTCGGATAAATTTTTATCCGGAATTTCTTTCTTCTTTTTTCTTATTATTTTCTCTCCTTTTCTTCGTTTTTATTCCGCTTTTTTATGATGTTGTTTTTCCGCTTTGTTTAATCTCTTTAAAAATTCTTTTGCGCACATATTCTTGTTATGAGCAGAGTTACGGTACCTCCATTTACCAAGGTAAGCCGGACTGGCAGTAAACAGACTCCCGATGTTACGTCCGACCAGTCCGGAACCAAACCTCATTCATGTTGGGCAAAATTCTGGGGACTTTTTAATCGGGAGTTGTCGCAGTCCAATATCCGTTCATTGGTTTTGAGCGGAGACGCTGATGGTTTGGAAAGACTGATTGAAAAATATAGATGTGATTCCGGAGAGCTTGATACGATAAATACTACTTTATGGAATTTATTGAATCTAAAAGGTCGTATTCCTTCCCAGAATGAAAGAGCTATCATAAACAGGGCCAGAGATGTCATACGAAAAATTCAGGAACTGGGAACATATTCGAGCGGTTAAAATTTCAAATTACAAAACTGGGAACAAAGAAGATAAATTGGGCCCGTTGTGATTTGAACACAAGACCTTTCGATTTCTATTGCATTTGTGCGATATCAGTCGAACGCTCCAACCGGATTGCTCGTCCCTTCGGACTTTTTCTGCCTCAGGACTTTTCCGCTGGAGCGCTTTTGTCCTTTGGCTTCTGAAGTCAAAAGGGCCCTGAGCTACGGGCCCGCCAATACTAACTGTTTAATTGCATTACTTATTCTGCCTTGTAACAAAGTAAGTCGCAAGGAGCACGATTCCCACCATCGAAAGGGAGAAAACTACTTCTTCTATCATGTGAATATTTGTATCCATTCCCTTTTTTAAAGTGTGTCCCGACACTTTCCACAATTTGCGAATAAACAATAACTATATAAACTTATATACTATATAAATACATAGGTGATACGAATGCAAAAATCAATTCAAGAAATAATACATTATCCAAGGCTTGATACGGTTATAATGGTAGAAGAAGCTATCAAAAAAGCAAGGGAATACCCGACAAAAGCGGCGCTTCTAAGAAGTCTTAAGAAGAAAGTAATGTATCAAACTTTTCTTGTCATACTGGGTTATTTGGAAGAATCAAATAAAATACATGTAGATAAACGGGATGGTCGGGTCGTGTGGATATGGAATCCCAAGGGCGTGGATGATATTCTCTCTTGCAATCTGGTGGCAAGATGATAAAAGAAAACATGGTCGGATTTGCAGACGAGAAAATAAAACGGGCATTTCTTGATCTTAATCAGGGAAAAGGTGCAGAGCAGCAATTATGCGAGTTTCTGAATCGCGCATTTGATGACCTTAAATTTAATCCGTTCTGCGGAATAAAAATCCCAAAAACGCTCTGGCCAAAGGAGTATGTTCGAAAATATTCAATTGATAATCTTTGGAAGTACGATCTTCCTGATGGCTGGAGATTGGTTTATACAATACGTGCCAATCAGGTAACTATTCTTACGGTGGTCCTAGAATGGTTTGATCATAAAGAGTACGAACGGAGATTCAACTACTAGAACCGCGTGAGCAAATGATTTTAATCGGTTGCCTACCAATTCTTTATCGTGAAAATCGCTATTATTTCTGATACTCATTTGGGTTATGCCCGTTTTGAGGATGATGCAGCCGAGCAGGCAGAATCAGCATTTCTTGATGCAGCAAAAAAAGCAGATCTTATTCTTTACGCCGGAGATGTTTTTGACGTGAAAGTCCCGCGTTTGGAAACAATGAGGCACGCGGTTGACATGCTCAGGAAAGCAGGCGCGTCCAGAGTTCCAATCTACGCAATCCACGGAAACCACGAAAGAAGAAGCAAGGACATGGTTAATCCTGTTCAGCTCTTGGCGACTGTTGGGGTTCTCAATTACCTGCACGCAAGCGGAACAATTTTTGAAAAAAATAATGAAAGGATTTTCATTTTCGGGATGGGGAGCGTGCCAGAGGATTTAGCCGCAACTGCATTGAAGACCGCGGTAGGGCGGGTTGAAGTGCCGAGTGGAATGCTTAGAATTCTTATGCTTCACCAGACTATAAAGGATTTTTCGCTTGGGGGAGAGGACGATCTCACGATGGATGAAATTTCAGGCCTACCTTTTGACTTAATTGTGAACGGACACATCCACAAGACGATAATTAATAACGAAGAAAATATGTTAATCCCGGGAAGTACTGTCATCACCCAGCTTAAGGAGGATGAAACTGCCCCGCGCGGGTACATACTTTATGATACCTCTTCCAAAAAACCAGAATTTGTTGAAATCCCGCACCGAAAGTTTCTTTACGCGGAATTGAAATTCTCTTCTGCGAGTATGGTTGAAGTGCGAAATGTAGTAATTGAGAAGCTTGCGGAACTGAAAAAATTGGCAGATGGGGCGAAAAAACAACCAATAATTCGCATAAAACTTTCTGGAACTCTTAAGGAAGGAATCCGTCCATCAGATTTATTCATCTCAGCAGATGGGGCATTTATAGATAATCAGTTGAACCGTAACGATGCGGGGATGAAACTTTCTCTTCCTTCCACTCCATCCGGAAGAACCGGAACAGTAACTGAAATAGCAATTTCTCTTCTGCGGAATAAAATCGGGGACAAAATGAAGCTGCTGGATCCAGCAATACTTTTTGATAAAGTTTCTGGCGATGTTGAATCTGCAGCGGAATATGTAAACTCAGCCGGTAATTCTCAATAATGCATCTGCAAACTCCTTTGCATTTGCAGCGCTTTTCAAAGAAACATCCGAGAAATGGGTTCTCATGGTTTTGAATCCAAGTGAATTCAATTCTTCAATTATCTTGCTCATTTTCGGAACGCTCTTCATGGAAATTCTTCTGCACATCCTGTGAACATTGTAATATCCAGGTGGCATTTCAATTTCTCCTTCAATCAGTGCCAGAATTTTTTCTATCTCTTCAATATCCTCATAATCTTTTTTTCCGTTGAGTTTTCGCATTTTTGAGAGTGTTTCTCCGTCGTTTAGCCTCCCAATCCACAGTGGTCCACCCCATCTGGTTTCATTTCCGCAGTTTCCGCATTTTTCAATTATTTTTCCCCAACTTTCTCTCCACCCACATTTTTCGCAATAAGAAATATAACCAAAGTTCCTTATGTTTTCGTCACTTTTTGCCGCACTACTTTCGCACTTTACAATGACCTTGAGATAATGCCTGTCGGAAAGAGAAACGAGCGGACTTATTCCAAAATTAAATTCCGAGGCTGCCTCGGCAATTCTCCTAATCAGAATCCGCAATCCGTTTTCGTGCGTAAACTCATTATTCAGGCTTTTTGCATGATAGTTCTTTAGACAAGCGGTCTTCTCATGGCCGCACAGGACGGCAGTATCTGTTGCAGTAGCGGATAGATAAAATGTTTTCGTTCCGCTCTGGTTCATGCGGAAGAATACCGCGAATAAATAGGGGGCAGGTGTTCCAAAAGGATCAAGTTCTATGAAGTTAAATTCAAAGTCTGTTGCATCAGCCACGAGAAATTTTACTATATCATCATTCACAATTTTTGCCTTTCTTGCCGATATTTTGTTTTTTGCCGCATTCTTTTTTGCAAGTGCAATTGCATTTTTGCTCCAGTCAAGGAAAGTAACAGAACTTACGTTCTTGTTTTCTTTCGCATATCGTATTCCGCGTATTCCGCTTGCGCAGAATCCATCCAGCACATTAAGTTTTTCTCCAATTGCACCAACTGCAAGGGAGCTGAAGCTGCGGCAGAATCGCATCTCTGGATTGTAGAATATTTTATCTGCTGAGAATATTTTGCTTTCTTCTTCCATATTTCTCACGTTTTATTTTTCTTCATCAATAAATTCTCTCATTGCAACCGTTGCATAGCTTCCTGCCTGTAGTGAGAACGTAAATATGCCAGCAATATTATCTTCTTCATCGGTCTTCATATCAAATTCGAAATCCTTTAACGGTGCAAGAAGCGTTCTCAAACTTCCGTTAGAGCTTATTTCCGGGATTTTCTTCACACGAAAATCGCTTCTTCTGATTCCAAGTTCCTGCAATACTCTTTCCTCGCGTTCGTTTGTTTCTGTTTCATAACCGATTAGTTTGCCGACAATATATCTGCCTTCGTCAGTATCTTTTTTATTTATATCCGGAAATCCGAATTCGTTTTCTCCGCAAAAATATTCCCCCTCTTCGCAGGATATTTCTCCATTCTTTATCCGTTCTGAAATGCAAATGTTAAATATATAGCTTTGTAACGCATGAACAAACATCAAAAGGATATTACGCGGCAATCTTCTAAGTGCTCCGATATAATCTTCCGGAGTTTCTGCCAAATGTGCAAGCATTGAGCGTTCAAGACGGAGGTGTTTTGGAAAGTTTTTCAGCGCAGCGGCGTAATCTTCTGTCTCAAGCAATTGTTTTCTTGCCGTGCTTGCAGAATCATTTTTCTCTCCATCCGAGTTTGTCAGGTATTCGGTTACTGCCCCCTCAAAATCTCCTTTTACAATCCGTTCGCCAATCCTGTGCGTATTCTTTCGCGTGCTTCCGAATCTCTGCTCGCCAAAGTAATTCGGAAATTTTCCATTCAACTCGGAGTAGATATCCTTTACGGTTTCTTCAGCGTCTTTCTTATTTTCGCCTTCTTTTTTTATTCCGCTCACGCGAATCCTGAATCTGTTACCAAGAAGAGCGCCAAGATTTACCTTCTCGCTTGCAGACCACGCGCCATTTATGGAAATATCCTTTATCCTAAGTTCGCGCACCTTTTCGGGCGGAATTCCAAAAACAGAAACAAGCTGAGTAGTAATCGCGTTCTTGTCCTTTGTTCCTGCGAAATTGAAACGAGTTTGGCTAACGTGCAGCCTACTCGCAATTTCCTTTATTGCATCTGCCGTGCTCCAATTTGTTTTTTGAAGAACGAATTGCGTAAATTTTCCATTAGTTTCACTGGTTCGCTCAACAATCCGGTCCAATTCCAATATTGTTTCGTCCTCGCATATCTCCTCGACAACGAAGTCTTCAGGAGTACTCTTTAGTTGTCCTCCCAAACCACTAATTTTTGATCTATAACTGAGATTCATATCAATACCTATCCTGTTTTTTCGAACAAACTGTTTATTTGCTCTTGTTTCCCCAGAACTTTCATTTGTAAACATTTAAAAACACCATTCCCCCATTAATATTTGCATGGCTCATGTTCGTGCACCAGTTCAGGTTGCAGCTATGCAACTAGCATCTAGTCGAGGGGTTGGCAGTACTTTGGGTGGCCGTACTTTAAGGGATTATATTTCTGCCCCACCAGTCAATGGCAATTTCGCAGAATTATTCCGTCTTTTTGTTATTGCAGCCGCTCATGAGGTTAATAATTCCGTGTGTTCATTCACTTATTCAGAATCTGATCCTCCAGATATTCGGGAAAAAGCATTTCGCCTCATTAATTCACTCAAGCGTCTTGAAACGCTTTCTACTATCGCACAAGGTAAGGCGGGTCTTTTTGCCGGACCATGCCTTTCTGATGCCGAGTGGCTTCGTCTACATCCTTCTATTACGCTTGCACAATTGGGTTCTGATCGAAGATATATCGTTGATCCACAGGCAGTGAGACAATTTGGTTTGGAGGAAGTTCGCTCATTCCGAACAGCATTATTTGATTTTGCCTCTTCGGTAGAAGAGAAAATGGACTCTATCCGGGATGTCTTAAAGCCAAATTTTGAACGTGCAGTTCGCTTTGGCAAGCTGCTTTCAAATACTCTGGAAAAGCTAATGCAAGGAAATCTTGATCTAGATTGTGAGCTTGAAACAAAGCCAGTTTGTAATGCGTATACTCTTTGCACTGCTATGGTAAGAGATTGTGGTTTAAACGTTCAAGATTCAGTTCAGTTATCTCCAGAATCCTCAGCCAGATTGGTCTCCCTCAATCCCATGTTTCTTGCGCTTATTGTTTCCAATATTACTTCCAATGCAAAGCGTGCTATGGAACCTGCAGGAACTGAAGGAGTCCTTCAATTAACCACTACTGTTTGCGATTCAGTTGTTCGTTTTGAGTTTGCTGACAATGGTTGTGGGATGTCTGAAGAAGTTCTTGCCAAAATCAATTCCGGTATTCCGGTTTCTACAAAAGCAACTCCTACTACCTCAGATTCGGAGCAACACGGAGTCGGAATTGCTTATTGCAGGGTCTTGGCAGAAAAAATGGGCGGAAGACTTTATGTAAGTGAGAGTTATACCGACGGTCCACAACGAGGTTCTAAAATAGTGCTTGAGCTCCCTCTTTCTAGTGCTTCGTTTACTCAGTCTCCCATCCGTGCTTGTTAAATCCCAATTAAATTCAGCACCCTGAACACCAATCCGCCAAGCAGGATTGCAAACACAAGTTCAAATGCAGTAATTCCAAGTGCCTTTCCAAGTCCAAATTCCCTTCTAAGTGCTTCTATGGTTGCAAGGCATGGGACGTAAAACAGTGTGACTACAGTTAGAACGACCATCTGCACCGGAGTCATTATCGCAGACAGGTCTGTAGTTGCGTATAACACAGCTGGCAACACTACAATAAGCTCTTTCCTAACTATTCCGAACAGCAGAAGCGTTGCCGCATACGCAGGAAGTCCTAGCCAGCCTTCTGTTATTGGTGCAAAAGCGCTGTTTAGCATGTCAAATGTCCCCGCAAGATACGCGGCTGCAAAGACCAATCCACCAATCATATAATACGGGAATACAACTACGAGTATTGATTTTATTTTCCACCAGGTGTGCTTCAGGACCGCGCTCGGGGACGGGACCCTGTATGGTGGCATCTCCATTATCAATCCCATCGGCTCGCCTGGTAATGCCTTGAAAGCAATCTTTGCCAGAATCGCGATAACTACAAGATTGAATATGTATATTCCAATAGCCCATTCGGCACCAAGATATGCCCCTACAAGTGCAAGGATTACGACTGTTCTTGCAGTGCATGGGATAAGGGTTATTGCAAATGCAGTTACTAGTCTGTCTCGATCATATTCCATTATCCTGCAGCCAAAGCACGCGGGAACGTTGCATCCATACCCAAGAATTATTGGGATTATCGCCTTTCCATGGAATCCGATCTTGTGGGCAATCCCATCGAGCAGATATGCGATTCTTGTTATGTATCCGGTGTCTTCAAGTATAGAAAGCAGAAGATAAAACGGAATTGCGTATGGAATGACAAGTGTAATTCCCGCAACAAGTCCGCCGAACAATCCCTCCCATAATAGTTTTGTAGTTAAATCAGTAGCCTGCGGCTTAAATGTGTTGAAAAATTCCGAGATTGCCGTAGAGACCGTGCCGCCAAATGCGAATATCGAGTAAAATACTACCCCCATCACTGCAAGCATTATTATATATCCTAAGAATCTGTGCGTAGTAAGTTCGTCCAGTTTATCTACGAGCAGTTCCTTTGGTTCGGTTATTTTCATCACTTTTCTTGCGATTCTACCCGCGGCGAGGTATCTTTCATCGGTGTTCGTCTTTTTCTTTTTAGTTCTGATTTTGGATATTTTTTTCCTTTTTAGGCCGGACGTAATTGTGCATAATGTAAGCAGTTTACTTACTCCTACCCCTGTTGTAGCAATCGTTTTCACAATTGGAATTCCGAGTGTTTTCGAGAGCTTTCTTTCATCTATGAAAATCCCCCGCTTCTTTGCACCATCACTTTGGTTGAGCGCTACAACGACGGGTGCACCAAGTTCAAGAAGCTGGAGAGTAAAAAATAAGTTCCTTTCAAGGGCACAGCTATCCACCACATTGATAACTATGTCTGGTTTAGTTTCTTCTATGTATTCTCTGGTTATCTTTTCCTCGGTTGAGAACGTTGAAAGGGAATATATCCCGGGCAAATCTACGATATCTATTTCATAATCCTTGTAGCACAGGCTTCCTTCTGCCATTTCCACTGTTTTTCCAGGCCAGTTTGCAACATGTTGGTGTAGTCCTGTCAAGTAGTTGAACAGCGCGCTTTTACCCACGTTCGCGTTTCCGGCAAGTGCAATCCGAATTTTTTTCGTGCTGCACACCGCCTCGGTTTTTGGAGTTTTTCCTGTCTGGCCGTATCCGCAGCATGATTCACCAAATCTGTTCAAGAGCACCATTTTTTCATCTCACTTTACGAAGATTCTCGCAGCGAGTTTTCTGCCTATTGCAAGGTGCGTTCCACGCACTGAGATTTCTACCGGTCCTTTGAACGGCGCTGCCTTTGTGATCGTGACCTGTGTGCCAGTTGTTAATCCCATATCTCTAAGTCTCTGTGCGGATTTTTTATCAGTCATTATCCCTAATATCTTCGTCTTTGCGCCAACATGCAAATTTGCCAGAGGGACTCCATTTTGCGCCAGAAGTTTTTTTATTCCTTTTTCTACGTCGTCTGGAATTGCATGTTCAAGAACGCATGCCTTTTCATGAACTCTTCGTTTTATTCCGATTAATCCAAGAAATCGTTCCATTAACCGGTGTTTTCGGGTTACCTTCTCCCCGATTTTTCCCCCTTTTTTCGTAAGCTTTGCACCGTAATATGGTTTGTATATTAGTAGTCCTCGTTTTTCAAGTTTTTTCAACATCTCGCTTACGCTGGCAGGCTTTACATTTAATTCTCTGGCAATAGCGATTGCCTTTGCGCTTTCCTTCTTTTCCTTTTTCCGGTAAATCGCCTCAAGGTATTCTTCCATCTCCTCGCTCAGAAATTCCTGTTCAACCATAAAAATTTCACCATAAATTTTTATATTTGAAATTTTCTCTTAAAAATTTCAATCCATAAATGTTTAGGTGTGCCTAAACAAATTTAAAGCTACTGGATTCGGGCTACTAGTTACTGGCAAACCATTCGATCGCTATTTCATCGCCTTTATCAGGTCTGCCCTTGTGATTATTCCACTTACCTTGCTCCCGTTTTTTACCAAAACTGCCTTGTAGAATTTGAGCATACTGGTTACCAGTTCCATTTCTGCGTTTTCTGGGACTGACGGAAATCCGCTTTCCATTACTTCCGTTACTGCGACCTTTCCCGCCTTTTCCCTATATTTTTCTATCCATCCTGCGAACATACTGTCAGATATGCTTCCAACTGGTATCCCCTGTTCGATCACCGGAAGCTGAGAGATGTCCTTACTTCTCATTATTTTCATTGCCTTTTCCAGCGTGTCTGTTGGTGCGACTCCTATAATTCCATGTGTCATGATCTCCTTTGCTTTTCTTCCTTCGCGGTGCTGTTTTTTTCTGTTTTCCAATGCCTCAAATATCGCAATTACCTTGGAATATGCCGGATCAATCTTTCCGCTTTCTATTTTTGCAATAAGAGACTGGCTAACTCCGGATAATTTCGCGAGTTCGCTTTGCGTAAGCCCAAGTACTCTTCTTATTTCCCCTATCTTTTCTATTCTCAAGTCGTGCACTATATTCACCTCGTTTTCACTGTTTTTCTTTATTCCCTAAGGAATATTTATATCAGGAATATATAAATATCGGAATAATTTAAAAGGATTCTGGTGATAAAGATGACCGTTTCAAAAACAAAAACTGATGGAAGTTGTGGAAGGAGTGCAGAATTTGCGGCAAGACGGGCGAGCGACTTTGAGAAAAGAAATCCGCTCATCTGCCTGGTTACGGATTATGGAAGGGACGAAGCACCCCATCTGGTAAGGTCTGCCATCCGTGCGATAAGGCCGGATGCGCGTATAGAAGATGTAACGCATGAAATTCCCGCATTCAATATCCTAATCGGGGCATGGAGGCTTTCGCGGGTTGTGGGCACTCCGACTGAAGCAGAGGGTACTATTTATGTTGCAGTAGTTGATCCAGGAGTTGGCGGGAATAGAAAAAGCCTGATAGTGCGGACAAACAACGGACAGTATCTGGTAGGACCGGATAACGGCCTGCTCTCGCTTGCATTTCAGGACAGCGGAATTGATTGCGCGGTTTCAATAGATAATCAGGAGCTGACTCTTCTGCGTTTTGCGAAATCCAGCACATTTGAAGGAAAGGACACGTTCGGTCCGGTTGCGGCTCATCTGGCAAATGGAGTCGGAATCTCGGAATTCGGAGAGCCGGTTGATCCGGCAGTGTTGAGGAGAATCTCGCTTGCTCCCCCGGGAACGGAGTCTGTGGATTCTCATTCAGGTTATCTTGTTGACATAGATAGCTTTGGAAATCTTAGAACGACTATCGGAAATGGCGCAATAAATGGAGCCGATGGCGCGCGGGTAATTGTTTCCTGCAGGGGTTTCAAGAAGCTGGATGGGGTGTTCCGTCGCACGGGAGTCTGCAATTTTGAATCAGGCAAAGACGGGGATTTCCTGCTGGTGCACTCATCCACGGGGTTCCTTGATATTGCGCTAAACCAGGCGGATGCGAGCAAGAGATTAAGGATTGATTCGAATGATATCAGTCTTCTCACTCGGAACGATGGGTTGCGGCCTTCTGCGGATATTCTTATTAGCACTGCGGCAAGAGATCTGAGGCCAGTTGACGATTCCAAACCAGTCAGACCATCTCGAAGTGAAAGCCGTTGCACTGGCATTTCGGGTCTTGGATAGCCGGCGTATCCATTTAATAAATCTCAGGGGTAATAATGTGTTTATATCATGCGTTTTTGAGGTGATCCCATAACAACGTATCTTCAACCGACAAGAGCTAGCATAAGACTGCTTCCTACTGGCGAAAGGATAGACAAACCACTTAACCGCGTTCCGGTGGAAGTTGAGGTTTTTGCAAGGCGCGGACCAGATGGATTAACTCGTTCAATCCTTCGTGCACATGGTCGTGTTACAGGAGTCACTGAATTCGGAGACGTTCAGACAGATGTTCCGCACGATCCTCTGGATCGGATTTTGGGTGCGGATAAAGTGCGAATCAAATTGTATCCAGATTCCGGAACCGAACGAGTTTTCTGGGTTGAGCCGCACGATTCCAAACGAACGCCGCTTTGGCCGTTGGGGATTCCGGTCTGTCATAATGATAGAGGGTTGGTTACTTTGGGAACGCGAAATGGTTTCGCAGTCGAGGCACTTGGGTTACGGGCCCTGTTTTCGAATCCAGTTAATGTCACTCGCCCGCAATTGCCTCCATTAATGTGAGGTCATCGGTCTCACACCATTCAATCCACTTATTTTTTATTTTCTTCCCAAATCTAAGTAATATGTCATTTGTCTAGAAGGTGATTCAAATAACCAAGAAACAAACGAAACAAAACCCATCAAAGGCAGAAAATAAAAAAATTCTCATAACATCTGCTCTTCCTTATGTAAATAATGTCCCACATCTGGGCAACATCATAGGCTGCGTGCTGTCTGCGGATGTTTTCGCGCGGTATTGCCGCTCAAGTGGAAAAGAAACACTCTACATTTGCGGAACTGATGAATATGGAACTGCAACAGAAATAAAAGCGCTCGAAGAAGGCGTTACCCCATTGGAAATCTGCGACAAATACCATAAAATCCACAAGGAGATTTACGAATGGTTCGGAATTGCGTTTGATTATTTTGGGCGAACCTCCCGTCC
The DNA here is from genome assembly GCA_038046805.1 of Microcaldota archaeon. Lineage (GTDB taxonomy): Archaea > Micrarchaeota > Micrarchaeia > Anstonellales > Bilamarchaeaceae > UBA10214. Next base: position 243,973 of record JBBSVO010000006.1, read on the forward strand.
GGTTCATACAAAAATAACCCAGGACATTTTCCTAAAGTTACATGGAAACGGACATGTTGTTGAAGAAGAGGTTGAGCAACCATATGACGAAAAAGCAAAACTCTTTCTCGCTGACCGATATATAGAAGGCACGTGCCCGTTTTGCAAATCTGAACAGGCAAGGGCAGACCAATGCGATAAATGCGGAAAACTACTTACGTTCGCGGAATTAATAAATCCGATAAGCCGTGTATCAAAGACCAAGCCATTGCTTCGCAAGACAAAACACCTGTTCATCGACCTTCCGGGAATAGAGGAAAAGCTGTCAGTGTGGATCGAAAAGAGTGCAAAAGAAGGAAAATGGTCAAGTAATACGTACAACATTGCAAAAGCCTGGTTAAAGGAAGGGTTGAAAAAACGTGCAATAACCCGCGATCTCAAATGGGGGATTCCCGTTCCATTGGCTGGCTGGGAAGGCAAGGTGCTCTACGTTTGGTTTGATGCGCCCATAGGCTATATTTCTATCACAGCGGATTATTTCAAAGAAGACGAAGTAAAATGGAAAGACCAGTGGCAGAATCCCGAGAACACGCTGCTCTATCAGTTTATGGGGAAGGATAATGTGCCGTTCCATACAGTAATCTTCCCATCCACGCTTATTGGCACAAAAGAGCATTGGACGCTTGTTCATCATCTGAGTACTACTGAATTCCTCAATTACGAAGGCGGAAAATTCTCAAAATCCCGCGGGATAGGGGTTTTTGGAAACGATGCTATTGAAAGCGGAGTTCCGGCGGATGTTTGGAGGTATTATTTGTTGGTGAACCGGCCGGAAGCCGCGGATACCAATTTCACATGGAAGGATTTTGGCGAGAAATTAAACAACGAGTTGGTTGCGAATATCGGAAATTTAGTGAACCGCACGCTGGTTTTTGCGCAGAATAATTTCGATTCGGTTATTCCTGAATCCAAGGCAACTGACCTGGCCGATGCCGACACTGTATTTATTGCGGAACAAAAACAAAAAATTTCCATGATAACCGAATTACTTGAGAACGTGAAGCTAAAGGACGCACTCCATCACACTCTTGCTCTCTCCTCCTCGGCAAACAAATATTTTCAGGACAACGCGCCTTGGAAGCTGGTGAAAGAAGGCGACGATAGCAAGAAACGCTGCGGAACCGTCATCAGCGTTCTTTTGCATCAGGTGAAGGACCTTGCAATACTTCTGGAACCATATCTTCCGCAGACGAGTGCGGCAATGTTCCAACAACTAGGGTCTTCACCAAGAAAATGGGATGACCTGGGAAAACTCTCGCTGGCGGGCGGAACAAAACTCGGAATTCCTGCAATTCTTTTCAAGAAAATTGAGCAGAAGGAGGTTGAGGCGCTCCAGCAAAAATATGCAGGAAAGCAAGGTGAGGCTAAACTGCCTGATATCACCTTCTCGGATTTTGACATCGAAGTCGGCGAGATAACCGATGTGCAAAAGCATCCGAATGCGGAAAAACTTTATATTGAAAAAGTGCAGCTCGCTGATGGCGTGCGGCAATTGGTTTCAGGATTGGCAAAATACTATCTACCCGAACAACTGCTTCACAAACGCGTTCTTGTAGTCCGAAACCTAAAGCCAGCAGTTCTTCGCGGAGTGAAATCCGAAGGAATGCTTCTTGCGGCTGAAAATAAGGAAGGATTGGTTGAAGTGGTCTCTCCAAAGAAAAGCAAGGTTGGGGAAAAGGTTTTACTTGTCGGTGGCGCGGTTCAAAAACCGAAATCCGAGATTGATATTGACGATTTCTTTAAGGTTAAAATAATTGTTGAAAATCAGAAGGTCGTGGTTGCGGAAGGAAAGGAAAACAAGCAGCTTGCGACAAAATCAGAACCTATCCATACTGAGAATGTGATTGAGGGAAAGGTAAGCTGAGCCAGTCCTACAATCATATATCTTTTTATACCTATTCCCACATTATATCTATGTTACCTGATGGTGAAGTTGATTTTTATGGTGTTTCGTCTTGAAAGCAAAACTGTCGTAAGGAATACTGATTATTTCAGAGCTGTTGAAAGTGACCTCCGAACTGCAATGAAAAGATTTGAGACGATGTTGCTTCCTATAGCAGAGCAGGCGGCAAGGGATGCCTGTGTTAAAGTTAAAGAGCATCCGAAAGAGGGTTATTACACCGAAACCACCAGTCTTAGCCGCTATTTTGACATTCTAAGATCATTGCAGGAAAATTTTTCCCCTATCATAACGGATTCTATCCGTCTTCTTCATGAAATATATTCCCACCGTGTTTTTGGGCTTGGAAAGGCTGTGCGAACTGCAATAAGCGATGAAGCATTGTTCCCAGCAGAATCTCCAGCAATAATTTCCCCAGTGGCTGACCCGGTGTCCATGGCAAGCGCAAAGGTTCAGCCAAATTGGACAATTGATGGGATAATGGATGCGCTGGTTGGAATTAAATTAGGGACTTGTTTGGTTGGTTTAGCAATTTTGGTGGATTCAAAGGAAAACATTCAGGTGTCCGAACAAAGAAGGTATAATCCACTGGCTACCTGCATGGCTTGCGAAACGACCGTTCTTTCCAGGCATAAAAGTACTTGGAGAGGTGGGGGATCATCTAAATCGCAGGTTGACTGGCAGGTTGATAGAGCGGTTGAAGAATATGGAAACGCACTCATCGCAGCATATAATGACTTATTCACGAAAGGGGGGGAGTCATTTTCTATTGGCATTGGAAATGTCACCCCGGATAATATTCTTTCTGAGCTAGGAATCGCACCTGCGATGGAAAGATGCGTTAATCTAAACATATATGCGATAAAAAGGTTGTATTATCATTGGGCAATAGAAAAAAATCCAGAATCTGGGTTATACATTGTCAGGGATTTCAATGCTGGACGAATAATCACAACTCAGGAATATCACGATAATCCAGATATTAAATTGGGGTTATCCTTCTTAAGATAAAAACTATTGCAGACTACTTCTTCCGAACTATTCAGTGAATTTTGCATCTTGAGTCCAAACAGTGAAACTCAAAACTCAGAACGCGAAACCCTAAACGCGGGACAATCCTAAAACCAGTCCCCTAATTTCTTCTGCCCGCCCTTTTCTTTCTGGATTCTTTCTACCTCATTGATTACTCTTTGCACGCGTTCCTCTGAAAAATCATGCCCTGAGCAGAGCATTTTCATCAATCCTTCTCCATCCATCTTATTGAATTTCAGTTCTGGAACATCTGCGGTGTTTGGTTTCATGAACACATCGAATATCTCCTCGGTTTCTCCTTCACCTTCGTCCCCAAGCCCGATTATGTTCCCATATTTCGCATGCACGAATTTCTTCAAATCCTCAAGTGTTTTTATCCCGCTCACAATTTTGAGCGCGGTTTTCGGCCCGACTCCTTTAACTCCTTCATTAAAATCTGTTCCAACGAGTAGTCCGAGCATCACAAGCTGTTCCCGGGTCAGATTAAGCGATCGCAGGGTTTCATCAAGCCGTATTTCTTCGGGTTCCACGAGCACGTATCTATCCTGTCTCGGAACCTTTCTTCTTCCTGTTATAGATAAGTTCCGTACAAGTATCGGAGAACCGAACAAAAGCGAATCATAATCCTGTGAAGCAGATGCATATGCTGCCCCGCATCGGACCATTTCGGCTGCCTGTGCCTCCCCTTCCCCCGGAGCCTGAACGTGCGGCAATCCCATCAATTCCAGAAGCACCTTGCTTTCCTCAACCATTTCTGGTGTCAGTCGCGAGGTTGCCTGCGCATATTTCTTCGCATCTTCAGTTCTTCCTTCCTCAAGTGCAGTCTTCCATTTTTCTTCTGCGGTTTTTTTGATTTCCGCACGCGCGATTTGCGTTTTCTTTTTGAACCGAGGCGGTTTCCCGTCAAAAACATAAACGGGCAGAATCCCGTTTTCCATAAGCCTTGCGGTTCTGTAAAATAATCCCGAAAGATGCGCGGTTACATGTCCGTGTGAGTCCATCAGCGGGGTTCCATCCTCCTGCCTGATAGACGCAAGAAACTGGTAAAGAGTATTGAATGCGTCTATTGCAACTATCCGTCCGGAAAGGCTGTCCACGGTAATAGTATGCTTGACTGCAAGATCGCCTAATTGGACTCCCACATATTTCACCGGTTTCAAATATTTCGTTTAGTGTTTCGAAGTTCAATTCGTCTGGTTATATGTTTTGTTTCGAATTCCTGCAATGTTATTTCTTTTTCTTGTTTGAATCTGCCTTTGCCATTTCAAACGCATCTGCAAGAGTAGGCTCTCTGAATTGAGCGCTTCCTTTTCCCTGAAGGCTTGGCGCTACTTCCTCTTTAACCTGTTCAACTAGTTTTATTCCAAGTTCCTTTCCTATTTTCTTTGCAACATCAAGGGTTGGGTGTACCTTTCCCTTTTCAATATGGTCAATGAAGCTTTCCTTTTCGCTTATCCGTTCCGCGAGAACTGCAACCGGAAGCCCGATTTTTTCCCTTTTCTGCCTGATGAGCTGGGAATATCCATCCACAAGGTCCTCGCGTTCCATGATATTTGGCCTGGTTGTCGAGGCGAATCTCATCCCGCCGGCATTTCCTTTATCTCCTTCTCCTGCTTCTTCAAATTCCAGAATATGAATGACTTTTCCATGGCCTTTACAATTTCTGCATGCTGACATTCTTGCGCCCTCAACAGAAATTATCGCCATTGCAGTGTGTTTTCCGCAGATGTCACATTGAGGTCCTGATACAGATACCATGATTCTGATTTGCATCCATAAATTTTTATTCTCATATGGGGAAATCATTGCTATGATTTTCGCATTTGTAGTGGTTTTGATAGCCTTTGCACTATTTCTCTACGTGCTTGGGCTGGATATCCCGGGAACATGGAAATTCGCAGTTTCAGTTGCAGAAATGATTGTCGTGGGGCAGGTTCTCAGCATGAAATATAATCTTGGCGCAAGCTGGGGGCTAATATTATTCAGGACGAAAAAAGGACTGGACATTATCGCGTCACTGGCAAAACATGAAAAATTCTGGAGTTTTTTCGCAGAAGTTGGAACCCTAATGTCTTACGGGGCACTTTCATTCATTTTCATGCGAAAATCTGTTTCAAGAAACAGTGCAATTGTAGGATTTATTCTTCTTTTGTTCCTTGCTTTGTTTGTCTCCGCGCCGGTTCTTGGATTCCTTGCAGTGAATGTGAAGGGGGCACTGCCCAATCAAGATGCATTAAGTAGTGGAGCAACCGAGAGCGCAACGCGCAGCATAGACGGCTTTCTCCTCTTATGGTTTGCTTTACTTTTGGGCGGAGGAATGTTTTTTGTGCTTCTTGCCAGTATTCTAATGTACGGGGTCGTAGTGCTTAGTGCGCTTTCATCAACCGTATTCTCTGGAACAACTGCAATACAGGATACGAATCCAGGTGCGACGTTTCTTCTTCCAGGGATAAATATTCCTTTTATTGAGGGCATAATCGCGCTTTTGGTCATTCTTGTAGTTCATGAGGGTGCGCATGCGGTTCTTGGAAAAATGGCACGCGTTCCGATTCTTTCTTCCGGAGTTGTATTGTTTGGGGTAATCCCTGTCGGGGCTTTTGTTGAACCAGACGAGGATTATCTGAAACGGATTGAGAAAACCAAGCAGACGCGGGTGCTGGTTGCAGGCTCAACTGCCAATCTTATTACCTCTGTAATTACATTCATAATTTTTGTAGGTTTCATGCTTTCCGCATTTGCACTGAATCTGAATGAACGCGGACTTCTTGTTGCAACTGGAGACGCATCCGGCACGCTTCAGAAAGGTGACATGATTTACAAACTCAACGGAGAGGACGCGCTCGGTTACAAAAATATTTCAATTCCTAAAAATTCGTCGGTCTCCTTACTCACCAATCACGGGGACATTTCACTCAAAACCAATATAGATGGAAAAATGGGAATAACCTTTTATCCGCTATCGGGCGGTTCACTTATCTTCGCAAAATTCAAATATGGGTTTTTGGATTTCATCTACCTGACACTAGGCCTGATTTTCGCCCTGAATTTCGTTGTAGGGACAATAAACCTTCTCCCGCTTCCGTTCTTTGACGGTTACAGGATTCTGGAATTGAACGCGCCGCATCCGATAGTGGCAAAGGCGCTTATGGTAATTACGCTAATCGCCTTCCTAATGAACTTCGTGCCGTGGCTGTTCTGACCTAAGGGTTTTCCGCAGATTTGAACGACCAATCGAAACGACAGTTTCAATGGTCCATGGAACGTTGCGACGTTCTATCGGACGATTCGTTCAATTGGGCTAAAAACAAGAAAATAAGATTGCGTGTGCAAGAGTTAATACTTATATCTGAACCCCGTTCACAACCCCATCCTGCCCAACGCGGTTTGTGACTTTTACCTTTCCAACTTCGGTATTAAGCACAGCGCCTTTGGTTATGATATTCTGTCTTACATATTCTGGATTGTGGCTTTCAACAACGCCGAGTATTTTCGCCTTTTTCATCCCATTCTTTGTTACTACATTTACAAAAGCAGCCTTTTTGATGCGAATCCGCCTGTTTCCTCCTCTTACTCGTTTGATGCTTCGCACGTCCTTGTCAGAAACCTTTGTTGCAGTGAATGCACTGCCTATTTGTGAAAGCCTTTTGTTCTGTGACGGAATTCTCTTTCCGCCGGTTCCTGCTGAAACTTTTTTTATCCTCGGTCTGTGATATTGTTGCATGAATACACCTCAAGCCAAAATTGGTAACGTTTTAATATTGGCACAGCTTTAAAATCCTTATCCTGACGGTATTTCTATGATCTTCACCCGTGTTTCATCTTCTCTTGGAAAAAATGCGCTTCTGGACATTGCGGCCGAGCTAAGTATCCTGCTTCTGCGTCCTTCTGCAATCTCCTCAAAAAAACAGCTTGAACTGGCGTTTTATCTGGCGAATAAGTCGTTCGGAACCGGGCATTCCATTGCAAAAAAATTCCATCTTGAATTTCTCTTGTGGCTTGCTGGCTGCAAGGATATCCGAAAGGCTTTTGCGGAAACAACATTCACGGATGCGAAGGACATCCTAGTAATTTCGTTCGCACGCGGAACAAAAAAACAAGTAATTGGGCAAATCCTCGATTCGCTTTCATCTAACGAAAAGAAGTTCTCGCTTTCTGATGAAGTTGAGCCGCTCGTTTTGGAAAAAATCTCCCTCTCAAGGGTTTAACCTTTCTCCAATTCTCTCAAAAGCAGTTCCTTATCTATCGGCAAATCAATTCTCAGAGTCTTGTGAATAAAGTCGAACATTTCCACGAATTTTGCCTTATTCACAACAGTGTCTGCGTAAATCCTTTTTGCCATATCCTTTAGTTTAATATCTTTACCTACCAGTTCGTAAAGCATTACGCCCTCTTTCCCATATTTTTTATATATTGCATATCCTTCATCGCCGTATTTCTTGCGCACGTCTGTGCGTGGCATGGCTTTGAGCATGACAAGGCGTTTTTCAAGAAGAAACGCAAGCACTGTTTCCACTTCATAAAGCGGTATGGCGTTCTTAATTGCAAAATCAATAATGTCGTTCTTCCCGTTTACGTTTTCGAGTATCTTTCCGCCCCGGTCACCGAATTTTAGCAGAACATTGCTTTTTGCATAAAGCGCCTGCACCATATCCACTGGCGCCTTTATCGGAACATTTATCGGTCCAACTTCTTTTTTTGCACCACTATTCTCTATTGCTTCGTCTTCTTCTTCAGCAAGTGGTTTGAATCCGCTTTCTGCAACCGTTGGCGCAGGTTCTTCCTTCTTTTTCTCTCCACCCGGATATTCTAGTTTGATTATTCCCTCTTCATCCATGAAGTCGAGCATCTCAACCAGTTTTGATTCGCTTACTCCGGTTTCCTTTATTATTTCTTCAGCCGTTCTTTGGCCGTCAATGAGCTTGTATACTTTTATGCCTGTTTCGCCATATTTATCTTTGATAATTCTTTCAACAGGGCTTAGTTCCTCCTCTTCCGTGCCATGATGGGAAACGGGTTCTATATCCTCTTTCATTTCCAATTGAGTCGTTTCCAATTCTTCCTCGTGCGATTTTTCCAGTTCATTCTCTTCTTTTGAGTCTGGTTCCTCTTCTTTTGGCTCAGTTTTCTCCGCTTCAAATTCCATCCAGCTTTTCGGTTCCTCTTTCTCTTCTTCTGCTTCTATTGGTTCGAACTCCTCTTTTTTCTCTTGAATCGGTTCTTCATCTTTAGAAGTATCTTCCACAGGCCCCTCTTTCTCTTTTTTCTCAGGCTTTTCTTCTTCTAATCCTATTGGTTCTATATCTATTGGTTTAATTTCGTCAAGTGTTTCAGAAGGTTCAGGCTCTTCTTTTGGTTTTAACAAATCTTTTTTCACCCACGGAGGCGCAGGCTCTCCAGTTTCCTGTTCCGCGTTTCGTGTTTTTGGTTCCGGTTCTTCGGTTCCAAGTTCCGCCTCTTCTGCCGGTTTCTTTCTTCGGGCTTCCGTGCCTCCTGATTCTACTGCTGAAAGCTCTACCATCCCCGCCTCTTCCATATAACTAAGCATTTCTGCGAATATGTCCGGTTCTATTTCCAAATCTTTTCTAAGTTCTTCGGCGGTTCTTTTTCCAGTAATTGCCTTGTAGATATGGAGTCCAAGTTCTCCGAATTTTTTTAGAAGAAGATTCTGGTTCTTAAATCGATTAAGCGGACCCTTTTCGATTTTTGTTATCTTGTAATCTATTCCAGGTTCCATTGTCATCAGGATCACTTACCATTTTCGGGTTATAAAATATATGACTTATAGATTAATCTCGCGTATTGCTTTCGCAATTCTTTTTTGGATCACTATAATACATAAGTGTGGATTAAAAATATTGATGATTGGCTTTTAGCATTAGTTTATAGTAAGTGGCTAACTGCTAATCGCTAACCACTAACTGCAAACTGCTAATCGCTAACCACTAACTGCTAACCCACCTTCATCTTTTTAAACCATACATTCGTGTATACTGGTATGGGCCTTGACGAGCTTCTCATTACAACCGGAGTTGACGCGCTAGTTCGTCTTATTAAGGAAAAAGGTATGATTGAACTTTCTTTAGCTGCGCAGCTTTTGAATATTGATGCCGTTACTATTGAGGACTGGGCACACACACTCGAGGAAGAAGGAATAATAAAAATAGAATATCATCTCACAAAGGTCTATTTAGCATGGGTTCAGCCTTCTGCAGAGGAAATTGAAAAGGAAAAAATCTCTATCACAAAAGGAAAGCAGGAAGTGATGCAGGAGATCGCAATTCTCAGAGAAAAGATTGCCCCCCAGGGAAAGGAACTCCGGGATCTGAAGACCGAGTTTTCTGAAGTTTATAAAAAATTAAAGCCTGAAATGGAACGGCTTGGTAAATCCTTCAAGGACATCTCAGCCACACGGGAAAAAGGAGGAGAAAAGCTGATCAAACATCTTGAAAATCTTGACAATCTGCGTGCAGAGACAAATGGCCTTCAATCTGGCATAAATGATTTAAAAAAACAGATTTCTGAACTTTCCGAGCAATTTAAGGAGAAGTCCTCTGCAGAACCACGGATCGTTTCAATAAAAAAGATGCAAGCGTCTTTCGAAGAACTAGGTACTGATCTCGCAAGCGTTCGCAAGACTGTTACCTCTCTTGCAAAGACAAGTCAAAAACCGCCAGTGCAACATGATGAAATGAAGAAACTAGCTGCTTCAATCAATGAACAATTGGCTGCTTTGAAGAAGTCCATCGCAGAAACCCGGGGGTATGCAACAACAATAAAGGATGGCGTCGAACTTGTTGCTTTGACTGATCAAGCTTTCAAAGAACGTTCTGATCGCATTTTACAGGCAAAAAAGGATGCCGAATCATTGCTAACTACGTTTGAAGAGTTGAAAGTGCGCAGTACTCTGCTTTCTGAGAAAATGCATGAAGATGCCGAGGCTCTGTCCCAATTATCCGAATCTGTTTCATTTGCCCATGGTAAGGGAGCTGGAAAGCAAATTTCACCGAGTGATCTCGACAAGAAACTTGTTGCTATGGAGGAAACAGAAGCAAAACTTGCTGCAAAGCTGGCTGCACTTGAGCAGGCCATGTCTTATGTTCCGAAAGAAGGGGGCGTTTCAAAAGAAGAAGTGGAAGAACTCCTGAAGACACTTGATGAAAAGAAGAAAATCCTTTCAGGTGAGATCGCGGAATTATTCAGTGCAGTAGAAGAGGAAAGCGGCACATATACGACATTCCAGAAGATAAAGGAACGCGCGCTTTCATCTCTGGAAGAATATTCCACCAAACTTGAAAAACTGAGTACCTCTATAAAATCCATTTCAGAAGAAACAGGTAAAATCGAAAAAGAAGCGGAATCCAGTTTTGAAAAATTAAAAGGAACTGTCGGTGTCAAGGACGTAGAAGGCATTCTTTCTTCAGGAGAAAAACTAGTGGAAAAACAACATTTACTCGATGATATGGCAGAATCTATAGACGCACTTATTACAGAAGCGGATAATGTCTCCAAACATCTTAGCCTTCTTGCCAAGGAAGCGGAGTTAGTTTCTTTACGTGAGAGTGGAGTAGCTCCACCCTCTTCGCTTTCCTCAACCGGAGGAAAAGTACCGACCCAGGATGAACTTGTAACTAATCTTTCGCTTACAAATAATGAACAAAAAGACTTTGAAAAGAAAAGAGAGGAGCTAAGGAATCTCATTAAAAAGTTGTGGGAAGAAGGTTAATCTGACATACGATTATTTATTACATAAGGTGATCCTGATGGCAAAAGGCGATGAAAAAGAAAATAAACTTGTGGAATCAATAAAAGAGGGTATTGAAGAAGGCGAAGAAAGCGAAGGCTCAAAAAAGCCAGATTACCAAACGCGGGAATCTGTCAGAAAAACTTCTGCTTTATTGACTTATTATTCATTTTCCAGCGAAGGCATTCCGGTTGATGTCCGCATCACAAAAAAGGCGGATTTTGTTCCTATTTATGAGGTTACAATTCAGGGAATTGCCGAAGGTACGAAGCTTATACTGGAAACAAAACTTCGCGCAGAACTTATTTCCGAAGTCAAACTCGATATAAGTGAAATACTTGATCCTAAACGGTTTGCAGATGTAAAGAAAAAATTCCTCGATGCCGCCGTGCGCATTCTTCAGAGAAATTTCCCAAGTCTTCCTGCAGATAAGATGAATTCACTGGCAGTATATCTTCTCCAAAACACGCTTGGTCTCGGCGAACTTGAAATTCTTTTGTCAGATGAATTGCTTGAAGAAATTGCAATAAACAATTCCCGTGATCCAATCTGGATTTATCACAAAAAATTCGGTTGGTGCAAGACAAATCTTCGCGTAAAAAATGAGGAAATGATTTACGATTACGCGTCTATGATCGCACGAAAGGTTGGAAGGCAGATAAACGTTCTCAACCCAATGCTTGATGCGCATCTTCCGACCGGAGACCGTGTGAACTCAACAGTGTTCCCCATCTCCCAGTTCGGAAATACACTCACGATACGAAAGTTTTCGAAAAATCCATGGACAATAACGAACCTCATCCGTTCCAAAACCGTTTCTCCCGAGGTTGCAGCGCTTATCTGGATATGTATCCAGAATGAACTTTCACTTATTGTTTCGGGCGGAACCGGTAGCGGTAAAACCTCATTTTTGAATGCAATGGCAGGGCTTATTCCCGCGAATCAGCGTATAATCAGCATAGAAGATACGCGCGAGCTTACGCTCCCATCTTTCCTTCATTGGATTCCGATGAACACAAGAGAAGCGAATCCAGAGGGGAAAGGAGAAGTTACAATGCTTGATTTGATGGTTAATGCACTAAGGCAAAGACCCGATAGAATCCTAGTCGGAGAAATCCGCAGACAGCGCGAAGCTGAGATTCTATTCGAGGCAATGCACACGGGCCATAGTGTTTATGCAACACTTCATGCAGATAATTCCGAGCAGACGATCTCTAGATTGCTCAATCCTCCGATAAACATTCCAAAAGAAATGCTTGACGCGCTTGCCGGGATTGTTGTTCAATTCCGCCACAGGAGATTTAACATAAGGCGCACGATTGAATTTTCAGAAATGCTCAAAAACGGGAACCTCAATACAATGCACCGATGGGATGTAAAAACAGATAAAGTGAAAAACATTGCGAAATCCGAGAGGATAAATGAACTTCTTTCGCTTTACTCTGGAATGGACGATGCAGAAATAGATGCTGACCTTGCAGAAAAAACAGACATACTGAACTGGATGGTCAAAAACGGTTATGAGGGCGTAGATGAAGTAGGGGCAATAGTTTCGCAATATTATCTTGACCCTGATTTGGTTGTTGATGCGTGCAAGAAGGGCGCAAAGTGGCAGTTTTAATTGGCATTGAGCCTTGGGAGTGAGCTTTGAGCCATTGGCCCACGGCCCATCGCCCACTGCTCACAGCTAAATGGTGGCTAAAAAATGGCTGAAACAGCGTCGTTTGATGATTTGGTAGTTTCCGTGCGCAGAATAGAGTCTACTGCACTTCCAAAATCTGACTTTCCTGAAAAAATAGATGCACGGAGAGTACTCGAATTTTCCCCAACGAAATTTTTAGACCAGGGATATCATGAAATTTTGAATGACTATTCTGTAATTCAGAAGATTATCTCTACGTCAAAGCTTGATATTTTTACTTCTGGGGCAGGAGGAGAAAGAAAAGTCCCGCAGATGCAAACAATGGAAATAGAGTCAAAAGTAAAAGAAATAACTTCTGCGGCACTTGAAAGCAGGATGAAACTCGAGGAAGTCACTGTACCACCCCCAATAGAAGAATTTGAGGCTGAAAAAGGAGCAGAAAAAGTATCCTTAGAAAAACCCCAACCCACGAAGCCCTCTAAATCTCCGTCGGCTATGTTGTTCGAATCGGATTTTGACAAGGAATTGGAATCTGAATTTAAGCTTGAAGTTGAAAAAGAAAAAACCATCTCATTTGAAGAAAAACCCGTAGAAGCGTTGGGTAAGGAAGCGAAAAAGTCCGGGAAACCGGAATTTGAAGGTTTTGGGAGTGAAAAAGAGGAAGTTGTTGCCCCGCAATTTGAAGTTGAAACCGAAACAAAGGACGAAGCGCAAAAGAAAACTGAAAAAGAATTGAAGCCAACCAAGCTCACATTGCCCGTTCCAGAAGAAAAGGAGATTGAAAAACCATCAGAAGAATCTTTGCCTGAAAAACAGCTAGTTGAGGAAGTTCATCCAGAACTAAAGCATGCGGAACCAAAGGTACCTCCGCTTTTGTTGCAACGTTCTGAGCAAGCCGGAGCCCAGCATTTTGAAAAAATGGAAGAGCACTTCAAATCAGAGTGGGGCGCGGGAATGAGCGAATCAGATATTCGAAAAAAGATGGTAGAACTTACGCGAGAGCTTTTCAAGGAAAAATCAACTGTTCGTAAAGAGGAGCTGAAAGCGCAGATTGTGATGTTAAAAGGTATGCTTGGAAAAGGAGAAGGGGCCGTCGTGGCACCAGCGTCTGTCGCTGTCTTAAAATCGGAAAAAGAAGAAAAAGAAACTGAAAAGCAGGATAAAAAGGCAAGGGCATTGGCTGCCCTGCGAGCCTTAAAAGAAAGGCGCAAGGGCGGTGCTGGAAAAGAAATTCCAATGGCTCCAGAATCTGCGGCAGTGGCAAAGCCAAGCTATTCCACAGGATTGCTGGAAACTGTTTCAAACACCCAGCGCGTAGAACTAACCTCTGCCAAAGAGAATGTTCTTTCATCATTTTCATCGAAAATCCAGGAATTTAAGGATCAATTTAATTCTTCAGTTGCTGCATTGGAGGAAGATGAACGTGAAGAAGGCAAAAAGAAGGCCTATGATAAATTCATCTTCAGTCTCACCGCTTTGAAGAATCAGCTCCCGGCATTTTCAGCAAAATTTGAGTCATTTGTTGCCAAAAAACATTCTTCCGAGCTCGGGAAACTTAAGGAATCTGTTGAAAAAGAAGATCCAAAGGGCGCGACGGCCGTTTCCGAAAAAATATCCACACTTCAAAAAATATATGCAGACGAATTTGAAAATGTCCGCGATATCATCTCGCGAAATATAGATTCGGTTATAGATTCAATGGGTCCATTCGTATTTGCTGCAAAAGAAGAAGTAAAGGAAAAAGAAGAGCCTGCGCAAAAAGAGGAAATTTCGGGAAAGAGTGAAACCAAACCCAAAGAAAAGAAACCCGAAAAATCGGAAAAACAAGAAAAACAGGAAAAGTTTGAATCGGAAGACGTCCTTCGTGAGATCGAGGGTATGGATGACGGCAGTTTGCTATACTATCTCCATTCCACTGATAAAGAAACCTATCGTCAATACGAGCGCAAGCATATATCCAAACACGAGGCGGTTTTCAAGGCAAAGAGATTGATTGCCAAGGAACGTGGCATGAGTGCGGTTCAACTCGCAAAATATTTCGGAAAAGGTTAGTTTTATAAAACTCCAATACAAAGGTGTTTCAATGGTTGCTAGAAAATTCATTCCTGCCCAGGAACGGCAAAGAAAATATAATCCGTTTACTCCTATTGCAGAGCTTTTGCTTCCATATTTTCCGGATTTGAAAAAGAAATTGATCGGAGGACAGATCCAGCAGTCACCTATCGAATTTCTCGAAAGAGCGGCAATGTCTACGAGTTTTCTCTCAATAGCGCTTATCATTCTCACTGTTATGTTTTTTGTGCGAACAAATACATCTCTATTTTTCATTATTCCTTTTTTAGTCGTATATCCGTTTCTCACATTCAATTTTATGATGCTTTATCCTGATGCTTATCTAAAGAAAAGGCAAAGGGAACTAGATCGGGACATAGTATTTGCAGGAAGACACCTGGTAATTGCTCTCCGCTCCGGAATGCCGCTTTTTGATTCAATTGTCGGTGTGTCCTCTGGCCATGGAGAAGTTAGCAAGGAATTCAATTCTATTGTTGAAAGGGTTACGATCGGTACTCCTCTCTCACAGGCAATCCGCGAGGTTGCTCAGAACAACCCCTCAAAGTCTTTTGTTCGCCTTACAATGCAGATAAACAATGCCCTTTCTTCTGGTGCTGATGTTGCAAGTTCCATGGATGCAGTGCTTGATCAAATTTCAAAGGAGCAGATGATCGATCTAAAAGAATATGGGCAAAAACTTACCCCGATGGTAATGTTCTTTATGATATTCGGGATTATCATGCCATCGCTTGGCGTTGCATTTGCGATAATCCTGTTCTCGTTGATAAGTGGTGGGAAAGTTGGAATAACTTCTTCGGTTCTAGTGCTTGTGTTTGCGCTTATAGCCGTAGTTCAGTTCTTGTTCCTGGCAATGGTGGAGAATTCAAGACCCAATTATGTAGTTTAGGTGAAATGACTATGGCCGTACGCTCATCTTTCTTTGAAATCTTCGGAAGGCTCTTATCCAGAGAGCAGATACGCGGCATAAGCAAGCACCTTTCAGCAGCAGGCATAGAATACTCGGCAGAGGCATTTGCAGGATACTTTGTCCTTAACGTGGTTATTCTCACTCTTTTACTTGCATTTTCCATTTGGTATGTTCCTTCTCTCAATAAACTGGTGTTCGGCCTTGTTCTTGTCGTACTGCCAACTGCATATGCAGAAGTTGTTGCAATAATGTCTGTGATGCTCGCAGTGTTCGTAGTATTTTTTGTTCTATTCTTCGTTCTGTCCTCTGTTCTTATAGTTATGACCGAAGCGCGCAGAAAGGCACTCGAAGCAGCACTTCCAGACTTTCTCATGCTTGTTGCAGCGAACATCCGCGCAGGAATGCCGCTTGATCAGGCGATGTGGTATTCTGCAAAACCGGATTTTGGTTTAATCTCAACAGAAATAAAAAGTATAATCAAAAAATCATTCAGCGGAAGTTCTCTTTCATCAGTGCTTGACGAGCTTTCTGAAAGATTTGATTCAAAGGTTTTTGCAAGAACTGTCTCATTGATAAAACAAGCATCTAATACTGGTGGAGAGCTTTCAGAAATACTTGAACGCACTTCTCAGGATGCGCGCAATGCGCTTTTAATGAAAAAGGAAATCTCCGCCTCTCTAGTGCTATACGAAATTTTTGTATTCTTTTCCGCTGCGATAGGAACTCCATTCCTGTTTTCAGTTTCATCAAAACTTATCGGAGTTCTTGAAAAGGCATTTACCTATCTCCCAGCCACAAAAACATCTGTACAGCAATTTTCATTCTTCAAGCCAGTTGCCCCACTGGTTACTTCAACGGAATTTTATTATTTCACCTTGGCAGCCCTGCTTGTAACAGCAATCTTCTCATCATTCATCATAGGTGTGATTCGCACAGGTTCAAAGAACGAGGGAATCAAATTCCTTCCGTTTGTTGCGGTGAGCGCGTTTATAGTTTATTTCATTGTGTCCACGCTTTTGGACACGTTCTTTTCAAGTATTTCTTGAATATACAAAACCAACCAAGTAATTCCGAGTGTTGACTTTGGAATTTCAGAGAGGGTTTTGTATAGATTGACCGACAAATCGGCGCACCGATTTGTGGTCCAGTGAACGGTTCGCCGTTCACTTGGAGACGAGAAAACATTCTTGTCTCAGGATAAAATACAAAATAACTATTATGGGGTGAAAAAATATGGTTGAAAAAAGCGTTCGCCACCAGTCCAAAGGACAGGCGGCGATGGAATACCTTATGACATACGGCTGGGCGATATTGGTTATCGTCATTGTTATTGCGGCACTATTGTTCCTGAATCCGTTTAAGGCACCGGAAACATGCTTATTCCAGCAGCCTGGTTTTAGCTGCTCTGAAGCAAAGCCGCAGGTTTTTGTAGGTGAAGATGGAGCAACAAAGGTCAGCATGAGAATCTACAACAAACAGGGCCAGGTTGTCAAGCTGAAGAAAGTTCTCTGCACGAATGTTGCCAGCGGTGATATAACCTCGGATAATGCAGACGATTTTTCCGCAGAGCCGATGTCGGTTCCTGCCGGTGGAAGCGTTCTCTTTTCTGGAGATACTGCTGTGACATGCAAGGATGAAAGCGGAAATGCATTGCAGTTATCCGCAAATTCCGAGTTCAAGGGAATCGTTGCATTGTGGTATAACTTTGACAATGATCCTGACCAGGACATAGAACGGACGGCTACGGCAACCTTGATTAGCACTGTGCTTGCGACAGGACAATAATTCGGAAATTCTTTCTTTTTTCTTATTTTTTCTATTTTTTGATTTTTTACGGTTTCTTTATTATTTTGCTTTCTTTGTCTGTTTCAGGATGGGCTATTTAAATATTGTGGTATATACTATATTTATGAGTTTAAAGTTGTTTAGCAGTGGCTTTTCAAAAGAAGGTGCCTGCGATCGGCGAGTCTTCCTTAAACGTCTTGGTGATTTAGCTTTGGCATCGTCCATCGGCTGTGGCGGAGAGTTGCTTATCTCAACGCATAACTTACACTGCGAGTCAATTCCCATGCGTACTGAAGATCAACAAGTGTCAGAACAAGTACTCTTGGCTCTTAAAGCCATACCAAAATCTACGGATAACATCCAAGATATGCTTTTGGCGTTGCCCTTTTTGAATGCCATACACTATGGGTTGACTGGAGATGTTTTTCATCCAGATCTGAGAATCGCGTTTGAATGTCCGGGTGATCTGTTGCCCACGCTTCCAGATAGAGTGGCAGGCGCAGTGTATATTGGCGAACACAAAACCATTCTCACGCACCAGGTAAGTGGATTTATGACTCGTGGTTTGTGGCTAGGCGTAGTTATGCACGAAAGTGGGCATGCGTATGACCATCTGGAACTTGGAGATCATAAAAACGAATTTTGTTCAACATTCTTCGAACTGTGTGGTTCAGTGCTTATCGACAGATCAATTCCACCTCCCGAAAAGCAGTGGGTGAGCGAAGGCGAGAAATTTGATGCAAACATGCTAATGGAAGAAAATCTCTCTGCATCCCTAAAACTATTGCGTATGAGTATGCATGATGCTTATTTGGAATACCATAGACAACTAACTCAAAAAGAAGCACCAATTCTTAGTTATGGCGCCGGCACTCTCAATGCGTATGGCAAGTTGGTTGAAGCAGGGGGTATCCAAGGTGCATTCGAATTAATAATATCTAGGGACAAGGCAGAATTCTTGGAAGAGTCCCAAAAACCGAGATCATTGAAAGAATTCGCAGAATTGCTACGCAATGGTTTGGAAATCCTGAAACAAGAGATGCTGTCCGGGGTATATGGTAAGAAACTAACTCAAATCGTCTTTACTGATCCTAGTAAAAAAGACGAATCTACTGTCTTTTCGTATGTAGATTATTTATTTCAAAAATTAGAAGAGCAAGTTTCTTTGTATGTTGCAAAACTCTCATAAACCCTTTTTATTTCCACACGCCAATTCCTCTATCGCTCTTGCCGCCCTTTCCCCTGATCCTCCGTCAATTGAGAGAAGCTGCTCGCTTAGGAATCCCTCACGGTTCTTTTCCATATTCTTTAGAAGCGTCGTGTCGCCAAGAAGCCTTCTTATTACTCCTTTGATTTCCTCTTTTTTTCTCATTTCCAGCGCAACTCCTTTGCTGACGTATTCCTCAGGATATGGGATACACGGGTATGGTCTTCCTGTAAGATTCACTATTCCGACAGGTCGTCCCATTATTATTGCGTCAAGCGCAACACTGGAAATGTCTGTTAGAACTGCTCCAGAAACATCTATTAGGTCATAAATATTCGTGTCTTTGGTTACAATTACCCGGGTACGCTGCTCCGTCGTTAGATATTTGTCATAATCTGATTGAATTTCACGCGGATGGATTTTAATGATGAGTTGAACCTTCTCGTTATCATCCTTCATTTCGCAGACTTCTGAAACCACGCTCTTTACAAAGTATTCCATGTCCTCATAAGTCCAGAGCCTTGCGCCTGCCAGATCTGATGTTGCAAGAAGGACAATTTTTTTGTTTTGCGGAATTCCGAACGTCTTTCGTATATCGCTTTTGGGTTTATATCCTCCGGAAAATTTATCGTAATCAGGGTTTCCAACAACAACTACTCGGGATGGTTCAGTGCCTTTATCCACAAGCATCTTTTTCGTGAATTCCCCAAACACTGCAATCCTTGTGCAGTTTCCGATTCCATAGCGCGCACGCGGCTTCACATTATCATTTTGGATTTTGTTTTTGTTTCCAATCGCACGCAATTTATCTCCCAACCGTTTCAGCAGGTATTGCGGCTTGTAGAGCGAGAATGCCCTTAAAAGATGCCTGAATGTGAATTTTGTTGTTGCAGTGATTACATGGTATGCCCCGTCCTGAAGAGTTATGCTTGGAATCCCAAGTTCGTTTGCAGCATCAACAAACATTGCAGGGGTTACTTCAGTATAATTTCCAATGACAACAACAGAGGGCTTTTTGCGTTTTATAATATCACGTGCAGAGTCTATGTTGAGCTCTTCCAGTCTTTCATACGGGATTCCCGCGGCATCCAACGCTTCTTCTATTCCCTCTTGTTTGAACTTGGCTATGCTCACGACTTCTAATCTTTTGCGCAAATGCTTGGCAACCGGAAGAAATTTTCTTATCTGGATGTCATTTCCGGGAATATAAAGGATACAACGATTGTTTTCTGTCATTTTGGTTCCACCCATGTTTCCTATTCTATTTTTTCCTAACAAGGCGAGACGAGTACTGCTGACTTAAGTCTGCAGGTAAATTTTTTGTAACTACCATACCGGAAGCAGTACCAGAGCCCGACACATCGGGTCGTCTCACCTTGTTACCCCACATTATTACCGGGTCTCCGAACCCTGTTTTTACAAAAAGGCATTTCTTGGATAAAGAGAACGGGATTGGAATGCGTTGGACTGTTTCGACATGAAGTTCTTTCCATTCACCAGCCTTTTTCAGAATTCCTTCCCACTCTTTTGCAGAATGCGCATTTCTATATGCTGTTTTTGCCCTCAACATCTTGAAAAAGAATGGGCGTTCAGAACTCGGTCCTGAACAAATAAATGTTCCGCCATCCTTCAGCGCGTTGTAGCAATTCCTCACCACGGCTTCCGGGTTTTCAATAAGTCCGAGCGTTCCAAGGCACGTGACCAAATCAAATTTTTCATTTACAGGAATCGGAAACGGCTTTGTTGCATCGTGAATGTAAAGATAAGCCTCGTCAATGTTTTTTCTAGCTTCTGTTATCGCATACGCTGAGACATCAAGACCATAAAGTTTTTCATATCCGTGCTCGCGGAATAATTCAAGCATATATCCGTACGAGCATCCGACATCAAGAACCGCGCGGTAGGAACCATCTCCTCCTCTCCACCGGATTCCTAGAAAATCAAAAAGATCTCTGTGATATACTTTCACATACTCCTGTATTCTTCGATAAGCCTCTCTTCCTTCCTCTGTTTTGAAATAAGCATCCTTACTGAAATCAAAAGACATGTAATTTACCTCATTGCCTTGAGCCCATTGCTCATAGTTCAGGGCCTATGGCTTTTATTCTCTTGTTTTAATCACTTGTGCCGGAACTCCAACCGCAATAGAATTCGGCGGAATATCCTTTGTAACAACGCTATGCGCACCAATTACTGCGCCATTTCCTATAGTTACTCCCTTTAGAACCGACACCCCTCTTGCAAGCCATACGTTGTTTCCGATTTTAACTGGTTTTGTGCGAATGCGTTCTTCATTCATATTCTCGCTTGCGTTTGTGTCATGGTCTGTGTCTATTATCATTACAAATCCCGAAATAAGGCAGTTGTCTCCTATATCTATTTTGTCAAACGCGTTAATGTTTGCAAGCTGTCCGAAATAGCAGTTTTTTCCGATTTTAAGCGTGCCGTTATAGGCTGTATTGAGCCGCACCATTTTCTCAAGATGCGTTCCGCCTCCGATTTCTATTTTTCCATTGTCCCGTGCCCAGATTTCACAATTGCCATCCAAACCAACCTCGTCGCCTAGCGCAATCTCGCCTTTATTATACGCGCGGAAGCTGTTCCACCCGCTCAGGCGGACGTTTCGCCCGATCTGTTTGCATTTTCGCATGATATTTAGTCTATTTATGATAAGGAAAGGATTAAGCGCATCTACAAGGCGGTCCAGCACTATCTCTATTGTTTGCCAGAATCCGTATTTTGAAAGAAATCCAGATAGTTTATTGGAGACATGCCCTGGTTCGTAAACCATGCTAATATCTCATCTCCATGTATTTTAATTCTTACAGGTGTATAATCCACGTAATCTTTTATCGGTTTTTGGGTGTTTTCTATGACTAAATCTAACTCTGGGGTTGAATTGTGGAAGCGTGCAAAGCAGATTATTCCGGGCGGCTCTCAATTGCTTTCAAAGCGTTCGGAAATGTTCCTTCCTGACCAGTGGCCTTCTTATTATTCTAAAGCAAAGGGGATTAACGTCTGGGATCTTGATGGAAACAAGTTTACGGACATGTGCATAATGGGCATCGGTGCGTGTATTCTTGGTTATGCTGATGATGATGTAAATCGCGCGGTAAAGGACAGGATTGACCGCGGCAACATGACAACGTTCAATTGCCCGGAAGAGGTTGAGCTTGCAGAAAAGCTGATTTCACTTAATCCCTGGGCAGGCGGAGTGCGCTATGCAAGAACTGGCGGGGAATCAATGTCAATGGCTGTTCGCATTTCGCGCGGGTATGCGAAAAAGGACAAAATCGCATTTTGTTACGATGATAAAACAGAGATTTTGACAAAAGACGGATTCAAAAAATTCGAGGATGTATGTGAAGAGGAATTAGTCGCAACACTTAATCCCCTTACAAATAAGCTGGAGTATCATAAAATAGACCGAAAAATAAAGCTTCAGTTTACAGGTAAAATGATACATTTTAAGGGCCAAAGAGTCGATATCTTAGTAACTCCTGACCATATGGTCTATCGAAAGTTTCGGTTAAAAAAGGGGCATCATTTTAAACTCATACGTGCTTCGAATGCTTTACAAAGAAAAGTAATGACTCAAATGACGAGTTTTTGTAATTGGGATGGAGAATCTAAAAACGAGAAATTCATTATTTCTGGGATTGAGAATCAATCAAGACCGACAAAAGGATTAATGTCTTTTCCTATAAAGTATTTTGTTAGATTTATGGGTTGGTACTTATCTGAAGGTTGTTGTGTAAAACGAAAAAAACGTAAAACTTACGAAGTAGTTATAAGCCAGGATATAAAAAACAAAGAAAAAAGTGATGAGATATTTACAACAATCAGAAGTTTGGGATTTAAACCGTATAGAAATGGACACCATATTTGTTTTAATTCCAAAGAACTCACACACTATTTGCAACAATTTGGGCATACTAAAGACAAATACATCCCAGCCTGGATAAAAAACCTGCCGCCTAGTTACTTGGCAATTTTTGTAGATGCTATCGTAAAAGGAGATGGCACATTTGAAAACGGCAGAATCAGAAAATTTTATTCTACTTCAAAGAAATTGATAGACGGGATGCAAGAAATTCTGTTAAAAATGGGTCATTCATCCACAGTTTCCGAAATTCATGGCAATGGTTTTTCAAAAGGTATGATATACCACCTAAATATAGGGAGGGAGAAAATTTTGGGGTCTTGGCCAAAAGAAGAGCACTATGATGGCTTTGTATATTGTGTTACCGTTCCAAATCATATCATATTGGTGCGAAGAAATGGAAGAATCGTGTGGTCTGGAAATTGCGGATATCACGGATGGTCTGACTGGTATCTTGCGACTAATCTAAAAGACCCTGGCGGATTGAATGACCATCTTTTGAAAGGCCTTGAGCCTCTTGGAGTTCCGCAAAACCTCAGTGGTTCTGTACTGCCATTTCATTATAACAAAATAGAAGAACTCGAAGCATTAGTCTCCAAAAACAAGGATATCGGCGTAATCGTGGTTGAGGCAATAAGAAGCCAGAAGCCTGAGAACGACTTTTTGGGCAAGGTGCGAAAGATCGCGGATGAAATCGGGGCGGTCCTCGTATTTGATGAAATTACTTCTGCCTGGAGAATGACTATTGGTGGAGCGTATCCAATGTTTGGGGTAACGCCGGATGTCGTTGTATTCGGAAAGGCAATGAGCAATGGTTATCCGATGGCAGCGGTTGTTGGAAAGGCCGAAGTGATGGACGTTGCCCAACAGAGTTTTATCAGTAGCACTTACTGGTCTGAGGGTGTTGGGCCAACTGCGGCTCTTGCAACAATAAAAAAACTCGAGGATAAGGCTGTGCCAAAACATATTGTTGAAATTGGAAACTACGCAGGTCATACCTGGGAGCGCCTTGGAAAAGAATCGGGCCTGAAGATTCATGTTGATTTCGGGTTCCCTCCGATAATGCATTTTGATTTTGAATATGAAAACAAACTCGCAATAATGACTTTGTTCACGCAGGAAATGTTGGCCAGAGGATATTTGGCCACGGGCGGCTTCTATGTTTCTTATTCCCATCAGAAATCAGACGTGGATAAATATGGGGAGGCCTGCGCCGAGGTATTCAAGCTGATAAAAAAAGCAGTTGATGATGGGAGTGTTGAAAAGCAGTTAAAAGGTCCGATTAAGCATTCTGGGTTCCAGAGATTGACTTAGGGGGCTCAGGCAAATATTTGAGGAATGTTACCGAGTTCTTGAAGATGCAGGGGAAGGATACTCAGAACTGATCTGAGGCGATTTAGCACTCGGATGTAAAATTTGGCAGGAATTGTAATATATGCAAAATTGCCCACAAATAATATAAGATTTATCTAGAACGATACCCTGGCCTGAACTAGTTTTTTAACAACCAGTCAATCAACGGAACAAACCGGATGCTGATCCCATTAATTTCTTGGGTTTTGGAGACGTTCTTCGTCAAAATTATCGCAGTTTTCATCTTGAATTCTTTTGCACATTTGACAATCGCGTCTGTTTCTCTGGCCATTGTTTTTTCATCTTCCAGATCATATACGACCTGAATTATCTGTTCTATGTGTGTTCCTTGTTTTATCAAGAAATCCACTTCCCGGCCTTCTGTATTTTTCCAATAGCATACGTCGTTATGTTCTCTTCTTTTTAGCTCCAGGAAGGTTAGATTTTCGAATAGTCTTCCCAAGTCCATTTTGCCAGTGGTGCTATGGGCAAAGCCAGTATCTCCGCAGTAAGCCTTTCTTGAGTACTGGGATTTGTCTTTTATGTTGTAAGCAAATATCTGAACGAAGAAGAACAGATAGCTTGCCTGGGAGTAATGTTCGAATTGAAGTATTTTTTCTTTCCCGACTTTGTGCCCGATTGTTTTGAGGAAGTTCAGGCATTTGGAAGCGGAAAAGTACGGACTTTGTATCACATACCTTCCGAAAGTTTCAACGACCCCTGCATCTTCATTCGAAACCTCGGCGACATCGAGACCGACAATGTCCTTGAAGTAGGAGTTCAAAATACGCACTTTGTCTATTTCCTCGTTTGTTAATGCAATTTCTGGAAATCCACCATATTTGAGATATTCAAAAAATGCCTTCTCAAGCCTACCCTTTCCGGCGGTTGTTTTTTCTACTTCTAGTTTTTTGAACTGTAAGAACTCATGAAAAGAGAGCGGGTAAAGCTCGTATGGTAAGATTCTGCCTCTGAGAGGCTTGCTTGGCCAGACAAGATTCTTGCGTGACGAACTTACAATAAGCCGCAATTTTCCCTTGAGCAGTTCATGAGTTCGTGCCAACCAGCCTTCCCAATCCTTCGAACTAGTTACTTCGTCCAGTAGCATGAAACCACCGTCTCCAAACCACTTTATTGTTTCATCTAGAACGTGTGTGTTATCCTTTATGCGACTGTCCTCTAAATTGATATAACAGACTTTTTCGCCTTGTGCAACAAGCTTTTGTGCCAATAGCATAAGAACGCTTGATTTTCCAGCTCTCCGTATCCCCGTAATGGCAATTATTTTCGACTTGGAGTTGGCGATTATGGAATCAAAATCCACTTCTCTCTCAAGCAGTTTTTTTTTCTTGACGTAAACATTCCATTCTTCGAATACTTCGTTGGTTTCCATGTATTGTTCTAGTGTAGAACAATATATAAACTTTTCTGTTCTGCAGCAGAACAATAATCTGATTGTAGATATAGGTATTACGCTAGAGTAACATGATTAAATATTGCATTCCGAATGACGATTTTGTCATGTAGTTAGTTTATATGACAAGAGAACTACAACCAAAATTGGTTAGTGCACTCAGGTAGGAACGATATGCAGGGGAAGTAACCACCTGCCAGGACTCAGTTCCCTACGACGTAAAAATGTCGATTACAGCACGATTTTGTCGGTATCGGCAACCAACAGGTTGCTGATAGATTGAAACCGAAGCATCGGTTTCAGGATATCTACAAACGCCAAGTTCTGGCTCCGATTGTTCGACGCATCGAACAATGGACCATAAATCGCATTGGCGATTTATCGGTCGTAAGCGTGAGGGGTGTTCTAAGAGGAGAATTTTAAAAAGATTGCTATCAGTTGTTAAGAATTCTCTGAATTGATATTATTAACTATTGTTAATTATTGTTAACTTTATGATAGTTAAAGTAAGGCTAACTGCCTCGTATATTAGGTTTTACCGAAAGATTTAAATATCTTTAAGTATTATTAACTATTATTAAGTTAATAATGTTTAAGGTGTTAAGCATGCCAGAAATTGAAAATCAAAATCTAGAATTGAAAAGAGAAGTAGAAAACTTCAAAGAGATAAGTAAAACTGCTTGTGCATTTGCTAATGCATTCGGAGGAAAGATAATAATCGGAATTGATAATTCAGGAATTGTTTTCGGAGTTCCAGAAAAGAATCTTGATAACCTTCAACAAAGAATTGAGGGTGCAATACAACAAACTTCTCCAGCCCCATTACATAAAATTTCAATTGAGGAACGCGAAGGCAAAAAGATAGTTGTGGCAGAGATTTATCGAATAGGGCAAGGTGCATTCTGTACATTTGGAGGAATTGTTTATTACCGGTCAGGAAGTATGAATAGTAAGCTAGAGGGCAGAACACTTCAGGATTTTTTGGTCCGTTCTAGAATCCTTTCGTTCGATGATTCTCTCTCAGATGCCAAACTAGAAGACATGGATGCCACAAAGGTTTCTAATTTTCTCAAAAAACGCTCTCCGAATGTCGCATTTGAAGAAGGCAAACTTGCAGATTATCTAATCAATCTGGGTGTAGCCCAGAAAAGCGCAGAACTTGCCATAAAAAACGTGGCGATTCTGTTTTTTGCCAAAGAACCGAAGAGATTTTTACCTCAAAACGAAATGAAACTGGTGCGTTTCAAAGGATCTGAAGCGATAGAAATCATAGACAGCCGTTTTGTAAATTCCACAGTTTTGGAAAACCTTAAGGAAGCGGAAGAATTCATAAAAAAGAATACGAGTGTCGCATTTAGGATTGAAGGCCTTGCTAGGAAAGAGGTTCCAGAATATCCTGAGAGTGCAATGCGTGAAGCTTTGGTTAATTCAGTTTTGCACAGAGACTATTTCAGTAAGGATAGCATCCAAATAAATATCTTTGATAATAGAATCGAATTCATAAATCCCGGAACCTTGCCTAGTGGTTTGACTATGCAGATTTTAGGAAGTTTATCAGTTCAGAGAAACCCAACTATATATCAATTAATGCGAGAACTTGGTTTTGTTGAGGGATTGGCAACAGGAATACCGAGAATGCGCTCTGAGATGAGGGTTGCAGGATTGCCAGAACCCAAATTCGAAGAGCTTGGAAACTTTTTCAGAGTGATATTATATAATAAAACCATTGCTGAGGAAAGAGAACTTAACGAAAGGCAGAAAAGAGCATTAGATTATTTAGAAAGAAACCCTTCGATAAGCTCGAAAAAATACATTGAACTAGGCCACATTTCACATCCAATTGCAGTTGCAGAGCTTAATCGCCTTTGCTTAAAAGGATTAGTGAAAAGAATTGGAAGGACAAGAGGCGCATATTATGTTAAGGGGGGTTAGGCGATTGATTGAGACCCTACCTAAAAGGGGTTTTGCAATTGGGGCATTTATCAGAATTGATAAGACCAAAAGAACTATTGCAGTTGCTACAATGAACATTTGCAGAAACTGTTTGTCCTTGTGGATTTGGTTCCATTGTAGTTCCGCAAGTTGGACATTTTGGATCTCCTTCGGGAGCAGAACTTATTGATGCTCCGATATCTACTGTTGACTTACATTTAGGACAAATAAAACCAAAATACGAAGTTCCTTTCATTTTTCATCACCTTTTTTATAAGAGATTCTAGTTCCAGTTACGTTGCCTTTCCCTTCTGCAATGACTTTAGTTCCTGGCTTGAAAAAAACTGGTTCTTGAACATCCAGTCCGATAATATTACCCGTACCTGATGCCCTATGTTCACCGTCTATGGTAGACACCCTAGAATTTACTGATCTATTTAAGTT
The DNA here is from genome assembly GCA_038046805.1 of Microcaldota archaeon. Lineage (GTDB taxonomy): Archaea > Micrarchaeota > Micrarchaeia > Anstonellales > Bilamarchaeaceae > UBA10214. The sequence continues at coordinate 271,325 of JBBSVO010000006.1, forward strand.
TGACTTAACCCACGTTTCATGGTCAGTTTTCCATCTTTTCAAAACATCAACCGAATAGTCTATACCACTATTCTTGTCGATCATATCAGCACAATGGGAGCAGAGAAAAATTCCGTTTTCTGAAGATGATCTTTGTTCACTAGTAAGAGAAAAATTAAATCTTGGGCCATTAGACGCAGCAGCAGTTATGTGTGCTGCTTTGCCAGTGTAAATAAATTTTGATAAATCGGCAGCTGAGGGAGCAAGGGTCATAGCGCGACAATCCGGGTTAGAACATATATACTGGGCGCGTTTAGCTATGCTCTCCGTTGTTTTGGGTGAAAAATCATCTCGCATGTTTAATTCCTCCGAACCATTATTGTTCCGCACTTATTGCATTTATGTTTAGGTTCGCCACCCATGGAAACTTCCAAACCTATGAATAATGTCGAACCACATTTTGGACATTTATATTCTGGCTGGAGTCGGTATGCTTCGGGTTTTACATTTCTTGGTCCTACTGTAATTTCGAAATACCGTACCATGTTTTTTATCGCTTCTTGCTTTGTTTTAAAATTGTTAACTATTTTGTAGACTTCTAATATTTTGGATTCTTCTTCGGATAATTCAAGCAACATTTTAGCCATATAATCACAAGTTATATTAAGTAATACTAGATTATAAAGCTATCGGGCTCTCCGTCCATTAAATATCTTAGAAAAGTTGGCGTCCTCAAATTAGACCTGAGGACTTCCAGAGTGCACTCAGGTTAATTTCGACTTATGCTCACGTCGAAGAAAAGTAGGGATTCTAAGAAAAGTGAGATGCAGGGGAAGTAACCCGAGACTAGGTCTCCGTTCATCGACAAGAGCGGAAGCTCTTGGAGAGATTTGAACGGAACGCCGTTCAAACAGATCACCCATTTTTTACCTCGTTACCAAGTATTATTATCGAGGTCAAAATATATAAAGGCTGCTCTAGCTGAAATGGCAGAATTCCTAAGAATTAGGGTGGATTGATAGGGAAAAACAATGAAACGATCTAGGGGCCAACAGCACGTATAGCCCTACCCACTCGCCCCATTATTGAGAGTACCAAGTCACAACATTACTTTTTGGTTTTGTTATTCTCCTTTTTGTGACATAATTCAAACAAAGTCTGATAAGCCTTCATTAAATCTTTTTCTTCTACGAATACTAGCATCTCTGGAACACAGCTCATTATCTCGTAAATATTAACACTATTTAGCATAAGTTCGGTTGATATTACCAACACAATGCCAGGCGTATTTACTGCTTCAGGATGCAGATGTATATTTACCTCTGCAAGATCTTCTTGTATTTTTATTATAATTCTTTTAGGTAAGAGATCCAGCACCTTCTTGAGATTTTTTTCATCCACAAGCACTTTGATTGATTCCTCTCCTTCCACGATACGTAGCGTTTCACCACGTTCGAAATTTATAAGGGAAAACAACCGTGGCAATGTTTCCTGTGCTTCTTTTCCTGTTTCCAATGCAATACTGACAATGTGACTTCGGGTAGAGATAGTAGACTGGCTGACAATCTTTCCAGCGTTTTCGAATTTATTTTTAAAAGTACTGTCTTTGGGATAGCGGCGTATCGCACTTATTACAGCATCTTCAGTTGGTTCCAAACCTTTTTCTTCCAGTTGTTTTGCAACAAATCTGCTAAGTGCCCGAATGTTTATCAGGTCGCGTTGCAGGCAGAGCTGGATACTTGGATCTTTCTCTATTATTTTCCATGTTTCAAACGGTATTTCTGTCATAATTAGCATATTTGTGTTAAAACAATTAATAAATGTATCTTTTGTGCCATAAAATATTAATAGGATGGCTGTTACATGAATCAACATCAAAACACAAAATGAGGTGGGAAATATGAGAATAAGTGTAAGAGAAGGAAATAATGAAAAAATAGGCATTCGGGATAAAGCAGCTAAATTGATCTTGAATGAATTGGCCTTGGACCAGGCCTATTGCTAATTTTTTTAATAATAACAAAGTTGCGATAGGCGGAATGAAACATTATGATCAATAGAATTGATGGATAAGGGGTGAAAAAACAATGACAAAAGTAAACATGAGTGGGGAAATAGTTGATGAGGCAGATGCTAAAATATCAGTATTCGACCATGGATTACTCTATGGCGACGGAATATTCGAAGGAATACGGATATACAATCGGTGCATTTTCAAATACAGCGAGCATATCGATAGGCTCTATGATTCTGCCCGCGCAATTTCACTTACGATTCCTATCAGCAAACAAACCTTCCAGGATGAAATAATCAAAACATGTATTGAAAATAAAATAGATAGCGGCTATCTTCGTGTCATAGTAACTCGTGGGATAGGTGGACTTGGGGTAAGTTCAATTACATGCAAGAATCCACAGTATATTATAATCTCTAAGGAAGTAGATCCGCTTCATGGAGCCAAATCAGTTGAAGATGGCGTGGATGTGATAACCACATCAATACGACGAGCAAGTAGTACAGCAATTCCTGTTCAAGCTAAAACCTTAAATTACCTCAATCTAGTGATGGCCGTTGCCCAAGCGCAGGCTTTAGGAAAACAAGACGCATTAATGTTCAATGAACAGGGATATCTGACCGAGGGAGTAGGAGATAATGTTTTCATAATAAAAAACAGAGTAATATGTACCCCACCCCCCAACTCAGGTTGCCTTGCTGGTATTACCAGAAATTCAGTTATTGAAATCGCCAGTAAAATGGGTTATAGTGTAGTAGAGATAAATATGACTCTTTACGATATTTACGTTGCAGACGAAATATTCCTTACCGGTACACTTGCAGAGATCGTTCCGGTCAAGAGCGTAGATGGCGAAAAAATAGGCAACGGGCAGGTAGGAGATCTAACCAAAAAAATTGCCAGCGAATTTAGAAAGTACATTGTAAACAACGGGGTGAAATACTGATGGGTACTTTTGTTAGTTATTATAATTTTGATGCAGAAACGCGGCAATCCATGGATCTTCCTAAAAAAGTCAGTGTTTTTGACACCACGCTAAGGGATGGGGAGCAGACTCCAGGAGTGGTTTTTACAGGAAAGGAAAAATGCCACATTGCAACTGAACTAAGCAAGCTTGGTGTAGATATTATTGAGGCGGGGTTTCCGGCAAATTCGGAGGAGGAGCAAAAAAATATCCAAGAGATTACAGGGCTTGGCCTAAAGAGCAAAATATGCACTCTTGCAAGGGCAGTTGAAAGTGATATTGAGGGTTGTATTAAATGCAATCCCAATATGGTACATACTTTCATATCTACGTCGGATATTCATATAAAATATCAGATGAATACAACTAGAGAAGCAGTAATGAAACGCGCAATAGACTCTGTGGATAAAATCAAGAATCAGGGTTTTGAATGTATGTTCTCTCCAATGGATGCAACCAGGACTGATTTTGATTTTCTGGTAAAAGTATGTAAAGAAGTTGAAAATGCCGGTGCTGACATAATAAATATCCCGGATACTGTCGGCGTCATGAATCCACCTGCAATGCGCTCGTTGTTTAAGAGGCTGAAGAATCACTTAAAAATACCACTCGATGTACACTGCCATAATGATTTCGGCCTTGCAGTGCCAAATACCCTTGCTGCTGTAGAATCTGGGGCCTCGGAAGTTCAGGTTACAGTTAACGGGCTTGGGGAACGCGCAGGCAATGCAAATCTTGCTCAGGTAGTAATGAGTCTTAATATTTTATACGGGGTTAACACAAATATCAAAACCCAGGGACTTACCGAGATTTCAAAATTAGTTGAAAGGCTGTCTATGATCCATAATCCTGCAAACACCCCTCTTGTTGGTAAAAATGCATTCAGTCACGAATCAGGAATACACGCCGCAGCCATACTCAAGAGAGCAGAAACTTTCGAACCTATTTCTGCAGAGATGGTGGGTCAACGAAGTAGAGTGGTTATTGGAAAAAACACAGGACGGCATGCAGTTTCAGATGCGCTTAAATCGATAGGATACAAATTCAATGAGGATCAGATAAACACAGTTACACAAAAAATCAAGGAACTTGCAATAAAACAGAAAAAAATATCTGAAGATGACATAATTGCGATTGCAGACGAGGTACTGTGCAATGAACCAAACACGGAAAAGGCAATTGTGCTTGAAGATTTTTCAGTATTTACGAGCAACAAGATGGATTCTATGGCGAGCGTTGTGCTTTCTGTGTGCGGCGAAAGAAAAAAAGGCAATGCTATTGGAATAGGTGCCGTTGATGCGTCTTATAAGGCAATAAGTTCAGCGCTGGGGATACCGTTCAAGCTAAGCGAATATAACCTGAAAGCGATTACTGGCGGAACTGATGCACTGGCCAATGTGCTAATCCGGATTGAAGGTAACAAAAAAGAAATTCAAGCCGAATCTGTCCACGAGGATATTGCATTAGCCTCAGTCAATGCACTTATTAAAGGAATGAATAAAATGAAAATAAATGAACTGGGGCAAGCGAAATGATCCGTATTGCAGTTCTGCCTGGAGATGGAATAGGACCTGAGATCACAGCTGAAGCAATAAAAATACTAGAGGCAGTAGCTGAAAAACATAACAGTAAATTCGAATTTGAGTATGCTGATTTTGGGGGAGCTGCGTATGATAATCACGGGCATCCGTTCCCAGAACAAACAATTCAAATTTGCGACAAAGCAGATACAATTTTGAAAGGTCCTGTTGGTGCACCAAAATATGACAATATCGCTGACCCTAGCTTAAGGCCTGAACGAGGTGGAGTGCTTGCACTTAGAAAAAGATATGATACTTTTGCGAATTTCAGACCAGTTTATCTTCCGCCATCTTTAATTTCATTTTCTCCCCTGAAAAAAGAAAACATCAAAAGTGGAATTGACATTCTCATGATAAGGGAGCTTGTAGGTGGGATATATTTTGGGGATAAAATGGAGGGTAAAAACGAATCTGGAAAATATGCCCAGGATGTGATGGAATACACTGAATTCCAGGTTGAAAGAATTGTCAGAATCGCATTTGAAGAGGCAAGGAAAAGAAAAGCCCTGCTTTACAATATTCATAAATCAAATGTTCTCCAGTGCAGTGTTTTCTGGAACAGAATAGTTAATGAAATACAAGAAAAAGAATATTCTGATGTGAAAATGGAACATATGCTTGTGGATAATGCTGCATACCAGCTTGTGGTTAACCCCTGTCAGTTCAAAGTTATGCTTATGGAGAATATGATGGGAGATATACTTACAGACGAAGGAGGAGGAATAATCGGATCGCTTGGGCTCATGCCCTCAGGATGTATTGGACCAAAAAAAGCATATTTTGAACCTGCGCATGGTTCAGCACCATCAATAGCTGGAAAAAATATTGCAAACCCGTATTCTATGATCGGAAGTGCTGCCATGATGCTGGAAAGATTTGGAATGGGAAAAGAAGCAAATGAGATATGGAACGCTCTGACAAAAGTAATGGAGAAAAATAGAACTTGGGATCTCATGACAAAAGAAAATCCAGATGGCGCAGTTCTCGTTACTACGAAAAAATTCGGCAATCTTGTAAAAGATAAAATTCTTTCGTGTGGTTAATATGTCAGAAAATACTCTGCTAGATAAAATCTGGAAGTTGCACACTGTAAAAGAACTCCCTACCGGGCAGACCCAGCTTTTTATTGGGCTTCATTTTCTTCACGAAGTTACGAGTCCTCAGGCATTTGATATGCTACGGGAAAATAACTGGAAGGTGGCATTTCCAGAACAGAATTTTGCAACTGTAGACCACATAGTCCCTACAGATAACCAAAATCGCCCTTTCAAAGACATTCTTGCCGAAAAAATGATGGCTGCACTGGAGAACAATGTTCGGGAATTTGGCATTCAGATGTTTTCAATTGGGGACAAAAACCAGGGTATTGTACATGTTATCGGCCCTGAAACCGGACTTACCCAACCAGGCATGACTATTGCCTGCGGAGATAGTCACACTAGTACGCATGGTGCGTTCGGTTCTCTTGCATTCGGAATAGGCACTAGCCAGGTACGTGATGTGCTTGTTACACAATGTCTTGCAATGACAAAACCAAAAGTCAGAAAGATTAATATCAAAGGCACTCTTCAGAAGGGAGTTTATGCAAAAGACATAATACTCACAATAATTAGAAAACTAGGGGTTAATGGGGGTATAGGATACGCATATGAATACGCTGGAGAAACAGTATCGAGAATGACAATGGAAGAACGGATGACAATATGTAATATGAGTATCGAAGGCGGGGCGGTAATAGGCTATGTAAATCCTGATCAGAAAACTTTTGACTACATAAAAGAAAGAGAGTTCGCGCCAAAAAACTTTGAAAAAGCAGGCATATATTGGAAATCAGTCGCCTCAGATCAAAATGCACAATATGACGATGTTTTCCAACTTGATGTAACTAAACTTGAACCAGTAGTAACATGGGGGGTAAACCCAGGACAATCAATAGGTATAAGCGAGAAGATGCCGTTAATCAGGGGCATACCAGAAAACGAAAAAGAAAGTGCAAAACTTGCGTATAAGCACATGGGATGTAATCCGGAGCAAAAAATTCAGGGGACAAAGATAGATGTTGTATTCATTGGTTCTTGTACAAATGCACGGCTTTCTGATCTTAGAGAAGCAGCTGGGATTGTAAAAGGAAAAAAAATAGCATCTAATGTAAAAGGACTTGTTGTTCCTGGATCAGCAAGAGTTAAAAAAATGGCCGAGGCAGATGGTCTTGATAAAATATTTACTGATGCTGGTTTTGAATGGCGAAACGCAGGATGCTCGCTTTGCCTTGGGATGAACAGTGATAAACTGACTGGCGGTGAAATATGTGCATCATCATCCAATAGGAATTTCATAGGAAGGCAGGGGAGTCCAAAAGGAAGGACTATATTAATGAGTCCTGCCATGGTCGCTGCTGCAGCAATAGCGGGGAAAATAATAGATGTACGAAAACTGATAGTGTGATCAAAATGAATATAACAATAGAACGAATAGACGGAAGGGGCATCCCGCTTCGAGGCAATGATATAGATACGGATAGGATTATTCCGGCAAGATACCTCAAGGAAATCACATTCACTAACATGGGAAGTTATCTTTTTTACGATGAACGATTCGATGAGATGGGTCAGAAAAAAGAGCATATCCTCAACGTTTCAAGGTTTTTTGGTGGTTCTATTCTCTTAGTAAACAAAAATTTTGGCTGTGGTTCTTCGCGTGAGCATGCAGCGCATTCCATCCAGAAATTTGGTATTCGTGCTATCATCGGGGAATCGTTCTCCAATATCTTTGCTTCCAATTGCCTATCTCTTGGCATCCCGGTTGTTCAGGTTTCATCAGAAGACTCAGAATTCCTGATGACGACAATTGAACGGCACCCACAAACAGTAATCGTTATCTCTATCTCAAAAGGAGAGATAACATGTAGTAAAAAAATAATTAAATTCACAATGCCTGAACATGCAATAACGGCGTTACTGGCAGGAAACTGGAATTCGACCCAACTGCTTCTTTCTAACATGTTTGAAGTACGAACTATGGCTGTAGGGTTACCCTATATAAAGGGGTTTTAATGAAACAAATAAAAAATGTGTGAAGTCAGGGATCAGATACCTGGCCACCGTTCTCCCAGACTGCATTTCACATGTCCTGAAAAAAACTCTACGACGTAAAATTAATCAAAAAACTAGCAAAAAAAGATGCAGGGGAAGTAACCCGAGACCAGGTCTCCAAACACCCCAAACGGAGTGATCGGATACCAAGTAGGATTGCAGGGGAAGAGATTTAAACCCATGAAGGAATATTCCAATAACTAGTGTTCTGT
>JBBSVO010000007.1:0-132527 GCA_038046805.1 Microcaldota archaeon
CGTTTATTCCAAGAAGAAGAAATATTACTGCCGCTACTGCAATTGCGAGTCCGTGAGTTGGTTTGTCAATTTTTCCTGTTAAAACCTGTGCAACGATTGCAGCAAGAAAGATGTTTGAAAAATCAGAACCGGAGATAACGAATCCTATCAATAACCCGGAAATAATCGCAAGCGGCCATTTGACAATAAACGAGCCTTTCAATTCATCTTCTATCCAATCAACTGATTTTATGAGGAAACCGGAGAGAAATGAAAGGAGGTAGAAGAGCATTGTATGGCCAATATCGATTCTGGCGTAAAGGATTATATAAGTTATGCTCTGTTCTTCTGTCTGGGTGATGAGATGGTTGTGCAAGCTAATTGTGAAACAAGAAAACCTTCGTTGAGTGTAAGAGTGGCCGCGGCAGCAATACCTTTTTTACCCGCAGAGGCATTGACACGGAAGTTTGCAGGCAGGATACTATAGCGCGCCAAACAAGTTTTTCGGACCAGTGGCGCGCAACTATTGGTTTCTGGGTCCTAGGTTCTAGCTCCTGGGTTCTGGAAACACGACTTCAAATCCGTCTGTTCCGCGCCAGCAGCTAGGAGCCAGTACCCTACCGGTGCATCCTCCGAATTACTTTGTTGGACTGCTATAACCGAACTTCCGACCCCTAAGCCAAGGAAAGGCCGCGAAGAGGAGTATGACGATTCGATTTTCGGGGACGTTAGAGGATAACCGGATTATTTGCTTATGTCTGTTCTTGATGTTGCCCGACGCGCGTATGGAAAATATTCCTCTCCGCGGGCAAGGGATTTGCTTCTGTCCGGACAGGTAAAATGCTTCCATGCAACAGTTATTCTCGCATCCAGATTGACCAATCCGGAAGATGCAAAAGCAGTGCTGGATTCCGGGAAAATAACCGATTCGGATGTAAGTAGTATGATTCAGTACAGCCTCAAGTATCCCGCGCCCCCAGAGCCCAAAGGATTTCTGCAGAGGTTATTGAACCTGACAAGGATTACGGAATTATAGGTTATTCGGTTGGTTTTGTTATTCGATTTCTGAAATAACAAATTCCTTGCCCCTAAATAGGATTGTGTCACCGACTTCCTTTCCAAGAAGTTGACTACAGATTGGAGCGGTCGGACTCATTAGAGTTATATCCCATTCATCAATCTTGACGTTGCTCCCTTCTCCATCCGGAACAATGAAAAATCTTAAGACATCGTTCAAATGCTCAAGTGTAACCAAGGCCCCGGAAAGTACGTGATCAAACTCCCTGGATTGCATAACAGATGCAATCTCTGTAAGCACAGATAAAGTATTTTCAACTGCTTTTCTGCGTTTTACTAGACCGTCAATGAGCCACCCGGTTTCAATTTTTGTGGTATCGTGATGGGATTGCATTGCTCCTGGAGCATCGATCATTCTATTTTTGGCCTGTTCAATAGACTCTCTGAGTTCATCCAGAGTCTTTCTAAGTTGCCCCGTATGTTGTTCGAGAATTTGCTGTTTTCTCTGTAATTTAAGTGTCATTAAACCAACCTCCAAAATTTCTTATTTTATTAGTGATTATCTGTATGATCTTATCTGCAACTTTTACTAGATCGATATTTGTAGAATCAATAACCTCCACTTCAGAAAGAACCGCCCGCGCTTCAACCAATCTCAAAAATTCTGTTTGCACTGCGGAGGTTAGTTGCGTATTAACGTCACGGTGAGTGTTTTGCGTTTGATCGCGGCCAGCAAGGCGAGCACACCTTGCCTCTTCATTTGCGATAAGAACTATTGTTGTGTGGGGTAAAAAACCCCCGTTCTCAGCAAATGTTTTGAAAAAATCTGTGAACGTATATCCGTCTCTTCTTCCAAGAACATTATGATATGCAACAGTAGATAAAACAAATCTATCGCAGCATACCGGGTCGGTCTCACAAACTTTTCTTATTTTTGGGGACAAGTAAAAGTCAGCAGCTGCATAGAATGAAAATCTCGCTCCGAGATGAACCTCCCGTGCATCAAAAACTCCCCGAAATTGATTCAACTCGTCTGGAGGACATTTGAAAGGAACAAAAAGTTCCGGCCTCAATTTTTTGGCCAGTTGTATTGCAGAACTCTTGCCAACTCCATCAACACCGTCCACTGTAAAGAATGGCTTTCTTATCATAGTAATTTCCCCCCATTACGCAATGCAATCAAGATTTTTTCATCAGTAATTGTTCGATCCGTCAAATCAACAATATTATCAGTTCTAGCTAATGCAGGACAGGGCTGCAATAAACCTTCCGCGGATAGCCGAATATGAGATCTGCAACCCTCATTGCATTTAGATCTTGAATGACACGCCAGGTTCACACAAGAATTGGCTATAGAATCGTCAATAAAATCGATAACTGCTCCCTCGACTAGGATCACCTTTCCATTGTGTGGGAAGGCATATGAAAATTCTTTCGAAGAAAGAGTGGAAAGAAGACGCAACATCAGAGCAACGTCTTTCATAGATTCTTCAGATGAATTCAGATTTTGAAACATTTTTATTGGAATTCCTAAATCGGACGCCAATTTTATATATTCATGGATTTCGGCGAGAATAGAACCAGTAATCACACAGTTTATTTTTATGTCCAAACCAGTCTGAACTGCAATTTGAAGACTGTGTAATACAGCAGATAACCCATCAACCCCTGTTATAGATCGGTAGGTATCTCTATTAAGACTGTGAAGAGAAACATTTACCTTTGACAAACCAGCATTTGAAAGATCCGTGGCAAGTTTCCCTAACAATAGCCCATTTGTAGTAAGAGCCAAAGAAACAACTGGTTTGAAGACCCTGAACTTTCTAACAAGATCTACCAATTCCATTAAAGTTAGTGTCGGTTCTCCATTCCCTGCTATGTGTACTTGGATAGGTTTGCCAGTCATTGAATATAATCTTTCAGTTGCATGAACAAAAAATCCATTATCTACAGCTTTTCTTCCCTTCCCACCAGAAAGACTATCCTCGTGACAGAAAACGCATTTCTGATTACAATTTCTCCCAGTTACACGACTTCCCGCCTTGAAAGTTTTATCGATTCTCACACGAAGAAAATCAGACCGTGTCACCTGCCGTTTCTGAACATATCGTTCGAATCTTTCTTCCGAAGTCGTCCTCCCATTTCTCAAAAGTTGCACAAACTCACTCCAGCTTAAGCCAGTGTACTTTGTGAAAGTGTGCCTCCATATAAATCTATGTGGTATCCTATAACCCCACACTGTGGCCTCAAACACCATATCATTTAAACCATTGCCATTATACTATCAGCATGGAAGTTGAATGTCTGAAGGAACTCGGATTAAGCAATGGACAGATCTCCGTCTATTCCGCGGTTCTTGAGCTTGGAGCAGCACCAATGAACAAGATACAGGAAAGAACAAGGATTGAACGCAGAAACATCTACGATATCCTGAACAAGCTCATACAGCGCGGGCTGGTTACTTACGTGCTTGAAGACCAGAAAAGAGTCTATCGTTGCACCCACCCGAGTCATATCTGCGAGGAGATATCAACGAAGAAAAGTGCCTTAGATAAGCTTGAAAAGCAGATTCCTCAGTTTTCTGCGTTTTTTGAAGCTACCAAGCCAGAAGTGAATTTCCAGATATTCAAAGGTCCCGATGCGATGAAGGCATTGATGAACGAAATCCTTCAGCACGATTCAAGCTACTGGATGGGTGCAAACAGCAGCATAGAGCAGACGCCCCTCAAAACATGGTTTAAGCAATGGATGGGCCGCCGAGTGGAACAAAAAAGATTCATGTATGATCTGGCCAATTACAGCACTCATTTTGAAGATTACCCTACCTATGACACAACGGAGCATAAAAAGCGGTTTTACAAATACTGCCGCCTTCCGCTGGATTTGAGGTCATTCATAACAATCATGATCTTCGAAAACAAGGTCGCCCAGGTATTGTGGGGCTCTGAGCCATATGCCTTCGTGGTGGAATCAAAAGAAGTCAAGGAAAGCTATATGAAATACTTCAATCAATTCTGGGATGACCCATGGTAAGCAAGCCGATAAAAGTAGGGGTTCTTCATTCCCTGACCGGGACAATGGCAATCAGTGAATCGTCGCTTGTAGATGCAACACTGCTTGCAATTGACGAGATCAATGGCAAAGGAGGAGTGCTGGGAAGGCGCATTCAGCCAATAGTGGTTGATGGCCGCTCCAACTGGCCTGTTTTTGCGAACGAGGCAAGGCGGCTCATTGGGCAGGAGGGGGTTTGCTCTGTTTTCGGTGGATGGACATCTGCGAGCAGGAAGATAATGAAACCGATATTTGAGGAACTTAATAACCTCCTCTGGTATCCGGTTCAATATGAGGGCCTGGAACAATCACCAAACATCGTGTACCTCGGTGCTGCCCCAAATCAACAGGTGCTTCCTGCTGTCCAGTGGGCAATTCGCAATTTAGGCAGGAGGATTTTCTTGATAGGTTCGGATTATGTCTTTCCAAGGAGTGCAAATGAAATAGTAAGGGATGAGATAGAAAATCTCAGCGGGGAGATTGTCGGAGAACAATACAAGGTGTTGGGGGTTCAGGATTTCAAATCAGTTGTTGAGGAAATAAAGAGAACAAAACCAGATTTTATTTTTAACACTATCAATGGGGACAGCAATATCTCATTCTTCAAACAGCTTAGAAAGGACGGAATAACTTCGGATAAGGTTCCAACAGTGTCCATGAGCGTTGCAGAGGATGAGGTGCGCCATATAAATCCAATCCTTACTTCTGGTGACTATGCGGTATGGAATTATTTTCAAAGCCTTGATAACAGAACAAATAAACTTTTTGTTAAGAATTTTAAATCTCGTTATGGCCCACATCGAGTTACTTCCGATCCAATTGAAAAGGCATATTCTGCGGTTTTCTTCTTTGCCCGGGCAGTTGAAAAAGCTGGGGATATAGATGTTTCTTCAATACGAAATTCATTGAAAGGAATCAGGTTCTCTCTTCCGGCCGGTAGTACCACGATTGATTCATCTACACAGCACCTTAACCAATCAGTTAGGGTTGGCCGTGCACGTGCCGATGGCCAGTTTGATATAATTTGGGATTCAAAAAATCCGATTAAACCAGAGCCTTATCCAAAATCCCGTTCTCGGGAGGAATGGCACGCATTTTTGAACAGCCTTTACAGGCAATGGGGCGGAAGATGGGCTAATCAATGTTGATTACTTTTCATTTTCATGTTTTACTGTGTCCGCGATAGGCTCTGTTTGTCCTGCACGCGGGCGGAATACTCTTCCTTCTCGGAGAGTCTCTGCTCTACCACGTGGACCATATACGCGTTCATGTGCACCAACCCGGCCGTCTGAATGGGAAGTAGGTCTTGGAGTTGCTCTGGACACTCTTTCATGGACAGATATTCTAGTCATAGATACACCTCATAATTATTTAAGTGTTATTCATTATGTACGGAAACGTTTTTATATCTTGCTTTTTACAACTTCAGACATAATCATCGGAAACACAATCGTCGCATCCCCATCAACCGTCACAGAATTCGTGGCTTTTGCTTTCTCGGAAATTTTTCCCCAGGAAACTGCTTCCTGTGTTCTTGCTCCGGATAAAGAGCCATCCCATGGCGATGCAGTAGTTACATAAACTGCATAGTCTAATCCGCCACGCAGGATATTTACTCCAATCGTGTGATGCTTTGAAATCCCGCCTCCGAGAACTATCGCGCCAGTCTTGTTTGCCGTCAGTACGCTCTGGGCGAGTTGCGGCATATCTTTTGTAACATCAATCCCGAAATCGCGATGCTTTGCCTGCTGCTTGAAGAAATATGCCTGAAGCCCGATGGCCGAATCGGTTATCCCCGGGCAATAGACCGGAATATCGTTTCGCGCGGCCCAATATAAAAATGACGGGGAATTGTTTTTCGTTTTTCCGATTTCGTTTCCAATCTCCCGCGCAATCTCGCTCGGTGAGCAAAAATGGTTTTTGTTTTTCGCATAGAGCCGCTCGAAAATCGGTTTCATTTTTTTCTCAAGAAGTTCGTATCGCTCGTTTGGAATTAGGATATTTCCGAGACGATTTACTCCGCGCTTATGGAGTTCGGCATCGTCCATGAAGAAATCGCCGATAAAGTAGTCGTCGTAAGCCCGAATCAGATCATGATCAAGCGAACCGCCTGCAGTTATTATCGCATCAACAAATTTCCGTTCGCACAATTCTGCGAAAATTCCTCGCAAACCGCTTGCAACCATATTTGATGTGAATGACAGAAACACAGTCGCGCGTGCCTTTTTCATATTTTTTATTATTTGAACCGCACGCTCTATTTGGGTTGCCTGAAAGCCAGTACTAGTAGTAATAGAATCGCCCATTCGAATATCCTTTACAGATTCCATATTATCACTTATCTTTATCTTCCGGGGTTTTTAAAAGCAATTCCCCTGCCATTGGAAAGTATGAAACTTTGTCCTCATTTACCCAAACGTAATACAGATAGTTTCGTATGGACCCCCTGAATTTTTTGCGTATCTTATCCAGAATCTCCCTGAATTTCGTGTGGTTTTCCACTTCAAATTCCACCTCAAGGTCAGTGCCTCCGCCAATGCTTTCATAGGCATAAACTGCATTCGGATGAGATGAGAAATATGCAAGCAGATCTTTTTTTGAACGATAATCATCCAGCTGGAATTCGACCTTGTACCAATAGACCCCGAGTTTTTCAAGGTCAATCTTTGGCCTGAAACCGAGTATTACTTCCTTGTCTTTCAGTCTTTTGAACCGGTGTTTTACTGCAGTTACGCTAAGACCGATTTTATTCGCAAGGTCCACGATAGGCAACCGCGCATCAATCGAAAGTTGAGTTAGTAGTTTTACATCGTGCTCGTCATATCTCACGGAAATGCTCCTTCCGGAGATAACCGTTTGCATCCCATCCGTGTGTTTTTCACTTAGATATTTTTTTCTCCATGAGTATATCTTTGAATAGAAAGAATCGCGAAGCAATTCTATCTTGTTTCTAAATCTTCCAATGCAGCTGTCTTTGAGCTCATGAAAATCCAGAACGTCCTTGACCCAGCACGCGACACCGAGGTCGTATAGCGAGGATGTGATGCCACCAACCCACCAAAACCGTTTGTGCCTTATAAAAAATTCAATAAGTTCTTTTTCTTCTTCTGGAGGGATGCTTCGGAATTTCAGGAACATTCTTGCATTCATGAATCCTAGTTTTGTCAGATCAATGATCGCATAATATCCCTTTATCAGCCCAAGTTCAGTCATCCGCTTTATGCGGTATCCGACTACTTCCTTGCTTGCCCCGACGTTCTTTGCTATGCTAGAAATAGGCAGTCGTGCATTCAGGTCCAGCTGATAAAGTATCTCTCGGTCTTTTTTATCTAACTCGATCATGTTTTAGTTATAAGCTAATAAATTTATAAATTTTAGTTTTTTGATAAAAAATTCTTGTAAAAGTTTTAAATATAAACTAAGTAGCAATATCTCTATAGTGATGAATCTATGGATATCGAAACCTCTTTCCACAATACTTGCAAAATCCTGTTCGGAACCCCACTCGGCACACTCAAGGATTTTGATCCATACCTGCGCGAGGCCACAGTAGGGAAAACAGTCAAATCCAACCTTTCAGGCAAATTGCTTAAGGTACTTTCAAGTCATTATCCGGAAAATGCCAGGTTTTTCGATTATAATCTGGAGTTTAGCAAACTCTCCGCTTCGTTATCTGCCTCGTCCAAACCACTCAACATAAACCAAATCAAGGACATTGACTCTCTTTTCAGCGCAGTGAAGGAAAAAATTATCTACAGCGGAAATAAGGTTCTCGGAAATTCAAACGACGTTTATGATTCCGATGATGTTGTCGATGGCGCATTTGTTTACGATTCCACATATATTCGAAATGGAAAATTCGTTTACTGCTGTTATCTCATGAATGAGCCTGAATTTTGTTTTGGCTCATCTTCGAGCGGTCAATCGCAATATATCATGCGTTGCTTCTACAACAACACGCTTAAGCGATGCTTCGAATGTTGCACCTCAGTTGGTAGTTCTGACCTTTATTTTTGCTATAACCTGATTGGTTGCTATGACTGCCTGTTCACGTTCAACGTGCGGAACAAAACGAACATGATTGCGAACGTTCAACTGAATAAAGAACAGTATGCTGAACTAAAAAATAAGCTGGTAGGCGAAATTGCCGAGGAACTGAAAACAAAAAAGCGGTTTAGGTATTCGATAATAGATATCCTGAACCGGGATTACGGTTAAAGAGGCGCCCATATTATGGCTTTCCCTGAAATTGAAAACGAATTCCGCACCACGACCCGCCTGCTGCTCGGCACCGAGCTTAAGGATATTGATGATTATGGTGAATGGCTCGGAAGGCGCGTTCCACTTCCATCCCTGTCAAAATCCATCCTAAGCGGAAAGGAGGTTTGGCTTCCGCCGCCATTGAGCTTCCGCAATACCTGCTTCACAACAAAGCGCGTTATCTCAATGGAGGAAATGGACGAGGTGAATAAATCCACATTTTCACCTCATGATTTGAAAGACGCGAGCGTGGACGGAATAGTGCAAAAATTCATAATGCCAGTCGTTTACGTCGCAGGTAATTTCCGATATCAGGAGCATAAAAATGTTGAAAAATGCAGTGGGGCGGGGGGAGGACTGAACCTCTACTACGGGGAAGACCTTTATCTGGGCATAAAAAATGTCGCATATTCCAACTACGCGCTTTATTGCGAAAATATGTTTGGCTGCCATGCGGTTCTTCATTCAAAATTCTGTATCCATGCGTATAATTCAACCAATATAACGCGTTGTTTTGAGGTGGATGGATGCGCAAATTCCAGTGATCTTTATTTTTGCCATAACTGCGAGGGCATGAGCAATGCGATCCTGTGCTTCAATGCAAAGAACCTGCGGTACGCTGTTGGCAACGTGGAAGTAGGGCCGGACGAATTTGCGAGGATAAAGAAGATGCTGCTTGGGCATGTGGCAAACGAGCTAAAGACCAAAAAAATGCTGGATTCAGATATCTACAATGTTGGTTGAGATGAATCACCACTTTATTAAACCTTTTTGAACACATAGCTGCGTATTATGGCTTATCAACAAGGAGATACTAATTCGCGTTTTAATGTTAACAACTTACGAACTATCGAGGGTGTTAGAAGTCACCTAAAAGGATTATTAGAAGAAGCACGTGACCTGCCAACAATTAAACAAAGGCGCAGTGAATTGACAGATGCATTGCCAATGTTTCATTTTTGCAGGGATTGGATTGAAAAAGGATATTGGAGAGAACGAGCTGCAGTTCTTGAAGAAACCGCCCAACTTGCCCAGGTTTTTGGATTTGGGATTTCTCCTTTAAAAAAACCGCTCATGCGTGCGATCCGAAGTTCGGATAATGAAATCCGTTTGGCAGGGTTGCGAGCCGCTGTTTCTAATGAACAGTTGTTAGCATCCTTGGACGCATGGGTTGTGTCATACACAAGCGAACTAAAACCAAGGGAACAAAACGAAATCGTACTAAAAGCAGTTATACTTGCAGAACAGAGCGGATTTTCTTCAGTGCATGAAACTGCTGTAGAATTAATATTTAATGCAATTATGTATGGTGAAACAGATATTGTAGCTGGAGATAGGTGTTCAAGATTTATGGTATCAATGCCTGCAGAAAAATACCCATATATTGACAGAGAGGTACGAGAATTATTGCGCGTTTTTATCTTAGATGAAATAAAAATCAACGCTACTCCTGAAGATACTACGATAATACTTGAACCTTTATTTCAACTTGTTGTTTGGCTTGCGGGAGAGCGCAAACTACCAGATGTAGCACTCAATTTATCGTATATTCTTGACCATAATGAAAGCTTAATCAGGAAAGCAAGAAGAGCTCATGTGAGATATAATATAGAACCTGAAGAAGATTGGTTTTTGTTTCATTCTACAAACTATACAATACGCGAAGCACTGAGAAAAATGGGCGTGAACAGAGACACGTTTGGTGGGCGACTATCAGAACAACCGATGTGACGCTCAATTGCGTGACAAAGATAGACAAATAAGAAAACGAAAATATAAAAAATCGAAAAAATTAAGAAAAGAAAAACAAAGAAAAAATAAAGAAAAATCTCAAACAGCGAACCGGATTACACCAGTTTAATTCCCATTGCGAGAATCAAACCAGCGAAAACAAGCGAAACTGTGTTCACTACTTTTATCAAAGCATTCAATGCAGGGCCAGCCGTATCTTTTAATGGATCTCCGACCGTGTCGCCTACTACTGCTGCCTTGTGTGTATCGCTTCCTTTTCCACCATACTTTGGATCTGTTTCAACAAGCTTTTTGGCATTGTCCCATGCCGCACCAGATGTGCACATCATGAGAGCTAGAAGGAACCCGCTTGCAATGACCCCTGCCAAAAGACCGGCAAGCGCATGTACTCCAAATAGGAATCCGACTACAAGAGGGCTGAGCACTGCAAGCAAGCCTGGAACCGTAAGCTCCTTCAGCGCAGTCTGCGTGCTGATATCAACGCATCTCGCATAATCTGCCCTTCCTGTGCCTGCCATAAGTCCTTTTATTTCCCTGAACTGTCTGCGCACTTCTTCCACGATTTGGAATGCCGCACGACCAACTGCAGTCATAAGGAAGCTCGAGAACACAAATGGAAGCAATGCGCCAATGAACAAGCCTATTACAACATCCGGCTGAAGCAGATCAACCGTGGTAAGCTTTGCCTCTTCTGCAAATGCAACGAAAAGCGCTAGTGCACCAAGAGCAGCGCCTGCAATGGCAAAACCTTTTGTAGTTGCTTTGGTGGTATTTCCAACCATGTCGAGCGCATCCGTGACTTCCCTGACATTTGATGGAAGTCCGCTCATTTCTGCGATACCACCGGCATTATCCGTAATAGGACCGAATGCATCTATTGCAATCACCATGCCGCTAAGGGAAAGCATCGCAGCCGCGGCAAGCGCGACCCCGAAAAGACCCCCCAGCTTGAAAGATATCGCGATCGCAGCAACGATTACAAGAGCTGGAAGAACAGTGGATTGCATTCCGATTGCCAATCCCTGGATAAGATTTGTCCCTGCACCTGTTTTTGCTGCATCTGCAATTGATTTTACCGGACCATACTCCTTTCCTGTGTAATATTCCGTGATAAGAAACATTAATGCAGTTACGATTACCCCAACAACAACTGTCAGGTATAAATTAAACATACCAGCTGTGCTGCCAATAAAGTAAAATGCAAGCACGAGCATTACTATCGACGATGCGCCGATTCCTTTGTAGAATGCGCGCATTATCTTGGAATTTTTTCCGGAATTACCAGAAAGCTTAACGAAAAACGAGCCTATTACCCATGAAATTCCGCCAAGTCCTGCGATTAAAAGCGGGAGAAGCACGAACTGTGGCCCTACAGCTGCACCAAGAAGCATTGCAGCAATTACAGTTACTACAAATGATTCAAATACATCTGCAGCCATACCTGCACAATCGCCAACGTTGTCTCCAACATTGTCCGCTATAACTGCCGGATTTCTCGGATCATCTTCCGGGATTCCCTTTTCAATCTTTCCAACAAGGTCTGCACCGACATCAGCGGCTTTTGTATATATTCCTCCGCCAACACGTGCGAATAATGAGATTAATGAAGCACCGAAGCCAAATGCGATTAAAGGAACAAGGCTTCCGAATGACCAGTAAAGTGAGGTAACTCCTATAAGTCCAAGGCCGACCAATGCCGTTCCCGTGACCGCACCTCCTTTGAAAGCGAGTTCAAATGCCTTTGCAACTCCAGACTTTGCACCCTCGGCAACACGAACGTTTGCACGGACTGCAATCTGCATCCCTATATAACCGGCAAGAGCGGAGAGGATTACTCCTGCAATGAATGAAATCCCGCTTTGTATGCTGATGAAATAGGCTATAAGCGCGAATAATACTATTACTATTGGAGCAAGTGTTTTGTATTGCCTAATCAAAAATGCGTTTGCACCTTCACTTATCGCTCCGGCAATCTGGTTCATTTTTTCATTTCCCGTTGGAGCGCGGTTTACCGAAAAGGCAAGCCATGCGGAATAAACCAAAACTACTATACCTGAAACAAATGCCAATAATATTTCATCCATTGAGAAAACCTCCAAATTGCGTCTTGTGTTTTGGGTTATTCTACCCTGACTGACAAAACAAACTTGAGAATATGGGAAGGATAAGTTTAAAAAGAAACATTAAGCGGAGTTGCCATGTTTTACCTAAAGCGCATCACATATTTCTTTACTTCATCTATAAACAGGGTTACGTTGGAAAGGCCATTCTTTATTTTCCACATCTCATCAATGGAAAGAGTATAATATTCGTGCGCAATAATGTTCCGGTATTTGACAAGTTTGTTCATCTTCGCCGCGGTTTCGCCGCTAATTGCCTTGGATTTGGCAAGAATGTCAAATGTTTCCTTATACGTTCCTGGAAGCGACAGACCTGCAGAGGAGGAAAGGATTTCATTTCCGATATCTATTGCACGGTTCATGACTGAAAATATCACCATCGAAACCGCATAATATTTCTCTCTTTCTGATAAATCATCTTTTGATGATACGCGCATCTCGCTCAAATCAAAAAGATATTTTTCGATATCCTTTATCATTATTGAAACCTGCTCTTTGTCTAGCATGACAACACCTTTTCAACAAACCTGTCCCTCCAGTGCTTTTCATCAAGGTAATGCTTAATGGTCCAGAACTTTAGCTTAGTAAGGAGCTTGTCATCCTTGCTGAAAAGAAGCTGCCCATCTCTGAAAACGTGATACCGCACTACGAGCGGTAGCTTATGAAATAAGGAGATATCCAGTTTATCGGATGAAAGGTCAAGGGGAGAATCATCTTCGGATGTGGTTATGGCACAGATGTCTATATCCGAGTTCTTTCTTTCTTTTCCCTTTGCGACAGAACCAAAAAGTATTGCGGCTTTTACGGATTTTAATCTCCTGAGTTGTTCGGACAGTTTTTTTACAATGCTTTTGGAATTAACTTCATTGTGCATATATATTAATTCGTCTCGTGCATTTTAAATAGTAGCGCAAAAATCTTAGGCGCTATCCAAAAAAAAGGAACTTGACAACCAATTAGCGGACTTTGGTTCCGCCTTGCGTGATTTCTCGAATTGCCGAGATTACACCCGCTGCAGTTTTGTGATACGATGTTTTGTCTCGGTAAAAATCCATACAAAACCGTACGAATTTGGGATCAGGAGCATTATGGTCTGTAGCGTCAAACATAAGCTGATTGGAGGTGAGGACTCTGTAACCTAAGTGTACTGCATCCAATGCGGTTGCATAAACACAGCAGGTTGTTGCATATCCGCACACTACAAGAGTATTCGCACCATTTTCTTTGAGGCGATCCGAAAGTCTGGGATAACGATGTTTATCATACAACGCATGCGTAATTCTTGCAGTTTCTTCCAGAGATGATGGATAGGCACGTGGAAAAAAATCCAGTATGCGCGCGAAACTTGGAAGATTTGGTGAATCAAAGGCACTTGTGAGCAATTTTCTGACTTTTACACCTCCTGAGTCAGCGGCCCCAACAAGTTTTGGAAGAGGCTCCCCCTCAAGCAAAGTTCCCACAAAGAAAATCGGGATATCGAATTTTCTCACTTCCGTGATTAGAGAATGAAGCCTGGAGATGCCACGATTAACTGCACGCTTATTACATGTGGTACGCCCATTGTATTTATAAGAAAACGATTCCCGAAGTGGTTCAAGCACATCCACAACAACTACAGCCACGCGTTGCGGCGGGGGGGTTCTTTGAACAGGAGTACGTGGAACAAAAGTTTGAAGTGCCATATTTTATATCCCATCCAAATTTTCCTAAACAGGAACATGCCCCATCAAAACGTGCAAACCAGCCCGGGACATTTTTTTTCAAAAAATCTGCCCAATTTTTCAATCTGGAATCTCGTGAATATCTGTTCTGCAGTCTCGCTATGTATAAGTATATCAAATTGCGGAAATGAACATTGCGCAGTATCGGGTTCAAAGCGCCAATCCCGGTTGTGAACGCTCCTGGCTGCCCACAACCTGAAAACAAGATGCGGATCCGCACTCCCTATGCTTGTAAGTGCATCAATTTCTCGCGCCAAACTTCCCACCGCCTTTGTTCTGACCCTTCCGCACGGATTATTTATATTCAAAAAGAATCGCAATGTTCTGGATTGTTCGCCTCTGTGCACATAATAAACGCCCTCTAATTCGCGGATTTTTATATTAAGTCCAAAGGTCGTGCAAACCGAAAGCACGACCCCCGTAGCTTCTATTGAGAGCCGCTCAAGAAAACGACTGTATGCCTGTATTCTACCCTCCTTTTCAGAAGACACGCAAACCCAAGACCTTATCCCATCATAGTCACTCTCACGGTGGTCTGCAAGTTCTTTCCATCTTCCAAAGAATTCCGCATCATCGCGTTTCATATACCGCTCAAGATTTTTCATGTAAAGCCTTATTCCGCGATCCCGACCATCCAAATGAAAAGTCCTCGGTTTAGTAGAAAGGCATTCCGACGGGCCGGCCAACCCAATTTCCCTCATCGCATCCAAATATTTAACGAATGTTTCTTTGTCCCTTTTTGCTGCATTGAGCAAACGGACTGCATCGAACTGCCTTATACGATAACAATGACCAGGTGTGCACGCACGTGTAACGAGCATAACAGGAATTCTGGTCTTTAATCCATCAGGAGAGGTATAATCGAAAAATCGTTCTTTTTTAACAGTCTTTATCCTTTGGGCAAGAATAGCTTTTAGCTGTGCTTCCTCAAGATTTATCCCATTACTTTCCAAATACCTCTGCACATCTTCCCAAGACAAAAGTGTGCTTCCCAAATCTAAATCTCCTGCTACTGACTTCGCATCTCTGGAATCCACATAATAATTCCGGTCAGATGGCAGTACGTGAAGGGGTATGAGAACTGTTTTTCCATCGGAATTTCTCCTGTATGGCAGAAATCTTTCATGATTGAATGTGACTAGAATCTGTTTAATGGCAGCATATGAACGGCTTAATTGGCCGGTCAAATCCTTTAAAGAGGTTACTTCTACTGGCACAGCATTTATCTCCTCAACAATTGTAAGGACATCGCTTCCTTTGATCCGTTTACCCATTACTGATTCCGAATCTGGAAGTACGACACACGGAACACGCACAAAACCATCATTTGTTCTTGGATTGGTCATTAACACCCAGGACTTTCTTGGAATTCCTGTGAGTTCTGCTGCTTCTGTAAGCGTGTATATGGAATTCGGGTCAATCTTTTCCCGCGCTAGCCCAAGCCTTCCTCCTGTTTGTGGCCTGCGGACAATCATGTGTGCATCAACACGTTTCAAAAACTCTTGTTCGGTTTCTCCGTCTTGCTCGCTGGCTAATACTGCCCGTAAGACTGCACGATGAACAAAAGGATTGGCAGCAGTACGGCCAGTGCCGGCATTTCGCTGCAAATTCTCGGTAATTGTCGCGGAGTCTGGAAATTTCCTTTGCGCATGGGCACACATAATTCTGACCTCAAATACATCGAAGAACTAGTAGGGATATATAAGTGGTAACTATTAAAAATGTGCGGGAGTGAATCCGGCGGCTAAAAACAAAGTTGTAAGAATAAAACATGGAAGACTTACGGCGAGCGTTTGCTGATTGCATCCAGATGCCTCCTTCTTTTGAACTCGACAAAAAAGAAGGTGCCTATCACTACTGCAAGCACAAGAAGGCTCCCATAAGAGAAACGGTCTATCAGATATTCGGTTGGCTTGTTATAAAAGAGATAACGAATCGTAATTTTCAGGCCATGAATGAGTACGCTGAACAGAATCCAGATTATAAAAAGGTTCTTCGGTCCGAATTTATGCTTTTCAATGAGCGTAAATACTGAAAATGCGACCATCAGTTCCCATGCGATTTGGGTCAGGTTTAGGATAAATGAGTATTGTGGATATTGCTCGGATATCGGAAGCGCAATTGCATACTGAGAGATTACAATCAGGACTGAGACTAGTAGATAGTATTTGATTGGAAGGACGTACTCTGAAACTTGTTTTCCGAATAATAGCATCAAAACCGACCGCGATTATACCCCTCTTTTTGCCATCCTGTTTTCTTCCGGCATTCCTGCGACATCCAGCCCCTTCATTGCATCGCCTAATCCCTCAGATGCCTTTGCAACCGCGTGCGGGTCTTCAAAATGAGCCACTGCATCTACTATTGCCTTTGCCCGCTTTGCAGGGTCGCTGGACTTAAAGATGCCTGAACCTACGAATACGCCGTCAACACCCAATTGCATGCATAATGAGGCATCGGCCGGAGTTGCGATTCCTCCAGCGGCAAAATTAACGACCGTGAGACGACCCAATTCCGCAGTTTTCTTCACCAGTTCGAGCGGAACACGATACTCTTCTGATTTCTTTTTTAGTTCCGCTTCGTTGTTTTTTATTTTTGAAAGTTCCGCGATTTCGGAATTTATCGAACGGATGTGTCGTACGGCTTCAACAATATTTCCAGTGCCTGCTTCTCCTTTTGTTCTCATCATTGCCGCGCCTTCGTTGATTCTTCTCAGGGCTTCCCCTAAATTGCGCGCACCGCAGACAAACGGAACAGTGAACTTTGTCTTTTCAACATGAAATTGCTCATCTGCCGGAGTCAAAACCTCGCTTTCGTCAATGAAATCAATTCCAAGTGCTTCAAGCACCTGAGCCTCTGCAAAATGACCTATTCTGCATTTTGCCATAACCGGAATAGTTACCGCGGATTTAATCGCCTTAATCATTAGAGGGTCGCTCATTCTTGCAACCCCGCCCTGCGCGCGAATATCTGCAGGAACCCGTTCAAGTGCCATGACTGCAACTGCACCTGCTTTCTCGGCAATCTTTGCCTGCTCAACATTGGTAACGTCCATTATGACGCCACCTTTGAGCATCTGCGCAAGACCAGATTTTACCGTGAATGTTCCAGTTTTAGGATTAGACAAAATATCACCTGCTAATTACAGCGACCCCGAAATGTTTTTCGGGTTTGCAGCATATCAAACCAACCTCGCCGAGACGTCGGATAAAACTCCGAAAAACTTTGTTGGTTTGATATAGATTGTTTTATATTACATTTGGCAACCAAACAGTTTAAAAAATGGTTTGAACCTGAAATATCATAAAGTTACACCTAACAGTGAATACCATGACTGTGAAACATCGAATCATTGCTGGAACAGTGCTTTTTCTTGGTGCCAGCATTGGCACCGTTTCCATGGTGGGAAACCCGTTTTCAAAGGGAAGGCAAGACCCAGTACTGGAAGAACTGCCTGCTCAAAATCCAAAAGGAAAAATCTACGGGGACGGGGACGTCATAAAGACCCCGATAGGGGATATAAAGATTATGGGATGGAAACTTGCATTTGATTTAGATAAAGACGGATGCAGCGATCAACATCATAAAAGAATGGAAAGGTATCAGTTCACCTTATTCCGAGACGACAAAGATCTCGGTCGTGCTGATTGGTGTACCTTGCTTATAGTATACGATCCAGATTTTCATATCCAGTTAGATATGGAGAGGCCAGACAATCCCGCATACCTACGAGTCGAACATATACAAGATTATCTCGTTCTTGACCAAAATACATATCAAATCAAACCCACGGTCTTTGTATACGATGGTTTTGCGACCAGCGGGCTTCGGATATATTCGGATCATTGTTTGACTTCCTCTACCCTGAGCGGTGCGAATGCGACATACTGGGCCTTTGAGAATTTCGGGGCAACCGAACCGCCGATCGTGGTGCACGATTACGCAGAATCAGGACACTATGCCCCTACTACAATCGTACTTCCTTCAAAAGAACTTATATCAACTAGAACAATTTACGATGGAACCGAATACCTAACCCATGAACTCGGACATGGTTTATATCGGACACTTGATCATTCAGTCGACCTGTTTCCGTATCAAGCCCAGTGCTGGCCCCCAAAAGCAATCGAATCTATCCATATGGCTTACAGCTCGCTGCGCAATGCGTTTAAACTAGAAAAACCGTGGTTAATTCTGCGCGATCAACTCACTTATCAGTTCACATTCACAGTTTTCACGATTTTTTCCCCTGATTTCATCCGTCCTTACGCGTTTGAGTACAGCACCTATTTCGCAATGTTTGATGAATCCAATTATATGACCAAAGGAGTTCGGTTAGGTCATCCGTATACTCACCCTACAGAACTATTCGCCTCTGCACTGACCGTTTTCAGGTTTTACCCACGTGAATTTATAGCACGTTATGAATTGCTTTCTGATGAAATAAGGGGAGTTGTACGCGAAGCTGCATTGTTTATTCTCGATGCACTGGAGGTCGCTGACAATGGGCGAGGCAAAGTAAGCATCCTGATACCAGAATATGAATTATTGAAGGTCGTACTTGAAGCAGGCCAACCGAAGGCAAGCTATTTTATGCTGGATTGTCCATTTTCTTCCCAGTAAGCCGTTAATCGCAAACATAATCAGGGATATTAATTTTGCGGCATAAATCGAGATTGAAAGTAAGTAATACTGTCTGAATTTTTCCATGCATTTTATCGTTCATGACCGCATTAGTGATACCAAAAGAAAAATCAATCTTTGACGCGTAAAATCGCTTCAAATATTGAAATTTTTATAAAAAAATCAATGCTCCGTCCGGGATTCGAACCCGGGTTACTGGAGTTCATCTCTGTCCAGCGTTTCGCGTTCAGCGTTTTGCGCATGACCAGACTGAAAGTCCAGAGTCCTTGACCGGGATGTCCAACCTCTTTGACTAGTGATGCCTCAGGACTTTTCCGCTGAAGCGCTTTTGTCCTTTGGTTTCATTTGTCAAAAGGGCTCCTAGACTAACGGAGCAAACAAATATGCTACAATCTCAACGATTCCATGATTTCTCGATGGACATCGCTAATGCTCATTGTAGCATCTACTTTGTGCCAATTAGGGGTTAAAAACTTATCCTTGGCGAGCTGGAGAAATCGTTCGCGGACTTTTTCAAGATATTCTGCGTTTTCCTCATAGCGGTCTAGCTGCTTTTGCTTGCGCTTGCGCTCCTGGGATACTGAAGATGGAATGTCAAGCAGAAGAACAGCGTGCGGAACAATGAAATTCATTTTCGCAACAGCCTGCTTTCCATTTTCGTAATCATACCCGCCAATTGTTTCATACGCGATTGTTGAAAAAACATAGCGGTCCAAAATCACGAATTTTTTTGAATTTAGTGCCGCCCGTACCTGCTCTTGCTCTTTCATAATGTCTGCAAGAAACAGCTTGAATAAATCCTTTGGTTCAATCTCAATTTTCTTTTCAAGATAATCATTCAATTCCGGGGTGTTGTGGGTTGGATATTTGAAAACAGCGAGTTCGTTTCCGAATTCCTCGCGAAGGAGATGTATCTGGGTTTCTTTCCCACACCCGTCGATTCCCTCAAAAACAATTAACAGCCCCGCCATATCTTCAACCTACCTGCAATTGAACCAAAAGGTTATATAAATATAAAAGTTGTTCCGATTTGTCTGGCGAATTTCTGGTTTGCATACTCCGCGTTTTCTTTGGGGGTGAAATCCGTAAAAATTCCAAAGATTTTTTACATCTTTACAACTCTGGCAGTTGTAAACCCTCAGCCCCTTTCTTTCTAAAAGAAAGGGGATATAGGATATAAATATAAAAGTTGGCTAGCACAAATATATGGTGCTTATTATGAGGGACATGATATCAATACGAGATTTGGAGAAAAAGGAAATTGAACTGCTTTTGAAAATGGCTGCTGAAAATGAAGCAGAAATAAAAAAAGGGATTGAACCGAAAAAAACCGGAAAGGTAATGGCAACACTGTTTTTCGAGGCATCGACTAGGACAAAATTATCATTCCAGACGGCGGCACTTCGTAAGGGGCTTACATATATTGACTTCCTGACTGAAACAAGCTCTGTGAAAAAAGGGGAAACGTTCATTGACACGATAAAAGTAATTGATGGTTATGCCGACGTAATCGTGGCAAGGCATCCAAAAGAAGGGGCATTGCGGCTGGCGGCTGACCTTGCAAATCACCCTGTAATAAACGGGGGAGACGGAGGAAACCAGCACCCGACGCAAACGCTGATTGATTTATACACAATGAAAAAAGAAAAGGGAAAAATTGAGGGACTGAACGTAAGCTTGGTTGGAGACCTCAAACATGCAAGAACAATGCACTCCCTTCTTTACGCGCTCGCGATGTTCGGAGCAAACATAACACTAATTGCGCCAAAAGGGCTTGAAATGGAAAAAGAACATCTTGAGGAAGTGAAGAAAAAATTCGGGGCAAAAATAATTACAAAAAGTGACCTTGACGCAGTTGGCGCAGATGTTTTGTATGTTTGCAGGATTCAGGCTGAACGATTCGCAGACCCGCTTGAAGCAAAGCGCGTACAGGAACAATTCAGGATAACCTCTGAGAATCTAAAGGGCTCTAAACCAGACTTGGTAATTCTGCATCCATTGCCAAAGGTGAACGAGATTGCGCAGGAAGTGGATGAAAGCAGGAATGCGAAATATTTCTCGCAGGCGCACAATGGCGTGCCGGTGAGGATGGCGGTTATTGATTATGCATTGGGGAAATGAGGTGAGAAGATGACACACAAAACAAGAATAACAAAAAGTCCGATTCAGCCAACAACACCATCCCACAGCCAGAAGTTAATGCGAAAATGTGCAGCAGCCAAAAACAAAGCAGGTGGCAAACCAGACCTTGCAGAATCGCAATCAAGTGATAGAAACGGGGATCGTTCGTCAGAAGGTCAAGACTTTGAAGGAGAGTATACACGGTTTTGGGGTGCTATTGGCCGATCACGTGTTCATAGAACGCTGGGCGACAATCCTGGAGTTAAACACCAACCTGGCGGAATACTACGCAAATTGGAAGATACGCCAGAATTTTCTAAGGAACACGGAGGGAAATCGAAAACCAAATAAACGAGGAATCATTCCTACAATATAGAAAATGAGGTGAAAAAATGTTGAAAGTAGACGCGATTGAAAACGGAACAGTGATTGATCATATAAAGGCGGGAAAAGGACAAAAAGTCCTAGGATTGCTCGGAATTGATGACAAATTCGAATCCCGTGTTGCGCTTGTTGCGAACGTTGCGAGCAAGAAGCTCGGAAAAAAAGATATCGTGAAAATAGAAAACGTTAATGTTTCAAACGAGCTTGCGAATCTTATTGCGCTTATTGCACCAAATGCCTCTATTAATATAATAAAGGGAAGCGAAGTTTCAAACAAATTTCAGGTATCTCCTCCAAAGGAACTGCGCGGAGTCGGAGCCTGCCCTAATCCAAATTGCATAACAAACGCAGAGCTTGCGGAAAAACATTTCAACAACGAGGAAGCAGACAAATACCGATGCCATTACTGCGAAAGGGTTTTTGTGGCAGAGGAATTGGTGAGGTAATCAAACCATTAATTCCAGATTCTCTGCAATCATTCTTTTTGCATTCTCATTTCCTTTTTCCGCATCCCGGGCAAGAAGCCTTTTGAACACTTTCACGACTCTGGGGTCAATCGGTCGTTCATAGGGACGTCCATCAGGCTTTAATTCCCTGAACCCTTCGCCTTTTTTCCATCTTGTTTCTATCCCAATAAGCCGTATTGAGATTACCCGGTTCACGAAATCAAATGAAAAATCTGAGAATACTGGCTCTTCCAGCATTCCAACATGCGCACCCGAAGCACGTGCAGTCCAGCTTGAACCCTGCCGTTTCCCGACAGTTCCGTTACAAAAAACCCCACCCATAAAAAGAGTATACACAGAAAGAGATTAAATCAAACCCTCAACCCGGGATTCCTGTCAAGAAAATTCATAACCTCTGTATCCAAACACGCGGCAATATCTAATTCGTTTCTGAATCCGCGTATCAGTTCCGGTACAGCATTTCGTTTTATCATTGCCGCAAAAGGATCGCATGCCGGATGCGCAAATTTTACATGAACTCCGCGCCCGTCCAATTTTACTGAATAGCCCGGAAATTCTTTGAGTAGATATGGACCATCTAACCCCTGGCTGATTATAAAACCACTTTGTGTTCTCCGCTCGCAGTTACTGCAAAACAAAGCAGGGGGAAATTTTCCTGAGCCGCAGCAAGAAGCAGAACGCGGCGTGGCAACCCTTAATCCTTCTCCCATCTAACCACCCCTTATTATATTCAACTGTATGATTTATACGCTTTTCTACACCATACAAATTGGGGGAGATGATGCCGCTTACTTATTCTGCTTTAAGGGAGATTCAAAAAAAGGAGATGGAAAGCTCCGAGATCGTCAAAGTGGAACCAGATTTCTACGAACAGGTTTCAACCCTGCTAAGAGAAAGAAAATTAGCTGCGATGAACGACGACTCAATGTCTGCATTAAAGGAATATGAAAATATAAGAAAGATAGCTTCCGGAATCCAGGCAAAACGGGAGGAAAAGATAGTTCTCATGGCACTTCGTGGAGACAAAATTCACGAAGGATTGACGGAAAAGGAGCACGAACTTCTTGAATACATAATGGAGAAACTGAATGACACCAGAATGAATATAACTTCGGAATGGAACCGAAATAACGAAAAATCAGAATCCGAAACCTCAAAAACCACAAACAAGAAAGCAGATGCTCAAAAAGTAATAATATTAAAAGATGTGGCACAATATAAAGGAATAGATAGCAAGATCTACGGCCCGTTCAAGAGCAAGGAGCAGGCAATCCTGCCAACTTCTGAAGCAGAATGGCTTATAAAAGCAAAGATGGCCGAAAATATTGAAAAATAATCCAATGTACGAGGTGTAAAAATGAAATATCCAAAAGAAGTTAACGCATATTGCCCGCACTGCAACAAGCACCATAAGCACAAGGTGCGTATAGCAAGCAAAGGACGAGCCAGAAGCATGGCAGCAGGTACAAGAGCACACGAAAGAAGCCTTGAAGGACACGGAGGAAAACGTGCAGGCGAAAAGACTGTAAAGAAGCAGGGAAAAAGACAAAAAGTTATGCTTGAATGCGAACAATGCAAAAAGAAACAGGAACGCGTGATAGGATCAAGAACCACGAAGAAGATTGAACTAAAGGCATGATTAGGTGATTTTCATGAAACAAGGTAAAAGCAAATTTCTGAAAGTAAGGTGTAAATGTGAAAATGAACAAAGAGTATTCAGCCACTCTACCAGTAAGGTGAAATGCGATAAATGTGGTGAAGTACTCGCAGAACCTGCCGGGGGGAGTACGAACATACTCGGGAAGATTCTGGAATGAAATAGCAATTGCTCAAACATAACAATGGTGGTTTTATTATCGAGTTGCCGGAAGAAAATGAACTAGTTGTTGCAGTAATAAAGAAGATAATGCCATACGGCGCGTTTTGCGTTCTTCCAGAATACCAGGATATGGAAGCATTCATGCACATATCAGAGGTAGCTCCCAGATGGATAAAGAACATACACGAATTTATCTCTGAAGGTCAACGACACGTTGCAAAAGTGCATCATATTGATAGGGAAAAGAGACAGGTAGACATCTCGCTGAAACGAGTGAATGAAGAAGAAAAGAAAGTAAAACTTGAAAGCATGAAAATCGAAAAGAAAACGGAAAAGCTTCTTGAAATTCTTGTTGTTAATTCAAAGAGTCAACTGACAAAGGAAAAGATAAAGGAAGAAATAGAAAAGGCATTCGCAGATGTGATAACATGCCTTGAAGAGGTATCGGAAAGAGGAGGAGAGGCACTTGAAAAAGTAGATCTTCCGAAAGCATTGAAAGCAAACCTGGTAGAATTAGCAAAGAAGAATGTGAAAAAACCAGTTGCTGAAGTAAGTGAAATACTCCACATGACGTGTTACGGCAGTGACGGAATAAACATAATAAAAAACGCATTTGCCACTGCTGAGAAAAAAAAGGCAGAGGTACATTATCTTGGAGCACCCACATATAAAATAACAATGAAAGCGCCATCATATAAGGAAGCAGAAAAAAATCTCACACTGATAATTGAAGAAATAGAAAAAATAGCCCAAAAAGGCAGCTGCGAATTTTCACATGAAAAAGAGAGTAGTTAAAAATAGCGAAACTGAGGAATAACCTGATGAAAAAAATCTTCATCTGTAATGTGTGTGCCAGGTATACTATTAAGAACGAACACTGTGGAAAAAATACAAAAACAGCACACCCACCACATTTCAATCCAAATGACACATACGGGAAATATCGAAGAAAAATGAAAGGAATAGAATAAAGATTGAACCAATGAAATTTTCTTTTGAAAATTTCAAATATTTCGAAAACAGGGGTTTTCTCAATGAAAGAAACGATCATAGTTGAAAAAAAGAAAATAAAACTGAAAAAAGGAGTTCTTGTAACTGGACTCCCGGGCATAGGGCTTATAGGAAGAACTGTCGGAAGATATATGGCAGAGGAATTGAAAGGAGAAAAAATCGCGGAACTGTACTCACCATATTTTCCACACCAGGTCTTCATGACAAAAAAGGGTGGAATACGCCTCATAAAAAACACAATATATCTTGTAAAATGCAAAAAACGCGACATGGTTATATTAACCGGAGATGTACAGGCACTTTCCTCAAAGGGACAATATGAAGTCGCAGGAAAGATATTAGATTATGCAGAAAAGATAGGTGCAGAACTTGTTCTTACAATAGGTGGCTATAGTACTGGAAAACTTAATGAAAAAAGAAGACTTTACGGAGTTGCCACGCACGAAGAAGTAATGAAATGGTTAAAAGAGAATGGCGTTGAATTCGGAATTGCGCGCGGATCAATAGTTGGTGCAGCAGGACTTGTCCCGGCACTTGCAAAATTACGTAATATTAAAGGCGCGTGCCTGATGGGAGAAACCCACGGCGGTTATGTTGATGTAAAAGCAGCGAATGAAATGGTTGGACTTCTTGCACGCCTTCTTGGATTTGTGATAGATACGAAAAAGCTTGAAACAAAAGCAAAGGAAGGAGAAAAGATACTAAAGAAAATAGAGGAAGAAGTGCAAAAGAATATGATAACCCCATACGAACCTACAGGTGGAAGCGTAAGTTATATACGTTAGCTTTGGGCATTGCGTTCGCATCTGCTCGCGCAGAACACTTGCAGGATTATTCTAATTTTTTCTTTAATTCATCGAGTGAATTAGCCACAGTAATTCCTTTTTCAGTGAGTTTGACCAGACGTTTCTTACCTTTTGCTTCGATTGCAACCAAGCCCTTTCTCGCAAGCTCGCTTATGAATTTCGTAACGTAAACATATGTTGTTTCGGTTGAACGTGCGATTTTTGAAAGATGCCAGGATGTTGAAGAATCCTTAAGTATTAGAAGAACCCGTGCGGGTTTGTCACGTATGAATGAAAGCGGCATAAGCCTGTAATACTGCCGTTTGTTTAAAAACCTTTCATAATTACGTCGGGTGTCCGACGTTACCGACGATAGCTTTATAAATACTCTCTAAAATATAGAAGCGGCGCAGGCGTTTACGAGAGCAAAGCGCTTGGAAAATGTTCATGCGCACGAAGGTTGCGTGCATAACGCAACCCTATTTTCTGAGGTGAAAGAATGGGATCAAAAGTCGGAAGTGAAAAGATTGGAAGAGAAAATGGGTATCTCTACTTTGTAGGTAAGGATGGATACGTCTGGGCAGCACCCATGAAGCACAATAAAAGCGGAAGAAAGAAAAAAATTGGATCTGAAAAGATTTCCAAAGAAGCTGGCTTCATGTACTATGTAGGCAAAGACGGATATGTCTACAAAGCAAAATTGAAGAACTTTAGGAAGTAAAATCCTTTCTTCTTTTTTTATTTTTTCTTTTTGTATTTTGGGTTGAACTATTGGATAGAGCAGGATATTTTCGCCGACTTCACGATAGTTTTATAAGCCTGACGCAACACAACTCAATTTTACCGTTTATTCAAAGTGATTACTTATGAGCAAGGCAAGAATTACGCTAAGTGGGGATAACCCCGGGGATCTCGACGGAGTAGTAAAGCAGATAAAGGAACTGGCCACCGTATTGAGCATGAAAATGCATGGTCCGATAAGGTTACCAAGGAAAAAACTCGAAATAAGCTGCAGACGAACTCCATGTGGAGATGGTTCGGATACCTATGAGCATTGGGAGAAAAGAATATTCAAAAGACTTGTTGATGTGGAAGGCGACGAGAAGATGATAAAACAACTTCTTAGGGTAAAGGTGCCAAGCACAGTATTAGTCAAAATATCTCTTACATAATTATATAAGGCTGATTATATGGGTTCAAGACCTCGTAAATGGAAGAAGAAGAATCGCATGCGCTGGAAGTGGGTAAAGAAAAAAAGGAAAAGGCTCAAGCGAAAGGCAAAGCGAAGAGTAGGAGAACTCTAGTTTTATTACGGTGAACATATGGGGTTTCGCTGGCCGTTAGTTGATGAAATAATTATATCTGTAGTTTCATTAACTCCGCCATTATTTGACCCGAACCGGACTTATATTGAAAAAGAAAGGTCTGGAGAGGTTAAACAAATTCCCGTTGAAAGAGAGCTGTTTGAAGCCAGATTTGAAAAAGCGATAGTTAATCCAACTGTAGTCTCCCAAACTTCGGGAATCCCTCTGAGCAATTTCCCGGTTCCTACCCAGCCTTTACAACCAAATGCGCAACCTATCGAAAAAACAGATGATAGACAGAAACGTCCTCCAGAAGAACACCGGAGCCCGACACGAAACGGGGTTCCGCACATACCAGTCTTTTTGCGCATGCCGCGTGAACTGAACGCCCGTGGAAACGAAAACCGAAATAATAGAAGACCGCGGGATGCACTAGCGCGCGCGTAGAAGTACCTTTAAAAAGCCTTCCGAACCAAATCATTTCTTACCCGTAATTACTATTCTTGGAATAGGAGGGAACTTTTATGGTAGACAAAAAGAAAATTCAGGAAGCCTTAGCAAAGGTTTTCGAGGACAAGGGAAAACGAAAATTCAAGCAAAGTGTGGAACTTATAGTGAATTTTCGGGGAATAGACTTCTCAAAGACTGAGCACAGGCTCAATTTAGACGTAGCCCTTCCGAAAGGAAAGGGTGGAAAGGAGCCAAAGATTGCAGTTATTGCTGAAGAGGCTATGGCAAATCAGGCAAAAAACGCAAAAGCAGATTTGATAATTCTGTCGCAGGAAATTTCAGCTTACGGAGCTCCGGATAAAATAAAGAACCTCGCAGATAATTACGTCCTTCTTGCTCAGCCAAACCTCATGGGTCTTGTGGCTAAAAGCCTTGGACAGTATCTTGGTCCAAGAGGAAAATTACCAAGACCGGTTGTAGGAAATGTAACTGAGATGATTGAACGAACTAAACGTTCTGTTAAAATGGCTTCCAAAGGAAAATACCTCCCAGTTGCGCAGGCACTGGTTGGCACTGAGGAAATGAAACCAGAGGACGTATTGGAAAATATTGAAGCAATTTATGATGCAGTTAAGAATAAAACTGGTGAGCACACTATTAAATCAGTTTATCTCAAGATGACAATGGGTTCCCCAATAAGGGTAGTATAAAGGTGATTCTCCTATGGCAAAAAAGAAAGGAAAATATAAAGTAGATCCTGAAAGAGCTTCAATAAAGGAAAAAGCAGGTAAAGTAAAAGAAATTGTAAAAGAAACAAAGGATTACTCAACACTTGCAGTCATAGACCTCAGAGGACTCCCGGATTCTCTTCTTCAGAACATACGAAAGAATATAAGAAAAGAGGGTGGACGGGTCAGAATAGCAAAAAAGGCAATTATGGAAAGAGTATTCGATTCAAAGAGTGTTCTTTCACAGAAAAAAGAAGTTCTCAAGGCTCCTGTAGCACTTGCAATGACAAATCAAAGCCCATATTTGGTAAACAAATTCCTTAATGAAAACAAAAAGAGAAGGGCTGCGAAAGTTGGTGAGATTGCACCGTTTGAAATAGTTGTTCCGGAAGGAGAAACGGATTTGCCACCTGGTCCGGCACTTTCAGAACTTAAGGGCGCGGGATTGAATGTTCAGATTAAGGCTGGAAAGATAGTAATTGCAAAAACATCTGTTGTTGCAAAGCCAGGTGAGGCACTTACAGATGTAAAGGTAAAGGCACTTCAAAAACTCGGCATAATGCCGTTTGAGGTCGGGGCAAAACTGTTATTTGCTTACGATGGAGAGTATCTTTATGGCAAAGAGGTTCTTGATATTGATGCACATACGCTCAATCCAGAATTCTCAGCTGCGTTGAGAGATGCATTTAATTTCTCACTTAACTCTGGATATCCAACAGGCATGAGCATCGGAATTGCCTTAAGCGAGGCATTTATGCAGTCAAGAAATGCGGGAATAAATGGAAACTTATACTCATCAAGCGTAATAGAGCAGCTTCTCACCTCTGCAATAAGGCAGGGGACGGCTCTGAAGCTTGAATAGAAAAAATAAAGGTGATATGATGACAAAAGTAGACCCATATTTGCATGCCGTGCTTCTCTTGCACGGAGCTGGAAAAGAAGTAACAAAGGATGCAATTGTATCTGTCCTCAAATCCGCTGGTGCGGAAGTTGACGATGCAAAGGCAAAGGTTCTTTCAGAGGCAGTGAAGGGAGTCAATTTTGAAGACCTTCTGAAGAATGCAACTGCAGTTGTTGCAGCACCGGTTGCGGCAGCTCCAGCAGGCGAGGCCAAGAAAGAAGAGAAGAAAGAGGATGAAGGAAAGAAAGAAGAACAGGCAGCCGAAGGATTGGCAAACTTGTTTGGATAGTTTCCTTTAATCTTTTCTTTTTTATTTTTTTAATTTATTTTTTCGATTAGTTAATACGAGAAATAGGCGACCAGAAACATATAATCAGATGAAAAATACGAACAATGAGCTGAAAGTTTCCGAAATCCTAGAAGGTGTGCTTTATGATAGTATCAGAACGCGAGATAACAACCAGAAGGTGTAATAGTACAAGATGTGATCAGAACCGAAGGCATTGTATTATAGAATTGCCACTCAATGAGGATGTGACAACGAGAATTGGAAGAAAGATCATAACTTCTTTTGAATGTTTTAGTCCGCTGGCAGAAGTTGAAAGCGCATTTCGGCATCCATCAGGAAGCTCCAGAGCGATTAGATTGCCTGTGAGATTACAAGGAGTATTAGGAGAAGAAAGTGTCGAAATAGCGGCACTAGTTACGGATTTGAGAGGAGAAAACGACCATACTGAGGGAACGTTGGAATCGATATATCGGATACGCCCTGACTGGGAGGGGGAAATGGTTGAAAGAGTGCCTCTCGCAGATGCAAATACTTCCACTGTAATCCGTGCAATGATTGAACACAGGTTTATATTTCGGGTATAGCCAATTCTGTGGTATAAAATAGAAACAAATATAAATAGTTTCTACTAAAAGGATAGATATGAACCATACTGTTAGCATACGTTATAAAATAGATGAACGAACCGACGTGATCCTTCGGAGAAGACTAGATGGATTTTTGCAACGTGGTGGAGAGAAAACATTGAAAGACTCTGTTTTTGAAAGCAGGTTTGAGGCAGAACACTTGCCAGATGGAAGCTGGTTTTACTCTTTGAAGGACCGAAAGCCTGCATGGATACCTAATCGCGAGGAACCTAAGATCGAAGGCAGGAGAAACATTCCATCTGATCCAGAACTATTAGAACATGCACGCAGAACATCCTCGGGGGTGGTTTTTGCTCCGAGCGAATTTGAGGAGAGAACCGAAGACCTGAATAGGTTCGCAATACATGCAAATGAAGGAAATCCAAAACAAGTCATTACAGCAATGGATGCTTTTTTCACATTCGCAATGGGAAACCCGATAGAACTAGAAATCACAGAAGTTGATTTAGGCGGGCAACGGGCATTTGGCCTTTCCAGAAAAGAGGTTTATGCCAAAATATATTCCAGGGATAAAGGGGGAGCATGTAAAATTTCAAGTTGGTTTATTTTTTCAGAAGAAGGAATTTATGCAGAGTTTAACAGGGGACAATATGTTCTATTTTCGAGGTATGATAATATAAAATCATGGCGTAAAGAGTCATGGAGAGCATTCAAATCTATGGAAAGATGCGCAAATGCCTTAGCAAAGGCAGCTGGAGGCAGAGCAATCTTTGATTTGAGACTGCCAAATGGCTTTGAACTGGTTCGGCTCAGAGATTATCTGGAAGAGGATATTCAAAAGAAAAGCAGGTATACACGGGGCCCTTTAGAAACCTATTTATAATTAGTCCTATTACTCAGAGGTATGGAGCGAAAGGTTGAGAAAGTTATTAAGGATATAAAAGCGCTCAAAATACAGGGTGCAAGAAATATTGCAAAGGCAGTAGTTAATGCGATTATACTACAGATTCAAAAATCACGGGCAAAAACCTTAGACGAATTATATTCGGAACTTCTTGTTGTGAGCGAAGCCCTTGCATCAGCAAGGCCAACAGAACCAATGGTACGAAATGCTGTTGGGGAGATTGCAAGATTCGCGTTTACACAGATAAAAACCAATGAAGTGAAAGATGCGAAGGAACTTCAGAAAAAAGTTATCGCAAAGGAAAAAGATTACCTTAAGAAAATGGATGAAAATTCACGGGCGCTTATAGAATACGGGGCAAAACTTATTCCGGATGGCGCTGTTGTTATGACGCACTGCCACTCATCCACAGTTACCGGGATACTCAAGCGTGCTGCGGATATGGGAAACCAGATTAAGGTGTTTGCCTGCGAAACCCGCCCTAGATACCAGGGAAGAATAACTGCAAAGGAATTGGTTGATGCAGACATTGAGACCTCGCTGATTGTTGATTCCGCGATGAACACGTTCATGAAAAAAGCGGAATTGTGCCTCGTTGGAGCGGATGCTATAACCTCGCGCGGGGATCTGATAAATAAAGTGGGGACATCAACGCTCGCACACATAGCGGAAATGCACGATGTTTCGTTTTATTCTGCGGCTGAACTCTACAAATATAGTCCGATAAGCCTGTTCGGGAATCTTGAAAAAATTGAAGAACGCGATCCGAAAGAAGTATGGGACAAGCCGCCAAAAGGACTCGTTGTGCGCAATCCCGCATTTGATGTTACTGCGGCGCAATATATCAACGGATACATCACAGAAGCAGGAGTGGTTCCACCACAATCGCTGTTCGCAGTTGCGTCCAAGCAGATGGGGATTGAGATTGAAAGGAAATAAAATGATGAAAATGAAAAGAACGACAAATTGCAGGGATTTATATGTCTGAAAAACCAAAATATGTTGAAAAGGAAACAAAGCGCGTGGATGTATGGAGATACAAGAAATACACGTGCAAGGCAAAAATACTGGATATCAAAACCGGAAAAAGAATTGTTCTCATGAATTCAAAGGATGCAATGGCCCATGATATTTATCTCGGCTATCGCACGGAATTAAGGCTAGGAAAAAAGAGCGCGATTGTGATAGTAGATACGAGCAATGAAATGGTTAAACCCGGGGAAATTGGAATTTATCAGGATGCTGCAGAAGAACTTGGGGCGAAAAAGGGAGACACAATAGAAATCCTCCACATGAACAGGCCTGAGTCCATTGAATATATAAAAAAGAAAATGGATGGAAAAACTCTTACGTCTTCTGAGATAAATGCCGTTGTAAACGAGATAATGGATGGAAGATTAAACGACGTTGAAACAGCGGCATGGGTATCCGGGGTTTACATAAACGGTATGTCTGATGACGAGATTATTGCACTTGCAGACGCCACTGTAAATTCTGGGGACAAACTTGATTTGGGAAAGCACCCCGTGGTAGACAAACACTGCGCCGGAGGAGTTTCCGGAAACCGGACAACCATGATAGTTGTTCCGATTATCGCTGCGAGCGGGATTTATATTCCGAAAACTTCGTCCCGTGCCATCACCTCTGCATCTGGCACCTCCGACACGATGGAGGTTCTCGCAAACGTAACGTTCAGTGTTGATGAACTGAAACATATTGCCCTAAAATCGCACGGGGCAATGGTCTGGGGCGGGGGAATGAAACTCGCTCCTGTGGATGACAAATTAATCAGGATAAGAAATCCGCTTTCACTTGACCCTGAGGGAATGCTTCTTGCGAGCATACTTGGAAAGAAGAAGTGTGTTGGTGCGGAATACGTGATTGTTGATTTGCCGGTCGGAAGAGGCGCGAAAATAAATGACGTGGCACGGGCTAATGAACTCGCAAAGCATTTCATAAAAATAGGAAGCGAGATGGGCATGAAAATAGAGGCGCTGATTACTGATGGCGCAGAACCTATTGGAAACGGAATAGGGCCGGCATTGGAATGCAGGGATGTTATGCAGGTATTGGAGGGGACAGGACCCGAGGATTTGAAGCACAAATCCTGCATGATGGCTGGAAAGCTGCTTGAATTATGCGGAAAAGTGGGTGCAGGACAAGGTCATGGAATTGCATTGAAAATGCTCGAAAACGGAAAGGCGCTTGCAAAAATGAGGGAAATTATCGGGCTTCAGGGTGGGGATCCAAAAGTAAAATCCGATTCAATTCCGATCGGAGAATACACGTATGACGTAAAATCCCAGGTTGATGGCCAGATATTTCATATAGATAATAAAGTGATTTCAAAGATTGCCAGGCTTGCCGGAGCGCCATTTGATAAAGGAGCTGGAGTTTACCTCCACTGCCTGAGAGGGGATAACATAAGAAAGGGGAATAAACTGTTCACAATTCATGCTGAAAGCGAGCCAAAATTAGGATTCGCGATAAAGGCATTGGAGAATCTTGAACCGATTGAGATGAGGAAGATGATTTTGGGGACGATGCAATAACTGACCCGCGAACCGTTTCGGATTCCCGGTTTCGCGTCTAGGTATATGATAAATCAGACTCACAGACCAGAAGATGAAAGCGAAATATCCTCCAACGCAAGTCTAAAAGCAGGAAAAAAGTGATCTTCCCAGCCGTTGGATAGGAGATACTGCCACAGTTGGATTAAAGGGGGGACATCAATGTGCGGAGTAATATCACGCTTAATCTCCATATTTATTACCCCGTATTTTCTCGCCCTTACGTGTCTTATCAGATCCATAACTCGATTAAGATTCCTCAACAAATTCTCAAATATCAACTCTCTAGCCTGCACCCGTCCGATTTCAAACTGTTCTGGGTTTACGGCCTTAAAAAATCGTGGGAGATCTGGAAAGCTAAATGCAGTTCCGAAATCTATGTTTCGTGGCTGGTTATCTGAAGTTACTACCATATTCGGACTTCGTCTATCCCCTAGATTAAAAAGACAGATATACTCCGCCAATTTTCCACATCCTTGTGCAAACACAGGAAGTTTAATTATTTCATCTGGAGTATAGGATGTGTGATAGCCTGGAACATCTACAGTTACTAGCACATTTCCA
This sequence comes from Microcaldota archaeon, assembly GCA_038046805.1. GTDB lineage: Archaea > Micrarchaeota > Micrarchaeia > Anstonellales > Bilamarchaeaceae > UBA10214. Next base: position 33,429 of record JBBSVO010000007.1, read on the forward strand.
GCAAGAACATACGCAATTGGACTGTCCGTAAGCAGGTTGTTCAATTCAAGTGCAAGCGCCTCTCTTCTTGGGCCTTCTTCTACGTCCTTTATGTAGCATCTGGAATCCCTGCCATGATGATTTACCTGAACAACTACCACGTTCCGAAATTGCCGTTCCTCGTCAATGTCATAAACAAAGTCATGACCCACGTAACAAACGTCAGCGCGAAAAACCGCCTTTGCGGCCTTTTCTATAAGTTCTGGTGAATCCACTATCTGCCTAAATGACGGCAGCCGGGCTAACCTGAGATACCGGTCAACAGGATGAAAATTAACACGCATGAATATATTGGTATGTGTGAAAAGTTATAAAGATTGGTATTTGGGAGTTTACCATCTCTTCAGCACAATAAACGTCTTCGTATCGGCAACGCTACGCAATTTTCGCAATCTGTCTATCTTTGAATCAATTTCTGTAAGGCTTGCGCCTTCGAGGATAAGGCATCCGTCGTATTCTCCGGAGATTTCATAAGTTTCCTTTGCTATCTTGTGCACCGCAACTTCGGCCATCATCTTTTTTGTATCCGCGCGCGCTTTGAGCATCACGACTGCATAGTATGACGCGGAAGCTCCTCTTGTTTCGATTGTGAACCGCTCTATGGCACGACTTGCGGTCAGAACCTCAATTCTGTGGCGTACCGCGCCTTCCGTCAGGCCGACGGCTTTTGCAATTTCAACATTGGAAATGCGGGAGTTTTGTTTCAGAAAAGAGAGTATGTGCACGTCTGTGTCATCAAGCTTCATGAAAGTGAATGGCGCGGTAAATTATATAAGGATTGCGATTTTCGTAATATTACGATATTCGCAGAATGACATGATTATATTACTAATTTCGTAACTAAATTACGATATATTTAAAAACTGTTCGGTCCAGAAGAATAAACTATGCAAACAATCAGAATGGCTGCTCTCGAAGTCGCTCATTTTTGGAAAAAGCTCAAGGCCCGCTGCCGGGCATGATATCTAGTCAAAAGTCTGGAAATTTTGAGTTTTATTTGAATTTTGTTTTACTCGAAAATAGGAATTGAAATATTTAAAACAATAAAAGAAGGTGAAAATCATGATAACAAGAACTACAGAACAACGAAGAACGCTGCTGAGGCGAGATACAGTATTCAGCACTGAAAGCGAATTCGCACTTTTTGATGCCAGGGGGAGGCCACTGGGCAGGAAAGAAACTGGAGATGTGATTGAACGAGCCAGAAACGAGTTCGGCAGTAAAATGAGGTGGCGACAAACCGAAGTAGTAGAAGAGGTTGCCCCAAATGCTATAGAATTGAAAATATGCTTCTCAACAGTGGCAGAGATAAGGGAAGACCTTGCAGGGGCGTATAGAATAATGGGAAGACTGATTGCCCAGCTTGGAATTCAAATCATAGCAACCTCCCAGCCAACCACCAGAGGGGCAATAGGAGAAGGATTGACACATTTCCTGAGCACGGATATTTTCCAAAGATCGGCAATGGATCTGGCAGCTACGAATTCAATCCAATTCCACGTAGGAATAGGGAATTTTGATGAAGGAGCGGCGATATATAATGCAGCGAATAGGTTCGCGGCCCCTGTGCTTGCCCTGACGCAATGTGCGATTATAAATGGTCGGGAACGTGGAAGGACCAGTTTAATGGCCGAATTCTTTGAGAACCTTCCTCCTGAACTGGCAAATCCCTGGAACATGCGAGAAGCCGGAGATTACGCAAAAGGGATGGAAGCTGCAAGGCAGCGGGTTGAGGAGATCGTTCGCAGAATGACGCCTGAAAGAATTAGCGAACTTGCCGCAAGATACCCCACATTTGTAACGGCAGACGGACGAGTACTACAATGGACCGCGGATAAAATCTTTCAACCTGCAAGAATGAGATTGGATAAAGCAGTCCCTGGGATGGGCCTTATTGGAAGCGTTGAATTCAGACCTATTGACGGGCAACCAACACTTCAGGCAACTATTGCAGCAATTGAACTGGCAATTGGATTGCTTGCACAGCCACTGGTTCATCATACAGATATACTGGAAGGAGCAGAGATGGAAATCGGAGAGGTTACCCGAAGAATAGCAGAATATGGTGTTTCCGCAATAAGCTGGAACGGACTTGGGAATGAAAGGAATGCCCACAGATGTGCAATAACCGGACTCACCGGTATCGGATTGGTACCTCAATATCTTTCAGAGTTGCAACCACTTGATGGTGGAAGCGCGGAGTTCAGGATTATACGTCCCTCGATGCCTCCAGAAGATATTGTAAGAATAAACCATATCAGGTTCATGCAAAGCATAGCGCAATGAGGGAGAAAAAATGGCAAGAAGATTGAGAACTGAAAATGAGAATAGACAACATCGTGTGGTAGTGCCACCAAACAGCATAGGTTTAGCTTGGCCACCTAGATATGATGCACACAATCAAAGGATAATCGGAAGTTATCCCCTAATAGTTGATACCATCCCTAGTGCGCTTAAACTAGCACAAGAAATCGATAGAGCATTGCAGAGTAAAGTAAGTCGTCTGACGGTAAGGGCAATATTTGAAGTGCCATTTGGAATACATGCTCATCCAAGATTAGACGAGTACTGGGACATGGTTAACGCATTTAACCGCAGGTTGAATGCGATAAATCAAAGAGCAAGAATTGAGGCTTCTGTCCCTTTTGGATGTTATATTGATCCGTATTGCCGCAACTTTAATGTGATATATGTTGGATGTAACTCATTAGAAAGAAGAGCTACAGAGACAATTCGAGACGCAGAAATAGTTGATATAGAGAGAATCAGTAGGAAATTCGGACCTACAACCGCAAGCGCAGCATACCCTAGATTAAAGTGGGAAGGCATAGTAACAGAGCAGTTAAGATATCCGACAGCCGATGACATTAGCCGCATACTCTGGCTATACCGTCGAGCATTCCAGAAATATCACTTTCCAATAAATGAAGAAAGTGTTGAAACAATTGTGAAACACAGTATTATTACGCTAGTTGCACGGAATAGGCTCAAAGAGATAGTCGCATTACTTGTAGCTGAACATGCAAATTTGCCACTCGGTTGTGCAGATATTAACCTTATAAAACTCGGAGAAGCCGTTACTGATAGAAAATATCGAAAACTAGACAGAGAAGACACGTTGGTAAATTTACTTACTGTGCTTTATCACAAAATGAGTGAATTGTTGAGAAAAAGGTATAGCCAAAACGGTACGGTTATTTATTCAGAAACGAGAGCGCCCTGGGGTCCAGTAAATATCGCTACACGAAGTGCTGGATTCGAGTATTGCGGTATGCTTTCACAGCACTGCACTATTGTAAGCGATCGAAGCCCTGAAATGCAATGTGGTGGCAAAATGAGATATAATGGCAATCTCGAAGACTTTGCAGTGTGGGTGCACTAATCTTTTTAGTTTCTTTCTTTTTTATTTATAGTATTATAGTATATATGGGTGAAAAATATGGAATCTTTGGAACTTCTTCGCAAACTCGTTTCCATAAACTCCGTCTTTCCGAACGAGCGCGAGCTTGCGGAATATTTGGAAAAGAAGCTGCGCGAACTTGGATTTACTATGAAAAGAATTCCAATTTCAGAAAACCGCTTCAATGTTGTTGGCGAACGCGGGACTGGTGGAAAGGCGGTTATGCTGTACGCGCACATGGACACAGTTGAGCCATACGGAACATGGGGCACAGACCCATTCACGTTGACTGAACAACCCGGTAATGAAGACAAACTAATTGGACTCGGCTCTGTTGATATGAAAGCAGGAATTGCAGCCATTCTTATCGCATGCGCAGACGAAGACGTGCGGAACAAAAACAAAAGGATAAAGATCGCGTTCGGGGTTGATGAGGAGAATATCTCCGAGGGAGCACAGGAAATAGCAAAAAGCGGATTCCTTAATGATGTGGAATTCTGTATTTCAACCGAAAGCCCGCATCCAGACGGGATAGAACTCGGCCCAAAGGCACTTACGCTCGGAAGGCGCGGGAGATGTGTGATTGAGATTAATGTTCCGGGTCAATCCGCGCATGGGGCGAATCTTTCTCTTGGAAAGAATGCGATAAGCGAAGCGGCAAAATTGATTCCGAAACTCGAGGCACGTAATCAACAGATGAAATCACACGAACTTCTCCCACCCCCAACGCAATTTATAAGAAAAATCCATGGAGAAAGCAACTCGTTATCCACTCCTGACAGCGTGACTCTTGAACTAGACAGGCATCTGGTTACTCCCGAAACACCGGAAAGCGCACTTGCGGAAACTCAAAAATTCATAGATTCACTTTATACAAATGGGGAATTTCGGGAAATTAACGGAAATAGGATAACCGCACGCTTAAAGGAAAGAAAAACGCCCTATCTCGCGCCATTCGTAACCGAAAAAAATAATCCGCACGTTATGAAATTCGCGGAAATAATCAAACAAAAATTCGGAAGCGGTCCTAAGTATGGTTATGGATTATCCGTTGCTGATGAAAATATTTTTGCCGCACGTGGAGTCCCTGTCGCAGTAATCGGGGCAAAGGGCGGAAACGAGCATGCCGCGAACGAATGGGTCTTCAAATCGAGCTATTTTGAGCTCATCGACGTGCTCAAAACATTTTTAAGGAGTTGCTAACCCCAATATAGGTTACCCGCTTTAGCTCAAGGGCCTTTTTGACTTAGTATGTACTTAGGGCAAAAACCCCCGGGAAAAAGCCCTTAGGTAAAATAGTCGAAAGGGACGAGCATCGGTAGAGCGACTGGCTGTAGCATGTTCTCGGTATTTTTGCCGATTTACAGTCGTGGATACCAGTAGGTTGCTTGTTCAATCCCATATCCCCTTTCTTTAGGAAAGAAAGGGGCTGAGGGTTTCACCCCCAAAGAAAACTATTAATACTGGGGTATGAAATCCAGTAATGGGGAACAAATCAGGCAAGCGGGATTTTTTTTATTGGTTACGAGTCCAGGGTTTTGAGTTTCGGGTTCCGACTCGATAAGAGTAATAGGTTTGTGATATGGTCAATGAATTTAATGGAAAAACCGTTCTTCAAGAGGCACCAGTGCCAACTCTCAAGGATATCGTTAGCGTGCTCCTTAATCCGAAACCTGACGAAGCTGAAAAGGCTGCGCAGTACACGGACAAACTCCGAAGTTTACTCGGCAACCATAAGATTGGCAGGATGGATATAGTGCTCATATTAGCCGCTTCAATGGAGCCATGCAAAGCAGCGATTAGCATGCTGGGCGAGCTTTTTCCGAACTTAATCCCGTTGCGGACAACTGCCGAAGCATGGAAGCTAGTTACAGATAATCCTGGATTTTTGGTCACATTTGAAAAAAGATGCGGACAGCAGGTCTTACGAGAAGAAAGAAAATCCGTAATGACACTGCGAATGTTCGAGGCGGCGCTATTTTGGAATCCGCAGGAAGGGATATTTTTAACTTATCTACTTGATTCCAGACCAAAACGTAGCGAAATCGCGCGTTCCAAAGACCAAAGCAGCGGAGTTGATGCGGACGGGTTGTTTTATTCCGAGAGCCGACAAACTGCAGATGGCGAAAGGGCAACCGGGATTTCGGCAAGGCAGATAGCCGATCCGAACGTTGTTGATAGATTAATGGCTGGTTCTGAAGCAATGGAAGGAAACGAGGAAGTGCGGAAATGGCTTAACAAAAGATTGGTAACATTAGATGAAAGAGCCGAAAAAGTTTTGAGGATGAGGTTTGGAGTTACAATACCTGAAAATGCAAAACTGCCGAGCAAAGCGAATTGGGATACGCATCCGACAACTGCCGCAAGGGTCCAACTAGAAGAGTTAAGAATTTTGGACAGATTCAGGAAAAACGGGTTGGAGACAGATGTCCGAAATTCCGCCGCACGAAATGCCGATGCTGCCAGGAAAAGACGTTTAGCAAGCGGATAAATCTTATTTTAACGCGCCTCTCGGGAAATAGTTCAGCACATGATCATGGAATATCGGGAAGGTTTCGTATGTGGAGATTATCTCTCCGAATCTGGTTCTTAATTCAACTAAAAAATCCTGGAATTCCCTGCTTGAAGATACTTCAACTTCTATTCCGATTCTCCAAAGACCCAAATGCTTGACTACAAATGTTACGTTTGGGTGTTTGAGGAACTCAACCAGTTGTTTTTCTAATTCCGGGCGATAGGAGTTTATCCCGAAAAAGATCACATGGGTTTCATACCCTAATTTTCTAGGGTGTATCCAAATCCGATACCCCAGAATTACATTGTTTTTTTCCAATAGTTTTATCCTATTTTGTATGGTCTTGTAATTGACTTTTAATTTATTTCCTATCTCTAGGGCAGAAAGCCATGCGTTATTTGATAACAACGAAATTATCCCTTTGTCGAGTTCATCAAGCCTAATTCCAGCATCGTATTTCATCTCGTGAAAAAACTCTGTTCTTTTGACTTCATAATCAGGAAGCAGGTATTGCCTTGCCTGATCAGTTACGTTTATGTATGTGAGGACCTCGTATCTTTGTACGAACTTACCCCATTCTTCAAGGAATTTTTCAAATATCTTATTGAATGAAAACTGGTCCTCAACTATAAAATTTATTATGAAATCCCAATTCCCTCCGACTTCCCCTGCCCAAAAAACAGATGGATGGTTTTTCAGATATTCAATAAATTTTTCTTTTTCTGCTTTATTTATCTTATTAAGCTGAAGAATAATCCTAAACCATCGCTGACCAACAACTGCAGAATCAAAGATAGTAAATGCGCCTAATAACAATCCCTCTTTTTTCATGCGTTCCAAACGGTATTGAACAACCTGCCTGGATAGTCCAACGCGTTTTGCCAGTTCCTTTATGCCCATTCTGGCGTTCATATCCAATTCCCGTATTATCTTGCGGTCTTTTAAGTCGATTTTTGGAATTTTTACTGTTTCGGTTGTATTGATTAAATTCTTTGGCATAGGTTTACTTATTAGTAATATATTTAATAAATATTCCTGTTTAGCCAGTTTTTTGATAAAATGTTTTAAATATAAGAACTGCCATACAAATACCAGAAACAAACACAATTTGAGGTGAAACCTATGCAAAAATTAAAATTGCTGGTTGTTGAAGACAGGGCTGTAAACCTTGCACACGCCCGTGCAGTAATGGATAAACACAAGGACAGAGTAGATGCTGTTTTTGCAGAAGATTTTGCTACTGCAGAAAGACATCTTAGAACTGGCGGCATTACAGGGATGCTGACGGACATTTTCTTTCCGTATGCAAAGGGAACCGGAAGGATTGAAACAAGGTTATTCGAAGACGCCAGATTACACTGTTTTACTAATGAAGACTTTGCTGCTGTTGACTTATTGGCAAAAACATTGGGTGAAGAACTGCGCGAGCCACTCACTATGGGCACGGCTGATTTGATCGAAATAGATGCCCAACTCTCTAAACGTCTGTGCGGAATCTTATCATCCGAAAACTGCTCTGATGAATCAATGGAAGCATTGCGTTCTTTGCGCCCTCTTAGAACTGCATTAATGACGTTACAATATTATAGATCGGGAGTTCCCGAATGGAAAAGAGAGCTGGATTCATTAGATGCGGATTTGAAAAGTGGTGACGAATCAAGACAACCGTGCGGAATATTGACAATGCGGATAGCTTATGAAATGGGAATACCGTTTATCGCTGTCTCGTCATTGCACGCAGCACATGGCAGCAGCGCAAGCCCGGTTTATAACCTATTAAGGTCAGAGGGTATTCTAACTGAGTTGCAAGTTATCGAGACTGGGGGTTATGGCCACAGGGGAAGCACAGAAGAAAGCGAGCAAGCAGGGCATATCAAGGATGAAAACGTTTGGATGAAGGCACTTGTCGGCTTATTGGAAAGAATAGAAAAACCAGATTCGACAAAATGAAAACATCAAACATTTCCGCACCACTGATTTTTTCCTTTTTTTCTAAAGCACCCTGCGTTTTACCATTGTCTGTCCTATTATTGCAAGGAAAACGAATGCCGGGACTGCTACAACATTTCCAAAAACAGCCAGCGTATCCTTTGTGACAAGAAAACCTCTTTTGAATTTTTTGAGATGCACTGCATCGCTTGCGTTTATATTGTTCTGCCATTTTACCTCAACAGGCATAAGTTCCCCGCTGATTTCGCAGAGAAAATCCACTTCCCCTTTCTTGTCACGATAGAAATGAAGATTGTCACATATCCTAAGAAGATGCGACCCGACAATATCCTCGATTATCTTGGATTCCTCCATGCGTGAAGAAAGCGCCTCTGTGAAGAACGGATCCAGGAATATGAATTTCTTCTCTTTTTTCATATCAGGGCTGTTTGAGGAAAGACTGTAATTATAGATGAGTTTACCAAGTAAGCCTGCTTCGAAAAAAGACAGGTAAGACTCAACAGTATGATGCGATTTTATGCTGGTTTCGTTGGATATACCAAGAAAATCAAAAGTTGTCTTTTCTCCAAGTCTGGCTATTATCTCCTTTGCATACCGCTGTGATTTTCCATGTCTTGCCATTAGTCCCTCTACCCATCTTGCATATCTTTCTCTGGAAAGCTCCCTATCGATATTCCATACTGGTGGCAGGCCGCCATTCCTAACATATGTAATAAATGCCTTTCTGAGCGTTTCACCAACGTACAATTTTTTAGCGCTCGCAATATCAAAATCCAAAATTCCAGTTTGTTTTTCAGTGCAGTGAGAGCAATCCCTGAAGGAATACGGGTAAAAAATCTGCTCGTTGCCTTCAACAAACCTGCCGGGCAGTCTTTCCCCTCCTTGTTTTAGATCTATAGAAGATGAACCGGTTATAATCAAAAGGTCTTTATCAGATATCTTTCCGGCATCAACAAGATATTTTATTTTCGTTGCCCATTTTGCATCCTCTGTTGCTTCATCTATGATCATGCATCTGTTTCCGGATTCTGAAAAATCAAGATATTCTCGTATTGCATCATCTATCGGATAACCGCTTTCTGCACTGAAATAAAAAACACCTTCCGGTTTGCCAGTACTAAGTTTTTCCATTATAAGATTTTTTGCTAGCGTGGTTTTTCCAACCTGCCGTGGCCCGCGGATTATATGCACCCCTTTTTTTGGGGTAAATGCCGGAAGGGAAAACCTCACATTTGCATTCATGTAATTGTGTATGTCCTTATCTTGTGTTATCGCATTCTTGTCTTCCCACCATGGATTTTGCTCGATGAGTATCCTGTTCATGGCATTCCATTGCCACGCAGTATTTAAATAGGTTGGCATCACGTTGCCATGAAGTAGTTAAATGCATTGACATTTGCCAAGAAAAACAGTTTAGTGCCTAAAATGCCTTATCCCTGTAAAAACCATCGCCATTCCATGTTCGTCTGCCGCAGCAATTACTTCCTGGTCTTTGATTGAACCGCCTGGCTGGATTACGCACGTAACTCCACGCTTTGCCGCCTCATCTATTCCATCGCGGAACGGAAAAAACGCATCAGAAGCCATTGCGCATCCTTTTACAGTATCGCCATAGCTCTCTGCAATCATTGCTGCAAGCCTTGCTGCATCAACCCGTTTCATCTGTCCCGCACCAATGCCAACAGCCCGATTATCGCGGGCATAAATAATCGAATTTGAACGGACATATTTGCAAACAGTCCATGCGTAAAGTAAATCTTTCATTTCCTGCGCAGTTGGTTTTCTTTTGGTTACGACCTTCAGGTTTTTCTCATCCAATAATTCAGTATCAGCATCTTGTACTAAGAATCCACCAACAACAGAGCGGTAATCTGGGAACGAATCGCGTTTTATCGGAAGTTTGAGCTCGCCCATCTCAATAAGGCGAAGATTTTTTTTCTTTGCAGCAAATACTGTGCGTGCCGCATCGTTAAAGTGCGGTGCAACAATAACTTCGTAGAACCGCTCGCAGATTAGGTTCGCAAGCCCGGCATCTTCCACACTGCGGTTAAATGCAATCACTCCGCCAAATGCAGCTTCACTATCAACTGCTAGCGCTTTTTTGTAGGATTCAAAGAGCTTCGCATCGGTTGCAACCCCGCACGGATTATTATGCTTTACGATAACCGTGGTCGGCTCTGCAAATTCTTTAACCAGCTCAAACGCCGAGTTTATATCCAATATGTTGTTGAACGAAAGTTCCTTTCCCTGAAGGCATTTTCCGTTTGAAACACATGGATCGCGTTTGTGGTTGTCTAAATAGAATGCGGCAGTCTGATGGGAATTCTCACCATATCTCATGTTCTGGATTTTCTTGAATGAGAGATTGAGATATTCGGGATATTTCAGTGCACCTTCTTTGCTGCCATTGCTGAACTCCTTTCGTAAATACTGCTCAATGACTACGTCATAATGCGCAACATGTTCGAATGCCTCAAGCGCGAGTTGTTTGCGGGTCTGCTCGGACAGACTGTTTTTTTCTTTTTTTAGTTCCGCAATAACGCTTTCGTAGCGTTTCGGATTAACAACAACTCCTACAGACGCGTAATTCTTTGCCGCAGAACGGACGAGTGTAGGGCCGCCGATATCGATGTTTTCAATCGCTTCCTCAAGCGTAACTACATCTTTTCCGTCCTTCGCAGTCACCTGCTCAAAAGGATAAAGATTAACTACAACCAGATCGATTAATTCGATTTTGTTCCGCTTTGCTTCTTCGATATGTGCCTTCTTTGATCGATCCGCGAGTATTGCACCATGAATTTTCGGATGAAGTGTTTTTACCCGCCCGCTCATCATTTCCGGAAAACCGGTAACGTCCGAAACTTCAACAACCTTAACTCCTGATTTAGCAAGTTCCCTGGCAGTCCCTCCGCTGGAAACGATTTCAATTCCCATTGCGGAAAGCTCTTTTGCGAATTCAACTATTCCGGTCTTGTCGAAGACACTGACTAAGGCACGTTGAATTTTCATATTAGAACCAGTTATTATAAGATATTTGAAAGGGTATAAAAAGGATGTGGAAAACAGAACTAGTTATTATAAGATATGGATAGAATAAATCTCATGAATATATATATTTAAACACTTGGGTCAAAAAGAATAGTTAAGTGATTTGTATGAATTCTCATAGGTATGCAGATAAACCCCGGAGTAATGGCGGTCAACCGCAAAGGCCATTAAGAGAGATAAGAAAATTAGCTGTATGGACATTATATGCTCAAAATCAAGCAGATAAAAGGCAAGAGGCAGAAGATATTGCTTTGAGATTTACAGATATAACTATTCAAGCTGCAGAAGCAGAACTAGGTCGTTTAACACAACGGTATCGCATGGATCGAGAGATGAGAACGCGTTATCAGGTGCATTCGCCAGCCTTGCGTCAATGTATGAAGGAAAAAGGATGGAGTTTATGAACAAAGCAGCACAACAGTTTGCGCAACTTTAACTCTTCAGGAGCTACTCAAATAAGATGGAAACCAGTTAGATAAAGCAAAAAACTCGTATTTTCACTTACTTTAAGCGCATGGACCTGATTTGATTTCATATGAATGAAGACTCCTGGAGCCATTGCAACGCGTTTTGCACCAAGTTTGAATGTCCCTTTTCCCTCCAGCACAAGAATTACCGCCTCTTTTGTGGAGGTATGCTCGGAAAGCGCAGTTCCTTTTGCCATGCAGAATAAAGTAACATCCAACGAAGGAGAACGAACAAGCTCCTTGCTGGTGATTCCACCTTTTGAATAGGAAATTGATCCGTAGATATTTGCTAAATTTTTTGACAAAATAACCACCAAACAACGATATAATGTAATCAGATTTTGCGATAGACCTTATTTTTTGTGCGCAGCCCCAACCAGCTCTGACAATGAACTGACTTTATGCGCACTTAACCATTCTTCCATTTCCTTTGAAATTAGCGAGAATGCTTTTGCACCGCGATAATATGTTGCAGTTCCAACTCCAACTGCACTTGCACCGGCCATGAGCATTTCTATTGCATCCTTTCCATAGGTTACCCCGCCAGTTCCAATTATTGGGATTTTCACGGATTGATAAATATCGTAAACACAGCGAACTGCGATTGGGCGGATTGCAGGACCGGTAAGCCCTCCACAACCAAAACTCAGAACCGGCGAGCGGCGTTCAATATCTATAACCATCCCCGGCCCGACGCTATTTCCCATGTTTATCGCAGCTGCACCGGAACGCTCGGCTGCCTTTGCAACTTCGCCTAGAGCGGAAATGTTCGGAGACAATTTTGCAATTAGCGGAACCGAATCTGGAATGATTGAACGGACAACACGGACTATTTCCCCTGTTGATTCCGGAGTATTCTGACCAGCCATTGTTCCGTAACCAGGAGTATGAGGACACGACAATGCGAGTTCAAGCGCGGATATTTTCAAACTGCCGCCAGCAATTGCAGATTTTATTTTTTCCGCAATCGCCCGAAACTCTTCTACATCCTTTCCTGCAATATTGAAAATTAGTGGTGCACCGGCCTTTGCCACATCCCAATCTGAAAATTCGCTTATTGCCGCACCAATTCCTGGATTTGTAATTCCAACTGCATTGATAAAACCGCTCGGGGTTTCGGAAAGAACAGGAGTTTCATGACCTTTTCTTGGCAAAAGAGTTGTTGATTTGGTAGTAACCGCACCAACACCATTTTTCGCTGCAGTTTCTAGAGAATTTTTTGTTCCAGAAGTAATACCAGATGCAAGAATAAGTGGATTTCTTAGTTTTGTTCCGAAAACGTGAACCGATAGGTCTATTGTTGTTTTGCTCATGTATATCAGAATATTTACCTTCGTATCCGTTTTTATCCCTTGTCATTCTATATTATAATGGTGCTAATATGGCAACCATGACGGTTCCTGTTCCAGGTATGGACACTCTTCTTTCTTCTGTGATGCCATACGCTGTGCCAACACTAATTGCACTTCTTATTATGGGCATTATCTATGCACTTTTGCGAAACCTTAAACTAATTATTGGTCTTGCGATAGTCTTCGCTCTCCTTGCTTCTATGGGCGTGATTCCGCAATGGACGCCTAACATAAATCTTTCAAGTTTACCGGCAACCGTACAGGGTGGACAACTACAAACCACACCAACGCAGACCAACCAACTTTCAGTAAATGTTGAGGAAGTTGTGATTGGAGTCCCCAGTGGAAATAAAATAATTGAAACAAGAACATTTGACAAGAATGCTCCTTTGATAAAAGCGATTGTAAAATACAAAAACGCAGTCATATTTGAAACAATGGACATTGCATTGAAGCACCTTCAAAGCGGAAAAATAATTGGAATAAAAAACGCAGTATTATTGGATAAAAATTCTCAGTTTGATGTAGAATTCCCTGAGCCAAAAGGAGGCTGGGAAATAGGGGATTATGCACTAATTGTAGCAAAAGATGGGAAAGAACTATATAGCGGGGCGATTACGGTAGTCTAGTTTAATCCCTTCGGAATGGTGACCACAAAATGAAATTTTCATTGGGAGATATTCTGCTCATCTTTATCCCTATTTCCGCATTTCTTTATTTCGGCGCATTTCCACCAATTTATGTATTCGCCGCATCGGTTCTGGCGCTTATTGCATTATCAGCGAAATTAGGGGAAGCAACCGAAGAAATTGCAAAGCACGTGGGGGAAAACGCAGGTGCACTGCTTAATGCAACATTTGGAAACGCAACTGAACTTATTATCGCCCTGATTGCGATAAAAGAGGGTCTTTTTGAAGTGGTCAAGGCTTCGATAACCGGTTCGATTATCGGAAACATGTTGTTTGTCCTTGGCGCAAGTCTTCTTGTTGGAGGCTTAAAGTACAAACAAATGAAATTTAATCCTCATGCCGCGGGAATGAATGCAAGCATGTTGTTGATTGCTGTCTTTGCATTGATGATTCCTTCAATATTCTTCAATGTTGGCGGAACAATTGGTGCAGATGGGACAACAACTCCTATTCACAAGGAAAATCTTGAGGCATTGAGTATTGGAATAAGCGTTCTGGTTATTTTGGTGTACCTTCTTTCACTTATATTCTCGTTCAAAACCCATTCGTATTTATTCCGCACGAAAGAAGAGGCAGGTGTAGAAAAGAAATGGAGCAAAGAAATGGCAACTGCTGTGCTGGTCGTTTCCACAATTCTAATTGCAGGAGTGGCTGAAATATTCATCTCGTCAATAGAACCGATAATCCATGAATTCAAACTTCCGGAAATATTCGTCGGTGCAATCGTAATTGCGATGGTCGGCAATGCCGCGGAGCATATGACCGCGGTGATGTTCGCTTTGAAAAATAAAATCGACATGAGCATATCTATTACGATCGGCTCATCAATACAGATTGCAATGTTTATTGCGCCTCTCCTTGTTCTTGTTTCCGCAGGAATGGGAAAGCCTATGGATCTGGCATTCAACATATTTGAAGTGTTGGCAGTTTTCGCTTCGGTGCTGATTGTGAATGAGCTTACATCAGATGGGGAAACGAATTGGTTTGAAGGAGCACAATTGCTGGTTGCATATCTGATTCTCGCTGTGATGTTCTTTTTACTGTGAAGAATGCAGACTAGGACGATGTCAAAAACCACCAGTCAAAGACTGGTAACGTGGTTTGCCTAGCAAATTTAACGTTTTTATACCCTAGGCAAACCGCGTTAGGTGGCTTGTTTATTTTTGACAGGTAGATATTCCACTAGAACTGTGTTTCTCGGGTGACCACCAGTTACAAACTGGTGGAATATCTAGATTTTAAACCTTAACCGCAATAATCGCACATGGCGCTAATCAAAAGCAGGGCTTATTTTCTAGACGCGGATTACGTTTTCCGTAAAGGAGAAACATATCTGCGGCTTCTTATGAAGGGAAAACGAACATTTCGGCTTTATATGCGCTATGACCCGTATTTTTACGTTGATGCACCTCACTCAGCAAAGGAAACGCTTGCAAAGCTTACTGCAAGGACAAAAATCGGGGAAACCGTGAAGGTTCTAAGAGTTGAGGAATGCGAACGGACTGTGCTTTGCGAACGGAAAAAGATATTTAAGGTGTTCGCCAGCCATCCGCAACACGTTCCTGCATTGAAGGGAGCTGTCCCTTACCCGTGTTTTGAATACAATATCCCATTTGCAAAACGAGCAATAATTGACCTGAAACTCGTTCCGTTTTCGCTTGTTGAGTATAAACGCGAGAGGCGGATAATCAAGGAAATTATTAAGATAACCCAGGCTGAAAAACCACCAGCACTGACCAGGATGGCCTTTGATATTGAAACATACAATCCCCTTGGTGCTCCGCGAATGGATAAAGATCCGATAATCATGATAAGTTATGAAACAGAAGTTGATGGAAAAACAGAACGAGGGGTCATTTCAACAAAGGATTTCAATAAGGAATACGCGATTCTATGTAAGGATGAAAAAGAAATGCTTGAAAAATTCTCGGAAATAGTCCAACGTGTGGACCCGGACGTTCTTTATGGGTACAATTCTGCTAATTTTGATCTTACATATATGCTTGAACGGGAAAAAGCGGTGCGGGCTAAGTTAAACATCGGACGCGGAAAGGGAAAAATAACTCCTATAAAACGAGGCATGGTAGCCGGAATGCGAGTAGAGGGGAGAATACATTTCGATATTTATCCAACAGTCAGATTCTTCGGATTTATAGGTCTTGTGAAAACCGGTAGATTCACGCTCGAGGCAGTTTACGCAGAAATGAGCGGAAAAAAGAAAAAAATGGTTAAGCGAGCGGAGATTTGGGAGATGTGGGACAGAAACGAATTGGAGGAACTCGCAGATTATTCAATGAACGATGCCAAGGCAACTCTGGAAATAGGAGATAAGGTACTACCACTTCAAACCGAAATGGCAACGATAGCAAAGATGCCACTTTTTGACGTTACCTTGTCTACGAGCGGCCAGTTGGTTGAAAGCCTTCTTATGTTCAATGCAAATACAAGAGAAGAAATCGTACCGAACAGGCCAAACGACGCAGTGATAAAGGAAAGAGATTTGAGTCCGATACAGGGGGCATTTGTCAAACTTCCGGAACCAGGAATTTATGAGAATATCGCAGTTATGGACTTCCGCGGACTGTACCCCTCGATAATTGTTTCGTATAATATCGATCCGTTCACGGTAATCAAAACAGGAAACAAAAAAGCCGGGACTCCAGACTCTAGACTCGAAACGGAATCCGGAGCGCATGAAGCTCCAACCGGAGTGCGGTTCTCAAAAAAGAAAATTGGGATGATACCCGAAACGCTCGAATGGTTGGTGGAATTCCGTTCTAAGATAAAAAAGGAGATAAAAAAACATAAACCAGATACTCTGGAATATATACATCTGTCGGCAAGGTCGCATGCGCTAAAGATTCTTGCAAACAGCTTCTATGGATATATGCTTTATTCCCGCTCAAGGTGGTATAGCAGGGAATGCGGGGAAAGCGTTACTGCATTAGGAAGGATGCATATTCAAAATACTATACAAATGGCTGAGAAAGTGGGGTTTAGTGTTTTATATGGAGACACTGATTCGATCTTCCTCCTGCTCGGGAACAAGCCAAAGGATTCCGCAACTGAATTTATGGAAAAAATAAATAAATCGCTTCCGGGAAACATGGAACTCGAATTAGAGGGATTTTATCCGCGTGGAGTATTTGTAGGTAAAAAGGGGGAAGAACGCGGGGCAAAGAAAAAATATGCAATGATTGGAGAAGATGGAAGAATAAAAATACGCGGATTCGAACTGGTTAGGCGAGACTGGTCGCAGGTTGCAAAGGAAACCCAGCGCATGGTTCTTGAGGCAATTCTCAAGGAAGGCAGCAAGGAAAAGGCAGTGAAAATCGTGCGTGAAGCCGTGGAGCGGTTGAAAAGCGGAAAGGTTCCACTGGAAGAATTGGCGATAACGACCCAGCTTAACAAAGCACCTGGAAAATATGAGGTAACCAGCCCGGAACTTGCAGCAGCAGAAAAGGCAGCAAAACGAGGGGTTCCGATTGAAAAGGGAAGCGTGATTCAGTATGTGATAGTGAAAACTGGGAAAACAACAAAAGCATCATCTGCGCCCATATCCGAAAGAGCAGAACCAGTTGATTTTGTGAAGGAGGGGGATTACGACGCAGATTATTATATAAACAATCAGGTATTACCTTCAGTTATGAAAATCCTGAAAGAATTGGGATATAGTGAGTATGACCTCAAGATTGGTGGAAAACAAAAGAGTTTATTAAGTTTTGAATAGTATACTGAACCATATATGTAATTCCGATTTACGGTTTTTGGTTTTACATCGTTGGTTCAGTATAGATCGAGACGAGAAAACATTCTTGTCTCGGGATATTACATTTACACTGGGTGTTATATTGACAACAAGATCCGCACAAAAAATTCTCGAAGGAGGGAAAAAGAAACCAGAAGAAACAGAATCCGTTCTGTCAAAAATAAACGAACTTATTACGCTTGCGGTTGAAAAAGGGCGAGGACCAACTGCTGTGACTGGCCATAGATACAGCGAGTATCTAAAAGGACTGGAAAACTCCGGGGAAGCGGAAAGGCGAAGAAAAAGACCAAAGGATGAAATCCCGGTATTGGTCAAAAAAGCCGATGAAAAACATCACGTACCAAAGAGCGCAGTTGTTCCGGTTCCGATAACAGAGGAAGCGCTAAAGGCAACTTATTCGCTCACTGCGGCACTAGATAAGGCGAAAAATGGAAGCTCGAAGAAATTGGAATGGCTTGTATAGAAAATACGGGAAGAAATTGGAAACGACATACAGAGATTGGAAATGAGTGAGATTATGATGGACCTATTTCAAAAATTCGATGTTAAACACAAGGAAAAAATCGTTTCCTCATGGAAAGGAATGAGCGAAACTGATAAAACCCATTTCATAAACCAGGTCTCAATCTGCCTGAGTGTATGGGGAAGCGACGAACTTGGAAAGCAAATTGTCGTGGATGTTCTTGGACGGCTTGTTTCAAACGGTTCTACCAGCCTTTCGGATTTTGGGCTTTATGCAGAGGCATCTCTTGAGAATAGCATGTTTGCGATACGATCTGAAAAAATAAGAAGAGCTTCACTTATTGTTGAAGGATACAGAATAAAAAACGGGCTTGCGTCCGAGCCGCACAAGGAACTAAGGTTCTAAAACGGGGTTCTGATTTTATAGCGAACCTGATAACGGTTCGCTATCTATCAAACCCAAAGGTCACAAATGCATTACATATCCGAATTACTTTCCGGGTTTGATATAAATGGATAAGGAAAAACTGGATAAACTATTAGCTGAGGGTGCGAAACTTCTTGCAAAAAGCGGAAAAACCGTGAAACGATTTGCGATTTCCACTCTTATTCCTGAAAAATGGCTTATCGATGAGGAAAATGAATGGGATGTAAGGCTTGATGGAAAAAGTGAATCTGTGAAGAACCAGCTCAACCGCGAAATCTCCGAATTTCTTGAGAAAAAAACCAAAAAGGAGTATTCTCCAAGCGATGCGGACGTGCGCGTGGTATTTGATTTAAGCGGAACAAAAAATCCTGTGAAAATTGAATTTGAGCCGCTGTTTGTTTTCGGAAGATACAAAAAACTCATTCCTGAAATTTCCCAAAGCAGGTGGATTTGCAGCAAATGCGAAGGAGATGGATGTTTTAAATGCGACTGGAAGGGAAAGTTTTATGAGTCGGTCGAAGAATTTATCGGAGATCCGCTGAAGGAAGCCTGCAAGGCAAAGGATTACGCGCTTCATGCAAGCGGACGGGAAGATACTGACGTAGTTAATCTTGCCGGAAGACCGTTCGTGCTCGAACTAAAGGCGGTGAAAAATCATTCCCCGGATTTGAAAAAAATTGCGGAAAAAATAAACAAACCAAAAAAGGTAAGCGTTTCTGATTTGAAGATTGTAAAGCGCGGATTTGTTGAAGCGGTTACAGAGTCCCATTTTGACAAGGAGTATACTGCAGAAGTGGAGTTTGAGAAAGAAGTGACCGAAGAGGAATTGGCGAAGATAGCCGGATTGAAAGGCGTTGTCATTGAACAACAAACCCCCAAACGCGTTATGCACAGACGCGCAGATTTAGTGCGGAAAAGAAAAATCGTTGAATTAAAGATTTTGAACCGCTCGGACGACGGAAAAACCACGAAGGTTGCTATAACCGCAGAGGCCGGAACTTACATCAAGGAGCTAATCAATGGAGACGGGGGCCGAACAAAGCCCAGCTTTGCAGGGATTCTCGGTTTCGGAGCCAAATGCAAAAAACTTATTGTTTCAAGAATTTATGACGAGTTTTTGGATGTTATACTTAGAACTGAAAGTATTCCAAAAGGAGATAGTGAAGGAGAGTATAGCCGTGCTTTCAGAGATTCACTTGCAAGATCACGACAGGATGCAAAAAATGGTAGGACACATGATATAGAGGAAGTAAAGAAAAAACTGATTAAGAAAAAATAGTTTTCGTACAGTCGCTCGGCCACAGGAAAAATATTTACAAATGACGAGTTTTTGGATGTTATCTTGGATTATGTGGATTATTGCTTCATGCCGTGCGCATTTAAACCCCCGCAATTAAATCTGCTATCTTCCAAATATTTCCTAAATTCTTTTACTGCCGGGCAGCCAATGAATAAGCAAACAACGTCTTCTGCCGAATAGCCTTACGATACATTTTAAAGGATTTGTCGGCAAGGTTTTGGTATTCTCTCATGACGAGACGAAACGAGGTCAAAATATGGTAGATCTTATATGGAAAATGGGTGCGCAGGCAGGAGAAGGCGCAATGGTTACTGGCAGGACTCTTGGAAAAACATTCACGCGAGGCGGGCTTAATGTTATTGGATATCCTGAATACCCATCACTTATTAGAGGGGGACATAATACTTACCAGATTCGCGTAAGCGATGCACATATCAATTCCCCGCTCCAAAAAATACATATTGTAGTTGCATTGAACAAAGAGGCAGTCTATTTCCATCATGCGAACATGCACGAAGGTGCGGCTCTTATTTATGATGAAACTTTAGACATTTCAAAATATCCGATTCGTGCGGACATAAGAAAATGCCCATTGCCATTCGCAAAAATAGTAGCTGAACTAAAGGCATTGCCGCAGATGAAGAACACGATTGCGCTTGGTGCAACGCTTGCATTGATTGATTATCCGTTTGAAAAACTGGAATCCGTGCTTGCAGATGAATTCAAGAGAAAGGGGGAAGAAGTAATAAGGCAAAACATTGCTGTTGCACGTGCTGGCTATGACCATGCAAAAACTCATTTTAACTGCGGAACATTCAAAGTTAAGGTAAAGCCTGTTTCCGACAAACGCAAAATCCTTATTGGTGGCAATGAAGCGGTCGGAATGGGCGCGATAAAGGCTGGATTGAAACTGTTCGCATCCTACCCGATGACTCCGGCATCTACACTTATGCATTATATCGCGGAAAAAGAACATGAATTCGGAATCGTGATGAAGCATACAGAAGACGAAATTGCAGCAATGAATTATACTGTTGGCGCGGGTTTCGCGGGTGTGCGGGCCATGTGTAGCACGTCTGGAGGTGGATTTTCATTAAAAGTGGAAGCAATCGGACTTGCGGCAGAAAGTGAAACACCGGTAGTGGTATATCTTGCGCAAAGGGTTGGTCCAAGCACTGGAATGCCTACATGGACTGAGCAAGCAGATTTGAGATTCGCAGTGCACGCATCACAGGGAGAATTTTTACGAGTGGTTCTTGCACCCGGAGATGTTAATGAAAGCTTTTCCCTTGCATGGAAGGCGTTTAACATCGCGGAAAAATATCAAATTCCAGTTATTATTATGAGTGATAAATTCCTCGGAGAAACCCATTTCTCAACAGACAGATTTGATGAAAGCCAGGTTCGCATTGAACGCGGGAAGATTGCAAAAAATCTCAAAACGCTTCCGCAGGGCGGGCGGTTCAAAAGATATCTACTTACAAAGGATGGAGTAAGTCCGCGCGCATTTCCAGGAGAGCCGAATGGGATGCATGTTTCAAGCTCTTATGAACATGATGAGACCGGATTCAGTTCTGAAAATTTCCAGATGCGGGCCAATATGGTGGACAAACGGGCAAGGAAAATAAAACAATTGCTAGCTGAAGATATTGAACCACCCGGAATTTATGGAGAATCGATGCAGCATTCGGATATTACCATTGTTTGTTGGGGCTCGCAAAAACTTCCGGCTTTGGATGCGCTTCCGATATTAAAAGCGGGTGGGATAAAAGCGAACGTAGTCCATTTCGGATTTGTTTATCCGCTTGATGCGAAGAAGGTTAAAGCATTGCTCAGGGGTGCGAAACGAACCGTTATCGTTGAGAATAATTCCACAGGCCAGTTCGCAGGCATTCTCAGGGAGTATACCGGATTCAAGCCGGATTTCAAGATGCTCAAATACGATGGAAGGCAGTTTTTCCCAGAGCAGATTGCTGAGGAGATAAAGAAATTGTATGATAATGCTTGGAAGGGAAAGAAGGAGATACGAGTAGTGGAAAAAGAAGATGTGGACTATTATTATCCCGGACATTATCCGATATAAATCAGATTATGCGAGGTGTTTATGATGACAACAATCAACGAAATAACGTGTAATGAAAAACCGCAATGGTGTGTTGGATGCGGTGACTTTTCCGTATTAATGGGTGTAAAGACTGCACTTGCAGAACTCGGGCTTCCGCAGCACGAAACGGTTCTCGTAAGTGGAATAGGCTGCTGCTCAAAATCGCCCCATTATGTTAATACGTATGGATTTGAATCGCTTCATGGTCGCTCGCTTCCGGTTGCATCCGCGATAAAACTGGCGAATAACAAACTTAGCGTAATTGCAATTAGCGGGGATGGGGACGGATATGGCATAGGGGTCCAGCACTTTATCCATATCGGAAGACGAAATTTCGACCTTACTTATATCGTCTGTGATAACCAGCTTTATGGTTTGACTACAGGTCAGGCATCACCAACAACAATAAAGGGAGTGAAAAGCAAATCAACCCCGCACGGAGTCATAGAAACGCAGTTCAATCCAATTGCATCTGCGATAGTGAATGGGGCGACTTATGTTGCAAGGGCATATGCCGGTGACCTAAAGCACATGACGGAAATAATCAAAGGTGCGATAACCCATCGGGGATTTGCATTGGTTGATATTTTCCAGCCGTGCGTCACATTTAACAAATTGAATACTTACCAGTGGTTCCAGGAAAGGGTTTACAAACTTGAAGACTCCGGACACAAAACAGATGACAAGCTGGCAGCGTTAACCAAGGCATGGGAGGAAACCAATAGCGAATACAAGAAAGTTCCGATAGGAGTATTCTACAAAGAGAACCGCCCGACGTACGAAGACGAGCTTCCGCAATTAAAGGAAAAACCGCTTGTTCAGCACGATATTTCAAAGGTGGATATCAGCAAGGCGTATGCGGAGTTTGAGTAGATATCCGATGCTTGCTATTGACTAAACCTACATTTTGTAAAATTATTTTACAGAATGATATGCATCTTGTTCAATGATTTGATAGAATGGTTGTATAGCAGAAATTTTATCCCACCATAATCCATTTTTAAGCATTTCTATGAATTATCTATTGTATGCAAACAGAAGAAGAAAAGAAACCCGTACTGCTTTTTATCGAAGATGATGACCACACCCGCGAAAAGTGGGCAAAGGAATTTGCACAAAACAACTTTAGACTGTTTAGAGTGATTACTACCGCTAATATCCGGGAAGCAGCCGGGATAATGAAAAAAGAAAAAATAGACGTAGTGGTAACCGATCTTATGTGGGGCGGGCCTTTAGGTGAATATTTTGAGTCTTTTCTTAGAATTTGTGTGGATATGGAGATTGCAACTATTCTGATGACTGGTGCAAGACAATATGAACGACCCGATATGCCTGGTGTGTGGATTGTTGAAAAACCTGCCGACCCAGAAATGGTTTATTTTGAAATATGCCGTGCCAGATTAGAGATAACCGAAAGGAAAGTTGAACGATGTAAGGAAATGAAAATTGTTATTATTGACGATGAGGAAGAGAACCGGAAGATGATGGTTGAGGACGTTTTTGGCTGCCGTGGATTCAAGAATGTCACTGCGTGCAGAGGCATTGATGAAGCGAGCGAAGAAATGAAAAAGGGACCGCCAGACATACTAATTACAGACATTGTTGGCTTTAGCGGCCGGCAGAATTTCGAATGCTTGATAACGAGGTGTCTTGGAATTGGAATCAAAGTTATCTTCTTTACTGGCGCATACTGGGAGGATATTCCAAAGATTGAGGGTGTCAGGATTCTTATTAAACCCGTAGGAAATAGAGAGATTTTTGACGCAATAGATGAAGCAAGAAAGGAATTGGAAGGTGCAAAAGCAAATACGGCACCTGAAGACCAGAGATTAAAGCTTGTTTACATAGAAGATTTTGAGCCCCACAAGAAAAAGGCCGTTGCAAAGCTTAGACAACATGGTTTTGACATAGTGGCAGCATATAGTAACATTAGCGAAGCACTCGGAGTAATTGCAAGAAAGGAAGTAGACGTAATAGTTACAGACATCTGTGGAATAGGGAGCGAGGGACGGGCTCTTGAAGATTTTTTGTATCGGTGTGCAAAGAAAAATATCGCAGTAATTGTATATACTGGTGCAGATTGGATTAATGTTCCGAACGTCAGAGGGGTCAAACGAGTCATGAAACCAGAATTTGATAAAATCTACGATGCAATAGATAAAGCAAGAACTGAGTTGGGAGATGCAACGACAAAACGAAGAATGACAAAAGAAACCCGCGAAGCAATCCACAGGCTTGCTAACCCAGAATGGCACATTTCCACGCCCACGGTTAAGTGGCTGGAAAGAATATTCGAAAATCCTGACTCAACTGCTGTTGAAAAAGCAATTGCAATGACTAGTTTGGAAACTGATGTTCTCAGAAGGGAACTGAAAGAAGGCACCGAAAATGGGAACTGGCCAAGAAGAAAGATGGATGAGTATTTTGACAGATACCGGGAGCTCACTGGAAAGCTAAGGGCCCTGAGAAGAAAGGCGGAAACAAACCCGCACTGTGGTCGCATCAAGACAGTTCTGAAGTGCTGATTAGTTGCGCACACAATCATTTTTAAACACTACGCAGTATCTTATCTCTGGGGTGGAAGTATGACAAACGCGCTTGCACGTAAAAGTATTGATTCTGGAATGAATGCTCGTTTTAGGGAAAGAAGTCTTACAGATAGATTACAGATAAAACCTGCCTCAATAGCAGCTAAACAAAGGAACGAGGCTAGGGAACGTGCGAGAGAGGTAAAAAGATTAGTGAGTGATGCCAATAGCCTAGAAAGACGTAGGCGAAGTGCGGCTATTCAAAGACTAAGTACAATGGTAAACGAATTAACCAACCAAGAGGCATTGGAGATTGTTGCACTTAATGCTAGGGATAGGACTACAAGAGTGGATGTGGTTGGAATGATTCGGGATAGATTTAGATTGGTCACCATTGCGACCAGTTCACTAGATGACAATGTTAAGGAGGCTGCGAGCAAAAGAATTCAAATAATGGAACGAAGAAGGCCTACCGAGTTTGACGGATTTGATGCTCTGGGTTCCATTAAATATGGTGGAGCAGTGGGAGAGATATAAACAAAATCCACATCCAGTTTTCCCTATCTTTATTTCGGTATATACCCACATCTTGTTCAATGTTTCGACAAGATGATATGATTTTTTAAACTGGTATTCAAAATTTTAAACTTGTTTTCAAAAACCGAGAGAGAAAAGCCTTAAACAACCTTTCCGCCTAATTCTGATTGATAGCAGATGGCCCTCACCCAAACTCCCCGCGCATACCAGCTCGCGATTTACGAGTCTATAATTCAGAATGGGAATACGCTAGTTGTACTCCCGACGGGATTAGGCAAGACGCTCATTGCACTCATGCTTATCCAGCAAAAAATGAACGAAGGCAGTGGAAAATGCCTCTTTCTAAGTCCGACAAAACCATTGGGAAAGCAGCATTACAGCTCGGTCATGAAAACCCTTGGACTTGGCGAAGATGTGGTTGCATTGATAAGCGGAGAAATCTCCCCGAAAATGCGCGCGGAACAATACAAAAAATCCGTGATTGTGTCGACGCCGCAGACGATTCGGAACGATATTGAAAAGAATATTTTTGATCCGCACTCGGTCTCGCTTCTGATTGTGGATGAATGTCATCGAGGAATTGGTAAATACGCATATACATCTGTTGCTGAAGCAGTTCGTGAAAACGCATTGATTGTCGGATTAACTGCATCCCCAGGCGGAAAGCGCGAGCGGATTAAGGAAGTTCTTGACACCCTCTTCCTAACGAATGTGGAAATCCGAACGCATACTGACCCGGACGTTGTACCGTATGTCCAAAAGTCAAACGTCAGACAAATTTTCGTAGCGCTTTCCCCTGCCCTGAAGAAAATAAAGGACGCGCTCCACAAACTTATCTCCGAATACGCGCAGCGGATGGGCGGGATGGGTTTCCCACCACCAATTAAATCAAAGGGATTATTCATGAAAATGCGTGAACGGATTATTGCAATCCCGCACGCAATAAAGTACCCTCTTTTGTTGAATTATTTCGCCTTAATGAATCTTCTTCATATGGAAGAGCTACTGGAGACACAGGGCGTGCACGCATTACGGGAATACCTCAAAAAGTTTGATGAAAAGGAAGGAAAATCCGCTGCAGCATTGAAAAAAAGAAGGGAATTCACAGAACTCCTCAGAATGTGCGAAACAACAGAGGAGCATCCGAAACTCGGTATTCTGGTAAACCTCTTCAAGAACGAACTTACTGGAAAAAAAGCGATCGTGTTCGCGCAATACCGCTCGCAGATTGGAAAGATTGTTGATGAGTTAAAAAAGAATGGGATAGCCGCACGCCAGTTCGTCGGAAAAAAAGATGGTGTAACAAGAAAGATTCAGGAAGAGACTATTGCGGAATTCCGGGAGGGGGTATTCAACGTGCTGGTCGCGTCATCAATCGGAGAAGAAGGATTAGACATTCCAGCTGTTGATTCAGTCGTATTTTATGAGCCGATTCCGAGCGAAATACGGTCTATCCAGCGCAGGGGAAGAGCCGGGCGGTTCAAAGAAGGAGAAATAATCATCCTCGTAACACGCGGAACACGGGACGAATATTATCATTGGTCATCTTTCAACAGGGAAAAAAGGATGAAACATATTATTACTTCGATGCAGGGGAAGAAGAAAACCGAACGGGTTACTGTGGAAAATGTGGAAAAGAAAAAAATAGAAACAAAAATTGAGCCGCAAAATTCTGAACCGGGGGATCGAAATTCGAAACTCAAAACACGGGACTCAAAACCAAAGGCCCGCAAATCCGGTCAGACTTCATTGTCTACTTTTTTGGATGATAAGTGAATGAATTGGAGGGTAATGCCGTGCCGTCTGAAAACGTACGTATTCTCGCCTTCAAAATGCCCAGTGCTTCTCCAGATGTCAATTTTCCTGAATCAAGAACAGATACAAGTTGCTGGTAAGTTCCATGCTCTGTAAGAATACTTACAAACATCTCTTGGGCCTTGTCTGTCAATGTTCCGCTTTTCAAAAGCCTTGATGCCACGATTGCTTTTTCAGTGCCAGAACTGAGCCGATCGATTAATCCATTCGCATGCGCTATTGCAATTCCCTCGATAATGCCCCTTGCCGCTGTGCCAATAGAACCTGCCCTTTCTTGAACCGGAGTAACTACTATTTGCATCATGTCTATCCCTCAAAGTATTATCTTGTTTGTGCCCTCAACCTTTCAATCAATGCCTGAACCTCTTGGTCTTTTCCTATAGTTGCCATGCCAAAGCCATATGGAAACAATAACCTGGGCGTAGTTTGGTGAATAACCCTCAAAGCAGGATCTGTGATAAAAACTATTCCACTATCCAGCTTGTGTAATACATCAAATATATCAAATATTCGCTGGCGCTCAAGCCCGCTTAGGTCAGCAGTATTTGGTATCAGCGCGATCGCAGTTATATCAACATCTCCTGCTGCAACAGCAGCTGAAATAGCTGACGCAAGCGCGCTAGTCGGATGATAAGAGGCAGTATCAACCCTTGCACCCATATAGACCTTTTCTTTTGCAGTCAATACTGCTGCGCCTTCGCGCAAACCCGGCTCAAGAACAAACCCTTTTTGGAATGAATAGGATGCTGCGCGCAGCAATAATTGTTCGTGATAGGAGAGATTATTCAAAAACGCCATTCTAAACGTATTTGGCAATAATTGAGTTAATGTTAAGATATCAACATCGCCATTTACATTTGCTGCGAGTATGTCTGTATTTCCTGGAAAAAATGTGCTTAAATAATCTCTGCAATCGCCGCATGGTGTGACCGGACCCGATGCATCACCGATTACTGCAATAACAACCGTATCCCCCGCACTCGAATCGCGGAGAATCTTATCGGCTGCTGACATCTCTGCGTGTAATGCCCTTGCTGTTGCTTGTCTATAACCTGCTCCGTATTCCGAATTGCTTCCTAATCCAAGCTGACCAGTAGCAGTATTGAGAATCGCGCAACCGACCTTAAAACCGGAGTGAAAAGGTTGTGCCTTCGCCATCTCGAAAAGCGCCTCATTCAGAGTACGCTCATAAAGCGGAAGTGCTGCTGCCTGGTGCGGCATCAATGCGGTCCTAAATCTCCAAACATGTCTCAATAAAATCACGTCCCCAATGACCATATTATTCTATTCTAGTACTGACTATTCGGGATATTTACTGGCTATTCTAACGCAAATATATATCTAGTAACACTTTTTAAACATTATGAAACAAAATGGTATTAGCAACAATTACTCAGAGGTAGGAATATGACTCAAAAACAATTGGCGCGTAAAACCACGAAATCAGGACGAACTAGTGTCCCATCTCCGTTTAAGATGATAGTACCGTCAGAGAACATGCATATACTTAAGTTATGCCTTACTGAAGGCGTATTCGAAAGTAATCTTGATGAGGCCTTCAGACCAGGACCTGCGAGACGACTCTCAGATGGCGACGTCATGAAAGGATATGGAAACGAGGGAGTATTCTTTGATACAGGAACCAAACAGTTCACCTGTTGCCGTATAGATTTTGATAGGGGAATCATAGTCAAAGCACAGTTGAGCGAAACTGCCAGAAAACGATTCGTAAGGGACTTCGTAAGAGATGCAAGGAAAGACCCCGAACTGCAGAAAATAGTTGAGCAGCACTCGGATGTGTTCAGACTGGGATTATGACTTTGTCTCAGTGGAAATCTACGGATTTTTAACCTCTTTTATTCTCAATAAACGTATTCAACAATTTCTCAATCAGGTGATTCAGATGGCAGATACTCACACCCGCTCTCCGATAATAGCAACACTTGGACACGTAGACCACGGAAAAACTACACTTCTTGACGCCCTCAGAGGCTCCAGTGTGGCAAAGAGAGAGGCGGGTGGAATAACCCAGATGATCGGAGCAAGTTATCTTTCACAGGAAGATCTCAAAGAAGTAAGTAAAAAAGTATCCGATAGGACAAAATTTGAGTTAAAAATACCCGGTCTTCTTTTCATAGACACGCCCGGACATGCAGCATTCACTAATTTGCGCGAGCGTGGTGGCTCCATCGCAGACCTTGCAATTCTTGTAATTGATGTAACCAATGGAATTCAGCCACAGACTGAGGAAAGCATTCGCATTCTAAGACAATACAAAACTCCGTTCATAATTGCTGCAAATAAGATTGATGCGATACATGGATGGAAATCCCAAAAAACAGAGTCATTTTTTGAATCCCTTGAAAAACAGCAGGAAGGCGTGAAGAACAAACTGGATGAAAAACTGTACGAGATAGTCGGCAGGCTTTCGGAAATCGGAATGGAAAGCGAAAGATTTGACAGGGTTCCTGACTTCAGAACACAGGTTGGAATCGTACCAGTCAGTGCAAAAACCCGTGAGGGAATAGGCGAACTGATTATGCTGATTGCCGGATTATCCCAAAAATTCCTTGAGAATGACCTAAAATTCGAGGTAAGCGGAAGGGCAAAGGGAAGCATTATTGAGGTAAAGGAAGAACGCGGACTTGGGACCACCATCGATGTCATAGTGTACGACGGCGTCCTGAGAAAAGGTGATGAAATAATGTTTCTCACTGCAGATGGCGCGAAAACAACCAAGGTACGTGCATTATTAGAACCAAATATTTCAATGAATAATCCAAACGAAAAGTATACATACGTAGATGAGGTTGTTGCAGCAGGAGGAGTAAAGATATTCGCTCCTGGTTTGGAAGACGCAATTCCGGGTTCTCCGTTCACGGCAACGAATAGCGAAAACATCGAAGCAGACAAAAAAGAGCTTGAAGAAAAAATGAAGCAGATACTTGTTGAAAGAAATGAAAATGGAGTTATTGTACGCGCAGATTCTCTTGGTTCTGTGGAAGCACTTGTAAAACTTCTTGAAGAGGAAAAAATACCTGTAAAGGATGCAAAGGTTGGAAGAGTAACAAGAAAAGATGTTCTGGAAGCGCAGGCAGTTGTAAGAGAGGATAGATACCTTGGTGTGATTCTTGCTTTCAATGTTGAAACACTGCCGGAAGCAAAGGAAGAATCTGAAAAGGACGGAATCCCAATTCTCTGGAGCAATATCATATACTCACTCATTGACCGATATAAAGAATGGGTGGCAGAAGAAAAAGAGAAAGAGAAAAAACTCGCACTGGAAAAATTCCCATGGCCTGGAAAAATAAAAATTCTCTCTGGATGCTGCTTTAGAATCTGTAAACCAGCAGTGTTTGGAATAGAAGTGCTTGGGGGAAGAATAAAAAGCGGGTTCAGATTGATGAACCGGAATGGAGACATTGTGGGAGAGATAAAAACAATTCAACATGAAAAAGAATCTCTTATCGAAGCAAAGTCGGGGATGCAGGTTGCGATTTCCTGCGATGATATTTATTTCGGGAAAACAGTCTGCGAAGGCGATGTTCTTTATGTGTTCATGACAAGCGATGAGTTGAAGATATGGGGAGAGAGACTAGAGATGCTAAGCAAAGAAGACATTCCGGTTATAAATGAAATAGAAGGAATTCATAATAAGGATTCCCCATTTGCGACTTTTCATACGAAAGAACAGGTGGAGGAATGAGTACAAGAAGACAGGTGTTGAAAGCCTCCGCATACGCTACACTGGCTGCAGCTACCGCCCCGTTCGCGGCTATTCTGAGATGCTATGCCCCAGAAAACCAAAAACCAGCAAAGCGGATCGGAACGTTTGAGGAATCCGCAAAGGCAACCATCGAATGGATAAAAAATGGCAAGTTTAGCTTAAGTCTTCTGGATGAAGTAGAACGATTCAGAAATGAATTAGAATTCGAGCTAGATAGAGATATCCATGCTGCACTGGAACAGTTAAGGAAGCGGATTGGCAAAAATGGAAACCAGCAGAAAGCAGATGTAAGCGAGAGTGTTGAAGCTGGTGGATACGTTCTTGACATTAATACGATTAATTCACATCTGACATTTGTTTTCGGAAAGGTAAAAACACGTGGAAAAGTCGGACCGTACGATGTTTATCTCCTGGAAGAGACTGAAATTGCATACAGCCACTCAGTTATAGGGACCAGCACCATCAGCACTGGCAGGATATACCTGTTTGATGACCGAATAGACCTTGGCAATAAACTAAGCGAACCGGAACAATGGGAGAAGATGATTGGTTACGGAATAAACCCAAATGCCGTACAGGCAATTGTACGAAATACGCTCTCCAAAAAAGAGGTTTCCTGGACAGAATTTGAATCACTTGCGGAAAATGTTGCACAAAATTGCAGCCTGCAGCCAGAACTCGTGCAGATGGCGCTTCTTATAATGAGATTATTTTATCTCCACCAAAACAGGGAGCAGGATTACTCTATCTCACTGAATGAGTTTAGGGCGCAGGTTTTGACGCACGAACTTGCCCACCTAGAATTATATAGAACTATGGGCGATAAATGGTTCTCAGAACACGTAGGGTCTGGTGAAATGTTTGCCATGCTGGTCGAACTTACTTATGGGCTGCGGCAATATGACCGACTGCGTAGCATCTTCGAGCAGTATCTTGGAAGTGCATGCGGAGCGCAAGAGGACAGGCTCAATTCCGGGGTGTCCAAGTTGCTTGCAGAGCACATGCTCCAGCACCCGTGGGCAGGCATCAAAAACCTCATCGCAGGACCGACCGAACAAGATTTAAGCAGGATATGGACGGCATCATCGGAAAAATTTTCAAAAGAGCAAATCGGAAAACCGTTTGAAGAGCTCTTTGACGAAACAAGATTGACAGGAGATCATAATCGTTTCATAAGCGGATTATATTGTCAAGAAACAGGAGAATGCGAGGTGAAACCATGATTTTGGGTCTAACAGGTGAAACCATGATTTTGGGTCTAACAGGTGAAAATTGTGCGGGAAAAGGAACGATTGCCGAGCATTTGATGAAAAAAGGATTTTGCTACTTATCACTATCAGATGCGATCCGCGAGGAATTGACTGCTGAAGGAAAGGAAGTAACGCGGGAAAACTTAATTGCAAAAGGCAATGGCTTGCGTGAGGAGTTCGGTCCGGGAATACTTGCAAAAAAGACGCTCCTGAAGGTAATGGATAATGCGAATGTCAATTACGTGATTGATTCAATCCGCAATCCGAGTGAGGTTGAGGAATTGAAAAAAAGAAAGGACTTCACACTGCTTTATGTTACTGCATCTCCGGAATTGAGATTTGAAAGGATGAAATCACGTGGAAGGGAAGCAGATCCGAAAACTTATGATGCTTTCCTGAGAATAGAGCAGCTTGAAGCAAAGAATGCGGAAAAAACAAAACAGAGCCTAAGCGATACTGCGAAACTCGCGGACAAACGGATTGAAAACGAGGGCGATCTGGCTGCGCTTTATGATTCTGTGGACCGCACGCTCGCGGAGATTTCGGACCAGTTCAAAATCGAACGGCCGTCATGGGACAGTTATTTCATGTCAATCGCACAAGTTGTGGCATCGCGGAGCAACTGCATGAAAAGAAAGGTTGCCGCAGTGATAGTGAAGGACAAGAGAATTATCTCAACCGGCTACAATGGAACCCCGCGCGGATGCAAAAACTGTGATGAGGGTGGATGCCCAAGATGCAATGGATTCTCTGAAAGCGGAAAGAATCTGGAGGATTGTTATTGCTCGCACGGGGAGGAGAATTCCATCGTGCAGGCAGCTTATCATGGGATTTCAATAAAGGGCGGAGTGATATATACTACCTTCTCGCCATGCCTTTTGTGCACAAAAATGATTCTGAATTCCGGCCTGTCAGAGGTTGTATATAATGCGGAATATCCGCTTGGAGAGGCTCCGCTCAAGCTGTTAAAGGAGGCGGGAGTTATTGTGAGGAAGGTAAAGGTTTAGTGAGTATAGCGATCCAAGAAAGTTCCCGATTGTTGCACAACGCAACAATGGGCATCTTGTCGCAATGCGACAAGCTTGTTGCGAAACTTTCTTGTCTCACTACATAGCAAACCACGAAGGTAGCATACGTTTGGATTACACGATAGGATTGCATTAGTTTCGTGGTTTGCTATAGTTAGAACAGTGCGATCCCACGACACAATTAAACGAACATTCCCGCGCCTTCATAATTAGATTCATTGGTTTCCTTTGGCTTCTTTTGATTAGGCTTGCGGGAAATGAAAACGCGGCCCTTTTTCGGTTTCTTTTTTTGACGTAATAAAGATAAATCGGAAACCATGCAAAAAACCATGGTTATGTCTATATCGGTAACTGATACTTAAGTTAACCGCCGCTCTGGAGCGGTTTGGACGCTGGTTTTCATGCGATAGTCGCAATTTTTAATATTTTGTGAATATAAATCAGTACTCATGCGAAGAAAAGTAGTTACTCCTTACGACATAGACCAAAGGAGATACTTCAGCTGGCACACCGGGGTAAGGGCAACTGATTTGTATCATGCGATTGCACAGC
This sequence comes from Microcaldota archaeon, assembly GCA_038046805.1. Classification (GTDB taxonomy): domain Archaea; phylum Micrarchaeota; class Micrarchaeia; order Anstonellales; family Bilamarchaeaceae; genus UBA10214. The sequence goes on from JBBSVO010000007.1 coordinate 66,388, forward strand.
ATACTGCGGAATGGATTGCCAGAGAAACCGGAAAGAAAGTAAAGGGAGTAGGAAACGGAAGACCTACGTTTGATGATTTACAGAAAAAACTTGGTGAAACAGAAAGGGAAAAACTTGCTGTGCACATGGATAGATTGGAAAGAGCACGGCTGGAAGATCAATGCTATAGTGGGCCTGATGCAGTGGCACGATGGGGATACGGACTTGCCGAAGAAACCAGAGAGCAGACAGCGAATCTCCTTCACTGCAATCCGAAAAATGTTTTTTTCGCGAATTCAACCACCTGTGCAGCAATACCAATATTTCTCGCATTCCTTGGTAGATATAACAATGAAATATATGCTGTGCGACACGGGGAAAAAAGACATACTATGCCGCCATTTTTCTATTTTTCTGATATGAACTACCCGACAATAGCGCGTTATGTATTTTTTCCTGATGAAATGCGAAACAGACTATCAAAGATAATGACTCGCCAAAATTATGGCCATCGCTCTGTGCCATTTCGGGAGATCCATCGCGCGTTTCTTGACGCTCGGCTAACGGCGAGAATTGGAGATGAGGAAGTTTGTCCAAAACAAATCTCTGAACTGGAAGACCTGATATCCACGAAAATCCCTGGGTGGGATCGGGAGGTTTTTGAGGGGGGGAAACGAATAGATGTTATGAAAGATCACTTATCTCAACTAGACACAGATATCGTAGTTATGTTTGAGCATATGGATAGAATTCTCGGAAAAGAATATACACAACAAATGATTGACAGGATACGGGGAATTGGAGAAGGAGTATTGAGAAGGCCTCCTCTTATATTTTTGGATGGGTCGCATACATTTGGGGTAGTGGATTATGACGTGACCAAATTGTGCGAGGCGCATATCGCCGGCTCGTCAAAAGGCCTTGCTGCAGAGCCGACAATTGGAATTGGATATGCAAGAGAAGACATAATGGCTTCGATGAAAGAAGAAATAGTACGCGGCAGAGACTATGCTTTTCGGAGTGGAGGCAACTCAGCACATAGATATTACCCTGAAATCGCATTCCAATTCAGTCCAGAGACTGGATTAGGCATTCGACCAGATGCAATCGAAAAAACCAGATATTGGATTTCCCTTCCAGAACTTGCTTCAATGAATGCTGCCCTATTTGACAGGGCAAAAGAAATGGTCAAAAGGATTGGATACAAAACATATCATACTGTAATGCAATTCACAGGTAGACTCGGAGGCTATCTTGTTGAACCAACTAACAGTTACTCGACCGGATCTCAACTTGTAGATCAGATTACCTCTCCAGTTTTGTTGCTAAGTGGGGATATGCGCCCCCCTGAAGTAACCGGTGCATTGCAGACGGCATTTGAAAGGGGATTCCTTAACGATATGCCGAATCATCTGGTGGTAAAGATACGACATGGAATAACCGGTGATGCAATACAGGCAAAAGAACTCGTAATGAAACTTAGAGAAAAAGGATATTCTGTTTCAGATATTCCAGGAGACCTAACAATGAATGATGTGTCTGTGGATGGTATCGGACAGCTGCTCAGAATATCCTTCCGCCATGATATTTGGCAGGACGTAGCTGGACTCCTGAATGCCATAAACGAGGTTATGTACGGACAAGATATAATACGTAAATGGGGATATTCCCAAGAAGACCGCAATGGAATAATTACTCTGAGATATGTGAGACAACCCATTTAAAAATTCTAAAATTTTGCTTAGGTTTTTATTCAAATCCCCAATCAATCTTTCTCGGCTGTGAGATCCTTTTTAGCCGCACTTGCAACAAAACACATTGCATCATTAAGCCTGTCGATGAGTTGAGGAGACGGTATCTTATGTTTTGCCGCAACTTTCACCCTGGGCATTGCTCTTTTTTTACCAAATCCAAATAAGTCTTCAACCAAACTAAAATACTGTGAGATATCGGGTACATCTGCCACAGTTCCTCGTATTGCTTCGAGACTCGCCTTTGCAGTTTTTCTGACGCTTGCATCTCCTTGACCGAGAAGTGTGATCTGCAGGTCACTTAATCCAAGTGCACCTTTGAGGAAACGCCTATCGCTGCAGTGGAAATCTATTTTTTCATCTTTTCCAGAGCCGGCATTTTTCCTTGGTTTTGTATAAACCTCTCTGCCAACAATAATTCTTTTTACAAGTATACCCAGATGAACCGGGAAAGCAGCAATGCGCACAGACGCTAATATTTGGGATAACTTTCCAGAATTGTCTATGCAGCCATCAAACGCAGCCATCGCAATTCGTCGGACTTCCCTAATATCTTCGTCTTTATAACGAGGATTTGCAGATATTACACTGGTCAAATTTCTCTCAAATGCAACCCGTTTTTCTTCAGCAGAAACTTTAGGTACTGAAACAACTGGTTTTTCATCTTTCAAATTTGGAGCACGTGTTTTTGTTGGCGCACTTGCTTCTTTCTGCGAGTAATTAACTCTCCTTAGAACCAATGTTGCGACTGCGGGACTTACTCTTTGTTTTGTAAAAGTCCTTGCAGTTTCCAGACCTTTTTCAATCAGTTCAAAAACATCTCCGCCAGACATTGGTTCAACTGGATTCAAACCAAGATCTAATTTCTGGGCGATTTCCCTGAGTTTCATGCGTCTTTGTTCTTGCCCAAGCCCATAATACATTTTAATTGCTCTAAATGCCCTCACATCAGCCTGTTTGATGTCCTGAACTACACCACATCCAAGTTCTACTAAGACTCTTTTGGTTCTGTCGATATCCCTCGCCTTATCAGAAAATGTAAGTAAACCAGCTAATTGGTGCTGTGGACTTTCATGAAGATCTCCGATGAGTGCAACACGATTAGAATCAAATTTCTCTGTATGATAGCCTCTGGCGACAGGACGTTTGAATACCATAAATTTAACAGAGAATAGATCTGTGTTTTTGCTTGAATGTAGTTCACGGACATTACTCTCCAAATTACTCAAATATGCAGAGAATTATACTTAAGGCAACAGTTTAAAAATAAAGCCGTTGAAAGAGAAGATGGCAACAATGACCGGACCGTCCCAGTCTGACCAATACATGGAGACAAGAGTAGCTTGAGAGTTGCCATACAAAAATCAGTCGTACGCACCTTCACGCGGACCCAAGTAAAAAACAAGAATTGTTCGCTCGGCTTCTCTTATTTGATATTTTACTCGAAATTTTCCAATTCGCACTCGGTAGGTGTTGTCCATACCGCTTAATTTTATCAGGTCAAACTCCTGAAAAGGACGGGGGATTACTGAAAGCACGTCAAGAAGATGGTTTACCCGCTCTCGGTACTCGTTCAAATCCTCGTAACCTTTCTGCGCGGATCTGGAAAGAACAACCGCGTACATTTCAATCCTTCCTTATGTTTGAAAATTTGACAGATTTACCCTGACCATGTTCACGCAGCGCCTCTTCGAGCTGATCTTTGTCTTTCTGTGTAGCTGCGACCCCAGGGATTAGAGTCTGCTCAAGGAAATCAATCTTTTTATGTAGATATTTTAATTCCGAATACAAAACATCCAGTGTTATATTTTCCATTATATCAACCAGATTCATTATACATTGCAGGATATTTAAACTTTTCCACACAAAATGAAAACAACTAATTATGAGGCGAATTTTATGAGTTTCAAAACCATGTTCAGGGAAGGATATCCGGCAAGTGGTAAACCTCCGGGAGTCTGCGGACAAAGATACGAATTGGAAACTGGGATATTCCGAAGCGGTTCAAAAACTGCGATAACCAAATTACGTGAAGCCCTTGCGGGTGTGCTTCCTTTCACAGATGGCATGCGTGTTCTGGAAATAGGATGCAGACAGGGAGCATCAACACATGGTCTGCTTGACGCGGCATTGCCAGCAAAAATAGATGTTTTGGCAACTGACCCGATAGATAAAGCAATGGCAGTAGCACGATTAAGATTCGGAAGAGGATACCCGAAGAATGGAATATTGTTGGTAATGTCATATTGTCTTGGAAACCATCCAACCGGAGATGAAGCAAAAGCATGGCTTGACCAGCTTCCAGGAGAGCTCTGGAAACCATTAATGGAAGAATCTCGGGCATACCAGTCGCGGGTTGAATTCATAGACCCGCCAGATCATCTTTATGCTTACGGCCCGTTTTCGCTTGTATACGGATATCAGACCGGGCACTGGATAGAAACAGATTCCGATGGAGAATACCAAGGCTACCCGAAAGCAGAACATTTGAAAAACATTTCCGATGCAGTGGCTCCAGGAAAATATATTTATCTTGGTTATTCAACTGCATTTTTTGATGTTGACCCGGAATTACAGGTGGATGGGATGAACCGCTCGCAATACGCAATAGACGAGCATCCGTTCTTCAAACACTACATTGCAACGCTTGTCAGACATGTTGCGGCAGAAACCGGAAAAAGCGAGGAAGAGGTTGTCCGCAATACGGTGGCGCATTCCGCGACACCTAAGCCGAACGAAAGCGGATTCGCAAAATATCTTGAAGGAATTGGACTAAAGCTCGTATCGATTATCGGGTATCTTGTGACTCCTGGTGCTGAGAAAGTAGTAACTGATGTCGCGGAAAAAAGACCGATACATCAGGGATATCTTAAATTTGTTCCAGAACCGGAACGCGCGAGATTGATCCAAACAAGTCTTGAAGAAGCGAATAGAATCGGGGCGAACCTGATAAGGCACGATGCAACAAACATCTATGATATTGTTCCGATGCTGCTGATTCAAAGACTGTGACGACAAAGACCAGAGCAATAACCCCGCAACCACCTGCCTTTAAATTATTTTCCGCAGAAACAGATTTAACTAATTATTTTGGGAGGTTATGATATGAAGCTAGTTGTAAATGAAGCACCTGCTCTTAAGTCGGCAATGGATGCCATAGTGAATCTTGTGGATGAAGGACAGTTTGAAATAACACCTGAAGGATTATCCCTGCGCGCAATGGACCCTTCTCAGATTTCAATGGTTTCTTTTCACATGCCAAAAATGTCCTTTGTAGAATACCACGTTGAAGATACGATGAAGATTGGGTTAGATATGGCACAATTAAGCAATGTCCTTTCGCGCGGAAACAAAGGAGAAAAGGCAGAACTGAGCGTTGAGGAAGGACGGCTCGTAGTGCGGTTCATAATGGACAAAAAGAAAAGAACATTCAAAATCCCGCTTCTTGAGATTGGCGAGGGAGTGCAAAGAGAGCCAAAGATCGAATTCAAAAGCTTTGTAAAAGTCGGAGCAGACGCACTGAAAGAAGCACTGAAGGACGCGAAACTTGTAAGCTCGCATGTGAGATTTGTACTGGAAAGCGACTCATTCACCGTTGAAGTAAAGGGCGATGGGGGAGACGTGAAAGCGGAATTTGAAAAGGGAAGCCCTGCAATAGGGGAAATCCACGTAAGCGGGGATGCAAAAGCAACATTCCCATTGCAATATCTTGAGGATATTGTAAAGGCAAGTTCTGGCAGCAGTATGGTCACACTTAATCTGGAAACTGACAGGCCGCTAAGGGTGGAATATGAGATTGAAGGCGCAAAGGTTGCGTATTTCCTTGCGCCAAGGATTGAGACGGAGTGATGTGAATAATATGCGCAAACTGCGAACAGAACACAGACCACCTTCGTGCGCGCGTCCAAGACCTCTTAGGCATATTATGGTTGAGGATGGAATCACAAATATAATGAAAGGTGTTGGGAGTCCATTGTGGATGTGGGGCACGGTTAATACGTTTCATGAAACACCTTATGTAATAGAAACGGTCGGGCAAGCAGTTCTTTCCAGCAAGGCGAGTCACTATACCCGGGCAATGGGATTGAACCAATTATATATGGGGGCATTTGGGCATACGCAAACTGGTGGCACACCGAATGAAAAGGTGCAAAAACAAGCGGCACAGAAACTAAAAGAGATTTTGCATAGAGGAAACGCGGGTCTGGTAAAACTCCTTAAAGAAATGCTTGAAGAGCTTATGAAACCTGCAAAAGCCGAGGGAAGAGAACGATTTTTCGGGTGTCATGATATACGTGGACAGGTCATACCTGAAAGAAAGGTCATGGCAAAAAGATTCATTGATGCCTGCCAGTCCCATCTGACATTGGGTGAGTGCGAATTCTGCGAACCATCGTTTGAACGCGGAAATGAAATGGTCGGACGATGTTTAGGCGTATTGGGCGGTCGGACACATGTTATGATGGAACTTCATGAAGAGCCAGAAAGGATAAAGGATGTTGCAAGGTTTTTGTTTAAAAAAATGAGGGCGGAAGAGCGGCCTCCTTTATACAATGAAATGCTGAAAGACGCAGCATGGCTTATGATTGTCAGCACTGCGTTTAACCCAAAATCTTTTAGCATGAAAGGCAGGGAAAACAAAAGATTATCTAAAATGGCAATGGAATTATTGAGAAGGGGAATAAACGAACGCAAAGATGTGGCTCCACTAAGCTTTGATGGAAGGATAGACCTTCGCAGAACAGTCGGCCTTGGCACGCTTTTTGCAATCGGCGATGTCTGCAGGAAATTGACAAAACATGGCGGATTGGCGCATGAAAAGGATACACCGCTTGGAAACTCAGTCAGGGAAGTCAAAAAGACATGCGGACAGGCACTTTACGAAGAAATGCCGGGATGCTAGAGAATAAATAATGTAAAAGAATACGAGATGAAAACATGGTCGGACCGATTCAAGCACCAGCTCCAAAACAGGTAGGTACGCCTCCGGGAAGCAGGCCGGAATTCGGGATTCCCAAAACAAGAGAGGCACCTCGGCATGCAACAGGCTCAAGAGAATGGTTTATTGAGATCCTGAGCGCTGTGCGGCTCGATACAGATAGTTTTCATGAAATCGCCAGGCTCCTGTTTGATATTAAAATCGAGGGATGGAAAACAGATACAACAATAGTATTAGAGTTCGCAGATATTCTTCTTAATATTATTGCGGACAGGACTGCCAATTGCGGTGCAAGGAAAAAATCAGTAAATATAATTGTCCCTGCCCTGGTCCTTGGCCATCCTCAAAACGAATGGATATTTCAAGCCCTGCTTCGTATGACGCACGACCCGGCACTGCGCGAGATAATCCACGCGGCATTGGAGGGAGAGGTTGGATTTCGTATGGGCATTGCAAAGATGGATAGGCAGGACTGGAAAACCCGGTATCCAGATGTAAAATATTCTAACGAGTTGGTATCTGTTCTTGATAAAGGGAGTGAACACCCGTACACCGATCTCAACCCATCTTTAATGCGTCCAGGAACAAAATTAGAATGTCTCCTTAAGGCATGCGAAATGCACGCGAGCGGGACATGCCCGGAATGTGAAGGGACTTAGAACGAGTGGGAAATAAAATGACACATAGATTTAGTCCGGGTGGAATTCGTGCTGGTAAACTGCTAGATGGTGCACTCAAAGGACGGCCTCACCTGCCACCGGAAGTTCGAAAAGGTGATCTGGAAATAGGAAAAAGATTGGCAGTTCGGAAGTTAAGTAACGTGAAACAACCTTCGCTAATTTTAAAGGAGATATCTGAAACTCCAGATGCCATGGAACACCTCGAAGCTGCGTTCGCTCAATGTAGCCCCATTTTGGATCCGTTTTCGTTTGGTGCCATATTTACCTGTTTAGAAAATTGTATATATGGTGGAGCTGAATTTCCAGATATATCACAACGTGCAGTGAACATTTTGGATAAGGCGATAAAAGCTGATGCTATCCCGCACTGGCGGAGCACTTTATTTAAGAAAGTCATTACTATGCGAAAGAATCTTGAATCAGAAATCACTTATTTACAACTGCGTTTGAAACCTACGGCGCACGATTCATTTAAAACAGATCAAAGTGACCGAAGAGACCCCACTGCAAGCAGTGGGGTATGCGCTCATTCGGTCACTACTTCACAAATTGTGGACGCTGCAAGCAGCGAGGTATCAAACCCACAATTTGTGAATGAAGAAAGGCGTGCGACCATAAAACAAATAGAGTATCTTCAATCGGTTTTATCAAAATTAAAATATTAAATGCTCAGTGCAACAACAGCCGAATCTTCCGGACTTGGCATTGAAAGATAATCCCCGATAATCTTTTTCTTTCCGAACATCTGACCGCGGGCATGCTCATAGATTGAAGTCGCAACTTTTTGCGGATTCGGACGATCAATCGAATTAATAAGTTCCGCAATAGTTTCCTCCCCAGAGGCTGCGGTTATCGCCCCGTTCCTGCAGCGAAAAGGTAATTGACGCCAGACTCCATCGCTGATTGCTACGAGCATGTCAAGATCCGTGAGATCGGCAAGACCTATGTTCGGACTGCGAAGCCGGAATTCCGGGTGAAGAACACGTTTGCCGGAATATTTCCCGCGGATTTGCTGACTAAACGAACCGATATAAACGTGAGGGAATTCTGCTTCCCGGAAAAACGCGGATTCGTTTATATGAATTCCTTTATCGATTGAACCGCAGATTCCATCATCTGTAGTAATTTTTGTTACAGATGCCCCATTTCCGCGATCGGTTGAAACCCCGTAAATGCGGGAATCCCCAAGATTTAGATATGCAAGCCTCTTCCCAAAAACAACCCCGACAGACGCTGTTGTCCCGCCAAAGTTAGTCATTGAATCGCTGATAGTTGCATCGGCCTCGTTTGCATATTTTGTCAGAATATGAAGTATCTGACTTGCATCTTCCACGTCGCGCAATTTCTCAACATATTCCTTCAACACACCGAGTGCGAGCGTGGATGGCTTGCTGTCTTCTCCCTTTCCGTCAATAAAGCCGTCAAAAATCCCGAAAACCGCCGCGCGCTTTCCGCGATGATAAAGTTCCTGAAAAAATGCGGCATCGCCGGATTTGACCTCACCTTTCTTCTTCGGCTTTTTATCAACAATAGCCGAGGCCGAACAGAATTCGAGATGCTCAGCCGCAAGCTCGGCAATATCCGCAAGCTCAATCACAGCCCCATCAGCAAAAAATTCATCGTTGAAATCACATTTGTCAAGCATGTCAAGCAGTTGCGCTGCTTTTTCCTTGTATTGCCTGCGCAGCCTGCGTGACTGTGAACTTTCCCACGCATGGCCCCGTTTCATTAAAGCAATAAGCCGATTCATTACATCTACGCGCGAGCGGGAGCGGTCCATATTGTAGATAAGAGCGAAGCGATCCATATCCTTCTTTGCAACAAAGCATCGTTCCTCAAAGGATTTTCCAACAGCGCGTGCAACGATTCCCTTATACTGGATGTCGGAAAGAACACGCTCGTGGATTCTTATCTCCGGCTGCTGAAGCTCGTCAGGTGCAGAAATCTGATCTGCAAGGCCGAACTCTTTTTTCTCAATTTGCTCAACCAGCATTCTGTGCTCTAGCACTTTTGCACGTACGGCATGAGATAACTTGGTCATAAATAGTGATTCTACTAGCAGATTTATAAATGTAATTAGCATATTTTGATTATGAACAGAGAACTAATACTAATTCTCGCAGTCGCGGTATTGGTCCTTTCGGGATGCGTAACTCAAACATTCACGCAAAAGATGGAGCGCGACGGCACTTCCGTTGTTGAAAGCAAAACAAACCTCGTACAGTATCCGGGTTATTTAAAACTCATAAATGACGAATATAAGAAAAAAGATGTTGCTGGGGAAGTGGCAGCCCTGATTGAAAAGGTATGTTTGGGAATTGAAGAAAAAGACCCTCTGACAAAATGCAGTGTTGACTCCCTTTCACTGGTAATGAAAAAAGAATTCACCACAAAAGACGGGTATTATACTTTTGAAGCAAAAGAAGGTATTCCATATACTACTTATACGTTGAAGGTAAATAAAATTCCAGTAGATAAATTTTCCAAGGAATTACAGGCACAACAGAAAATAATAGCTGCGAGCCCCTATGGTTCAGGTATACCTCTGAAAATGACGGCAATAGATTTGAGAAAGGCTGAAGACACGTCTATTGCAGCACAAGGACTTGAACAGGTACAAGGACTGGGATTGATTTACTCTGTTGAAATGCCTGGGGAGATAGTAAAGGCAGAGGCAGGAAATTACTTTGCGGCCGTATCGGGAAATACTGCTGAATTTGACTTATTGAGCGTAATGAAAAATTCCACCCCACTTGTTGTTGAATCCCAGGAGATAAACGTGCTTTGGATAGTGGTTATAATCGGAATACTGGCACTTGTAGTAGTTGGATACTTGTTCTTTGCCGGGCAGAAAAAGAGTGTGTAGGTAGATTTCCTCGCATCTTATGTTTCGAAATTTCTATTTCTGTAGCGATACAAATATCGCAAAATGAGGTAAGGAACAGTCAAATAAGCGCCCCAGGTTAATGCCTCCCCGTAAGTAACTGTATTTTTTATCCAGATTAGATTAAGAATAAATGAGCCCGATGCAATTGCTCCTGCTAATACCAAGAAGGTGAAAAAGATATAAGCTAAGAAAAATAAGACAATTTTGGATTTACCGAGAAGACTGTCTATGGTTCCACCATGTGTATCTTATTCCCCAGTGGACTTTTAATCCTTATTCTATAAATAAGAGATCGGATGAACCAAAGCTCCGGTGAACGGAAAAGACAAAGTTGCCAAGCGTGTGAGGGGCTGAGGGGACTGGTTTAACTTCCTAGGAAGAATCTGTAGCTTATTCGCCAATAATTGCCCCGATAATCTTATTCGCATCAAACTTCTCCAAATCCGAGTACTGTTGTCCAGTTCCGATATAAGAAATTGGAACTCCGGTAGCGTGCGGAATTGAAATAACCGCTCCGCCCTTTGCATCGCAGTCCAGTTTTGTGAGAATTACTCCGTCAATCCCTCCAAGCTCTTTGTTAAATTCATTTACCTGATCGATAATTGCACTTCCTGCAATGCTTTCACCTATATAGAGCTTTAGCTTTGGCTTGATGACACGGACCATCTTCTTAAGTTCGGTCATGAGACTCTGATTTGTTTCCTGTCTTCCGGCAGTGTCTATGAGTACGACGTCAATTCCACTGGCTTTTGCATGATTGACAGCATCAAATGCAACTGCAGTTGGATCACTACCATAAGGTCGTTTGATTACTCGCACACCAAGACGATTTCCATGGACCTCCATCTGTTCGATGGCAGCTGCCCGAAATGTATCGCTTGCGGAAAAAACAACCTTTAGGCCATTATCCATCAGAAGTTTCGCGAATTTTGCTATTGTAGTTGTCTTCCCGGCACCGTTCACGCCAAGGAACATTATCGGAACTGGCTTTTCTGCTTTGTGAACAAATTCAACAATATCGGCCCCTTCTTTTTCTCCAGAAATACGAACAAGAGAGGATTTGATTGTGTTGCGAACAGACTTGCCAACATCCCCGCGTTTCACTTTTAATCCAACGAGTTTCTTCTCCATGTCCTGCTTGATTTCTTCTGTAACAGAATAGGAAACATCACTCTCTAAAAGGTCCATTTCAAGGCCATCTAAAAGGTCTGAAACATCTGATTTTTGGATTTCGATTTCCCCGAAAACAAGTCCTTTTATATGACCGGCTAATCCAAGCTTTACTTCGGATTTCCGTTCTTTTTGTTCTTTTGGCTCCCAAAGTTCCTGTTTTTTCTCAGGTCGCGGTTCTTGTTTTTTTGCTGGTTGCGATTCTTCTTTTCTTTCAGGTTCTTTTATTTCTGGCTTTTGCTCTTTTTTCTGTGCCTGTTTTTTTTCTTCTTTCTTTTCTTCTTTTTTTATTTCCGCACGCGCTAATGGCTTTAGAACAGATTTGGAAATTTGCTGTTTCTGTTCTTTTGGAACGTGTTCCTGCGTTTCTTGAATTGGTTCTGTTTGTTTAATTTCCAAAATAGGGGTAGATGATTCTATTTCAACTTTCTTCTTTTCCTCCAATAATTCTTTTGGAACTTCTGCTGGTTTTTTTTCTTCTTCCCGCTTTGTCAATCCTCCAATAAAATTCGAAATCTTTTTCTTTAGAAGGTCAAACATGGATGAAGCACCCGAATGGTCGCATTAAAAAATCTGAAATAAAAAAACGAAAACGATTAGATATAATCTTCTCCAATATTGTCTTCGACTCTTTTATTAAGAGCCATTTCTGATTGGAGGGTTCCGAGTTTTGTTCCGATGGAATTGAGCTTTCCGCTTATTCCGCCAAACTCTTCTTCCAGCCTGTGTAATGCTTTTTCAGTGGATTCGATTCTTCGTGCAAGTTCCCGGGCAGCTTCCTCTCTGCCCATCTGAACAAGATAACCTGCGCCAATTGGAACAAGAAGTGAGTGCGAATTTATATCAGAATTAAGAAATGCCCCACCCCCTATTGGAACAAGGGATAAACCATCCTTAAGATTACTTGCAGTCTTTTCCGCATTTCTAAGGTCAAGAAGAGTAAGCGTAATACGCTCCATTTCGCGCTGGAGAAGCCTAAGCTGTTCTCTGTAAACTGCAACTTCATATGAAAGCTTCTGTCTTTCTTCTTCCATGCCTAACGGATTGCCAATTACCATTTATGCACCCTTTTGTACGGTTTTAATTGAAACATTTGTCCTTTTTAACCCATTCAGAGAACCGAACAGCTTCAGGATTTTTTCCCTTGCATCGTTTTCGGTCTTTGCCTCGACTTCCTTTACAAATGGCCTTACGCTAGAACCAAGTTTTATCGAACCAGATATCTCGAATTTCATATTTTCACCTCAAAAATATTCATAGGAATGCTAAACAATTTATGAACGTTAAACAATTATATTAGTCCCAATGCCTCTTCAATTCTTCCAAGTTCAAACGCACTTGTTGCCGCGCCGGCAACATAACCTTTGTCGTTTGCAATTACACCCAGGGTAACAAAGCCTGCCCCCATGTTGGCAGTTCCTTTTGAACCGCGGACTTTGAGTGCGCTTTCTATTGCTGAAAATTCCTCTTCACTTGTCTTAAAGTGGGTCAAAAACCCCTTATTAGTTGCAATGCAACAGCTTCCGACAGTATGATATCCGGCAATTTGTATTTGGACCAAATCAACGCCAAGAGTATCCTGCATCCGCAGGGTTTCTTCCCTGGTAATACGGTCACTTATAATGCCGCCTTTATCATTGACAACAATATTATTGCCATGCGCGTTTTGGATTTCTTTGGAACGGTAAATGTTCAAACCGGATTTCTTAAGAAAAGAAATCTCTTCATCCGTGGTTATATTCGGAACAACCATTCCGCTTGAATTCATTACGCAATACAGACCGGAGATATTTGATTCCGCAATTGATGTTTTTATCACGGATGTACCAAGTCTTTCTGTTATTATATCAATCATCTTGTCTTGCGCATCAACCGGAACAATTGTGATTGAATTATTCGTTTTTGCAAACATACCCACCCAGGGATTTCCATAATATGCTATCGAGTTCATCTAGAAAACCTTGGTTCAGTTTAATTCATTTTGCTTCTTTCTCACTGGTTGTTTTTGGAACAGATGGTTCGGATTTTTGTTCTTTTTGGACTTTCGGTTCAGCAGCCTTTTCTTCTTTTTTGTCAGTTTTTTTCTCTTCTTTTTTAATTTCAGTTTTTGGCTCTGATTTTTTTTCAGTTTCTTTTGCGGCTGGCTTTTCTTCTTTTTTTGCCTCAACTTTCTTTATTTCCTCGGATTTCTCATCAGGAAGCCTTACCACGACTTTTTCTCCTTCCTTGGAAACCTTAAACTTAAGATGACGAATTGGATTCGCAGCTCCGTAAGTCCAAATAAAATTATTGAGTGCAGTACTTAATCGCACACTTGAAATGGTTGATTTCGAATGTCTTGCGACAAAGGTTTTTATGAGAGATACCGCCCTTCCGGCTCTCTTTTCCCGGGAAACCTTGTAGGCATCCCCAAGACCCATTGAATATAATGTTTCAGATTTGTTTTCTGCCATGATATCACCAGTTTTTAGATTACTCTTTTATTCTGAGTTTATCGGTTCTCCATGTACGCCTTTTGTTGTTTGCCTGAACCTTTCGTTTTGTCCTTATTGTAACAAACACTGGCAGGCGTTTATTCTGCCTTTCTGCTTTTGCAAGACGCATCTTTTTTGTTAATTCTTTATGCCCCATCAATATCACCCATAAATTTTCATGAACAACTGTTCATTTTCTTTCAAACGTAATTCTTGTATTTTTTTCACTTCGTTCCTTGAGCGTGCGAAGAACAGCGAGAAGTTCCTCTTCGGTTATTTTTCTCTGGAACCGTTGAAAGGCGCGCAAAAGATATTGAACTGCCGCAGTAAACATCTGCTGGTTTGCCATTTTAACATTCATAATTCTGGCATACGCCGGCTCGTCAAGTACCATACGAAGAGTCGATTTCAACTGCTCTTCTGCTTTTTTTGCTTCTGTTCGTTTCTGCTGCGCGAGCATTTTCCGTTTGTGGATTTGCTCTGAACGGACATCGTCGCCTTCATCTTCCATTTCCATCGCCGATTAGCCACTCAATTCTTTTGCTACAGAATCGAGGAGTTTTCTTCCTTTTGCACTCAAAGATCTTCCGGGGTTTTTCTTGACAAGCAAACCGTGTTTTTCCAGGGCCTGCATTGCCTTTCTTATTGTTGAACCACCGGCTGGAGCATTATGTTCTGGCTGTACACCATTATTCTTTCTTCCACCATAGTGTCTGCGCAAACGATTTGTTCCGATAACATTACGGACATACGCTTGCCTTAAGACTGACGCACAGCGGATAAACCAAAAGTCCGCTTGTTCAGGAAGACGTTCTGCATGAGAACCTGTCTTTACAAGACCAACAAATGCGGGCTTTTCAATACCCATCTTCTTCAGCTTGTCGGCAACACCGCCGATTAATTTATTCGCATCAACATCCAACGCAATTACCATATCGAGTTCACCTTCTAGTCAAACATTTGCATGGGCCAATATGCACGAAATACTTACTAATTAGCTAATCCCCGCCTCCCAGTTGCAACTCAGAGAGGTTTATGTATTTAAGAAAGGGCGGTTATTTAAAGGTTTCGCGAAGCTGCTCAACGCTCATACGAGATCCTGGAACTCAGACAGCCTTCTGCAACTACGCAGCTGTCTCCGGGTATGCTCGGAAGCCTTTCTCTATCCCCATTCGCACGTTTCAGAGAGACATCCAGACGAAGATAAAGATCTTCTCCATCTGTGGAAACCCCCGATCTAACCTGCTTTAATGCACCCTCTTTACTCATTCCATAGTACTCCTGAAACAGCTTAACAAGCTCTGCCTTGATTTTTTTAGAATCTGCGACTTTTCCTAAAGAAACTTCCAGATATGTGTGGCGATCGCCAAGAATATTCTCCTCTGTTACTACAAATCGTGTAAGCATAAATGGAAAAACAGATTTGATCAGGGCATTCAACAACGTAATCTGTTCATAACAATTTCCCTTGCCGGATCCAATAACCTCTAGAGAACTCTTTTTATCCTCATTATCAGCATTTCCAGGTTCATAGACGATATTGGTTTGCATCCAATCATACATTCTGAAAATCTTCTCGTATGCATGATTAGAGGTTGGTTTTACTCCGGAGAGAACAGTAATTGCATAATTAAAACCAAAAATCTTCCTTAAAACTCCGTGAACTGCGAATCGGTCTGACATATCAACTGCCAGGGGCTGAAGAACTTGTCGTGCAAGCCGTTCTGCATTTGCCATAGCTTTTATCGCTTCAAACCTGGTAGAAACAGCCCGTGAGATTTCTTCTTCTGCACGTTGTCGTTCCTTATAATAAAGATAAGATGTTTCTACGGCCACTGCAGTCGCTGCACCAAGGGCAAAAATAAATGCAGCTCTTCCAATAGGGTGTAAAACCAGCGAATGATGGCGATGCCTCTTATACATATTGATAGATTTGTGTAGTTTTATTTAAAAATGTGATGAAACACTGTTGGGAATGCTTTTAAGCCCACCTTCACATAAATGTGCTTGGGATATAGATGCAAGAACTATTCAAAGGAGTTTATTTCATAGACAAATTTCTTTCCACAAAAAATGCTGTTCCGGGAAAGGCAGTTTATGGAGAAAGGCTGATACGCGAAGAAGGAGCAGAATATCGCGCATGGGATCCGTTTCGCTCAAAGCTGGCTGCAGCAATCAGGAAAGGCATGAAAACATTTCCATTCTCGGAAGGAACAAAAGTTCTTTATCTTGGGGCATCAACCGGTACTACGCCGTCCCATGTTTCGGATATTGTTGGGCCAGACGGAGAGATTTACGCGGTTGAGATTTCAGCACATTGTATGAAGTCTCTTATAAGACTCGCCGAACAAAAAGGACGGGAGAATATAATTCCGATTCTCGGAGATGCAAACAAACCAGATTCTTATGAGGAAGTCGGTGAGGTAGATGTTATTTATCAGGACGTTTCCCAGCCGAATCAGGATGAGATACTGATCAAAAACTCGGAAATGTTCCTGAAAAAAGGCGGAATCGCAATGATTGCGATAAAAAGCCAGAGCATAGACGTAACCAAGAAGCCCGAGGAAACATTTGCAGGAGTATTGGATCAGCTTTCCACTCATTTTGAAGTTTTGGAAAAAATGAAACTGGAGCCGTTTGACAAGGATCATTTGTTTGTGGTGCTGAGGAAGAAATAGAGAGTGGTTTTATGATAAAAGAATCGGATAGAAAAAAATTTACTACAAAATTAGTGAAAGCGGGAGTAGTGCAGGAAATTATAGAATCATGCAATGCGCATGTGAAGAAACATTGCATAAGAATTATGTCTCTTAAGGAACTTGATAAACTTTGCGGCTCGCAGTAAAACCAAAACTATTATAACTCTGACGTGAGATAGCATCTGGGGATTACAATGGGTCAAATTCTGATGATTATTGCCCAAAAGGATTTCAGGGACGAGGAACTGTTTGTGCCTAAGGGAATTTTTGAGGCTGCTGGTTACGGAGTAAAAATTGCAAGCCTTTCCCGCGCAAAGGCAACTGGGATGAAGGGTGCAGTGGTGCAACCCGATTTCGGGGTTGGTGAAACCAATTCTGGGTTTTATGACGCGGTAATTGTTGTCGGTGGTGCCGGAACCTCTTCCTTGTGGAACCGCGATGAATTGAATTCCATGCTAAGGGATGCTAACGCATCTGGAAAACTTGTATGTGCCATTTGCCTTGGTCCGACAGTTCTTGCAAAGGCAGGACTTCTTGGCGGAGTAAAAGCAACAGTCTTTAGGACTCCTGAATCCATGCAGATACTCAGAGATGAAAGAGTAAAATATTCTTCAGACCCTGTAGTTGTTGATGGGAATATCGTAACTGCAGAAGGACCGAAAAGCGCAGAGGCGTTCGGAAAGAAGATTGTTGAGCTGTTGAAAAAATAGAGCCGGACGAGCGGCAACTGGCGGAACAAAAACAATTTAAACAATTCCGCTTAACTTCTTAGCAATTAACGGATTACTTATTCCGCTTTAGTGATTATTATGATAACCATAAAACACGACGGATGTATTCTCTGCGTCGGATGCTCTTCTGTATGCCCAACTAATGCGATAGAGCTCATTGGAACAAGAATGGAGCATTTTCCTGAAAAATGTATTGACTGCGGAATATGCGTCAGGACATGTCCTGCGAATGTTATTGAGATGCACCCAAAGAAAAAAAGTGAAAAGGGCGCGGATAAAAAATAGAAATAACAAAATTGCGAGCAGGATAACGAACTAACGAATTTGGTGATACTCATGACTGACAAAAAAGATTACGATGTTATCGTCATTGGCGGAGGACCCGCGGGCAGCACGTTCGCAAGAATAGCCGCACAGGACGGAATGGACGTTCTTGTCGTGGATAAGCGAAGGGAAATCGGGGTTCCGGTAAGATGCGGTGAGGGATTGGGCGAACGCGAGGTTCACTCTCAAAAGTTGGATATTCCAAGACACGCATATTCCACAGAAATAGTCGGTGCAAAGGTAATCGCCCCCAACGGAAAATCAATCACCTGGAAAAGCGATGAAACAAAGGGCTGGGTTCTTGAAAGAAAGGTATTTGATAAATGGCTTGCTGAAAAAGCAGTTGAAAAAGGGGCGGAAGTCCGATCTTATACGCGTGCAATTGACTTAATTAGGGAAAACAAAGGAGATGGCACGACCGGAAAAATCTCCGGAGTAGTTCTGTCACATGGCGGAAGAGAACCATATGACGTTCGCGCTCCGCTCGTAATATCTGCAGAGGGAATGGAATCAATGATTGCAAGAAAGGCCGGATTTGACACTGTTCACAAGCCATATGATGTTGATACGTGTTACCAGTATGAAATGAAACCGTATGACCATGAGAACCTCATTGAATTATATTTTGGAAATGAAATCGCGCCACGCGGATATGTTTGGATTTTTCCAAAGGCAGATCGCAAGGCAAATGTTGGCATTGGAATCGGAGGAACGAGTTTCAACGGAACAAAGCTCGGCGGAATGAAAGGATGCGACCCAAAGGTTTTACTTGATAGATTTATTGCAGCAAATCCGCACCTCAAACTTGATGAGGCGAGCACGCTCCTTGATTTTGGAGGGGTGATCAGCGTTGGCGCCCCGCTCACTGAATTCGTGAAGGATAATTTCATGGTAATTGGGACAGCGGCAAAGCAGGTTGACCCAATCCATGGCGGCGGAATCGCGCTTGCAATGGAATGCGGAATAATGGCTGCGAATGTAGTGCTAAAGGCACACGCAAAAAAAGATTATTCAAAACAAACACTATTTGAATATGAAAAAATCTGGAGAGACGGACCTGGCAGGAAAGTGGCGAAACGGCTCATGTTGAGAAAAGTAATGGAAAAAGTAAGTGATGACGACTTTAACTATATCTTCAACACAATCAATGATTCTGATCTCAACCAGATTATGAATGGCCAGTTTGCCGGACCGGTTGCAAAGGTTCTTGCGGGAAGGCCGCAACTGCTTGGGGTTTTGAGCGCATTAGTACACTGAGCGCGCTGATTTTCTGATTTGTTATTGAGAAACTTTTTTTATTGCCGCAACCCTTACTCGAATATCACCTGGATGTTCTGAGTTCTCAAGAGATTTTGCCACCCGCCTTAAATCGTCGGTGCAACAACCAGTCTTTGCAAGCACATGCACTGCTCCTAGGCGAACAAAGATATTGTTCTTTATACTTATTGCAGCTGCGAACAAAAGGTTTTCTATTTCTGCACGGATTGAACGGTCTGGATTGGCTTTCCATTTTGAAAAAGCTTCTTTAATTACTGCGGAGGTTGGGTGTCGGAACATTGTTCTAAGCCCGGATATCTCGAGATCACTTGGAGAGGCAAATGGACGGGTAAAAATTGGTGCTTCAAGCTCGTCTCTTAACGGACTTAAAACAGTACAATAGCGTTGGTTTCCGGTTACAGGACCACTTCCTGGATTCCTTAGTCTGTCATCTGCAAATTTCAAGGTCGCCATAAGATGTTTTAAGTAGGATGAAGGTTTAAAAAGGGTAGTCACAAAAACCAGAAAAAACACGAATGAAAGAATTATTCCGGATGGAATGAACTGCTATCTCTCTATTGGCAATTCCTTAAATCGTTTTAGATTCGCATCTACTTCCTTTAATCGCACGTATTCATTTTTTATCGCAGCTGATAATTCCGCTCTTTGTTTTGGTGTAAGCACAATTCCATCTTCTGACTTTATGTTGGTACGTACTATATATTCCTGAATTGCACCGATCTGTTTCGCAGTAATGGAATCTAATTCCACATCACCGCCTTTAAATCGGGCTCAGCCTTTTAACGGAGGCCCTACCTCAGCTAGACTGAAATCTTCATATGAGAAATTGGGTTTATTATTAAACGCGTTCTGAGTACGCAATGCAGTAACAGAAATCTTAAGATCCATTTCTTTAGAAGTAACGTGCGGAATGATAAATGTGAATGTTTTCTCAGGATCCGTCTGCGGTTCGTATGACTCGAGACCCTTAAAGCGGCTTAGTAAACTTGGTTTGGGTATAATCTCACCTTGGAATAGTTATACGGTTTCATTTATTAAATTGATTTAATCTCTCCTATCAAATATAAACTCCCACATATTAAAACCATGCCTTTTTTTCCAGCATGGCGCTTTGCAATAGCTATCGCTTTTTTTAGATTTTTTTCCGCAATGGAATCCACATAAGCCCCCGCTTCTTTTGCCACCTTTTTCGCATCTTCTGCGCGTTCACCTTTTGGCTGCGTTGCAATGAACCAGTCACAGTGCGGTGCAAGCAGGCGAATCATCTCTTTCCAATCCTTGTCCTTCATTGCTGCAAACACGATCGAAAGCCTGTCATAGCGGAACAAATCGAGATTTCCAATTAGTTCTCTGATGCCATGCGGGTTATGCGCACCGTCCAGAACTACAGATGGATTGTGCGAAACGATTTCGAGGCGCCCGGGATTTTTTGCATTTTTTATTCCGCTTCTTATTGCGTCTTCTTCTATGCCAAGCTCCTCTGCTGCTGCGACTGCGAGTTCGGCATTTGATACCTGATGCCTTCCTATTAGACGGGTTTCGAGACCATTAAAAAATTCGTGGCCAACGTAATTGAAAATGGTTTTTTTGTCAGATGCGGAAACGATTTTCGCGAATATGTCTTCGTTCAGGACCCTCAGCTGCAGATTCCTGTTTTCGGATTCTTTTTTTATTATTCCGAGCGCGTTTCCATGCGCTCCGGTTATACAAATCCCTTTTTTCATGATACCGCTTTTCTCGCGTGCGATCTGTTCTATAGTTCCACCTAGATATTCGGTATGTTCCAAATCAACATTTGTGATTATTGAAATACATTCTTCGGCAATATTCGTTGCATCAAGACGCCCGCCCATTCCTATTTCCATAACTGCAAAATCACAGTTCTCATCAGCGAAATATTTGTATGCGATTGCAGTAAACGCCTCAAATTCAGTCATTTCATAACCGCTCCGAAGCAACGCAAGAATTTCCTTCTCATATTTCCGCAACTTTGTATCAATTATGCTTTTTCCGTTGATTTTGAACCGCTCGTTGTAATTTACCAGGTGCGGAGAGAAATAGCTTCCTGTGCGATAGCCGGCTTCCTTCAGAATAGAGGCGAGAAATGATGTAATCGAGCCCTTGCCATTTGTGCCGGTAACCAGGATTACCTTCATGTTGCGCTCTGGGTGACCAAGAGCATCCATAAGCCGTGAAATTCGCTCAAGCCCTGGTCGTATGCCGAATTTTTGGAGTTTTCTGCAGAGTTTCATTCCACGCATGGATGGGAGGAACGCATTTAAACATTAAATTTGTTGCTTATCCATGAACCGAACCATATACGGGCTGTTTGCCATTATTTTAACTGGATTTCTTCTTTTCGGGTGCCTGCAGACTGCTGCCAAAAAAATAGAAAGCAGTGACAAAAATGTTACGACATCTGTGAAAAAACTCATAGAAACAGTCGAAGGTGCAGCCGTAAAAACAATGCAAAACGAAACCACAGCCGGAACAACCGAAAAAAGCGGAAAAACCGAAACTGCGAGCGGAACTATGGGAAATGCGAAAATTTCCGGGACAGTAACTTCCGAGAATGGAAGCGCGTTAAGCGGAATAATCGTAAGCATCTATGACCAACAAACAACCGATGGAAAAACTTATCGTTTGTTCAAGGAAGAGAAGAAAACAGGAAAAGACGGGAAATTTTCATTCAGTATTGAGAGCGGAAAGAATTATTTTGTAAGCGCATCTGGATACGTGAAGATTAGTGAGAAAGAACAAAAGTATTACAAGGACGCGTTTGTTTATGCGTATGATGAAAAGCCGAAAACTCTTGGGGCAAATGAAAACTGGACCGCAAACATCGTGATGAAATTCGCAGGAGAGAAAAAAATATTCTCTGTGCAGGGGTATGGCTACAGCATGGAAGTAAAGTATTATTACGGGGATGAGCAATGCTCAAGAATCGCATTGAATTATCTCCAAGATTATTATCCGAAAGTAAAGGAAACCCTTGGACTTAAACTCCCTGATGAAAAAATTCTGTTTGAATTCAACACTATTATGGAGCAGGGAAGCGGGGACTGGACAGCAACAAAGGAAAAGATAAGCACTGTATGCTATCCATGGACAGACAAGGTACAGAAAGGAGAAGAGAATAGTGAAGGCAGTCAGATCGCAGATATGTGGGAAAAAGCAATACCGCACGAAATGACGCATTATTTTGTTTCGGGTTTTGAGTCCAGCGTCCTGCCGTATTGGGCAAATGAGGGGCTGGCAGATTATACCCAGTTTACAATCAATGGAGAAACTCCGGATTGCACAAAAGAAAAACTTATTCCGATTGAGAATATGAAAGGAGAAAATATACCGCAATACCGAAGTGCAGCATGCATGTGGTATCTTCTGGAACTAGAAAAACCTGGATTTATGAAAGAAGTTATGCAAAAGGTGAAGGAAACAACCGAAAGCGGGAAAATTCCGAAAAAAGCTGGTTCTGGTTATTTCATTAAAGGAATTCTATCACAGGTTTATGGAAGCGACCTCAAAATGTTCTTTGTGAAGAACTGGGGCTTTGATGCGAATAAGATTGAAAGCGAGTATGCAGAAGCTATAAAGTAGAGGATAAGATGCGAGACACTGGACTCTAGACACGAGACGTGACCCAGAGACCAACATTTTAATTCCCACGCTGCTAATTATTTCCATGCAATGCCGCGCGCTAGTTTTATCCGGATTTGGCATCAACTGCGAGGATGAGAGCAAATTCGTTGTTGAGAAGACCGGAGGGGCTGCAGAAATCGTTCATATAAATGAATTGATAGAAGAGCCATCAATTTTTGAACAGTATAATTTTCTTGTTTTTCCGGGCGGGTTTGCACATGGGGACGACCTTGGCTCTGGAAAGGTTCTTTCAAACAAAATGAAGTACAAATTAAGGGAACCGCTTGCCCAGTTCATAAAAGATGGCAAACTCGTGATTGGCATTTGTAATGGATTTCAGGTGTTGGCGAAGATGGGTTTGTTGCCTGTGCCGGATTTTGAGCAGCGGGTAACGCTTACAGTTAACGATTCGGGAAAATATGAAGATCGATGGGTGCGGCTCAAAATAAACAAACAATCTCCGTGTGTTTTCACGCGTGGAATGGATTTTCTTGATGTTCCGGTAAGGCATGGCGAGGGGAAATTAGTGCCAAAGAACGAGAGCGAGCTGAAATTCATTACAGACAATAACCTGCATGCAGTCCAATATGTCAATATGAAGGGCGAACTCGCGGGATACCCCTATAATCCGAATGGCGCGGCATTGAATATTGCCGGGATTTGCGATAAGACCGGAAGGGTTTTCGGAATGATGCCTCATCCCGAAGCTTTTAACAGCATAACAAACCATCCGGCATGGCCATTCGGGATAATAAAGGAAGCACAGGGTTTGAGGATTTTCAAGAATGCGGTGGAGTATTTGCAGACGCAGTGATTCACAGATATGGAACTGATGACATGGTCCAGATTTCATTGTTTAGGCCAAGACCAATAAGTACCTTATATCGCAGGGAACGGAATAATTTTAACCTGAAATTTTACAAGGATTATAATGAAGAAGTCGGCAACCTTCGCGTTTGCTGGGATTCGGAAAGAATAAGGCTGAGGCCAAAAACCCCGCCCGAAGAGCGGGATAAATAATATACATTATTGCCATAAACCAGTACAAATTAAAGGATAACTAGATATACTATTTCTATAACTGATTTTGAGGTGGAAAGATGAATACTAAATGTTTGTCATATGAACAAGTTGTAACTTTGCTGGATGAAAACCACGGCAAAAAAGTGTTTGGGGATCGTAGAACCAAAGCAATACCACACATAGTTCATTATATCCAAACCTTTGCATTCGATTCTACTAAAATTGCGCGAGGTTTCGAAATTTTACAATCATTTGGAAGAACTGCGGTCGGTCCCTAGCAGATTTTTTGGATGAAATCGTCCGCGTCTCAGGACCGAATCCTTCACCCAATCAAATCGATGCAATACAACGAATTTGTAAATGTCTGGGTGAGGTCGGTTCAAAAAAACCAATTCCCGAAGCAATACCCTCGCTTATCGCCATAGCCATAAGTAGGCATCCTAATTCTTCTGATGCCAGGAAAGCAATCATACGGAGTATGGCTCGTGCAGTTGATAATATCGATTTAATTCTATCTGACTGTGAAGTAAGAACCGTTAGACGTCTTGGGGAAGATAGCGTAAACGAGGTAACCTTGTTGCTTAAAGCACTGGCAGGAAATCGAAGCACGCCATTGGTGAAAATGATAGACCAAAAATTAGCTCGCGATGTTCAGTTTCGTAGATCTCTTGGGGAAGGCCTGATTGAAACTCCCAGTATGCGACTCGAAAGACCATTACGTCGTCGGGAAAGGATATGTCTTCCCAAAATCGCGCAACCACCGAAACGAAGACACGTGTATAGTGGTATCTTCGCACCTGGCTAGATAACCGTTTTCCTTTTATTCTTTTTCAGCAAACTGCATGATTTCCTTGTAAAGAACCGGAGAAATCCGATAATTGAAATCCGTAATCAGTTTATCGAACAAACGCACAAATTCCTGTTTTTCAATTTTCTTGTTTTTCAGGGCTAACAGCAAAACAAAAGGGGTGCTGGACACATTTAAGCCAAAATATCTGGCAACCTTAATCGCAGTCAGGTCATCCAACAGAACACGGCCAACTTTATGCTCAAGCGCAGCTTCAATAACAGATCTTTCCCCGGCTCCGAGGTTTTCAAATCTTGAACTTTTCGTTGATTTCAGCAATAGGATTCTCTTTTCTTCTATAGACTTTTTTACCACGAGCGCATCGGAGTACCCGTATTCCAACCCAGCCAAAACTTCCACAGCAACTTCATCCGTAGTAAAAACATCCTCAAAAAGTTCTCCGAGAATGTCCAGCTTATTTAGCTTTGATAAAAATATCAGCGGAGAAGCATTTACGACAATTCCCATATTATCAACTTTGGAGTTTCATTTTTTGCAACTCGCCTGCAAGATGTTCTTCATCGGTTCTGAAACCAATATTGCGCACCTTGAGAATATCCAGAAATTCCCAAATGGCAACCCCTGCAAGTTCTGATGCCTTCCCAGCGCTTACAGTACCATTTTGGTATAACGTAAGTGCGTATTTTATCTTGATTTCCCGTATTCCCACGGCCAGAATTTGCCTAAGAATGGTTGTTCTATCTATTTGCTCCATTTTGGCAAGCGCGTCAATTTCCCTAAGAGCTTTCTGCTCCAACCTAAGGGTAGTTACCGTGAGATTTTCCATGTTAGCACCAGAATACATTGTATTCTTTTGTATTTTTAACTCTATCTATCCAAATCACAGTGACGTAACCTATTTAAACAATTGTCTAATATATATGGATTAAAGAAAACCGATAGTGGCGGGACTGGGTCATGGACAAAATTAAGCTAGACATCCGATTGAACGACGTTTCGTTCAAGTCTGTCCAATTTTCAAAGCAAGAACGAGGATGAGATAGTATGGACAAGATAAAATTGGACATCGCCGGAGAGATTACCCTTGCAGATGATGCAGGAGCAGCCATGAAGAAATGGCGGGAAATATTCGGCATCACCCAAACAGCGCTTGCCAGGCACCTGAACATCACTGTTTCAACAATTAGTGATTATGAAAGCAACAGAAGGCAATCCCCTGGAACCGCGGTGATAAAACGATTCGTTCATGCGCTTTTTGATATTGACGCAAAGAATGGTGGGGCAATAGGCCAAAGACTAACTGAAAGGGAAAAACCAACTGACCAGTATTTTGAAGTTCATGAATTCGCAAGGGGAATAACCCTGAAGGATTTCGTGGAAATAATCCGCGGAAAGGCAATAACAAACCAGGATTTGCTTGAAGGAAAGAAAATCTATGGATATACTCTTATAGACAGTCTTAAGACAATCCTTGAAATGCCATTCTCATTCTTCCAGTCATTATACGGAAACATAAACGAGCGGGTATTCATTTTTACCGGAGTTTCAACCGGAAGAAGCCCGATGGTAGTCATAAGAGTCAGCCCATCAAAGCCTTCGGCAGTAGTAATGCATGGAATAGAAGGGGAAAAAATGGACAAACTCGCATTAAAAATCTCGGAAAAGGAACGTATTCCGATGATAACTACAAAACTGAGCGTTCAGGAAATGAAGGACGCGCTGAATAAGATATAGGTGTTGGCTGCTGGGTACTGGCTTCTAGCCATATGTAGTTTCGTCTCTTCTTGAAATTTTGAAAACGAGAATGACATTGTCCTGCTCAATAATAGAGTATTGTATTCTGAACGGACCTACACGAATCCTGTAACAATCTGGGCGTCCTTCCAGTGAAATACAACCACGTGGATAGGGAGTATGTTGCAATTCCTCCAAACGTGCTTTTATTGTGCTTTTGTAGTCTGGCGAAAGTTTTTCTGCAAACTTCTTCGCTTTCTCGGAAACGTGAACTAGATACATGTTGAAAAGTGGTGACGGAACCATTTAAAAACTTTTTGCATAATTTTTTCTAGTGGCGACTACAGATTTAGGTCGGAGAGTTTTACAGTAGCCCCTCTCTTATACTCTTGCATTGCTTTTTCATAATCAGCTATATCCTCTTTACTCATTCTATCTACCAATATTGCACTTAAGACGGATAGTTGCCTTTTGATTTGTTCTATATCCTTATGAATTTCATCCAACATCGTGTTTTCTGGCGTTACCACATATTCACCTAAATATATTATGAATTAACCACTTTTTAATTCTAATCCTCATTATATTGCCTAGAGATTAAATGCTCTTGACAGGTAGCTTGGATCCGGATTGGCTGTCATCTGACTCGGCCTCTTTATTGATCTCCCCAATTAAACCCAGAACCGTCCTCAAAATTACTGGATCATTAATGTAATCCAATAAACGTACGGCTCCAGACACCATTGCCCTACTTACAGGGATCCAATTTGTTTCTCCTGAACACATTGGGAAAGTTATGCCTATTTTTTCGCCAAGCTGGGATAAGAGACTTTTTGTTACTGGAAGATCCGCTTCTATTAAGATTAAACTATCTCCTCCAGCACAATTCGGGACAAACTCTCCTTTTTGAAATCCAGCATAAACAGTTGCTTCGAGCGCTCGTGTCAATGCCTCCCGTGTCAGCACTTTTCGCAAGTCGTGAAGTTGTGCTTCCGCGGTGTCAGCACGACGGTTCGCCGTATCCGCACGCCTAGATTCCGAAACCCATTTATAACTTGAAAATACAGCAACTGCACCGAGCGCCACTACCGTGCCAAACGCGGCGAATCTTGCCCCTCTTGAACGAAGATTCATAAGGGAATTATTTGCCACCAACGAATTATAAAGAGAAGACACATCCCAAAGCCCTGCCCAATGCGAAATTATATATTAGTCTGCCTTGGCGCTATTTCCAGCCTCTAATTAATCATTTATAATTGCCTATGCTCATTGCAATCACCAATGCCAAACCCAGGTATTCGGGTGACAAATTCTGCCTTATACTCTGGAGGTACGCATCAGCAGCATCTATTGAATACGCATTCTGCCAAGCAAACCCCCGAATAGCATTAACCCTTTCCAAATTCAGTCTTAATAAATCCATTGAAGGTTCATGTGAGATAATATACGCTGTTCCATGACTTAGCACCATCTTCTCAAAACCAGTTCCTGATACACGCATTAATGATCCTAAATGCCGGCTTACATCTTCAATATACGGCACTCCGCGTGCCCAAAGATTCTCAGTGGCTACCAGGTCACCGACCAGTAAAATGCCATCTGGAAAAAGAAGGCCTGTCATTAATGTGTGCCCGCTAATGTCCACTGTCTTAATTCTGAATCTTTCAATTCCAACAAGAGTTTGTGAATTCGCTTCCTGGTCCACAACCCAAAGATCTCCTCTTCTGGAAGTTGACAATCTTTTAAATATTGTTGGGTCTGGCATCATAACCCTTTCTCTAATCCCTAATGTATCTCTTAGAATCCTTGCGCATCCAAAATGATCGATATGATGATGTGTGGCTAAAATCGCTTCAACTTCCAGGCCAGTGCTAGCTATTAACTCAGCAATCTGGGCCACCCGTTCAATAAAAATTCCATCATGTGGATCGCGAATGATATCGTGCTCGGTGATATATCCGTCCAAATCGCGCAACAGCTGCCGACGGGCTTCAGTTGTGCTTAATCTTTCATTAATAATCCCAGAAATAGCATTGATATCGGTTGTCCTAAGAACTTCCCCAATTGCTTCCCAGATTCTCCGAACGTATCCGGCGCGGAACTCCCGCTCTATTTTTTTTGTAACACTCGGATCAACAATAACGCATTTGTTACTTCTCGGATCAAGCACAAAGATCAGTCCTGTGGCCCACCCGTCTTTGATGACATACGTATTATCTGTAATGGGTTCGACTAATGAGTGTTTCCTCAAACGACTCACAGGTTCACAAAAATTAGTTGAAACACGGGCAACTGACATGCAATATTAATACCCCCGAAAGTATTTTAGATTAGAAGCATTTGGTTCCGGACAATGTGCGAATGTAGCAATGGTTTGTTGGGTAATTGGTCAATGTTTGATTTTATCTATGGGGAAGAAACCAAAAAACCAAAACCATTTATATATGCTCATGTCCTATAATATCCCTTATGACAGAAAAGAAAACGAAATTTATAGTTGTAGCCGGGTCTATCATGTCCGGGCTAGGTAAGGGGATTCTAACTTCTTCTATCGGAAAGCTTCTGCAGGCTAGAGGATACAATGTAATACCGATTAAATTTGATGGTTACCTTAACGTAGATTGCGGTACAATGAACCCGTTCAGGCACGGAGAGGTATTCGTTCTTGATGACGGAACCGAAGTGGATATGGATTTTGGGACTTATGAACGATTTTTGAACATCTCAATTCCGGGTGCAAGCAGCATAACCGGCGGGAAATTATTCTCGCGGATTATTGAAAAGGAACGAAAAGGTGAATATCTCGGAAGGGATGTGCAATTTGTTCCGCATCTGACTGATGAGATAAAGGACCGGGTGCGCGAAGTCGGAAAGAAAAACAATGCAGATATCGTATTGATAGAAGTTGGCGGAACTGTTGGAGATCTGGAAAACGGATATTTCCTTGAGGCAATGCGGCAATTATCATTTGAAGAAGATAACATGTTATTCATACAACTTACATACGTGCCAAGCCTATCCGAAGGAGAATTGAAGACTAAACCGACTCAGCATGCAACCAGGTTATTGCAGAGCATGGGTATACAGCCACACATGGTAATATGCAGGGAGCAGGAGCCTCTTACAGAAGAGGCAAAGAAAAAAATAAGCATATATTGCAATGTAAAGGAAGAGGCTGTTTTTGACGATCCGATGGTAAGAACGGTCTATGAATTGCCACTTGTATTGGAAAAACAGGGAATTTACAAGGCGATTGCAGAGAAACTTGGACTGGATGAAAAGCGCGAGGCAGATTTGAAAGAATGGAAAAAATCCGTAGAAAAAATTATCGAACCAAAGGGCAGAGTTCTCAAGGTTGCAATTGTCGGAAAATATACCGCAGTTAAGGATGCATATGTAAGCGTGAAGGAAGCATTGGTTCATGCAGCGTCTGCAATAAACCATGGGTTAGAAGTAAAATGGGTGGAATCTGCAGATCTTGAAGGAAGTGCCAGCGGGGTTGAAAGAAAACTAAAGGAATTTGATGCAATATTGGTTCCGGGTGGATTTGGAAAGCGAGGAGTTGAAGGAAAAATAAATGCGATCAAATGGGCACGTGAAAATAAAGTTCCTTATCTTGGACTTTGTCTTGGACTTCAATTGATGACCGTAGAATATGCAAGAAATATCTGCGGAATGGGTGGGGCAAACTCAACTGAATTTGATAAGGAAACAAAATACCCGGTTATTGATATATTACCTGAGCAAAAGAAAATAACGAAAATGGGCGCGACTATGCGGCTGGGCGCCTATGATTGCGAATTAAAAGATGGAACGATTGCGTACAAATCATACGGAACATACGGAAAATCGGATAAAACAGCGAAAATATCCGAACGACACCGACACAGGTACGAAGTTAATCCTGATTTTGTTGAGCCGCTCGAAAACTGCGGTCTTGTGATAAGTGGAACACATCCTGAAAGCGGAGTTGTGGAAATTGTTGAATGGCCGGAAAAATTCGGATTTGGCGCAGCGACACAGGCACATATTGAACTAAAATCAAGGTTGGCTGAACCAGCACCTTTGTTTGTAGCATTTCTCAAAGCAGCAGCTGAGCGTAAACCTTAAGAACCATAAACTACAAATATAATAAACATGGCTTATTGTACGAAGGAACGATTACTAGCACCAGACGTCATTCTGAAATACCCGCCCGGAATCGATGCAAAAAGGCTCGCACACCGATACACAGAAGAGCGTTTGGGCAGAGATGGGAAACAGATAAATTTCTCAGCCGCAGTGTTATTGCTGGATACGGCTCGCGAGAATATGGAAAGCTGGTTTGAAACAAAAACATGGAAGAGTTTTCAACAGGAGAGATTTCGGCTCGGAACAATGGCAGAAGAGGTTAGAGAACAATTTTACTCTGATTCAAGAATGCAGGATGCGATGGGACTTCTTGGGATGGACCCTGCACAGCGAACAGGTATCAAGGTTCCGTGGTGGAACGAACTCGCTGCAAATGAAATTGGCCATGAAATAAAGGATGGCGCACCGTTCGTGGTTTTAGGGCCTCGCCACAGCTATGAAACCCAGCTAGTCAGGTCTGGAATTCAGATTGGGATTACAAGCGTTTCCGTTGGCGGAATCGTCAGGACAGTAGATGGCTTTATTGTAGTCGGAATAAGGGGCGGCTCAAGCTATCCGAATACGTTTCATATAAATGCGGGCGCACTCGGACTTACCAGGGGGATAATAGATGGAAGCTCATCAATTTACGATTTTTATCTGGCAAAGGAACTTGAGGCAGAATTAGGGATACAACAGAATGAAATTTATGCTGCAACAATTCATGCAAGGATATTCGACAGGATTATTGAAAACGGTCCGATGTATATTTTCTATATCAGGACCAGATTGTCGCTTCAGGAGTTGCAGGAAAGGCACCGGAGGGAAGTCGGGGAAGACTCAGGGGAGCATACGCGATTTATTGGGCTAAGAAACAACAAGATGGTTGTTTGGAGTTTCCTCGCTGAGAATTACAGAGGAAACGTTGAAAATAGGCAGGAAAGGCCAGACAGCGAAAGGCGGCTTCTTCACCCCGGAGCATTGGCACTACTCTCAACCACGACTTTTCCTATTTTGGTGCTGGAGAATCTTTATCGCGAAGGCAACTGGTAGGGGCATACTAAACACATCACAACAAGCTCGGAATTGGGAACCCGAAACAATTCGCGGATTCTCAAAACTGGAAACCAACATTTTTATTACCTTAGACGCTACGTATTCCCTTATTGGGCCTGTAGCTCAGCCTGGTTAGAGCGACGGTCTTATATGACGTCATCTAATACAATGACATATGAGACAGTCTGAGTTAGCCGTAGGTCCTGAGTTCAAAGGCTTTTTGGCTCGAAACTCGAGACTGAAAACGGAATGTCTCAGCAGGCCCAATTTGATCACAAAATGGGACGGAAGTGAAATCGCAATTTCACAACTGGCCCAATTTCTACTTTTTGTCTCGTGTCCAGTATCTTGAGTCCTGCCCAAAGCACATTTAATAAACTGTTGCATTAAAACTAATTTTATGAGTTATAAAAAAATGCTTAGGCAGACTGGGCATGCCGAAGCACTTGCGAAAAGTATGATTTTAGTTAACACTCTGTCGACCTATGCCATCCTGAGAAATCGTCTTGGAATATGGAAAACAGCTGGGAAGAGTAAAACCTCTGCTGTGTGGGTCAGAACTGCCATTACAGACACTACGAAAGCGCTCGAAGACGAAACCTCAAGAATGGAGGAGTTTATGAGAAACGCGCCTCCAAACATAACTCCTGAAGGTGCGAAAGTTAGCCTCATTACATCTTCTGGCGGAATGACGCATGTTGAAATGACTCTTCCTGCTGATTGTGTTTTCGGGATTGTAATGCATGAAAATGAATTCAATAAAATCGCGATGGCTAAAAAAGACTGTCAGAATCTACAGAAAGATTTCAGAAATGCGCGATTTTTCGGGATTGCGAGCCTTGTTTGTTATGGCGCAACGGGAATAACCCTGTCTTTGGCGGTAATTACCAGCCTTTCATCCGCATTTTCTTCTTTTCTCAGCATATACGTTCCCATTGCTTTTGGGGTAGCGGGGGTAGTATTCGACGTAATCGCGGAGCGAATTGAGAAATCTATTCCACCAGAGTTTGAAGAAATGGTTTCCGTAGACGAATCAGTCAAGACCGTAGGTTCTATCAAAAAAGAAATTTTGGAAATACTCGGGCGCATCGAAAAAGCGCTCGGATAAACTGGCCTTGTTAAGCACATCTTTATATACTTTTTCTACCACTTATTAGTGTATGATTACTAAAACCAAAGCACGCACACCAGCAGTTTGTAATTTTGAGGCAACGAGAAAGGCATTGCTAAGGGCAATGAGAAATGCAAAAGAAAGAGAGCACTATGATACGGTCCGAAGCCTTGCATGTAGATGCCTCGAGTACTGTGAAACAGGCGTAAGAACAGGAGCCAAAGATATCCGTGAACGTGCAGTAACCGGAATCTCTGAAATTGCTGGGGAATCTGAGACCATGAAACTTATTTCTAAAGAAACGAGAGCTGCGATGATAAGAACTTATTCAGAACTTCTCGGAGATACATCTGAAAGCGTAAGGGTATCCGCGATAAAAGGACTTGCACAACCAGAATTAATGCTTGATTGTAGCGGGATTATATTATCAAGGGTAACTTCAAATGCACTTAGAAGCAGAGAAGATTTTGCATTAGCCACTGTTATAAGAGCACACTCAGACGGATTAAGAAAAGTTTCAGAAGCTGGGCGCAGAGTAAACTCAACATTTGAAGAGAAAATGGAAAGATTGGCATATTTATTGCATAAAAAGCTTGACCCTGGGCAAACTGAAGAACGGAAAATGTTAGTTGCATCAATGAAAAGACTCGGAGGAAACATACTACCTAGAATAATTGAAGAATTTATAACAAGTCTTGTTAGTACGTTGCGCGAAGAGGCGGAAAAAATAAAAGAGGGGTTTCTGGACCTGCAATTAAACGAAAAATTTCACGACGTCCTAGATATAATCGCTGAGAGAAAAATATTCGCAACACTAGACTCTCTTCAGGAACTGCTAAGAATGGCCGGAGACCCACATGAACCAGTAATATTAAGTGAAAGAATAACCGCTGGAATTATACAAACATTTTCACGGCTCGGAGTTCCATCTGAATTGTACATAAAAAACGGATATGATGGAAAATTAGTGTTTTTAGGTCCGAAAGAAAGACTATCAGTAAGTGAAGACGAACTCCACTGATATGATATACCTTCGAGGGGATTACAATGAGCACTCACAAACTAAAATATGGAACGCTTGCCCGTTTGACAGATACGGCCAAAACGATTGCGCGTAAGAATGGATTATGCAGAACCAGGGCAAAAACAGACCAGATACAACGAAGACTTGATATATGGGACCAGTACAAAAGAACGGAAACACTCGCAAGATATCTGCTTGATGAAGTGCAAGAAGCAAAAACCACGTTAGCTGGAGAGGTTGAAGAAAAAACTGCTCCACTAAAAGAAGCCATACATGATTGCAATAGCAAAATAGCAATAAGCGGAATTCAGATAAAATCATTTAAAGTTGAGGGCTCTATGATTGAAATTGAATGTGAAGGCACAAAAGAACAAATGATCGCGATGGTAAGACAGGAGAAAGAAGGACTTTTGATAGAACGCATACCTGAAGATGTAGTAAAACAAATAAAAAATCAAAAACAGATTGTTAGAGCACTAAAATTAGTATTCGGAACTACTATTGCAGTAACACTTATCGGAATCGTGATAGGCCCGGTATTTGATTTTATAGATCTGAGCATATATGGGGCATTGACAATTGGAGCTGCTTATACTATAAGTCGAATGGAAAAAATGCTAGGAAGATCGATCTGCATGCAACCAGCAACGAATGTATTGCGTGTAATGGAAGAGATGGGAAAACGAATCGGTGAAACCCTACAGGATATGGAAAAACATTTGGAAGCTGGATTGTAAATTGTTGAAGAAAAGAGAGCAACGGAACTCAAATAGAAGAGAATACTGTGTGAATATTATGGGATATTACTACTTAAGGTCTATAATTGCAGTAGCGAGTTCAGATGCAAAAATATGCGGATTGGGATCAACTGCCAAACAAGCAGATCGGCTCATTGAAAGCATTGCACATTGCAGGGATGCTAAGTCAGACATTGAAAGCAGGCGTAACGTGTTGAATGGAATAACAGAAACAAGACGTGCACTTGAAGCGGATTTGAAAAGTTCTGAAGTGCTTTTGCAGAATGGTTATGGCGTGGTGGAAAGGATAGAAACATTACCAAATGGAATTAGAATCAGTCACATCAGACCGCTCCCATCAGGAATAATAGATACAGTTCACAGGATGGGCGCGCCTGCATCTGATCAGGTTATTATAGCGACAGTTACTGAGACAGATACTCTTGAAGCAAGGATATTAACAAAAGAAGATACTGTAAAGCTGCTTGAACGAAGTAATGGAAACACGTCAGGACGCACTTCTGGAATAATACGAAAAATGGCTTTTCTTGGAACCGTTTCCCTTGGTGTGTTTGTGGAAATCATTACTGGTTCTGTGCTTGACAGCGCTATTGCGATACTTGGCGCAGTATTAGCATACAACTTCATATTTTACCTTGTTAATGAGATTAGGGGGGCCATCATAGAGAACAGATATTATGGAAAAATTTTAGTAAATACTATTCCTGCAGGAAAAATGCTGGAGAGAATAAGAGAAACTGAAAAACTTGTGCTAGACGCACTTGAAAGAATTGAATCGTGGATAAGTGAACTCAAACCTTCAATTTCCCCCTGAATTTCAAATAGGTCGCATATTCTATGTAAGTTTTCCGATCAATATAATCCTTGGTTGTTGGCGCAAGACCGCGCTTTTTCTTTATTCCATCCTGAACTGTAATTGCAAACGAATCGCTTCCAGCTCCGCTTCCGAATGACGTAACAAGCACCTTGTCCCCTGGCTTTGCCTCATCAAGAACTGCTGAAAGACCAAGCATACTGGCACCAGAATACGTATTTCCAACTATCGGAGTGAGAAGACCTGTTTTTAGTTTTTCAGTTGGAATTCCGAGCTTTTTCGCAACCTCAAGCGGAAATTTCGCATTTGGTTGGTGGAACACAATATAATTGAAATCCTCGAATTTCAACCCGGTTTTCTGAAGAAGTCCTTGTGTTGCACTGATTACATGTTTCATATATGCTGGAGCCCCTGTGAATCTTCCTCCATGGCTTGGATAATCAGCATGCTGACGCCTCCAAAAGTCCGGAGTGTCTGTAGTATAGGAAAATGTAGCGTCAATTGTGGCGATAGCGTGCGGTTCATCAACTTTTCCGATTACAAATGCCGCCCCACCACTCGCTGCCGAATATTCCAGCATATCCCCAGGTCTTCCCTGCGCAGTATCTGCGCCTATTGCCAGGCCATAATCAACCATTCCTGAGCCAACAAGCCCCATGCAAATCTGGATATTCGCTGTTCCTGCCTTGCAGGCGAATTCTGTATCTGCAGCAGTAAGATTAGGAGTTGCGCCTATTGCTTCAGCTACAACAGTTGCCGTAGGTTTTACAGCATAGGGATGACTCTCGCTTCCGACATAAACCGCACCGATTTTTGTTGGAAGAATATCCGCACGTTTTAACGCATTGCGAGCAGCTTCAACTGCAATGGTTGCCGCATCTTCGTCAATTCCACCAACTGCCTTTTCTTTTATTCCGAGGCCTTTTTCTATTCTGCTCGGCTCCTCGCCCCATACACGGGCAATGTCAGCAGATTTTATCCTGTATTTTGGAATATAGGCACCATACCCTACAATGCTGGCTAAAGGATGAATATCGGTCATAAAAATCGTTTCTCTTATGTGTTTTTGGATTTAAAAACCTGTCCGAAAAGCATACGGCTATTGGCGAAGTAGATGTCAAATGGGCGTATCGCAAGCGATCATAAGGAGCGGATTGGCACGCGGAACGAATGGAAGGAGCGGGTTGGCCAGATCCAGGTCGTAATTGATAACCAGTCTTACTACCGTATCGGCATTCCTTCTTTCCCGCAATCCCGCAAGCAAAAGACCTTTTACTGCGCCGCCGGTTTCTTCAAGACGCCTTGTCAAATATGCTGTAGTATGCGGACCGAATGGAACATACAATATAGTCGGAATCCCGAACTGGTCCCTCATCACGCGAAGTATTTTGCCATCATAGACGCCATAAAGAAGCTGTGCTCCCCTGACGTGAGTGCCATGCTTGTAGTGCAGAAGAATCGCCCTTGCGATCTGTTCTGGATGGTGACTTGCGGGGTATTGATGAACTGATTCCACTCCGCAAGTCTCTATGAACTGCATCATGCGCGCAAGGTTTTCGTGCATTTTTGGAATTTCCCTTATATCCGCCTCGGAAACATAAACCCCGCGGACTGGGCGGATGATAACTGGCAGCTGGTTGTATTTTGAAAAATTCACTAGTTCCTGAACATCCGCCATCGTGCGGTGCAGATATGCCTGCAATGCGATTCCGATTTCTCCCACATTCTCTGATACCGCCAGTTTATATGCGCAAATCAAATCATCGATCGTGTCTTTTTTTTCAGAATCAAACCAGACCATGGTTCCTGTTTTTGATATACACCCTGCGACCCAAAGCATAAGCCTGATATCTCCATCGAACTGGCCAAGCCTCATCGCAACGCTTGCATTCAGATATTCCGCACGAATCAAATCCCCGACAAACCTGACGCGATCTGCACGTTCCTGTTTTGTTCCGGAAACATTGCCATTTTCCCCAAGAAGGTCGAGAATGACGTGGGTACCTCCCGTGTTTAACTGCTTTACTTTCGCTACTGTTGATGGAACATTCATTCCGCCAAGATAGCGACGTGCGGCAAATCCAAGAAAACGATCTGATAATGTTTTGCTACCGAGATCGACAGTGTTGAAAGATTTTTGTAAAAGAACGGTCATGAATGCACCGCATGGAAACGTGTCGGCAAAGGAATAAAAACAAACCGAGATTGTAAATGATTCCAACACCAACTATTTAAAACCCATTAATATATTAAGATAAATTAGGTAGTATTGGAGTACGGCAAAAACGCGGTGATTTTTATGACGAGAAAGATTCGATGTGCAGTCGTTGGTGTTGGCAATTGCTTTGCAGGATTGGTTCAGGGAATAGAATACTACAAACAACATCCTGAAGAGGAGGTAATAGGAATAATGCACAAGGAGATTGGAGGATATTCCATTTACGATATTGAGTTTGTTGCTGGGTTTGATGTGGATTCAAAAAAAGTCGGGATGAGACTAAGCGATGCTGTTTACGCGGAACCGAACAAAGTCAGATGGGTGGACAAGCTTTCTACCATGAATAATGTAATCGTCATACAATCACCTAGAATGGATGGTGTTGGGATATATGTGCAGAAGGTCGTTTCGCCAGTTCCTGATAAATCAGTTGATGAACTGCGAAAGGAGATACTTGATGAGTTGAAGAAAAAACAGGTTGAGATTCTGGTTTCATATTTGCCGGTCGGTGCGGACCGGGTCACACAATTCTGGGCGCAGATTTGTCTTGATGCGAAAATAGCCATGGTAAACTGCATGCCGAGTTTTATTGGTTCTGACCCTGCTTGGGCAGAGAAATTCAAAAAAGCAAATATCCCGATAGTTTCGGACGATATCAAAGGCCAGGTCGGAGCCACGATAGTTCACAGAACACTTGCAAAACTATGTGATGACCGTGGAACAAAAATTGAGAAAACATATCAGATTAACGTGGGTGGAAATACGGATTTTCTTGGTATGAAGGAACAGGAAAGATTGACTTCCAAAAAAATAAGCAAAACCGAAAGTGTTCAAAGCCAATTGCGACAACGTCTTCCGGATGAACGAATTTACGTCGGGCCAAGCGATTTTATCCCGTTTTTGGGTAACACGAAATTAATGTTCATGCGCATAGAAGGCAGAATGTGGGCAGGAATTCCTTATAACATGGAGGTTAGACTGGAAGTGGATGACAAGGCGAATAGCGCGGGTATTGTAATTGATGCCATTCGTGCTTGCAAATTGGGCTTGGATAGAAAAATAGGTGGACCACTAATTGAAGCAAGTGCATATCTTATGAAACACCCGCCAGAACAAATGAGTGATGATGATGCAAGAAAAGCATTTGAGAAATTTATTAAAGGTTGAGAGGAATAGAAGACTAAAATTCGGTGAAAATCATGCTCAAAAACCTTTCAGTCTTTCGTGGAATTTCGGAACAACTCGGAAAAATATTTTCATTTATTCCGCTTGACCCGAATTCGCTTACGCTTACATCTGTGTTTCTGGCGATACTTGGCTATCTTGCATACGCACCAACGCTTGAGGCAAAGATTACGTCTTTCTTTCTCTTCATTATCGCATTCTTCCTTGACGCAATAGATGGCGCGGTGGCAAGGGCAAAGAAAATGACCTCGAAGGAAGGCGCATTTCTTGACGGGATTTCCGACCGCGTTGTCGAATTCTTTCTCTTGCTTACGATACTGCAATTCTTTTCGTTCAATGAATGGATTCAAACAGTCATCATCTCAATCCTGTTCTTTGGAACCTGCATGACTTCGTTTGTGAAGGCATACGCAGAGCACAAAGGAATGTTAAAGCATGAAGAAGCAGAGAGAATGCCTGGAATTCTCGAACGGACGGAAAGAAGCCTGCTTCTGCTGACGGCATTTGGATTGCTGATTTTCGGGTATGCGCAATACGGGATTTATGTTCTGTATGCCACGGCTGCACTCTCGTTAATAACGTTTGTGCAGAGGTTTTTCAAGGTGCTATACCGCTAGATTTATAAACTCCTGTAACTATATATTACCACATCATGTTAACCGTAAAACAACCGCCCGTAAAACGATTGCCACTTCCGAACTATTTCGTACAACTCCCACGCTTAGTCGAGCTTCCAGCTCAAAAATGGAGGGTTTTCGCAAGGATAGGCAAAAGGATAGAAAATTATATGGAAACCAAACGCACTGAATGGGAGTATGCGCAAACCGCGGAAAGATACAAAAAAGATGCTGATTTCTGGGATTCGCGATATTTCAAGCATCACGAACGCATTGCGTTATTGCTGGAAAGGGCGGCGGATTGTATGGACGAAGCATATTTGCTGAATGCGAAACGAAAGTATTTGGAGAAAGGGAAAAAACTTCGTGAGGATGCAATTGAAAGATATGATGAATATCCACTATTCAGACGCTATGCAACACCAGAAGGACTTGAAGGACAGGCACGATGTCACCGTAAACTCAGACAAACTACAGAAGCAGAAACCTATGAAACAATGTCAAATGAGATGCGAACGCAAATGGAATGCGAGCCTGTATTCTTGGCATTGATTACGATTTACCAATGGAGAAATGCAATTATGGAAGAGTTATACGAGCCAAGGAAAGAACCAACTGTTTATGAGATGTTGATAGAAATATCAAACTTGGTGAGGTTGGCAAAGACTGCAATGGATTCAACCTGTTGGTTGTCTTTTTCATCGGACATTAAGGCGTATATACGGGGAACTGCAAGCATGGTTTACCAAGTTGGTGGCCAAGAGTTGGAACAAATTCTAAGAGAAACACGCGATTGGTGACACTCCAAGAAGTGACGGGCATTGAACCCCTAATCCTCAAACAATTTCCTCTGCTTGATTGTTTCCATTGTTTCCCAGCTTGTGCGGACATGCCCGCGCAATTTGGAAAGGGAGATTTTATCTAGAAGAACCGCACGGGTTTTCGGATCAGACGGATAACCACTTCCAAAATCAACCCCTGTTTTTGATTTTATTTCCTCGATGATGGCATCACGCCTGAGTTTTGCAGCGATTGAAGCAGCGGCAACGATTGGATAATTCTCATCAGCCTTATGCTGTGCCTCAAACTTTTTTACTCCGAATTTTTCCATTCTCTTTCGGAATATCCATTCATACCTATCAGGAAGGTCAATCATGATGTCAGCTGACTGGTTTGAAGGAAGATGCTTTATCAGTCCTGCCATTCCTTTGGCTTCAATGTCATTAAGGGATTCCCCATTGGCACGGCGCTGGTCGATTTCGGCTGCACTGATTTCGATTGTTTTGAAATGGCAGAATCCTTTGAGAGCAGCATATGTTTCTGCGCGCTTTGCTGCAGTAAGCTGTTTTGAATCTTTTTTGCAGAGCTTCTTGAGCTGACGCTCGTCCGAACGGTTACAGTAGGCGATACAGATAACAAGCGGGCCAAGAACCGGGCCTCTGCCA
Source organism: Microcaldota archaeon (assembly GCA_038046805.1). Lineage (GTDB taxonomy): Archaea > Micrarchaeota > Micrarchaeia > Anstonellales > Bilamarchaeaceae > UBA10214. The sequence continues at coordinate 106,845 of JBBSVO010000007.1, forward strand.
GCTTCATCGATACCGGTTATAAGAGCCATAAACATTAATTGCATGGAAAGAAATTAAGGGGTTCCGAAAAGGGCGGAAATACAAAAAAATAAAACGTGAAAATGCGGAAAACGAATAAATGAAGCACTGAAGGAAAAATTGAAAATACAAAAAGAAAGAAACTAAAAAATTTAGAACGTGATATTCCTTTTCTCAACGATGACGAAGTCGCCAACTGCGAGAACACTCTCGTAGGCAACATTAACCATTCCATCCTCTTTTCGGATTTTAGCCGCAAGTGGACTGTCTGGGTTTGGCTCTACAACAAGATGCTCAATCTTCCCTGTAACTTCGTTGATGTTAAGGTCAACAAGTCTCCCAAAATCCTCGCCCTCGTTAGTAATGACTTTCTTTCCAGAAAGCTGTCGTGCTATAAGGTATTTTCCCATTTAATCACCAATTTACTCGAAAAACGTTATGCGTCTACTTCGCTTTAAAGATTTAAATAACTTGCGAATTGGGGCATGAACGCATCGAACTGATCGCAGGATTTATACTGTAAGTAAATTTTTAAACCAGTGGGCTGCACTGCAGAGATAACTACCAGCGGAACGTTTTTATTCCCTTTCCGAATAAATGTTTAGATATGGATTCTTCTGAAATGAAAGTAGTTATACTGGCAGGAGGGCAGGGGACCAGATTACGTGAGGAAACCGAAATTCGCCCGAAACCTATGGTAGAGGTTGGCGGCAAGCCAATCATCTGGCACATTATGAAGATATACTCTCATTACGGATTCAATGATTTTATCGTGAGTGCTGGCTACAAATCTGAATGGATAAAAAGATACTTTCTTGATTACGCAACAATGAGTACGGATTTTACGATTGACTTGTCTGTTGGTGGAAATAATAACAAACTACAGATTCATGACAAAGAGGAAAAAGAAAAATGGAAAGTCACCGTGGTTGATACCGGATTAGAAACGCAGACTGGTGGAAGAATAAAACTAGTTCGAAAATATATAAACGGCACATTCATGGCAACGTACGGAGATGGAGTTGCGAATATCGACATCCCGAAACTCGTTGAGTTCCACGCGCAGGCGCGGAAAGAAAGCGGTGCGATTGCCACATTAAGCGCGGTTCACCCTGTTGCAAGATTCGGAGAGATTGGATTTGAACCGGACGGAAAACGGGTAAAACATTTCATGGAAAAACCACAAACAGACCGGGATTGGATAAACGGCGGATTTTTTGTTCTTGAACCGGAGATTTTTGATTATATTTCACAACCAGTTACGAATTTTGAAAGTCAAACTCTCACCACGGTAGCGCAGGAGGGAAAACTCGCTGCATACAAACATGACGGCTATTGGAGATGTATGGATACTCTTCGTGATTGCCAGCATCTTAACGAGGAATGGAAAGAAGGAAAGGCAGGTTGGAAAATATGGTAGGAAAAACAGGGGACGAAATGACAGGCAAGGATTATTTTTCTGATAAAAACGTGCTGATTACCGGAGCAACCGGACTGGTTGGACCATACGTAGTGAATGCGTTGCTGGATGCAGGAGTGCAGAACGCGGTTTGCATTGTTCGCGACAGGGTTCCGGATTCTATATTTTTTACAGAAGGTGCGGCAAAGAAATGCGTCCTTGTGAGCGGGGAGCTACAGGATTACTTTTTGCTTGAGCGGGTGATTAATGAGTATGAGATTTCAAATATTATTCATCTTGGCGCGCAGGCAATTGTCGGAACTGCGAACCGCTCTCCGCTCGCAACGTTTGAATCGAATATTAAAGGAACCTGGAACGTGCTGGAAGCCGCAAGGGTACACGACAAACTCGTTAAGAGCGTGGTTGTTGCATCCAGCGACAAGGCGTATGGTGACCAGGAAAAACTACCTTACACTGAGGAAAGCCCGCTTCTGGCTACGCATCCTTATGACGCATCAAAATCATGCGCAGATATTCTCTCCACTGCATATGGAAAAACATATGGACTTCCTGTCAGCATATCACGATGCGGTAATTTCTTTGGTGGAGGAGATTTGAATTTCAACAGGATTGTTCCTGGAACGATTCGCAACGCGCATTTCAACAAGCCTCCGGAAATAAGAGGCGATGGAAAAGCCGTGCGGGATTATATTTACGTAAAGGATGCGGCAAGCGCGTACCTTTTGCTTTCTGAGAAGACGGAAAATGCCGGACTTAAAGGCGAAGCGTTCAATTTCAGCAATGAAGTGCAGATGAATGTGCTTGAAATGATGAACAAGATACTTGTACTTATGGGAAAAACAAGTCTGAAACCGATAATAATGAACAATGCTTCGGGTGAAATTTTCAAACAACATTTGAGCGCTGAAAAGGCCAGAAGAATTCTTGGTTGGAAATCCGAATGGACTGTTGATTCTGGATTAAAGGAAACGATTGAATGGTATAAGAAATATTTCAAGGGGGGATAAACTATATGGGGTTTATGTGCAGGCGCCTGGAAGAATCAATAAGAGAGTGTGGAGAAACTGCGCGAAGAAGATGTCCATTATATGATATATCCCCGCGAGGTGAACAAGCTAAACCTTATCGTCTCACTCCGCGTGGACTTGCAAAATTATTAGAACATGAACAATGGCTTGCGAGAGAGCAGGGATTAATGAGATTGGGGCGAAACGTTGAGGCACTTGGATTTGTCAAGGAACATTCAGGATACAATGACGTAAAATCTTGGGCTGGAAAAAAACTTCAATGGGTTGAATCGGAAGGATTCTCACGTGAGATTGGATATGATAGCAAAGCTAAGGTTATCTACGAAAAATTTCTAGAGCCACAGATGAGCGCCCCTCCTGAACAAGATTCAGATTTCGTAAAAGGGCTTGTGGCAATACTTGAATCAAAGGAGCCTGGGGAATGATAGCATGACTACACATTGCAAACCTAGTAAAGTAATCTGCTGGCCCTATTGTTGTGCTCCGCATGGTGATGTTGGAATCAAAGCATTGGCAGCTTTCGGCAGAAGAATACGAGAAAGAGAGCAAAGAAGGCCAGAAAACGCAATAGACCTGACTGGTCTGGAAGTTGCAAGAATGATAGGAAGCAATAGCCTTAAAGTGGCTGGTGACGGCATTGCGATGTTTGAGGGTAGTGGTGGAATACTTGAATATATCGCAAAAAAACATCCACGCAGCGAGGTTAGGGTAATGGCAGTAAGATATCTCTTAAAAATGATACGCGAATTGAGTGGGGATGAATATAGTACGCGTAAAGAACTGCTAATGCAAAATGCTAACACTATAGAAAATTCAGGTAAAGAATACGAAAGGGACGAAGCAGTCTCAAAAATGATGTGGGTTATGCATAAGGCATCAAATACCGGGCATGGTCCAATAACCCGCGCCCCAGAATGGTATGCTGGTGGGGATTACATAGAAAAACCAATGGAAACCCGGGAAAACGGACCGGATTCGGAATTCGTAATAGGATTGGCAGGAAGGCTTGGATGGAGCGAATACTCCGATGGTCACAAATACGGGATGGTGCTAAAGAAAAGGACTGGGGCGGTAGAATGGTGATGATGAGGATTAACCTGGCAGGGCAAAGCGATGTCAGGAGAAAAACACGTTCTGAGTACTATGCGCAACTTGTGCAACGAGGGCATATCAAAAGATTTAGGTTATTGTTGTGCCAGTCACGAGGAGAAGAGTTGAACGACGCAATACGTGTATTGGTCGAAACATTACGGGAAAATAAGGATCCGAAAACAACAGCAGAACTAAACGAGGCAATAACATCACAAACAAGACCTTGGGTAAATGAGTTGGTTCCTTACTATGTAGAAAAGCTATTAATCCAACGAGACACCGATAAGGTGGTGATTATAAATGATTGACGGCGTAAAAATAATCCTGCTTAAACAAATTCCTGACGAGCGCGGCAAGATAATGCACATGCTCAGATGTGATGACCCCCACTTCGAGAAGTTTGGGGAGATTTATTTTTCGGTTGTTTATCCGAACGTTGTTAAGGGATGGCACATTCACAAGAAAATGACACTGAATTACGCGGTTGTAAGCGGAACAATAAAACTCGTTTTATATGATGACCGCGAAGGCTCAAAAACAAAGGGCGAACTGATGGAGCTGAATATCGGGGATGGAAACTACTGCCTTGTAAAAATCCCGCCAATGGTCTGGAATGGATTTAAGGGAACTGGAACAAATCCTGCGATAGTTGCTAATTGCGCGACAGAACCACACGACCCTGATGAAATCGAAAGAATGGACCCGTTCAAGAACCATATTTTATATGACTGGGGATTAAAGCACAGGTAAGCTGGCAAACAAAAGGTAGATAAGAACGAAAACCAACCAACGGGCTTCTTTATGAATTGAACGGCAAACCGTTCAAATATTTCGCAATGGTGATTGCTCAATGAAAAAAACTGCAGTAGTTATTGGTGCATCAGGGCTTGTCGGCGGATACCTTTTTGAATATTTTTCCAAAAGCATGGACGTGGTTGGAACTACGTTCAAAAAAGACCCTGCAAATTTTGAAACACTGGATATGCGGGACGAGGACGCGGTTTCGGGATTCTTTACAAACCACAAGCCGAACATTGTTTTTCTTCCTGCTGCGATGACGCACGTTGATAGGTGTGAAACCGAGCAAGCAGAGTCGCATTCCATAAACGTAAGCGGAACAAAAAACATTGTTAATTGTGCCGCACGGATTGGAGCAAAACTTGTGTTCTTTTCAACTGAATATGTATTTGATGGCGCAGGCGGACCATACTCGGAAACTGATTCGCCAAATCCCATCAATGTTTACGGAAAACATAAACTTGAAGCAGAGGGAATCGTGCGCGAGACGCTAAACGATGCAGTAATAATCCGCACCACCTGGGTATTTGGATGGGAAAAACTAGCAAGGAATTTCGCTCATGCAACTTACAACAAACTTATGGCAGGTGAAGAAGTCCGCGTGCCAAATGATGAAATTTCAACTCCAACCTATTCAAAAAACATGGTTGCGGCAATAGATTACCTTCTGGAAAAGGATTTCGGCGGCATAATAAACATCGCAGGAACCGACAGACTAAGCAAATACGAATGGGCTTGCAGAATTGCTGATGCGTTTGGACTTGGTAGGATAAAAGAAACAAAAATAAAGCCGTTGGAAAGCGACTCGCTTGGAAGACCGGCAAAAAGACCGAAAAATGCGGGTTTGCTTACAGGAAAACTGAAATCGCTTGGATTTGAACCATGCGATCTTGATGAAGCATTGTTTGACATGAAAACCGCGTTGGTTGGAAAGGATTTAGAGGATAAACGGGAATATTGGCATTAGAATGAGAAAAGGAAAAGCTAGAGGGGATAGACATTCAATGTGCAATATTTATATACTTTAATGCGTATTAAATAAGCATTAAAGAGGTGGTTATATGAACGTAAACCTGGGTGCTCCGTACGAAATAATCATAAAAAGGATAATAGAACGGGGTTATGCGGGCAATCAGACTGAAGTAATCCGACAAGCACTTAATTTATATGAACGCGAAATAGAAGAGGAAGAAGTGATATTAGTCAACAAGGCGACAGATATGGAAATGCAACAAATACGAAGCGGAGCAACAAAAACTAAAAGTATTGAAGAGCTGAAGAAGAAATACAGGTTATAATCTACTTACAGGGGTCAAAGGCGACAAAATGAAAATTATTTTCTCAGAAAAGGCCGAACGAGATCTGGATGAGATGGATAGCCAGCTCAGGGCGTTCTTCTTTAAGCACGTTGAGAAAATATCCCAGATGCCACCGCGAAGACACATGAAATTCGGACTTCCATTTAATGTTGAAAATGTAACCGATCAGGCGAGATTGGTATATTACATGGAAAAGGAACAACTGATTGTTTTGAGATGCTTTGACAAACACAAAGATTATGAAAAATGGTATAAATCGTTTAAATAAATGTTGGAGATGGAGAAAGTATGAACGACACCGAACTTATGGACAAAATACTCACACTTACTACAGAGTATTACGAAAAAAAGCATTCTCCGGCCACAAAGAAGTTTGAACCTGGAAAAACATACATTCCTGCATCCGGAAAGGTATTTGATGCCGAAGAGCTGAAGCAAACCGTGAAATGTGCGCTCGAGTTCTCGATTACTGCGAATGACTATGCCATGGCTCTGGAGAAAAAGCTTGCAGAGGTTTTCGGGACGAAATTCTGCCTTTTGACAAATTCGGGATCATCCGCGAATCTGCTTGCCGTGGCTGCGCTATGCTCACCTAGGTTGGGCTCAAAGGCGCTAAAACCAGGAGATGAAGTGATAACCTCAGCGTGCGGATTTCCAACAACCGTAAATCCAATAATTCAAAATGGATTGGTTCCGGTTTTTGTTGATGTTGATTCGAACAGCGCGGATGGGAAAAATGGCGATGAACTCGGAACATATAATCCAACCTATGAAACAATCGTTTCCGCAGTTTCTGACAAAACCCGCGCGATAATGCTAGCGCATACCCTGGGAAACCCTTACGACGCAGAACGGCTCTCCAAATTCGCAAAGGAAACAGGAATATGGCTTATTGAAGACTGTTGTGATGCACTTGGCTCACGACTAAATGGAAAAGGGGTCGGAACATTCGGAGACATCGCAACCTTGAGCATGTATCCTGCTCACCACATAACGATTGGAGAGGGCGGGGCATTATTTACAAATAATCCTCTTCTTAAGCGCGAGATTTCATCATACCGGGACTGGGGTAGGGATTGCTGGTGCGAGGCTGGAAAAGACAACACCTGCGGAAAAAGGTTTGGATGGAAACTGGGTGAGCTTCCGTTTGGATATGATCACAAGTATATCTACTCAACTATTGGATATAATCTCAAAACTACGGACCTAAATGCAGCAATGGGGCTTGCACAAATTGAGAAACTGCCGCGATTTATTGAGGCAAGAAAAAAGAATTTCGCAGAGCTCTATGAATATTTGAAACAATACCAGCAGTATCTCATATTATCAAAATGGCTGGATGGTGCAGAGCCGAGCTGGTTTGGATTCCTTATTTCAGTGCGTGAGGGTGCGCCGTTCAAACGGGCGGAATTCGTGGAATTCTTGGAGAGCCGTAAGATTGGAACACGAATGCTGTTTGGGGGAAACTTATTGCGTCAGCCGGCGTATATTGGAATAAAATGCCGCAAGGTCGGCTCGCTAAAGAATGCGGATTTTGTAATGAATAATACGTTCTGGATTGGGGTTCATCCTGGGATAGATAGAGAAAGGATTGAATATCTCAAGACGACGATTGGGGAATTTTTTGCAATCAGAACCAAAGGATAGATTCCCATGGCAAAGACCAGTACAGATGTTAAAACCGAAATAAACAAAGCATTCCAGGAAACTTTCAGGCTTATTTTCGGGGAAGAATGCAAATTGGAATTGGACGACCTGAACGAGTATATGTGGAGATACCACTATCCAATTTATTCAAGGAAATCTGTCATAACCCCTTCTCGCATTGAAGATTTAAAATTAGTTGGCTTGACAGGAGAGCACGTTAGGGCGAACGCAGCGATTGAAGCTCCGATAATCATTCTTCTCATGTTATAAATTTAGTCAAAAAAGGATATAAATCTATTTATTTGAATTCCGAATGACTGCACGCCCCAAACTAACCACCACAACCCCAACCACCGAAACAAATAACAGCAATTTCTCCCAGAGTTCAAACTCATAGCTTAGGGTGATTGGTTTTCCATTGCGGTTCTCCACGACCAATAAGCCGACATCTGACTTCTCCACTGCCACATTTACTGCACCTGATGCCCCGCCAGCGCCATCCTGAATGGCCTTCCATCTTGGGAAGTATTCCTGCTTCATCAGGATATATCCGCTCTGGAATTGTGGGAGGGTTTTTATTTTTTGGTCCGAAACGATTTCGTATTTTGCATCCACGAGTGCGTTTTCATTGTATGCGGCGAAATTAAACGCGTCTTTTGCATTTTTTGAACCGCCAACACTTTCCTTTGCCATGCTGCTGTTAATGAAGAGCATGACATCGCATTGACTGAACTGCTTTGCAACGAGCGGGCAGGTCGGCTGCTGACCTTGAGCGCAAGACTCGAAACGCTGGACAGTCTGTGAACCGCCCGGAGTGCAGACATTAACCCAGATTGTAGTTACTCCTGTCATCTGGTAATATTTGTACGCATCCTGAGCTGAAGTAGTTGGCGGAAGAAGCCATCCTGCATAAATATCATTGAGTTTCTTCTGGTAAATATCCGTATGCTGACCCGGGATAAAGCCCATCCCGTTTGTATCAATTCCGTATGTAATTGTAAGACCTGGATGAATAATTGTTGCATACATCCCATATGTTGTAAGCCGTCCTTTAACCTCGTTCGCAAAGAATGAGGATGGGTTCGCGGAATTTGATTTGATGAACTGGTCTGTGACCCACGAAACACTGCGTTTGCTGGTAACTGTAGCAGATGAGGCAATAACGAGAATCAGGATGAGTGCAGAAACAACACCAACTAATCCGTATTTTCCGATTTCGAAATTTGTAATCCGCAAAAGGGATGCGATGACTATTGAGATAGCAATCAAAATGAAGTATTCTATCCTTATGAAGCTCACAATCATCTGCGCGAACATTTCATTCAAACCACCAAGAATCTGGAGAACTGCGAACGCGAACAGAATAACAACGAACATTATGTGAAACCATTCAACCTTACGTGCGGAAGAAATGAGGATGTGATATGCGTTTGCGAGAATTCCGAGAACGAACGCGGCTCCGAACAACAGGCCGAGCTTCTCGTCATAATCAGATGGGCTTGCATTTCCGAAAAGATTGGAAACAAATGCGCTGGCATTGAACGGCTCAAGCGAAAATTTCACAGATGAGGTATATTGCTTATAGACTACTGGCGGAATAATAAAGAACAAAATGATTGCGAAAAGAATCGCGGCAAAGATAGCAAGCTCCTTTATCGTGGAGACGGCAGAGTTCGCATCCGGAATCCGAACAGCAGATAAGTCATTTTTAACAAAAAGCCGCACGAGCGCGCTTAAACCGAAAATAGCCAATGCAAATGGAAACACATTGAAATGAGCCAATAGAATAAAACCAAGAACAAGTGCAGAAGCAGACAGAAAACCCAGGTTTCCGCTTCCCTCCTCATTGCGTGCATACCTAAGGGAAAGCAATAGTGCAAGCGGAACTGCGGCATATGCAGAAAACAATTTTATATTTCCAACAAACAGGGAAAGTGTTGCCATGTAGGGATTGGTTACCAGAACCGCAGCTGCAGCAAATCCGTATAAATCGTTTCCAAATAATTCAGAACAAAGAACAAACATTCCAACTGCGAATAAAAGAATAAAAACAAATAACAGAACATTGAATTCCTCCACGAGCGAAGGTGTGTCGGTTCCGAACAGATACGAAAGCGCCCCCTGGTAAACGTAATACGCAGGCGGATCAAACGTAAGCGCAGGATAACCAAGCTGTTCTTTTGAAGACCAGTCCTGGATTTGTCCATAATCCGCAAGGCTGTTTTTTACAAACACCGCCCGGTTCAAAAACGCGGTGGCATCAGTTCTCGGAAGACCTGCAGAAGCAATTAGCCCGCTGAATGAATATGCAACAATAACAGAAAGAAGAAGAACAAATACCAAGCGCCTGCTGGATGAAAAAGACTGTTGAATCCTGCCAAGGCTTGCACCAATTCCATTCCATTCAAATTTCAGAGCAATAATTACCGGGATAAGAAGCCACAACACAACGATAGCTAACTTTCCGAGTGAAAAAAGCGGAACAAATGAAATAAACATCAGCGGAATAAGCCAAAGGCATGCAAGCGGAAATGCAATAAGAACACGTTCAAGAGTTCCGCGTATTGCCGGAGAAAGCCTGTGCGCCAAGAAATAGAATGGCACAAGGGTTATCGCAATCTGCACAAAAATTCCTATGCGTGGAAGGACCATCCAGAGAAAAATAAGCATGAGGACTGCATTTACAGCAAGTAAAAGAGTATTCGAGTCGCCATTTTTATTCGCGGTTTCTGTCATCAAGAAGACCCCCTGAAACGTTCGTCTTTTCTCAACCCGGATTTGTGGAGCATAAACTCACCAACAATAAGGAATATTGTTGAACAGTATTCGACAAGTTCGATAAATTTGGGTGTATTGGATTCTTTTGAATAGACGCTAGTAACTGGTATCTCAATTACTTTAAACCCGTTTGCTGCAAAGATTGCGAACATCTCTGTGTCAAAAGGATAACCATTTGAGCATTTTTCAAAATTGGTTTTAGCAAGCGTGGCGCAGCGATAGGCACGAAACCCACTGTGATACTCACTTATTCCAAGCCTAAACGCAGCAGCTTCTACAGCAGTAAGCACCCTGTTGCCAACAAATCTCCAGAAAGGCATTTTTGTTTTTGAGCCGCTTGCAACTCGGGAGCCAATACACATATCGGCCCCTGTTCCCTTATCCTTAAACAATGACTCCGCGAGCTCAACTGATTTTTCAGGAGGATACTGACCATCAGCATGAAGCATTACAACTGCATCATAACCCTTGTCAATTGCATAGCGATACGCGATTTTCTGGCTTCCACCATATCCCCGGTCGGTTTCGTTATTGATTATTGTCACGGGGACTGAAACTGGAACACCAGATTCCTTCTTCACCCGTTCAGCCTCTGTGCGGGTATTGTCCACGCTCGCATTATTCACAATAAGGATTCCGGAAATGCGGCTGAACAGCTCGTTGGGAATAGAATTTACGGTCCTGAAAAGCGTTTTTCCAGCATTTCTGGCAGGAAGATAGATCAGAAGTTTCATAGAATATGCGACCTCATAAATCATAGTCGTAATATCAAACGATGTTTCCAAGTATGCACGCAATATATCTCCAACCGTGCCTGATTATGCTCACACCGCTTTTCCCGAATTTTCTTGGCATTTCACGGGCAGGAACTTCTTCTATTTTCATCCCTTGTTTGAGCATCTTCATTATCATCTCAGTTTCTATTTCAAATGTTTTTCCTGTGAGAGTAATCGCACGCATGCTTGCGGTTCTTGCGGCACGAAAACCGTTCTGGGTATCCGTGATATGCGCACCAAATCGGGTATTGACAATTTGATTTATAGTAAACGTGAATATGGTCCGCAAAAAGCTTTCTATACTTCCATCATAAAGCTCAAGGCTCCCGCCCATAATTCTTGACCCGATGACCATGTTTGCACCCGTGGCACGGAGTTTCTCAACCATAGGCTCTATTTCCTCAACAGAATGCGAACCATCGGCATCAAAGAAAACAAGGATATTTGTCTTTATATGCGATATGGACTCTGTTAGCCCTATGCCCTTCCCGCCTCCAGAATCAACAAAATGATCTATGCCAAGCTTCTCACAAACTGCCTTTGTCCCATCAATAGAAGATTTTGCAATGGGAACAAGAACATTGTAACCGCGGCGCTTCAGTTCTGCGTAAATCTCTGGAAGCGTGCGCTCCTCATTTCTGCATGGAACAACGATAGTGACATCGGAATTTTGATTCGGATTCTCGCTCATTTTATCAACACCTGATAGATCTTTACAAGAGGAACGGTTGTTCCATCAACTGCGATACCATCAAACGACTTTATTTCTTTAAGCCTTTCCTGCATTCCATCCGCCCAAGGCCGGTCATAATATGGGTTCGCTGGCATTGCAACAATAACATCATACATTGGATAATCGCTTCTTGATGCTGGATCAAGGTAGGTTTTAGCCTCTGCGAACTTTATACCATTGTTAGAAAGATAAGTTTTATATTCCACTTTAGCTGGAACCATGAGCGGATCAAAGAATCCCAATATACGACCATCACTTCCTATGGCAAATTCATTCTGAAGCCACCTGTTTGTCCACAAAAGGTATTTTACTTTGTATTTTTTCAGGAGTTCCACGCGATTGGTGTCATCAGAACCATACAACATAACCGCGGAATCAAGCATCCGCTGGTTCATATCCGCATAAACGGGTGCGTGGGTTCTCCGATAGGTCACAGATTTTCTCCCGGTAAGTCCATTCATCATAAATGCATCCTCATTATTAGTAAGAAAAACATCATTTACGTTTGTATTCTTCAGGATCCAACTTTTAACAGCCTGCAGATACTCGGGAATAGGCTGCTGACCTGCTTTTGTCCATTGGTAATCGTAGGTTCCACTTAATGAAAGGAATATGGACCACGCAACCAGAACTGCGCATGCTGCACCAACCAGGTTCTCACTTTGCTTAAACCGTTCAACCAGCCACCCGGCACCTATTGCAACCTCAACTATGCTAAGCGGAAATTGCAACATCCAGTACATTCTTTCTGGGGCAAAATGAGTGCCAAGCAGATTATAGGAAATAAGATGATGAAATAATGCGATGAGCGATGCGATGATTGCAAGGAAAAGAAAATTGAACTTTTGTTCAGAACGACGGCTCACGATTGCATAAATTCCTGCAAGCTGGACAAAACCAAGCAAAAGAACAGGGGTGTTGCCAAAAGGCAGGATTGTATCGAATAAGGTCTTAAGAGGATACGAAATCTGGGTTCCGAATTTTGAGAAATCCGCCCAACCATAGATTTGAAGATTGTTCGGAGTTGCACCCTGATAAACAAATATCGGCCAGAACCAATATGGCAGAGAAAGGATGAAAAACGCGGCAAAAATTAAGATAAACGGCTTGATGCTCTCGATAAAATCCGGCGAAACGAACGATGCCGGAACGAATTTGTTGTCTTTTTTGTACCGCACGTAAAACTCGTTTAGAGTGACGACTCCGAACAGAATGATCTCGGAAAAGAACAATTGCGGACTGGTCAGGGCACCAAGAGCATTGACAATTGCAAGAAGTGCGCCGCGTTTAAGCGTGCGGTTCTCTAGGAACAGCATCCACGCAAGAAGAACGGCCGGTCCGACCACCAAAAAGGCAAAGTCCGTATATTTGTAAGTTGGATAAAAACGGACAAGAAGAAGAGATGCAGCGAGGATAATTAGTGCGTTATCGTTGAAATTGAACCGCGTTACGAGAAGATAGCCCAGGATCGCTGTGGCAAAAATCATTGGCAATGACGCAAAGATGCTTGCATACATTGGGTCAAGACCAGAAACCCAGGACAGCAGAACCACATAGACATGATACAGCCATGGAACCCACTGGATTTCACCAGACATCTGCCCGTTCTCAAAAACTGAGCCGCCATAATAGATATGGTAAATGCTGCCGAGATGATTCCAGAGGTCCCCACCGTAAATCGGGCTTGGAAGCTCCTTGAACGTGCTGAGGATCTGGAAATTGAAGAATCCTACTACCAGTGAGGCGAGTATGACGTAAAGAAGTTCTTTTCTCAGAATTGACATCTTATCAGACTGATATCCAAATAAAGGTATAAAAAGGGAATTCCCTACCTTTAACCTGTATGAGAATCTGCATGCTTGTTGAGGATTATCCCCCAAAGCTCGGTGGCGGGGGGATGTTCGTGAATAGCATAGCCAAGGAACTGGCTGCGGACGGAGAGCGGATAACAGTCATTACACCATCGTATAATGGGGATTCTGATAGGGCTGAACAGACAGAAAACAAGAACTGTGAGATTCGGGTAGTAAGATTAGGAAAACGGAGAATTTCGTACTTTTTTAAGGGAATCCTGACACTGCTGACCGAACCTAAATTTGATATATATCATGCGCATGGACCGCTTCCGGGCTTAATGGCAAAAATAGTCTCGTTCGTAAAGGGCGGCCGCACAGTTCTTCATATCCATGGATTTCGGGAGGAAAACGTTATCGGAAAACTAAAATTTATGGGACAGAACGCAATTCTGAAGCTTGGCTATGACAAAATTATCAGCGTGGATTCCGAGAGCGCGAAGCGGATTAATGAAATTGGTGTCCCGCACGATAAAGTAATCACGATTCCGTGTGGAGTTGATACGAATTTGTTTGTTCCGTTGCAAGGAAGAAAAACCAATTCTGTTCCGGTTCTTCTTTTTGTCGGGCGTCTTGAAAAGGTAAAAGGACTAAACAACCTTATCGATGCCATTGGAATACTAAAGGCCAGCGGGATAAACGTTCTTGCATACCTAATTGGAAGCGGAACAATGGAAGACGAACTGATGGCAGAAGCTAAAAACAAGGGCCTTGATAACATAAAATTCATAAAATCTGTAAAGCATGACGAACTGCCAGATTGGTATAACAAAGCAGATTTGTTCGTGCTTCCTTCAATAAGCGAGGGAATGCCACTTGTATTGCTTGAGGCAATGGCATGCGAACTTCCACCAGTTATCTCGAATATAAAATCCCTTAAAACAATCGCGGAAAAAAGCAATGCCGCAATAACGTTTGAGTGCGGAAACGCAAAATCACTCGCTGAAACCATAGAAGAGGAGTTGGACCGCACAGATTCGGAAAAACAAAAATTAAAGAAAAACGCGCGGGACTTCGCAGTTAAGAATTATTCGTGGGGAAATACTATTCGAATGATAAAGAAAGCATACAACGAAGTTGTGAGTAGATGACACATGGTTCTTGAAAAGATACTCAGCCTGATAAGGGATAAAAGAAATCCGATTTACTTTCCGATAAACTACGCAAGGGCGCAGGAACTGAAGCACAGACTGGACTCAATAACTCTTAGACACCAGCCAATTGATTTTGCACTGACATTTGATGTGGAATATGATTTTGGATCTGCAGGAAAGGGAGAATGCAGATATGTTGGAGCATTTCTTTCCGAGAGTGCGAAGCTTCTGAAGAGAATACCATCGACATTCTTTGTTCAGGGGAATCTTGTGAAAAGGTTTTCTGCACAACTGCGAAAGCTGCAACAGAATGGGCATGAAATAGGATTACATGGATACGCACATGAACCATGGGGAATGGAATGGTTTGTGAAGGAGAGAATACCTGCCCCAGCGCAAAGAGAACGACTGCTAAAAAGAGCGCTGAACGAATTCCGTGCGGCAAAAATAAAAAAACCAGTATCGTTCCGTGCACCGAATATGGCAATCGATATTGAATCGATAGAAATGCTGGAAAGGAACGGTTTTGTTGTAGATTCCTCCGCGCCGTCATATACCGGGATACTTCCGATAAAAAGCGCGAGAAAAAATATCTGTGAGATTCCTGTTTCTGTTAATCCGCTTCCTGAATTCAAAATTAAAATGAAAATATTGCCGCACGCGTATTACCGGGTATTCAACATGGCAAACCTTTGCGGAATGAAGGATGAGGGGTTTCTTACATACGTTGATGATGTTGTCAAATGCCAGCTTCTTCTGAAGCAAAAACCATTCCTCGTATTTCTTGCGCATCCCTGGGAGTTTTACAGTAATGAAAGATTTGGATATTGCTCAAATAAGAATTACGCACTGCTTGCGAGAAGAATTGAATTGTTGACAGAAAGATTTGACATAAGATTCAAAACAATATCGGGTTTGTGCTGAGGGAAATATATGGCGATTCCGGTGAAATTTGAAATAAATGGAAGAAAAACAGGTATAGAAGAAATGAGAAGATATATTGTCCCGTTTTTGTTTGTTCACGCCCTTATATTTCTGGGTGTAGGATATATTTTTTCCATGGAGGATCCGATATTTTCCACAATACATTCTGGAATAGGCATTCTGGTTTATTTGATATTCCTGATATTATTATTTCATAACAAAATTCGAGATATTTTGATTGGAGCTGCATTGTCTATAGCAATAGGTTTGATTTTCGGGGATTTCTTGCTGGATAATTTTTATTTCATGATTCCAAAGGCTGACTTGACTATTTTCCATAAGATTTATTCGATGATGATCGTGTTTTACATTTACGTGTATATTGATGTAATCAAATTGCAGGTTTTCTCAAAACAAGAGCAGAAAAACTGAAAATAGTCATTTCCCAGCTGAACTCTTCTTATGATTTGAACGACACATCGTTCAAAACTTTTGAAAAGTGCCCTTGACATTTTTCAAATGGTCCTCAATGAACTGGGCGATCCCCTTATCCGTAAGCTCGTGCTTCCACAATTCCTCATAGACCTTTGGCGGGATTGTCGCAATGTGCGCCCCGAGTTTTGCCGCGTCCTCAACATGCTTTACCGAGCGGACAGATGCCACAATGACTTCAGTCTTAAATCCATAGTTACGGAAAACCTGCAAAATATCTCCTATAAGCGCCATCCCATTCTGCTTTACATCGTCAAGCCTGCCGACAAACGGGGAAACATAGGTTGCGCCTGCCTTTGCTGCCAAAAGCGCCTGGGAAACCGAAAAAACCAAAGTAACGTTTGTTGAGATTCCCTTTCTGGACAACACCCGAACAGCTTTCAGCCCTTCCTGAGTCATCGGAACCTTAATGACTGCATTTGGAATCCATGTGATAAACCCCTCTGCTTCCTTTACCATCTCGTCGGCAGTCATCCCTACCCCTTCGATGGAAATCGGGCCTTTCACTACTTCAGCAATCTGTTGGATAACAGTTTTGTGGTCTTTCCCTTCCTTCATTATAATTGTCGGGTTGGTCGTAATGCCATCGACCATGCGCAAGTCCATGGCGACCTTAATTGCTTCAACATTTGCCGTGTCTAGGAAAAACTTCATAACATCACCATAAACAAATCATCAAAAACTTATTACCTTATCGCTCTCTTTAACCAATGCGTAAAGGTCCTTCAGTGAAGATATCGGACACAGGTTCGTGCCTTCCTGATGTCTTGACTTCATGCACGTAAAGCATGCCATTATTGTTCCGCCTGCGTTTACGAACTTTTCGGCTTCCGCCTTTGATGGATATTTATCAGTGGAATACCGTTCGTATTCAACCGAACGCGCGACAAGAAAAACCTTTACCTCGTCTCCCTTTTCCTTTGCCATGTTTGCTAAGCGAAATGCATTCCATGTTGATTCTGGATCACCGGATGTTATGACGATTGCGAGATTCATTCTGCGTTCACCCCGTTTCTTGCATTTCCTGCAAGATGATCTTTCCACAGTAAATCAGAAAGTTTAATTTGAAGGCGTTTTTTCCAGGTAGTGGTAACCATGTCTGCGAACAAAAACGGGGTACCGATAACTGTAAATGCACCCACAGTTACTAATGTAAAATCTACAACAATTGATGGAATTATTGCACTGGGCAAAGAAAACAACCCTAAGGCAATTGTAGCGCAAGTCCCCACAATCCGCAGTCCGATTTTCCTAAGTTTGAGATTAATAGTATATGATTCTGCAAATAATTGTTCTTTCAGTCCACGAATTTCCTGATCAGAAAGTGCGACGCCCTCTGCGGTAATCGGAGTTGCAGTCAGAGCACACTTCACGCTTCCCATTTGCCTTTTCTGTTGTTTTAGATACACCGCAGCCACATCGCTGTGAGAATCAGGAACCTTTCCAGTTTCTAGAAATGCTGCTGCGAACTCGTGCAAACGCCTGAAGGTTTGGATGGAGGCACTAGATTGAGCTGCACGTAAAGGTTCGCGGAACAAAACTCCCTTTCCCCTTACTTCGCAGAGTTTAATCATTGCCATGTTTTCACCCTGAAGTCAAAGTTCCTCTTGCTCCCGTCTGCCCATCTCTTGGCCCTCTGCGCCTTAATTCAACCGAAGGAGTGCTTAGGATCCCGTCTTTTTGAGGCCCGCATTTTTTCGAGAGCAAATGTATTGCAACAACTAAATCTTCCGCTGAGGCACGGAAATGTGCAACTGGGGAAACGGATTCCAACCTGGCTCTCAGTTTACGGGCTGTGGACAATGTTCTTGCGTTAACCGTTATCCCTTTGATTTTGACTGCGTAATCGAATGCATCAACAAGCGGTCTAACTGCATATTCAAAGCGAGATCCGCGCAAATTCGCATCGAGGAACAAATGGATAACTGCCGGAATTAATTCCGAGGCAATCTGTGGGGATTGCGTATGGTATGTCAACACCTGTTTGAGAGCTACCCCGACTTGATGATACACATTCTCCGCATCCCTCTGGCGCCAGGATTTAAACTGCTCTTTTCGGGTCTTAAGCGCGTTAATAAGAATCGGTGCATACTCGATTGCAGCCTCTCCGGCGGGTCTATTGAGTATCTGATGGGCAATGCAAACAACCGCGCGGGACCAGGTCGAAGAATCCTTTGCCTCTTCTGCCATTTTCCTCAAGCGTCCGAGCGGAACAACATCCCCTGAAGAATAAGTGCCAATTGTATCGATGCAACAGATTGCATGCTCCCGAAATCTCCAGCTTTTCATTGAGTCACAGGCATCCAGCAGCTTGTCGCATAACCACGAGATATTGTGGGGATTGCCACTGCGGGCAATATCATTGGCGATTATATTCAGGCATCTCATCGCGGCCCAGCCGGTAGCTGCGGCTTCCGTTCCCCTGAAATTTGGAAGCGTTACCAGCATCTCGGTAACGATGTTTCTGGCCCTTTCCTGATCAAGTCGAAGAGCGAACCCGAATTGAATACCGAATGAAATATCAGAAAATCGTCCTTTACCAGAAAGAACGGCTAGAATACTATTCATGGCTTGGGTTTTTTGATCCGCATGAGTATCCGCAGCAATCTGAAATGTAACATCAAAAAGACCCTTAAGTGTGCGGACCGCTGCGCTCTTTGATGTTTGTGTGGCAAACAACTCTATAAGTTCATCAACATGCTCAGGATAGTTTGATGCATAAGAATAGCCTGCCGATACCGCACTGAACCGTGTTTTATAGTATCCGCCATAAAAAGCACGCACCAGATTTTCCCTTGTAATTGGTTCGGACTCAGTCATTCTCAAACACCCCTATTAGCTTCAGTTTCCTCGCGCGCTCTCATAAAAACTGCATTTGCTGCATGTTTTTTCCATTCGCACAAAACCATTCCCTGAGCAGGTTTCATTTCCTCTTCAACCCCATATTATCCCTAATCTTCTTTGCGATTCCTTCTGCATCCAGTGAATAATGCTTCAAAAGCTCAGGCGCATTTCCGGATTCACAGAAACGGTTATACACTCCGTGCCGCACGAGCGGAACCGGATATTCTTCTGTAAGAACTTCTGCAATTGCACTTCCAAGGCCTCCGGCGACCTGGTGCTCTTCAACAGAAACGATAAGTCCGCACTTCTTCGCATACTCGACAATGGTTTTCTTATCAATAGGTTTAATCGTGTGGCAATCAACAACCGCGGCATCAATCCCGCCAGCCATCAACAGCTCCGCAGCCTTTAACGCTTCGTGAACAAGAGGACCGCACGCGAATATCGCGACATCTGAGCCATCTCGGTAAACATTTGCTTTTCCAATCTCAAACGGGGTTTCGGAAGTAGTGAAAACAGGTAACTTCTCGCGGGACGTGCGAATATATGCAGGCTTCCTAAGCGAGGCAGCTGCATGAACCGCTTTTTTTGCTTGTTCCATATCAGACGGCACAATAACAGTCATGTTCGGAAGAACGCGAACGATTGCGATATCCTCAAGTGCCTGATGGGAAGCGCCATCCGGTCCTACCGTAAGACCCGTATGTGAAGCGTGAATTATAACCGGAACATCATTGTAACAAATTGAAACGCGAATCTGATCCCAGTTTCTTCCCGGGGAAAATACCCCAAACGCAGAAATAAAAACAATTTTTCCACAGGATGCAATTCCTGCACCAACGCCTGCAAGATTCTGCTCTGCAACACCAACCTGAACAAATCTGGTTGGAAATTTCTCTGCAAACCAGTGTGTTCGCGTTGATTCGGAAACATCAGCAGACACTGCCCAAACATTTGGATTGCCTTCTCCAAGCTCAACAAGCCCTTTTCCAAATCCATCCCTGGTTGGAGCTGAGGATTTCGGCGCAAGCGGATTTTCAACAAGTTTCATATCAGTTCGGATAGCCATGAGGTTCATCTCGCCAAGACCTGATTCGTTCCTAAATAATTCTTCAATCTCGTTCTTCTTCTATCATCTTCCTTTCCGACTCAAGCGTTGAAATTGCATCATCAGCCTGTTCTTTTGAAGGCGGCTTTCCATGCCATTCTGTAAGAAATTCCATAAACGGTATTCCTTTACCTGGGATAGTGTGCGCAATAATAGCTGTGGGCTTTTCATAAATCGCCTTGCTTTCTTCGCATGCCTCAATGATTTTTTTGATATGATGACCATCCACATTGATTACGTGCCAGCCAAATGCACGATATTTATCAGCAAAAGGCTCGAGTGGCATGACTTCTTCAGTGAATCCATCGATCTGTATATTATTTCGATCAATCAGAACCGTAAGATTACCGAGTTTGTATTTTCCTGCCAACATTATTGCTTCCCATGTTTGGCCTTCATCATGTTCTCCGTCCGACATTACACAATAGGTGCGCCAGCGTTTTTTCTCTGCCTTGGCAACAAGCGCCATTCCAACTGCCTGTGAGAGCCCCTGGCCCAAAGGACCAGAAGAATTTTCTATTCCAGGCAGAATAGTGCGATGAGGATGGCCCTGCAATCGGCTTCCGAGCTTTCTGAGCGTGAGCAATTCTTCTTTTGGAAAATACCCTGCATTTGCCATTGCGGCATACATCACTGGGCAAACATGGCCATTTGAAAGAACCAGTCTGTCGCGATCCGGCCAGGTTGGATTTTGCTGGTCATGATAAAGAATGTTGAAGTATAGTGCTGTAAAAATATCGGCAAGGCCTATTGAACCTGCGGAATGCCCTGATTTGGCCTCAAGAAGCATGCGAACTACATCCTGCCGTATTGTATTTGCAATGAGTTTCAGTTGCCGAAAGCTCGTAACCTTGTTAAATCTAGTCATAACCAGCACCATGTCTTGTAGAAGGGCGAAGTTGCGCCAAGGACTGTTTTATCTCAACCGCAAGCCCGGTGATCGCATTTTTTACATCTGGAACTGAGAAAATCGCTGAGGCAGCCGCAAGCTTGTTTGCACCTGCAGATACTGCGGCTCCGATAGTGTGAATATTGATCCCGCCATCAACTTCTATATCAAGCTTTGGAAACAATGAACGAAGCCTTGCGATTTTGGTTTCCATTGCTGCGATGTATTTCTGCTTGTCAAAACCAGGGTGAACAGTCATTATGAGAACCCGTTCGAATTTGTCCATAAACGGAAGAATTTTTTCAAGAGAGGTTTCGGGATTGATTGCAATACCAAGCCTTCCGCCGGATTCTTCAACTGCCTTGAAAACCTCTTTAAAATCATCTATTGTTTGCAATGCTTCTGCATGTGGAATATGGATATGCGGACCTTTTATTTTTCTAATCCATTCCTGCGGACGACTCACCATCCAGTGGAACTCATATTGAATACCCGATGGAAGATCCTTAAGGTCGTCTGCCCCGATAGTCGTGTTTGGAACGAATTTTCCATCCATGACATCTATCTGGACAGTCTTGACATAATTAGAAACTGCGGCAAGGCGTGACATGAGCTCTTCCCTGCTCTTCACCAGTATGGCGGGAATAATCTCAATAGTCATGACACTAACCCCCTGTAAATCACAAGCATCCTAATTCTTCGGAATTCTCCGATTAGGAATATAAAAAAGTAATAGTATAAGAAAGGCAATAAAATAAAAAGGAATACGGTTAAAGACGGCGTAGAAGTTTTCTCACATAATCCCTCTCGCTTATTCGTTCTCCATGCCCTGGATAAATCGTTTTGATTTCCAATTCTGCCAAACGCTCGTATGTAGCTTGCAGTTTTTCCGGCTCGCTTGATGGAAGATCCGTGCGCGGCATAGAATAATCGGGGAATATTGTGTCTCCTGCAAAAAGAGTTTGGTTCTCTTTATCGTAAAGGCAGATTGCCCCTTTGGCATGTCCCGGGGTTTCAAGAACCTGCAGTGAGATTCCGGAACAATTTACCACATCGCCATCTTTAAGCGGATCTACTTCAACGTTCGGAAAATCAAACCCGAGAAATGAGCAAAGTGCGTAGCGATTCTTCTTTTTCGAGATAACGTCCGCGGTGAATTCGCTTGCATGGATTTTCGGAATTGGCGGAATTTCTGAATTTGTTCCGTCCGTTTCAAGACTCAAGACTCTAGACTCGAAACTCACCAAACCAGCAATATGATCGCAATGTTCATGAGTAATCAGGATTTGTTTAATTCCACTCGGAAAAATTACTTCTGCTGGAGCATCGATGAGCAAATCTCCGATAATGTATCCGTTACAGCTTCCGCAAAGTGTCTTGACGCCAACATAATCCATATAAAAGATTTGGCAGCGAAAGAAATAACTAAGCAGCGGAAAGAACCGCGATCGAACACGAACGATTTGGGATACGGACGATTTCATGATAGCCGGAATAGACCCTGGGATAAAAGTTGGTTATGCGATAATTGACCTAAACGGAAAGCTCACCGGAGCTGGATGCGTGAAGCAAAAGGATGCTGGAAAAGTAGCTGGACTTATTTCCGAAATTGGAACCCCACACGTTATAGCAACAGATGTCAATCCTGCTCCAGAACTTGTGAAAAAAATATCCAGAATATTCCATGCAAGAGTATATACCCCGGTTCGCAGCATGAGCAAAGAATCAAAGATGATTATAGGAAAGGACATCCTGAATCCGCACATAAGAGATGCTTACGCAGCAGCGATAAAGGCATACAGAAAATTCAAAAACAGATTCAAAAGAATTGAAACGGTTTACCCGGAACGTGCAGAGCAATACAAGGAATTGGTTTTGAAGGGGTATGCGATAGGGAAACTAAAGGATTGAAGAAAAAGGAACAATACAAAGAACACGAGTGATGATATGCTTCTTGGAGAAGGTCAGGAAATTGAAATAATCGGAATAGTAATGCGTTCGCAAATGGTTAGAGGGCAAAGTATTGCAACAATTACCAATGGAAGCGAAACTTACAAAGTGATCGGAAAAGAACCGCTTGCTAACGGGATAGCGCATGTAAGCGGAACTCTCAGAGAATTTGAGGGAGAAATGGCGATATATGCCAACTCGGTTGAAATAATATTCGGGGATTCGGCACGAAAAGAACACATAAAAATAGCTGAAAGAGCAAGCGGAACGATTTCGATTGTTGATGTTGAACCGCTCGTTACGGACGAAGTTATGGAGGCGCTGAAACCTAGAATAGCCGAAGCAGCACAGAAGATACTCGCTGCAAAAAAACTTAACAGATTTATTCTTCTGAGATTTCACGGAGATGCTGATGGGGTAAGCGGTGCGATGGCACTCACGAAATTGTGCAGGATGTATGCAATTCAGCAAAATTCGGCAGTATATTCTGTTAAAGATGCAATGAAGGACCTTGCACAAATCCATTATGAAACAATGCCGCTTGTAATCCTGCTGGACTTTGGTTCAAGTGATGAAAGCACTGAGGGAATTCAACTTCTGAAAGCATCCGGAGCAGAGATACTTGTAATAGACCATCATCCTTGCGGGGGGAAAATAAAGCAGAATGCAAATTTGTTTGTGAGTCCGTGGGTAGTAGAGTCGGACGCGAAACTGGAAACGCAGAATCAGACACAGGAGACTGTGGACCCGTCCCAATATCCCGCAGGTTATCTTGCAACCGAGATTGCGCGGGCTGGCGGATTAAATAACGAAATTGTTGAACCACTAGCACGAATTTCATGCGCAGGTGACAAGAGTAGTATAATAATCGTTAGCGACACCGATAAGGAACGCGCACTGGTTCTTGATTATATGGCAAGTTATTCCGGATTCGGAAATAATTTGGAATTTTATGAAAATATTATGAAAAAACCTGAACTGTTCCAGTCAATGCTCTTGCAGGCAAGAGAAAAAATAGAGCAAATTTATGAAAGTGTTGGAAAAACCGCAAAAATTACCGAAGAGGGCGGAATAAAGATAGTTTCTATAGATTTGGAAAAACTCGCCAAAAAGCACGAGTTTCCAAGCAAAGGAAAAATAGCGACAAGAGTATTTGAATCAATGCAGCACGAATGCGCAAACACCGGAAAGCCACTTGTTGTAATTGGATATGGCGGCGGAAGTGTTGTGTTCAGAATAAACGAGTCTGCAGTAGCACGAGGAATAGAAGCAAACAAAATAATTGAACAAATAAAGGAATGCATGCCTGATTTCGCTGAAACCGGTGGCGGACATGCAAAGGCGGCTTCAGTAAGAGTAAGGGAAGGATTTGAACAGAATGTTGCAAAGGAAGCTGTGAATATAATCTCAAAACAAAAAAATTAAAGATGAGACTTGAATCTGGGCAGCCATACCTTTTCAGAAACCCTTTTTTTCCGGTTCTCTATGCGTGCGAGAATGAATAGAAAATCCCCCAACCGATTAAGATAAACAATAAGCTCTGGCCTGATTCTATGCTTTTTGGAGAATGAGACCACTCTGCGCTCTGCCCTTCTGCAAACGGTTCTTGCAACGTGAAGAAATGAAGCGGATTTTGTCCCGCCAGGGATTATGAAATGGCTTAATTTGGGGAGCGAGGATTCCATTGTGTCAATCTCGTTCTCAATCTCTTTCACATCTGAGATTGAAACCTTTGGAATTCCATTTCCTCCAGCACTGTTTCCTCCAGCGAGTTCTGCACCAATGAAGAATAGTAAGCGCTGGGCATTTTCAAGAAGAAGCTTAATCTTATGGTCTTCAAGAGACGACTCCACAAGCCCCAGAAGCGCATTAAGCTCATCAACGCTTCCGATTGCCTCTATCCTTGGGTGGTCCTTTGAAACAGATTTCCCTCCAAGAATCGAAGTTTCGCCCTTATCCCCTCGTTTTGTGTAAATGTGCATGAATTGAAAAGAAAGAGAAAATTAATTAGGGTTGTGGTTAGCTCTCCAGTTTCCTTGCCCCGAACACTTCTGGATGCGCATCCATGAAATCCGCTATTTTTACGTCTTTCCGCGCGGCTTCATGAATATCCCTGACGAATTCCCTTACCCAACCCGTCACAGTTTCCGAAGAGTGCGGGAGTTTTACCTCTGCCATCAATTGTTCTATTTCTGCCGGATCAGTGGCATAAAACAAATTCACGTCTTTCCTGCGCCATTCTTTTCCAAGGAACGTGATGACAAATCCCATGTTTTCAATGAATTTGAGTTCATACTGCCCGTAATTCTTAGCTACTCCAAACAACAGGCCACCGCCACCATACTCTATCTTTCTTACTCCGTACCAAAATGTTTCAGTCATTTGGAGTCGGATTGCGGGCCTATCTCTCCCAGGTGTACTTCTTGATTCAGCAGCAAACACGTTGGTCATCAAATCTCCTTTTTCCCATCCTTTTCAATATGTATGCAATTCACCGGACAGGATTGAGCAGCCTCCAGATTGCATTTGATTTCGGTTAATTCAAGAACCTGGGTCTCTCCGACCTTCTTCCCTCCTTTCAGATCGCTTTTTCCATCCCCTGCCATTTCCCAGAATTCGGGACAAACTGCAGCGCATGCCCCACACCCAATACAAATTGGTCTGTCATGTATAACTTTGAAAGCCATATAAAAACCTCTTTAATTGCAGGTTTTCATTGTGCCGATAAAGAATATAAAAGCTTGGTTCGCATATAACGACTAATGCCGAAGATGGATTCGGTAAATATTTAAACAAACATCTGATGGTTGGTAATATGTTAATCAAAGGACTAGAAATAGAAGTAAACAGCCTGCAGATACTGCCTACGAATACCCTTCTAAAACATGAGCAGACTATTCCCGAGAACACTACAAAGCTA
>JBBSVO010000007.1:132627-137237 GCA_038046805.1 Microcaldota archaeon
TACGAATACCCTTCTAAAACATGAGCAGACTATTCCCGAGAACACTACAAAGCTAAAAGAAGCCATGCTTAACATAGGCCAACTGGTTGATCCTATAATCGCAGATAAACAACACCGAATAGTCCTTGACGGAAACCACAGGCTCGAAGTTCTGAAAATGATAAAGGTTCCACTTGTCGTTTGCCAGACCGTGGATTATTCGCGGTCGGATATAACGCTTGGTGGATGGTTTCCAGTAAGGGAAAATCTTTCAGAAGCAGATTTGAAGAAAGCTGGGGTGATATTCGAACGCACGGATTTTGAGGAAGGACAGGAAGCATTAGCAAGAAAAAAAGCAGTTATGATGCTAGTGAACGAAACAAAGGGAAAACGTTCATGCGCACTTATTTCACCTGGTTCATATGACCTCACCAGACTCATTGAAGAACAGCGTATTGTCCTTTCAAAACTCGGGAATAATTTCCTTTATATTGCAGATGACCGGATTGAAACCCATCTTACAAAAGGTCAGGGGGCATTGTTCCGTGCGGTTTACACAAAGGATGAAGTAGTAAAACGGGCTCTTTCCGGAGTTCCATTTCCTCCAAAATCAACGCGGCACATAATTCCGGAAAGAATAATCCGGTTGAACATGAGACTGGGATGGCTTCACCAAAGCGAGGATGAGGCAAGAAAATATCTTGAAAGAATGCTTGAAGATAGATTGTACAATGGAAATATACGAAGATATACTGAACCAGTCATTGTAATTTACTAACTGTCATAGTAATTTACTGACGGTCGCTGTGCTCTCAAACACCCCTCATTTAAAACATTTTGGCTAAAATTAAACAATATGACAATAGTCAGACGAATTTTATGTACAACGGCATTTGCACTTGCATTTTCAGCTAAACCAAATTTTCAAACTCCACAACTGGAAGTCCCACAGGCATGCGCAAAGGAGCTGAACGAGTTGGATTTCTGGCAGGCTATCGCCCGAATGTCCAGTCGCATGGATCTTAATGACATTCATGAAGAATTGAATAAAAGAGCACTGTGTGAAAAGACCGCGATCGAACGCCTGGAAAGACTCACCACTCATCCAGACCAAATGATCCGTGAACAGACCACCGATTTTTTAAGAGAGAGACTCAGTTATGCATGGATTGCGCAAAGCCATAAGGAAAGGAAATTGATGTATGAATACGCGAGAATTTTGGTAAGATCTTTGGATCGAATGGAAAGAGATGAGGCAAAAGATACGGCCAGAGAGATCACGGAGTATTATGTACTAAATAGAAAATGGGATGAGTTAAAGGTTTTAGTCGTCGAACATCTGGATCGGCAGATTCGGGCAGAGGTTCGCGCGACAATTGAATATATGGCGGGAATACAAACGCATAGGCGGGAAATGCCAGAAACAATTTTACAGGAAATTAGAATCGATAGACCCGACCCTAAAGGAAACGAAGATAAAGGAGGAAGGGATTACCTGATAACGGATTAGTTGGTGGAAACATGACTATTTTACTCGCACCCGGGCCAGTTCCGGTTTTGGAAGATATCCGCATGGCACAGACAAAAGAGATGATAACTCACAGAACCAGGGAATTTACTGCACTTTATTCTGATTTATGCGGGCGGCTGAAAAATTATTTCGGAGCAGAAGAAGCTTATGTTATAACTGGCTCAGGGGCGCTCGGACTTGAAGCACTGTTTGCTAATTTGACATTCAAAAACGAAAGTTTGGTTTGTTTTCCCAACGGTGAATTTGGAGAAAAATTAGCCGAGACCGCGAAGATTTATACGAACGTAATTGTAAATCCAGTGACTGCGGTCACTAGCTTTCCAACATTTGCGAATGTTGTAAATCCGCACGCAGCCGGAAAGGAAGGAAGCGGATGGAACCTTGAGCGTGCAAAATCATCAATAGACAATTCAAACGCGCAAGTCCTTGCAATGGTTTACAATGAAACCAGCTTCGGAGTGCGGAACAATATAAAAGAAATCTGCAAATACGCGAAATCGCGCGGGATGATAACGATTATTGACGGTATTTCCGCATGGCCCGGAACAGAACTTAACATGCGCGAGTTTGAAATTGACGGATTCGTGACCGGAAGCCAGAAAGGAATTGGAGCACCGCCAGGAATGGCACTGGTTGGATTGAGTAAAGAAGCCATAGAACGATTCTCCAAACGAGACTCGGTTCCGAGCTACTACTTAGACTTCCGTAGGCACAAGAAACGATATGAAAAAGACCAGCAGACTCCGAACACACCTGCAGTTTCATTGTTCTGGGCATTGCAAAAAGGGTTTGATGTGCTGGACAGAAAGGGCGGTCTTGAATCCTGCATCTCGCGTCATGCAGATGCTGCGGCACATGTTAGAAAGCGGCTCACCTCACTTGGTTTCAAGCTGATTGCAGAGCGCGGATTTGAATCAAATACTGTAACCGGATTCGCATGCGAAGGCAAGGGAAGCATGAACGGAGCCGAACAGGCAAAGACGATAAAGGATCAGCTGGACAAGCAGTTTGGAATAAAAATTGTCGGAAGCCGTGGGGCATTCAAGGATAACGGATTGAGGATTGCGCACATGGGCAATTTTGAGATGAAATGGCTGGATGATTGTTTGGATGCGATGGAGAATATAGGAAAAGAATAATTGGTTTTTCCAACATCGTTGAGTTATGCAACAGAGCAGAAAAGAGGTCGAAAACAAGAGCGACCACAGGAATTAAATTAAGATTATACATAAATAATAACTATGAAAATTGGGCATATGGCTAAGGCAACCATGCCATTAATATTAGCTGCTGCTCTAACTACGTTTGGGTGCAAAATCCCATTGCCAGGTCGTGATTCTATAGTAGACAAACTGCCTAAAACACCAATTGTTCTTCGTGATGCAGAGGGAGAAATAAGAGCGTATAGAAAGCCATCAGAAGTCGTTCCCGTGCCTCTGAAAAAAGAAGGGGTTAAAGGAAAGATTGAAGAAACACCTCAAGGAACAGTCATCACGACTGAATGGGGGATGAAAATTTTAAAGAAATCGGATGGCACAGTTATAATTCTGGAACGTCCGGAAAAGAAACCAATGCCTACGTTCATTCATTAGTTACTTATTTTTCTTCTTGCATCTTGCAGGTTTTGTCTTACTTCCGGAAGCAACGCTTTGGCAATGGCTTTATCAACTTCCGTTACAGTCTTGTTCTTCAGGAAATCAGAAAGAACTTTCTCCGCTTCCCCATAGTATTTGACCGCATCAGCAAATCTCTGTTTACCTATTGCAGATTTTCCTGCATCTTTAAGCTCAGTTACCAAATCCAATATCGCCTCAAAGTTATTTGGTTGCAGTTTTGTCTGTTCACGGAAAGCTTCAGTTGCGGCAATATGTTTGCCATCCCTAGAATATGAATCCCCTAATGCGGCATAATACCTTTGGTCTGTACCTATCATTTGTACTGCCTTCTTTAAATAGAAAATGGCATTTGAATAATCCTTAAGATGATAATATGACTGGCCCAAAAGGAAGTAAGATGCTGAGCATTCCATTCCCTTTGTCAATGCTTCCTGTGCTTGTTCTTTTGCGGTATTCCAGTTGCCCTGTGTAATCGCATAAGACGCCATTTCAAAATTATACGTTCCTTCCAACGCTGAGGGATTTTTCATTGCTGCGATTTCATCTACTATCCACGTTCCTCCCATATACCCGCCCTGCCACTTTGCCAATTGCGCAAGAAATTCCTGGTCCTTCTTTGCTTCTTCGATGCTTCCATATCTTTTATCAAACGAATACGCTTTCTCAAAACCAGGATCTGCATACAGCACCTGCCCATCCACAAAAAACAATGCGGCATGGCCTTCATGTTCCCCGGTTTCGGTATTTTTGAAATTTACATAACATTGTGTGAGATTGGTTATTCCCAATTCCTTTGCCAATGCAACGTATACCCTGGAAAGTTCATCACAATCCCCTTGTTTTAAGGTAAATGTTTCCTCCACTGTTTGAGGCACGGTTGGGGACTGATGCCGTACATAATTTATCTTGAAATAATCCTTATCTCTCATTGCATAAACCAAAGCGTCCAGCTTTTCAAGATTTGAAAGGCTTTCAAATTCCCTGCCTTCTGAGAATGCACATATTCCCGGCTTTAAGTATTTTGCTATTTCCTCTGTATGTTTGGAGGAATCAAGAACCATTATGTTTTGTTGGGAAGTTCGAGGGTTAGCCCGTACCTGTGGAACTTGGGGTGCCTTTGCCAGTTTTAGTTCAACCTCTGGTCCAATCTGCTCTTTTCTCAGTTCGTCTTGTAATGATGGCTTGCGTTCCTGTTGAACTGGCATGGATTGGCTTATCATTATACTCTTTAATTGCTTTCTTTGAATTTACGAGAGAGCCTGTTGCAAATTGCCTCGTAAACTACTTCTAAAAAACTGCTTAACACGTTCATGATAAAAATTGTCGGAAGCCGTGGGGCATTCAAGGATAACGGATTGAGGATTGCGCACATGGGCAATTTTGAGATGAAATGGCTGGATGATTGCCTTGATGGAATAGAGAAGATTATGAAATAATCTTCGAGAGAAGTGAACGAAACGTCGTTCACTCGGATTGAGAAGATT
>JBBSVO010000008.1:0-28731 GCA_038046805.1 Microcaldota archaeon
CTTCGAGAGAAGTGAACGAAACGTCGTTCACTCGGATTGAGAAGATTAGGAAATAATCTTCGAGAGAAGTGAACGAAACGTCGTTCACTCGGATTGAGAAGATTAGGAAATAGTATCCTTATGTCTTAGGCACCAGCTTATTGCATTGGCCCCTACGCGATTCCGGATATGGGAAGGAATGCAAAGCAGGACTGCATCAGCAATGTCGTTTCTCAATGAATAACCAAGTTCTGTTGTTTCCGAGACTGCTCTTAAAAATTCGCGTGGAATGTCAGAATGTTTTCTTATTTTTCTCCCATCTAAAAAAAGCATATTCGCCCCGGGAACATATTCGCATGCAAACCCTCCAGCATTACTCGTATATATGATTCGACCATTCTCAAGAATGCTGAATACACCTTCAGATGCAGTTAACAGCCTTCTGCCATCAACTCCAGCCTGCTCCTTGGCAGGTCCTTTTTTCCTTAGCCCATTATAGTCTTCTATGAATCTTTCGGCAATTTCACGTGTCGCACTGGTTCTTTGCCGCATCGCACTTATTGCGGAAACAAACGCATTCGGAACATCTTCGCGATATACTATCGGTTTTCTGGAAACAAGAATTTGCCGGTCCTGAGATGAGTAGCTGCAGATTGCCCCGTTCTGCGCTCTGAAAACTGTTGTTTTTGTCTGCAGATTTACATTTACCACCCCAACAGAAGTTAAAATAGACAGCCATGGAATACGTGCCCTATTGTCTTCCGTCTGTTGATAGCCAGTACCAGGTACAGTTTCTCTGAGAGACTCTTCCAGCGGCTTGCGCGTGGAAAATTGTGCAAACGGCAATAGTTCATGTGTGAAGAAATCCGCGTTCCACTTATTCGCGGCAAACAATACCAAAACAGATTCTCCCTTGGAAGCATTATTCGGATTCAGGAGAAGCTGGACTTCGTCACCATCATAACCCTTAATACTCTTGTGTTCTACCCTTACCCCTACAACCAAGAACCCGTTGTTTCCAGTATTTCTAAGATACATCTCTGCAATATTGACCATTTCGTCTGCGGCCCGGGTGCGCTCCTCCCTGATTCCTATGAATATGAAGTTGGTTTTATCCCGCAATTCCGCTGCGCTGAGACGCACGAATCCTGCAGCATTCCACATGCTAACTGTATGATGCTGTAAATGTCGTGCTATTTTTTCGATTTCGCGGTGCCGCGCTGCTTTTTGGGCCATCGTGTCTTTTATGCTTGGCAAGCATTTTAAAAACATTATCATAAAAGAATTATAACATGTACAAACGATTACTTGGTTTTACCATACTAACCGCGGTCGCATGCGGACCTGCAAGGCACGAGATATCCCAGACAGGTGTTTTGACTGAAGGAACCGCTAAACAGGCAAACCCACCGCAATTTGTCTACAACTCCACGCTAATCACCGGAAAGGGCGGGGTGTATGTAATCGCGACACCGAACCGCATAGCGGTCAGAACCGTAGGTGAGCATCCCTGGACCGAATGGAACAACGATGACGGACGCGGCTTCATCAAAGGAGAAACAAAGCGCATACTGGAAACAGGAAATCGGGTTTACCTTCTCACAACTGCCGGATTTTTGTATTCCTTTACGCCAGGCAAACATACATTGCGTAGGATTAATGTTTTTCCAGAACCAACCGGAGAAATGGAATTGATGAACTATACCGGGAACGATGGCAGATATGACGTCACAGTAGTTGATGGCAAGAACGTTGCATTCGTGAAATGCCCTGATGGTGAAATAGATTGCAGGATAAGACAGATGGATGGGGATAAACTCGAAGATGCAGTAGCAACACCAGATAGATGGTAATGAAAATAGAACCGAAAAAACAAGACCCGAAACAGAAAACAGGAAACTGAAAACGGTCAGTTGAACAGCTTACGGTTGCACCCATTCAATCGAGAAAATTCAGAAATTTTCGAGAGCATGGGTGCTAAGGTTGCACCCATTCAATCTCGAAATATTCATACTCGCTTCCTGGCAAATCAAGCCTTTTGATTGCATAATACGTCACAGAGCTTTCCCTGTCTGAAATTGCCATCAGCATATCCAATTCAAAGTGCTTGCATTCAAATAATGCCTTTGCCAATTCCTCTCCGCCGATATATTCATCCTCTGTGAGCGATAACATGAGATATTTGGGCGAATTCTCCTTTGGGTTTTCTATCCCGTCCTTTTTGCGATGATAGAGAAGGAAGTCCAAGCGCGGATGCTTTGGATTTACCTTTATGTCCAGTTTCTTTCCCGGAATAGCAAGAATAAATGTCTTTTTCACAGAATGCGCAACCCGGATTGCACGCGCCCATTCCGAGATAATCAGCTTGCTCTTTCGGGGAAATACATGAATAACATGACGGGAATGCATCCATTCATCGCCCTCGCGAATTGGAGATGCGCCTGGAAAATAAATCCTGAAATGAGTTCCGAACTTGAATCCTGTTTTGACTACATAACCACGTTTACGCCAGTCCTCATAAACAGAGTACATATCATCGAAATATTTTATGCGCTCATCTGCCGCGGAAACAACAGAATCTGGCTTCGCGTTTCTGAGGCTGAGTCCGCCATGCTTGGCAAGATAAATCGTTTCATAAACATCAAGTTTTGAAATTTTCCCCCGATGGGCTGCTTTATATGTTCCGAACTGACCAATCCAGTATTTTTCATAAAGGTCTTTTCCAACAAGCTCATCATCAACGATGGTAAGAAGGTCGTCAGGAAAAAAAAGGCCAGTGAATGAATACGAATCAAGCTTTAACTTCTCGGATTTGTACCGTTTTGCTCCGCCCCGACCATATTTCCCGTCACTTTTAATTTCAGTAGCATTGCGGAGAATAAGGCCTTTGTCACGCCAATCTTTATACGTAAGATAGCGAGCAAGTGCTTTTGGATTTTTTGCATAAAATTCGGCGACATCATTGAATGAGAAGGTGTTTCCGCTTTCGTCAAAGCATTTTCCATTGCGGATATCCATTATGTACAGCACTTCTTCTGGCTCAAGATAAATAATGCCCTTGCGCATACGCCCATAAAAACCGTTTGAAAGGGAAGAAACGTCTTCTGCTTCCTTGACACATATCTCCCCGCTTTTCCGGTTAAGCTCTAACCTAATCACAAGTATGAATGTGGGACGACAGGATTAAAAAACGTTAGCGTGAGAACTTAGTGAAGATGCATGGTTGGTGTTATTATGAATAATGGAAAACTGCTTATAGCGATTTTGCTTGTTTTTGGAATTTTATTGGCCGGTTGTATAAATTTAGGTGGACCGCAGGATACTGCGAAAACCACGGATAAAACAGGAAAGACTGGTGGAAGCGAAAGCGTTCCGACTGCAAAAAGACCAGTATTCACAATTATGTCTCCAAACGGCGGTGAAATAATTGAAACCGATGGAGAAACAGCAGACGTAAAAGTAACACTTGGTACCATAGGACTTGTTATAAAAAATCCCGGCGGAAAGGCAAAGGCAGGAGAAGGACATTTCCATATCTGGGTAGATGATGGAAAATCAATCGTGGTTTCAAGTAAAACATACACGCTTCAGAATGTTCCATTAGGAGAACACACACTTAACGTGGAACTGATAAACAATGACCACACTTCTTATATCCCAAAAATAATGAAAACCGCTGCATTTACTGTTGAAAAGGCAAAACCAAAGGAAGGGGAAGTATTCAAGGTAAAGGTGAATGAATTCAGCTATGAGCCAAAGGACATAACCATTGCAGTTGGAGACACAATCGTATGGGAGAATATTGGAAAGATGCCCCATACCGCAACGAAGACTGGTAAGGATGGATTTGACACGGGTTCAATAAAAAGCGGGGAATCAAAAGCAGTAAAGATGACCACAGTTGGTTCATACGAATACAGCTGCACATTCCATCCAAATATGAAGGGAAGGATTGCAGTGAAGTAACACATCCTGCTATTTTCTTTATTTTGTTTTTAATTTTTCAATCTAACTACTTTGACCGCTCTTCAACTGCGCAGTTCGTATATTTTTAGTTATGGATGATTCGAATTGGCATGCTGAAAGTAGCGCTGCGATCGCGCATACTACGGCAATTACTCCGTTTACGATTTGACGTTTCTGGTCAGGAGGATTAGGAACTATAAATGATGTTAAAAACGCTGTTGAACCGAAGCCTGCAACAATAGTATGATTAAATTGAATAGTTTTCCACGCACCATCTATGAATTTTAGTATTTTCGGCAGTAAACTAATATGAAGAGTGAAAAGACCAATAATTGATGCATTACTCGAGAATTGAGGAAGATTGCCCAACGCAGACTGGCTGGTTATGACTGCAAAGACAATTCCACCAACCGCAGCTCCTGCCAGTGAACGTCTAAAGAATTGCCTGGCTCCCAGTGCTTTTTCTTGCAGATTTTCTCTTTTTCTAAGGACATCACTTATATTTACTTCTTCAAATATGCAGCCAGCCTTGCGCTCACAACCCACTACAGGAGATGCTTCAGGTAGCCGAGCCTTGAGATCAGAAAGGCCAACCCCTTGCGGACCTTCGTGTATTGGAGGTTTTATAGTACAGATGCGCGCTAGGAATATGCTTGGACACTGATTTAATTTCGGTTTTTCAACTACATTCATTATGGGATTATGTGGTAAAAGATTTTTAAATGTATGAGAGATCAGTACTCGATCTCCACATCCCCTTTTATTACTCTCAACTGGCATGCGAGCCTCTGGTTAGGATTCGCATTCTTTTTGGAAAGAAGATTTATTTCATCCTGATTTTTTGGGACGATATTTTCCGAACCACGCGTGATTGAACACAGACAGATTCCGCATTTTCCCTGCCCGCAACCGAACATCAATGAAGAATTCTTTTGCAGGGATTCCTTCAGTGCTGAACCATCGGAAATTTCGAACGAAACACCTTCATTTTTCACAGTAATCCTGGCTATATAAATCAACTCCCGCCATCGCGATTATTTTTTAGCCGCAAGCCTTTCAAGTGCAGAGACAACTAGACGAACGCCAATTCCACTCGCACCTTTTTCCATATATGGATGCGCGGATTTTATGTTATCTACTCCTGCAATGTCAAGATGCGCCCATTTGCATTCTCCGACAAATTCCTGGAGGAATTTAGCCGCGGTTATTGGCCCAGCCTCTCCACTTTCACTTCCTACGTTCTTTATGTCAGCAAAATCGCCTTTTATCATTTCAGCATAGTCTTTCCATAAGGGCATTCTCCAAACGCGTTCGTGGGTTTTCTCTCCTGCACTGATCAGTGCTGAGGCAACTTCATCATCATTGCTGAATAACCCTGCCGCGTATGGTCCGAGGGCCATGATAATGGCACCAGTAAGCGTTGCCAGATCAATTATTGCGTCCGGCTTCTTCTCAGCTGCAAATGCAAGCGCATCACCAAGAATCAGGCGACCTTCAGCATCTGTATTCAGAACTTCCACAGTTTTTCCGTTATACATTGTGATTATGTCTCCAGGTTTTTGCGCACTTCCAGATGGCATATTTTCAGTTGCTGGCATTAAACCAGTAAGGCGAATTGGAAGCCCAAGCTCTGCTGCAGCCTTGACTATTCCGAGCGTGCAGACCGCGCCGGTCTTGTCATATTTCATCTCTTGCATTCCTTTGCTCGGCTTGATTGAAATTCCGCCAGAATCAAAGGTTATCCCTTTTCCAACAACACAATAGTGCGGGAGCTTCTTGTCTTTATTGTATTCTAGCATTATTAGAACTGGCGGCAGGTCACTTCCCTGATTTACTGCAAGGATTCCGTTCATTCCCGCTTTTTTCAAAGCATCCTTTTCATAAATTGTGCATGAAATATTTGGATTTTTGGACAATTCTTTTGCAAATTCAGCGAGTTTTTGAGGAGTAACGATATTTGCCGGGTTTTCATTTATGTCCCGCACGTAATTTTGTGCACCGGCGAGAATGGAACCCCGATTTACTGCTGCTTCAACTCCTTTTATATCTGCAGAAACAATAGAAAATTCCTTTGGTTCAAATTCCGGCTCTGTATCCGCACCTTTTTTTGACTTGAATTTCGTGCATTTGTAGTTGGAAAGCAATGCACCTTCGGCAATTGCCTGTGCAATTTCTGTTTTCTGGAAGGTTTTGATTTCCGGAACAATTGCACAAACAATAGCAGATTGGGTTGATTTTGAAGCCCTGACTGCGGAACCTGCGAATGCGCGGAACCCGTCAAGCACCAGCTCTTTTTCTTCTCCAAGCCCGAACAAAAGCAGGTATTTCCATTTTCCTTTTCCTAAAGTATCCAGAAGAAGGATCTGTTTTTCTTTTCCATCAAAAACTTCCTTGCGGATTGACTTCGTAAACTCAGCAAGCTCCTTGGGAAGCTGCGCTCCCTGAAACACCGAAACCGCGAGCAAATCGCACGGAATATCAAAATTTCCTTTTTTCACTGTAACCTGCATTGTAATCACCTTACGGATTGAATAGGAAAAGAAGGAATAAAAACGAAACTGGGAACGCGAAACTCGGAACAATAATAAATGCGACCGCCGGGGTTCGAACCCGGGTCACGAGATTTTTGATCCCCAGCCCTTGTTTTTCAGTTCTGGGATGGCAATCTCGAATCCTACCAATGTCCAAACCGAGTGACTTATGCAACCTCATGGCTTTTCGATGAAACGTTTTGCCATATGGCTTCTGAGGTCAAAAGGTTCCTAGACTACAGTCGCAAGTTCTATTGAGTATGATAAGAAAAAGATAAAAAGGGCATATTTTCGCTGCAAAAGGCTGTAGCGCGGGTTTGTCTTAGCGAATTCCTTTAACAAAACACATCCACGCAGCTGCAACGTAAATATCTTCTGTGTCGTTGCTGTTCCCGAAATAACGTCTTGCATTTCCCATGCTGGAAAGCTCTCCGCCACTTGTGCTCAGGACGCTTCCTTTTTCAACCGTGGCTATGACCGTACCATACTGATTGCATACCGAATTCCCTTTTATCCAAATAAGCTCTCCGCCGGTTGCATCGCAGATTGCATTTGATTCAATTTTCCCAAGGTATTCCCCGCCACTTTTGTGGATAGAACGCCCATCAAAGTAAAAGTCTTCCATTTAATCACCACAAATAAATATTTTGAGAAAGGATATACAGATTATCTTTAAATAGATTGATGCGGAAAAAGAATGTGCGCGATT
Source organism: Microcaldota archaeon (assembly GCA_038046805.1). Classification (GTDB taxonomy): domain Archaea; phylum Micrarchaeota; class Micrarchaeia; order Anstonellales; family Bilamarchaeaceae; genus UBA10214. The sequence continues at coordinate 7,186 of JBBSVO010000008.1, forward strand.
TTTATGATAAAAACAAAAAAGGCACTTATTGTGATTGATGTCCAGAACTATTTCATAAACGAGCATACGGAGCAAATACCTGGTAAAATCGCCGAGTATATCCGCACTAATAAAAGCGAATATGAGATAGTTTTGTTCACTAAATTCGTGAATAGTGATAAATCAAATTTTTTCCGCTCGCATGGATGGGATAAATGCGCAGAATCTCCTGAAACAGATATACACCATACACTTACCAGGATTGTAGACAACGGAAATTCGCACGTATTTGTAAAGGACACTTTTTCTGCATTTAAGAATGAAAAGCTGGTCGGGTTGCTCCGCGAAAACGGGATAACTGAAATCCATTTATGCGGAACTGATACTGAGGCATGTGTTCTTTCTTCTGCCTATGATGCATTTGATCTTGGCTTTAAAGTGAAGGTACTAACCGATTTATGTGGAACAATGAATGGAGCAGAATTCCACGAATCCGCGAAAAAGATAATTGAATGGACTTTTGAACGGCCAACTGCAAATAATGCACGAAAAACTATGCCCTGACTCAAAGGTCCTTGACCCTAAGGTCCCTAACCCTGAAATTATCCATGTCTGAAAAGCAAATGGAATGAGGAGTTCCATCTGTACTTCTTCTAATTGCAAGTGCTGAAAAGAAATTTACTGTATTTAAATCAAAAACATGATCTATAGTACTCGCATCGTCATGGAAATTTTTTGTAAGTAAGGATACTGGAACAGAACTGGAAATAGTCACATCTTCAAGCGTATATAAACCACCCTCTGTAAGGTCTGTTTTTATCAGACCCCAATCCCTTCCAGGTTCGCCGATTCTTTGGTCACCTATCATATAAAGAACGTCTGGAACAACAATTGTGCCTAGATCAAGCCATCTGAGTGTACTAAGGTCGTCTTTTATCTTACTGACCTCGGTTTCCAACATAAACTCCTTGCCTATCTTTAAGGCCGCGGTTCTGGTAGGTGTTTCATCGAATGCAATTCGAAAAACATATCGTATGGAACCTTCTCCAATAAAGTAAACCGTTCCGCTTGAAAATTCAGGAACAAGAACTTTGTCCTGGGCAGGAAGTTTGCTTCTGAAGGCATTGTATCTGTCAATTACAACCTTTGGCGGTGCTGCCCTGAGATGTGCCGGAGTCATTGGCATGACGTAAATAAGTGGCAGGGAGAATTTAAAAAGATTGGGAAAAACATTAAGTTTATAGCGAACCTCAAAAATAATTCGGTTCGCTATCTATCCAACCAACCTAGATAAGAACAGAGTCAAACTCCGAAAAACTTTGTTGGTTGGATATCAGATTAGAAAAAATCTCTCAATCTCGTCTGGCGCATTATTTTGCTCATAGACTGATAGCGAGAAAGCGGAACCCGAACATAAGATGAAAGCGTGGTGAAAAGCTCTTGCAATGAACCGAACCTCTCTGGCACTGACAAAAGAGCATGGCGGACATTCTCTCTTACTTCCCACACCCCGACAGGAATTATGTAACCCTCGCCAATCTCGCGGATAACCACTGCCCTGGCCTGCCTTCGCATCTTTTGAAGGTGTTCTGCAATCGCAAGGCGCACTGCATAATACGCCCCGACCTGTTTGTCTGCGTAGGTTGTCCTGCCTTCGTGCGGCTCATATTCTTCTGTTGTAATCGTATCCTTCGCGCCTTTTGCCCAAACAGATTCAGGTGCCCAGGATTCAAAATTCTCAAATTCCCATGCCCCGGGCATAAGGATTACGAAAAAGCGATTATACAGAAACTCGTTGCGGAATAATAAAAATTCGCCAATCTCCGGGAAATCACGCACCTCTTCCAGCATTTGCTTTCCGAGCATGTCATCGGTCGCAGTTATCCCCCAGCGCGTTGGAACGAGTTTTCGGTTTTCCTTTTTCCCTAATGCACCGGATGAAAGAATGTGGGAAAGATAATAATTGTCAAATCCTGCGCGGGATAATTCCTCAACCGCATGAACTGCCTTTAGCCCCTCGGATATTACCGAATCCACCTTTTTCGGAATTTTCGGATTTTCCGCCTGATGAAATTCTTTTAGCGGAGCGCTTGCGCCCATAGGCTGAAGAACGGACGAGAATTGCATGTCGAATTTTGGAATTTTGGAGAATTTTACTTCCACATCAACCGCACGAATGCTGATTGAGACCTCCTGCATTTCATCAGAAACGCGTGCGGAAACGTTTGTTTTCTTTTTTCCGCGAAGGAACGAAGAAAAATTCCGGATTATTTCATCATAGCTTTTTCCGTAAAGGTCGCGGGGACTTTCTGCCAGTATCTGGCTTGAGGGTTTCGTCTCGGCGTCCATCTGCGATTCCGCGGAAACAAGCGGTCCTGCATAAACATCAGGATAAAACGCGCTTCCGACAAATAATTCGTTTGAAGGACCGAAAACATCCATCCCTATGGATTTCGACATCGAAGACTGGACATTGAGCTTGCTGAGAAGAGGACAGAATGAAAGTCCGCAGAGGCGTTTGGTTGCCTTGCATCGGACGCATAAATCAGCCGTGGGTTTCATGAGAATCAAAATCAGAACGCAGTTGAGAAATTAAAAGGTTGGGGTAAATTTACCAATTGCGAGTATGTTTTTAAACCCATTTGAATATATTAACTACCATGAACTCATTCAAAACAACGGTTGCAAATCTTTCTCCGGTCAGACTATTCTCAAGATTAAGGGAATGGAGAACCGCATGCAGGGAAGAGCGGATAAGAGAATGGACGAAAAAAGAGAACACGAGGATGGAAGCTGAAAGATACGCCATAGATCATGAAACTAACGCAGGCACAAACGTGCAAAATAAGCGTTGGAAAACGGCCTCAGAGGAATACAATTCTGCAGAATACTGTTGGAGAAACGCGTATCATGATATTAATCCGCTTACACCAGATATAAGACAAACAAAAAGGACGTATGAGAACAATGTTTTTAGATGCAACTTAAGATACCGGGAGTGCGTAGAAGAAGAAAAGAAGCAGACACAACATTCGAAGCCAAAGTCAGCTACTGGCTAAACCCCGTACTTCTCCCTGTATTTTATAAAATTCTGGTACATGCGGTCGGTAACATAAACCTTTCCGCCAACGTTCCTGTTTCTCAGATAATCAAAAATCTCCTTTACGTTTGTTATGGGATAAACAGGAACACCGCATTTGTTCGTGAATTCTTCGATCGCATTTAACCTGATTCCTTTTTCCATTCTGTCAACTGCAATTACGATGCCGATGACCTTGGCGCCATAGGATTTGATTTTATCTATTGCCTCAAATTTTGTTTCCCCGGTAGTCATTACGTCATCAACAAGAATAACACGGGCATCCTTGTCCAGTTCGCAACCTACAAAAACCCCTGCATCCCCGTGGATTTTCTTTTCCTTGCGGTCAAAAAGCCAGGGCTTGTTTAACCCGAATTCCTTTTGAAGTGCGATTGAAACTGAAACCGCGAGCGGGATTCCCTTATATGCCGGACCAAAGAGGATATCAAAATCATTGTTAAATTTTTCGCTGATTTTTGCCGCATATGCCTTTCCAAGCTCATAGCTGGTCAAACCATCGCATAGAACTCCGGTTGAAATAAAGAACGGGCTCTGCCTTCCACTCTTGAGTGTAAAGTCTCCGAATTTTATTGCACCGCTGGTAGCTAGAAATTCTATAAACTGCTCGTTCATGGATACGCCCTCGCACGAAAACGGGATTTTTATCGTTTACTTCCCGCCAATCTGGCTCTGAATCTGTTTTAGTCTGATTATACTCTGAAGGTCTTCCTTGCATTTCTTTATGTGTGCTGAAATCTTTCGGAGCTTTTTCTGAAGTCTTGCAACATGGAGATTCTCTCCTCCAGACTTTTGTTTTGACTTTTGCTTCGCTGATTTTGGTTTTAACTTCGACTTCGCATTTGGTTTTCGGTCAATTGCCTTTTTTCCAGACTTCGATTTAGCCATTTTCCTTTTTGCCATGTTCTGGAATAAAACACTGAGAATTAAATTTGTATCGGAAGATGGGCGCTGAGCCCGCGCGGGACAATCGGGCAGTGCACTTCGCTTACGCTCGCGCGGATCACTGTTACAAAGCGCTTCGCGCGGATCAACACGGCAAAGCGCATCACTTCGTTCGCGCGGATCAACGCGTATTTTAAGCATATAGCGCCATTAATTAATACATGGGCGCAATCTCCAAAGACCCGAATACTGCGCGCACGGCACACAATGATATAGAACAACGCATGGCTCACACATTGGCCGGATGGCACGGACCACATGAACTATCCTCGAGATGCGCGAGGGCGGTTTGGGAAAAGAACCACAGCGCACACAACCCAAAGGATCTTAGTATTGGTTTGGGCTCGGTCGGTCCATCTCCTCGCACCACGGGTTCAAACCTGCGGATTTCAGAATTCAGCTGGGAGGCAAAGGATTTTGCGCATGGAAACCTCTCGCTATCCATTGCCAGCGAAACATATAGTGTCGAACTTGATAGGCATGGTGCGGTGCTGCATTGCATCTTTGATGGTAAGGCAGTTTGCCAATACCCGGAAAATGTCTGGGTGCGGATTTCTGAATCTGCGGCACGGACATATTACGAAATTGCTGATGTTGCTGACATCATCGTGGTCAGGCGGTCGTTTGAAGGGCAGCGAATCGAGCAATCAGGACGCACGATATATGATCGCTTCGGCGCAAGCAGATACATCCCTGATGAAAAAACCATTAACACATCACTTAGGGTCATAGAGCGGAAAGATACGTTTGTTCCGGGGGCAGGCTATTTCCTCCCTTTATTCATACCCGAAGACTCGGCGCAGTTCCCAAAAGTGTTTTTTGCACATACTCCTGTGATTAGAATAAATGGAATCGGCGCCAGTGAGGCCGCCGCACAAATTTCTTTAGATACGGACTATAGCGCAGTATTCGGCCTTAGCGGGTTCATAGAAAAAGGCCAATCGTTCTCGCTTATTCGAGGAATGTATACCAATACCATAATTGATCCCCGTACAGGTATTCCTGAAATCAGATATTTTGAGGTTGTGCTGCCACTAGACCGCATATCAAAGGGCTTCAGGCTAAAGATGGAATATCTCGCACATATCGAAAATGACGGATTATTGAATATACAATAGAATTCGATTAGCAAGGCTTTTGTTTTCCCGCTTCCCTCACCGCCTTCACCATTTTCCTTATATTCTCAACCGAGCCTTTTCCCTGCTCAAAGGCGGCTCCGACCTGAACCGCGTCCGCACCGGCCTTGATTATGCTTGCAGCCTGTTCCGGGGTTTTTATTCCGCCCGCAACTACGTACGGAATTGAATCATCAAGCACTGACGACACGGCCTTAATCATCTCAAGTGGTATATGTCCTTCCTTTGGCTTGCTTCCCGCGTCGGTAACAATCATTCTGAAACCCATGTACTGTGCCGCGAGCGCTGCCATAGCCGCGGCCTGAGGTTCACTTCTTTTCAACAAATCAACTTCCGCAACCTTTCCGACAGTTCCGCCAGGCTCCACAACCAAATACGCAACAGAAATCGGCTCAAGCCCGAGCTTCTTCACTATTGGCGCACCCTTAATCTGTGCACCGCTTATCCAATATGGTTTCGTTGAATTGAGAAGGCTCATAAAATAAACCGCATCCGCGTATTTTGTAAGCCATGTGACATTTCCCGGAAACAAAACAACCGGAATATTCACGTTTTCCTTGATCTGCTTTACTACAGAATCGAGAAAATCCTGGGAGCTAAGCGTGCTTCCGCCAATCAGAATAAGATCGCTGCCGGCCTCGTTCGCATTCTTTGCAGTACGTGCAGCATTCTCCGCGGTTTTATGGTCATCCGGATCAATTACAGTAAACAATAATCCGCCTTTTCGGCCGATTTCGTCATTGATATATTTTTCTACTTTGCCTAGTGCTATTGTCATAAACATACCTCACAAAAGCAGATTTTAAACCTATCGTGAAACCAAGGTTATTCAAGCCAGCAAAAATCAGTAAAATCTTGAATGAGCCTTGCATTGGCAATGCTTGTCATCCGGCTTCGGGCATTTCTTTATTGAATCTATTGCAGATTTTGCAACGTCCGGTTCAACTTCATAAAATGATTCGTCAGAATCGTCACTGCCAAACCTATCGTGAAGTTGCGAAACAAAATATTTCCCGTCATTCTCACATCTGAAATATCTGAAATCCATTTCGTCTCCGGCATTGTCAAGAATAGTTATACCGCTTAAGTATGGAACGTCCCATCCGCAACTCGGGCATAGTTTGCCCATCCGAAACGGTTCAAGCAAATTCGAAATGTGATTTTTATTTAGTTCAGCGATAATCTTTGGCATTCTTTTCAGGTCTTCGCTTTTCGGGGCAGCTCCAAGAATCAGCTTGAACTCTCCATGGGATTTTGCCGCATTTTGCATGCTGACATCCCAAATCATAATCAGTTTGGAATCGTTCGAAACAATTTTTTCAATATCCGAACGTAATTTTTCCTCGCTCGTATAGCCTTGCTTTATGTCTTCGTTGAGTAGTTTTTCCGCCTCGGATATCGGATAATCCGGGAATTTATCTGAATCCAATGCCATTATAGGGTCGTCTCCGCTTGAAAGGGAATCCCCGAATCCGGGTTTATACCCCGAATGCGCCCCATCAGCAGTCCGCTCAACACCCAAGATGCAGGCACATGCATGAATCATTATGAAATGCGCGAGGATATCCTGGCTTAATGGAACCTGCACCTGCCCAAGCGCCTTCGCAGGAACGTATTTGAATACAAGAAGGGAATAATGCTCGGCTAAGGTATCCAAAACCCATTGGTTGCGTTTTCCCGAATCCAAATCAGATGAGAATTTGGTTTGGGTAAGGATTCGCGGTCCCGTTTCCTTTTTCTCGGTTTTCCGAGTATCTTTGGATTTCTTTGTTCCTGCCATAATCTCATCTCACCCGAACTCGGATATATCCGTCTGCGTCTTATTTATCAATTCGCTGTTTCCCTTTTTTTACATTCCGTTCCGGTGCCATGGAAATGATTAAATATTCTTTTAACACTAATAATAACATGCAAAAGGGAGGATTAATAGTGATTGCGGCATTAACTGCTTCATTCGGCAGCGCATGTACTTCTCCAAGAGAGCGGATGCGCGAAAGGCCACCGATGGTCGATGCAATGACGGATGGAAAACTTAAGGGAGCAGTACCGAGAAAAGTTGATGAATCGCAAAGGAAGAGTGTGCCAGAAGAGCCATGGAGGATAGGCGACGTGATAATCCCGCCCGCGAGTCCGGGTAAAGGAGTTACAATTCCAGAACCAGAACCATTCAATACGCCAAGAACGCCAATTAAACCAAGACTTTAGATTCCATTCATTTTTTGATTGCATTTGATGCATCCAAGGCACTTTTTCGGGTAGATGTCAACGCAATAAATTCTTCGCTTCCTTCAGGGGCGTATTTCAAACCGTTGTCGGCACTATTTATTGAGAGCCTCAGAAGTCTGGCAACTTCACCATAATCTCCGCTTTCTTCAGCTTTTTTCCTTGCATGCCCAGCCAACTTGAAATAGGAGTAGCTTTCTTTTACGAATATTGCCGGGTCCATAGGAACAAGATTCTCCCATGTAGTGCAAATGTTGATTGTTTTGATTAGATTTTGAGGGTCTCCGGAAGAGTTATATAAGAATGTAAGTTCGAGAAAGATATCGGGAGATTTTATACCGAAGGCCACTGCAGATTCCAAAATTTTAATTGCCTGATCTGTTTGTCCACTTTTTCTAAGGAGTTCTGATTTATATGCATAAGCACTCCCATTTTTTGGTTCAATTGAAATTATTTTATCAAATGCATCTATTGCTTCATCAGATTTACCAAGCGTGCTTAATGTCTTGCCAAGCCTCATTAAGTATTCTGGACGATTATCATCGTACTGAAGCATTTTTCTTACGTACATCTCCGCAGTTCTAAAGTCTTTGACCTTAGTGCTCTCATCGAATAAACCACGAAGCCCCTCAATCATCAATTTTTTATCTTCCTCTGCCTTGCCCAGCAAATACGCAGTCTCAAATGCTTCCGCGGCCGTCTGCCCGTTCTTTCCGTTTATCTGATGATACACGCCGAGGTCGTGGTAATAAAGCGAGGCGATTTGCTTCTCATCCGTCAGTTCAGCCGGTGTGTTTTTCCTGTCAACCCCTACGATGGTGTAAGAGCCATCCAAAACCTTCTGTCCTTTATAGACTGCATCCAATGTCTCGGGTGTCTTGTCCTTTAATGGAATCCCCTTAAATCCGAAAGCAGGGTCAAACAGGAACATGCCTTCATTCAGGGTAATCGCCACCGCATGCCCCATTGTCATTTGTGTTACCCCATCTTTGAATTTCGCGGTGATGTCAAAATCAAGAACGCTTATGTCCTTCATATCCACCCCGTAAGCCCTGGCAGCTGCGACAATGGCCAGAATCATCTCATCACAGTCCGCCCTGAGCGGCTTTCCCTGAAAAAAATCTGCCGGTCGGTGTGGAACGTGCTTTGTTGAAAGCTCATAGGACGTTCCGAGCGTTCCGCCTATGCGGACAAATTCATACGCCGCCCGGATTACTTCCTTCGTCTTTTTCTGCCGCGTCTCCGGCAAGTCAATGGGGGTTATTGGATGAAGGTCCTTTGGCATGGAAGGGCGTATTTTTTCCAATGGAACCGTGAGTATGAGTTCTGGTTGGACCGGTCTTCTTTCTTTTTGTTGCGGAGATTCGGGCGTGAATCTTTCCGGCATTAAAATTCACCCAGATTCGTCTGCTTCTTATCAACCGATTCCGTTTTTTTTCCTTTTGGCTTTGCATCTAGGACCAATTCCCCGAACACCCCATCATGTCCCGGAATCCAGCGAATTTCTCCTTTATTGACCCGAATAATCGCATTTGAAATTTCGATCGATGTGGCAAGCCGTAACTGCTCGTTCTTTGCCTCGTAAACTGAGAATTCATTTCCAAAATAGCGAATCAGTTTATCATACTCTTCCCAAACTGCTTTAGCTGCTTCGCTTTTCTTCAATGCCTTTGCGATTACTGTCGAAAGCGGAACGATATGCTGGAATGGAACCGCGCGCTCTGGTTTAAATCCCAGCTTACGGTCCGCTAGGTCTGCAACGCGGTGCATAACTCCAATCGTCAGCTTCTTGCGGCAAACCGGACATAGATTGTTGTATTCCTTTGCCTGCCACGGAGTGATATTTACTTTGCAGTCACGATGTCCGTCATAATGGTATTTTCCTTCCTCCGGATAGAATTCGTATGTTTTTACAAAACCGCGCCTTGTTCTTATTGCATTGATCAGTGAGTCGTACGAAACTCCGTTCGGTTCCCCAAATTCAAATACATTCGCTTCTCTTCCGAGCTTTTGCTTCGAATGTGCATCACTGTTTGAGACCAAAGTATATTTGTCAAGTGCGCTTATCATCCAGTTCATTTCAGGGTCCGAGGACAAACCTGTTTCCAATGCGAAAATCCTGTCTGCCTTGTCTTCAAACGCCTCGGTTATGGAGTCTACGCCGGAATTACTTCCAAAAACCGAAAAATGAGGAGTCCAGATATGCGCCGGAATTATCGCAATCTCACGTGAGATTTGCATCAATTCCTCGACCAATCCTGCCGATGAGATATGCAGCATAGGCCTTCCATCCACGCCAATATCTCCGAATTTTCGCGTTCTTTCATTGATTTGTTCCGCAATTTCAAGATTAGGTGCGAGAATCACGTGATGCATCTTTTTTGTTTTCCCATTAAGTTCATATATGACGCTAACTTCTGTTGAAAGAATGAACCGCACTCCGGCGTGAGTTGCAAGCCCGCAGCCGTCGCCCCAATCCTTAAGAGTCGCCTTGATTTCCTCGAAATAGGTCGGATGGGTGAAATCCCCTGTTGCAACAACATCTATGCCTTTCAGTTTCGCACCTTCCGCAATTCCGTCCAAATCAAACGTCGGACTGGTTGCTCTGGCATACTTAGAATGAACATGAAGGTCTGCTATGACACGCATAAAACAAGCTCCAGACCAGATTCTCGAGTTATAGTTATATTTTTATGTATTGTCTTCGCAATGATACATACGTGGTGATGTTGATGAGTGGACATGCGTTGAAAAGACCAGAATATTTGGAACCGGTTTTTAAGAGGGTTTTTGATAAGGTTGACGATAAAATGGATAATGACATTGTTGCAAAATTAAGTCGGGATTATGCACTAATAATAAAAAAAGAAAGTGATGGCAGTTATACCCTAACAGGGCTAAACAGAAGTAGCACAAAGGAAAACCCAGTATATGTGGAGATTCACATTGACAGTAAAACTTCTAATGAAGCATTAAAGGCATTTTCAAAGTTAACAGGAAAGTACCATCCCACCGGCGCAACCGAAATAATGCGGTCACTTTATGCAAAATTTGACAGATATAATGGAATTGATGCCGAAGAGGCAAAGCTGATAACTAGAGCATTTCTTGCAGTAAGTCAAACGACAAATGAGGGAGAATGGAGAGTCGCATACCAGCGAACCTATTTCAAAAAACCAACAGAAAAAAAAGAGAAGGACTGGGAATTGCCATTAAAAATAGTCAAAAGAGGCAGGGAAAAGGAATTAAACGCAGAGCAGCAAACTCTGAAAAGTAATGTTGATAAATTCCTGAATGATTATCGTCTGGCATCAAAATCTGAAAGATCAACATCACAGGTACTTTCTGAGAGCTATAATAATTCCGGACTTTTGAGGATAGTTATTGATGATCTCAACCGCGCAAAAACCGAATTGCCTGGGGTTTACAAACCAAAGGAATTGAATGATGCCATAAAAATGTATGGATATGCTCTTGTGATCGTGCAGGGATTGGAATTACAGGAACCTGATAGTAAACCTCAAACAAAAAACGAAAAACATGAGTCGGGAACGGTTGTTCCAGTTCTGCTCAAGGGGGAAAAGAAAAAACCGGATGATGGACAGGATGCGATTATAGGTAAGGTACACGATTATTTTGATCAGATGGGTTTGGAACGCGGAGGCAAGTTTACCTCGGAAAACGCTAAAGGATTAGATAGTAACGTTATTTCCATAATGCTCAAAAATCTGAAAGCAGTTAACAAAATGTTTGATGAATATAAACTACCTGCCTCTTTGAGCAAACGAGAGATAGAACGAGTAATTGGACTATTGGAAGATGAACTCAATAGCAGGAAATAACAATAGACTCAATCGGTGTAAATATGCCTTTTTCCCCAGAAAAATTTATCCAGAATTCCGTTGCGGAGATAAAGAAGACGATTGGTGATGGGAAAGCGATTATCGGGCTGTCCGGCGGGGTGGATTCATTCACCGCGGCAATCCTTGCGAGCAAGGCGCTTGGGAAAGGGCAGCTGTTCGCGATTCTTGTTGATACCGGACTGTTGCGAAAGGGCGAAGTCGAATCCGTAAAGAATGCGGCAAAAGAAACCGGAGTTCCGCTAAAGGTCATCGAAGCAGGCGAGAGATTTTTTTCCGCACTCGCTGGTGTAACCGATCCCGAAGACAAACGGAAGAAAATCGGCGAACTATTCATCCGAATTTTCGAGGAAGAGGCAAAAAAAGATAAAGTGACATTTCTTATCCAGGGGACCATCGCTCCAGATTGGATTGAAAGCGGTGGCGGCGGACGGGACAAAATCAAATCGCATCACAATGTCGGCGGGCTTCCTGAGAAAATGGGGTTAAAACTGTGTGAACCACTACGCGAGATTTACAAACACGAGGTGCGTGCAGTAGCGCGTGCGGTTGGTCTTCCGCCGAGCATTTCAGAAAGGCAGCCATTTCCGGGCCCGGCACTCGCAGTGCGCATTGTCGGTGAAGTAATTCCTGAAAAAGTCAGGATCGTTCAGGAGGCATGCGCAATCGTTGAGGAAGAACTTGAAAGCGCAGCAAAACAGAAAAAAATGGAATTGCCCTGGCAGTATTTTGCAGCCCTGTTGCCATCAAAAACCGTCGGAGTTCGCGGAGACGAGCGTGCCTATCAATACACCGTGATAGTCAGGGCCGTCCGTAGTTTGGATGGAATGACAGCAAATTTTTCAAATGTTCCGTTTGAGGTCCTTGAAAAAATATCCACGCGGATCACAAACGAAATAAGAAGCGTTGGGCGTGTGACTTATGATATAACGAATAAGCCGCCAGGAACGATTGAGATGGAGTGACTGCGGTCACTTATCTCAACTCGCAAGCTCGTTGAGATGGAATGAATGTGTGCAATACAAAATTCGAAAGCTATTTCTTCCCAGTCAATTTAATTAGATGATACCCAAACTGTGTTTTTATTGGACTTGAAACCTGCCCAACATCAAGCGAAAATGCGGCATCCTCGAATTCCTTGACCATTTGCCCCTTTCCAAAGAATCCCAAATTTCCGCCCTCTCTTCCACTTGGACAGGAAGAATATTTCTTTGCCAGATCCTCGAAACTCTTTCCACCATGTAATTCAGATAGAACACTATTAGCTTCGTTCAGCGATGAAACCAAAATATGACTTGCCCTTACCTGCATAAAATCATCCTCTATATCCGCACTCTTTCTTTTTACGCTTACCCTCACTCTTCCTCTGCAAATTTCTTTATTTCATCAAAATTCTCCACGATCAGTTTTGCCTTTGTCTTACCAAAACTAAACGGGTATTTGCCTTCATCCCCATCTCTTTTAAGGATGATTAATTTGTTTCCTTTATATTCGCCAAATTCTACTGCCATAAATACACCTCAAAATAGAATAATATAACGATCAGGATTTATAGCGTGGTGCAGGACTCGGGTTTGATTCCGCTACATCTTTGGTAGATTTAATTCCTAAAAACTCGAGTGTATAAAGAAGAGCTGCCGGTGCGGGAGAAGGATTTGATTCCGCATGCAACTTCTCATTGTTGAAAGTCCTTTCCAATGCCTTTCCAGCTCTAATCGCAGTTGAATAGACCGGGCTTACTGGAGCTAAAAGTGCTGCACCCAAGACTGCAAAAACTTCAGAATGAGGAAGTAAATTTTCTCCGATAATAGATATTTTTGATGGAAGAACTGCCTTTCGCTCGTCTTCAGCACTCTCTTCCCTTTTCTTAAACGCTGCTCCGATACCGGCCATATAACCACAAATTGTCAATTATTACAATATACTTACAACGAAAGAATATTTAAATATTCCCTTTACGAACGGTCTATATGAATGATAGTATAGGAGACGCGAGAAAGTTTATTTTAGATGGCAATTTGCGTGATGCAGCAAAATTACTGGATAGGATGATCGGCAAAAACAAGGAAGACGATTATGCCTGGTATCTGCGCGGATTGGTTTCACTAAAACTAAACAATCATGATTATGCCCATGAATGTTTTGAACATGCCGTGGCAAACAAAAAAAAGGCGGAATATTTCAAGGCAGATGGAATCGCGCATATGGAAATGCTTGAACTGAAGCCTGCAATTGAGTCGTTTGAAAGAGCGGCACAACTCGACAGTAAGAACGCGGAAAATTATTTTTACATTGCCGCGTGTTATATTCTTCTTGACAATCCAGTAAGCAAGGAATATATGCAAAAGGCGTATCTGCGGGATAAAAAGAAAACAAAAGAAATGCTAATTGAATTTTATAAACATGTTTACAAGAATGGACAGAATGTTGGGAAAAAAGCGCATGATGAGATAATGAGAAGGATAGGGAGCATTTAGCCTGTGACTAGTAGCCAATTGCTAACAGCAGCAGATATTTACGCACTCTCAATCCGTTTCCTTACTTCCTTTGCCAACTCATTTTGATTTACATCAACTGAATTCAAACTTCCTAAAAACCCATTCATGAACTGGGCAATCGCCTTGTCACGCCAGAGCATCCCCTTTTTCTTGAAAGAACGCAAAAATTTCGGGTTTGCCATTAACAGATGCCTGCATTTCTTCTCTACGCGCATGCGTTTCTTCACAGCAGCATCAAGCTCTTGTTTTGCCTTGAATTCCTGGTAGGTTCCGTGGCCTTTCGCACGTTCTTGCGCATCTTTTTTTGCAGTTTCTTCCTTGATTGCATTTTTTAAGCGATTAAGGAAACGATGAATCTGATTGAGAATGGTTGGCTCGTTGACTAATACAAGCCATGCAGAACGTTTCAGTTCCTTTTGAATATCTGAGACAACTTGCAGTGTTTCTTCTTTTGACATTCCACTCTGGATGCGACCCTTAAGCACCGACCATGTTGCACCGATGGCCTTTTCATCAATCGCTCCGACCCATTTCTCAAGCTCGGATCTTGATTCTTCGAGTTGCTTCATTTTAGAGGAAAGATCTGCCAGGGCTTTCTGGATTTCATCCATTTTCATTTCTTTAAAACCAGCCAACCACGACTTTTTCGATACAAATTTGCCTATATTCTCATCATCAAGATAGACCTGAAATAAAGCAGGATATTGATTCTTTAGAACACGAAATTCATCCAGATTCTCATAAATCTTCTCGTAGATTTCCCGCTTTTTAGCAATCGCAGATTTTTTCAAGGCAGCCAACTCATCGCGAATTGTCCTGTCCATAGTCTGTTTGTATTTTGCGAAAAGCTCTTTTTGTTTTTCCTTCATTCCACCGAATTCGCGTGCGGCTTCTTCAAGATAGTCAATTAGCATGTGAACACCTTTTGTATTCTTTTTGCATAAGCAATGCATCATACTCCAGCTTTGGAGATTCGCAGATTATTGTTCCAGAATACCCATTCTCAGATAAAACTTTAATAAGTGGCTTAAACGGCGGTTCATTGTTCGTTCCGAGCGGAAGATGGTTTCTTTCTCCTTTTTCGGTGTAATTTATTTCCGAGAAATGGGAATGAAAATGGTGCACATAATCTCCGAGGCGGCTCTCTAGTTGTTTGAAAATTTCCACATACTCGCGTTCGCTGCGAATGTTGAAATCCCTCCTTGCATGCAGATGGGAGAAATCAAGAACTGGTTCTACGAATCCAAGCTCTTCTGACAGCCGAATGACTTCTTCAAAACCCCCGAACTGCGTTGGTTTCCCGACAGTTTCCGCACCAAGAATTATTTTTATTCCGTGAGAATCTATTTTTTCGTGGAGTTCCTCGAGATTCTTTTTCGCAATCCCATATGCCACGTCCTTTGAAAGCTTCTGATAAAAGCCAGGATGAAATACGGTAATGCGGCCACCAGCCCAAGAAGTTGCCTGTGCAGCTTCAAATATGTTTCTCCTGCTGTTGCGGATTTTCTCTTCTTCGGTTGAACACAGATTCACGAAATAAGGGGCATGCGATGAAAGCGAGACGTCCAGCGATTCCGCAATAGGCTTGATTGATTTTGCCTGTGCTTCTTTCATGCGCACACCCTGGACGAATTCCATTTCCATTGCACGAAGGCCAAGCTCTGCACAGCATTTTACGCCTTCAAGCGTTCCTCCTTCGCACTGAATGGGAATGCCCGCAGGGCCAAAACGGATCGAATGAATTAACTGAGCGGATGAAGCCACGTTAGGCAATCATATCTAAGGAATAAATAGATTTGCAGGCAAAACGTATCAATAAAGAGGTAACCCAACGCAAAATAACCTTTATAAATTTTCCCAGACAATAGATATAACACGAACAAACAGCAATTGTACTAATTAGTCCAGAACATGTAAATAATTGGACAGTATTTGTGAACAATTATCATTAGTGTTCTGTTTGTAAAATAATGAACAATTGGAAAAGAAAAAACTTGAGGTGAATTTATGTCTAAACAAATGTCAGGAGAACAAGGTTATGTATTACCAGAAGGCGCACAGCGCATTCTTGGAAGAGATGCAATGAGAATAAATATCGCAATAGGTTACGCAGTTGCTAACATAGTAAAAACAACTCTTGGACCAAAGGGAATGGACAAGATGCTTGTAAGCGACCTTGGAGACATCGTGATTACGAACGACGGTGCAACGATTCTTGAAGAAATGAACGTTGACCACCCTGCTGCAAAGCTCATGGTTGAGATTGCAAAAACACAGGATAAGGAAGTAGGTGATGGAACCACTACCAGCGTCGTTATTGCAGGAAACTTACTAAAAAAGGCTGGGGAATTATTGGACCAGGATGTCCATCCAACAACCGTGATAAAGGGTTACGAACTCGCGGCAAAAAAGGCAGAGGAAACCCTTATGAGACTTTCTGAAAAGATTGACGAAAATGATGAAACGGCGCTCACGCAAATCGCACTTGTTGCAATGGGATCAAAAGGCGTTGGAACAGAAAGTGAAAAGGCAAAGCTTGCCGGCGTAATAGTGCGAGCAGTAAAGCTGGTTGCCGAAAAGAAAACAGAAAAAGGCGGAAAAACAGTGATTGATAACGAGCTAATTAAGATTGAAAAGAAGGCGGGCGGGGAAGTCGGGGACACTGAACTCATCGAAGGTGTTCTTATTGACAAGGAGATTGTGCATTCCGGCATGCCAAAGGCAGTGAAGGATGCAAGGATCCTGCTTCTTGACGCGGCGCTTGAAATAGAAAAAACAGAGATTGACGCTAAAATAGAAATAACCTCTCCAGAGCAAATGGATGCATTCCTAAAGCAGGAAGAAAAAATGCTCAGAACAATGGTTGACAAGATTGCAAAATCCGGTGCCAATGTTTTGTTCTGCCAAAAAGGAATTGACGACTTGGCACAGCATTATCTTGCAAAAAGCGGAATTGTTGCTGTGAGAAGGGTAAAGAAAAGTGATATGGAAAAACTTTCACGAGCAACTGGTGGAAGAATTGCCTCAAGCCTTGAGGAATTAAAGCCAGAAGACCTTGGAAATGCTGGTCAGGTTCAGGAAAGGAAAATCTCGGGCGAATCCATGACATTCGTCGAAAGATGCAAGAACCCTAAAAGCGTGACAATATTTGTACGCGGCGGAACCGACCATGTTGTAAGCGAGGTTGAAAGGGCAGTTGTAGATTCCCGTGGAGCAGTATCAAGTGCACTTGAAAGCGGAAAATACGTAATTGGTGGCGGGAGCGTTGAAATGGAACTCAGCAAGGTTCTCAACGACTATGCAACCGAAGTTGGCGGAAGAGAACAACTTGCAATTCAGGCATTTGCAGAGGCACTTGAAAGCATCCCGAAAACGCTTGCAGAAAATGCAGGCATGGATGTTATTGACACATTGGTAACCCTCAGGAACAAGCACAAACAGGCAGATGGAAAATTCTATGGTGTTGATGTCATAAACGGAAAGGTTGCGGAGCTGAAAAGCACTGGAATTTTTGAACCTGAAAAGGTGAAAAAGCAGGCAATTTCATCTGCAACTGAAACCGCAAGACTCATACTGAGAATAGACGACATAATCAGCTCGAGGGGAAAGAGTGGTGCAGGCGGAATGCCACCTGGTGGAATGGGTGGCATGGGAGAGGAATAACTGATCCTCTGACCGTTTTCAGTTTTCGGATTCGCGCTCCGCTCTTGTTCTTCTTTTGTTTTTTTATTTTATTTCTTCCGGATTTTTATTCTTTGTTTTTCTAATTTAATATCCGTAATACCAAACAGCATTAGAAACAGGAGATTAGGTTATGGGTTCGAAATTTGAGATGGTAAGGCAGGGAAGCACCGGGATTGCCCGCGCCCCATACCAAAAGGTTGCAAGGGCAAAACCTGCCGAGGAGGGATTAGAAAACGCTCCTTTCCTCCATCGCGCGGTGGAATATGCAAAAGAAACAGGCGATGTAATCCGTTTATGCTCAATGACGGGTTCTACCAGTGCCAGAGAAATTATCAAAACGTTGGTCAGCGGGTCTGTTGAAGAAATAATTGATATGGTACGTGAAGGGTTCGGGCCAGGCATATCCAATAAACAGATTGCGGCCATTATCAGGTTTGAAATCGGGCATTTGCTTTTCAATCCTAGCAGAAAAATGTGGCTATGGAAGGTTTGCGCGGGTTCTGATATATATGCCGGAAGCTCAACGCAATTCAATGTTCCGAAGATTCTGGAGACAAAGGCGCGCGCGATAGAATCCATGCCTGATAAGGCAGAGCACACGTATAGATTCGTGGTTGCATTGGAAAAGGCCGGGCATTGCAAGCCCCCAGTTCCAAAATCGTTTGCAGAAGAGGTGGGAATGTTAGTTGCCCTCAAATTTGACGGGTATCGTGAACAAGGAGAGGCAACGAGGATTTTAGATTCGATGCGCGAACTTATCTGTGAAGAGGATACGTTACGTGTTCTTCGCAAAATTCATACTGTTCAGATACTGTACCGAGTTTTTGTACGCATCCGTAATCAGAAGTCGCTCGAGGATGCAATGGAATCCCCGGACGAACTTGAGGAAATGATTCGGGACACTGTCCGGCCATCTGAAGTACCGAGAGCTCTTGTACCAGTTGAACCGAATGATCTGATTTTTCAAAGTGCGCCTTCACTTGCAAAGGGACCGCGCCCAAACAATAGAGCACCTGTAGTTAAGGAAACGCCCAGAGCAAAGAAAAAAGTTGCGGATCGGAAAAAACCTGCTGCCGGGAAAGAAGATAATCCAGCTACTGTTCAGCCAGACAAAGGTGACAGACTTGTAGCTGAAAAACCTGTGCAGGAAATGCACAAGCCCGCAGCTATTAAACCTACGACTGGACCTGCTCAAACTATATCTGGACCTGCCAGAATCGAATCCGCACCAGCACCACGCGTGCGGGGGGAACCCAGACCTGCGCAATACACGCACGTACGCTCAGGGGTAATGCCTTTGGTGGACAGGCATTCCCAGCATTCCAAATGCGAAAAAGGACAGCCAGCTACCCAATCACCTGCAGACGATACCACTGCCAGAGTTAGTTTTGAAAAGGGAATGGGCGCATTGCAGGAATTCCTTGAAAAACCTGGAAGAATGAGAGCATATGGGGGAGAAGATGGGATATTTGATGCAAAAAGAATAATGGGCAACGCATTGAATAGATTCTATGGGGATAATGAGATGCAGGAAATCGTACTTCGTATTGCCAGAGAAGCCATAAACCTGGATGACCTTCGGGACAGGCTCAATGCGCTGTGACGCTCCACGGCATGAAATCCCGGATGGCGCGAATGTAGTGCTACTGATGCGCGGATTCAAAAACATGATTTCCACGTGAATTGCAATATAAATTCGGTTGAACCAATTCTTCAAAAGTAGGTGGCCTTTCAAGTAATTGCATTATCAATCCGGCACCAAGAGCCGGTCCAGCTTCAATTAAAAATCGAATCGCAATCAAATGCCTATTTTCGGTAAAGAAATTGGCAATTGTATAAAGATCATCACTCTTGATTTGTACCGGATTCGTTTCTTGTAGTTTTTGATCTACTTTATCATACGACTCCCTGAATCTATCAGACACACCTTCCAAAACACTATGCTCTTCTAAGACGAGCATAGTAGTGCCAATTGCCACTAATTCCTTAAGCGGAAGCTTCGCAATGCCATTTCGCGCAGCGCGCATTACTTCTTCGTCAAAATTTCCGGTTTCTATTTTTTTTAATAAGGAGATATTTTCGGATGTAAACCGTCTTGATTCTTCAATATGCCTTGCGTGCAACAGATGGACAAACTCGTGGATAGTGACTTTTTTCACAAATTTTATTACCATTTCAGTATGTTCCCGGACTAATTCGGAATCGGGCGTATGCCCGCCCAATCCATATTTTTCAATCTTGGTTTCAACGATTCTGCGAATTGGTAAATAGATTACTCTCCCCCATATAGCCCACCCCATTGTGACGGGCTGCTTAAAACCGAAAGATTTGTCTTGGAGATAAAGATGCATATCATAACCAGGGATTCTTTTCAATACAATTAGTTTTTCTATTTCTCCTTCTCTGATGCTTATGCCAGTAGCTTTTTCAATGCGTCTTTTCTGCTCACGCAAAAATGCTCTTGGATCAACTGCAGCATGTACTGCATCGAGCATGTGCCTTCTTACTTCTCGCCTTGTCATATTATATGATTGTGGTAAGTAGTGTATTTAAAGATGCTCTTTGGGCAAGGAAAGCAAATAATCTTGGCGGGTTTTCTTTCCTTTTTTTATTTTTTATATTTTTAAGCGAAACGTTGAACTCAAAACTCGGAAATCTAAACGGGAAACTCCAGACCAGTGTCTCATTGCCCAATGTCCATTGCTCACTGCTCAAAGCCAGCAAGACTCAAAACTCAAGACCCTAGACTCCAAAGTATCTGTCCATCTCCCATCGGTTTATGGATTTCGCTGAATTCCTGTGTTCCTCAAGCTTCATTTCAACATAATCTCCGAGAAGCTCTGCGGAAAATACGCCTTTTAGGAATTTGATATCGCTATTAAGGGATTCCACCGCGCCCTTTAGGGTTTCGGGAAGTGGTTTGTTAGGGCCGGATTTCTTTTTTCCACTATCTCCTTCCAGAGGATCGCCTGGCTCAATCTTGTTTTTTATTCCGTCTATTCCCGCGGAAACGACTGCACTGAAAGCAAGATATGGATTGATTGCAGGATCTGCAAGAGTAAATGCAATCCGCTTGCGTTCCCGGTCATTTTTCTTTAGGTAGGGAACCTGAATCAATGAATTACTTCCCTTTCCCCAACCATATTGCTTTGGATCTGAGGCAAGCCTGCGATAGGAATTCGAGGTAGGATTGGTAAAAAGGCAGAGCGCTGGCGCGTGCTCAAGCAATCCACCGATATAATAACGGGCTGCCTGACTCATTTGCGCGTATTCATCGCTGGCATCATAGAATAAACTTGTATCTGAACCTTTCCAAAGACTCTGGTGAATATTACAGCTGCTTCCTTTTTCCCCTTCAACCGGATAAGGCATGAAGGACGCGACGGCATTTCCAACAAGGGCTATGTTTTTTGCAACAAGGCGAAGAGTGGCAAATGCATCTGCAGCACCTTTCAATGATTTATGCGATATGTCAACGCATTGTTGGCCAGATTGTCCTCTTCCGTGATGATGGGATTCTACCGGAATGCCAAACTGTTCTTCAAGCGTGTCACTCAATTGATTTCTCGCTGGATATAACGAATCTGTAGGTGGAGAAACAAATGAACCGCTTTTCCTGTACGCAAGAGGGGATGGACTCCAGGGAGATTCACGGGAATCAACCAACGTGCCTCCACCTCTGCCTACTGCTGTACGCTCAGTTGTCGCATTCTCAAACATATAAAATTCAGTTTCTGTGCCAATACGACACTCTTTCATGCCGAGTGCCTCGAGATTTGTTTCGACACGCTCTATAGTGTAACGCGAATCTTTTACAAAACGTTCTCCGGTTATTGCTACAACAACATCGCAAATAAGCCGTATTGAAGAATTTTCCCATGGAACCCTTGCCAATGACTCTGGATCTGGAAGAAGAATTAATTCGCCCTGCTCGCTCTTTCCGAAAACCTCAGAAAGATCTGCGGCAGAGATTCCTTTTGTAAAGGATGACTCTTCCAAGTCGTTACGGGAGATTGAAACCCTGTGCATTGTTCCGAAAAGATCAAAGAACTGCAAGTCGATCCATTTGATTTCGTTTGTAGCGATATACTTCATGACGTCTTCGATTGCCATTTTACCACCGA
>JBBSVO010000009.1:0-19600 GCA_038046805.1 Microcaldota archaeon
TCACCGGAATCCCCCCCCCCCCCCATATTTTTCTTGTTTCTGTCATGATGAAATGACGCACGTTTACGCGTGCATCAAAACCCCAGCAAAAACTCATAAACCGGTACGAATCGAACGTCTTCGTTTTTTCCTCGTTTATCCTTTGTAACTACTATCGCTTCTCTGCACTTATACTTCTTACAGAACTTTTGCAATCCTTTGTTTTGACTCGGTTGGTTCCTGTATTTTACTTCTACAGGAATTGTTTCCTTCTCCAGCTGAAGTATGATATCAACCTCGTCCTTGTATTTGTCTCTCCAGAAGAATTTAGTATCCGTTGCAAGAACACACGTTGTTTCTATCAACTTGCCCATCCTTTCCTCGCTCTCCTCAGTTAATACGGGGCTAAGAAATGTAGGATAAAATTTCTTCAATGATTTTTCAGAGGTTAATCGATTTCTAGAAAAATTGTACAATTTTACAACTAAATGCGCCATTTCTAGGTATTCGAAGTATTTTGAAAGCGTTTGCCTGCTTATTCCAAGTTCCTGGGATAATGACGAAAAGTCTACAATCATCCCGGGGTTATCAATAAGAATATCCAGTATCTTTATCAATTGTGCTGTGTTCTCTATCGGGTAGATCTTGGCCATGTCCTTGAACACTATTTTTTCTATTATTGTGGTTTTTATGTAGTGCTTAACAAGTTCTTTGTCTTCCTTTCCTATCAGTTCAGGGAATCCGCCACAAAGAAGATAATTACCTAATTCCATCCTTAGTTCAATATCATATAATCTAGGATTTTTTGCCATTTCTGCCTTTCCAATGAAATTCAAATACTCGCTAAAACTTAGTTTTTTTACCTCAAACTCATAAATCCTTCCAGCCAAGCTTTCTCGCGTTCCTTTGCGTAAGAATAATGATTCAGAGCCAGATACGAATATCTTGTACTTTTTAGTGTCGTAGAGAATTTTTACCTTCTCAGCCCAATTTGAGATTTTCTGTACTTCGTCAAAAATCAGGAATTTTGGTTCTTTCTTGTATATCTCCTTAAAGATATCCAGTACGTCGTAAAGTTCGATGTCTCCAAAATCATCGAATGAAAAATAGAGGATAGAGTCTGGAGGGTTCTCTTTTAGCAGATCGTGGATTACTTTTTGAAGTATCGTCGTTTTCCCTACTCTCCTAAGTCCGCAGAGTGAGACGATCTGAGGTTCTTTTATGAATTTCTTTAATTTTCCATAAATCTCTCGATCTTTGTATTCCACTTTGATTGGAGCCTTCCAGAATGGGTTGAATTCCTTTAATGATCTTTCGACCTTTTCGTTAACCATAATCACCACATAGTAGATTTCACGTTAATCTCATTCATCATTAAGTAGAACTAAGTTTATAAAGCTTGCGTGTATAACCGCATCACGCTTACGAGTTTGTTCGCAAGCTTTTGTAGGTATCGGCATTTTTATGTAGGCAGAGAACTGAGTCTAGCTAAGTGGTTACTTCCCCTGCATATAGCATTATCGTATCTCATTCTCTACGCCTTCGGCTAGGGATATAACTGTTAGAATCTACGACCTAATTTAACAAAAATCGTTATACTTTCTTTACTCCTTTTGCTCTTGGTCCGCGATCTCCTGCTTCAACTTCGTATTCTACAACATCGCCGACTGCAAGTGCTGCACCGCCTTCAACTGCTGAAGCGTGTACATATACATCTTTGCCATCGTCGCCTGTTATAAATCCAAAACTCCTTGCAGAGTTAAACATTTTTACCTTTCCTTTCATTGAGAAAACCTCCTAAAACACCTTTAATTCTATTATTCTATATAACTATAAGATACATAAGCCATAAAAGTCTAATGGCTGCATCGCTTTTCTTCCTATCTCATCAAATCCCGCTCATCAATCCGACAATCAGCAAAATGCTTATTATCAAAAGAAGCGGAACGATTATCTTTGCAACTGCAACAATTGAATTAACCGTTGATATAATCTCTATTGATTGCTTTGCTCCAAGGACCCTTATGTCAAACCATCTCTTTGCCGAATAGAATCTAGCAGGTTGCATATCATCAAGAGCTTCTCCCACAGCTTCCTTTATTGCAGATAGCGTTATTCCTCCATCTGCCTCTGAAAGCGGATTCAAAACTCCCCGCACGGCATTGAGCTGATGGGTATCTGTAGTAAATAAAATTGGCTGGACGTTTTTCTTTTTAGCCGCACCGATTGCCTTTGCCTCAGCAATTATTTTCTCCCGAAATTCCGGGGTTACTCCGTTGGAATCCACAAGGATCATAACTGCAAGCGGGTCTGAGGAAATTGCTGCAACGCGCACTCCTGCCATTCCTACAAAGTTTGATTTCACGGATTTTATACTCGTACCAATGGAGAGCGGATTCCGATTCCTTTTTCCTGTTTTCTGTTCCGCTTTCCCAAGCGCGTCTTTTATCGCTTCCATATATTTATATCCAACTTCGCTTGCAGGCTCAAAGCTTGTTACTTCCCCTGTTTCAGCGTTGTGCTGGTCAATCACCGCTGCCATCCCCGTCTTTTTCTCGGCCTCAGACATAAGCATTGAGCCAAGACCGAAGTTTATGTCCTCGGTAACCTGGGGCGCACGGCTTACGGAAACAAACGCAGAATCATTGAACAATAACGTCTCGGAGAAACATTCGGACGACCTTCCACCCAGGAGTGATACAGAACATGCAGAATACTTCGCTCCCCGCATGCAATCATCACACGCTCCAAGAACCGCAGATATTTCATCAGATGAGCTGGGGTTAAGGTCATGGGTTGCGGTTCCATGAAAAATAAATGCCTGCGTATTATATTTTTGTCCAATAGCGTCAGATAATAATGCAGAAAATTCGCTTCCTCCAAGATTTCCAAATGGTCCAAAATGAACGTACGGAATAACAAACATTACGTTGTCGTCTTTATTTTTTCCGTTTCCGCGTTCAAACGAAAACACTGCAATAGGCACCTTCGCGTTTTCCCCAACCGCCTCGAATGCACCTTCAAGTTTTTTATCCTGGTAAAGCCACTGTGCCGTGAACATAGAAAGCGCGTCAGTGCTTGTAAATCCAAAATTCCTTTTCATCGGCGCATTTATTATGCTTAATATCACGTATATCGCGCCAAGAAGTACAAAAGATGCAACATAAAATTTGATTACCGCGCTTGTTGGTTCAGTTCCGAAATCCATGAATGCGGTGCTCAATAAGAACGCCAGGTGGAAAAACAACTGAATTATCGCAAAGATAAATGCGCGCCATTTAAGCACGAATACAAGTCGTGCAATTAGATACCATATTACAAATACCATTGCTGCGCCAATAATCAGCATTATCTTTGCATAAGTAGGATTGAACGCAAATACAAAAAATCCCGCAGCATATGTTATTGTATATACGAGTTCCCCGACAAATGTTGCTGCCAGAATTCTGCGGAACAGCATTTTTCTTAGCATGAGCTTTACTGCAACTGCGGAAAGAAGTGCAGGGGCTGCAAGAAGGAATATTCCCTCAAGAGATCCCTTTAGAAGAAGGTCAAATCCAGAATATTTGTTTATTCCGGTTCCAATTCCGAGAAGCACTCCAAGTATAAGTATTCCAACAGCTATCCATCTTGCCGGTGGAAGGGTCATGAAATATTTTGTAAGACCCACTGCTTTATCTATATTCTTCATATTGATCGCTCCAACATCCTTCTCATAACTCCGTCATCATTCTCCTATTCCGATCCAACTAAAAAAGTCGGATCGAACTATCCAAAACCAAACGGGGTTGGACTAAGAAACCCAAATCGGAATCACTTAGTTGGTTTTGGATATGGTTATTAAACCTGCTTCCTTTAAATATTAAAACTCTGGTGGTTTTCTCATGCAGTATTTTATATGTCCAAGATGTGGTGCAAAAAGCAGTGAAAAAGAGTTTATTGATTCATTTTGCGTTGATTGTTCAGAGGTAAAAATAAAATCACCAAAGGAAAATTATTTCAAGATAGTCCGCTGCAAGCAATGCGAAAGGGCGCTTTTGAAAGGGGAATGGCAAAAGGCGTCTCTTTCAGACATAGAAGCATTCATTGCGAGTAAGTTCAGGGGTGAATACGAACGTGCGGAATACAGCCTTCAGCGCGGAGCGATTACATTCTATGTCAAAAAAGGCGAAAAAATCCATTCATTTGAGAAAAGGTTCAAGGTTGATGTAGGCACCGGAACCTGTCCGGATTGCGGAAGAATAAGCGGCGGTTATTACGAGGCAATAGTCCAGGTTCGCAGTGATAACAAAAATCGTATCATCGAATATGCAACCGCTCTTGAGAAACGCCTTTCTGAAAAAACATTCGTGAGCAAGGTTGATGAAAAAAAGGAGGGGTTAGACCTTTATATCGGAAACTCAAAGACAGTGGTCCAATATCTTCATAATGCCGGAATCCGCGCATTGATTACCCGCAAATTATTCGGGAGACGGGAAGGAAAACGCCTTTACAGGACAACGTTTTTGATAAGAATATAGATTAGAACATGGATTATAAACATTCCGCTCCATTATCTATCAACATGCGTAGAATGGTTCGTCCTGCTTTTGCTGATTGCAATCTACGGGTTTCTACTGGTCAATCATTTGTTTTCACAGAGAGGCCCGAGAGATACGTAAGGCCACCCAGCGGGCGAACAGGAAAAGGGCGCATTTACACTCAAGAAGAAGTTTGGGAAAGGGCCAAACAGGATCTCAGCAAAGAAAATCCATGGATACTCGGAAACAGGGTGCCCCCCTGCTTTTGGGAGAGCAAGGACAATAGGGTAAGGGCAGTGGGTATTCTGGTTCAAAAGTCTGGTCGGGAAGGAAAGAGTTTAAGGGACATTACCTATCGGGATTTCTGTCGAATTGGTCTAAACACGCTTATGCGGCAATACTATAGAAGCTCTCCTTTTGAGGCATTTCTTGAGGCTGAACTGGTCAGTGAGGACCAAAGAACGTCTTTTTCGGTTGATAAGAGAATGGAATGCCTGAAACTCCGCCATGGTGCGCAAACGCCCGCAGATGCAAAACCGGAAACAGGAACATGAAACTCAGAACTGAAAACTGAAAACGCAATCAGTGCCCAATAAATTCAGAATCCTTCATTTTCTTCATTGTCTTGATTGCTTCTGGAATCGCAATCAAATTAACGAACGTTGTTTTTATCCTTGCGAGGAATACGAATGATGCTGCCTTTGCAGCGGTTATTCCGAACACGGCCAGTAAAACCGCCCCTCCTCCCTCGCTTAATCCCAATCCTGCGATTGTCGGAGATGGAATGAATTCAAGAAGAGTTAGCGTTGGCTGAAGGAAATAATAAAATATTGGTTCCGGGAATCCCAACTCCAAATTTATTCCGATTGACTTTGCTACAAAAAACCAGGATATTGCCTTTCCGCTCCAGGAAAATATCATTAATCCAAGTAATTCAGGCAATTTTTTCACAACCACATCTGAATGTTCCTGGGTCCTAACAAACATGGCGTATATTTTTGATGCAATTGGTATCTTTGATGCAAATGAAAACAGCGCAAGAAATTTCTTTGAGAACAGTAAAAGTACCATCACTGCAGTCATTGCAACCATCACAAAGGCTCCAAGAAAAATAAACCATGTTTCATTCATCTTCAGCACATAGCTTGTCAGGTAAAGAATAGAAATCGTGCCTACAACGACTTTCAAAATGAAATCCAGTATCTGCGGTCCGAGAATTGCTACCATTGCCTTTTCCGAAGGTACATTATGGTTATACGAAAGCGATGCCACTGTAGCGAAATACCCGCTTCTGGCAGGAGTGAAATCCGCCAATAGCATCCCGACAAAATGCGCTCTTGCAATATCAATAAGCTTCGTTGCCCCGGAGCCAATCGCGTTTAATATCAGTTTTATCCGCAGAACCATTCCCAGATGCATCACACACAGGAAAAGAACGGAAAGGGCGAGATAGAAGTAATTAATATTGGAAAGCTCGGCGAAAATCTTATCCGCGCCTATGTAATAAAGTATCCCAGCAATAATCACAACGGAGATTATGGCATCTGCTATAAGGAGAAGTTTATTCTTATCCATGGCCTCTAATCTGTGTCACAATGTTTAAAAATCAACCCGTAGATATGTAATAATTAATCATTAATTTAGTTGGTTGTGTATATGCCCGGCATTTCAGATACTTCGGATTCTGGTTTTAATCGTGTTGTTCAGCATGCAACATTGTTCTATCGTGCGCGCATGCCTCTTCTTGTTTTATTCTCTATTCCGTTTATCCTGGCATTTGCTATAATGATGCTGGTTCCATTGCCTACATATATAGCACTTGGCGGGCTTTATGTCCGTTCCGGAAGCATACCAGACATGTCTCAGTTGGATATTGCGATAACTGCCATTGCAGCTCTATTGTCTATTTTCGTTTTATCCGATACAATTGTAAATCTCAATCTCATAATCAAATCAAAGAGAACTCGTACGGGTATTTCTTCTGAAATTCTTGAAGGAATCGGTCAGTATGCCACTAAAATATTTCTCATCACGCTGATCTCAATACTCCTTTTATTCGTTTTTCAGTTGCTTACGTTTGATAATCCGTTCCAACCGCTTCTTTTCTCAGTGTTTTCGCTGGTTCTGTCAATTCTCCTGTTCTTTGCACCAGCTGCCATTGTCATAGATGACCGCAGCACGCTCCATTCTATTACCTCATCTGTAAAAATGGTTCTTGCAAAGCCTGTCTTTGTTTTGATCTGGATTATAGCCGCATTTGCATTGATTTCGTTTGTCCAGTTGATTGTTTCGGCAATTATTCCGTCTCAATTTGCTTCAATTCTTGTACTGCTGATAAACTCGCTTTTCATATTCCCGTACCTGATCGTTCTCCAGACACAGATGTACATGGAGAAATATCCGCTTTCGATTTAATGTGATCTTAATGGATACTGAAAAAACCGAAAACAGGAAAAAGGAACACGTTGAGGCTGTGTTGCAATATAGCGCGCAATATTCAAAGAGCACGGGCCTGGAAAAATTCGAATTTCTTCATAACGCACTTCCCGAAGCCGATTATCTGAAGATAGATTTGTCATGTAAATTCCTTGGAAAACCACTTTCTTATCCTCTTATGATAACTGGCATGACTGGCGGGTATCTGGGTGCAGAGCAAATAAATAAGAGCCTGGCAGAGTTCGCTGAAAAACACGGAATAGCATTCGGACTTGGTTCGCAAAGAGCGATGATTGAAAACCCGGCAATGAAAAAAACATATTATGTCCGCGATGTTGCTCCGAAAACGCTTTTGATTGCAAATATCGGCGCATGCCAGCTTAGGAAATATTCTTTTGAAAAAATAGAAAAGATGGTTTCAGATGTTGATGCGGATGCGCTGGCAATCCATCTTAATCCTTTGCAAGAAGTAATCCAGCCAGAAGGCAATACTAATTTTGAAGGAGTTCTTTCGGCTATTTCTAAAATATGTGGGAAACTTTCTGTTCCGGTTATTGTAAAAGAGACTGGCGCGGGCATAAGCATGGAAGTTGCAATTAAATTAAAAGATGCTGGAGTACAGGCAATTGATGTATCTGGTTCTGGCGGCACTTCCTGGAGCGCGGTTGAATATCTTCGTGGAGGGGCAACTCCTGGTTTTGAGAATTGGGGAATTCCAACTGCGGAATCCATAACAATGTGCAGAGGAGTTCTTCCATTGATTGCAAGCGGGGGAATAAGAAGCGGAATAGATGCGGCAAAGGCAATAGCGCTTGGTGCAGAGATTGTGGGTGCGGCTTATCCATTCCTTCTTGCGCTTAAGAAGAAGCGTCTTGATGATGAGCTAATCCAATGGGAGAACCAGATGAAGATCTGCGCATTCTTGACTGGCTCGAAGAATCACGCGAGCCTGAAGGCAGCGAAAATGCGAGTGTTGTAGATAAAGATTATAGGCAAAAGTCATAGGTTTATAAAGAGTTTGTGGTTAAAGATATAATGCTATGGCCCATAAATCTAAAACTATAACTAGGGCAGATACCCCCATTCGTAATGCACTAGACAAATTAGGGTTTTCCCCTGTTAATAGAAGCCCTGCATATGAAACTGGGTTAGACCTAATCGAGGAACGAAGAGCAAAAGCCCTACTCCAGGTAACGAATTTTGTCAGATCGCCTAACAGTCCGGAAGATGTAAAAGACTTTGATAAACATGTTTGTGAGGTTCTGGTTAAGGCGATTGTACAAGACATACTCTCCCCTGAAAAAATACCCGAAGAATTGCAAAAACGCAACAACTTACGAGAGAATCTGTTGTTGGTTGACCTAATGATATGGCATACCTTTTCTGATGCAACCCACGTTGTACCAGTTGACATGTTGGAACTTCCTCTGACTGGTGGATTTGACGGCAGATATATTGCTGCTTTTAAAAGTGATCAAAAGTTGTTTTGGAGATTGAGAGAACTTGATACGGCCCCCGGATTTACGTTACAAGATTATAAGGATGCAATTTCTTCATGCGATCCATCCCAAGTACTTCGTGTACTGAGGGCAAGATGCCTGGATAATTCAACACTGGTAGATGAATCTGCGGTTCCATTATATGCAGGAGTAACTGGTACTGGATTTGAAAAACCATCTGCTGTAGACTGGGCGCAAACAAGAACAAATGTTGCAGAGTCTGTGTTGAATTTCTGGGTAAATATTGCAGATTATATTGGCCATCATCCATTGGTTGCAGATATGAAGGATTTTGCAGTAAAAACTTTATATCCAGGTATTTGGGATTATGCAAGATACGAATTACATAAATTAGCTAATCAGATAGATACAACTAAGGATATGATGTCCGAAATGAAACAGGAATTAGAAGACGCGCTTAAGGCCAGAGGTATAGATGCGGAAGTTATAGTACGGGAAAAATCAAAAGGTAGTTTGGGATTGAAGGTCAGAGAAAGGACAGAATCACTGATAAAAACGGATCTCTACAACTCTATTGGATTACCACGTGAAAACATAGAGGTTCGCATCACTGACCCGCGAGTAAATGAAATCGTAGAGGGCGAAAAGGGGATTACAATCTCGTTGTGCGGAGTTCCGGCGAAAGTAGAATTGGTAGAAGAAGGTTTTCGTATAAAATATTCTTTTCCAACAGACGACTGTGGAAGTTTTGAAGCCGGTTCTTGTCATACCAATCAAGTTGGTCACTGGCAGAATGGGCCCAGCATATTTCGTCCATCAGTCGAGTTTTTGAACGATCTAATCGCTGGAAAAATTGTGGTCAAATCCATTAAAGGAAACACACGTGAGCAGGATCTTATAAGTTGGTTATACTCAATAAATGGCGAAGTTCTAGGGCCAATTATATATCGCATATTGAGAGAATATAATATAACTGAATCTCATACGTCAATACACGACTTTTTCAAACGACCCGATAAAGAGTATGTTTCATTGCATGTAGATACGCGTCATCCACACGGTTTACCCTTACCTTCTTTCGTTCCATTTGAATGGATCCTTCGCACAGAAAAAATTGACAGAGAATGCGAACATGGAAAGTATCCCCATATAAGATACAAAGAAGAAGGAAAAGGCAAAGGCGCGCGACCTGATGTCGTAAAGTTTGTGATGGGACTAGGGGATCGACTTCTTACTAAAGCAAATGCAAAACCAGTTCAGGAAGGTCCGAAAGAAAAGCATTTCAAAGTAAACGTAAATGTAGGAGGATGCAATCTAGTCTCGGTGAGCGTCAAAGATGGAGAAACATTTCTTGATGCTTTGGCTAAGGCAGTTCAGTTAGGGGGTGTTGCCCGAGTAACTGATAAATCCGGAACTCCAGTCACATTATCAGTGCCTGTAATACGGGATTGTGAGCTTGTAGTCGTGATGGCAACAACCCAGAATGACGCAATGTTTGTCCAGCACAACCTGGCGAGAAGTCTGATTGAGTTTTGTAAAACCCCTGGAGCGCAGAAACAATTAAGGGACATAATGAATGGCGGCAAAGGCCGAGGGAAAAAATAAACCTCATATCTCCCTGAACTCAAACGGGTCTTTTACCACATTCAGCACAATGCTTGTGTTCGTTCTTTGAACATGCGGGATTGACAGAATTTTCTTAATAAGCGCACTGAGTTCGTTTCTGCTTTTGCACAATACTAATGCAAGCGAATCATGATCCCCGGTTACATCATAAACTGCGTAAACCCCGCGCAGTTTGCTTATTTTTTCCTGTGCCTCGAGCAGGTGTCCGCTTTCAATTCGTATATCAACCACTCCCATGAATTCATAGCCTATTTTCAGAAAATCCAGGCTTGAAACATGAGCCTTTATCACCCCGCTTTTTTCAAGACGCTTAACCCGTTCTATAAGACCTGCAGGGCTTATCCCAATCGCTCCGCTCAATTCGCGATATGACCTGCGGCAGTTTGTGCGGAACTCCAATAATATCCTCCTGTCTGTCTCGTCGAGCTCAACCTGCTCCTCATTCGTTTTCGTTTGTTTGGTTTTCATGCGGTTTCACCCCCATATTCCAAACATTTGGTTACAAAGATTATAAAATCCACCTACATTTGTTCAATAAAGTTACAAAAATATTTATATATAACCAACGGCTTATTTCTGCAAATTCAAATCCAGAGATTCCACTGGTCTTGTGACCAGTGGTACACAAGTAATGCATAATCTAACGGTGGAATCTCTGCCTGTCAAAAACAAGCCAACGGTCTCTGACCGGTGGTTTTTGACAAGTCCAGTCTTTGGACTTGATTGGTTTTGAATTTCAACTTGTTTGGGGTGGGAGCATGGATGAAAAGGAAAAAAATGGAAAAACCGGGAGTGATATAACTGTTTTATACAAGAAGGATGGGTTGGAGCTTACGGATATCAAGTTCGTTGACCTTCTTGGGATGTGGCATCATTTTACCGTGCCTTCAGACTCGCTGAATTTTGACGGGAACGATGTTTTGCCGTTTGATGGCTCTTCCATAAAGGGATTTCAGGATATCCATGAAAGTGACATGTCTTTGATACCAGACCTTTCAACTTATTTTGTTGATCCGTTTTCTTCGAGAAGTTTGAGCCTTACTTGCGATGTTTATGATCCGGTAAAAAAGGAATTTTATTCAAGAGACCCACGATATGTCGCAAAAAAAGCCGAGAATTACCTAAAAGAAACAGGAGTCGGGGATACAGCCTGTTTTGGTCCAGAACTGGAATTTTTCATTTTTGACAGCATGAGATATGACCAGAACGAATATTCTGGGTATTATCATCTTGATTCTGCTGAAGGAATCTGGAATTCCGGCCAGGATGGCGATGGAAACGGCGGACGAAACCTTGGCTACAAGCAGAGATTCAAAGAAGGGTATTTTCCGGTTTCCCCGCACGATAGCATCCATGAACTAAGAAATGACATGGTTTTTCTTATGCGCAAGGTTGGATTAACTGTTGAAAGACACCATCACGAAGTCGCAACCGCGGGCCAGTGCGAAATAGGAATAAAGTATGCCTCGCTGACAAAGGCTGCTGACAATGTCATGCTCTATAAGTATGCAGTTAAGAACGTTGCGAAAGAGCACGGAAAAGTCGCAACATTCATGCCAAAACCGCTTTTCAATGACAACGGCTCTGGAATGCATGTTCATCAAAGCATCTGGAAGGGCGGAAAAAATATTTTTGCTGGAGACGGTTATGCGGGCCTGAGTGAAACCGCACTTTATTATATTGGCGGGCTTATTGAACATGCACCTGCACTTTGCGGGCTTTTGAATCCAACGACAAATTCATACAAGAGGCTTGTGCCGGGATTTGAGGCACCGGTTAATCTTGCTTACAGCTATAGAAACCGCAGTGCGGCAATAAGAATCCCAGTAACCGAGGAAAACGGAAGCGGTGCATCAAAACGAATAGAATACCGACCGCCAGACCCAAGCTGCAATCCCTACCTTGCATTCGCGGCAATGCTGATGGCCGGTATGGACGGGGTAAAGAGAAAACTTCACCCGGGAGAGCCGGTGGACTATGATATCTACCATCACAAGGAAAACGGAAGAAAAATAGAAACCCTTCCAGGAAGGCTTGAAGATTCTTTGGATGCACTTGAAAGCGATCATGCGTTTTTGCTTGAAGGAAATGTGTTTACAAAAGACCTTCTTGAAACCTGGATTGACATACGAAGAAAGCGCGATGTTGATGCGATACGATTAAGGCCGCATCCCTGGGAGTTTCATCTGTATCACGACGTTTGATTATATAAAGAAAATAAAAAAATCGGGCTCGGGGGGATTTTGAGCGTTGTTTCAGAAGAATCCGAAACTACTCGGGCAGAGCCCAAGATTTGCAGATGCCATAGAATCACGGAAAGAGAAAAGAGACTTTATCTACTCCGTCATTTTAAGCGGCAATGCTCCACGCTTTTGGACCCCCGACCTGCGGATTAAAAGTCCGACGCTCTAGCCAAGCTGAGCTACGAGCCCGATAAGTAGGAAGTAAGTGCTCCAGAGGGAATTTAAACATTGGTCTCGCGTCCAATTTTTGCGTGTTGTGTTCCGTACGTTTAACGTGTCGTCGTGCGGCTCAAAACCAAAAACCGAAACAAAGAACCGGAAATCATGAGGCTGCAGCCTCAAGCTTTTCAATTCTTCAAGGAATTGAAAACCAACCTTTTTAACCTTCAGTGCTCATATTTTTTCTTATTATGCCAGGTTGGCAGATAGGCTATGCGTCCGCCTGCAGTGGATTACCCAAAAAGAAATGGTTTTGAAGGTAATGTAACTGGAAAGCGGAATAGAGGGGTTCAAACCCATACCCCTTTTCTT
Source organism: Microcaldota archaeon (assembly GCA_038046805.1). GTDB lineage: Archaea > Micrarchaeota > Micrarchaeia > Anstonellales > Bilamarchaeaceae > UBA10214. The sequence continues at coordinate 12,796 of JBBSVO010000009.1, forward strand.
TTAAAAAAGAAAAGGTCTGAGGGCTTCACGCCAAAAGAAAAACGAAACGCGCGACACGAAACTCAGAACGGAACATTTCCTCTACCTGGCTTTTTTATTTTTTAGTTCATATTTGGTCTTCCGTGAATTCAGCCACTGTTCGAGGCTTGCTCCGGTCTATTGAAATTTTATATCCTTCGTTCTTTTTCTCCATCGTGACTTTGATGTATTCCCCATCATCCGCCTTCAATCCGCCGCGGATTTTCTCGCAAATATTTTTTTCTATTTCCGCGACGAATGCTTTCACTTTTTTCTCATCATTTGTCGGAACGCGGAACGAATAACCGCTTCCGTTCATAACTCCATTTGCCATGCTGTCGCATACGTTTGGTGGAAACGTGAATCCGAAATTCAGCTTCCGCGCAGCTTTTTGAAGTTCCACGACTATACCAGCTTCGCTAATCCCTTTCTGTTGCGGTTGCTCGTGTTCTATTGGCTGTGGCATATCAATTTTTCCGCAGGCTATGTTTTTAATGTTTAGTTCTGATTCAACATGTATGCCTTCAAAAGTAAAAAAGAAAAAGCTCAGAATCGGCTGGTTCACATTTACTTGTTCAGAGGACAGCTCGATAATACTCCTTGAGCTTCTTAACGAACATTACTTTGAATGGAAAGAAAGAATAGATTTCGCGCATTGCAAGATGCTTAAATCAAAAAACGATTCAACAAATCTTGACGTTGCCTTTGTGGAAGGCGCTATTTCAACCGATACGGAAAAGAAAAAACTATCCGAAATCAGAAAAAATGCAAAAAAGCTCGTCGCTGTTGGCGCCTGCGCCTGCACGGGCATGCCATCGTCTCAGCGGAACAATTTTGATGAGAAAACAAAAAATGAAATAGAAGATTTCCTGCGGCAGCACAGCCTGTGGTCAAATGTTCTCACAGTAAAGGACGTCGTTAATGCGGATGATTCCCTTCCAGGCTGTCCGATGGATGGAAAAATGTTCGTTTCATTGATTGACAGGTATTTTGTAGAGTTCGGGGTTGTATAAATGCACGGACCAGATTTTGATATTACAATAGAAAATCTCAGCAAGATTGAAGGGCATACTTCACTTGATGTGGAAGTAAAGGATGGCCGAGTCACCAAAGTTCATCTGGAGATAAACGAAAACAAGCGTTTTTTCACCCAGGCAATCCGCGGAAAGCCGGCAATTTCCGCGCCGCAAACCCTTTCCCGCATTTGTGGAACCTGTAGTATCGCCCATCATATGTGCTGCATCGAGGCTGTGGAAAACGCCTTTGGAGTAACCCCGTCCGACCAGACAATGGAATTGCGTCATCTTCTGATGAACGGACTTATGATCCGTGATCATGCGATGCACCTGTATCTTTTCTGCCTGCCGGATGTTTTTGGAAAAGATTCGATTCTTGATTTCTCAGATAAAGGGGCAGAACACGAACTGATTCACAAGGCATTTGACATAAAATCTGTTGGCAATGACCTCAGCACAATTGTTGGTGGAAGGGCAGTCCATGCGCCATTTCCTGTTGTTGGCGGATTCCTGAAAATCCCGGAAAAAGAAGCCATGCGCGCACTTCTTCCAAAACTGCGCGCAGTTCGGGATGCTGCAATTGAATTTGTTGATATTTTCTTGAATTGCCGATTTTCCCTTGAAAACGATGGCGCGTTTGTTTCACTTATCAATCGGGATTACAATTTCCTCGGAGATGAGCTTGCGACTTCGCTTGGCATTTGCATTCCAGAACATAGATTCGCGGATTATCTTGCAAAATCAGTTATTCCGTATTCCCAGGCCCCTGGCTTCAGGTTTGAAGGGATGCCCTATAGTGTCGGTGCACTTGCAAGAATGAATCTTAATGGAAGCAGCTTAAGGCCGGAAACAAAAAAATCTCTTCCAAAGGCGATTTCTGTTTTTCCATCTAAAAATACGTTTCATAATAATCTTGCGCAGGCCATAGAAGTTGTTCATTGTATAGATGCCAGTATTGAAACTATCGAATCGCTTGATATCAAACCAGAAACTTCATTGCAGGTAAAGCCAAAGGCAGGAACAGGTGTCGGAGTAATCGAAGCCCCCCGTGGAACGCTTTATTATCATCTTGATGTTGCGCAGGATGGAAAGGTAAATCGGGCGAATCTTGTTATTCCAACAGCCCAAAACCAGGTTAAAATGGAAAAGGATATAGGTGTGCTCGTAAATCAGTGCCTTAAGCGCAAGATGCCACGAGATAAAATATCCTTTGAGATAGAAAAACTCATTCGTGCGTATGATCCGTGCATGAGCTGCGCTACACACTTTTTGAAAGTAAATTGGAGATGATTCTATGATAACCCGGGAAGATGCATTAAAACTTCTGGAAAAATATAATCAGGATAAATCCGATTTCATTCATTACCTCGAAAGTGAGGTGATAATGGGCGCGCTTGCAAAAAGATTTGGAGAAGATGAAACCTATTGGAAAATGCTGGGTTTGCTCCATGATGTGGACTGGGGCATAACAAAAGAAGACTCGAAACAACATCTTACAAAAGCCCCGGAAATTCTAAGAAGTGCTGGTTTTGATGAGAAATTTATCAATACTGTTTTATCTCATGGATATGGCTGGGATTGCGCGGGTTTGAAAGAAAAATGTCGAACCGAAAAAGTGGAATACGCGCTTGCTTGTGCAGAAACCGTTACTGGGTTGGTTCATGCATACGCCCTAATGCGCAAAAGCTTGGAAGGCATGGAAGTTTCAGGTTTAAAAAAGAAATTCAAGGATAAAAAATTTGCTGCAGGAATTCATCGGGAAATAATTCTAGAATGCGAAAAACTGGGGTTGACTTTGGAGGAATTTCTGGATCTCGCAATAAAATCAATTCAGTCGATATCAAAAGAAATCGGATTTTGAAGTTAATGCCTCTTTGACTTCCTTCACAGCCCTTTTCTTCTCATACACACTCGGTATTGCAATTATTCTCACGGTTTTTATCTTTCCAATCTTCTTCAGAAGTTTTAGAGTAACAGCTAAATCAAAATCATGCATCGAATAGGACGGAGATTTTTCCAGTCTGTCCATGTCTGTTAATTCCGTTACTTTTTTTATTCCGCTTGCAACGTCGAGTATTGTTATGTCTGGTCCTTCATCTTCAAGATTTTCGGCAGTATCAAACTCCACGAACTCAATACCTTTTCCGCGTAATTCTGCATCGTGTTCAAGTGCATGCGCAACGCTCAATGCAAGCGAATCTTTTTTCACAAGCGCGTTTCCGAAGACGAGAATCTTCATAAAATCAGCTGAGCCAGTGCCTGGCCCATAATAAACGCCCCAATCGTTACACTGAATACTCCGCAGACCACCTGGGCAATACCAATTTTATTCGCTTTTGCCATCATTGATATAGGAATTGCCATAACTGCGGTTATTGCAGTCATCCCAATCGTAGTTCCAATACCAAATGCGAGGACGTATCCAAGGCCCTCTGTTAGTCCGCTTGCGCTTGATGCTACTATTATCAGCATGGCCGCACTTCCCGCAAACCCATGCATAATTCCAACAAGGAACGACCTTTTTTCATGGTTGTGTTCATGTCCTTTTTCAAAAATATGCTGGTGAATATGGATATGGCCGATTCCGTCGTGAATATGTTCGTGGCTGTGTACTCCCGCACTCATTGCTTTCTTTATGGTCAGTACACCTAGGACCAAAAGCATAACCCCGACAAAAGCCTCTGCATTATTTTGTAATACAGCCGGGAATTCGAATCCTATTACAAGCATTCCGATTACTGCCGCAAGAAGGGTTATTGTGTGTCCAAATCCCCATATAATTCCGAGCGCTGCTGATTCCAGAATCTTTTTCTTTTCGCTTACAATAGTTGAAACTGCAGCAACGTGGTCAGCATCAAGTGCATGGGTTATACCAAGAACAAGTCCTGCAAATGCAAGCGATGCAATTTCTTCCATATACATCTACTCGAACCATACTTATAAAAATCCTAATTTCCATCTATTTACTTACTTTATGATTAGTGTGTAGAATGAAGTGATACTTATGGAACAACCAAAACTCAAAAAGATTGATAACGCAATTTGGATGATGGAGCAGCACGACACCATGAAAGTGCCTGCATATATTTTTGCGAATGATAACCTAATAGGAAAGATGCAAACTGATAGAACTCTTCTTCAACTTAAGAATGTCGCGAGTCTGGAAGGAATCGTTAAAAGTGCAATGGTAATGCCTGATGGTCACGAAGGATATGGCTTCCCTATAGGCGGAGTTGCCGCGTTTGATGCGGAAACTGGTGTAGTAAGTCCTGGCGGGATTGGCTACGATATCAATTGCGGCGTTCGTCTACTAAAGACCACACTCACCGAAAGCGATGTGCGGCCAAAAATAAAGGAAATCTGTGACAAACTTTTCATAAATGTTCCAAGCGGGGTAGGAAGCGAGGGAAGGATTCGCATTTCTCATGACGAACTGGACGATGCAGTTATTCGCGGAGTTGGCTGGGCGATTGAAAAGGGATATGGTACAGAAGAAGACAAGCAGCATACTGAAGAATACGGCTGCATTCCGGATGCAAATCCAAAAATAGTTACTCCAACTGCTAAAAAGCGCGGTAAATCCCAGTTTGGAACTCTTGGCGCAGGTAATCATTTCCTTGAAATCCAGGTTGTAGATAAAATTCTAAATCCCGTGGCTGCAAAGGCGTTTGGTTTGCACGAAGGACAAATTACAGTTATGATTCACTGTGGTTCTCGTGGTTATGGTCATCAAATTTGCACGGATAATCTTGGTTCAATGCTTGGCCTTGCGCAGAAAATGAATCTCTGGCTTCCTGACAAAGAGCTTGTTTATGCACCGCTTAATACTCCGGAAGCGAAAAATTACATGGACGGAATGCGTTGTGCAGTTAATTTTGCATTTACAAACCGCCATATTATCGCGCACTGGACGCGCGAAACGTTCGGGCAGGTTTTCGGAAAATCAGTTGGAGATAATATGCCGCTCCTTTACGATGTTGCGCACAACATTGCGAAATTCGAGGAACATAATGTTGATGGCAAGCGAAGGAAATTGATTGTTCATAGAAAAGGTGCAACGAGGGCATTTCCAGCAGGAAGAGAAGAGTTGCCGCCAGTTTACCGTTCAATTGGACAACCGGTTCTTATTCCTGGCAGCATGGGGACTTCGAGTTATATTCTTGTTGGAAACCAGAAAGGTCTTGATGTTTCCTGGGGAACTACCTGTCATGGTGCAGGAAGAGCGATGAGTCGTGGAGACGCAATACGAAAATACATTGGTGCGAATCTTACAAAGGACCTGTGGGATAATAAGAGTATTTACATCAGAGCAACTGAGCCAAAGGTTGTTGCTGAAGAGGCGCCTGATGCTTACAAGAACGTGGACGATGTAGTGGAAAGCGTTGCCTCTGCCGGGATTAGCGATATTGTCGCAAAATTAAGACCGATTGGGGTTGTGAAGGGTTGAATGTCAATAATTTAAACTACGAATTGGTTGAAGACAATGGGTGCTACTTTTTGTTTTACGCGTCAGTTCGTGCGGAATATTACAAACAAATATGTTCCGTCGCGTCTACTCGTTGCGGGTCCGCTTGCTTTGGCATTAAGTTTATCTTCTGGTTGCGAACAGGAAAGATATGCATTAGCTGATTATGAGCCGCCCTGTGGGATTGTCACAAGCTGCAATATGGAAGCAGAAGGTACGATAACGCATTCGGAAGCTGTTTACTTGGGGAATGCCTCGGTTTTCATAGCAAAGATAGCCTCAAAAGCCGGCACACTGCAAGTCGTTCTTGAAATTGTTGACGGTTGTGGCGAGTCTTTTTTTATTGGGCCATTCAAAGATGGGCAAAAAGGAAACGTTACCTTATCTGGAGAAAAATTCAGTTTGAGTGTTTCTGAAATCACGGAAGATAGCGCTTACGCTAGTATTTCAGTGAGTTGCGAAAATAGAGATTAACTCATGCTTCAAGTTTTACTCGAGTAAATAACTAATACGCGTCTATTAGCTCCTTTGATTTTCCGCTTTCCAATTTTTCCAATGTGTGTGACAAATTGAAAATTTTGGAGGTGATCTATCCGCAGGTTCCCCTACGGATACCTTGTTACGACTTAGCCCCCCTCACGTCCCTTCGGTTCGAGCTAGGCAAGAACCTAGGCCTCACCGAAGAAACATTTGGGTGACTTGACGGGCGGTGTGTGCAAGGAGCGGGGACGCATTCACCGCGAGATGATGGCTCGCGATTACTAGGGATTCCATCTTCATGAGGGTGATTTGCCCAAATCAGTTTCCTGTTTGAAACTGGATTGTGTTGCAACCCTCAATCCGAACCACGGGTAGATTTAGAGGATTAGCTTCTCCTTTCGGAGTTGCAGCCCATTCTACCACGCTCCAGCATTTATAGTTACGCTGTCGCGCGTTTGTTCTACCCAATGTATGCCGCGTGTAGCCCAAGGGATTCGGACCATACTGACCTACCGTCGCCCACTTCTTCCTCTCACTTAACGCGAGCAGTCTCTTTAGAGTGCACCTTTCCCGGAGGAAAAGTTAGCAACTAAAAACATGGGTCTCGCTCGTTGCCTGACTTAACAGGACAATTTATGCCAATTTGTTCTCGTGATAGAACAAAATGTTCACACCACGAGCTGACGATGGCCATGCAATACCTCTCGGCTTGTTAGGCAAGATCTTTAGTCTGACCTTCATTCTGCCGTCGCCCTTGGTGATGTTTCCGGCGTTGTATCCAATTGAACCGTAGCATCCACCCCTTGTGGTGCTCCCCCGCCAATTC
>JBBSVO010000010.1:0-8586 GCA_038046805.1 Microcaldota archaeon
GAATACCTATTCCATCCGTAGGCTTACGCTCATGTTTCCTAGTAATTTCTCCCATTTTCTTCCCGTATTTATTAGAGATAATAAACCATTAAAATCTATGTATTTTCGTGTTGTAATATGGGAACTATAACGGATTCTTTGAGTAGTTTATAATGATTTCGGTTTCATCGGGCTTTACGTCAGTATAAAGCGGTTCAATATAATCAATTTCATCCGTTCCGTGCGGTTCCCCATTTCCGTAATCGTTCTGTTCAAAACAAACTGTTTCGCGTTCCTTGTTTCCGGTTTCACGTTCCGTGTCTCCAGTTTTCTGTTCCGAAGAGTGACAACTATTTCCTAATACCTATAAATTTTTCGTAAGCCTTGTGGTCTCCGATGAAATAGAATTTTCGTGTCAGTGTTGTTTCATCAGAAGTGAAAAGAGCCCTATACTGCCCGATCTCATCAACAAAAAATGTTACTTCTCTTTTTTCATGCCTGAACGCAAAAGTAGGAAAGGCTATATACTTTTCCCTTCGTTTCATGAATCTTCTTTGGATGTCTTCGGGCACAGTGTCAAAGTACCCATACCAATCTTGATCATACTCCAGTTGGTACATAAAACCCGCCTTGCATACTACTACATAAGATGCTTATAGTGTGCAGAAAATTCCCTGTCACTAATTGTTTTTCTTTTTCCCCCTCTTGCTTCTTTTTCAAGTTTTTCCAATATTTTTATTGCATGCATATCCTGGAGGGGTTTTACGTTTAGTTCTTCATGAACCATCTCTTCCATATATTTTACAATATCACGGTATCTAAGCAATAATTCATATTCTGTTTTTGAAATGTTCACGCATTCCATAATTTCACCCAGATTTAAGTATAATCTGTTCACAACTGCTATTAAACCCTTCCGGAGTTTCATTCGCGTGCGGCTCTCCATCAATTCCGTAATCGTGCTGTTCAAATCCAACTGTCTCCGGTTCCGCGTCTCGCGTTTTGAGTTCCTCTCGGCTCAACCCAAAATCATGAATCGGTGCGCGGAGAATCCGAAACGAGATACCATGACGTTTTGGAGTGGGAAATACGGTTTAGAAACCGCCATCATGTTACTGATTCATGATTTCCTGCACCGCTTGGTAATCCTACGGAAAATATAAAAAGTTTCCTCCTTTTCAGTCCAAAACAAATTTATCCCCTTCCATACAAATTATAAACGTGAACAATCTCGATTTCTGTGTACGATACCCTTTTTCCAATGCTGCAAAGGAATTGCTGGAAAAAGAGGGCATTTCCCCTACTCCTGAAATAATGGATAAGGGACTTGCACGCCTTAAATCCGCATTATCAGGCAAATGGATGAAGAGCACAGCAGTTCATGATTCGGAAAAACTCGCCGAAGTCGCCTCTTATGCGGTTGCAAGAATGATTCTAAGCTATATGCGCAACAGATATCTGACAAATAAATTCGCAGTTGCAGAGGCAAAACTTGCCCATTCTTTTTTTGAAAAAGAAGGCGATGGCGCGCTCGGTGCCATTTCCGAAGAACTTGGGATAAAAATAAAGAACGAAAACAAAACCTTGTTTGTTCCGCTCCCATCCTACTTGAAATTTTCCCCGCGTTCAATTGATTACAAACTCGTAAATCGAAGCGTTTCGAACGGATTTGTTTCTGTGAATCCGCACGAGCGAAGGCGTTTGATGGAGGAAGCAGTGAGAAAAAAGGCGGGGGAAATCCCGCAATTGCGCAGTGGCGTGCCGGATTCAATAAAAAAAGCAGCGGAGAACCTAAAAGCAGATTTACCTAAAATAGAGCCTCAGCGTGCAGTAACATTCAAAGAGGGCGATAATCCTCCCTGTATAGAAAAGTTGCTGGAATCCCTCAGGAAGCACGAGAATCTCAACCACCAGTCAAGATGGGCATTGGCAGTTTATCTTTCGGCCCGCGGAATGTCAGCTGAGCGGATAGTTTCCTTATACTCGAACCTTCCTGATTTCAATGAAAAAATAACAAAATACCAGGTTGAACACATAAAAAAACGGGGATATTCCGTTCCTTCATGCGCAACTCTTTTGTCATATGGTATTTGCTGCGCTGAATGTAGAATAGGAAGTCCGTTAAACTGGAGAGGAAAAACCAGAGGTTCGGGAACTACGTGATACTATGGATTCAAACGAACGCCAATTCATCCTGAAAAAGTTTTCCGCATACTATTCCGGTGCGAACATCCAGATTCAATCAATCAACCAGCGGGAATTCGGATTTGGAAATATAAAGAAAATCGATGCACGGCACCTTTCTTTCGGCTCAAGCGAAGCGTTCCGAACGTATCTCATGACCAATACCCCGTTTTTCGTTTCTCATTCCGCTGCGTATTACGAAAGACCGGACGCTACCCCAATGGAGCGCAAAGGACTTATCGGAGCAGATGTTATTTTCGACCTTGATTTACATGCAGAAGGAAAATATGGAGTATATCCAATGCTCGGAAAGGTAAAGGATGATGCAATCAGGCTTATAGAGGATTTTCTGGTCGTGGATTTCGGAATTTCAAAAAAAGATATGGTTCTTGTTTTCTCAGGGAATCGCGGGTATCATATCCATGTTCGGGATAATGATTATCTTGGCTTGGGTTCTGAAGAAAGAAGAGAACTTGCGGAATACGCGAATGGAATTGGTTTGAATTACCTGAATTTTTTCGATGTTAGCGGACCAAAACGCGCACTTAGGATAATTGGCCCAAAAGAATCAGATAGCGGTTATCGCGGGAGGTTTGCAAAGGCAGTAATTAAGGCGTTAAACGATACACCCCAAACTTTCAGCCGGAAATTCTCGATTATGGAAGAGCGCGAGCGGTTCATAAGTGGAATAAAAGACGGAAACTGGTCGAAAACATCTGTTTCTGAAATTCTCGAACGGCTCAAGCCAGTTGCCGAGCAGCTTCCAATACGCTCCATTGGAATAGATGCCAGCGTTACCCAGGATATTGCACGATTAATCCGGGTTCCGAATTCGATTCATGGAGAGACGGGTTTGGTTGCGAAAATTGTTCCGCTCGCGGATGTTGATTCATTTAATCCGCTTGATAACGCACTTGCGTTCGGAGGAATTAATTCGCAGCTATCAATAGAATTCATTGAAGATGTTCCGCAATTAAATTTTGCCAAATCATCGTTTGGTCCGTTCAAAAAAGGGGAAAAAAAGGAACTTGCTGAGTCCCTTTCCATGTTTTTTGTGCTAAAGGGAAGCGCAAAGCCAATCCTATAGCTGAATTTGCAGCTGCTAGATTATTTCGCTTACAGTGGCGAGAAAATGGTATTTTAGACTTTTCGTAAGTGTTAAAACATGTATGATTTGTATAATAGTGTTATGGTAGTTGCAGTTACCGGTTTAAGCGGACGAGTTGGGAGGGCCTTAGTGGAATATGGGTGCCACCACCAAACCTTAAAGATGCGCGGGCTGGTTAGAACTCCACTCCCACCAGATTCATTAGTTGAACCGGTTCAAGGTAATCTCTTTGATCGAAATTCCCTGCGTAGTCTTGTTGAAGGTAGCGACACGGTTTTACATCTTGCTGCGAATACATCCACTCCACTAGGTAGGGACAACTTAGAAAGCGCCATTCTTTCAAATGCAATAGGAACTGCAAGCCTTGTGAATCTTCTTCGCGAAAGAACTGATCCTCCACGTCTTATTTATATCTCAACAGCGCATGTGTATTCCCTTTCACGTCAGAAATCAATCAAATACTCAGAAAATGAGCTAGACCTATGCGAACCAGTAGTTGAATGGTTAATCTCCGCAAGGTTGTCCTTTGCCAATAGCTTAAACTCATTCTGTGGGGACAATATAGAAGAATTAAGGTCCGTAGTTCGGGATTTTCTCGTTTCACACCCTCCTCCATGGCGATTCATAGAGAATGAATGGGGATATAATTTTGTTTATGAAATAAGCAAACTGCTGAGCGAGTTATTTGTTAGAGCTTACGTCCCTCACTTCGTAGTTAGACCTACGTATCTATATGGTCCGACAGATAAAGAAAATCCGATTTCTGTTATATTTTCAGATTATTTCCAAAAAGGTCAGATTCGCCTCTGCGAAGAGGAACGAGATTTTATGCATTATAGGGATTTTGTAGAATTATTACTTGCGCTCGTAAAACTTCCCGAGCCAGAGTTGCTTTTGGTTGCTCCTGATAGGATAATAAATTGCAGCAATGGTAGTCTTACCAGCCGCGACGACCTAGAAAGAACGTGTTTAGAACTTGACAGGGTATTTGCCAGGAGTTCTTCAAAAGTCGTTCTCCCGAGAAAAAGAAATGCCGTGTCTGTCTCAAATAATCGTGCAATTTCCGTCATCAACATGCTGCGCAGAAAAGAACTTACGAGTACTGCGGATGGTTTCAGAGAAATGATGTATCGAGCGATAATAGATAATGTTGTACATGGCGAGGTGGTTACACCTATTGTTGGAGGTTCCGCAGCCAATGTTTATCTAATAAGAACAGATGCAGGTTATGAAATATTCAAAATTTCTGCCGCAGAAGGAGCGGAAAACGGACGAGAAAAAATTTCAGCAGAAATCAGACATGCAGAAGCAGTACAGAATTATCTGGGCAAACGCCCAGAGATCGGTTACGGAAACATAGCATTGAACATCAGGTCATCTCATTCGTCAGATAACATCGCATTTTTCACTTCCAAATACTACGATGGAAAAAGCATGCGCGATTTGGTTAGTCGTGAGCTTCAATGTAAAAGCAAAATCCTTGGTCTTGTATGCGAATTGCAAAGAATTTTGCTTGCAATCTACGCAGCAGAAACAATCGCTCCGCCCAGAGATTTTTTTGATAGAACGTATACTGGTCGGGTGCGTAGAAGGCTAAACGGGGTTGTGGATGTGGATCGCAATAATGGCGGTGACTTTTTCAGGAATCTTCCATATGCCGGAGATATGCTTGTCAATGGCAGAAAATGCAGAAATCCTTTAGAGATACTAAGAGAGATCACAGAAGACGAACTACTTTTCGGACTGTTCTCTCCTAATCTACTAGGCGTTTGCGCAAGCGGTGATCCCATACCAGACAATATTGTGGTTTGCGATGATGGTTTTCATATAATAGACCCTCGCGGGGACGTTGTCTGGAAGAAATCAAAATTTACCGGAGACCCGACACCATTTTATGATCCGTTATATGATGTCGGGAAATTATTATTCTACTTCACCGGATGGAAGATGGTACGTGATGAAATGTTTGAACTTGGTTTTGATGGAGGCAGGATAGAACTGTCTGGGAATGTTTTCAGTCTCAGGCCAAAGGAAAGTAGCATGACCGACCTTTTTAGAAAGGTCCAGTCAGAATTCCTACAGGTGTCTCTTGAAAATGGATTGCAAGACCAGTTCTGTTTTGGGGATAACCTTCTTTTACGATTGGCTTTCATTACGGCGACTCATTTTCTGGCCGACACACATCCACGTATGGTTGGGCAAGGAGAGCATAGAAAACATGAAACTTTGGCAATGTATCTGATAGGGACAATACTTATGAACCAGCTGGACCATTATCTAAAAGCCCCCTTTGTCGAAGGGCAATTTACCCAAACCGATTTCCAAAATGTGCTGATGTGGCAGGACAATTTCTTATGAGAATATATTATAAATTAGCGTGAATAAATTTTTTTGGGGTAAACGCATGATAAAGGGAGTAATTTTTGATATGGACGGCGTAATCGTTGATACGCTTGATTTCCATAACAAGGCATTCGTTCTGCTATTCAAAGAGTTTGGAGTTTCTCTCACGCACGAAGATATAAAGAGAACATATGGCCGAACGGCCGCAGAGAACATTCAGTATCTTGTGAAGAAATACCGTATAAAAAAGAAATCCACCGAGCTTAATTCTCGCAGAGATAATATCTTTTTAGGATTAATCCTTGGCAAAGTAAAACCCATGCCCGGGGTAACAAGCTTAATCAGAAAACTTCACAGAAACGGATATGCGCTGGTCATTGCCTCATCGTCAAAAAGAGCAGTTGTTGTCAACTTGTTAAGATGTGTCGGAGTATTTGACTATTTTGAGCATATCGTGAGCGCAGAAGATGTTAAACTGGGCAAGCCGCACCCGGATATCTTCCTTGCGGCGTCAAAAAGACTGGGATTGAAGCCATGGGAGTGCATCGTTATAGAAGATGCAAGCACTGGACTGAAAGCAGCTAAAGGGGCGGGCATGACCGCAATTGTGATACCAAATACCCATACTCGTAATGAGAATTTTTACGGGGCGGACCTTATTGTAAATTCGGCAAAGGAATTGGCCCGGGTGGACTGGACTCAAATTCAAAAGATGCTATAAAATCATCGCCCCATAAATCAGGAATATGTTCTCTTCAAATTTGCGTATTAAAATGAATTCGGCTCTTTTAGTTATAGATGCTCAAAACGACATTTGCCATCAGGCAGGTGAATTCGCAAGAAGCGGAAAAGGAATAAATGGAATAAAAAGAGCGTTTGAAAGCGGGATTTTGCCCATGGTTGAAAAAGCACGGGGCTGTGAAATGCCAGTTATCTTTATCCAGGCAGTATATAAACCGGGGCAGTTCGAAGCACCTTTTGAAAAATTACTGGCCATAAATGACGGAGAAGATGATTCAACCTGGAGAATAAGAGTATATCAGGATTTGCCAAGGGGTGGAGATCCTATTTTTAGAAAAAGCCAATATGAACCATTTCATTTTAATGGCGCAGACAATGGTTTGGCAGATTGGCTGGCAGGAAATATAGTCGGCGGCTTCGTGCTCGTTTGTGGTTTTACAACAGATCATTGCATCAAAGCTGGCGTGGATGCCCTTGTGGAAAGAATGTATATCCCGGTAGTCCTGGAAGACTGTATCTCAACGCGCGATTATAAGATAGATGACGGAACACACACTAGAACTATAGATCTGTTTAAAGAGCATAAAGGCATCTACGTTGTACAAACCGGAGGTGTAGATTTAATTCCGGGGGTTTACAGGGGATTTATGCGTGGGTAGTTCACTCCTGTATCAAATATTAGATACACCATCCCCTTTACTTTTTCTGCAGCGAAATTCTCGGAGGAACGAGTGGCGGAGACAAATTAACAACCCGTGCAATTAATGTTCCGTTCGCACTTCCGCTGTAGTTTATCGCATTGAGTATTGTTTCCGCGAATGCCTCTGGCACCTTTTTCTTTGCCTTCCATTCACCTGCGATTTCCTTTGCAAATCCTTTTTCCTCTTTTGCTGCAAGAAGACCGCGTATTGTTATCTCTCCTACATCATCTTCATATCTCGCAGTATATTTGTATTTTATTTCAACATTTTCTCCGTCTACTTTTACGTCTTCAAGCATAATATCTATATTCAGGCCCTTGATTGCCTCCTCGCTATTCTTCTTCCCAGTAACTTCATCTATTCTTCCGCCAACAATCATATCGTCACCTCAATTTTTACTAGTTGTACCCCGAAACTCTAAAACGGCAGTATTATCTCTAGAACACCATTTTTATAATTAGTTCGTTTTTTGGCATGGTTCACTTCCTTTGGAAGTTCGAGCATTTTATGATACTTTCTTGCTCCTTTTAGGACTTTTATTTCGAGTTTTTTTCCGCTCCCACCAACGACGATATCCTTCTCATTTGCACCTGGAACTTCGGCAATAACCATTATGCTATCCTTTCCCTCTATCACATCTATAAGCGGCTCTCTTTCGGTTTCAATAACATCCATGTTTCCGGGCCGTACAGGAGACGCAGGGTTTACTGGTCCTATTGCTGTGGCAGCGGATTTTGCATTCCCGAATTCCCGGATTATCGGCTTTCCGTCTGGTCCAACCCGTATGGAGAACCCATGCACCATCACATTCGCCCTATCCTGAGCTATCCGTTCGAATTCGCCGATGTTCAGATTATGCATCATTCGCTTTGCCAGGGACTCCATCTCCGAGCGCATTCGCTCAAATTCGGCGTCTATATCTGAATTATTATTGCTTCCGAAAAAGAATCCTCGCTTTCCCTTATTGTCCATGACACCTCTTTCTCTTTTACTTATTTAATTCTTTGGTGGGAGAGATCCGTGGTGGTCTTGTGGAAACGAAACCGGTTGCTGTTGGGGATGAATTACAAGTGACTATAGAATCAGAAGGCGGTCGCGGAGATGGCATAGCGAAAAAGGATGAATTTGTTATTTTTGTCACTGGCGGAAAGAGGGGCGAATCCTGCAAGGTAAGGATAACGGCGGTGAAAAGAACGTTTGCCACAGCAGAAAAGGTCTAACGTGTAGTTACGCTGTGGGACGTCATTGGTTTACGTATGGCGCAAGTCGGTTCTGTAGAAATTTGAACAAAAGATATCCTGCATCAAACGTTATTATTCCAATGAAATATTGTGGCATTCCTGCAAATACGAAAAGAAATGCAACTGCTTTCAGGAATACGCGGTATAATGTCAAAAACGCGTATGTTCCGGTGAATTTTAACTCGTCAATCACTGCCGGAATGATAAATATCGCGAAATGCTCAAGCCTAAGTCCGTTTATTCCAAGAAGAAGAAATATTACTGCCGCTACTGCAATTGCGAGTCCGTG
>JBBSVO010000011.1:0-59463 GCA_038046805.1 Microcaldota archaeon
TATCTGCTTTCTTTTGAGTCGTGGAAGCCCACGGCTTCAGCCGTGGGTAGTTCACAGGAAGAATTCTGATCCTTAAATTTGCGGATGTTGCACTCATTTACAAATAATTCGTTTAAATTTGTTCCGCAATGCAATACTTTTAATGCGGTTGTAGTCTAGCAAACCTTTTGGCTGCTGAAACCTTAGGGCAAAAGGTTTTCGAAAACCCTTAAGCATACTAAGTCAAAGTGGTTTGGACAATGGTAGGATCTGAGCTTCCCAAGCTCATGACCCGGGTCCGAATTCCGTTTCGCGTTCAGAGTTCTGCGTTTCGGATGGTTTTCCCGGCGACCGCACTCTGATTTTATCTGAGTGTTTACTCTTGCCCATCTTGCTAATCGCAAGAAACCCCTTTCCGTTGAGGGAGGGTCTGAGGTAAGAGCTATTTAAGGCTTGACCTGAGGGGGGTTAGACAATTGTCTAGGTCGTACCAAACAGTTCGTTAAATCTCGCAACAACTCTTTTCCTGAATTTGTAGGTATTTGCAAATTCGGCATATGCAAGCCAACCTTCCAAACTCAGTACGACTTCGGCTCGCGTCATCTCTCCTTTATCGTATTTCTGCTTAAACTTGTTGAGACGTTTCCAGATCCTCCTTGCATTACTTTTCTTCAATAACCGATATTTTGAAAATATCCTGAAACC
Organism: Microcaldota archaeon; assembly: GCA_038046805.1. Classification (GTDB taxonomy): domain Archaea; phylum Micrarchaeota; class Micrarchaeia; order Anstonellales; family Bilamarchaeaceae; genus UBA10214. Next base: position 685 of record JBBSVO010000011.1, read on the forward strand.
AAGAAATGTTATGCCTCTTCTCAATGGTACAATCCTTGTTTTTTCAGGATGCAATTCAATCTTCAATTTCTCAATTAAAAATAAGCTTATTTCATGCTCCCATTTTTCTAGCACTCTTTTATCTCTGTGCAGAATAACAAAGTCATCCACATAACGGATGTAATAGCTGGCGTTCAACTGGTGTTTCACAAAATAATCAAGCTCACTGAGATAAAAATTAGCGAAGAACTGAGAGGTTAAATTACCCAAAGGCATACCCCTACCATTAATTTCAGTCTTATGATTCTTCAAAATAGTTTCAATAAGCCATATTACCTTCTCGTCTTTGATCTTTCTTCGGATCAATTTCAGTAAAATTTCGTGGTCAACGGTTTCAAAATAATGACGTATATCGGCTTTCAAAACATAACCAAAAACCCCCTCCCCCCCCCCCCCCCCCCCCCCGTTTCGACTTTTTGGTGGCTGGAGTAAGCACGTCTCAGAAATTTCTCGAACCTTTTTATTGCAGGGTGGGTTCCCTTACCTTTTCTGTTTGCAAACGAATCAAAAATGAAGCTACCGCCAAGGATGGGAGAAACAATATTGCACAGGGCATGATGTACAACCCTGTCCCTGAAATGAGAAGCACCTATTTTTCTTGTTTTGGGGTCTTTTACAATGAAAGTTGTTATCGGCCTTGGACGATAGGTAAATGTTTGAAGCTCGAATTGTAAATCAAGGAGATTTTGTTTGAGGTCTGCTTCAAATTCAATGACATACTCCTTCAGGGTCTTTCTTTTTCTTGCTTCAATAAAAGCGAGTTCTAGATTTTCGTAAGATGTGAGCTGTGGGTATAGATTATTGCAGCACTTCATAAAAATCACATAAAAGAAATAGAATAATACTAGAATGCAAGCCAGTAAGGTCATTTCGAAACGATTGGACGGCTGATTGTTGAGGTTGACGTTGCGACGGTTGTTGTCGTTGAAGTTGTTGTTGCCGCGCCTGAGAAGGCCGCCAAAGGTAACCCGTCTACTAAGATGGTGCTCACGCACCTCACCGCAGTTTCAGGTTTCGCAAAAGAATAAACTACTAGCTGTCACTGCTGAATTTCATGTCTAGCTTGCCAGACGGCTACTAGCACTGTAGACGAGTGTGTGGCCTAGGCTTGCACCTAGGAATTCAGAAAGTAAATAAAAGAAGTTAAAAACTAGAGTAAATTCTGCGATCTGAGAACTCTCAGGGCAGTTTGAATCTGTTCATCTGATCCGGTAATGACTACTTGCCCAGGTTGTGTGACTGCTACGAGTTTAGCAGCACCTGCCACAAGCGGCGCGTTGCCTTCGGCAGCTTCTCTTACCACCCCGAAACGACTGGACGGCTGACCGAAGAGGACGACGCCGCGACGGCCGTAGTCGCCGAAGAAGCCGCGCCAGAGAAGGCCGATTGTAGCAGAATCAGACACCCAGCTTTTGGTAGTTTCATCGCCAACTGCTTCAAACAGACCGCCATCCCTGCTTTTAATCTTGAATCTGCGTGTCTGACCGTTCAATTGTAAAAGCACTTCGTCAGCTTCGCCCATTTCTTCATCATTGCGTATTGGTTTTCCTGTTTTTGCATTGGATAGCATTAGCAGAGGTGTTTTACCATCTGAAGCAAATCCGTGATCAGACAATATCATAGTATCGATAAGAGCAGCTTCCTCCTTACCAGGTCTTACAATAACGGTTTTCATACTACCTTCAAATTCACATTGAGATTCAACACTGGTTCCAAGTGGTTTGCCTTTGTTTCCGACTACAGCTGCAGTGCCAGTGTACAGAGGCCTGGCGCTTAGAATCTCGTCTGGAATGGGTTTGAATCTACCTTCCTCATCCTTTCCAAGAAATACTTCATTGTAGAATGGCGAATTTGGCATTATTTTTCTGCCTGCCACGTTGCCTCCATGAATTGCTTCCAGATAGGTTTGCCTCTTGGAGACTACTTCAACTCTTTGATTAGCGACTGCAACAGCACCCATAGATACACCTCATATTTTTGATTAATAGTGAGATATATTAGGATACATTAACCTTAAAAACCAATCTGTTACCACAACATTGAAGCTTCGAGGGAAGAATGTTCCAAAGGTCGTAATTTAGGTCGTAAATTCTTTGAGAATAAACGTTCTGAGGCTTATATCTAACGAATTTGCATTATTAGCAAATTTATAATTATGGCTGGCACGGGACAATAGAGTTTGAGCTAGGCCGTTCTCAAATCTATTCTACAACTTCAACAATAGCTTTTTGCTGTTTTTCGCTAGCTAGAACACGCACTTTCTTGTGATAAACAAAAATAGCTCCGCCACGATCATCTTTGACGATATCAGGTTCGCCCAATTTTGTCCAGTCGATTTCACTCCCAATCATGTATATTTTTTTGGTGGTGTCCAACAATCCCTTGAAATGGCCTTCCGGGGCATCGCGGTGATCGATCTTGCCTGAAATACCTGGAGTTTCGACAAGCACTCTAGCGTTGTTGATATCTGCATACTCTATCGGCCTTCTTTGGATGGATTTTGTAAGGTCTCCTACGTAAACAACTACATAATCTGTCAATCCTGCATTCAGCTTCCTTAGTAGTGGGATGTCCTTTTCGCTTCTGGCAAATAGGACGGTGTCGCTCTCCACCTCCCCACTGCCTCTTACATAGCCGCCTATGGTTATCGTCTTTTCGCTTTCGACAACTTCTTTTTCTTCATGCTGCTTCTTATCAGCATCAGCAATCTGAAGAATTGTAACACATACTTGGCCTTCTTTTTCTGCGATAGCATATTCCACGTACTGGGGCTTACCAGCTAGCCGTTCTAGTTGCTTCAATTTGGCAAACAACCAGGCGAGATTTTCATGCAACACCGCTTTCGGGACAATCTCGAGATGGTCTGTGTCATTTCTGGCAACATAAAGAAGGGTTGCATCGCTCGCATAAAATTTCATCTCCCTACCAACAAGGCCCGCACTAAGACGTTCGTATTCATCGTATTGGACAATATCCAGAGGGCGTTCATCGCTTTCCTTTATCTTAAGTCCCTCCCCTTTCACAGTGCCTGTTGGCAGGCCAGCGGCAATAAGGACATAGCCTTCGCCATCACTGCACGACGTATATCCAAAGCCGCCGTATAATGGTCCGAATCTTACAATTCCGCTGTCGTGGTGCTTTTTGAAAGTCTGGCCAAAGACCGGTTCTATCATGACTGCTATACCACCAGGCAGACCCAGATCTTTCCTGAAAGCGATTGCAGAATCTGAGAACTCGCTTACCATAACCGCTTTTATCGCTTTCACTAAGCCATCTAGAGTCTTATCTTCGTTATTAATATTAAAGCAGAATTTGCTATCATAAATTCCTGTTCCCCGGCAGTCTCCATGAGCCGAAGACCTTACCGCTAACGGGATTCCCTTGAAATTCCTATGAATTTGTTTTACGAGTTTTCGCAGCACTTTCATTTCAGCTTGTGCAAACTCCCCCCTCCCCAATTAACTGTTGTAATTCTTCCGAAGAAGCGCCCCGTACCAAAGCGGCGTTGATTCCGCATCTTTCCCTAAACGCTTCGAAGAAGCCCATTGCCAAAACTATTCTCGGATTGGCAACAAAACCAGCTTGTTCGATGGCCCATGTTTTTTGCATAAGTTCTTCGGCCTTAGCGCCAATAGAACCACAACCTATAATCGTCCAGAATTTTTCATTAAGATTAGAAATCTGAGTTGTTCTGGCTCGTAATACATTCGCAAGGCTTTGTCTGACATTTGCTAGATTAACCTCTGGAGAATGCAACTGGGTCATAGAATAATTAGTGTAGGGGAGAGTTTATAAAGTTACTTTTCGTGGTTTAGAATGTTCATTACGACGTGGATAACCTTGTTATTGGGCTGAAAAAGTCCGTGTACATGATTTCGCAATCTCATTCGTGTACATCGATTTTGCATCCTTAAAAGTTGATGTGTTTCGCCTATTTTCGCTTTATAAAGAAGCACATCAAAAACACATTGACAGTGGCGTTCTGGAAGCCACAACACACAAGAAAAGGCGATTTGCTACACGTATTAGAGGTACAGTGAGAATATGAAGAGCTAAACATTCCTGCACAATGGTCTGTTTTTACCTTAAAACCATTGTGTTTCGCCTATTTCGAGTTTATAAAGAAACACAATGCTTTCACAATGGTATCGCCTTTCTGGAAGCCAGAACACACTGAAACAAGCCTTCTGGGCGTATATAGTGGTGTGTGAGCGAGAAAGAAGTAAAAGAGGTAGGTATATAAATCTATACAATATATAAATGTATATAAGGGTGGTTATATGGTTTCAAGAGCTGTTCAAGAAGTGTTGCATTATCCTAGACTAGACACCGTGATAATGGTTGAAGAAGCGATAAAAAAAGCAAAAGAATACCCGACAAAGGCAGAACTGCTTAGGCGCCTTCCAAAACAGGTCATGTACCAAACGCTCCTGCTTATCTTAGATTATCTTCAAAAGTCGAACAAGGTCTACGTTGATCCAAAAGACGGCAGGGTAGTTTGGATATGGAATCCAAATGGCATCGAAAAGGCATTCAAAAGCAACCTGGTGATCAGATGAGCAGGGAGATATTCGTTGGTTTTGCGGATAACAAAATCAAAGATGCGTATCAAGCCTTAAAAGAAGGTAAAGGCGCAGAACCGCATCTCTACGAGTTCCTCAGCAGGGCATTTGACGACTTGAAGAAAGATCCATTTTGCGGCATAAAAATAGAGAAGAAATTGTGGCCCAAAGAATACATTAGAAAATACGAGGTAGATAATCTTTGGAAGTACGATCTCCCGGACGGTTGGAGAATGATTTACACCATAAGAGCGAATCAGGTAACTATCCTCACAGTTGTCTTGGAATGGTTTGATCACAAGGAATATGAAAGGAGATTCGGCTATTAATGCCTCATTCGATAAACTTGTTTTCTTTCAAATCTTGTTCGACGATATATAAAGGGATTGCGACTTTAATTGTTCTAAGCCTTAATTCGCCTGGATTCAACTGGTAAAGAGGCTGTTTTTCCGTGCTTCTGACAATTGCAATTCCTAATTGTTCGCTAGTTCTGGCTATCCAATTCGCCTGAATCCGCTCTAAAATTCGGGCTGAATTATATATAACCTGCTTATTGTTTTTTTTATCTCATTACGAGTGATAACTTTTCCGTATGGCTTGTATGCTTCTCTAAGTTCCCTGTTTGTAACGAGGATGTAATAATCTGAATAGCCTTCTTTGGCACGTTTGAATTTATCCCTAAGGTCTTTCTTTCGATAGTGGGAACCTGTTTCAACTTCAAAAGCGATATCATTTGCAACAATGTCTGGCCTGACGCTAGCGTACATGAGAGCATCATGACCGTACTTTTCAATCTCTGACTTCAAAATCCTGCAAAAATAATAATGGATGGAGCTTTGATTATCCGGGGATTTTATCAAAACTCTTGGCCCTTTGCCTGGACCGAAGGGGTTGGTGGTTATCTCAACATATCCATTGTTTTTACACATGTTTATCTGGTCTTCGGTCAAATCCTTGGCATAGAAAAACCCATCATGAAGATTGATTTTTGCTGGTTTGGACGGTGGCAAGTCTGGCTTTTTTACTGGCACAACAGTGTTACCCAGCTTTGGCACTGGTAAATTCATTTCCCAGTCTATTCTCTTCAGGTCGTCTTTACTTAGTCGATAAACTGGCTGATGTTTTGGTAAATGATCACGAATTGTATCGACAATATTCAAAAATATTATTACAATCCCATATCCAATTACAAACGGTCCAATAATCAAAATTACTAAAGTTAAATCGATTATTAGCAACGCACCTTTTGCCAGGTACCCAAGCAAATCTTCAATTGCCATGCTCAATCCGCCAGCAGTGTTTTATCCAATCCCTTCTCAACAATTTTCTTTAGCAGGAAATTCTTTACCTCATCGTCTTCTATGAGTTTGTTCATGAGATTATCGCTTTTCTGGCGTTCTTTTTCTATTATAGAAATGAAAGACTCATCCAATGGCATACCGCACTTTGTGCAAAACTTGGAAATCGGAGAGTTGCTTTCTTTGCATCTTTGGCAGGTTTTGAGCTTCAGTTTTTCCTCCTGTGTGCTCTCAACCTGAGCCATTCCATGCATTTTCAGGAGCGCATTATCAACATCTCTTCCAGACAGATGGACGTAGGTAGCCGCCATATCCGAGCCTTGGACCCAGCCGAAATACTCTTTCATTTGGGCCTCTGTCAATTTTCCGGCCATCGCAGTTGCCCTGCTATGCCTGAACAAATGAGGGTATATCTTCTTCTGGATGCCTGTCCTCTTGGCAATCTTCTTTAGTGTTGCATAGATCGTGCCATGCCTCATGCATTTGTCGGTTTTCTTGTTGTTTTTGTATTGCAGCCACAGGCTTGCTTCCGGGTCATTGGCACGGGGATGCGCATTAAGCCAGGAAGCCAGAATAGGAGACGAACTAATCACCCTTACTCTCCTATCGCCTGTTTTGCCAGTAACGCGCAGAACAGCTCCATATTGGTCAAAACTAACGTTTCTCATTTGCAACGATAGCAACTCGCCTACCCTGCAACCAGTCTCGTACAAAATCAAAATCAGTGTTTTATCCCTAGGGTTAATCGCAGCTTCAGCCATCCTAAGGACTTCGTCTTCGCTCAATAACTCTTCGGGCAGCTTATGCCTGTGATTTTTCATGCTCATTTTCATCCAGGTAACTTCAGGAGGGAAAAATTCGTCATTTCCCTTAAGCCATTTGTAGAACATCTTCAAAATGACTTTATAGTCGTATTTTGTATGTTCTGCGTATTTTTTCGTTTCCAATTCGCCGACCAGGGCGATCAGATCCTCTTTCGTCGCCTCCTTGAACGGCTTTTTGAGCCATTTTGCCAAGAATCTCAGGCAATAAACAGTTTTGGCAACCCTCCCGTAGGTTACTCCTTTTGCCAATTTTACCTTACAAAAATAGGTTATGGCTTCGACATTCTCCTTGCAAACCCCATCCTCAACCCTGAGTTTGGCTATTGCCTGCTCCAACCTTCGCGGATAGTCATATATGTCTATTTTACCCATGTGCCTTACCTCGGCGGAAGGGGCATAATAGCCTTTATGCCGATATCAGCATATTTGGACAGGTCCGACTATTTTTTGTTTCCTGCCAATATTGGCACTACCGTATAAACTCAGCCAAATTAATCGCCCAAAGCGAACGATTAAATTCGCAAGCACTCAGATAACCTCTGAGTATTCGGCGACCGCATAATTTTTTTGTTTTCAGATTATCGCACTGTTTTCATTCACGACATTTTCATATGAAATTGTTGTTCTCGTTTCCGCAACTTCGCCCATCAGGCGGAGATACTTCACTACAAAACCATTGAGCTCTTCCATATCCTTGACGCATACCTTGAAGATAAGGTCAAACTCACCGGTTATCATCGAACCCTCTTCAACGACGCCGTGTTTCACGATTTTGTGCAGGATGTCTCCTTGGTTGGCCTTTTGGGCCGTTTTCACAAGAACATATGCAGTCATTTTTCTTCCGACCTTTGTTTTGTCTATTTTTATCGTGTATCCTGCAATTATGCCATTCTCTTTCATTCTTTTGATCCTATTATGGACTGTCGCAACCGGGATACCCGTATTCTTAGATATCTTCTGGATTGAAAGCTGGGAATTCTCCTTCAGCACGGCTAATAGCACTGTATCCTTCTCGTCAATTTGATGCATGTTGAATACTTATTCCAAAAAACTATTTAAAGCTATCTATTTTTGCATGTTTATTCGCTAATTTTGGAATAACATTTATAAACAAGCTTTGTAGAGTTATTCTTTAAAAATAAACCTAGGAGGTGGTAAAAATGGAAAAAAAAAAGAAGAGAAGAAGTATCGGAATTACTTGTTGAGCTGAAGGAGCTTGCGGAATTTGTATTAACTAATCCGGCAAAGCCAGGCACTGGAGGTTAACAATAAATTACTACATTGGAGGTGATGAAAACGAAATTGAAATTTGAGAAAGCCCGGAAGATCTATCAAAAATTCCGTCACATTCCAGACCCATTACTCTCAAGGCTCGGAGCAGGAGCATTTACCGTTGCCAGGGTTGCACCACTTAAGGCACTTGCATTTGACGTTCCATGCATAACGGAAACCACGAAAATGTTTGAAAAAAAGCATCCTGCAGTTTCGAAGATCGCGGAGCTTGGCACGTACTATACAGTCGGATTTACGTTTGTTGAATATGCCAACGAATTCGCAAGATACTTGGATGCGCAAAAAATCTCTCATCCATACGAAAATGCATACACTGCGGTTTTTTCAGTTCCCATCGTGTTTAATGTCGCCCAAGCGATTTCAAAATCATTAAAGGGAACTGCAGGAAAGCTTTCAAAGATTCCACGCAGGATTACTACTGCTGCCAGGAAAATATCGGAGAAACGAGGTTTCGTTGCATATTCTCTGATTGATTCTGTGTTTGATATCCCTATTACTTGGAGTTTCATCTGGTTGATAAACAAGGTAGCTGGAGATTCAGTAGAACAGATCAGTGGATTGCATGCAATGACTGCATTAGGAGTAGCTACAGCCTTTGCTATTGTTGTTAGCTACGGGGGTCTTATTCTTGCCCAGACGCCTTTGGCAAGAAAAGATATTCCAAAAGGACATTTCACAGACTTCGTTCAGGGATTCAAAGAGACATTTTGCTCTTTTCATTTATGGAGAAATGTTAAATCTCTTCTCGCAGACATGGGAATCATTAAAACTGAATACAAAGAAAAACGGTTTGAGGTGCCTGTACCACTCACTTCAATGCAGCATGCAGGCCAGCTTGTCGCGCTTTTGGAATCTTATTTCATCTATGTTCAGGCAATACGTTTAGTCACTGGTCTTGCAATCGGAGAATTTACTAACACACCACAAAAAGATTTTGTTGAAAGATACTACAGCATATACGCAGCCTGCGGTATTTCTACGGCAATGAATATTATAAGTTCATTTAACTCGGCGCATATTCGCCAGGTTTTAGATGATCGGAGTATTTATGAACAAACTGAGTCAACGTTTGATACTACGCACTCTTCGCCTTCTGGAACAGCCTGATCATTTTGCTTTTGATTGTTACCGGAATAGGCACCGCAACCTCGACAAGTTCAACTGTCAGCTCGTCCTTGGCCTCATCTATCTTTGTGACCTTTGCCCTTTCACCTTTGAACGGACCGGACGTCATTTCAACCATGTCGCCAACTTCTACGGTAACCAATGGCTGTTTTGTTGCCTTTATCAGACTGCTTATCTCATCAAGCGTTATCGGTCTTTTAAGAATTCCTTTCACATGCTTAACTCTCTGAATCAGTTTTACTGCGACGTTCTCATCCGGTGCCTCAACGAATAGGTACCCCTTTACAGTTTCTATGTGAACAATTGAATAAATATTCAGCTTTTCTGCCCGTGCCTTTTTCGTAAGCATTTCAGCAATAATTCTTTCCTGTCCGGTTGTTATTCTGAGCGTGTATATCATTTCAATCACATTTTATATTTTCATTTCTTTTAATTATTTTAGCCGCCTATCATGCCAAATAGGAACGAGATAATTATCCCAATTAATCCGATGAGCACCATACCAAGTGCAGTAACCTTTGCCACTTTATTGAATTCTTCACCAGTAGGCTTTCTTGAAATATAAAATATCCTTATACATCTTCTAAACAAATCTCCAAGATCCATTTTTTCACCTTGATATTATTACCCAATGAGGTCCAAATCCAGATTCTCAATGGAATCCCCGCTCGGAGTTCTATATTCGAATTTCGGGAATTTCACTCCCGCAAGCACAATCAACACACGCATAGATGATTTCTTGATGTTTTCCTCAATGCGCGAACCCCAGATGATGTGTGCCTCGCTGTTTATTCTTTTTGCTGTTTCCGACACCACGAGTTCTGCCTCTTTAAGTGTCATATCATCTCCGCCTATTACATTTATAAGTGCTCTTGTAGACGTGCTGATATCTGCATCAAGCATCGGTGAATTAAGGGCTGTTTCGACTGCAACGCGGGCACGGTCCTCGTGTTTTGCATCAAGTGATGCCTCACCAAGTCCGATTACTGCATAGCCTGCATCATTAAGTATAGTTCTCAAATCTGCAAAATCAACGTTTACCAGACCTGCCTTTGTAACTAGTTCTGCAATCCCCTTTACAGATCCTGCGAGGACCTCATCACACACCTTAAATGCAGTATTGAGTGGAAGATCCGGGGCAAGCGTCATCAACTTGTCATTCTTTATTACTATTATAGTGTCTGTGTGTCTTTTCAATTTTTCCAATCCGTGTATTGCGTTTTCCATTCGAATTTTTCCCTCAGATGCAAATGGAAGTGTAACTACTGCTACGGTTAATGCGCCAGCTTGCCTGGCAGTCTCTGCTATAATCGGTGCACTTCCAGTCCCGGTTCCTCCACCAAGTCCACATGTCACGAAAACCATTGATGCATCTTTTATGAGTTCCTTTATTTCGTTTAGTGATTCCTTTGCCGCATCTTCTCCGATTTGCGGATTGCTCCCCGCACCGCGTCCCTGTGTAAGTTTTTTTCCGATGATAATTTTTTTGTTAGCGCGAATTTTAAGAAGGTGCTTTGCATCAGTATTCAGTGCTATTAATCCGACATTACCAATACTCATTTCAAATAATCTGTCAAGCGTGTTTGTTCCGCTTCCTCCCGCGCCTATCACCATAATTTTTTGTTTTGATTCTTCGATGAATTTCATTATCTCTTCATCGTCCGCGCTTGCGGGTGATCTCATTGCAGGCTGCTGTATATTGTACTGCTGCATTGGCGCTGTAAGTTGTTGTCCATTCGTCATAATAAACACCATAAAAATAGTTGTTAGCCTATTATAACATAATATATAAAAAGCAACGCCCCCATCGCGAATTCCAGTTCCCTGTTTTCCGTTGCGAGGAAACCCGCAAGGTTTTTGGGATGAAACCCTTTTGCCCTTTTGAAGCACATGCCAAAAGGGTTCTCCTTTGAACGCGAACAGCAAGCTATCCACATAGAAATTAGTTTTTTCCGTGTCGCAGGCTTGCGTCCTTTCTGTTTTCATCGCCGATATCCGGCTTAGAATATCCAGGTTAGACTATGGGGGCAACAACACAATGTTTAAATAGATATGTTATTAAAAACCATCTCATTCGTTTTATTTAGTTTTGATTACGAATCGCTTTACGGATAGATATCTTAGATATCCTTCTTTCGAGGTGCAACTATATGAAAAGATGTACGAGCTGCGGCTCTCAGACAAAAGAATTTGCGGAATTCCCGTGCCCACAATGCAACGAAAAAATTGTGCGATGTTATTCATGCAGGCTTAACAAGAACGAGTTTAAATGTACGTGCGGTTTTAACGGTCCTTAAACTTGTATTTATTCAGTGATTTTATGTACGACGTAATGGCAGTATTCAAGATCTTTGCAGAAGACTCAAATAATCTTGGCGTGATCCGTTCAGCAATAGAGAAACTCGAAATCGGAAAAGTACATAGCTCTTCCGAAGAAGACATTGGATTTGGAATCAAGGTTCTGAAAGTCATCTTTCTTCTGAATGATGATTCTGGAGGGATGGATGCGCTTGAAGAGAAGATTCGCGGCATATCTGGTGTAAGCCAGGTTGAAGTGGAGGATGTGAGCAGGGTTTAGGTAAGTTTTTAAACTGAAGTCCATACCTATAAAGGACCACAACCGCTAGTTTAGTTACCGTATAAATCTATAATATTCTGGTGAATTCATGAGTACAAAAGAAAAAGACGATAAAGAAACCAAGGAAAAGAAGCCGGAAGTAAAGCAGGCTCCAAAAAAGCCAGAGCATAAGCCGGTAAAGAAGGATGTTCTTCCACAAAATGAAAATTTCAAAGGAATTGTTCGTTTGGCCGGAAAGGATGTTCCCGGGCAAGTTCTGCTTAAACATGCCCTTTCAAGAGTCCGAGGTATAGGTCAAAATCTAGCAGTTTCCGTTGCTTCTGTAATCCACAGCAAGCTTGGGATTGATCCATCCTCACAGATTGGAGATTTTAGTGATGAACAAATTGAACAAATAGATAAAATTTTATTTAATCTCCACGAAACGAATATTCCAAAGTTTATGTTCAACAGGCAGAACGATCCTATGGACGGGACTGTTCGCCACACAATTATGAATGATCTTCTTTTCTATGTGAAACAGGATATTGAAAACGAGAAAAAATCCTACACATGGAAAGGATACAGGCATGCTTATGGCCAGAAGGTTCGAGGTCAGAGAACAAGAAATACTGGCAGAACCGGAATGGCAGTTGGTGTTCTTAGAAAATCTATAATCGCTGCGCAGCAGCCACAAGGAGCGGCCGCAGCAACGGCTGCACCAGCAGGAGCACCTGCAAAGGCAGCAGGGGGAGCACCTGTAGCAAAGGCAGTATCTGCAGCAAAGGCAGCAACCGCAGCTACAAAAACAGTAGCAAAGCCTGCAGAGAAAAAATAATAACTAACTTAATGGTGGAAAATACACATTTAAGGTGAAATTTTTATGGGAGACCCGAGACGATTCAGAAACAAGTATGAAAGGCCAAAGAAACTTTGGGATGCACAGAGAATCGAAGAGGATGGGACGCTAAAGTCCGAATATGCCTTAAAGAACATGCGCGAGCTTTTTGTGATGAATCAGGAATTAAAGAAATATAGGCGTGAAGCAAGACGCATGATGTCTCTAAGTGATGATGAGCGAAAGAAATGTGAAGCCAAGGTACTTGCAAAGCTCAATAAATTCGGAATTCTTGATAAGACTGCGACGCTTGATGATGTTCTTTCGCTTTCAGTTCGTGATATTCTTGAAAGACGATTGCAGACACGCGTTTATAAAAAAGGGCTTGCAAAAACCATGAAACAAAGCAGGCAGTTCATAACGCATGGAATGATAACGGTTTCCGGAAGAAAGGTATCTTCCCCAAGCTATCTTGTCGATGCCGAAGATGATGCAACTATTGCGTATTCACGCAGTTTCAATCCCGCAGTACTTCAGACACCAGCAGCAGGAAAGCCGGAAAAAGTCGAGAAGAAAGAACCTGTAGCTCAGGAAGCTCCTGCAAAAAATGAGGAAACAAAAACAGCGGCAAACAACTAAATGGTGAATAATTATGACTTCAGAAGCAAAAGAAACAAAGGAAAAGAAACCGGAAAAGGAAAAGTCTGCAAAGCATCCGGAAAAATCCGAAAAGCCAAAGGAAGAACCAGTAGTGGCTCATAAGGAAGTGCCAAAGGAAAGTGCACCGGCAGCTCCGACTGCATCTGCGCAATCCACTGCCCACGTTCCTCCGGTTCAAACTGCTCCAGTAGAGCCACCGAGAAGGGCAAAGCCAAGAATAGCAATTGTTCATGTTTATTCTTCAAAAAACGACACAATAATTACAGCGACTGATCAAAGCGGTGCGGAAACGCTTGCATGGGCAAGCGGTGGAATGATGGTAAAATCCGACCGGGAAGAAGGAAAACCCTATGCTGCGATGCAGGCCGCAATAAAGGTTGTCGGAACTCTTAAAAACAAAGGAATCAATACACTTCACATAAGAATAAGGGCTCCGGGCGGAAGTGGCTCAAAAAGTCCTGGTGCCGGTGCCCAGGCAGTCGTAAGAACAATGGCGAGAAGCGGCGTTCGCATAGGTAGAATTGATGATGTTACTCCTGTTCCAACTGATTCCATGAAACGAAAAGGCGGAAGAAGGGGAAGAAGGGTCTGATACGATGGCAGTAAAAGTTTCATCCGCAAAGGAAAACGAAAATCGGGTTTCATTCAAGCTTGATGGAATGTCCATCGAGTTTGCGAACATGCTGCGAAGATATTGTATATCTTCTGTTCCTGTTTTTGCTATTACAGCAGTTACTTTTTACGACAATACTTCATCGCTATTTGATGAGTATCTTGCGCACAGACTTGCATTGCTTCCTGTTTTAACCCCGTCCAAAGTTCCAAAAGAGTCCGAGGTAGTATTCACGCTTGATGAACATGGGCCGAAAGTTGTTTGTTCTGGGGATTTGAAAAGTTCTGACAAAGAGATCTCCATGGCAAAGGACAGAATTCCGGTTATAACCCTTACTGAAAAGCAGTCTTTGAGGTTTGAGGGTAAGGCGGTTCTCGGAACGGCCAAAACCCATGCGAAATTCCAATCCGGAATTGCAAGCTACGAGGAGAAAGACGAAAAATTCGATTTCTATGTAGAGAGCTGTTTTCAAATGAGTGGAAAGGAATTGGTTCTTCGTGCATGCGATTCAATCGAAGACGATTTGAAGGAATTGCAAAAGGCGATTAAAAAGGCGTAAATCCGTTTGTTTGCGAAAAACGGCTCAAATTTGTTTCATTTATTTTTTGTTCCTCACGCGTTTCCGGTCTATTTATATATCCAATTCAGAAATAATTATTCTCACGCAAGGGTTGAATTGAAACAGTTGTTTCAATGCCCCTCGCGTTCGTTCATGTTGATATTTACGCAAGGGTGGCGGAGCGGCCAAACGCGCCAGCTTGAGGGAACCTTTTTGGCTTGAGAATCCTTATGGCAACGCAATTGAACGTCGCAACGTTCAATGCGCCCATTGAAACCCTTCGGTTTCAATCGGGAAGCGTTTCATCGAAAAACCATGAGGTCCAATAAGCCACTCTGGTTGCAATAGGCTGGTGGCTTAACGCATGACATCGCCGATATATGGCGATGGAAGGCGGGCGATGTGCCTTCGAGGGTTCGAATCCCTTCCCTTGCATTCCTGCTCAGCCTCAGTTCCTTAACTGCTTAATTTATCATTTCACAAAAAAGTTGTAGTAAATAATTCCGAGTAGTACCACTGCAAAACCAACAACCCAGGAAAGTATCGGAAGGCTGAACATCAACACCAGACAAGAAACAAGCCCAAGGATGGCAACATGTTTTATACTATTTTTAAAGATTTTAATGCCGCTAAGGTTCAAGGCGGCATAATAAAGAAGCAATGAAAAACTGCTGATATATGCAATATGTGGAAGATCTGCAAACAATGCCAGCAAAAGCATTCCGATTCCACTTAAAATAATCGAATTTTTCGGAACACCAGTTTTTTTATCTATCAAAGAAACTGGTTTTGGAAGTTCCTTGTTACTGGCCATAGTCTGTGCAAGTCTTGAAACTCCTAGAATAGACGCAAGAATAACTGTTCCTGTGGCAATAAGTGCTCCAAAACCAACCAAACTAGCCCCAAAACTAATCCCCTCCAAATTTATGGCATCTGCAAGGGGAGAACCTGACTCAGAAAGTAGCTGATATCCTGCTATCCCTACTGCTGCAGCTGCTACTAGCACATAAATTATTGTGGAAATTAAAATTGACAGAGTAGTTGCTTTTGGAACATTTTTGGCCGGATCCTTTATCTCATCCGCGATTACTGCAACCCTTGCGAAACCAGAATATGCAAAAAATATCGTAGCTGCGCCAGCAAGAATGCCCGTAAATCCAAACGGCAAAAATGGGTCAAAATTAGATGGTTTGAAAAAGAAGACTGCACTACCTACAAAAAATAAGAGAATGAGTATCTTAATTATTACCAGCAGGTTGTTTATTTTACTTGTTTCTTTCATCCCTGCAAGGTGGATAAAAGTTGCAAGAATAACTGCGATTGCAGCGCCAATGTTAGTTGGCATCGAAGGTACGAAAAACTTCAGATAGTACGCAAACCCTACAGCGACCGTGGCACCAACCGTAATGTTTGAAAAAAGCCATACCCACCCAACTATGAAGCCTGCTGAATCAGACAATGTCTTTTTAGCGAATAAATAAGCACCACCGCTTGTTGGAAACCGCCTACTTAGTTCAGCACTTGTAAGCCCAGTTAATATCGCAACTATGGCTGCAACTATTACTGAAAGAAAAACAGCCGGACCAGCTACTCCGGCTGCAGCACCAATAATAACAAAAATGCCAGCTCCAATAATTGAACCCAATGCTATATTTACGGCATCAAAGAGAGATAGTACTGGTTTAAGTTTATTTTTTGAATACATACATTCACTTTGGTAATATATTACATATTCCTAATAATTTTTTATGCAACTTCTTTTCTCTGGCTGCGATTATTGTGAATACTGTATTTTGGTGCAATGTTTGAGTTATTTCATTACCGTGTTTATCTGAAATCATAAGTCCTGTTTCTTTCATAAGCATAATTCCTGCCGTGTGTGTAACAAGCAGTTTTCCTCTCACATCTAAATACGCATCCACTGTTCCGCTTGCAGCCGCAGCCATTTCAAGTGTGGCAGCCCCTAACATGCGCATGTAAGCAAACTCACTTATCGCAGGGAAAACCTTGGATGACGAACTCTTGTCACGGCCAAAATCCGCTGCTACTAACGGAGGGGTTACGATTTTTCTATCCAGTCTTATCTTTTCATTATTTTTGTACGTGCCTTTACCTTTCATAGCAAAATATTCATCACCGCTAAAAAGATCAACAACAACTGCTGCATCTATATCTTTAATAGAAGGATTATTCTTGGCAGAACCAGCAATCGCAAATGCATAAGCTGGAAAGCCACGTTCATAGTTCTTTGAACCGTCAAGAGGATCAAGTATGATAGTGCCAAAACATTCCCCGTTCGTTTTTTCTGGTTTTTCCTCAGTAAGAAGTTGAAAATTTAGGTCTTTTATCTCTTCTTTCACCATTTCCTCCAAAACGATGTCCATCTTGATGCTCATATCCCCAAAATAATTCCTTTCTAGTTTCTCCTTGCCATTATCAACTTCTTTGATAAGTTTTTTGGCCCTCCTCCCGAGTTTTATGAAAAGTGCCAGTAGCTCTTTCTTGTTCATTAGAATAAGACACTGGATACGAATATAAACTTAAAGGTCAAAATTCAATTATGGGTTTTTTAGATTCTGTCATCCAGTCAGATGCATCCGTTCCTATCTTAATCGCAGCAGTAATAATTTTGATTATTGGTTTTGTTGTAGGAAAACTAGTTAAACAATTTGTACTCCAATTTGCAGAAGCAACAGGAGTCAGGCAAAAGGTGCGGTTCGGGATAGATAAGGAAGCCAAAAAATTCGGGTTTAATATAGATTTCGTCTACCTAGCTGCGCTTGTTTTGAAGTATGTGGTTTTTATAATTGCAGTATTTCTCGCATTGAGGGTATTAGGTGTCGAGGTTGGTATGAGTACCATCTTGATACCTCTTATATCCTATCTTCCGAATATCGTTAGTGCAATTATCATTCTTATAATCGGAAGTGCAATGATTGAGATAATTGCAGATGTACTAAAGTACAACCTTCGGGACAGGTTGGATGAAAAAGCTAAAACTGCAGGCATGGCCAATGTTTCAACTAATGTTGCAGCGTATGTAAGATATTTTCTTTACCTTGTTGTTTTTATAACTGCATTCTTACAGTTGGGCATTAAAGTAGAAAGCCTGATGTTTCTTGTCTTGTCAATTGGAATTATCGCCCTGGGAACATTAGCTATTTTATTCATATTTTCTTTGAAGGATCACGTTCCAAGCGTTTCATACGGGATTCATCTGGCGAATAATAAGGTCATTGTAAGAGGGGACGTATTGCAAATAGATGATCTACGCGGAGAAGTGGTAGAAATAACACTACTTGCAACTGTAATAAAAAACAAGGACGGAATCCATCATATCCCTAATTCCAAGCTCGCGCACAATATATTTTCGATAAGTAAAAGGTAATCATCTCATTATTTCCTTGTAAATGCGCAGGTATTCCCTATATCCTATGCCAGAATTGAATTTTTCTCTTACTATGTCCGCGCCTTTCTTTCCCATTCTTTTTCTTAATTCCGAATTTTGAGCAAGCAATAAGATTTTTTCCGCTAGTTGGTTGTAGTCGGCTTTTTCGAAAAGGTAACCATTCACCCCATCTTTTAGTTGCAATGGAATGCCACCAACATTAGAACCGATAATTGGTTTACCAAATACCATGGCCTCACAGACAGTCAATCCGAATCCCTCGTGAAGAGAAGGCTGTACTACAACATCTGAAGCGCCATATATATGATAAAGCAACTCGTCATCTACCTTCCCAGTAAAGAATACATTATTTTGTAGTTTCTTTTCTTCGACCAGATTAAGGAGTTTTTGCGTCCTTCCAGATCTTTCTTTCCCTAACAATTCTCTAGAAAATGAGCCATTCCCAACAAAAATACATTTAATATTTTTTCGTTTATGTGAATTCACTATCTTATCCATCGCAGCTATAAGAATCTCCTGGCCTTTCCTAGGGTCAATTCTGCTCACACATGCGACCAAAAAATCGTCTTTTGAAATATTATATTTTTCTCTTGCATCATATGTTTCTTTTGGGGTATATTTTGCCAAATCTATAGTTGGATGTACTGTCTCCACTAGCCCCGGGGTCAGGCCACAGGATATTGCAGCATTAGTATATTCTTCTATTGAAAATATTACTTTGTCGTAATTCCCCATATTTTCGATAAAAAAATGTCTCCAAAATTCTGGTAGCTGGTTCACAAATGGAATGTGCCAGGTAAAAATCATCGGAATTTTTAACCCGAATTTGTTCTTTAGTATCTCTGCAAGTGGCAGTGTTTGGAAGTCGTGAACATGGAGGATGTCGAATGGTTTGTAGTTGTACGAGTCCATTATATCCTCGGCTAGTTTTTCGTTTACTTCTAAATATTCATTATAACCTTGAATTTCGCCAACTGCTTCGTTATGAGTTATATTCAGTATTGCCTCTTTAAATTGCATGTACTTTAGTATTGTTTCTTCTCCTAAATTTGTTACATTAATCCTGATAATCTCTATTCCATCAGAAAATTCGATCGGATCTACATTCACTGTTTTGAAATGCATTACTTTGAATTCGTGACCATGTTTAAGGAATTGTTTTCCCAAGGATTCAACGTATCTTGCCAAGCCACCTATATACGGAAGAAAAGACTGGCTCACGCAACAAATGCTGTAATGATCCTTCATAATCATTATCCTCACGGAGACCTTTTTAAACTTCTCCTCTCAGAACACCACTCACGCTTACGACCGATAAATCGCCAATGCGATTTATGGTCCATTGTTCGATGCGTCGAACAATCGGAGCCAGAACTTGGCGTTTGTAGATATCCTGAAACCGATGCTTCGGTTTCAATCTATCAGCAACCTGTTGGTTGCCGATACCGACAAAATCGTGCTGTTATCAACGTTTTTACGTCGGTGGAGAACTGAGTCCAGGCAGGTGGTTTCTTCCCCCTGCATTTCACTTTTTGTTATAGTCTTAAGGCTTATATCGTGGTTGTCGTAGGTTGGACAATTAGTCTGGAAGGTTGGCTCGCTTACGCCGAATTTGCCAACACCTGTAAATTCAGGAAAAGGATTGTTGCACTGTTTAACGAGTTGTTCGGAATAGAATCCTAGCTGTCGAAAGCCTTAAATACTTTGTGTAACACAACTTACTTTAAGGGTAATTATGGTTACAAAGAATTTCAGATTCGGAGAATTGGAAACCAGGGCACTTTTCGCGCTTGAGGAAGCCGAAACTAGCCTGATCACTTCTTCAGAATTGGCAAAGATATTAAAAATATCAAAAAATCGCGCCAACAAGCTGGCATGGCAATTCGTGAAGAAAAAACGCCTCTTACGCATAAGAAGGGGCACCTACTTATTTGCACCATTAAAGGCTGGACCAAAAGGCCAGTGGGGTGAAGAAGCATTTGCGTTGATATCCCAAGTTCTGAAAGATAAGCCCTACTACATAAGCTTTCGTACTGCCATGAACTACTATGGGCTTACAGAACAAATTCCCTGGATTACCCAGGTTGTCGTTACACAAAGACGACGCTCATTTGAAGCTGTTGGAACCAAATATGAGTTCATCAAGGTAGATAAAATCGGGGAATGGCAACAAGAGAATATGACTGGAAGACAGGTAAAAATAGCTACAAAGGAGCAATTGATTATCGACTGTCTGGCACATCCCGAATATTGCGGTGGTATGGGGGAAATTTCAAAGGCGTTGTGGAATGCAAGAGATGAACTGGACCGGAAAAAGCTGCGTGGACTTGCTTTGAACTCCAAGGACGTGGTAAGACGACGATTAGGATACCTGTTTGAACTGTTAAAATTACCTTCGTTAATTAAAGAAGAATTCGCAGGGTGGCGTTGGCTAGATCCCTCACACATTAAAGACTTAAAGGGAAGGTTAGTCAAATGGGGGCTGCTCATCAATTTGACTAAAAAGGAATTGACTGGATGGAAGGACATACGGTGAGTTTATGCTGAATCTGTCAGAATTGAAAAGAAGAGTCCATAAAGAAGGTGCACCGGCAGCCATAATCGAAAAGGATTATGCTCTGTCAGTGGCCTTGGATGCAATTGCCAATTCCGAGCTATTTGAACACTCGGTTTTCAAAGGCGGGACCGCGATAAAAAAGGTTTACTTCAAAGAAGCAAGATTCTCAGAGGATCTGGATTTTACTGTATTGAAGCTTAGCAAGGATAAAGTATTGGATAGCTTAGGCAAAATCCTATCTGAGAAAACCATTGAAGGCATCAGTTTCCAGAAACCAGTAGAGGAAAAGACGGCAGCCGGATTAAAAGTATCTGTAAAATATACCGGGCCGTTGTTACACGCCCAGAGGATACTATTCGACTTCAATTTCAGGAATAACATTGTGGGTTCCCCAGTTAGAAAGCAATTGATTGATTCTTACAATTCTGGTGTGCATAATATACTCGCTCTCAGTATAGAAGAACTATTTGCTGAAAAGATCAATGCACTTGGCAATCGAACTGCCCCGCGCGATCTCTATGACGTCTGGTTCCTGTTTGGCAAAGGTATTTCGCCTGATAAAGAGACCGTACGTAAGAAATTTGCATATTATAACGAAAGACTGGATTTACATAAAGTAGAACTGGCCATATCGAAAATGAGGGCTAATTGGCACAATGACTTAAGGCAACTCATGCCAAATGTTCCGTCAATAGATGCGGTTTCGAGAGAAGTTATGGAGAAATTAAGGAAAAACAGGTTGGGAGATGATCCAGTCACTTCCGATATTCCTGGAATGTATAATCCGCGTTATTCGTGAGTGCTAGCTAGTTCAGACCCTAGTATCATCCTAGCCCTGCTTCCCCTGCATTCTATTTTTTATTTATTTGCGGGATTTTTTGAGTTATCGCGGATAACTGATAAACATTCCTCACCGGATATGAAATTTCTAT
Source organism: Microcaldota archaeon (assembly GCA_038046805.1). GTDB lineage: Archaea > Micrarchaeota > Micrarchaeia > Anstonellales > Bilamarchaeaceae > UBA10214. The sequence goes on from JBBSVO010000011.1 coordinate 21,951, forward strand.
TTTCTCAGCATCGAATCGTGCCTTTAATGCCTTTATGAATTCATGAACCAGCTGGGCGCGGAATGTCTGTTCTTCTGCCCGCATCGTTACTGTGAAATTTATGTTTGATTCCCCGAATGTGTGAAATCGAACGATCGGCTTGAAATCTTTAACTGCGCCCGGGACATTCTGCTGGATTTTTTCCGCGACTTCAACCGTAGTTCTCTCCACTTTTTCAAGATCTGTTGACCCATAGGATACACCACATTCTAAGTTCACGCCCACTTCCTTGTCTGGCAGGTGCGTGTTTATAACAACTGATTGGGAAATCTTCGAATTCGGAACAATTACTGTGCTATTTTGAGTAGTACGTATTCTTGTTGCCCTCCATCCTATATCCTCAATATTCCCGCTTATTTTTTCACTCGGAATCTCTATGAAGTCGCCGATCCTGAGTGAACTTCCCGTTACTATATACATGCCTGCAAAGAAATTTGAAAGGCTGTCCTGAAGTGCAAGTCCGACGGCGAGTCCTCCTATGCCCAATGCTGCAATTATCGGGGTTATTTGAATCTGGAAATGATCAAGGATTATCAGTGCTGCGATGATATACAAAATAACGTTAATTATGCGTGCGATGAGTTGCGGGGATTTTTCGTGCTTTTTGTTTATCACGTGAATCCAGCGTGGAATAAACGCGGAAACCAGTCTTTGCACGACGTTTGTTGCCCACAATACTGCTATAACAAAAAATGCGCTTGTTATTAATGCTGAATACGCTGAAAGCCCAGCGAGTGAGGAAAGTGCAAGATACGCGGCAACCAGAAGCACGCCGCGTTCCAGCGGCTTTTCCATAACCTCAAATACTACGTCATCTAGGTCGGTTTCTGTTTTTTCTATGAGTTTTTTGACTTTCTCTTGAAGGATATATCGGACGATTGCGGATGCGATGAATCCCATTACTACTATCGCCACAGCTAGGATGATGTCCCCACCTATCGTCTTCTGCGCGTATGAAATAAGTTCTTCTATCAATGCCATGATTACCATTTCCGCGGGAGTAGTTTAAATATTTTTGCAATCTCTATGGCTTTTCCTTTTCATCTTTCCTGTTCTTCTCCTCATTATTTTTCGTTTTTGTTTGCCTGTTCCATATAATCGGCACAAGGATTGTTGTAGCGATAATGCTGATAACTATAATATCAAATGCGATCTCAGGGAGGTTTCCAAGTGAGGCCAGGAGCTCCTTTGAATTTTCAATCCCGTTTTTCTGAAGATAATTTTGCATTGCAATTAACGGGTATGTGGCAAGCACCGCGGTAGCAAGTCCACGGGGATTCACTACTGATATAATTTCCTTGAAATACGCATATTCACTTTTTCTTGTGACCAGATACGTGAGCGCGTACCTTGCCACCATGAAAAATGCCATAAGGGATACCGCGACCGTGAAGTTGTTAATGCTAGTGAGAGTCACGACCATTCCAAGAAATACGAAGAAAAATGTTCTCACTATGAACGATACTTCTGTATGGAATTCCTTTATAGGAACTTTTTCCTCTGTTTCATCCATGTGGATGATGGACCTTACGGATTTCTCATTGCCAAGCATTATTCCGAATATCAGGACGCCTATTGCCCCGCTCCCGCCAAGAAATTCCGTGATTGAGTAAAGGGCAAGAATTACCCCAAGCATTACCATATATCCATATCCCTTATCTATCTTCGGAAAAACAGAAATGAACAGCACTGCACCGGCAATTCCAATTAATGCGCCAACCGAGAAAGTGCCAACTATTCCCTGGCCAATCATTTGGATATCCAGGTATCCTGCAAGAAGGCTCTGGGTCAGAACTATTGTAATAACTATTGAAAAGACATCTGTTATTGACGATTCCAGTGTGAGAAATCTGGAAATTCCCTCTGGCAAATTCAGCCCCTTTATTACTGATATCGTGGTTGTCGAGCCAATCCCCCCAGCAATCGCGCCTATTATGGCACCAACGAGAGGGTCAAACCCAAAAAAGCCCATGATTGCTGCCGCTCCAGCTATGCTGACAAGCGTAATAAGAACGCTCATGACAAATACTCTTCCGCTTTTGAATATTACCTCACGTATTCCAAGCGACAATCCGCCGTCGAATAGAAGAACTATCAGTGCGAGCGTTCCGAATATTCCCTGAACCCCGCCAAGCCATGTGGTGTCCACATATCCGCTTGCCTTGAGAAGATACCCTATAACCAAAAGAAGAAGGGCGCTAGGAATGCTGAACCGTTTTGACAGCAACTCGCCGATGTATCCTATTAGGATTATGCCTCCGAAAATAGCGAATACTACTTCAATGCTTATTCCGTTCATCAGGTATATCATGCCCCGTATGTTTAAATGGTTTTTGCAGTCTTTCAGGTCTGCATTCCCAGGCATGCGATATGTTTAAATTCTTATCTATCTAAATCGGTATATATCCAAATTCGTATATATGTCTTCGTCTGTGGTGGTAGAATGAATATCATAAAAGGATACTTGTTTGATGCAGTTTGCTACTGCCATCCGCGCATGCTCCAGAAGATGCATCTTTTCATGCTGTGGCTGATTAACAAAAAAGAAATACACGGTTACGAGCTAATCACCATGCTGAGAAAAAGCGGGCTGGATTTTTTCGGGCCCAGCCGTATTTACCCGCTTCTAGGGGATATGCGTAAGGCCAGTTTGATTTCCCAAAAGGAGAAAAAGCAGGGAAACCGGGTTAGAAAAATTTACGTATTGACAAAAAAAGGAAGGGATGCCCTGAGCCAGGGAAAGAAGCTTTTCAAGGTAAAGGGCCTTATCCATGAATTTTTAAGAGAAATGATTTGAAAAATAGAAAGCATTTTTCAAAACTTTTGCTCTTCGGTCGTGGTGACCGAATGAGCAAATGATTTCATGAGGGGGATGTCAAGATGACTGCAGCCAAAACCAATGATTCGGCAATATTGCTTGAAAATGTTTCCAAAATATATTGCACCGGCACAGAGGACCTTTACGCACTTCGCGAAGTAAATCTAAAAGTGCAGAAAGGGGAATCCATCAGCATCCTTGGCCCAAGTGGAAGCGGGAAAAGCACGCTTCTTCATATTCTCGGGCTTCTTGATGAGCCATCGCGCGGAAGAGTTTTTCTGGATGGAACCGAAACCAATCACATGAACGAAGCCGCACGTGCAAGCTTGCGTGGAAGAAAAATCGGTTTTGTATTCCAGACGTTCAATCTGATTCCAACAATGAATGTCCTTGAAAATGTCGCCATTCCATCACTCATTCGCGGAGTTCCAGAGGACGAGGCGCATGTCCGTGCTAAGGAAATATTAAGGCGCATCGGGATGTCTGACAGGCTTTTGCATCTTCCAAGCCAGCTTAGTGGAGGGCAAAGACAGCGTGCCGCAATCGCCCGCGCGCTTGTGAATGACCCGGAAGTAATCCTTGCGGATGAACCAACCGGGAATCTTGATTCAAAAACCGGGCAGGAAGTTCTTGGAATGTTCCGCGAGCTTCACGATTCCGGCCGAACGATAATTATTATTACTCACGATCAGAGTATAACAAAAATGACTGAAAGAACACTGAGGATAAAAGACGGAATGTTAATGGGGTGAAAATATGACACGAAAGGTTGATATATTTGGAACGGAATCAATTGGAAGAACATTGTTTGTACTATTATTGTCGTTATTTATTTTTAGCGGATTTGTTTTTGCACCGCTTTCGGTGGAATCATATAAGGTAACTCCATCAACTCTCAAGCCAGGAGAGGACGGCGTAATCCAGATAACTCTTAAGAATGCCCTCCCATCCAGTGCGACAACAACCGGAGAATCCGTGAAGGATATTGTCATTTACTATTATTCGGTTCCTGGAATGGAATTCAAACTAACAGATGCCATACGTGTCGGCACTCTTGAAGGAGGTTCGAGTGCGATTGCTTCGTTTCCAATCCGGATTCTTCCAAATGCAAATGGCGGAATTCTTTCCCCATCATTTCAGATAAATCAGCAGGACGTTAATTCAAAACAGAAGCTTATTGTTCCAGTGCCGGTTGTGAACCCGCCGATATTGACAATATCTGTTGACAAGCAGGCGCTTAGCGGCACAGATGCTGTCAGCATAACTATCTCAAACAATGGCGGTACAGCGGATAAGGTAATTCTGCAGATAAACAGCACGAAGTTCGCGTTTTCAGGTTCAGATCAGGTTTATGTTGGAGAAGTTACTTCATCAAATTCAAAAACCATTTCAGTTTCTTTAGATTCTCGGAATGCGGCAGATGGTATAAACTCCGTCCCATTCGTTATAATTTATCAACAGGAGGGCGGGGAAACGAAAACTGAAACAAAATATCTTTCGCTTACTGTGAAAAAGGAAAAAGCAGATGTAGCGTTCACCCAGACTGCCACGATTATGACATCTAAGGACAATCTCCTGAAACTGAAAGTGAAAAACACCGGGAGAACGCTTGAAGATTTTCGAGTTGTGCTGGATGATGAGTCTATAAAATCAAAGGAGGCAAACGAGATAAAGCTCGGAACTTTTACTGGCGGAGATGAAAAAGATATTTCGTTCAATGTTTTTGCAGGGGCACAGCCAGGTGTGCAAAGTCTGAAGCTCACGCTCAAGTGGGTTGAGCAGAATGTGGAAAAGCAGGATACGGTTTTCGTTCCATTGGTGATAAATTCCGATGCAGATGTAGGAATTTTCCTTGATGCAAAACCATCTCCTCTTGCAGTTGGTGGGGAGCACACACTATCAGTTCTTGTATCCAACATCGGTTCTTACAAGATAAATAACGTCGAAGTATCCCTGAATGGTGGTGAAGTGCTTGAAATTCTCAATGCGCAAAAATCCCAGTACATTGGAGGTTTGGACAATGATGATTTCAGTACAGTGCAGTATAAAACAAAAGTTTTCAGCATCGCACCAGGAACCTACCCGCTGACAGTTGCAGTGAAATACAAGGACCAGTCAGGGGTTTGGATTGAGAAGAACATTACCCGTGAGGTTACTATTCGTTCTGCCGAGGACGTGGGAAAAGGCGGAGTGCCTATTTTCATTTACGTGATTGGAATCGCGATAATCGGAGCTGCACTTTATGTCTGGTACAAGGGAAGAAAGCCACCTCAGCAGCATCATGCGTGAGTTATAGTGGTGCAATAACATATAGAGTTGACCATTGTGAAACTTCCTGACATAATAAAATACGCGATAAGAAGCGTTCGGCAAAGGCAGGTGCGCTCCTGGCTTACGATTCTTGGGATAGTTATTGGAATCGCAGCAGTGGTTTCCCTTCTCACAATCGGGCAGGGATTCAATGAGGCCGTGGACAAGCAACTTTCTGCGTTCGGTTCTGACACAATATTTATTGTTCCGATAAGCGAGACCCAGTCGCAGAGTGCAATGTTTCAGTCGCCTGGTTCCTCGCCTACTTCAGGAAAACTTTTTGAAAAAGATGCCGATAGGCTTAAGAAGATCTCCGAACTTGAGGAAATAACCAGAATGGTGATGGGCCGGGGAACAATAGAGTTCAAGGATACCGAGATAACGTCATCTGTTGTTGGAATCGAGCCAGGAGTTTTTGAGAAAACCACACTAACTGAAATAGAAGAAGGAAGGTTCTTGACCGATAGCGACCAGCGCGTCGCAGTAATAGGGGCATCTGTATCCGAGACCATGTTCGGAAACAAAAAGGTCGGGGTTAACAGTTTTCTCATAATAAACGGAAAGAAATTTCGGGTTATTGGTTTATTAAAGAAAACCGGCGGCGGATTTGGCGCAGCATCCCAGCTTGATTCTTATATTATGGTTCCGGTAAAAGAAGCGCAATCTCTTTTCAGGGAATCTCTTGCAGAGAATGAAATAAGCACGATTGTTGTTAAAGCAAAAGAAGGTTCGGACATCGATGAAGTAACTGATAAAATAATCTCTGAAATGGCGGCTTCCCATAAAATGAGGGCCGAAGACAAAGATTTCACGGTTATGAATTCGAAAACCTATCGCGAGCGGATTAATTCAGTTCTTGGGCTTGTTACTGTGTTTCTTGGGGCAATTGCTTCAATATCACTTATTGTTGGCGGAGTTGGCATTGCGAACAGCATGTTGACAAGTGTGATAGAGCGCACGCGTGAAATCGGAATACTAAAAGCAGTTGGTGCCAAAAGAGAAGATATTCTGAATCTGTTCATTTTTGAAAGCGGGGCGCTTGGAGGCCTTGGCGGTTCAATCGGAGTGGTAATTGGCACATCTGTTGCAGTTATCGCAAGTCAATTTGGTGTTCCTGCAGCAATAAAAATTGAAACCTTATTTTTCGCGCTCTTCTTTTCAATTGCAATTGGTTTGTTATCCGGGTTTATTCCGGCAAGGCGTGCGGCAAATCTTGCTCCGGTTGAGGCGTTGAGGTATGAGTAAATAAAACGACGCGCCTCAAAATACTGGACCCGAGACACGAAACAATCAGTTTGTGCACATCTGTCCGCCGACATCTGCCTTGTGATTAGCTAATCCATCAACCATTGAACCAGGCCTTCTTTGTCCATCAGCTTTCTCTCCAACTGCGCAGCTGTTCCCAAGTCTTACATTTCCGTTCTGGGTTACTCGCTGGGTCGGCCAGACATAGTCATACGGCACGCCTTCCTTCCAGATAACAACAACTCGCACGTCCCCGTCCGGTTCAATAACTTTCGCGTGGTCAGCGGATTTCCAGGTTATCACAAGGTCGGTTTCCCAATCCGCGCACTTTGTTCGAATAAGTTCTCCAACATATCCTGCGCGGTCCGGTTTTATTTCAAAAGAAGGTTTTGAAGGTTCTGGTGCTGGTTTCGCGGCATTCGCTTCCCGTTGCATTTTCGCTCCATCTGCTAATTCGTTCACTCCGCCAACTTTGCGAAATGCGTTTGCCTCTGGACAATCTGCCCGTTGTCCACCGTTTCCGGTGAATGCCCTGACCATAATCGTAAGTGCCTGAAGTGGGTCTCTTGGTCCCTTTGTCATCAATACCATATTTTCACCATTTATCTATTAGTTCTTTTCGTTCTTCACCAATAGGATTGATCTATGGATAACTGTGGTAGTTTATTAACTTGTGTAAAAGTATTGCTACACTAATATTTATAAACCCGCGTTAGTCTTCATCGTTTCCTGCCGAAAATTCGTCGCGAAACGGATTTACGTTGTTATGCGCGATAGGTTTTTATACAGGAAGTTGGATTGAATAAAGGGTTTCTCAGAAACTTTCTACTCCTTTACGCATTCTTCGATTTCAACTCGTTTTGCAAAATTTAGATACCACTGCCTGTCATGCCCAGAGGGTCTCATAACAAGAAACTCTTGCTTTCGTAATTCATAAGCTACCTCTATAACAAGCCCACGAAGATGTGGTGGAAAGCCTTTTGGCAGATTGCTTTCTGAAACATGGCCCTTTCCCCAACAACCAAGATTATAAAGTTTTTTGAGGATGACTTTTCTTATTTCAGAGAATGCCTTTTCGCTGAGTTTCATGGTTGCCGCCTTTGTTTAATTTTTATACATTGAACGTATAGATATTTAAACTTAGTCTTTACCATATTATCTAGTACATATCAGTAGATCATATCAGTAAATGCTGATCCAATATACTATTACAATATACATGTATGTTGATTAACATGGAAAGAACAAAATCAATCTTTGTAGAAACCTTCGGGGATTCTCCCCACATCCGCACTTTGGATTTCTTCCTTACGTTCAGCGAATTTGATTATTCCAAATCCCAGATGGCTTCTGAGCTGGGGATTTCCAGGGTTACAATGGAACCAATATGGAACAGGTTGATTAAGAGCGGATTTCTTAAAAAGATAAGGGTTATCGGAAGAGCGGAAATGTATTCTTTGAATAAGTCCAATCCGCGGGTGAAAGAGTTACTGGATTTGAATTTTAAGTTTTGCTCCTCGGCAGCAGATGAGGAAATTGAAGAAGGAAAAATAGTTGCAAGGGCGAACGTTAGAGGAAAAGCGGCGCGTTAGTGAATATTCGTCATTACAGCATCTTCACAACATCCAGCGGTAGCAGTGCACATTTCATTCTCGTGGGATTCTTTGAAAGGTCAATCCTCAGGAGTTCAAGTACATCCTCCTTTTTCATCTTCTTTGCCTGTTCAAGGGTTTTTCCTTTCAATGCTTCAGTAAGCAGGGAAGTGGAAACCTGGCTTATTGCGCAACCCTTTCCATTGAATTTTATTTCGGAAATGCGCCCGCTTTTGTCCAACCGTGCGGCTATTTCCACATTATCCCCGCAGGATGGATTTCCGCTTGACGCGCTCACGCTTGGCTTTTCAATCTTCCCGAAATTAAGCGGATTTTTGTAAATCTCCATTATGAATTCCTGGTAAATGTCCGAAGAGGTGCCGGCATTGTTCATTTCCTTTTCCCCCCAACACCGAATATCTTTTTCGCTTCTTCAATCGCATTAATCATTCTGTCTATTTCTTCCTGGGTATTATACAAATAAAAGCTCGCCCTGTTCGTTGAATCAAGCCCAAGCCTTTCGTGTAAAGGCATTGCGCAGTGGTGTCCGCTTCTTATCGCAACATTATATTCATCAAGAATCGCTGCAACATCGTGCGGATGAACACCATCAATCGTAAATGGGATTATTCCGAGTCGGTTGTTGGCGTTTGCAGGGCCGTATTGTTTAATGCCTTCGGCCTCGCGGAACCTTTCCATAGCATATTCTGTTAATTTTTTTTCGTGTTCCGCGATTTCTTCCATTCCAACAGTTCGTAGGTAATCTATTGCCGCATGTAGTCCTATTGCTTCGGCAATTCCGGGTGTTCCGGCCTCGAATTTGTGTGGAAGCTTTGCCCATGTGCTTTTCTCGCGACGCACTTCGCGTATCATATCCCCGCCATAAAGAAATGGCGGCATTTTTTCAAGGATTTCTGTTTTTCCATATAATGCGCCTATTCCACTCGGTCCGAGCATCTTATGCCCGGTAATCACAAAAAAGTCGCATCCCATTTTTTCAACATCAACCGGAATATGCGGGGCACTTTGTGCGCCATCGACAAGAACAACCGCACCGGCGTCGTGAGCTGCCTTTACAATCCCACGGACATTGTTTATGGTTCCGAGAACGTTTGATGCATGCGTTATCGCAACTAGTTTAGCCCCGCGTAATTTAACGAATTCGCTTTCCGAAATCCCGTAACCGTGCGGATCAATATCAAGAATCTCCAGTTTCGCCTTTTTCCTTTTCGCAAGCTGCTGCCATGGAACAAAGTTGCTGTGGTGCTCCATGATTGAAATTACAATCTTATCACCGCGTTTTATGTTTGCTTCGCCCCAGGAATATGCGACAAGATTTATTGCTTCGGTCGCGTTTCTAGTGAAGATTATCTGTTCGCTGTTGTTTCCCGCCCCGTCGCTCCCGCCTGTCCTGTCGTTTCCATTTGCCCCAATAAAATCCGCAACCGCCTCACGCGCTTTCTCATACCTGTCGGTTGCCTCTTCGCTAAACCTGTAAAGTCCGCGATGGACGTTGGCATAATACTCGTAGTAGCATTGTTGCATCGCCTCCACAACCTGTCGTGGCTTTTGCGAGCTTGAGGCATTGTCAAGATATGCAACTGGTTTTCCATCTTTTCCAGTTTTTTCACTCGTCTTCCTGAACAGAATCGGAAAATCCGCGCGTATTTTTTCAACATTCATTTTTACTCACTTCGAGTACTTTTTGTATCCGCTTTTTTCTATTTCCTGTGCAATTTCTGGTCCTCCACTTTTGATTAGTTTCCCGTCAACCATTATATGGACGTGGTGCGGTTTCACATACTCAAGAATTTTTGCATTGTGCGTTATTATAATGAACGCGCGCTTTTCGCCAGAGCTTGCGTTCGCCATTTTCTTTATTTCCTCGGCCATCATCCTTAAGCCGTCGGCATCAAGCCCGGAATCCATCTCATCCAGAATAGCGAGTTTTGGCTCAAGCACTCGCATCTGGAGAAGTTCCGCGCGTTTCTTCTCTCCACCCGAGAATCCCACATTTATCTCGCGTTTTACTGTATCTTCTCCAAGCCCGACTTCCTTTGCAATCTTTTTAGCGTCTTCCTGTAGTTTCACCATCGCGCCGATATCCATTCCATTATTTGTTCTGGTCTTTCCAGATGCGGTCCCCGTGTCATTTACCGCTGATTTTGCTGCGCGTATAAAGCTTCCGAAGGTAACTCCCTCTATTTCAGGCGGGTTCTGGAATGCAAGGAAAATCCCAAGCGCGGCGCGTTCTTCCGGAACAAGTTTTGTTATCTCTTTTCCTTCAAAAAGGATTTTGCCATCAACAGAAAATATCGGGTTTCCCATTATCGCATTGGCAAGCGTGCTTTTCCCAGAGCCGTTTGGTCCCATTATTACGTGGATTTCACCCTTTTTTATTGAAAGTGAAACGCAGTCTATAATTTTTTCCGCATCGCCTATGTTTACGGTTAGATTTTTTATTTCAAGTAGCATGTAATTCACGTTCCACATAGTCTTTCTGCCCTTTCTATTCACTTTACCCTCTCAACCAAAATCGCCGGGCAGACTTTTGAAACTCCCTTCGTGTTCTCAATTTCCTTTACCACTTCCTCAAATCTTTTTCGTGTGTTCGCCCAGACCTCTGCCATGAGCATATGGTCTCCTGTGCTTGCGAACAGACTTTTTATTTCATTTACTTTTTTGAGCCGCTCCATTACGTGAAGGTATTCCTCAGGATATGTATCAAGCCCTACAAATGCGTGCATGTTAAATCCAATGTTCTTTGGGTTTATCTTTATTGAATACCCTTCTATTACTCCGTAGTCCTTTAGCTGGGTTATCCTTTTTCTAACTGCAGTATCGCTTATCCCAAGTTCTTTTCCTATGCTGGATAATGGTGTTTGTGAGTTCTCCAACAAGGCTTCAATAATATAGAGGTCTCGTTCATCTATCATGGTATATCATCCCAAATCTAGTCAAACCTAGTACTAGTTTGTTATTAGAACTATTAGGTTTAAAAATATAACCTACAAGTATCTATTTGTGCTTTTTTGGTGAAAAAATGAAAAAAGGACTGACCGAGGAGATAGTGCGTGAGATTTCAAAACTGAAAGACGAGCCGCAGTGGATGACGGATTTTCGCCTTAATGCATATCATCTGTTCCTTCAAAAGCAACTTCCAGGCTGGGGTCCGGATTTATCCAGGAAGATTGATTTTGATGATTACTATTATTATGTCAGTCCAACCGATTCCAAATCAAAAGAGGCAGACTGGTCAAAAGTTCCAAAAAATATCCGCGACACTTTTGACAAGCTTGGTATTCCTGAAGCAGAGAGAAAATATCTTGCCGGTTCTGCAGCGCAGCTTGAAAGCGACGTTGTTTATTGCAATCTGAAAAAAGAATGGGAATCAAAGGGAATAATTTTTTGCGATATGGATACTGCGGTTAAGGAGCACGGGGAAATCGTTAAGGAATATATCGGAAAACTTGTCCCTTCTTCGGATAATACATTCGCAGCGCTTAATTCCGCAGTCTGGAGTGGCGGTTCGTTTATCTATATCCCGCGCGGAGTAAAACTGGACATACCTTTACAGGCATACTTTAGGATTAACACAAAAAATATAGGGCAATTTGAAAGAACGCTTATTATTGCAGATGAGGAAAGCAGCGTCAGCTACATCGAGGGATGTTCCGCACCAATTTATTCCGAATCCGCGCTTCATGCAGCCGTAGTCGAAGTCTTTGCGAAACGCGGAGCAAAGGTGCGGTACACAACCATACAAAACTGGTCCAATAATGTTCTAAATCTTGTTACAAAGCGTTCTGTTGCCGAAGAGAATGCAATAATTGAATGGGTTGACGGAAACATCGGTTCCGCAGTAACTATGAAATATCCGTGTGTGATCCTGCGTGGTAAGGGCGCAAAGACAAATATTTTGAGCGTTGCCTATTCAGGAAAAGGGCAAATACAAGATGCGGGTGCAAAGGTTTTCCATCTTGCACCGAACACTTCCTCAAAAATCATTTCAAAAAGCCTTAGCAAGGATGGGGGAAGGAGTAGTTACCGCGGGCTTGTAAAAATCGCAAAAGGTGCAAAAGGCGCAAAATGCAGCGTGAAATGCGATGCACTTATACTTGACGAAAAATCCCGTTCTGATACTTATCCAACAATAGATATTGACGAAAAGAGTGCGAGCGTTTCTCACGAAGCAAGCGTTGGAAAGATAAGTGCAGACAAGCTTTTTTACATCCAAAGCAGGGGGATAAAAGCCGATGATGCAATGACTGTGGTTGTTCTTGGTTTTGTTGAGCCGTTTGTCAAGGAGCTTCCTATGGAGTATGCGGTTGAATTGAACAGGCTGATAAGAATGAGCATGGAGGGGGCAGTCGGATGAAGCAATACCTTGCGGATGAGGAAACCGTTATGCGCATTTCGCGCGGGCTTAACGAGCCAAAATGGCTGTTGAATGAGCGTCTGCGGGCATTTCATATTTTTCAGAAGCTGCTTTTGGCAGAAAAAAAACCGCAGGAATTTTCAGCTTTTATCTTTGGTTCAGAAAACCACATTGCGAAAAAGCCCGTAGGAAAGTTTGAAGGAGTTCATGTGGATTCCCTCCACGATCTGCTTGAAAGCAAAGACGGCAGGGATGCTATTGCACAAAACATGTTCAAAAGCCGCATGGGCAATCCCATTCGCGGAATTGATGAAGCGTTCGTGGGGGCGTTTTTCACAGAATGCAATTTTTTCGGAACCGATTCCTGCGATGCCGAAAGCGAAAAAGAAAATGGCCCGTTGGGAACAAGAACGAAATTTTCCGCGAATTTTTCATCCTGTGGCGGAGTCTCCCTTAATTTTTTCATTGTTTCAAGCGGAACTGAGCTTGATTGTTCGATTGAATCTAGTTCTCATACCTGTAATTCTTTCGGAATAAACGAATTCTATGTTTTCGACGAGGCGGATGTTTTGTTCCGCTCGAAAGTCGATAGTCTAGGTGCTGAAGGAGTTAACACAACAAATCGTATCAATCTAAATCGTATCAATCTTTTTGCAGTGAATAAATCTGCTTCAGCCACAGTGCGTTCGTTGCATCTGTCGAGCGGAAAATCCAAAACCGAAGTAATGCTTTTTGGCGAAGACTCCGAAGCAAACGTGCGGGAATCATTCGCACTCGGAAGCGGAACTGCGCATATTTCGTCTTCCGTAGCTCATTTGGCTTCAAACACCGATTCTTCAGTTACCATGAATGGGGCGTTGGACGGAAATGCGCGGGCATCTGTTCGCGGAAAGATTTCAATTCCAAAAAACATCAAATCCGCAACGTCTTTCCTTGAGGAGCGTGTCCTGTTGCTCTCGGAAGAAGCAAGCGCAGAAGCAATTCCTCTTCTTGAAATAGAATCAAATGATGTCGATGTCGGGCATTCAGCATCTGTTTCCGATATAACAGATGAGCAAAGGTTCTACGCTCGCTCGCGTGGGCTGAATGAAACGAAAATCAAGAGAATGGTTTTTGAGGGGATTGTAGAAATGGAATAAGGCGCAAAACCCAAGACCCAAGACTTTTAAACCCTCCTCTTCATAAATTTCTTGTAAATCAAACCTAATCTAAGTCCTCTCGCGAGGGCGAGTCGTGATCTTCACGGCGATTTGGTGAGTACTATGAAAAGCATTAAAGATAATTCTCAGCTAGCTGGTTTAATCTCAGAGCTGAAAAAGGCAAACAAGGGGATATGGAAAAGGGCTGCGCATGAATTGTCCAGGCCAAGGAAAGAGAGAATAGAAGTAAATCTTAGCAAGCTTTCTCTTTATGCAGGCAATGGAATAACACTGCTTGTTCCAGGCAAGGTGCTTGGCATGGGAACCTCGGTAAAAAGTCTGTCTGTAGCGGCATTCTCATTCAGTTCGTCCGCAAGGAAGCTCATTGAAGCAAGCGGTGGCAAGGCAATTTCCATAAGCGATTTGCACAAATCCAATCCGCAGGGAAAAGATGTAGTAATCATCGTCTAAAATTGAGGTGTTCACATGCTCGTAATTGATGGAAACAAAAAGGTTTTTGGGCGAATGGCGACCCATGTTGCCAAAAAGCTCATCTTAGGAGAGGAAGTGCACGTAATTAATGCAGAAAGTATTCTGTTAACTGGTGATCCGGATAATATAACTGATAAATATCTCGCAAGAAGATGGCTTCAGCATAAGGGAACACCGGAAAAATCTCCTTCGTGGCCAAGAGTGCCATCAATGCTTATAAGAAGGATGATTCGTGGGATGCTCCCAAGAAAAAAAGCAAGCGGGCTTGCGGCATACAAGCGTCTTCGCGTTTATATTGGTAATCCAAAAAATCTATCTTCAAATCTTGAGCTCAAGGAAGCAGTCTTTAAAGGGAAATGCAGGACTCTTTCTATGAGAGAACTGTGTAGAAGGTTGGGGTATTGATATTTAGATGGTGATATTGCATGACTGAACACAAGACAGAAAACCAAGAAGAAAAAAAGGTAGAGCAATCTCATAAAACCGAGGAACACGTTCACGCAGAAAAGCCTGTTCTCAAAGAGGAACCGCCTAAATCAGGTGAAACTCCAAAGGAAGGCAAACCAAAAATTGCAAAGCGTTCCGTAGCAAAGAAACCTACAGTGGCAAAGGAAGCCCCTAAAGAAAGTAGTCTACCTGTCAAGGCACCTGCTTCAGCAGAACCCTCGGCAACAGTTGAAAAGCCTGTTGAAAAAGAAAAGAAAGCCCCTAAGAAAAGGGCAAAAAAAGGCGCAGGGGCCATTGTAGCAAGGGGTAAAAGAAAAACTTCTATTGCAAGAGCATCTATACGAAAAGGCCGGGGAATAGTCCGTGTAAATGGCCAGAATGTGAGCGCATTGAATAATAAATATGTTCGTTCGATTATTCTCGAGCCGCTTAAGTTTGCCGGTGCAGATGCAGCAGCTGTGGATATCAGCGTAAATGTTAATGGCGGAGGAATGATGGGCCAGGCCCAAGCAGTTAGAACTGCAATCGCACATGCAATCGTTCAATATCTTGATAATAAAGATATCGAGTCGCGCATGGTTGCTTATGATAGAACCCTGTTAGTGGAAGATTCAAGAAGAGTAGAATCCAAGAAATACCTTGGAAGAAAGGCAAGAGCAAGGTTCCAGAAATCATACAGATGATTATTGAGGTGTATAGATGGAATTTTCAATAAGGTGCTTTACATGCGGGTCGGTTATTGGCGATCTGTATGAAAAATATCTAGAAGGTTGTAAGGAAAAGAAACCAGCAGAGGTTCTTGATGCGCTTCATATTGAGCGCTTTTGCTGCAGAAGGATGTTTATATCGCACGTTGATGCGATAGGAACGATCTCAAAATATTCAAGAAAATGAAAATATTAATGGGATCGTGAGGCAACCTGGCAACCTGCAAGCTTGGGGTGCTTGTTATCTGAGTTCAAGAGCCCTTTTGACTCCTGGTTTATAAGGACAAAAGTGCTTTACCTCCAAAGTCCTGAGGAAACATGCGTACGAAACGCAAAACTCAAGACAGGGGACAGAACACATCTCGGCGATCCCAATTCATACTAAATATAGGGAACATTGGTGTACACACAAAAGAAGTGATTTGCATGACGGATGAAAAAACAAAAGCAAGTTTGCTTGTAAAACAAGAAATGTATCTTGAGGCAGGTATCCATATCGGAACCAAGATTCGAACGTACGATATGAAGGAGTTTGTTTTCAAGAGAAGGGACGATGGTTTGTATATTCTTGATCTTAGAAAAACAGACGAACGTCTTCTTGTGGCAGCGAAAATCCTTTCAAAGGTGACGAAGCCAGAAGACATTCTTGTTGTCGCGTCCAGAACCTATTCAAGTAATGCAGCATCCAAGTTCGCGGCATTGACCGGAGTTCAGCTTTTAAAAGGCCGATTTATTCCAGGAACAATGACAAATCTTGCGTACAAAGGATTCAGAGAGCCAAAACTTATTCTTGTTTGTGATCCAAAAGGCGAACGCGAGGCAATCGCGGAATCTGCGAAAAACGGAGTTCCGGTCATTGCATTGTGTGATACTGACAACGAGACAAAATTCATTGACTGGATTGTTCCACTCAATAACAAGGGAAAGCGTTCACTCGCACTTATATTCTTCATACTCACACGCGAGTTGATGGTTTCTCAGGGAAAAATCGCTTCATATGATGAATTCAAGTATGATCTTGGATATTTCGAACATATGGAAGATCTTGAGGAGAAAGCAAAACCTGTCCAGGTACCGGCCGAACCGGTGCAGCCAGCTGTGCAGGAAGGTCAAAAGGTAGTATCTTCATAATTTTGGCGGTTAGCCATTAGTGGTTAGCTAGTAGCTACTACCAAAAGGCTAATCGCTACAAACTAATCGCTACAGACCAACAGCTAACTAAATTACCATTACTTTTTTTGTAATTCAATTCTTATTTTTTGACAAAGGTTTAAATAGTCCATTTGTCCCATCTTCGTCATGGCAGGCAGTTCTAATTTGTATGTTGTTTTGATGGTTTTTGTTTTGCTGGCTTCTTCTGCATTTGCAGCAGCAACTCAGGTTTATTTCTGTAAGGATGCAGACGGAAAGGACTATTACACCTCATCCTCTGTAACTTATGGATATGATGGCCAGACCAGTACCGGCCAACCAGTTCATTATGAAAAAACCGCGTCGGATATTTGTTCTAGCGGCGTATTAACAGAGTATACCTGCCTTAATGACCAACTTTCAATGTCCACATACAAATGCGAGAATGGCTGCGTAGTTTCCAAGGTATCTGGTGCATGTGTAAAGGCAGCAGTTGAAGTTCCGAAGCCGGTAGTCGTTACATCCTATTCATGTTCTGATTCAGACGGTGGGATGGATTATCTAGAACGGGGCACTGCAACTCAGGCAACCTATGTAGCCGGAACACAAACCGATAAATTTTCAAAAACTGATTTCTGTGGAAGCAAGAGCGTACTGTCCGAATATTATTGCGATCAGTCAAACAAAATCGTTCTTTATGATTATACCTGCCCGCAAGGATATTATTGTTCTGATGGCGCGTGTGTGAAAACCCCTGTAGCTACACCTCAACCAGTCTGTGAGGATTCTGATCCAGGGAATAATGTTTATACTTATGGTTCTGTGAAATATGCAAAAGATTCCTCTTCGCAGGCAACCGTTCTTTATGATACCTGCTTAAGCGATACAAGTGTAATGGAAATTTATTGTGACCAGAGCAAGCAGACACAGTCTTATACCGCAAATTGTAATGTCGGTGAAGTCTGTTCCAAAGGCGTTTGCGTAAAGCAATCTCAGAAAAGCTGCACTGATTCAGATGGCAGTGCAAATCAGTTCTCCTACGGCACTGTTACTTACGTAAATGAACAGGGCGGAAAAACATATTTCTATGATAGTTGCGTTGATTCTGCTACAGTCAATGAGTTGTATTGTTCAGGCTCAGATGTGAAAACCGCTGCCCTTGGATGCGGCACGGGCTATGAATGTAGCAAGGGGGCCTGCGTGAAAAAAGTGCAAGATCCGGGTTGTACTGATAGCGACAACGGGAAGAATTATTATTCAAAGGGAACCACAACTGTTCCTGGAGTTAGTTCAACGGATTCATGCAACGATGCGGGGTTACTGAATGAATTGTATTGTAATTCAGCCAACACTATTTCAGTGGAAAAAGTAAGCTGCCCGTCGGGTTACCAATGTTATGACGGTTCCTGTGTGCAGTCCACTTGTGTTGATACCGACCAGGGCCAGAATTATTTCACTGCGGGCAAAACTTATCTTGCAGGCCAGGAAAAATCCGCGCTTGCGGACTACTGCGAGAAAGAGGGCGGCTCAAAAATGATGGAATATTATTGTATAAAAGGAGCTGCCGGAGACATAATAGGAAAGGATTACTATGAATGCCAGCAGGGTTATTCCTGTTCCGCGGGTGCGTGCGTGAAGACGGCGAGCGTTGTAACGTGCAAGGATTCCGACAATGGAAAGAACGAATATCTAAAGGGCACGTCCTCGCTCTATAAAGATGGAAAGCTCGTGACTGAAGCCACGGATTTCTGTCCCTCAAAGAGCCAGTATGTCGAATACTACTGCGCGTACGATCAGATGGATGGCGAATACGAGATTAAGCAGACACAATACACGGATTGTCCAACAGGCTATTATTGCTCAAGCGGTGCGTGCATCAAGACTCCAGTCGTTACTCCAAAAACAACCTGCAGCAATGATGTTGATGGCTATAATATATACAAGAAGGGCTATGTGATGATTACCGACTCCTCGCTTCCAAACGAGTCGCCTTATTATTACGATAGCTGTTATGATGAAAACACTGTTACCGAGGCAATTTGCAAGGATGCGAGTACATATGGTTCAAAGACTGAAAAATGTCCGGAAGGTTATTCATGCAGTGATGGTGCTTGTGTTCAAACCGGGGAAGAACCTCAGCCTGCCGAACAGTCTGCCTGTATGAAAGATAGTGATGGTGGAAAGAATATTTACGTTGCCGGAACTGTAAGCGGCTATGACAAAGATGGAAATCCAAGAAAGGCAGATGATTACTGCAGCTCAAAGACACAGGTAGCTGAGCTTTACTGCTCTGGCGGTGAGGCACAGACGAGCTGGCTTGATTGTCCGGACGGCTACGCGTGCGATGATGGTGCGTGCAAGAAATCCGAAAAACCACTCTCACCAGCAGTGTGCAAAGATTCTGACAACGGTCAGTCTCCTTATGTCTATGGAAAACTTTATTATCAGCCAAAGGGCGAGGATACGGGCAAGTCTGTCGCAGACTATTGTGTAGGAAGAACAAAAGTCCAGGAGTTCTATTGCACTGGAACTGATGGAACTGTCCCGCACTACTACTGGTTTGACTGCCCGCAGGGCTATACCTGCAATGAGGGTGCATGCCTGAAGCAAAAAGAAGAAACAAAAACCTCGTGCAGCGATGATACTGATGGTGAAAACGTTTTCCACAAAGGAAGCGTGAAGTATATTAATCCAGACTTACCAACGGCCACCCATTATTATTTGGATGGGTGTGCTGATGAGTACACTGTCTGGGAAGCATATTGTTCGAACAATGCTTATGCGTTCAAGAAACTTGACTGCCCTGAAGGCTACAGATGCAAGGAAGGGGCATGCCTGCAAACAGGTGCAGTAGTGCCTGTTCCTGTGGATTCAAAGGCATACTGCAAGGATTCAGACGGCTTTAATCTTAATCAATTCGGAAGGGTAATTCACAAATCCGCGGGAGAGAAGAAATATCTCGTAGAGCTTGATGAATGTCTTGATTCCAACCGCGTGTTGGAGAATACGTGCGATGGAACCGAGGCAAGAAGGTCAGCATATGCTTGTGATAACGGGTATTTCTGTTCTGGTGGCGCGTGCGTAAAAGCGGAAATACAGCCAGCACCAGAGCCGGTTGTTAACGGAACTGCAACTGCGAATGCGAGTGTGAATGAAACCACAACAACACCAGTAGCAAATGAAACAACAGAGCCAAAGCCTGTTGAAAACGTAACTACGGTTCCAGAACCTGAAAAGTTTACTTATAATCTTGCAATAATCAACAAGTGGGGGCTTTATTCTTCACCCGTATCTGAAGGATGGGGCTTTGCAAAGATTACAGAAACCGATTGCGGAGAAAATGACACGGTTATCTATGCATATTATGCACCACTTAAGGCATATCTTAAATATCCTGCCTTGAAAAAAGGAGGGTCGCTTGTTGCAGGCGGACAGGGTCTTTGGATAAAGAAGAATACCGAAGGCTCGTGCAAGGTTGAATTGAGTGGAACAAAGAAGGTAACCCTTACAGGAGAATACTTATATGACGGATGGAATTTGATGGGCGCTCCATACAGCGAAACAGCTTTCGCAGATCTGAAAGGAACCTGTACTGTGGCAAGTGGACCTCATTATTACAATAGCGATAGTAATACGTGGGAAAATCCGTCTTCGTTGTCTCCGGGCAAGGGTTACTTTATAAAGGTAAATGGCGCATGCCAGTTGGGAAGCAGCGCGGACTTGCCGCCGCCTCCACCATCTGGTTGATGGTATTAATCAATGGGTGATATAACATGTTGAACACAAAATTGCTCGTGATATTTGCGTTGGCAGCAACGCTTTTGTTATATGGTTGCATCGGCGGAACTTCTTCAACGAAGTCAGATGAGGCAAAAGCGCCTGCAGAGGTTAAGGGTCCGAGTGCCGGTGAAAGCGCTCCACCGTTGCCTGTGACTGAAAAGCCGGCTGAAACTCCAGCACCTTCAGTGCCTGCAGATTCCGGAGAAGATGTTCCTCCAGCATTGCCGGAGTAAATTGCGTCTGGAGTCAAGTGTTTAGCGTTTCGAGTTCTGGGTTCTTTTTTATTTTTTTCGTTTCTTCTTTTCCATTTTCTCTCAATTTTTCCGCTTTTTTGTTCAAAATTAGTTTTACAATGCCCATCCAATCTGAAATTCTTTCATTATCTTTTGTGTTACATCTCGCATTTGACTGACTGCCTCGGCATCGCTTTTGGGTGCTTTAAGTTTTCCAAGTTCCGCAATTGCAAAATTAGCTATTGTACACAGTCTTTCATCAGTAATTACCCTGCTTTCAGAAACAAAATTCAAGCGCAAATCGTCAGTCGTGGCCTTTGTAAACTCTCTTTTTCCTTCCAATGCTTCGTTAAGCTGTTCTACCCAGCGCCCGAGTTTTTTCATTACCTTTGAGTAATTATGTGTTACCATCACACGTTCAGCAAGTGGAGGTCTTGCCGCATCTACGGGTACTGCTGCAGGACGCAAATCATCCTTTGCCTGCACAGTCTTTACCATCTTCCTTCCCCGTTTCCTCAGAGTGCTCTTGCCTTCTTTCCAGCACTTGTAAGTCCGCGGTATGCACGCCTCTTCGAGCGCAGCATTGGGACTTCATCTGCAAGAAGTGCAGGGTCTCCGAGAATTACCTCAAAGAATTTCAGGGTTCCGTCTTCCCCTACCCAATAAGAATTAATCACTTCCAGGTTTTGGAATTTTCTGTTTGCCCGTTGTTCTGCAATTGCCTGATGGGACAATCCCGGGGAAGTCAATAAATAGTTGTGCCTTGCCTTTCTTCCACCCATGGGCGTTCTTCGTCTTCTTCGTCCTTTGTCTACCCTGGTACGAACAATAACATATCCTTTCTTTGCCTTGTAACCAAGAGTTCTTGCCCTTGCAATATTGGTGGGTTTTTCCACGCGTTCAATTGCGGGTCCGTGTCTCCATGCAATAAGCCTTTTCTTATAACCCTCATTTCTTTCCTTGTATGCCTTTTGCATAGATTCTCTTATGTATTTGTATGCACCCATATTCAACTACCTCCGTATAAATATTTTACACCGTTCAGGCATCGCCGATTTCCAGCTTAGCCCACATCCTCGGAGTCTTTAATTAGACTTAATCTACCATTTGATGCGAGCCGTTTAAAAAGGTTTTCTAATTATATTTGCAGTGCAAACGAATTCTAATAACGGTGCATTCTATGCATGAGAAACAAAAAGACGATCAGTCAGAATTTATGAAGACTGTGGACGAAATACGCCATGCCGAAACATCTGCAGAAAAGATTCGCGCAGATGCAAAGGAAAAGGCAGATGATGTCCTGAAGAAAGCAAAGGAAACAGTGATGAAAATAAAACAAGAAACTTCCGAGAACTGTGTTCAAGAGAAAAACAAACACCTTCAGAAAGGAAAAGAACGAATAGATCAGGAAGTTGAGCTTCTTCTTTCAAAAGCAAAGGCAGAAGCAGATGCGGTGCGGGAAAAACGCATTAAGCAGGCGCAGGTTTCCGAGCTGTTTGATACGTTCTTGTCTTCTTAAGGTATGCAGGCTATGTTTTGATGTGATTCTTATGCTTCACCCGGTAAAAATGCAAAAAATTCGATTATTCGCATTAAAGCCGGCAGCCGATAATCTCATTCGCGATCTTCATTCTATGGGCATAATGGAAATTTCTGTTTCCCAGCGGGCAAGTGGTCTTGAAGAAGGGCGACCTCTGGATTCTTTTGACGAAATTTCAAAACAACATGTGAGAATGCGCGGAATAAAAAATGCGCTTCTCCAGTTTTTGCCGAAGAATGTCAAAAACCACCGGTCAGAAACCGGTGACTTGTTTTTGACAGATAGAGATTCCACGACTGGACTGGGTGATACCAATGTGACCACTGGTCGCAGACCAGTGGAATCTCTGGATTATGAAACTGGTACGGAGTTGTCATTGGTTTCGGATCCAGTCTCTTCCGCTAAGGAGATAACAATTGATTCTCGCTTAAAGGAGCTGCAGGAAGAGCGAGCCAAGGTTGAAAATTCTATTTCTCGTTTGAGGGAAGAGCTTATTCTGGCAAACCGACTTTCCTATTTTGAAAATATAGATTTTACTGCGCTTGAGACAAAGACAACCGGTTCAGTGCTCGGTACTATTCGAAGAGAAAAGCTTGCTGATTTACAAGGGGCGCTTACAAAAGCGCTTGGTTCAGAATCCTCAAAAATGCTTTATTTAATTGAAGGAGATACGGTTTTGGTCCTTATATTATACAAGAAAGGGTATGATCTCGATCCGATTTTAAACGTCGCGGGGCTTATCCGGATAACTCTTCCTCAAAATCTTGGTTACCCTCAAAAATACGTACTTTGGCTTTTGCATGAAATAAAATCAAATGAAAAGCGGGAGAATGAAATCCAATCTGAAATCTCATCACTGGCAGCAGAATATTATTCCCGTGTTTCTGCACTCGAATCACATTTATCTATCGAAGCCGATCGCGCGGAAATTGCATCCCATTTCAGTTCAAGTAACCTGGTATTCATTATAGAAGGGTGGCTGAAAAAGGCGGATGTTGCAGTGCTTGAAAAAAGCCTTGGCAAATATAATGGGAAAGTCCAACTGCAGGAAATTCGTGCATCTCAGGATGAAGTTCCACCCACATTTCTTGAAAATCCAACATCTGCGGCGAATTCGGTACAATTCATGACTGAAGACTTTTCTCTGCCGCGTGCAAGCGAAATCGATCCAACATTTATTTTCTTTGTAACTGTTCCGCTCCTTTACGGTATGATTGTTGGAGACGTAATCTACGGAATCATGTCCATATTCATCGCGCTTTTCTTTATGAAGAAATTTGCAAACAGTCCACTTATGTCAAGCGTATCCAAGCTTTGGCTGTTTTCTTCAATACCTGCAATTCTTTTTGGTCTTATATTTGATGAGTGGGCGGGAATGTCACATCTTCATATTCTCGAAATCCTTGAAAAATGGGGGGTTCTCTCGCTCGAAACTCTTGGAATCCACGAACCGCTTTACCTTGGTTTAAGCAGACTTCACAATGTTGCAACCCTTCTTGCAATAATGCTTTATGTAGGAATGATTCATCTTGCGTTTGGTTTTATTATCGGAGCGATAAATGAATGGCACCACAACAAAAAACATGCAATTGGAAAACTTGCATGGATAGGTGTTGAATTAGGCGGTTACATTACAATCGGTGCGTTTGTGCTTAACGCGGTTCCGGTTGATTTAGGGCCGTTTGGCGGTGCTTTGCTTGGCATTTCCGCAGTTATTATCGCCTGGTCTGAAGGCGCTGCCGGAATTCTTGAGCTTCCTGGAATTGCGGGAAATGTCTTCTCATATCTTCGTATCGCGATAGTCGGACTTGTAGGTACAATTCTCGCAGAATTGATAAACTCGCTTTTCATGCCGCTTCCGTCGCAGGGACTAATGGCACTTGTATTTTTTCCACTATTGTTCGCTCTTCATATGATTAATGCTTTCATAGCAATGTTCGAGGCAATTATTCAAGGCGGCAGGCTTAATGTTATAGAATTCAGATTCAAGTTTACGCAAGGAGACGGAAGACTATTCGCTCCGTTCTCAGTTGGTCCATCAGAACGAAATGTATCTCGCTAATAAAATACTAGAAAAATACCAAAAGAGGTGTATGAAGTATGGCAACAGAAGTTTTAGGTGGTTTGAGTGCAGAGGCAGGTGCTGCATTGGGTGCAGGTATTGCAATGGGTTTGAGTGCGTTGGCAGCAGCCTGGTCCCAGGGTTCAGTGGGTGCTGCGGCAATGGGTCTTGCAGCAGAAAGGCCTGAGTTTGAAAAGAAGCTCTTGATATACCTTGTGCTTCCGGAAATTCTTGCACTGCTTGGTTTCGCAATTGCATTCCTGCTGGTTCAGGTTGTCTCAGCTAAGTAAGCTCGGCATTCTGTTCCGAAGAGCAGATATTTAAGGTGAGCTATTATGGCTTTGGACAAACTGGTTTCTTCATTAGTCTCTGATGCAAAAAAGGAGGCTGAAGAGGTAGTCAATTCTGCGGAATGGCATGTCGGCAAGATGGTTTCCGAGGAAAAGGCAAAAAGGGCAATTCTTGTGAAGGCAGCTGCCGAAGAGGCAGAGGTAATGATAGAGGCACAACGCAAGGAAAAGATTGCATGGGCGCGCCTTGAGGCAAAGAGGCTTATATCTGAGGCCAAGGAAGATGCTATCAAAGGATGCCTGGAATCCTTTTTCGAGGAGATGAAATCTGCACGTGATTCCAAGCAATATCAGATGTTTCTCAATAAAGTTGTTTCGTCTGCTCTTAAAGAGCTCGGAGCTTCAAAAGCAACTGTCCATCTTGTAAAAGGAGATAAAAAATATTTCAAGAATGGCAATGGAAAAGTTACTGTTGTTGAGGATATCAGTACTGCGGGTGGTGCGCTTGTTGAGACTGAGGACGGAAGAATCCGTGTTGATATGACTCTCGAAAGCCTTTTTGAAAGCAGAAAGGATGACCTGAGAAAGGAGATATACGCAATATTATTTGGAGGATGAGTTATTTGGCAAATTTTTCCAACATGTTTGAAATCCCTTCACTCAAATACGGGTATTCCAATGCCCGTGTTAAAGGGATGAAAGGATTGTTGTTCAAGCGGGACTTCCTCGACGAATTGATAAAAGTGGGAAGCGTGGATTCAATGATAGAGCTTCTTCAGAGAACCCATTATAAGGAAGAGCTTGTCGCGCTTTCCGTGCGTTATAGTGGTTCCGAACTTGTTGAACTCGCAGTTGGTGCAAATGTCCGAAATGTTGTCCGAAAGATTCGCAAGATAACTCCGAAATCCGATCTTCCAATAATGGACGCGCTTCTCAAAAGATGGGACCTGCTCAATCTGAAAATGATTGTAACTGCAAGGCGTGCGGGTTATACTTTTGATGCAGTAAAACCTTATCTTGTTTCCGTTGGTTCTTTGACTGAAGCAGATCTGGAACACATCGCATCAGCTGATGAGAAAAATGTGTTCGAAGTAATCAAGAGAACCGAACTTGGAAAAGAGCTTCTTTCCCAGAGTAATGCAATGTTTAATCGCGAAATGTGGTCTGCGTTCAGGAAGGCGCTTGTTGACATGAACAGCTTTGTCCAGCTTCAGACGATGTTTGATGCGTATATTCACATATTCATAGACAAAAATCTTTCTTCACCAAAGAAGCCTGTACAGGAAATCCGAAGAATATTCAAGAAAGAAATCGATGTTCGCAATGTTGCAATCCTTTGGAGGCTAAAGGCAAGAGGGATTGACAAATCAAAAATGAGGGATTACCTGATTCGGGGAGGGTCTTTGCCAGAAACCGCAATTTCTGCCATAATAGATGCAAAGGACATCCAGGCTATAGTTCCAATACTTCGTCTGAAACTTCCTGCATTTGAACTTTCTTCCGAAAACCCGACTCTCGTTGAATTGGAAATCGCGCTTGAGAAAGCAATCGCAGCAGAAAAAGTCCGCATGTTCCACCGGAGTATTCTTTCGATTGGAACATTGCTCGGTTTTGTTCTGTTAAAGGAAGAAGAGCTGAATAACCTTCGCAAAATTTCAAAGGGAAAGGAATTCGGGATTCTGGAATCCGAGCTTAAGGAAATGCTGGTGGTCGTATGACAAAAGCAAAAATCATGGTTCTTGGCGATGCACCCCTTGTAATGGGCTTCCAGCTTGCAGGCCTTGAAAATTGTATTCTTACGGCTTCGGATAAATTCCAACAAAAGCTTGAAGATTATCTGCAGAAACCAGAATTCGGAATAATCATTGTTAACGAAACCATGCTTAATATGATTGACTGGAGATTAAAAAAGAAACTGGATTCAATTGCATATCCTGTCATAGTTCCGATTCCGGACATTTCCGGAAAAAGTACAGAAGGAGATGAAATAAGATTCCTGATAAAAAGGGCATTGGGTTTTGATCTAGGCAAAAAATAAGATAAAAAATAATATTCAAGGTGAAAACATGGCAAATGGAACTGGAAAAACAAATAAGAAAGGAGTTATAAAACGTATTTACGGACCGGTTGTTGAGGGTAAGGATATTCCAAACGCGAATCTTTACGACGTTGTAAAAGTTGGAAGCCAGGGGCTTATGGGAGAAATAATCAAGATTGTTGGGGATACGAGTGTTATCCAGGTTTATGAAGACACATCTGGGCTTAAGCCTGGAGAAGCTGTTGAAAATACTGGCGAGCCTATGTCTGTTGAGCTTGGCCCTGGAATTCTCACAAACATTTACGATGGTATCCAGCGTCCTCTCAGACTGATTGAGGAAAAGGGAAAAAGCGTTTTCATTCAGCGAGGAATTTTTGTTCCTCCTCTTGACAGAAAAAAGAAATGGGATTTCAAAGCAACAGCAAAAAAAGGAGGTAAGGTAAAGACAGGGGATGTTCTTGGTACTGTCCATGAAACCGAACTTATTGTTCATAAAATTCTTTCGCCTTATGATGGAAAACTAGAGGGAGTAACTTCAGGAAAATTCACGGTTGAAGATGAACTAGGCTATGTTGTTACGTCTGATGGAAAGAAACAACCAATTTTCCTTGCGCAAAAATGGCCAGTCCGAAAACCAAGGGCATGCATCGAGAAATTTCCGCCGGTTATCCCACTGATTACCGGTCAGCGTGTTATTGATACATTCTTCCCAATTGCAAAAGGCGGAACTGCATGCATTCCAGGCCCCTTCGGCTCGGGAAAAACCGTCACCCAGCAGAGCCTTGCAAAATATTCTGATACTGAGATCGTGGTTTACATCGGATGCGGAGAGCGCGGAAACGAGATGACTGAAGTTCTAAAGGAATTCCCGCACCTGATTGATCCCAAGACCGGAAAACCATTGATGGAACGAACGGTTTTGATTGCAAACACTTCCAACATGCCGGTTGCTGCGCGTGAGGCAAGCGTTTACACCGGAGTTACTATTGCAGAATATTTCCGTGACATGGGTTACAACGTTGCATTAATGGCAGATTCCACAAGCAGATGGGCCGAGGCAATGAGAGAAATAGGTGGTAGGCTTGAAGAAATGCCTGGCGAAGAAGGTTATCCTGCTTATCTTGCAAGAAGGCTTGCGGAATTTTATGAGCGTGCTGGAAGAGTAAGATGCCTTGGCAGCGATGAGCGATATGGCAGCGTAACAATCATCGGTGCAGTATCTCCGCCTGGCGGTGACTTATCCGAGCCTGTTTCACAGAACACCCTGCGTGTTACAAAGGTTTTCCTTGCACTGGATGCGTCGCTGGCATACAGAAGGCACTTCCCTGCGATTAACTGGCTTAAGAGTTATTCTCTTTATCAGGATTCTCTTGAGGAATTTTACGCAGAGAACATTTCCTCGGATTTCACGAAACTCAGGGCGCAGGCAATGGCGCTTCTGCAAAAAGAGGCAGAGCTTAACGAAATCGTACAATTGGTTGGTCCGGATGCACTTCCAGAAAAAGAACAGGCAGTGCTTCTTGTTACCAGAATGTTAAGAGAAGATTACCTTCAGCAGAATGCCTACAGCGATATTGATGCGCGATGCAGTCTGCAGAAGCAGTACGCGATGCTCAAGACTGTCCTGAGATTTTATGAACGTGCTCTTGGTGCTCTTGATCTTGGTGCACAGCTTAAGAGGATCGTAGATCTTCCGAGCAGGGTGAAGATCGGACGAATGAAGGAGATTACCGAGGAAAAGCTGGAGGAGTTTGAAAAGCTTCAGAAGGACGTGGATGAGGACTTTGATTCGGTTTCAAAGAAGTAATTGGGGGGAACGGTCGCATACTAATCTATGTTTGTTGGTGATTTCAATGAAGGAATATAAAACTATTAACCAGATTTCGGGTCCGCTTGTATTTGTTGATGGCGTCAGCGGCGTTAGCTATGGGGAAATCGTAGAGATTATCCTTTCGAACGGCGAGCGCAGAAAAGGTCAGGTGCTTGATATTGGCGAAAGCATTGCAGTTGTACAGGTCTTTGGTGCAACATCTGGTATTGGTATAAGCCAGACCTCTGTGCGTTTCCTTGGAGAAACAATGCGAATTGGGCTTACTCCGGACATGCTTGGAAGAACTTTCAACGGGCTTGGTGAACCACGTGATAAAGGTCCAAAAGTAATTCCAAGGGAAAAGATTGACATCAACGGGCTTCCGATTAATCCGTATTCACGTGAAACTCCATCGGATTTTATCCAGACCGGAATTTCAACAATTGATGCAATGAACACGCTGGTCCGTGGGCAGAAGCTTCCTATTTTCTCCGGTGCAGGTCTTCCGCACAATAATCTTGCAGTGCAAATTGCAAGGCAGGCAAAGGTAGTTGGAAGCGATGAGAAATTTGCAGTAGTCTTTGCCGCGATTGGAATTACTCATGAAGAGGCATCATTCTTTATCCGTGATTTCGAGAAAACTGGCGCGCTTGAGAATGCGGTTCTGTTTCTTAATCTGGCAAACGACCCGTCAGTTGAGAGATTGATTACTCCGAGGCTTGCGCTTACCACTGCGGAATATCTTGCATTTGAGCAGGATATGCACGTGCTTGTGCTGATTACGGACATGACTAACTATTGCGAGGCACTGCGTGAAATTTCCTCAGCAAGGCAGGAAGTTCCTGGAAGAAGAGGGTATCCTGGTTACATGTACACCGATCTTTCTACGATATATGAACGTGCGGGTACCGTTCGCGGAAGAAAAGGAACGGTCACACAATTTCCGATTCTTACAATGCCTGGAGATGATAAGACTCATCCGATTCCAGACCTTACGGGTTACATTACCGAAGGGCAGATTATCCTGAGCAGAGACATTCACCGCAAGGGAATCTATCCTCCAGTTGATGTATTGCCTTCACTTTCGCGATTGATGAACCTTGGTATCGGCCCGACGAAAACCCGCGAAGATCACAAGGGTGTTTCAGACCAGCTTTATGCTGCGTATGCAAATGGACGTGACCTCAGAAGCCTGAGTGCAGTTGTTGGAGAGGAGGCGCTTACAGACATTGATCGCAAATACCTGAAATTCGCGGACGTGTTTGAAGACAAATATATCAGGCAGGGTCCATATGAAGACAGACCAATTGAGAAAACCCTTGAGCTTGCATGGGATATGTTTTCAATGCTTCCTGAAACCGAATTGAAAAGAGTGAAGAAGGAGCATATTGCGAAGTATGCGAAGAAGAGTGGATAATTCAACTTCCAAAACGCTGAACCTGAAACTCGGAACTCAAGACTGTGATATTATGGCCGACGTAAATCCAACAAGGATGGAACTCATAAAAACAAAGGAGCGTATAGCGCTTGCGCGCAATGGCTACAAGCTCCTAAAGCAGAAGAGGGACGTCCTTATAATGGAATTTTTCAAAGTCCTGAAAAAAGCACAGGACCTGCGCGGACAGCTTGCCCAGATGATGGCTGGAGCTTATCGCTCAGTGGCCATGGCGGAGCTTTACCACAGCGGATTTGAGCTTCAGAATATTTCGCTTAACATGCACAGGCCTATTGATATCGATATCGAGGTAAAAAACGTGATGGGCATTAAAATTCCTTCAATTACTGCACAGATGGGCACAACATCATTTCTCCAGCGGGAAGGATATTACTTTGCAGGCACAAGCGCGAAGATTGATGATGCCGTCGTGAAATTTGAAGAGGTTTTCAGGACAGTGATGCTTCTCGCCGAGACTGAAACTGCTATAAAAAGGCTGATTCTGGAAATAGAAAAAACCAAGCGCAGGGTAAATGCGTTGGATTACATCCTTGTTCCAAGGCTTGAAAAGCAGATGAAGGATATTGCCTTCAGGCTGGACGAGATGGAAAGGGATAGTTTTGTGAGTTTGAAATCGATCAAAAGGGCGCTGGAGAAAAAAGGAAAGGGCGGAAATTAAATCAAAAAAAGCGAAAAAATAAATCTGGAAAAAATAAAAAATTCTGAACCCGGAAAAACAAAATAAAAAAGTTGAAATAAAGAAAATAAAAACCAAAGAAAGAAAATTCTAGTTTTAGCCAGTGTATGCACTTGCAATCCCAGCAAATACACTATAAGGCAGTGCACCAGTCACCATTACAACATAGTTTCCTGTGCTGTCCTTTGCAATCTGAACATATTGCGGGTATGCATTCGCCGCACTCTTGAGCTTGTTCAAATCCGTCTTTGCCTTTGGCATGACGACGAACGTTGTTGGTGTTCCATCAACTCCTGCTGACTGTCCGTCAAGGAAATCCTTTTGGATGCTTGCGGAATATTTCTTCTTTGCCATACAGTCGCTGAACTGGCCTTTATCCGCACCTATGGCAGTAGCATATCCGGTCGTAGTCTCAACCACACTTGCTTCAGGAAGCCCGCTCCATTCACTTTGCTTTCCGAATATCAGGTCATGCATTTCCCAGAACTTATTTTGCTCTCCTGCGCATCTTGCCGCGAGTGCCATATCATCTGCTTTGTCATGAAATCCAAGCGGATAATCCCGGTAATACATTTTTGCTAATCCAGTGTTTATCAGGTTGGTTTTCATCCATGCCTCTGCACCGCTGTAGAATTTTCCGCAGAATGGGCACTGGAAGTCGCTGAACTGTATTATGGTAAGTGGGGCATCTTTTTGACCCAGAATAGCATTTTCACCAAGTGAGATTACCCCGACTAAAGGAAGGGTTTCCTCACCGGCAGGTGGCTGTGTCGTGGTCCCGTTATTTCCGGCAGGTGGCAGATTTCCATTTGGTGGGGTAGTCCCTCCTGGTTTTGCAAACAATCCGAATCCGCCTGTGTAAAGCGACAGTGCCAATAAAACAATCAGCACCAATACCGCGGTTCCATAAACCGCATCCTTGCTTATTGTTATCTTATCTCCAGTGTTTCCGCTGGTTGTTTGTCCTTCGGTCATAAAAATCACTCAAGGGACTACGGAACTAAATTTTAAAAATGTGCGTGTGATAACATTGTGGGCTGATTCTTATGGCTTCGAGAAAATCAGCGATTTTCGAAATAATAAAAATCATGTGATTTTTATGGCATCTTTGGACAAGGCAATATTCGCATCATACGATCGCGACGGAAAGCATTTCGAATTATACGTTGATCCGGACCTGGCATACATGTACTTAGACGGCTCAAAAAAAGATATAAAAAATATCCTTGTTTCTGAAGAAGTCTATGCAGATGCAAGAAAAGGTGAAAAAGCCAAAGCAGGAGATGTGGAAAAGGTTTTCGGAACAACTGATGTACTGAAAATCCTTGAATTCATTCTCCACAAAGGAGAAGTCCAGCTAACCACTGACCAGAGACGCAAAAAAACAGAAGAAAAGCACAAGCAGATTGTTGCGATTCTCATGCGTGAATCCATTGATCCGAGAACAAATGCTCCGCACACGCAACACAGAATAGAAACCGCGCTTGAAGAAGCGAAAATCCATGTTGATCCGTTCAAGGATGCAAGAGAGCAGCTTACTGATATTATAAAGGAGTTGCGACCGATAATCCCTCTTAAATTTGAAAAAGTAAAGGTTGCGGTGAAAGTGCCTGCTGCATATGCCCATCGTTGTTACGGCACATTGAAAAGCTATGGAATCGAACGTGAGGAATGGTCCAAAATGGGCGACCTGATAGTGGTTGTCGAAATCTTCGGGGGAATGCAGGGCGAGTTCTATGATAAATTGAACAAGCTGACTGCAGGACAGATTGAGACGAAGTTGTTGACGAAGTAATCTACTTTAAAAACATTTCCCCACCCAATAATAGCGTTGAAGACAAACAGAAACGCATGAATTGGCGGATTACATATTAAGGTTCGCTGGAATCAAATCAACATTCGCTCTGATTTTATGCGTGTTTTAAATCTGGAGTCTGACCGAGGTGTCTGGCCAGATAAAATCTCAACGAAGGTGAATCAATGCGAAAAATAATTCTCCCAGGAGAGAAAATATCAGATGAAAAAAGATTTATCCCATATACGTTTTTAGAAGGGAATTCTGTGTATGCCGCAGTACTTGGCATGATGGACGACGAGGGACGATATGTTCCGCTCGAATCTGTTTTCAGGCCCGCTCCAGAAGATGTTGTCGTGGGTGTAATAACTGCTTCAAGACATTCTGGTTATGATATAGACCTGAATCTTCCATACCCTGGCTTTTTATCATCAAGAGAAACAAGGGCGGACTTCAATGTAGGCGATTTTGTCATGGGCGTTGTAAAATGCGTGGACGAGGTCGGAAGCGTAGATTTGGCTGATGTCCGCAGGCTTCCGAAAGGAAAAATTGTTTCATTTCCTTCCGCGAAAATCCCAAGGCTTATCGGAAAGAAAAGCAGCATGATAAATATGATAAAGGAAAAGACACAAAGCGATGTTGTCGTTGGCAAGAACGGCTACGTCTGGATAAGCGAGAATGATATTCCGCTTGTTCTGAGAGTTATACATATAATAATGCAAAAAGCGCACATGTCCGGTCTTACGGATGAAATATCCAGATTTTTGGACGAGAATAAGGGAACAAATGCTTGATAGAAACAAATATGATACAAGGTGAATCTTATGTCAGGAAATACAGATAAACAGCTTATAATCGATGGAAAACGTACTGATGGCAGGACTGTTGATGAAATCCGACCATTGCGAATAGAAGTAGGTGTAATCAGCTCTGCTGATGGTTCTGCTTTGGTTGAATGGGGTGGAAACAAGGTTCTCTGCGGGGTTTATGGCCCAAGGGAATGCATCCCAAAACATGAAGCAAGTCCATATGGGGCCTTGATAAAATGCAGGTATTCAATGAGTCCGTTTGCCTCGCTTAGCGAGCACGGCCGAAGCGGTCCGAACCGGAGAAGTTTGGAAATCTCAAAGGTAATTCGCGAGGTTTTCGAAAACCTGATCATTGCTGAAAATTTTCCAAAGACCCAGATAAACATTTTCATTGATGTCCTTCAGGCAGATGGGGGAACAAGGGTTGCCTCCATTACTGCAGCATCTGCTGCATTGGCAAGCGCAGGCATTCCAATGCGTGATGTGGTTTCGGCAATAGCTACCGGGAAAGTTGATGGCCAGATGGTTGTTGACCTGGGGAAGGATGAAGACAATTTCGGTCAATCTGATATGCCGATTGCACTTTCTCACAGGAAAAAAGATATTCTCTTGCTTCAAATGGATGGTCTTTTGACAAAAGAGGAAATTTCAAATGCTCTTGACATGGCTGAGAAAAGTTGCGAAAAGGTCCATGAAGTTCAGGCAGCGGCGATTCGTAAGATCTATGAAAATGCAGCACTGTCCGAGCAAAAAATCAGTTTGTAATTGAGGTGATACTGATGGCAGACACATTTAAAGATATGATTATGCGCGGAATAAGAAGAGATGTTCTTCTCAATCTTCTTAAGAAAGGATTGAGATTTGATAACCGGAAATTCGATGAACTAAGGCCAGCCGAATTGAAAAAAGGCGTGCTTGACACTGCGGAAGGTTCGGCTCTTGCAAGATTGGGTAGATCACAAGTACTTGCGGCAGTAAAATTTGATATTTCGGTTCCTTACCCAGACAAACCAAACGAAGGTACGATCGTAACTGGTGCCGAATTTTTGCCAACTGCGTCTCCAACATTTGAACCTGGTCCTCCAGATGAAAATGCAATTGAGCTCGCGCGTGTTGTTGACAGGGGAATCCGCAGCGCGGAGATTGTCGATACAAAATCCCTGTTTATCGAAGAGGGAAAAGCACTTTCATGTTATATTGACCTGTATATCCTTGATCACGGAGGAAACCTTATTGATACTGCCGGACTTGCGGCAATGGGCGCACTTATGGATACAAAAGTGCCAAAGGTTGAGAATGGAAAGATCGTGCGCAATGATTATGTTCGTTCTCTTGATCCAAAATCAAAGGTAATTGCATCGAGTTTTGCAAAGACTGGTGATTACTGGCTGGTTGATCCGAGCCTTGAAGAAGAAGTGGCTGCAGATACTTCGATAACTATTACTACAACAGAAACTCATGTTTGTTCAATGCAGAAAAGGCATGGTTCTCTGAGTAAGGGTGACCTTATGAGCTGCATAGACATTGCATTTAAAAAAGGAGATGAACTAAGAAGATTATTGTAACCATTATTGTAACCATTAATCAGGTTATTGTGAGGGGATTTATATGCTTAATACTCAAAAATATGGTGCGAAACTACGAAAGCTGGTAAATGCAGCACTCAAGTCAAAGTGTACAAGGTATGAGTGTCCGAAATGCGGAAAGCTCAAGGTCGTTCGAAAGGCTTATGCACTGTGGAAATGCAAATCCTGTGAGGCATTATTTGCTGGCGGGGCATATTCGTTCGCCACAGATTCGGGTAACGTAGTGCGAAGAACTGTCGCAGAATATGAGTCATAATTTCGCGTTCGACTAGATTAAAGGTGATAAAATGGGCGAATACATTTCCTGGAAAACCGGGGAGAAAATAGATATAGCTAATATGAAGGATTTTCAGTTTCCTCCGACAGGAGACAAGATGTTACTTAAGGCAAGGCCTCCAGTTGCACTTGATATGAAGACGGATTAGCTATTGGCAATTGGCAGTTAGCTATTGGCGGTTAGTAACTAAAAGCTAAAGGCTAGAAGCCAGAAGCTAATGGCAGTAGATGTTATGAAATCAAAATGTAATATTGAGTTTTATTTTTTATCTGCCTCGTCCGCAAAGGCCGCATGTGATGCGCTTAAGCAAGAAGAGGATTTTAAGAAAAGGGTTGACAGCACAGTGGAAGTAAAGGGAAGCATGCTCTTGCTTTCAGTTGTTGCCGATGATACCACGTCCATGCGCGCAACGCTTAACTCATATTTGCGTTCTCTGCAGGTCATTGAAGGCATTAATGCCGGCGTGGTAGTAAAACACAAAATTTCATAAATTTTGTGTGCATTGGAAATCCGATAGGATTTACAATCCAATAAAAACACGAATGATGATGTAAATACTGAGTAATTGGCTATGAGCAGTGGGCGGACCTACAGGGCGCTTCGCGCGGTTCATCACGGCAGAGCGCTTCGTTCATGCTCGTGCGGATTACTACGAGCTCAAGGCCAAGAGCCCAAAGCTCAAGGCAATAAAAAGGGTGATATGTGTGAAACCAGATCCTGAATTGGAAAGATCGCTTGTGGAATACCAAAATGCTGAAAGACAATTGCAATCAATTGTATTGCAGAAACACCAGCTCCAGCTGCAGCTCAATGAAATAAGTCTTGCAGAAGAGGAATTAAAGAAATCAAAGGGAGATGTTTTCAAATCAATTGGTTCGGTAATGGTTAAAACAACAAAAGAAGATGCAGATAAAGACCTGAAGGAAAGACAAGATCTTGCAAAAATACGGTCCTCTACTTTGGAAAAGCAGGAGGAAAAACTTCGTGCGCACCTTTCAGTATTACAGAAGAAACTTGAAGATAAAATGAAAGGTTACAAGATGGGTGGAGGCGCAGGAGAAAGTGGCATCCAATAATCAAAAAAATCTTTTTTCTAAATTTTTGCGTTTTGTCCGCGGAAAGCGGATAGCAATAACCATGCACCGAGAGGCAGACATAGATTCGGTTGCAAGCGCTTATGCGCTTTCCAAGGCTGTTCCATCCAGTGAGATACTCTTTTTAGACAAGCCTGATGATCGATCAAAGCCGCTTTCGGAAAAGCTGGGGATAACTACCAGAATGCTTGGCGATGTCACGCCTTCTGATTATGGTGGCCTTGTTGTTGTGGATTGTTCCACCTATGCGCTTTTGCCAAACGTAAAGGAGCGCGGATGGAAGATTATTGCTGTTTTTGACCACCATAGGACAAGTGGCAAAGATGTTTCTGCTGATTTTGAGTTTATTGACGAGGAATCCCCATCCTGTGCAGAGTTGATCGCCATACTGCTTGGTACCAAGGCAGAAAAAAATAAAGAAAAAGGCGTATCTGCATTGATTCCGTTTGCTCTTGCGGTTGCGTTTATTTCGGACACGGCGCGTTTTAGTTCTGGAAGAAAGGAGACATTCGAGCTCTTTCCGCGGCTCATGAAAACGAGCGGTGCGAGTTACACCGACCTTTTATTTTATGCAGACCCACCCAGAAGCGATGATAAAAAGGTCGCTCTTGTCAAGGCGCTTCAGAATGTTAGATACGCTTATAGCAATGGTATCCTGGTTGCATTTTGCGAGGCAGGCTCTTCGGAATCCGATGTTGCGGAAACCCTTGTGCAAAGACTGGATGTTGCGTTTGTGGCAAAGGCAGACTCTCAGGATAATTCTATAACCCGAATTTCCGGGCGAGTCAATAAAAATATTCATACGATTAAGCTTAACGAGATAATGAAGCAGGTTAGTGCAGAACTTGAAGGTCAAGGTGGCGGGCATTATAAGGCTGCAGGAGCGCGTGTTCGTGCCTCTCCGCAAGAAGCGTTAAAAAAGTGCGTTGAGATACTATTTCGGCATTGAGCCATGAGCAATGAGCCGTGGGCAGAGCGCTTCGCTTATGCTCGCGCGGAACACTACGTAGCTCAAGGCCCAGAGCCCAAGGCTCAGGGCAATAAGAAAGGTGCTTTTTATGACATGGAGGAAAAACGTTTCCGACATTATAAAAATTTAGAGGTGAAATTTTTATGACAAACAACATCGTAGTAGGCGGTCAATATGGCGACGAAGGCAAGGGTAAAATCATTTCCTATCTTGCAATCCATGATAAGCCGGAAATCATTGCACGTGGCGGTGTTGGGCCGAATGCGGGACATGAAGTCTGGTATAAAGGCCAAAGATTTCCCATGAGAATGCTTTCGTGCGGTTTTGTTTATGAAAATGCCCGGATTTTGATTGGTGCAGGTGTTGCAGTTAATCCAGATGTATTCCTTAAAGAAGTCGAAATGACAAAGACGGACGGGCGTGCCGGAGTTGATCCGCGCGCAACGCTTATTACCCAGGAACACATCGAAGCAGATGCATCAAGCGCGAATTCCGCCAGAATTGGAACCACGAAAACAGGCTGCGGTCCGGCGGTTTCTGGAAGAGCGGCAAGAACTGCAAAAACAATCGCAGATTATGTTGCTGAACCAGGACATGAAGATTTCAAAAAATATCTTGCTGATGTTCCCAAGGAAGTGAACTCAGCGAAAAACGTTCTTGTGGAAGGTTCGCAGGGTTTCATGCTTTCTGTTTATTATGGAACTTATCCGTTTTGCACTTCAAAGGATACTTCTGCTTCATCTATTGCAGCAGATGTTGGTCTTGGTCCAACTAAGATTGACGACGTTACAATGGTGAT
>JBBSVO010000012.1:0-1302 GCA_038046805.1 Microcaldota archaeon
ATACGATAAACGAGGATTATCTGTCGCGTATTGTCTTGTTCAGGAGAAAGGATTCAAAATATCCGAATCTTATTTCCCGTAGTTGACAACAGTCCATATCACTTTTTAAAACAATCTATATCTATCTAAACTAGTGATAACTGTTAAGCGATTAGTTGCCCGTCTGAAACAAATTGAAAGGATGGGTGATACTGATGCCAGTAAAAGAAGAGCAGTGTTGAGTACGCCTCTTTGCGAGCGTGTGGCTTCGTCTCAAGCTGAAAATGAGGTGCCCGCCAAAATTCGTATTTTGAGGCTTCTCGATAGAAATATTTTACCTCATGAAAAAGTTATCGATGCTTATCCAGAACTTTCAGAACCCGTAAAACGTATAATCAGGAAAATGCTAGACAGAGATCACTGGTTAATAGGACACTGGTGGGGTGGTTATTTCCCACATGTAGCATTTGCTTTGGCAGATTCTTCTCTTTCTTTTGCAGGGCAGCTTTTGGGTGAAGCAATTCATTCCGACAATCCAGAGCCAAACTGTGCTTCTGACGTGCTACACGCATATTATCGATATCATTTCAAAAGAGCTGGAATTCTGGACAAAGAAACCGAAAAGGTTTTGTCCGATTTATTCGCGGTTTCTTTTTGGCAGTTTGGTTTTTTTTCCTCGTCTTTGGATAATATTGGTAGGGGAGGGGTAAGCACCTGGAATTTAGATAGTGATTGGAAAGCAAAACATGTTCTCTTGCCATTCCCAAGAAGCTTACAGGAAATAGTTTATCCCATGGCCAGTGGGGGATATATCGGTCACCAGGCCCCTGCCCTTGCGATTTTGATATACTTTCAGCGCAGGGATTTTGTACAAACTTTAAAAGACTCATTTCGTTCTACAGCGAATCGTCTCACGGTTCCACTATCCGAAGCAGACAAGGCGGCTTTAGGAGGGAAAGACATGTTCTGGCCTTTTGGGTTGCCCTCAGATTTGTTAATATCTCGGTTATTGAATCTCGTCGTGGCCATCCGCCATCTTACTGAAGACGAAGATTATGGTTTTCAATTTTACGATTTTGCAATGTCTTCATTTTTGAGAAGTAGGACGACTTCGCGTCTTCCTGCACTTTCCGGTGAAACTGATAATCTTGAACGACCACATACTCCGGAATTTTTGGCAGAGGTGCATAAGCTTGCACTAGAACTAATCTCCACTTAATCCAAATCAAATAACCCAATTCTTTTAAATCTCATACCCGATTACAGACTCGGTGGTAAAATGGCAATCGAAGACGTCATGAAGTATATCGCTACAAACGAAAT
>JBBSVO010000013.1:0-41304 GCA_038046805.1 Microcaldota archaeon
AAGTCGGAGGCTGGGTATTGCAGACGTAGTCGTATTTTTCATCCGTTTCGTTTGCCTCAACGAATTTTCTTACGACGTTATCAACAACTTCCGGGTCAAGAAGCGGGCAATCCGCTGTAACTCGGACAATCACATCTCCCTTACTGGCGCCGTTTGCCTTTGCAGCCTGATAATACCTGTCAAGCACGTCATTTTCGCTTCCCTGGAAATATCCCACTCCTTCGTCTTTTGCGAATTGAGCGATTTTGTTGTCTGCCTCATTTGTAGTCGTGGCAACAACTATCCTGTTTATGGTTTTTGATTTTTTGAGCCGCTGGATCACGTGCCATAAAAGCGGTTTTCCATTCAATTCTGCCATTGATTTTCCTGGTAATCTTGTGGAGCCAAGCCTTGCCTGAAGAATCGCGATTATTTGAGTCATTTTATCTTCACCGCCTTCCGGCCGTCTGATGATTTTTTAGCCGCAAGCGCAACCATCAGGGTTTTCTTTCCTTCATATCCGTTAACGAGTGGAGTTTTGTTGTTCCGCACGCAGTCTATAAACTGCTTCATCTCATCAACATACATTTCGTTCGGTTCGCATTTAACGTCAATGGTTTCTGTTTGTTTTGTCGAAGCATCATACACTTCTATTGCGGCTTTCGTGTAATCCCATTTCAGGGTTCCTTTCTCACCAATAAGTTCGCAATTGCGTGCGTAGTCCTGTCTTACAAAATCCATATGAATTTGCGCGATTGAACCGCTTTTGAACTTTAGTGTCATATCTGCGGTGTCCTCGGTTTCCACTTCAAGACTGCTTACTTTTGCGGCTGTGCAATTGACTTCTGCCACTTCACCCATAAGCCATCTGGCATAATCTATTTCATGTGAATCGTCAAGAATTATCCCGCCACCCATGCTTTTGCTTGCAGTATAGCTTTTCCTATAATCCTGGGTTGGTCTCCAGTTCGGGAGGTATTGACCAAAGAGCAGTCTTGCAGATAGAATCTTCCCAATCTTTCCGTTATCAATCAGTTCCTTTAGCTTTGCTATTCCTTTGTGAAATCTCAGGTTATATCCAACTGCGATTATTTTCTTCTTTTTTTCCGCTGCATTGAGCAGCGCGTCTACTCCTTTTCCATCGTGAGAAATCGGCTTTTCCATAAAGACATGTGCCTTGGCTGCCAACGCTTGCTTTGCAATCTGAACATGCAGATGTGGGGGGGTGCAAACAAGCGCTGCGTCTGGTTTTTCGTTGCGGAGGGCATCCTCTGCCTTTTCGTATGTTTTAATTCCTAAGTTTTCCTCAGCCCATTTTCTGTTATCCGGAACAATATCTGCACCTATAACCTCTTCTCCAAGTTCCTTGAGGTTTTTTGCATGTCTTCTGCCTATTGAGCCACACCCGATAATAAGAAACTTCATCATATCACTTACAATTCTTTTCGTCAGAGAATTATAAACCTTTCTTCCGAATACCCATATATGCCCGGACAAGCGAAAGCCGAGAAATCAAAGAAACCTGACCGGAACCTTATAATTCATATTCCGGCTTATAATTCGGAAAATTCCATGTCAGACCTTCTAGTTCGGCTCGAAAAATCCGTTTCCGAGTTGAAAAAAAGCGGAATAACTACAAAACAGGTTATCGTAGTTGATGACGGAAGCACGGACTGCACGGTTAAGGTAATTCGCAGTGCGGAAAAAAGTTCAAATCTTCCACTCACGTTAATCCAGAAAAAGAAGAACGAAGGGGCTACTGCTGCGGTTTTGGATGGAATGAAGGCCGCTCTTGACTATATTGATGCGAATGGCCTGCAGTTATCAAGCACAATTATTCTTCGTATGGATTCAGACCTTGAGCATCAGCCAGAGGATATTGCAAGGGTTCTTGCTCCAGTAGTTTCGGAGGTTGCAGTTGTTTCCGTTGGATATATTCAGTTCGATTCCCGCAGCGGTCTTTTTGCAAATTTCTTCAATGAAATGGTCGGTCTAAGTGAAAGTTCCCGCCTTGGAATGAAAATCCCGCAATTCTGCCCAGGTTTCGCAGCATTCCGCGCTGATGTTTTAAAGAAAGTTTTTCCGCAATTGCTTGTCGCAGCGGAGCGGTTCAAAAAAACATTCGGGGTAGAAATGGTTACGCTTGATTTTGTCGCGTTAGCACTGGTAAAACTCAAATTCGGTTCAACAATTGAATCCGTGCGGCTCTCACCAATAGACGATAAATGGATAAAGAAAATTCCATTAGGGAAGTTATGGAGATATCTCGATTTGCATAAAAAGACGATGGGATTTTTGGAGACATTTACTGTGTGATGCACGCGTACGAAACGCATTCTTTATCTCCGCCCTTTTTAACGAATCCATTCTTCTCAAAAATCTTCTGGGATGGGATATTTCCTGGCTTAACACGCGCGATCAATTTTTTTATTCCGAGCCGCGCCGAGATTTTTTTGATTTCCGCGATTGAGGCTATCCCAACTCCTTTTCCCTGAAATTCAGGGGAGATGAGGATATTTGCTTCGTAAGTTCCGGCATCGCCGTCTTGGTTATCCAGTCTAACTAGGCCGGAATCTTTTCCTTCAAATACAACGATATAAGAATAATTTTTCCTGTTCCGCAATCGTTTCTCCCAATAATCAGTATGTTCTTCCCATTTTATTTCAGAAGTCTGGAAGCTGTTTGCCCTTACGCTTTGGTCGTTGCGCCATTCAAATATTTTCTTTATATCCGCTTCTCGCACGGGTCGTAGTTCAATTATCTTTGCTTCATTCATTCTACCATGCTCCGTTCCAAAGGAGTT
This sequence comes from Microcaldota archaeon, assembly GCA_038046805.1. GTDB lineage: Archaea > Micrarchaeota > Micrarchaeia > Anstonellales > Bilamarchaeaceae > UBA10214. The sequence continues at coordinate 2,783 of JBBSVO010000013.1, forward strand.
CCTTTTTTCAAATCCTTTTTAGCTACCTTACCGAGCATTTCCTCATAGTGCCTTGGATGAAGGCCATTTCCAGGCCTGACAACGCGTATGTTTTCAGTAGTGAATTTATCTCCTTTCTTCATATCCTTGGCTACAAAAATAGACCTCATGGCAAACAGGTGTTTCTTTGTTTTCTCTCCAAGTTCGTATGTCACTTTTCCAAGAGCTTCTTCAGTTTCCCTGATTGCCGTCACCATGCTTTTGAATTCTGCAGGTTCAAGCGAAAATTCCACATCTGGTCCGCCAAGCTTACGATCAAGTATAAAGTGTTTTTCCACTACTTTAGCGCCAACCGCAACTGCTGCCACTGCAACATTTGGATTCATGCTATGGTCTGAAAGACCTGCAACTACGCCGAATCTTTTGGCAATGTCGGGTATGGTAAGCAGGTTCATTTCATTAAGCGGAGCAGGATACGCGCTTGTACACTTAAGAAGGATTATCTGCTCGTTTTTCTGCCCGCGAATCGTCTGCACGGCCAGTTCTATATCAGAGAGTGTCGCCACTCCAGTCGAAACCAGGATTGGCTTCTTCAGCCTTGCAGTATATTTTATCAGCGGAATATGGTTTATTTCAAATGATGCAATCTTGTATGCAGGAACATCAAGTTTTTCAAGGAAATCAACTGCAGTTTCGTCAAACGGAGAAGAAAAGAATTCCAATCCCTCTTTTTTTGCCCTGTCCTGAAGCTCTGGAAACCAATCCCAGGGCGTATATGCCTCCTTGTAAAGATCATGGAGTGTTCGTCCATTCCAAAGTGTTCCTTTTATGCGAAAATGTTCGTTGTCCACGTCAAGCGTTATTGTGTCGGGAGTATACGTCTGAAATTTTACCGCGTCAGCTCCAGCTACCTTTGCTTCCCCTATCATCTTTAACGCAAGGTCTTTTTTCTGGAGGTGATTGCAGGATATTTCTGCAATTATGAAGACGGGTTTTCCTTCACCGATTCTTTTGCTTCCAATAGTGATTGTCATGGTTTGCACCTGTTTCCATATTCTTATTTACTTACACTTTCCTTTACTGCTTTTATTACGGTTTCTACATCCTCATCCTTTATTGAATGGAACATCGGAATTGAAACAATCCGCGAATAAATTTCTTCGGTTACCGGGTAATCTTTCGGGTTTATTCCGAACTGCTTGTAATAGCTGAATTTGTAAATTGGAATGTAATGAACGTTTACGCCAATCCCGTTTGCGCGCATTTTGGAAAAAAACAAGTCCCGGTCTATTCCTTTTCCCACCAAAATCGTATACAAGTGCCATGCATGGCGGACATTTGATTTTACATGTTGAGGCGTAACCAAATCTGCCGTAGCCCCTGTTCCAGCAAACGCTTCCGCGTACATCTTCGCAACTGCTTCGCGCCTCTTCAAAAATTCATCCGCTTTTTTCAATTGAGAAATTCCGAGTGCGCACTGGAAATCCGTAATGCGATAATTCCGTCCAAGTATTTTCATATCATAAACATATGTTGCCCGCTCGCTTGGCGTCTTGTCTATTCCGTGATTTCTAAGGAGTTTGAGCCTGGTACGAAACTCTTCGTTCTCTGTTGCTACTGCCCCGCCCTCGCCCGTAGTAATATGTTTTACCGGGTGAAAACTGAACGCAGTCATATCTGCAAGTGAACCAACGCGCTTCCCGGAATATTCAGCCCCTAAAGCATGACAAGCATCTTCAATCAGCATGAGGCCATGATCTTCCGCAATCTCTTTAATCTCCTTTATGTCGCACGGATGCCCGGCATAATCCACGTAAATTATTGCCTTTGTTTTCTTTGTTATTTTTTTCAGAATTTGTTCCGGATCAATATTATACGTCTGCGGGTCAATATCTGCGAATACGGGTTTGCATCCGTTATATAACACGCAATTCGCATCAGCTGAAAAAGTAAACGGGGTAGTTATTATCTCGCTTCCTGGCGGCAATTCCAATGCTCCAACTGCAATATCAAGCGCGCTTGTGCCGGAATTTACAGCAACACAGTGTTTTGTTCCAACATAGCTGGCGAGCGCATCTTCAAACTCACCAACCTTTGGTCCGGTTGTGAGGAAATCGCTCCCGAGCACTTCCGTAACCGAGCGGATATCTTCCTCATCGATAGTTTGACGCCCATATGGAATATTCTTGTTGGCCATTTTATGTACCCCCCGCGTTGTTAATCTTCGAAAGCATACTTTATCGTGTCTTCAATGTCGTGCGAATCCGAGAACACAACCAGCATTGCATCTTCTTTCCCAATGTTTTTTATTGCATGGGCAATGCCTGGCAGTATCTCCAGTATCGGCACGTTTTTTCCGTTATTTGTTAGTTGAACCGAACTCCTTTTGTTGGTTTTGGTATCCGCGAGAGTTACCTCGACCACCCCAGTCACCACGAATATCTGCTCTTTCTTATGTTCATGGTAATGTTTTGCCCTGGTTTTTCCTGGTTTTATGGAAACCAGATAGCTGTGCGCAGGTCTGCTGCCGATTCCAAAATCCCGCTCGGAATAAAGTTCCACAAGAAAGCCGTCGTCGCGGTGCTTAATTTCCCTGGTTTGCGGAATATTCATAAATATTATACGCCGTGCCGTATTTTAAACCATTATTTACATTATTAAATGCGTGTAACTATGTCCAAACGACTTGATTCAATTGCTAATTCTGCGACAATGCAGATGAAAGAAAGGGTAAATGCGATTAAGGCCAGTGGCGCCAAAATAGCAGACTTAACAGTTGGCGAATCGGATTTCGATACTCCCGAAGTGGTAAAGCAAGCGGCAATCGAAGCCATTAACAAGAATTTTACCCGTTATACGAGCGCAAGCGGTATCCCTGAACTAAGGAAGGAACTTTCGCAGTTTTTGAAGAGTCATAACAAAATCGATGCCAGTCTGGTTGGCCCAGACAACGTTCTCGTAACTCCGGGCGCAAAACAGGGTTTATTCTACATTCTCGCATCTCTTCTGAATGAAGAGGATGAGGTAATCATCCCAGAACCCTGCTGGGTTAGTTACGGAGATATTACTAAGGTAAACGGCGGGGCCCCGGTTTTTGTCCAAAGTTCGGAAAAAAGCAGCTTTATCCCGCAAATTTCAGATATCCGATTTGCGATGACAAGGCGAACGCGTGCCATACTGATAAACAACCCTGTAAATCCAACAGGTGCGTTTTATGAAAAAGAATACATCCGGGAGCTCGTGGAGCTGTGCGACGAGCGGGGTATTCCACTTATTTCTGACGAAATCTATTCCGACATCATGTTCGAAGACAATACATTCTATTCTGCAATGGAAACAAAAAGTCCTAATGTAATCCTGCTAAGCGGGCTTTCAAAAACTGCGGCAATGACTGGATGGCGTCTTGGTTATGTCGTAGCGGAAAACAAATTAATCCGAGATTGTTTGAAGCTGCAACAACAAACCGCAACCTGCCCCTCATCAATAACCCAATATGCTGCAATTGCTGCATTGAGAAACTACGAAAGTTATTTCCCAAAAATGCTGGTGGAATATAAAAAACGCAGAAGAATGCTGGTTGACGGAATACGCAATACCTCAAAATTCAGTTGTTTTGAGCCAAAGGGCGCGTTCTATGTTTTCATGAATATCTCCAAGTTAGGCGTTTCTTCGGAAGAGGCAACCTCTCTCCTGCTTGAAAAGGCGCAGGTGGCATCTGTTCCGGGCTCTGCATTTGGGAAAAGCGGAGAAGGTTACGTGCGGTTATCATTTGCAACAAGCGAGGCGAATATCGAACTTGCATTATCAAATCTGGCAAATCTGTGACGGAGTCCTGGTAAAATGGGAATTCGGAATCCTGTTAGTGTTCGTGGCATAGGAATTGATGTAGAGTCCATCTCTCGTTTCAGGAAACCAGAAACAATGAAAGCTGGTTTTGTGAAAAAGACATTTACTGGTAAGGAGCTTGCGTATTGCAATTCAAAGCGTGATCCCGCTCCCTCACTCGCTGCGAGATATGCGGCAAAAGAAGCACTCTTTAAGGCATTCAGCGGCATGGGCGTTAAATGTCCTGGATATAACAATATTGAAATTCTAAATAAAGAGAACGGCGCCCCAATCGTTAGGATTATTAAGGAGGGATATGCTAAATTCAATATTCTTGTCAGTCTTTCACACAGCGGGGATATGGCAATCGCTTTTGTAATAATAACCTGAGTTGTTTGGGTAATCTCCATGAAAAAAGTCAATATTCTTGAAACTACTTTGCGCGACGGAAGTTACGCAGTAAATTATTCCTTCACTGCTCTGGATACTGCTACAATTTCCAGGCAGTTGGAACTGGCAGGCTTCGAATATATCGAAATAGGTCATGGTGTTGGTTTCAATGGAAGCACCAAAGGTTATGGCAAGGCTGTTGCAACAGACGAAGAATACCTGATTGCTGCGAAAGGTGCTCTGAAAAATTCAAAATTCGGAATGTTTTGCATTCCAGGAATTGCAGAAGTTGAAAACATTGACATGGCCCACAAGCATGGAATGAGTTTTGTAAGAGTAGGGACAAACGTAACCGAAATCCCGAAATCCGAGGACTTCATAAAGCGTGCAAAGGACTGTGGAATGTTCGTTGCTGCCAATTATATGAAATCATACGCGCTTCCTCCAAGAAAATTCGCTGAAAATGTTCTTCTTTCTGAAAAATACGGGGCGGATATGGTTTATCTGGTTGATTCAGCTGGAGGAATGTTTACGGAAAACGTTCTTGAATATTATAATGCAATTCGCTCTGTTTCTGATATTCCGGTTGGTTTCCATGGACATGATAATCTTGGTCTTGCAATTGCGAATAGCATCGCGATAGCAGAAGCAGGCGCTTCCTTCGTAGATTCTTCGCTTCAGGGGCTTGGAAGAAGTTCTGGAAATGCCACCACTGAGATTCTTGTTGCGGCACTGATGAAAAAAGGCTATGCGCTTGGGATAGACTTTATAAAAACTCTTGAGCTAGGGCAGAAATACATAAATCCGATTCTGCCATTTAAGGGCAAAATGCCGCTTGATATCGTTTCAGGCTATGCTGATTTCCATTCAAGTTATATGCACAAGATAGAGAAATATTCCGTGAAATATTCGATCAATCCATGCATTCTCATCATAGAGCTTTGCAAGGTGGACCGGGTAAATGCCAGTGATGAGGTCCTGGAGAAAATCGCCCAGCGAATAAAAAAAGACGAAGAGTTCTATCTTGCAAAATACGATTTTGGAAAGTATGTCGGCGGGGAGCAGGATGAGCTTAAATAATGGAAAGGATTTGGGCGATGCAAACGGCATAACCACATATAGGGAAGAGCGTTTCTCTTCCCGTTTGTCGCAGAGTGGCGACTCTGCTCCATCCCTGAAAACTGTTTTCCTGGCTAATTGGGACCAGCCATTCATTTTTGATGCACTTAATGGGAGAGAACGTGCGGTAACCTATGGCGAATTTTTACATCTTTCAATCCAGCTTGGCAAAATGCTTGAAACATTTCGTGTAGACCGCGGAAACACGATATGCGTAATGATGAATAATTCTGTTGAACTTGCTGAGACTTATCTTGCCTCGCTTATTTCCGGAATAGTTGTTGTTCCGCTTGATCCGCTTAAGGGAGAAAACGAGGTAAAGGAAATACTTTCTTATGCTGGCCATAAACTGACTTTGTGCAATTTCACTGGCGGGCTTTCGGACATCGCTGACAAGAAGCCGATAATTAAGATAAAATCGTTTAGTGATTACGCAGATTCTGATATCCTTTCCGATAAAAAAGATCTCGGGATACTGGATAACATCGATGCTGGAAAGCCATTTCTCAATACTTTCACTTCCGGTTCAACAGGGGTTCCAAAAGGAGTGATTCATTCATTCAGGAATGTGTATTTGACTTCAATTGCGTTCGCAAAGCGGTTCAATTTCAACTCCGGCAGCGTTTTCTATCATAATCTTCCCATGACATATATGGCCGGAATATTGAATCTTTTTTTCATGCCCATGATTTGCGGAAGCAAGGTCGTTGTTGGAGAAAGATTCGGAATCGCAGCAATGCCAAGATTCTGGGATTTTCCGATAAAATACTCTGCGAATACCTTTTGGTTCATTCCTGCGATGTTAGCGCTTTTGATGAAGCTTGACCGCGGAAGTAGCGGGGTTGAATATGCGAAAAGAACTGTTATCACGGGTTTGGTTGGAACCGCACCGCTCAACCAGAAATTAAGAAGGGATTTTGAAAAGCGATATGGAATTCCGCTTTATGAAAGCTACGGGCTTTCCGAAACCCTGTTTGTTTCAACAAACTCCCCCAAAGGGGTTGCCGGAGGAAGCGGGGATGGAGTTGGAAAACCGCTTGATATGGTAGAATTGAATTTTCAAGAAGACAAGGAAATATCTATCGGAGTTCCATGGATGTTTTTGGGCTATAGTAACGTAGATGCAAAGCAGTCCTTTTCTGGAGAGAAATTTTTATCCGGAGATCTGGGTGAATTCGAAAGTTCCAGCGGGTTTCTGAAAATCACAGGAAGAAAAAAAGACCTTATAATACGAGGCGGAATCAATATAAGCCCAAGAAGGACTGAGGAATTTGTTGCGCATTCGGATCTTTTTGAGGAAAGCGCGATAATCGGTGCGGAAGATGCGAATCTTGGAGAGAAGACCATTTGCTTTTTTGTTCCGCGGAAAGGCGTTTACAGTGAAGATGCGAGAAAGCAACTTAATCGGGACATTATTGAAAAACTCGGAAAAGATTATCAGGTTGACGAGTTTGTTGAGCTTCAGGAAATTCCAAAGAACATAAACGGAAAGGTAGATAAGCCAAAGCTTAGGAAAATCTACAAATCGGGTCGTGGGGCGGAATAAATGATAATTCAGATCGATCATATTGCTTTTTCATCAATGAATTTCGCGGAACATATCCGCATCCTCCAATCTCTCGGCTATTTGCTTAAGTTTTCATCAACCGGGAAAAAGAACATGGAAATAAAGCGTTCACTTCTAAGAGAATTCGGAGAATCACACGATCTTGCACTCCTCACCCACGTGTCCAGCATTCCAATCGAATTGCTCAACCACGGCCACGTAAATACTTCTGAGGGATATATCTTTCCTTTATTTGACAATGCACCGGACGAATTTCTCAAATCAATCGGGGTTGGTGCAGGCGTGTCGTCATATAATGGTTCGTTCCGGTTCAACAAATTCGTAGTGAAAACAAGCGACGTCCGGAAAAGCGCTGATTTCTGGAAGAATTTTGGTTTTCGCGAAATATCGTGCGGTTCTGAAGCTGCGCTTCTCGAGTTTCGCTCTCCTTTAAGCAAGGTTTCCTGCACCATTTTCCTTAAGCACGACACCGCTGTCGAAAACCAGAAATATTTCCTTGACGATATGGGATTTAACTGCATTGCATTCATTTCAAACTCTGCGAAAAAAGAACGCGAGGCACTGATTAAAAACGGAATAAAAACAACAGAAATAGAACAATTCACTTCAAATAATACTCCGCTCAATGTTTTCTTTGCAATTGGGCCTGCCGGGGAAGTGGTTGAGATTATTGAGCCGCAGAAAGTAAAAAAGTAAGGTGAATCTATGGTCAAACCAGATTACGATGCAAAAAAGGAATGGACGAATACGTTTATTGCCCAGAGCGAAATGGCGTATCCCGCGGAATGGGTTATTCGCATCTTCAAGGGCAGTTATCCAAAGCTTAATCTGGACAAACCTTCTTTTAATGGAAAGAAAATCCTTGATATCAGCTGCGGAGATGGGTGCAACATGCCTTTGCTTGCGCGTTGCGGATTTGAGGTTTACGGAACAGAAATAACCTCCGGGATTGCAGCCAAGACGATGTCAAACCTTGCTGCGGTTGGAGTGCATTCCGATATCAGGGTTGGAACAAACGACAATCTTCCATTTGAAAGCGAATTTTTTGATTATCTTTTGTCTTGGAACGCGTGCTATTACATGGGCGCATTACGGGATTTCGGAAAGCATGTTTCGGAATATTCCCGTGTCATGAGACAGGACGGTTATTTAGTGATGTCAATCCCGAAGAAAACCTCGTTTATATTCAATGGAAGCGACCCTGCGCCAGAGGCAGGTTACAGGATAATCAGGAACGACCCTTACAAAATCAGAAACGGGGAATCCTTGCGTGTTTTCGAAGACGAAAAAGAAATAGAAGAAACGTTTTCATCTCATTTCAAGGATTTCATGTTCGGAGATATCCACGATGATTGCTTTGGAAGGGAATATCATTGGCATATTGTAGTGTGCAAGAGGAAATGAACTAATCTATCTTTTTTATCAACCCAACTTCCCCCAGCGCATCTGCCGCAGCCTTTATCTGCCTGAATTTCATTTTTGAGCGGATTGAGATATCAAGAAGGGAATTTTTTCCATCGGAAAGGTTCAAGACCCAGAACACCGCAAGCTCGTCGATTGCGTCTTTGTTTCCGCCATCTTTCTGTCCGCCGATCATTCGATAAAGCCCTCGCCGACCCAGTTGTGGCTCGCATTTGGGATTCTGATTAAGATAAGTCTTATTATTCTCAAGAATGAAAATTACGTCTAGGTATTTTGCGAGCGAGTCGCCGAGCGCATTTGGCTTTACAAAATCCAGATTATCCGCCGAAGTATGATATTCCGGGAATTTCCCGTACATTGTTCGCATGAGCGACCCAATCGGCATGTCAAATGCAGGAGAGCAGAATTGCCTTTCATCGCTTCCAGATGGGAAGAAATCCACAATTTCGTGCGGTTCTCCGGAATCAATAAGAACCTTCTCGGCTGCCTTATCTATGCTGGCATCTCCTTGCCTGCTTTTCTTATAAGTCATTTTTCCCGAATCTCCACAGCAGGTTGCAACAAGCCCATGTTTTATGTTTTTTATCTTTCCTTCGTTCAGACTCAACCATGTGATTGCACCGATCGTTTCCGGGATAAAAATAAATCTATAAGAAAATTTATGTTTCCCGCCAAGCGCGATTATTTTTTTGGCAAGTTCGGTTGCCAACACGACTCCGCTCAGGTTATCATTGCAAAGTGATGGGTGGCAAAGATAGGTTGATATCAAAACCTCTTCCTCGCTCTGTCCCTTCACAAGAAGTTCCCCATACGTAAGGTTTCCGTCTTTTAGTTCGGAATCAATCACGACTTCATAATCTCTTTCTTTTCCTTCTCCACCCGCATCGTCCTTCACGAGCGTTTCATACTCTTTATGCGTAATGCAAAATCCCCAATTTTCTTTATAGTAAGAAGTAAGATACGGAATCCAGTCTGGATGCTGTGGAATGGTAAACAAATGTTCTTTTAACTCGGAAAATTTCATTTTTTTCTGCACAGGAACGCTATAATTCAAAACATGGATATTCAGTTTTTTGAATTCCGCGATTTTCTTTCCGTTTGGGCAGACGATATATGCATCCTTTATGTTCCATTCCTTTGGCACTGTCCAGTCAAACGCCTTTGTGCCTGTAGGAACTTCGTGAATCTCGATGGGTACGCTCTCTTTGATTATGCGCAGTGTTTCCCGCACTCCGTTTCCGGTTATGCTTCGGCATATCGGGTAAATCTTTTTCATGAGTTCATGCATGTAAACTCCATTCGCCATGTCCTCATTGGTTGCCATAGTTATTCCACCTTATCTCCCTTTATCAGAAACGCAGGATTTTTCAAAAGCTCACTTTGTATAAGCGTGACAACGTCTTCTGCCTTCATGCATAGAACACTTCCCTTTCCAAGCTTAACAACCTTTGCAAGTCCCAGTTCTTTTGCCTTTTTGTCAAATTTAGTGAAATCTGCCTCGTTGTTCGACTTTGCAAGGTCATAAACATAATGATAGTATGTTCGGTCTTCTTCAATGCCGTTTACTATCGCCTTTCCCGGAAATCCCTTATCATATCTATAGGGGACTGTGATCTTCTTTTCCACGTAATGAATTAATGTTGAACCGGAATCAAAATTAAAATTGCAGATTTTTCCTCCAGCGCTCAGAAACTTTTCCCAGAACGAGTTTGGCCCAAAAGAATGTTCCGGCGCATTTTTGGTGAATTGTTCCGCATTTTTTCCAATCGCGGCAATCGAAAAGTTCGCATCATCGGAACGAATCGCTTCTGGATCTTTCCTCACCATTTCGGAAAAAAGACCGCAGACACTCGGAGTGGTTTTTTTGTCGTAGGGCTGCTTTTTGCAAAACGAATACGAAAATGCCGGAACTACGAGTGTTCCGCCATCGTTTCCATGGTCTCCGCTTTCGCCTTTCCCGCTGCCTATTACTTCAAATATCGCTTCCTTGAAAACTCTATAATAATCGTCCTGGTTCTTCGCCCCTTCTAACCGTCCAAAGAATCCGATATTGCTATGGATGAAGATACTGTCCCCTTTTGTTATTCCAACTTCCAGAAGTGCCTGTATAATGTCATTTTTTGAATAGTCGCTTCCAGTCATCTATTTTCCCCCCAGCTTCCTTTGTATTATTTCCGCAAGCCCGTTTATGGTTGAAAACTCGCGGTTCTGGAATTCCTCGTTTGAAAACCGTATTCCAAATTCGTCCTCAATATCACTTACAAAACTTATGAATTTCAGGGAGTCTATCCATCCTTTCTCAAAATAGCTGACTGATACTCCATTCCCAATTTCATCCTTCTTCATATCTGTATTCTTTTCAAACCATGAAATGAGCCATAACTTTATTTGTTGAGGTTCCATTAGTTCATCCCCGTATAAGTCTATTTGAACAGGATTGCTCTTGCCGTGGATCCGTCCGCTCCTTTTATTTTAAGCGGAAGGGCAGCAATCGTCCATCCTTCGTATTCGGTTACATTTTCAAGATTCAAATATTCAACAAGTGCGATTCCGTTGCGCAGGAAGATTTTATGTATCGGGGAATCTTCCTCAGTGCCAAGAATCTCCCCGCTTAGTTTTATTCTGCTGTCATCAGGGGAAGCAGTGTCCAGTCCGACCATTTCCACTCCGCGCGCAACCAGGATCTCTGCCGCCTCCTTCGTGAAATAAGGATACCCAACATAAAATTTTTTCGTGTTCCAGTGCTTGCTCCAACCAAATTTGAATATGACTCTTTTTCCTATCTTCAATTTTTCAAGCATCTCTGCAGTTACTGCGGAATTTTCCATTTTTCCGAGTTCGCTAAAATCAATAATTGTTACCTCCCCGACTAATTTCTCAAGTGAAACCTTGTCTATACTGTTTCCACCTTTTACAAAATGAAGCGGGGCATCAACCTGTGTTCCAGTGTGCGTTCCGAATGTTATCTTGCGTGTTTCTCTTCCCTCAACGTCATGTCTTCCCATCTGCGTTATCGAAACAACCGGATGCCATGGCGCGCCGAATGTTAGCATGCCCTCTTCAATAAGATATGTAAGGTCAATTATCTTTTTCATAATCTCACCATGGTTTTTCACTTCTTCTGCTCTGATGCCTTCATCCATTCAATTGTTTTCCTTATTCCGCTTTCCAGGCTTGTTTTTGCCTCCCACCCAAGAAGTTTTTTTGCCTTTGAACTATCGCAGAGAAGTTTCATTATCTCAGCCTGTGGGTGATGGTGCGGAACATGTTTTATTTTGGACTTGTTGCCAACTGTTTCATTTACTATTTGGGCAAGGTCGTTTATTGATACGTCCTTTCCAGTGCCTGCGTTTATTATTTCTCCTACTGCTCTGTCGTTTTTTACTGCCATTGAAATAAACTCCGCGCAGTCTTCCACATAAAGTAAATCTCTTGTTTGCTTTCCCTCACCAAAAATGTTAAGGTCTTGTTCGTCCAGTGCTCGTTTTATGAAAATGTTCACCACGCCGCCTTCCATATTTGTTTTTTGGAAAGGACCGTATATATTGAATGGCCGAAGTACGACTACCGGAAGTCCAATTCCCCTATAATACGAAAGTGCAAGCTCCTCTGCCGCCATTTTAGAGCCGGCATATGGGGACGCAGGTTTTGTTGAATGCGTTTCTGAAATCGCAGTTCCGGATGCTGTACCAGCCGTGTCATAAACCATGCATGTTCCAACGAGAATAAGTTTTGTTTTTCTGCTGCCTTTCTGAGATTTTCTGCATTCCTCAAGCACATTATATGTTCCGACAACGTTGTCTTTGAACGCCTTTTCAGGGAAATCCAAAGATTCCTGGACGTTTATCTGCGCTGCGCAATGAATACATACGTCAGGTGCGAATGATGCGAATACCTTTTCAAGTTCATTGACATTTGTTATGTCTCCTCCAACAAAAACGAATTTTGAGTTGTAACTTTTATTTTTCATAAATTCAATAATGTTTTCTTCGCTTCCATTTGAAAGATTATCAAATGCAGTTACACTATCTCCTTCATCAAGAAATCTTTTGACAACCCATCTTCCGAGAAATCCGGCACCGCCGGTTACAAGAACGCGCATTCAAATCACTCGATTATCCAATTTATCTGCTAAAAGCTTCTTTCACTTCAGGAATCCGGTTTCCACAAGAAGTTTTTTTATCTCATCCATTGTCATCATCTTTTCATCTGAGGAACGATAATTCGCATGCTTTGCCGGCTTTGTATTGGAATAGCGGGTTGTGTCAATGGAAAACAGGTCCTTAAGCGCTGGCGGAATCAAAATGAACATTTCATTTGCCTCAAGCGCGCTTAGTGCTTCCTCCTCAGTCATCAATTCCTCGTACATTTTTTCCCCTGGAATTGCGCCTATGATTTTTTTCTTTATTTCCGCCGGTTTATGTGCAAATTTTCCGGCAATCTCCGAAATCATCACGTCTGCCAAATCATCTATTCTAAGGACAGGCATCTTAAGCACGAATACCTCTCCACCCTGTGCAATTTCTGTTGCCTTGAAAAGAAGCTTGAGCGTATGTTTTAATGTCATAACAAATCTGGTCATTTTAGTGTCAGTTATTGTTACCGGTCCGCCCTTTGCAATCTGTTTTTTAAATAGCGGAACAACAGAACCTCGGGAACCGAAAACATTTCCGAATCTCACGCTTGCAAATACGCACCTTCTGGAACCTTTGTAATAATTGGCCGCGGTGACAAGTTTTTCCCCAAGTAATTTGGTAGTTCCCATCACATTAGATGGATGGGCTGCCTTATCGCTGCTTGTAAATACGAACTTCTCAACGTTCGCGTCAAGTGCGGTATCAAGTACATTCTGAAGTCCTACCACGTTGGTTTTTACTGCCTCAAAAGAATTATACTCACACGCAAGAACATGTTTCATCGCCGCGCAATGGAATACGATATCAACGCCTTCAAACGCGCGCTTCATTCTATCCTTGTCCCGCACGTCCCCTATAAGGTATCTTACTCTATTACCCTCATCCAGTTTCCTGAAGGCATGCGCCATTTCAAATTCGCGGGTTTCGTCTATATCTAGTACCCGGATTGCCTTCGGATTCATTGGAAGAAGTTCCTTTACAATCTCTCTTCCAACCGAACCGGTTCCTCCTGTGACAAGAATCGTCTTTCCTTCAAATATATTTGCCATAAATAGCCCTCAGAATACACACTAACAAGGTGAGGCGACCCCGATATAATCGGGGCGCTGGTGCCACTAATGGTCAAACATCTGTGTGGCACTCGTCTCACCTTGTTACACGATTGATTATAATTTCTACGCATAAATATAAAATCCATGCACATGGCAGTGGCAACTACGGCGCTTGAAGCCCGGGGCGGGGCAGAACGGGTAGTCCTGAAAATAGCCGAGCATTTTAATGCCACGGTCTTTACTACCAGATATTCTCCAGAATGTACATACGAGGCTTTTGGAGACCTTGATATTCGCATTCTTAAAAGCCCGCTTCAGAAGCTTCCGATTGGAAAGCGACTTTCCACAGGAATAGCTGCCGGAAGCACGTTTTATACCGCGAATTTACAGGAATATGGGGATTTTGACATTGTCAATGCGCACCAGAGCCCTTCCGAATGGTTGCGGAACAAAAACATCCCTATGGTCTGGTATTGCCACAGTCCTAATCGCGAGGCTTTTGACTTATATGAATGGCGCATGCGCAGGCGTGATCCCCTAAGAAAACTTGCATTCTGGACTGCGATAAGGGCATTCAGGCATTTTGAATTTCAGGTGGTCCCAAAAATCGAGTATATTTTCACGAACAGCAAGAATAGCAAAGGCAGGATAAAAAAATATCTTAATCGCGATGCTGAAATACTACATCCAGGAATAGAAGTCAGTAAGTTCCGCAGCGGGGAATATGGAAACTATTTCCTGTATCCAGGCAGAATAACTCCTGAAAAAGACATTGAATTTTCCATTTCCGCCTTTAAGAAACTGTGCGAACGCGTGAAAGGCCACAGGCTTATCATCGCAGGCGCGTTGTCCGACCGACCGGAACACATCGCATATTTTGATAAACTGAGAAAACTGGCAGCCGGTCTTCCGGTCGAATTCCAGACAAACCTGAGCGAAGATGAGCTTATGGACCTTTATGCAGGCTCGCTTGCGGTTTTCTACACTCCAATCAACGAGGATTTTGGTCTTATTCCGCCAGAGGCAATGGCAGCCGAAAAGCCATGTATTGCAAAGAATGAGGGCGGGCCGCGCGAAACGGTGATTGACGGAGTAGATGGTTTCCTTGTAAATAGTCCTGAGGAAATGGCGGACAGGATGGAATTTTTCATCCGCAATCCCGCGCTTGCAGAACAATTCGGAAAAAAAGGAAAAAAGAAGGTTGAGCGCGATTTCACATGGGAACATTTCCTGAAGAGATTCGAGGAAAAAGCAAAAGAGGTAATAAAAAATCCGTGAAAATTTGCGGATTTTCCCAGCTTTTTCATAACTTGATAAAGAACGTGATGAAAAATGCAGAAACAGAAGCAAAAAAGTGAAGGCGCACCCGATGCCGCTGCACAAAGCCGCCACGACTCCGCGGACGAAAACCTCTCCTTTATTGCAAAAGGTTCGTTCTGGCAGCTTTCATCCTCTATTATTTCAAAGCTTATTGCGTTCGTTTACGTGGTTTATCTTGCCCGTGTCCTTCCACAGGAGGAAGTAGGTTTATTCTACCTTGCATTGAGTTTCGTTAGCGTCATATCCATTTTTGCGGACCTTGGAATTTCCATGACTGCGCCAAGGTATATTCCATATTTTATGGAAAAAGGGAAGCCAGGAGAAGTCAGAAGGCTGGTAAAATACACTGCGTTTGTAGGCATCTGTTCCACACTGTTGTTTTCTCTCGCAGTTTTGTTCCTTTCGGGAAACATCGCGGATAGTTTCAAAAACCCGCGTCTTCAGCAGCCTCTTGCTATAATGGCATTTTACATAATAATAGTTGAATTATACAACATCGCGCAATCACTGTTCGTTGGTTTCAAGAAAATAAAGGAAAATGCGATGATGGCGAATTTTCAATCATTGCTCAAATTGGTCTTTGCAGTTGTATTCATTGGCTTCCTTGGAAACAGTGCGGTAATCAATTCCTATGCATTTTTGGCATCGTTTCTTGTGCCAGCATTGTTCGCAGCCCCGTTTCTTTTGAAATTTGTATCCAGTGTTGAGCATGGCGGAGTGGAAGGGAGCAACAGACAGTTTCTTGCGGAAATCCTCCCATTTGGTTTTATGCTTGGAATTGTTTCCACTTTTAATTTTGTTCTCGCATATGCGGATCGGTTGATGGTCGGTTATTTTATAACCGGAGCTGAGGGAGAAAGAGCAGTTGCAATATACAGCGTTGCCACGGGACTTGCAGGTCTTCTTTCCGTTGCCGCGGTTGCAATTGCAACAACATTTCTTCCTGTTGTTTCCAGCATTCATGGCAGGGATGAAAAAGACCACGCTTCGCTTGGAAAAAATGTAGGGGTAACTACAAAATGGATGCTGTTTTTCACGGTTCCGTTTCTTTTGTTGTTCCTTGTCTTTCCTGAACAGATTCTTGAGGTCATCTATGGTGCGCAGTATTCGTCCGGCGCAAACGTGCTTGCGCTTACCGCGCTAGGATCTCTTATCCTTTTGATTACGCATATGCATCGGGTGGTTTTGGCAGGGATGAGACTGGTAGGGATTGAATTGAAAATGGCTGCCGTCACAGTACTAATCAATATCGCGCTTAATCTCTATCTTATTCCTGTATATGGGATAGATGGAGCCGCTCTCGCAACTCTTATCTCATTTGTAGCGATGACATTGATGACAAATGCTTTTTCCATACAGTCATTTTCGTTCGGATTTCCACCAGATATACTAAAACACCTTGCCACAATAGCCGTGGCGGTTGGCATTATGCTGGTCCTGAAGGAGCCAATCCTCGCAGCGAGCGTTGGAATTCTTTCAATCAAGGAACTTTTTGCTTCCACTGATTTTGTTTCTGTAATCCTTTCAAAATTCGTCCGCCTTGCATTCATCGCAGTCCTTGGCTGCATCGGAATGGCATTTTATGTTGCGGGTTTAATGTTCTTTAAGCTTTTCAGACAATATGATATAGATGTGATGAAGGAGTTCCTAAAGAGAGTGGGGGTATCTGATCGGTTTATCTGTCCGATCGAAAGCATACTTTTATGGGGAACCTCGCGAGGGGAATAAAACAGATTCAGAACGTTTTTATTTTCTTTCGTCCATAAACTAAAACATGCGATTGAGAACCGCCGGACTGATTTTATTCTGTGCCGCATCCTGCGCTGCACCATCCAAAAGGATTAATACTTCTCCCAGTGATATTGACTCTGCAAAACCAGTGTTGGAGGATATTATGGGGCAGCCAAGTGCGTTTGCGAGAAGACCAAGCGAAGAAGCGCCAGAACGAGTCGCACCCCGAACGCCGGAATTGGTGGGGGTCAGTTCTTTCAAACCGTCAAAATTCAGGTTTGACAGGGATTATACTCTTTATGAGGATGGAAAAGGAAATGCACAGATTAGATGAGGAAAAGAGATTATTGAAGAAGGTAGGATTATAGGAAGATACAAAGACAAAAATTTTACCATTCTTACTAACAAGGGTTATGAGATCTTATTCCATAAAAATGGATTAATGACTATTACTGCCACACCAGAAGAAATTATGGATAAAAGATACACGCCCAAGTAATTATTTTGTAATCGCTCTTAGATTGTTCTCTATTTTCTTCCCAAGTTCTTTATTCGGATTAAGTTCAAGCGCCCTTTCCAGAAATTTTTTTGCGTCGATTATGTTTCCTGTAGCTGCATAAGCACTGCCAAGCGCCCCCAGAATCCTCGGATTAATTTTTCCCTCTTCAAATTCAGTAGCACATCTTTTGTAAATATCCAGTGCGTCTTTCCATTTGTCCTGTTTTTCATAAGCTACGGCAAGGTTCCAATTATATTTCAATTCATTTGGTGCCAAAACAACTGCTCTCTTGTATGCTTCTTCCATCATTCTTGGGTTCCGTTCACCATAGTACTCCCCAACCTGGCCATAATGTGCAGCTTCAACCTCATCAAGATTTGAACGGAACGTTGTTTTGAAATTGGGGTTTGCCGCATCTGCTGCGTATTCTTTCCTTATCGCCGCCTCCAAATCATTGTTTCCAACTGCAAGAGCCATTTGCTTTCCTTTTTTGAAATAGGTGAAGTCATACAGCAACGGAACGCCTTTTTCATCCTGCGGCATTACGACCATGGCAGAATGCCCAGTTCTTTCTTTTGTCTCTGGGTCAGTCTATTTCATTTCAACCATTATGACGTTTCTCACTCCTGATTCCCATGCCAGCAGATATGCCGTTCTTGTTGCCTCGTCGCAGTCGGCCACACCATCTTTCAGCACAGTTGCAGGCTCACGGATAAGCCCTTTGTTTTCCTCGTAGAGTAGGTTTATCTTCTTTCCTTTTTCTGGGGCGCCCTTTACCTTCAATCCATCATAGACATCTCCAAGAATTCGCTCCGGCTGACCATCGATAAACGGGCTTAAGTTCAAGTCCTTCTTTACAGTTTCGAGTTGTTTTGAATTCAGACGAAAATCCGCAACTCCCTTTGCCGCGTCTTCCTGCTCTTTGCCTTTTGGAAGCTGTGTTGAGATAATATTTATGCCAATCATAGGAGGGAGTTTCAGCTCAGGAGGCATAATGCGTTTATCCCTTTCTTGTTTAAAACATTTCTGATTCAATAGGTATGACATGGCAAAATTCATGGTAACTGGCGGAGCTGGGTTTATCGGTTCGCACATTGTCGAACATCTGGCAGCCCTTGGCAACGAGGTTCTTGTTTTTGATGATTTTTCGAGCGGGTTCATGTCTAATCTTGACCACATTGCGAATAAAGGGAAAATGAAAGTAGTCCGCGGTTCTGTGACAAGTTTTGATTCGCTTCGCGATGCATTTGATATGTTCGGAGGATGTGATTACATATTTCACGAAGCAGCGCAGGTTTCTGTTGTTTCCTCTCTTAAAAATCCACAGAAAACATATGAAGTAAATGTTGGCGGAACCTCGAATGTTCTTCGCGTAGCAAAGGAGATTGGAGTAAAACGCGTCGTAATCGCCTCATCCGCGGCTGTTTATGGGAATATATCCAAGGAGAATAACATTGGGGTTAGCGAAGATGATCCAACAAGTCCAATCTCTCCATATGCCTCGTCTAAGCTTCGGAATGAACAGGATGCGCTTGACTCTGGAGTCGAGACTGTCTGTCTTCGTTATTTCAATGTGTATGGTCCGAGACAGAATCCTGATTCTCCGTATTCCGGAGTAATTTCCAAATTCGCAAATGAAATGTCTTCGGGAAATTCACCAACTATTTTTGGGGATGGAACCCAAACCCGCGATTTTGTATATGTTGGTGATGTTGCACATGCGAATCTGCTTGCGATTGAATCAAAGAATGCTGTCGGTCAGGTTTTCAATATCGGTTCCGGAACCGCCACTACCATAAATGGTTTAGTTGCCGAACTCAATTCGCTTTTCGGAACAAATTTCACTCCGAACTACGCTGGCGAGCGTACGGGGGATATAAAACATTCCTGCGCCGACATCTCAAAGGCAAGAAAATCCATGGGTTTTTTACCCTCATATCAACTCAAGGATGGCCTTCGCATGACAATAGATTGGCTTAAAAAAAGGAAAGTCTAAGTTGTGTTGGTTTTTTCATGGTTAAATATTTCGGAACAAACGGGGTTCGCGGGACTTTTGATTTTTTGAACCCACAGCTTGCGCTCAGGCTTGCAGCAGCAATCGGAACCTATTTCAATCATGGCACAATCAATAGCGGCACTGTTTTGGTTGCGCGTGATGCAAGGCTTACTGGAGAATGTCTTGAACACGCGGTTTTTGCAGGGCTTCAGTCAGTCGGATGCCAGCCTGTTTCTCTTGGTATTGTGAGTTCTCCTACTGCTGAATTCATGATTAAGAAAATCCGTGCTGAGGGTCGCGCAGGTCGCAATGGGGCGGACGGTCTAATTATAATAACCGCATCCCATAATCCGCCGGAATGGAATGCATTGAAGGTTGTTGATAAGAACGGGGTAACTATTTCATGGGAGCGCGGAGAGGAAATCGAAAATTTAATGCATACTGCAGGCAAGTCCTCATCATCTGCGAATTGGGATTCGGTGAAAGATGTTCAGTTTTATCAGAGCGCAGAAGATGAGCATATCGCGGAAATAAAAAAATCAGTTGATTCAAAATTCTTCCAAAAGAAAAAACTCAAAGTCGTTCTTGATTGTGGAAATGGAACTGCAGCAACCATCGCACCGCGCCTTTTCCACGAGCTTGGATGCGATATTACAGTAATAAACGGGCAGGTTGATGGAAGATTTCCAGGAAGGCCTTCAGAGCCGCGTGAGGAGAATATTGGCGAGATGCTGAAACTCGTTCCTAAACTGGGTGCGGATATCGGAATCGCATGGGACGGGGATGGTGATCGCGTTGTTTGCGTTGATGAAAAAGGAAATTTCGTAGTTGGAGATAAAGTATTCGCGCTCTGTGCACTTTCGGAACTACAAAAAAGAAAAGGGGATGTTTCCACAACTGTCGCTACGAGTCGGGCGGTCGAAGAAATAGCCGCGCGTTTCGGATGCAAAACTATTTACACGAAGATTGGCGCGCCATATCTATCAGAGGCGGTTGCCAATTCAAAAGGTGCTATATTAATGGCCGGGGAAGAAGTTGGCGGCGTTATCTGGCCGCAGTTCAGCCTTGCAAAAGACGGATTCCTGACTGCAGCGAAAATCGTTGAATTCATGTGCGAAAGCGGAAAATCCTTGTCAGCGCTTTTGGATGGCGTTCCGCTCTACTATAACGAGAAAACAAAAATTGAGTGCAATGCGGAACAAAAGGAGAAAATCGTTTCGGGAATGCGAGCATATGCACAGGATAAAAAGCTTGATGCGATTCTGATTGACGGTGTAAGAATAAATTTTGATGATGATTTTGGTTCATGGGTAATTTGCCGTGCATCCGGGACAGAGGACTACGTGCGCGTGTTTGCGGAATCCAAGGACAAAAAGAAGGCAAAAGAATTGGTTGAGAGGTATAAGAAGATGGCAATTTCTTATTTATGAAATTGCCAGACTTGAAATGAGCAAAGCGAATTTCAAGAAGATGGTGATTATATATGGGGGCGCCTGATCCGTTCAAGAAGCGTGAGCAATCCCAAGAACCAACAAGAGAGGAATTAATCAATTTTCTTACTTCCTCACATTATGTACGTGCAGTTACCATTGAAGCTGCAAAGAAGTTTATCGACTCAAAATATGGACAGGTACCTTGGGTCAGCCATATGTTAGGTAGACTCAAGTTTGAATATGTTCAAGATTCTAGTTTTCTTGGTGTTTTTGATCCCGAAAAGAACGCGCTTCTTATCCCAGAGCACTCTCTTTATTTTGATGAAAAATCCCTTGATCCAAAATTGAAAAAGGAGTACAAGGGTCTTGCTTTTGGCAATGTTGCAGAGTATTCCACTGCGCTTTTACTGGCTATATATCACTCTGTCGTGAAAAGCCGGCAAAAGGTTGAGAGTCCAGAGACAAAAAAGAAAATACTAGGGGCCCTAGACCATGAGCTCGGCCATGCAATCTTACATCAAATTAAAAATGGGTTATCTGATTTCGGGGTAAGTTACGCTGAAATTGAAAACTATACTATTGGAAGGATGCGTGGTAAGACAGATATCCTCTCTGGGATTGCCAGGCGCTATCTTTTTGTTGGAGGAGCTACTATCAGCAGCATAAGGGTTATGCAAACACTAGCCAAAGTATTTTTTGGTACTGTCCCGGACCCCCAGAAGATACATGAAAAAGGAAAAGAGATATCTGACCAGATTATGAGAGATACTAGTGTGGAGGTTGTGGATTGCGGACTTTTCAAAAAAGGAGACGAACCACCAACACTGGAGGATTTGGAAAAGATAGGTTATAGTCGCCAGGCTGCTGCGAAGTTAAAAGAGATCGGTGGAAAAAATGTTCTAGACCTGGATAGAAAATATGGTTTTAAGGTTACTAGCAAATATGTAGATAAAGAGTATGGCACTCGTTGGGAAGTGAGCTATAGCCCGGTTCGGGAGCAGATGGTGGATCGATACAAAATCAGTATGGAAGAATTTCAACAGATAAAAGATATTTCTACCGAGATATTACAAAGAGATGCGCTGGTTGGGGAATGTTTCAGTAGGTTGTTGGATGCTCTGACGGATTGTTCGTTTGCTGATGATAAAAAAGCCCTGCGCCCTGGCATTAAGAGCAAGGATTTGGAATTCTTCTCTCGTTTTGTTTTTGAGGGAGATCCGATGTTCGATAAATTTATAGAAGATGCAAGAAAAAAAATGATTGGCGTAAAACCAAAGAAGGTAAACTGATCCCCCTACAAATTAGCCACAAAATCCCCAATCTTTACCTCTGAAACCTCATTCGGAATCGTATCGCTCGCAAAGACAAAGTCGCACATTCCCCTCAATCTTGCAAGTGAATCCTTCAGGAAAAATCCATGGGTTGTCGCGCATCCGACTTTCTTTGCACCGCCTTTTTTCAGGTTCTCCGCGGCTTTAACCATCGTTCCTCCAGTTGAAATCATATCATCAATGATAAGCACATTCTTCCCGGAAACGTCAAAATTCCTTTCCATGCTTTCTATTGTGCGGTAAGCCTCGTCCTTGTTTTCGGTTTCGTATTCCCCGCGAACCTTTTTCATTGATTTTCCGCCCGCTCCCTCAACAAGGTAATTCGCGCCCTCATCCGGGGAAACAATTTCAAATGGCACTTCTGTTCCTGCCCCATCGGTATTTCCGAATTTTTCCTTTGCATGATCAATAATCGCTTTACTCAGTGAAATATTCTGCAGGTTTAGCTTTCCGTATTTGAATTCGCCCTCCTTTTTCAGAAAATGGCAATCAAATGTTACAAGTTTTTTCACTCCTGCACCTGCGAGAAGATTACAGACTATCTTTGCACTTTCTGCTTCCCCATCATGGAATGTTTTATCCTGGCGGGAATAAGGAAGGTATGGGGCGACCATAGTAACTTCACATTTAAGCTTCTTCAAAACGCCGAGCACAAGTAATGCCTGTGTAATCGAATCATTCTGGTTTGGATAAAGTCGATGAAAAAATGTAACCTGTTGTCCTTTGTACTTCTCAGGGTCAAGAATACGAATATACGAATCCCCATCCGGAAAATTCTTTATTTCAAAATTCGCCGGAAGAATATCTGCAAAATTTGGGCTTACAAGTTGCATAATTTGTTATCTGCAAAAGAATTATAAACTCTGTCTCCAGTAGTGATCCGCGCGAACGATCCTGAAATTCCGAAGGAATTTTGGGAGCTAGAGAACGAAGCGTCGTTCTCTGGAAGTGAAGCGCTTTGCCGCAATGATCCGCGCGAACGAAGCGTTCATTCCAGTGTTTCCTCATCTTGTTTGTAATGTGTGTGGATAAAGCGAGTAGCGGGCATATGCGAGCTTACTCGCGTTCCTATGAAAACATTTTTAATCTAAGTCTCCCTATCGTTTCGCATGGACTTCGTTGCAAAGAAAATATTTTTCACAAATGGGGTTGGGAAGAGCAAGGACAAGCTGACTTCTTTTGAATTGGCGTTGCGGGATGCCGGAATTGCCCCGTTTAATCTCGTTACCGTCTCAAGCATCTTTCCACCAGGTGCGGAAATTGTTTCAAAAAGGGAAGGGCTGAAACATCTAAGGCTCGGGCAGATTGTTTTTTGTGTTATGTCTCGTGCGGAATCAAATGAGCCAAACAGGCTTCTTGCTGCTTCTGTTGGATGCGCAGTTCCTGCAAATAAAAAGGCTTTTGGATATCTGAGTGAACATCATGCTTATGGTCAGACAGAGAAAAGTGCTGCGGATTATGCTGAAGACCTTGCAGCTTCAATGCTTGGCAGCACATTGGGAATAAATTTTGATCCGGAAACCGCGTGGAATGAAAGGGAAAAATACTTCAAACTAAGCGGAAAAATCGTAAGAACAACAAACGTTACTCAATCCGCGCTTGTTGATAAGAACGGAAAATGGACCTCTGTTATTGCAGCTGCGGTATTTTGCCTGTAAATTTTAATTCTTTTCAGTAGTTTTCTGGTTTCTCAGGATCCGGGCTTATTGGTGTGCTCATTCTCAACGGATTTGGTTTTCCAGGAGTTGATGAGAAATACGCTCCACCTACATGTTTTCCACTACCATCTCTGCTGATGCTACCTCTACCGGTCTGAGTCTGGTCTGCAATTACGGAATAAGCCCCGTAAGTTGCCTGTGAAAGAATGTTAGGTGAACTTGTTGCAGTTTCGTTTCCTTGTGAAATTGGTTCTTCTACTGCAATTGATATTTGAGCACCGCTCAATTCTGGCATGGTGCCTGTTAAAGACGAAGTCGTTTGATTCTTGGGTAATTGTCGTGTTTGTGGAACAAATTCAATATCCGAAGACGTAATTGGCGCTGTTGAAACTGTGGAAAGCGTCGAATCTGAGGGAAGAACTGAAACCATTTGAATCGGAACTTCTTCAACAAATTCTATAAATTGAAATATTGGACCTGACGAGTTGTTGGTTTCCGTTTGAGCCTGTGGATTCGTATTTAACGTGTTTTGTATTGGTTGTGCTGCACTTTGAGAGATATTTGTTTCCGTTTCTGGATATGTTGTTTGAGTTGGTGTTCCCGCACTATTTTCACCCGGAGTTTGTATGGTCGATGCAGTTTTGGTGGCCAAAACCTGAGCTTGAATAGAAAATCCTTCTCTTTCAACTTCGGTTTGTTCTTCGGGTGTTGGATTTATCTGAATTGCAACAAGACTTTGAAAAACTGGAGAAGGGACACAATCTGCAGGGATTATCAGAGTCTCATTGTTTGTTTTTTCTGGAACCCTATTATCAATTAAATTTTTCCGTGTGCGCTCTCGATTTCCATTTCGAGATTTTGTTTCGCTCATTCCGATTCGAGTGTTTACTTTATCGTTCATCCCATTTATTCCCGGATTGGGGTTGATTCCATTTATTTGAACTGCTTCAGAAGATTCCAAATTCAAGTTTTGTGATACTGGCGTGTACGTAAAAGTTATGGCATAACATTCTTCCTCGCGTACTTCGTGATCTGCTCTAGTTTCCGGTTCTACTCTGGCGTATCCAGGTTCCAAATTCGTGGTTTGTATTGGAGTACTGCCCGCTTCGATTATGTTTTGATGGTTTTCTTCAAACACAATATTGAAATGTGCTGACCAAGGTTTGTCTCCATCCTTTTCAGCATTTTTTTCTTCCTTGTCGCAGATTGCCAGTATATTCCTGGCAGGTACGCAGAATGTTACATTCATTTCATTTGTTTCACTAAGCGCGGTAAATGTTGCGTTGTGCATTTCCTCCCATTCCTGTGCGCAATCGTTTCTTGCTTTATCTGAAAGTGCCAATGCCGCGCCTATGGATGAAGGCTCTTCAAAAATTATTCCATATGCTGCAAGAATCCTGCCAATTCTAGTTTCCATTGATTTGCTTGGGTTCCAGTTCGGTGCCCACCAATGTGATTTTTTCGCGTATGGCGGTTTGAATCTTTTGTTTGCATTTTTCTTTCGCAGCTTTTCACGTTCTTCGTATGTAAGCGTCTTTTTTACACCAGTATATTTACTATAGAACTCCTCGTTTTCTTCGTGCGGTTCTACATGTCGTCCATTTACTTCTTTCTTTCGGTTTTTTCTCAAGTTATTTTCCAATAAACAGTCTTTTTTCTGGTAAAATCCACCATATCTCCTTTGCTTCGCTATCGCATTCTCGTCGGGTCTGTGTTTATTGCAGCTCGTTTTTTGAGTATGCAATCTGGTTGTCTGCTCTCTTCTAATCCTCATAATTCGCATTCACCAATCTTTCTATCCTTTTGAGCAGTATATAAACCTTCTTTTTTGTTATTTGTTTTTTCGTTGTTTGTCTAAGCTTTCGCCCATTTTCACCAGGAATTCGTTTATTTTATCCTTTGGAACTGAAGCACCAGCGGCTATCCTGTGTCCCCCACCAATCGCTCCATGCGTAATGTTTTCGCAGGTTTCTTTTATCGCAAGACCCAAATTCATTCCTTCAGCAAGAAGAAGCCTGTTTGCACGTGAGGATATTTTTATTGTTGCGCCTCCATCCACAGACGGTTCTCCTTCAGAAATTCCAAGAACTGGCTTTTTTGCCATTGGATGAAGCCACATCCCGCATATTATTCCTATTATCCCCTCGTCTATCTTTCCCCTTCCATCAAGAAAATAAAATTTTCCGAAATCCTGGACATTTTCCTTTGCAAATGAAATCCCCTCGCGTATCATTTTCCTGTGATGTAGAAGCAGCGAGTGCGCCGCCATCATTGCTTCGGTGTCTTTACCATCGCCGTTCATGCAGACCCTGACACCTATTTCCGCCTTTCCATGCCGTCCGCACGCATTCAGCAATGTTGAAAACTCGTTTGCCTCGTATGTTTCACTTCCTCTTGCGCGATGCGGAAAAACATACGATTCTCCGACAAGTGTCTTTGCCTTGTTCGCCATTCCATTTTTCATTAGAATCTCCGCGAGTGCGGAAACGATTTTTCGTTTTTCATTTTCGTTTAGTTCTCCGTATTTTACCCAGCGTTCGCGTGCGGCCCCATCTTCCCGGTTTTCCGCGTTTTCGTTCGTATCATTTATTCCACAATCCGAAATCAGTTTCCTTACGCCTTCTTCATTATATGAAATTCCGGGAACATAAGGGTCATCCGAGTAAAGGAGAAACTGAAGGAGAGGGCGGGAATACCTTCCATAAAATCTCAAGTCGTTCTCAACAACTATCTTCCCACTTGAAATTCCCTGTTCAAGTACCCAACGATTCATTCCGCGTAATGGGTGCTGCATATCTCCAACCGCACCTGTAATCGCAACATCAACATATTTTGCATTTGAGCCGCTTTCGTCATTTCCGAAAACGCAAAACGCCGCACCAGCGGAACTCAGTTCATCTCCACCATCAATTCCGAAAAGAAGAGGGGTAATCTGGAGTTTTTCAATGCCTTCGGTCTGGTGGTGATCTATAATTAAGATGTCTCCAGCGAGTTCATTTACTCTTTTATTTCCGCCTCCGAGGTCGCAAAAAATTATTTCGCGTTCAGGGCGCAATTCATCAATCACTTTGTCATCCAGTTTTTTTATCCATCGCGCCTTGTATTTTTTTCCAGCATCGCGGAGGGCGGCCTGAACTATCGCGCCAGAGGATATACCGTCGGCGTCAAAGTGGTGCACAACGAGCGGTTCGTTAAATGAAAGCGCCACTCTCCGTGCCTCAGCGCATTTTTCAAGAAATTCGGTTTCATTTGATTTGAGGGTATACATGCCAATATCTAACGTGGTATTCAGTCTTTATAAATGTTTTGTTACAATAAATAAACTAATATCTACGTCTTTATGTATGATTTTTGAGAGGTTTATTATATGGTTGCAATGACACAAGCTAATGCAGGTACTCAGGGAAGGACTGTTCAGGGGATTGTTGAGGCCGCGAACGGAAGGCTTCAGGATGCATTTTTGAGGGCAGTCACCCCCAAATTAGATGAGGTGGCAGAAAAATGTCTTAGGCAGGTACGTACTACATATAGCTCAAGCCCAAGATTGGCGGAGTTATCCGCACGTGAGGCAGGTCTAAGTGATGATCAGACCAGACTAACCTCAAGACTAGGGCTGCTCAATCCTTTACTTGATTCTTTTTCTGATCTGTCTTTTGAATCTGTTGATGGTAATCCATTTTCTCAACCCTGCGGAATCGAAGAAATAGATGATCATATTAGAGTTCTTAATATATGGCGTGGAGTTTATTCAAGGGATTCGGAAGCAGCCAGGGAAGTTCAGACGCTTCTGAGTGAAATTGAGGTTAAATTCGCTAATCTTAAAGAGGATATCTCACGTCTGGAATCAGAAATAAAAGCTTTGGAAACGCCATCGCTTGCCGCAAAATTGGCAAGTTTCTTATCGTCCAAGCCGAAAGTTGAAGATACTGCTGTTTCTACGGGCGAAGAGAATGAACTAGTATCTCAATCAGTGATAATCTCAAGTGGTCTCTGCGAAGTAGTCGGTAGAGTAGATGTTGCCTCAGCAAAATACAAAAGGGATGCACTTACTTCTAAACAAACGGAGATTCGGGATGCAGATGCTTTTCTTACCGAAGTGCGTGCAAAACTAGACGCTCTCAGCGGGCATCTTAATCAGGTTAACGAGCATATTGGTGTCAAAGTACAACTAATCAAAGAACTTCCACAAACTCTTCTTGATGCTGCGAACACGGAATTGACTGACGTCGCTAATCAACTTAGTGTTGTTCGTACTGATATTGAAACCGAAGTTGATCGTTTGTGCAATATAGCTGAGGTAAGAATATCTGAAATTATTGGGAATTTTCAGGCTGCTGGTGAAAAAGTTGCCACGCGTTTGCATGCTCTTGCAAATGACGAATCTCCGAAGTGAGGTGTAAAACATGTCAGATGATTCTAAACCAGATGGAAAAGGCGCAACCGCGCTTGATGCGTTTGATACGTTAGATCTTACACCAAAGAAATTAATAACTCAATTAAGGTTTTCAGAATCTGGCGATCTTCTTCGTGTAACTTTTACAAGAGAAGACGGTTCGTCAGGTGATTTTCAATTCAATTCTTCTGAGATCGTCAAGATGGTAAGCGGAGACACGTCTAAAGTAGCGGATATGCTTGCAAGCGATTATCCAGATATTTTTTCCCGTGAGTTCGCAACTCGTCTTCTTGATGGAGTTTCCGCTTCTTCTGAATTTCAGGCTCATGCGGCTACGCTTCAGCAAGCAGTTCAGGAACCATTGCAAAACACAGGACTCGGGACTCAAGACGCGAAACCCGGAACGCAAGACGCGGAACCATCATTAGGCGGCACACAATCCTTTGCGAATTTGGTAAACATGGTTGCGCCTCCTGGTGCAGCTCACCTTTCTGGAGATTCAGGAATCCCTGATCCGAGCCGATTGGTTGATTTAAGTGCAGTCCCGCGCGGAAGCGGAGCGGATGAATCTTCAGCATTTCTTGTTCAACCAGATGGCACGAGCACCCCGCCCAGGGTCGTCCCACCCCCTGTTCCTCCAATCTCTTCGGAAAAAAGGGGAAAACCCGGTGAAACCGTTGTTCTTCCAGATGCACGTGAAGATGACGAAACCGTTGTTCTTGAAGGGGATGACATTAAGATGGAATCCGAGCCAGTAGCTCCAGTGGCAGCAGTCGGAGAACATTTAGGGCCGGTACAAACCCGCGGAGATATCTCACTTGTTTCAGATGTTCCGGAACCGTTACAGTTTGCTGGAGAAACCCAACCTTCTGTAGTTGTTCCAGAAATGGAATCGCCGACACAAGTTATTCGTACAGCACCTGAACCATTGCACCCGGAAGGCCGTGGAGATCGTGATGAGGATGTAACTCAGGAAATTCCAGCAGATCAAAAGCCAAAACCCGTAACTCCGGCATTGGTTTTTCCGCCTTCAGAAGGAAGTGAATCTGCACAAATTGATTCATCTGCGCAAGCATCTGTTGGCGAGCCAACTACACAAGCTGCCTCAGTACAACCCGCTCCACAAGATGCTCCGCAATCTTCTGATGCAACACCTCAAGATGCAAAACCAATTCCTGTTGTTAGTATCGGTCGTAGTGGTCATGTTCTCGTACTTCTAAATGATAAATCCGAAGTGATTCTTGGTGGCCGTTCGATTCTTCGCGTTCTCAACGCAAATAAAAGTGGCGGACGGGATGAAGCAGCACGCATACTGTCAGCAGAATATCCGGGCATTCAATCCGATCTCGCAGGGCTTATTCTTGACAAGGTGTGCGCCACGGATTTTGTCAGTAATGCGATTGATTTTCTGTCTTCTTCCAGGCAATCTGCATCAGACCAAGCATCTTCTGCACATACAAAACCAATCCCTCCTGTTAGCTTAAGTATTCGTTACAATCTTTTAGTGATTGGCCATGATAGTCTTGAAATAGTTCTTGATCGCGCAGTTGTTACTCGCATTCTTCTTGCAAATAAAAGAGGCGGAAGATCAGAGGCAGAACGTGTATTGGAGCATAGACCTATGGGTATCACATCCGATGATGATAAAATTATTCTTGATCAGTTGTGTAGTCCAGGTTTTGCCAGTACGTTTAGACAGTTATTATCTTCCCAAAATCAGCCAGCATCAGTCCAACCATCCACACCAACACAACCGCCCGCGCAACCATCGGTTTCGGCACCAGCGCAACCAGCAGTAAGCACTCCACAACCGTCGCCTCCGGTTCCAACAAAAGATGAGTTAAATGCAATGTATCTTGCTGCGGCAGGTAATGGAGAGGTAGATGAAATAAAACGTGCAATCGCACTTGGTGCGGACAAAGAGGCAAAAGATTCCGAGAAGAAAACCGCGTTAATGCGTGCGGTTGCAGGTCTTCATCTTCCTGCGGTTCAGTGTCTTATCGAAGAGATTAAAGTTAATCTGTATACGAAAGGTGTTTTTGGGTTTACCGTAATTGACAATCTGCAAGCTCTCGGGGATTCTGATGAAGCAAAAGCTGTTAAGACGTATATCCAAGAAATTCATGATAATGGCATGAGACGGGTTCATGATGCCCTAGTTGCCAAATCTGCTCAAGATGCTATCACATCTGTTCTCCCAGCACCAAGAAAAAGTGCCAAACCCTTTCTCTCCAATTTGCCGTGGGGCTGGTTGATCGGTGCAACAGTGGTCACATCTCTTTCAATCGTGACTGCTGCTTCAAGTTCATTCCGCAACTCTGTTTTTGATTTTGCAAAGGGGGTTGCATCCGCAGCAGGGGTTATTTTCACAGATGGGATTAAAGAAACCAAAGATGGCGGATTGCGTTTCACAGGATTTTCTTCAGAGAATAACTGGTGGAAGGAAGGAAAGTACAAACTTTCAAAAGAAGATGCACTCGACGTTGCAAATCAGGTTCTTATTGGGCGTATGGATTATGCAAGGGATATTTTAACGACACGATTTGACATTTCCAATTCGCTCGCAGATGATATGCTCGAGGAAATGAATATTTATGATGCTTCACGAATTGCAAAAAAGCCATTCTTACAGTTAGCGCATGGCCGCTATCAATTCACGAATGTATACATAAATGATGTTTTTCCGAGTTGTTCGATTTCCAAAGACGGAATGAAAAAAGTTGTCAATGCATATATTGCGCAAGGTGAGGGGGCCGCGCTTGATATCCTTAACGACGAGCTTTTCGCTACTAATCGCAATGGCAGGTTAGTCAGTTCATGTTCTTCTTGGGCAGGAGTTACTTTCTTTTCCAAGAGTACTCTCACAGATATGATGCGCGCAATTCTGTTATCATCAATTGGTCGGCCTTTTATTCATGAAGCTGATATGGCGTTTCAAGCACAAAAAGCTGCGGACGCGGAAGCGAAAAAAACCGCAGATGAAGTTGCAAAACTAGTGGAACAAGAGAGATTACGCAAAGAAATGGAAGCGAAAGATGCCGCTGCATTAAAAGCTGCAGAAGAAGCCAAAAACATGCGGGATCTTTTAGAATCTGCGATTACCCCGCCGGTTTTGAGTTCTGAAGACGAAGAGCATATTCGTTCTGTTGCAGCTGAAAAGCGGGCAGCAGAAGAAAAGGCGGCAAAACAAGAAGCAGAACGTGCGGAAAAACAAAAACAAGAACAAGCGAAAAAAGCTGCCCAAGAATCTGCAGCAAAAAAGAAAGCAGAAGATGATCGCAAATCACGTGAAGCTGCTGCAAAGCGCGCGATGTCAAAAGGAGCAGGTGCAGAAACCAGGCGCGTCTTAAGTGACTGCGAACGTAGCTGCAAATATGGTGGCGGTACTTCGATGCAACGGGCATGTATCAGCGGTTGCCGATAATTCTCACTCTTGTCCAAACACTTCTATTTTTATTATTTCCCAGCGTTGCCATTTTGCATATTTGCGCATGGTAATGTGATCTTATGGCTTCAAAATCAAAAGGCAAGGGAAAAACAACCGTAATGAAGGGAAAAAAAACTATTTCAAAGCCGCAACGAAGCGTAAAAGCAGGGATTCCAAAGATTCCAAAAAATCAAAAGACTCTGGAAGAACGCGAAGAGTCAGTGGAAATGCAGGAGCCGCTTAATCTTTCGGAACCCTCCGAAATCCAGGGCCTTTCCCAGACACCGTTTGAGCAGGCGCCACAAGTCTCAACCCCCATTCTTGACAAGGCTCTTGAGCAGCAGAGGGTTGAGGAAGAAAAGGCCCGTAAAATTGCAGAATTAGATCATACACTTTCAGAGCTTTCAGAAATGGAAGAAAGCATGATAATTATAACTCTTCAGAATACAAGTTCGGAAGATTGTGCGGAACTAAAACAACGAATTGTAGAAATAAAATCCGCCCCGGAAGATGAGCGAACGATCCCATTGCATGACTTGTTCATGGTGGAACGGGCATTTGAAGTCGTTGAAGGAAAAGTCAAACTTGAACTTCCAGCGTCTGAGACGGTTTCAGACTCCGGACAAAAACCATCCTTGTTTGATGGAATGAAACTGGCAGTTTCCGGTTTGTTCTCCTCCTTGTTCAAACCAAAGGGGAAATCAGATAATATCGAGCCCATCGCACCAGAATAATCTGATTCGCCCTGGTTCTGTTTCACAACACTACCTTTTTATTTTTTACCACTGATTAATATAAGTTATGAACCGCTTAATAAGAACCGCTTTATGCGCTTCCGCTTTTGTCATAGCCTCTAATATAATTAGTCCATCTCAGGTTCACGCAAAACCGTTTCCACCAGGAGTTTCGTTTTTTCTCCCGCTTGCCGAAATCCCGCTTTCATCTCAGCAAAAGCTTCGAGCATTAGAAGAGAAGATAAATGCAATTGCTGAAGGCAGACTTAAGCTTAAGTTAAAAGATGATGTGCAATTACAGCTTCCGGATATTCCAACTCTGCGCGGGGTAATCATAAATAGAATACCTGCAGGTCCTCTAAAAACTAACTTATTTGCTCTATTGAGTGATGTTAACCAGGCAGGAGATGCCAATCCCGTGGGCGTTGCATTTGTTTCAGCATATCTTTTTTATGCAAATAATCTAAACCCATTTCTTGCAGCTTATTGGTCAGACCAGAATAATTTTGTTGAAGAAACATCTGAAGGAAGAGTAACAGGACCTTCCTACGATAAATCTGGAAACTTGGCAGGTTTTGTATGGTCTACTCAAGCGCCACCACAAACACCATCTTCCGAGCCAAAGCTAACAGACTCTGGGCGTTTGCCGGATGCTCAGAATCCTCAAGGTGAAACAAGGGGAAAAAGCCTGGCTGACAAGTTTTTTGATGCCCAATCTGCAAAAAAACCCGTAGTTAAGAAAGTGGCTAAGGAGGGAACAGTCATATTTCGAGGAGAACAAATTAAAGTAAACCAGGATTATTTACCCATAGATGAAAAAGGTCTTGAATCGGTTAAAACTAAACTCTTCTGGCTGATTGAACTCAATCCTGGTGATCTGCCCGAGTATATACGTGTGCTTTCATTAGACGAACTTCGAGTATTCAATTCGGTAATCTCCACTCTGATCAGTAACCATAGCAATCCTATTCTCGAAAAAAGTGATGTTCGTAGAATGCTTCGAGAGAGGTTTGAGGCCCTGCAGGGAAACGAACCTACAATTCCGTTCGAAAAATAATCCTTTTTGTTCAGTATTCAGGGACTTACCTTTTTATTTTTTATCCCACGTTATACTCCCAATGCCTTCTTACAGATTCAGAAGAATAGCCGTAGCCATAGCTACGGCGTTAATATTCAATTCCGTCCAGCCACCTGTCCTAGCAGAGGGTTTAAATACCTTAGGCGGTAGATTATATAATATTGGTGGTTTAATGAGGCCAGCAGTGGTTGGTAGACTCGCAGGAATTCTCCCGATTGGTCAAGTTCCGACAGAAGCCGAGCAGAGGCTCCGCGAGATTGAGGATACTCTAAAAAAGCTGGCAGACGGGACGCTTAAGCTGAAGGTAAAGGAAGGTTTTAAAGACAAGTTTGAAAGTCTTCCGTCACAAAGACTAAACAACCTACTTGGTATTATGCCTGACAATCAAACAATCCAAAACATAAAAAAACTAATCTCTGAAAATAACCGCGCCGGAATCGTATTCGGTTTTGCCTATTGTTTTCTAGTATCACATATGCGAAACGCCAATCAAAACGCACGTAACTTCGCTTTTGATTACTCTAATATGGAAAATTATGAAGTTGTGACAAGCCAGCTTTCGGCTGTTCCTTCTCCAATCCCATCCCCAATTGAATATCTCCCTGCAATGCCCACACGAGAAGAACGACCTCCAGTGGTAGAATCAACCACCACAAGTGATGAGCGCGTTGAAGAGGCGAAAAAAGAACTTAAGAGTAAGATCTCTCAAATCAAAACTATTCTTTCCGGAAGAGAACTTCTTAGCGATGATACTTCAAAACAGCTTAAGACATGGGAAGATCGAATAGGGAAGATTCCGGGTAAGGGCGCAGATGCTGAGAACCAAATCCGTCGTTTATATCTGGAAATCCCGGAAGTAAGTGAGGTTCGAAGCCTTGCTAATATCTCAGCAAAAGTAATTGCAGCTGCAAATCTTGCTTTTTACGATGAGACGGGCACGAATATAATGCTTGATAAACTTGGGAAGCAGTTTGATACGCTGGCAGCATCTTATACAGCTTTTAAGTCATCCACTAACTTCCTGACTGGTGTAATACTCAATTCCATGAAAAAGGACCATCTGTTTTTTGAATTTTCCAAAGTCAGCGGGCTAGATACGAATTCACTTCCTGGCATTGCATTTGCTATAAAATCCTATGTAACTGGCAGGGCCGAGGTTCGTTTTGCATTCCAAAACGCGTTGAAATCCGCATCAAAAGACGAAGCAATTTCTGGTCTTCAACAGGCTATTTCAAGCTGCGTGGCTAGGTTCGGTTCAATCGCTCCGTTGGACGAACTTGTAGATTTACGGGCTTTGGGTGCATCAAAGAACGATACCGTGGAGTATCTCGTAGGATGGATAAATAATAATTACGGAGACATTTCATATGGGCGTAACGCGTTCTTTAGCATCGGCGGTGCGCAGTTAAGCTCGCTTTCCGAATCTGACAGTGAAACTGCTAACGCGGCCTGGGGCTCAAATCCGCTTGTCGGGGAAGGCGCGGTTACAGGTGCATATGCAGAGCGCCTTGATGAATTTTACGGAAAAGCAACGATGATTGATTATTTTTATCTTGGAAAAGCCGTAACTAAAATAATTCCTTCGGGTCTCGGAAGCCCTGTGGTTTATACAGCGCTTCTCGGCACAACTATTTCCATAGATCAATTTGACCCGTATCTGTTGCCAACGTTTGTCAATGTCCTTTTACCGGAAATGGTTCGCAATTCCTATGACTCCGACGAACTGGAGCAGCTTCTTATTTCGTTGGATGGGTTCTTTTACAATATGAGAAATTCTCTCGGCGAATTCAATGTTGTTCCAAAAGAAGTCCGTGAGAACATGCAGGGTATAATGAAGGACGCGGCAAAGGAAATCTCAGACACACGTTTAAACATCACCAAAGGAAATTTAATGGAGGAATGGCAAAAGCCGGCTGGACTCACCGGGCATCGCGACCCAAATTACTATCTTACAAGACCACAGTTTGAAGGCTATGAAACAAAATGGTTCCCTTCACAAGGTCCGGCAAAGCCGCATCTCCTGGACCTCGACCCCGGACTGACCGGCGTAGCATACGATCCGTTTGGTTTGACTCTTCAGATGCCAATGCGGGCTAGAGGTGCCTCCAAGCTCTACGGATATCTAGATAGCCTTCTTAATCCGCAATATGCGTTTGCAGAGTTCAGAGAAATCCCAGCGTCTTATCGTTTGCGTGTGTCATCTTTCCAGGACGTGGTGTCCTCATTGAATAAAATGCAGGGGCGCATGCTGGCATATCTTTCAAGCCACCCCTATTCCGACGAGGTTCTTGAAGCGTTTGCACAATTCACTGCGTATGGACGGACGCCTTTACCAGATGCCGGCACCACAGATAAATTTGAGCATGTTGGTGCGCTTGGAGGCGGAGGTGTTGCCACGCCAGAAGGTGCAGCTCAGGTTCGCGGGAGGATGGAAAAAATCGGAACCACCACTAGATATGAAGTTACGGAAAGCGCTTCAAAGGTTCCTGCCCCTCTTATTGGCAATAATATTCATTCCATGAATATGCGATTTCAGGGAAGGACCGAGCAGGATATGAAGAACTGGGAGGAAAACCAGCAGGCTTATACTGCACTTGAGCTCATGAAAAGAGGCGGTGCGAATGCGATAATGACCTGGGAATACCAGTCGGTTGTTCCAGAAAAGTCAACGGATTACGAAAAAGAAAGATATGAAGTCGCATTGCATGTTTTGGAAGAAGATGGAACAGTAACTCGTTTTGCCCTGAAGTACGATGATTATGTGAAAATCCTCAATTATTCGTTCGGAGAAAGAGATGCGCAAAAATATATTGCAAGTGCCAAATACCTCACGGAAATGAATGATTTGAACGGTGCCGCGGTTGGCTTTACGCTTGATGACGTCGGCGTGCTCGCCCTCAGAAATCACATGTATCGCTATTTTCAGGATAAAAAAATTGCAACACAAAATCTGGAGGTTGTCGGAGTCCAGCTCGGAAAATCTGCCGGGAAATTATTTGCAACCTATAAAGATACCATTCTAATGCCACGTGTGTTTGCCGGGGAACAGCCAACAGAGGAGACCGTGCTTGCAAAAGGAGTTGAGGCAAAATGGGTGAAGCTTCCGCCAACCCAAAACGACTGGGGTGCGCTCGCAAAGGCATTCGTGTCAAAGTCTGATATAGAAACATGGGATGGAATCTATGGGACGTATGGGGTACGAGGAATCTATGAGTCACCTGCTTCTGACAAAGTCCAGGATGCATGGGGCGGATCGGCGTATCGCAGAAGTGTTGTTCCACTCTTTAGAATGGTGCAACTCTCTTCCGAAGCGGATCAATACGCGCAAAGAGTTACGAATTATCTTGTAGACGCATACCACTGGGAAAAAGAAAAGGCAAACAAATATGGGTGGCTGGTTGCCGCTCAATACCTTCGTTCAGCTGTTGATTCGGTTGTTGGCGGCGAGTCAAAGGACGAAAAAGCAAGAAACTTTGGAAGACTGGTGTTCCTCGGATGGACCGCTGCGCACAGCGGACAGCTTGGACTTGAAAAATTGCCTGGCTGGGCACGAATTGACGAGGAAATGAAAAATTTTGAACGTGAGCTCGTCTTAATGCCATATAATTCCGAGGCTATAGTGACTAATTACGTGGAAAGAATAAATCAGCTTGCCAAGTCAGACCTTTACAGGTTAGCATTAAACTATGGTTATGATAATCGTGTTCTTTTGATGAATTATGTTGAGAACTATGATGATTACTATGCAGGAAGAGGAGAGAATCTTGCTTTCCTGACAAATTCGCTTTATTTCGGAGCGACGTGGCAGATATACTCCTTCATGAATACATATGCACAAACGAATTCCTTCCTTGCTTATGGTCTTGCGACCATTGGTTACGTTGATGTTTTCAGGGCAATGGCCGGCCCGGTTTTCACAAAGGATGAAGTGGTTGGTGCAGCTGGCCAGTTGCTGGTAAAGATAAAGCTCGGGGAAGTTCCAATCATAATCGGTGGCATGGGTATGAAAGTAGATATGAAACACGTGGAACAAACACGTTTACAACTGGTTCTCAGTTCCCAACTTGTTGATGCTGCGATTACACACAGGACAATAACTTCGGTTTATGTCAAGTTTGATTGGACAAAGGGCATCGCATATCTTATTGATAAGACGGAATATGAAGATATGTACGGCCAGGCAGGAGTTACTGTGGAAAAACAAGACCTGAAGAATTATAGCTCGGCATTTGATGCTGCTGTTAAGGTCGGTCAGGTAAGCGTGGCAAGATTTTCAAAATATGCTACCGGAGCTGGCGAGGAAGTGGTTACCTCAACTTCTACAGAGCAAACATCTGGTACCGGAGGAGTAGTTTATACTCTTGGCACCCCCGTAGGAGACTTTTCCATAGGTGCTTATGGTGGCAGAGGCGTTTATGGATATCTTTATCCGTTTGGGGCGTCTGTTGCTTCGGATCTTCAACGTGTCATTACGCCAAATTGGCTTAGCATAGATCCAAAGCTTTATGAGAGATGGTTTGGCGGAGCATTTGTGACTTATACCACAACATTCTGATCGTTTTTTGTTAATATTTATTTTGTTAAATATATGACTATCATCAAGTCGGTAAGAGTACCTGGCTTTTTGAGCCAGGGTGAATTGCCGACCGACTTGATGAGCGTTCTTCAACTGCGAAGCAGTTGGAGAGACGGCGAACTCTGTTCGCTGGATTTTCGAATGGGCAGCATACCCCGCGCTTGCGCGGGGTTCCGAGCATCAGCGAGGACTGCCCTTCGAAAAATCTGATATGAAACCACGAAAATAATGCAGTCATCTTGAGCACCAAGTCTCTGAAATCCGCACTCGTGGTTTGATATGTAGTGAGACGCGAAAGTTCATGATTGTCCGACGGCTCGGACAATATGCATCTTTTTGCTTTAAGCAAACAGATTGTCGCAAAACTTTCGTGGATCGCTATAGTTATTTTCCCCTCATTTCCAGTTTTGGTGGCATAAATGGTGACGCCATATTAAGTGCCCGTGAGATAAATACTCCATTTAATCCCGCAGTCATATTTATTGCATTGAGCAACGGACCCATAATTTGAGGTAGAATCGACTTGTTTTTCTTCCACCCGTCCATCACGCTTTTTATTATAGTTAATTTTTCCCCGACTGCCGCGGTGCCGAATATTTTCAGATATCCTAACTTTGGATGATAAGTTGTTTCGTAGGTGAATTTAAATTTCAATTCATCTCCTGAGAACCCAACATCATTTATTCTTATATTCACTTCTATATTCTGCGGAATTCCGATACCTTCTTTCTTTGCTTCGGTTCCTTCAAGGAGTATTGCGCGTATTTCAGTCATACATATCACCCAGTATCCTTCACCTGTCACAGTTAAAAATCTCACTTTTCTATTCTTTCCTTCTCACATTCTTCCCTCGTTC
>JBBSVO010000014.1:0-1131 GCA_038046805.1 Microcaldota archaeon
TGCTGTCCGCAATAGTATATTTCATTTGCTCCGAATGCCCGCGACACCAATGCAACGTGAGTTGAAATCCGTTCGTCTCTTGGCAGCCTATGCCCGAGTCGCACTACAACTATCTTTTTTTCCTTGTCTTCTGCCATGCTTTTGTTTTTAATCCTTTATCCCTTTAATCATTTCGAAAGCCTTATGATCGAAAAACTCATTTTCGGAAACCTCCTAATCCCAGGAGAGACTGTTCGGATAGTGCTTGCGCTGGCTGGAACTGCAGTTGCAACCTATTTCGACCTGTTCAATAATAAGAGTATTCCAAACAACGTGCTCTATGCGTTCCTTGCTATAGCATTTCTAACAAATGTCATGTTTTTCAATCAGGATCTATTCCTGTTTGGCATCGGGGTTGCGATTCTTGTAGGCGCGGCAGGATTTGTTTTTTACCATATCGGTCAGCTAGGTGCAGCAGATGTGTTCGTTCTTGCATCCATCGCGCTTTTGCTTCCATTACACCCTCAACTTTCGGCTATGCCATTCAATTTTCCACTAGTGCTTTCGGCCCTGGTTTTTGCAGGAGTCTTATTCTCAGTATATACTATGGCCAGATTCGGCGCATATGTAGTAAAAAAGCGTATAAAGCCAAAGTCGCATTTTCTCCTTCTGTTGGTCCCATATGCACTTTTTTCTTACATGTTTGCCAGTTCCGCAATTTTCTCTCCGATTTATTTTGCAATAGTCTCGGTAATGTTCATTTCGGCAATTTTCTTCCTTTCCTTCAAAGAACATATCCACAAGAGCATGGCCGAGAAAATTCATCATGATGATCTGGAGCAGGAAGATGTTCTTGCACTGGAATTCATGAGTAAGGACGAAGTTGAAAAGCACGGGCTTGGAAGGCTTCTCACAAGGCACCAGATTGAAAAAATAAGAAAGCACAAGCTGGAAAACGTCTGGGTTTTTACCAAACTGCCTCCGTTCCTGCCATTTATCTTCATAGGTCTGGTGCTTGCAATTTTATTCGCACGTTTGCTCTTGCCAACGTTTTAATAGCCTCGCTTCTAATATAACTCCCCACTTCTTCTTAGGGTGAATTTTTATGGATGGAGGAAAAACGTTTCCGACAGTATAAAAATTTAAAGGGAA
>JBBSVO010000015.1:0-1626 GCA_038046805.1 Microcaldota archaeon
GTTTCGGTTCTCGTTCGTTTTCTTTTTGTTCCGCACGTCCATCAAATCTAGTAACAGCCGAAGGTTCAGGCTTAATCTTAATCTTCGGTAACTCAGTAGCAGTCAATTTATGTCTTCCGAGTTTCGCTGTATCTTTAACAGTAGCCTCAATCGTTTTATTTGATTCAGCAACAACTTTTGACAGCAAACCATCCAGATTTCTGGTAATGTCAAGAGCAGTCTTCTTTATCTCAGCTCCAACAGTTCCATCCATCTTAACCTCTTTTCCAAGAGCCGCAATCTCATTAAACATTCCTGCATATCTTTCAAATTCATCCTTGGATTCTGGAACATAGCGGGTAAGCTCACGCAATGATAACGCAAATTCTCTTGCATATTGGGCTGCATCCGTTCTTTCATTGGATACTTCAAAGAGAGCCATCTGTTGTTTTAGTTCGGTTGCTTTATACGCAGCTAATCTTGCTAGTTCGGTTTTGACGAAGGAGGTGTAACCCCATGCGGACATCTGGGCGAATATATCATCTGCGGATTTGAATTTCCCGCTTCCGATTCCTTGGTTGAGTTCAAGGGCTTTGTCTGTTTGTTTTTCCGCAATAAGTTTCTGAGTTGAAGCACCTGCGGAAAGATGCAAATCTATAACGCGAGCAGTAAGTTCTGGGGGTGCATAACCTTTAAGCATTTTTTGCATATCTCTTGCCGCGTTTTCTCTTATTTCAGAAGTTGCACCAGTATGCGCGGTTTCAGAGAGTTTGTGATATTGACTACGCTGTTCAAATGGAATAAGTTTTTCTGCGGCG
Organism: Microcaldota archaeon; assembly: GCA_038046805.1. GTDB lineage: Archaea > Micrarchaeota > Micrarchaeia > Anstonellales > Bilamarchaeaceae > UBA10214. Next base: position 798 of record JBBSVO010000015.1, read on the forward strand.
CGGCAGTCTGCGTCTTTAGTGAGTTCGGCGTGAAGTTGTTGTTTTAGTGTGTCTAATTCTCCAGTTTTAATCTGTCTCTCACTACCCATACTTAATATTTATGCTTAGAAACTTTATAAATCTACTTGCGCGGGGCAGCAAGGGTTACATCCACCCTTCCACAAATGGTACCTTTACTAACATACAGTTCGTCAGTTCTTAGATCAAGCCCTACTAAAACAAATGGTAAACTTGTGCGATTATAATCTGGTTTTGCTCCATGTGAACTTACGGGAACTGCAAAAACTTGGAAATACCCTCCTAATTCATCCTTTGCTCTATCTTCTACTATGAGTCGAACTTCTCCAAATACTTCGTTGAGTTCACTCAGAGGAATCCCGGTTGCACGACTATTCCTTACTCCAAATCCGTCTGTACCCTTCTTACTAACTGTTAAGCCGAGGGTTGCAGATTCTGTGATTATTATTGCACCAAATCTTCGTCCATTTGTCATTCTTCCAGTTACAAGTTTGCCTTCATATGGTACAGATACTTCATTTCTATATCCTCTTGAGTTAGTCTCCTCATCAAACTTCTTCAAATCTTCCATCGTAGTCGCAGTACTGCACTCTCTTGCCTGTGCTACTTTCGTCTCCCCAACACTTGCCGGAGCCGGACCTTTCGCCACAGTCAAAGGTTTCTTTGGTTCCTCAGCCAATGCTTTACCAGTTAAAAGTAATCCTAATGCTCCAACAGCTCCAGCCAAAAGTGTTCGTCTGCTAAATCCAGTCCTAAGAATACCTATTCCATCCGTAGGCTTACGCTCATGTTTCCTAGTAATTTCTCCCAT
>JBBSVO010000016.1:0-1463 GCA_038046805.1 Microcaldota archaeon
CGGTTGCTTTATACGCAGCTAATCTTGCTAGTTCGGTTTTGACGAAGGAGGTGTAGCCAAGAGAAGACATGAAAGAAAGAACGTCATCGGATGATTTGATTTTGCCCGATGCGATGTTGTCCATTAATCTGTCTGCGGTAGCGGAATCCCCTTTTTGTATTGCAGATGTTACCGCGCCACCGGAGGAGGCGGTTAGGCCTGCGAATTGCCGTGCGTTGGCGTAATTAGCATTTGTAAGCAGGGATTCCAGTTGTTGTTGTGCGCGGGTTCTATCAGCAACAGTTTTACCGGAAAAAAAGGCGGTTTGCGCATTATCATCAAATCGCTTGAGTGCTCCGAAGCCCTGTTTTTTGGCAGCTTCGCGGGCGGAGAGGTATTCTGGGGTTTGGGTATATATGGAGAATTTTTCTTGTAAACGAACTTCTGGCTGCTCTTCTTTTGGTTGTTGGGTTCGTTTCTCCATACTCAAGAATTAGCTTACAAACTTTATAAATCTACTTGCGCGGAGCAAGACTTAACTCGGGATTCCTGCAAATTATGCCGTTACCACCAAATATTTGATTATTATCTGGGTAACCCAATGAAATATATGGTAAGGTATCACGGTTGTAATCTGGTTTTGCCCCTAATGACTTAACAGGCACTGCAAACATTTGCATATACCACCCAGTTGAATCTGTTCCCATGCCAACTATTAATCTAACTTCCTTTACTCTTTCTCCTGATATTTCTTCCAATCTGCTTATTGGTATGCCCCATGCTTTAACTCCGCCAACCTCTAATATAAAGTGTCTATCTCCAGCATCTTCTACTACTGCCGCAGAAAAAGCTCTTCCATCCGGCAACCAGCCCTGTATAATACAACCAACCGTTGTTGCACTTTCCCATCTTCTATATTTTGAATTAGTCTCCTCATCATACCTTTGAAGTTCCTCATAGCTCATGCTGGTATCGCACCTTTCCCCCTGCATCCTCTTCGTCTCCCCAACACTTGCCGGAGCCGGACCTTTCGCCACCGTAATAACTGCCGGTCTGGGTTTCGGCTCATCTCCCCTCAATCCTTTGGGCATTAAAAAAGCTCCTGAAAAAGCAGCAACAGAAAGAGCAATAGCAAGAGGTCTAACTAAACCAGAAGTACGCTCACGCTGCCCATTCCTAGTAATTTCTCCCATATTCTTCCCTGATATATTGAGAACAAGAATCCATTAAAATCTATGTATTTTTGTGTTGTAATATGGGAACTATAACGGCTTGCTTGGACTGTTTATAATGGTTCTGGTTTCATAAGGTTTAACGTCAGTGGAAAGGGGTTCCAAACCATCGTGCGGCTCTCCATCAAATCCGTCCGTCCCGTGCGGTTCAAAAACAGTTTCCGTTTCTTCACGAGTTCCGAGTTTCGTATCCTCACGTTTCGGTTCTCGTTCGTTTTCTTTTTGTTCCGCACGTCCATCAAATCTAGTAAC